>NZ_JAYFSI010000020.1:0-141671 GCF_034929455.1 Amycolatopsis heterodermiae
CCCCGAAAACGGCGGCCCGATCCTCTGGCAGCACCTGTTCTGGTTCTTCGGCCACCCCGAGGTCTACGTCGTCGCCCTCCCCTACTTCGGCATCGTCACCGAAATCCTTCCCGTGTTCAGCCGCAAACCCCTCTTCGGCTACAAAACCATGGTCTTCGCCACCATCGGCATCACGGCGCTGTCGGTGGCGGTGTGGGCGCACCACATGTTCGCCACCGGCGCGGTGCTGCTGCCGTTCTTCTCCTTCATGACATTCCTCATTGCGGTGCCGACCGGCATCAAGTTCTTCAACTGGATCGGCACCATGTGGAAAGGCAGCCTCACCTTCGAATCGCCGATGCTGTGGTCGGTCGGGTTCCTGGTGACGTTCCTGCTCGGCGGCCTCACCGGCATCATCCTCGCCTCACCACCACTGGATTTCCACGTCCACGACAGCTACTTCGTCGTCGCCCACTTCCACTACGTCCTCTTCGGCACCATCGTCTTCGCCACCTTCGCCGGCATCTACTTCTGGTTCCCCAAAATCACCGGAAGAATGCTCGACGAAAAACTCGCCAAGTGGCACTTTTGGACCACGTTCCTCGGCTTCCACACCACGTTCCTCGTCCAGCACTGGCTCGGCGACGCCGGCATGCCCCGGCGTTACGCCGACTACCTCTCCACCGACGGCTTCACCTGGATGCACATGGTCTCCACCATCGGCGCGTTCCTGCTCGGGCTGTCGGTACTGCCGTTCATCTACAACGTCGTCAAGACCTACCGCTACGGCCCGCCGATCGACGTCGACGACCCGTGGGGCTACGGCAACTCCCTCGAATGGGCCACCACCAGCCCACCACCCCGGCACAACTTCCTCGAGCTGCCGCGGATCCGCTCCGAACGACCCGCGTTCGAACTCCACTATCCGCACATGGTGCAACGGATGCGGGACGAAGCCCACATCACCAAAGGACACCCCAAAGACAAGGCATCCCCCGCCGAGGTCGTGGCCGGCGCCCTTCAACCGGACGACCAAGGTGGCAGCGACGACCCCCGTGGCCGGTGACGCCGTGGCAACCCGCCCGGAGTCCGTCCGTCTGACCGCCCGGGAACGGCGGCAGCTGCACGGAATCGAGCGCGGACTGCGCGGCGCGTCCGGCCTGGGCGGGACGGTGGTGCGCCTTGGGCTGGACGCCGCCGCACTCGCCCTCGTGACCGCCGGGATCTTCGTGGACCTGTCGTGGCTCTTCGCCGGCTGCGTCGCCGCGAACTTCGCCGCCTGCCTGCACCTCGACCGACGACCCGGAGGACCGAAATGCTCGAAGTGACCATCGACGACCTGCGCCGCCTGCTCGGGTCTTCGCTGCCGGAGCCGGTGCTCGTACTGACCGGCGGCCGCATGGAGGTCGAGAACGCTGCTGCCGAGACGGCCGGAGCGAGCGACGTCATCACCCGCGCCGACCTGCGAGCGCGGCTGGACGGGGAGGAGGCGACGGACCACGAGCTGAAGCTGATCGCGGCCACGCTCACCACAGGCGTCGTCCAGCGCGGAGGCTGAACCGATGGTTCCGGGTTCTTTCCGGTTGAGCACGACGATCCCGGGTATGCCGGCCGGATGACCGACGACCGAGATCCGTCACCAGCACCGGAGGTGTCGGTCCAGCAGTTCACCGACGAACTGCTGGACGCCGCGACGGCGGGCGCCTACGACAACGTCGCCGAGGCGCTGGCCGTTCTGGCCGGCGCGGATTCGGCACGGGCTCCCGCCGGCGTCGTCACCGAACTGGTCGGCCGGTGCGCCGCCGCGGTCCGCGCCCACCACGGCGAAGACGCCGGCACGCTCTTCACCGTCGTCCTGGAGGACGAGCGGGGAGACCTCGCCGAAGTGGAACGGCTGCCGCCGGGGCCGAGGTCCGCGATGCGCGCCCTCCTCGCGGCGCTCAACCACGACGGGCCGAGCCGCGACATCCAGGTCGAGCTGGCCACCAGCGGCACCCCGGCCGACGTCCTGGGTGTCCTCACCCACCTGCTGGTCTGGATCGCGGAACTCTCGGTGCCCTCCGCGGCGGTGTTCCCCCCGCTGAGCTGCTTCACCGACTGAGAACCGACGCCATCCCGGATCGGCCGCCGGTGGGCGACAACGTTCGCGGTTCTGACGACCGGACCGACCCACCAGACCGCGCACGCCGCGTAGGTCTCTTGCCCGATCGAGGTGTGTCCGGGGCAGAAAGGGGAAGCCAGCCGGAACCCTGCCCGAACCGAATCGAGGAATCGGAGGGCGGCTTCCTCCCGGCCGTCCTGCACCCTGAATCCGCTGTACCCCTGTATCCCAAGGAAAGGAAAGTCATGTCGGCAACCACTCCCACCCGCACGCGGACCCCGGTGCAGCTCACCGCGATGGTCGTCTCGGCCGTCTTCCTGCTCGTCGGCCTGCTGGGCTTCGTCCCGGGCGTCACGACCGACTACGACCAGCTGAGCTTCGCCGGGCACGACTCGATGGCGATGCTGCTGGGCGTGTTCATGGTTTCGGTGCTGCACAACATCGTGCATCTGCTGTTCGGTATCGCCGGCTTCGCCGCAGCGCGCACCGCGCGTGGCGCGAAGACGTACCTGATCGCCGGCGGTGCCGTGTACCTGGTTCTCTGGTTGTACGGACTGCTGATCGATCACGGCAGTGACGCCAATTTCGTGCCGGTCAACACCGCGGACAACTGGCTGCACCTGGGCCTGGGTGTCGGCATGATCGCCCTCGGCCTGCTCACCGCCCGCGCGGGAACCGCCGCGCGTACGGACCGCGGCCCGGGGCTCGGCTAGTGTCGCAGATCCAAGGTCCGTTGACAGAGATCCGGCGGCGCGCACCGCTCCCCGCGGAATCGTCCGGCTGAGGCATCGCCGCGAGGTGACGATGGAGGCCCTGCGGCGTCACGACCTTGAAGGCGCCACCATGAGCGACCTGGTCTCGCCAGAACTTCTCTGGCAGAACCCCGTTCCGGTGTCCAACATCTTGCGACGCGCGACATTAGCGGGAGCCTCCGCTCCGGGGTCCGGGTGGAGGAATCCCGATTTTCGTCAGTGGATCCGACCAGGTCGCCGTCCGGCGGCTTGGTCGGGTTCGTGGTGGGCCGGGTGTGCCGGTTCCGCCGGCCGGGTGATTACATCGTTCGGGTGACGTGTTCCGTTGTCGGGTTGTCGGTCACCCAGACGGGCACCCGCACCGCCACCGGCTCGCCGCGGCGAAGGAGGTTCCCGTGTTGCACGACCACGAACGGCGAGCGCTCGAACGGATCGAGGCCGAGATCACCGCCACGGATCCCACTTTCGCCGACCGCCTCCGCCGGCCGCTGACGAGCTGGCGGTTCGTCCTCATGCTGGTGGCGATCACCGGCGTCTGCGCGCTGGCGGTGGGGATCTTCGCCGACCAGGTCACCTTGGCTCTCGTGGGGGTCGTGACGGTCGCGGTGTTCGTCATGCGGCGCTTCTCGCGGCGGACCGGCACCACCGGCGAGTGATGCTCCCAGCACCAGACGATGCGCGGCCATCCGGCGGGGTCGTGGCTCGGACCGGCAGAGCCGCGACGGCCTGATCGGCCTGTGGCTCCCGGGTTGTCCGCGAACCTGGTGAAACCGGGGCCGTGGTGGCACGGTCGCTCGACGAGGTTGTGGCTGGCTTGCCGGCTTTACGACTACCAGCACCTGCGCGATCTCCGCGGACGGGGAGTGCGGCCTTGGTTGCTGCGCGCCACCGAAGTCGCGCGAGGACCCGACAACGAGCCCCTCGTGCGGTGCGTCGTGCCGCCGGCCTGGGTCGCGGACGCCGTGTTGGTGGAGGCGAAGGCTCTGGTGGACATGACCGGAAGGGATCAGGGTCCGGTCAGGTCTCTCATGGCCGTCTGCGAATGCTCGAGTTCCTTGGTCATCCGCAGCGCCAGCGTACGAGCGTGGGCGAGCGCGCACCCCACCTCGCCCACCCGGTCCCAGGTGTCGGTGACTTCGTCGCCGACGGCGTGCCGGACCAGCCGTCCGGCGAGCAGGCCGTCTTCGAGTTCTGCCTGTACCGAGGGCAGCAATTGGCCGACGTCCTCGACCAGCAGTTGCAGGATGCCGAGCACCTGGTACATCTCGGCCGGTGCGCGCAGCTTCCCGCCGTCGACGCAGCAAGCCAGCCGGCGCACGGCGACGCCTGCTTCAGCGGCCAGCACCGAGGGCGTGGCGTCGTCGTGCGGTTCCATGCCGGATCGGATACCCGCTTCGCCGAGAGAAAACCGGCCGAACCGAAAGACTGTTCGGTGGCCGGGGTCCGGGGGTTTCCCGGCACGCACCGGCGGACAACCGCGTCGCCGGCCGCTACCCGCCGATGATCGGTCCGAACAGCGGACCGGCCGTGGTGGACGGCGGCCCTTCCCGCCGCACGTGACATCCGGGTTTTCGGTGAGTGTCGCAGGATTATCCGCCCGCGCCGCGGGAACGCCCTCTTCTACGCCGGTCCCCGGCCGGCCTGGTGAACACCGAGATGAGAGGAACCGATTCATGGCTACCGGAGAAACCGGCTTCGACGACGTCACCTTCGACCTGGTGTCCGTGCAGTACCACGCGTTGAAGGCCGGGCACGACTACGGCCAGTACGTCCGCGATGCCGACAACGCGGGCCGCTCGGACATCGCCGACTTCTTCCGCTCGGTGATGAAGGAGGATTCGGCGCGGGGAAAGCAGTGTCACGAGTTCATCAAGAGCCTGTCGGGCAGTTCCGAATCGGGCCCCGCGGTCTCCTGACCTCGTAGGACCCAGCGCACCACCTCTTGTCACCGAGTCCGCCACGGATCCACGGGTCAGCCGGCCGTCGTGGCCGTGGCGGACTCGACGACACCGCGTCAGAGCCGGTCGGCGGGGTTGAAGGTGCGTGCCTCGATGTGCTGGCGGATCCGGTGCGCCAGCCGGTAGGACTGCTCGACGGTCACCGTGATCGACCGTGCGCGCGGTACCGACCAACCGGGAACTCCGGGAACCGCCCCGTCGAGCTCGATCGCGATCCGCGGTCCGGCGCCGGTGATCAGGCGCAGGCCGTGGCGCGTCGCTGTGATGCGCGGACCCACCACCGGCTCGCCGAAGGAGAAAACGGAACCGACCGACGACACCGGCGTGCGCATCGTCAACGGCCCGAACCGCAGGTGCAGGTGTTCGTCGTCGACCTCGACCCACGCGGTGTCCTGGTGCACGCCCAGCACCGCCAGCGCCGGTGCCAGCCGGCGGCCGATCACGAACGGATGCCGCACCCGTCGGGGGGCCGGCACTTCGCGGGCGGCCGGGCTCGCGGCCGGGATCATCAGGCGGGCACTCACCGGGTCACCGCCGAGATCGCGCACAGCGCGGCCCAGAACACGGCGAACACCGCGACTTTCCTGCGTGCGCGCTTGTCGGGCAAGGTGAGGCCGAAGATCAGCGCGTCGGCCGCGTCCGAAGCGACTCGCGCGGCGAGGGCCGTCCGCAGCACCCGGCCGGGCGGGGCGGCCATCATCGCGACGCCGATCGCGGCGTCGCGGGCCCCGATGCCTTTGATCAGCGTTCGCACCGGAGCGGGTGTCGACCCAGTCACCGTGGTCAGCCGGCAGGGTTTCGCGAGGACTTGGGGTGCGGCGATGATCGTGGCGCTGTAGGCGGCGGTCGCCGCGCCGAGCACTCGGGTCAGGGTCGGCATGCGGATCCTCCTGGGCTGGCCGGTACTTGCGTGGTCACCGGAATAACCTGTCGAATCGACGACAAACCGTTTCACCGCAGTTGATCACCCGGTTTCGGCCACCCGGCACGAGAACGCGGCGCACGATCGGGACGCCGAGGCCGGGCGCGCCGGGACCGGCGTTTCACGGCAGCACCTGTCCGGGATCGGGCCAGCGCGCGAGGAGGACCGTGGCGTCGTCCTGGAACTCGTCGTCCTGGTGCGCCGACACGGCTCGGATGAGCCGCCGGACCGTCTCCGCGGGCGGGTATCCCGCCGAGGCTTCGCGCACCAGGAAGTCGGCGAGACGCCGCTCGCCGAAGAACTCGCCGGCGGGGTTGCGGGCTTCGGTTATGCCGTCGGTGTGCAGCACCAGCCAGTCGTCCGGTTGCAGCCGTTCTTCCCCCAGGGTGAACTCGCGGCCGGGGCCGAGCCCGAGCGGCAGCCGCCGGCCGCCGGACAGCGGCTTGAGGACCTTGCCGCCGCGCATGATCCACGGCGGTGGGTGTCCGGCGTTGACGTAGCGCAGCCGTCCGCTGACGAGGTCGATCTCGGCGAGGACCGCGGTGGCGTAGGAGGCGTCGCCGAACGTGGTGCTGATGGTTTCGTCGATGAGCCGGGCCTGCTCGTAGAGACCGTGACGGGCGTGCCGGGCGGCCCGGTAGGCCGCCACCGCGGCCGTGGCGAGCAACCCGCTGCGGAGGTCGTGGCCGACGGCGTCGAGGACCAGCAGGCGCGCGGTGTCTTCCGACAGGTCGTAGTCGAAGGCGTCACCGGCCACGGCGTGCCGTGGCTCGACCACTCCGCTGACGATGAAACCGTCGACGCCCGCGGTCAGCGGGGGCAGCAGCGACCAGATGAGCTCCCCGGTGACCGTCCGCGGCCGTCGGTGACGGAACTGGTCCAACCCGTCGCCGTAGTGGGTCATCACCACCACGAGGTGCCCGATCAGCAGCGAAGCCCACCGGCACTGCGTGCGCAGGCCGGGATCGTAGAGGTCTTCGACGGACGCCACCTCGGCCGACAGCACACCCAGTCGCTCGGTCCCGTCGAGAAGAGGCACCCACAACCGCAGTGGGCCGGCCTCCGCGGGCAGCGTCTCCAGCCGGCGGAACGCCCTTCCCGCGAGGGTCGTCTCGATGTGCAGCGCGGGCTCGTCCGATCCAGTTCCCGGCGGCACCACCGCGTTCAGGTACCGCTGTTCGTAGTCCACCAGGTAGAGCGCCAGCCGGATGCCCAAAACCTCGCCCGCGGCCGCGACCAGCACCGGCAGCCGCTCCGGCGGCGCGAGTTCGGCGCCTTCGAGCAGTTCGATCAGCGCCGTCAGCGGCACGCCGTGCGGGAGTACCTCCCGGACCGTCCGGCTGTAGGAGGCCCGCCGGTGCCAGGCCAGCTCGTCCAGGCGCTCGTTCACCGCGTGGGCCAGCACGTCGCGGTCGAAACCGGGTGCCTGCAGGACGCCGCGCAGATACCCGTCGACTTCCAGGAATCCCAGTGACCCACCCAGTGCGAAGTACCGCATCCACAGCTCTTCCGCGGTGAGTTCGGCCCGTGCGAACGCCGACGCGAGAGCCTTCTGCTGGTCGTCGCCGGTGGTCACCGCAGCCGCCGGGCCGTCGCCCGCGACGTCTCCTCCGCGACCTCGCGCACGCTCCGGCGTCGCTGCCGGGCGGTGTCGGCCAGTTGCAGGAACGCGGTCTGCTCGTCGACGCGGCCCTGGCCCATCAAGATCCCCTTGGCCAGGTTGACCACATCCCGGTCGCGGAGGGACGCCTGGAGGGCGGTACTGACCCGGCTCGTGTCGGCGTACGACTTCGCGTTGGCCACCAGCACGGCTGCCTGCGTGGCGAACATCGCCAGCAGCGACTCCTCCCGCGGGCCGTAGACGCCGGGTTGTCCCGCGTAGATCTTCATCGCGCCGACGGCGACGTCACCGGCGACCATCGGAGCGCTCATCACCGACCGCAAGCCCAGCTCGGCGGTCTGCCGGCTCCACGCCGGCCATCGGGTGTCGGTGGCGAGATCGTCGATGCGCACGACCGTCCGCTGAGCCCACGCGGTCAAGCAGGGACCCGCCTTCATCTCGTACTGGATGCGATCGGCCCGCTCGACCAGCTCGCCGGTCGCCGCCTTCGTGATCCGTTCCCCGTCGGGATCGAGCACGCTCAGCCCCGCTCCCCGGCACTCGGGAAACACCTCGCGGGCCAGCGTCGCGATCAGCCGCAGCACCGAGCCGACCGTCTCCTCGGACAGCAACAGACCCGACATCCGGGCGAACACGGTCGCCAGCTCGTCCGACGTCGCTGGTTCGTGCGCCACGCGCATCACGTCCATCCCTCGCGTCCGGCATAACCGTGGACGCCGTTTACCCACTGCTGCGAGCGCTAACCAGCGGGGTTATCCGGGCGCCGGCCGGGCAACCACCACGCGCCCGGCCGAATCCGGTCGCGGCCGCCGCTACGCCGGCTTTGACAGGAGAGACGATGCCCCGTCGAACGCGCCCACCAGCCGAGGGGCCGTTCCTTGAGCGCGTTTTTCCCACCCCGAGCGTCTCGAGGTGGTGCGCGTACACGGCGACTCCGAAGGCATCGTCTTCAGCTTGTACGGCGAGCTGGACGCCGCCACCGCACCGAAACTCGGGCAGGTCCTCGGCTCGGTGCTCGCCGCGAGGTACCTGCCAAGCCGCCAAGAACACCCCGAACGGAGCAGCCACCGTGCCGGAAACCGACCAGCCGCTGGGCAACCTCGAAGTGGTGCACGAGTTCACCGGGCCGATGCCGACCGGAGTCAGCGTGTCCCGCCACGGCCGCGTCTTCGTGAACTTTCCGAAGTGGGGTGATGACGTCCGCTTCACCGTCGCCGAAATTCGCGACGGCGGCCTTCTCCCCTACCCCAGCCAAGCCTTCAACGACTGCAAAAGCCCCACCGATCCGGACGCGCTGGTGTCGGTGCAGAGCATCGTCGTCGACCCCGCCGATCGGCTCTGGATCCTCGACACCGGCAGCCCGCTCTTCCGGCCCACCGCACACGGCGGACCCAAGCTGGTGTGTGCCGACCTCGGCCGGGACGAGGTGGTGCGCACCATCCTCTTCCCCGAAGACGTCGCGCTGCCCACCACCTACCTCAACGACGTCCGCTTCGACCTCGGCCGGGGCAACGCCGGTTTCGCGTTCATCACCGACTCCTCGGACCAGGGTCCCAACGGCATCATCGTCGTCGACCTGGACAGCGGCCAGTCCTGGCGGCGGTTGCACGACCACCCCAGCACCAAGGCCGAGACCCCGCCGGACCTGCGCATGGTCGTCGAGGGGCAGGAGTTCCTCGAGCGGTCCGAAGACGGCTCCACGAGCCCGGTCGAGATGGGTGCGGACGGCATCGCCATCGGCGCCGACGGCGCCCGCCTGTACTACTGCTGCCTCGCTTCCCGCCGCTGGTGGAGCGTCTCCACCGCCGCGCTGATCGACCGCGCCCTCGACGACGACGCGGTCGCCGGGACGATCATCGACGAAGGCGACAAGGGCGCGGCCGGCGACGGCATGGAAACCGACGACCAGGGCCGTCTCTACGTCACCGACGGCGAACACAACGCCATCCACCGCCGTCACCCCGACGGTCACTGGGAAACGATCGTGCACGACCCGCGTCTGTTGTGGCCGGACACGATGTCCGTCGCCGACGGCTACCTGTACGTCACCGCGAACCAGCTGCACCGCCAGGACAAGTACCGCGGTGGCAAGGACGAACGGCAGTACCCGTACCTGCTGTGCCGCGTTCCGATCGACGCTGGCCCGGTCAACCTGCGCTGAGGTCGTGAGTGGTCAGGAGGGTTCCCACCCTTTTGACCACTCGAGGCCATTTGACGGAAAGGACCTGGCATGACCACGACCCAGCCCGCATTCACCACGCACACCGGTGACTTCTACGGCTTCGAAGACCTGCTGTCCGGCACCGAGCGCGGCATCGTGCTGCGGGTGCGCGACTTCCTGCGGACGCAGGTCGACCCGATCATCAACGACTACTGGGCCCGCGCGGAGTTCCCCTTCCAGATCATCGACGGCTTCCGCGAACTCGACATCGCCGGCCTGATGTACGACGGGCTTTCGGCTCACCGGGGAACCCGGCTGCTCACCGGGTTCCTCGCCCTGGAGATCTGCCGCAGCGACCCCTCGGTCAACACGTTCTACGGCGTCCACACCGGACTCGCGATGGGCAGCGTCAACCGCTGCGGCTCCGAGGAACAGCGGCGACGCTGGTTACCGCCCATGGCCCGGATGGACCGGATCGGGGCGTTCGCGCTCACCGAACCGCACGGCGGTTCCGACGTCGCGGGCGGGCTGGAGACCACCGCGCGACGCGACGGCGACAGCTGGATCCTCGATGGCGAGAAGAAGTGGATCGGCAACGCCACCTTCGCCGACCTGGTCGTCGTCTGGGCCCGTGACACCGAAGACGGACATGTCAAGGGATTCGTCGTCGAGAAGGACACCCCGGGCTTCCACCCCACCAAGATCGAAGGCAAGGTCGCCCTGCGGGCGGTGCAGAACGCGAACATCGTCTTCGACGGCTGCCGGGTCAGCGAAGAGAACCGGCTGCAGGGGGCGCACAGCTTCCGCGACACCAGCGACGTGCTGCGCCTGACCCGCGGCGGCGTAGCCTGGGGCTCGGTCGGCTGCATGATGGCCGCCTACGAGCTGGCCCTGGCCTACGCCAAGGAACGCGAACAGTTCGGCCGCCCGATCGCGAAGTTCCAGCTCGTCCAGGACCACCTCGCGACCATGCTGGGCAACGTCACCTCGTCGTTGGCCATGGTGGTCGGTCTCGCCCAGCTGCAGGACCGCGGCGTCAACCGGGACGAGCACTCGGCGATGGCGAAGTCGGTCGTCACCACCCGCATGCGTGAGACGGTGGCACTCGCGCGGGAAGTGTTCGGTGGCAACGGGATCCTGCTAGAGAACAATGTCGCCCGCTACTTCGCCGACGCCGAAGCCCTCTACAGCTACGAGGGAACTCGCGAGATCAACCAGCTGATCGTCGGCCGCGCGGTGACCGGCATGGGCGCGTTCGTCTGAGTCCTCGCGCGCCGCACCGGAGTCCGCCGGCACGGTCGTGCGGGTCGCGGTTACGCGGACCGGACCCGGGTACTCCGCCCGCTCGGCTCGGGTGACCCGCTGTCGCGACGACCGGTTCGCCCGGGCTCCCGCCGAACGACTGGCCGGAGGTGGCCCCGTGCGTGCCATGGTGTATCGCGGACCGTACAAGATCCGTGTCGAAGAAAAGGACGTTCCCCCGATCGAACACCCCGGCGACGCGATCGTCCGGGTCACGACGGCCGCGATCTGCGGCTCCGACCTGCACCTCTACCACGGGATGATGCCGGACACCCGGGTCGGCATGACCTTCGGCCACGAGTTCATCGGCGTGGTCGAGGAGGTGGGCTCCGGTGTGCAGCGGCTCAAGCGCGGCGACCGCGTCATGGTGCCGTTCAACGTCTACTGCGGGACGTGCTGGTTCTGTGCGCGCGGCCTGTTTTCGAACTGCCACAACGTCAACCCCAACGCCACCGCCGTCGGCGGCATCTACGGCTACTCCCACACCACCGGCGGCTACGACGGCGGCCAAGCGGAGTTCGTCCGGGTCCCCTTCGCCGACGTCGGCCCGGCGGTGATCCCGGACTGGCTGGACGACGAGGACGCCGTCCTGCTCACCGACGCGCTGGCCACTGGGTACTTCGGCGCCCAGCTCGGCGACATCGTCGAAGGCGACGTCGTCGTGGTCTTCGGCGCCGGGCCGGTCGGCCTGTTCGCCGCCAAGTCGGCCTGGCTGATGGGCGCGGGCCGGGTCATCGTCATCGACCACCTCGAGTACCGCCTGGAGAAGGCGCGGACCTTCGCCCACGCCGAGACGTACAACTTCGCCGAGTACGACGACATCGTGGTGCACCTGAAGAAGCTCACCGACCACCTCGGCGCGGACGTGGCGATCGACGCGGTCGGCGCCGAGGCCGACGGCAACTTCACCCAGCACGTCACTTCGGCCAAGCTCAAGCTGCAGGGCGGTTCGCCGGTCGCGCTCAACTGGGCGATCGACGGCGTCCGCAAGGGCGGCACCATCTCGGTGATGGGCGCCTACGGCCCGATGTTCAGCGCCGTCAAGTTCGGCGACGCGCTCAACAAGGGCCTGACCCTGCGGATGAACCAGTGCCCCGTCAAGCGCCAGTGGCCGCGGCTGTTCGAGCACGTCCGCAACGGCTACCTCAAGCCCAGCGACATCGTCACCCACCGGATCCCGCTCGAGCACATCGCCGAGGGTTACCACATCTTCTCCGCCAAGCTGGACGGCTGCATCAAGCCGCTCATCGTCGTCTGAGGAAGGCAGCAACCATGACCTACACATCGGAGCGGCCGCCGATCGCCGAGTCGAGCGACGAACTGCGCGCCCGGATCCCCGGCTGGGGCGCCGACCTGGACCCGAAGGACCGGCCGTCGGTGCCGAAGCTGCAATGGCAGGAGGACCGCTCGGGCGCCCACTGGGAGTTCCCCGAACGACAGCCGGAGAAGTGGCCGCGGGAACGGTCGATCGAGCACAGGTTCCTCACCCCCGTCTTCGGCACCTCGTGCCCGCCGAAGGGGATTTCCGGTGCACTGCGCAAGCTCTCCTACCGCAAGTACAGCGAGGGACGAGCCGCGCACTGGCTCCTGCTGCTGGCCGCCGACCGGGTGGACGCGTGGGAGAGCCACCTGCGCTCGTTCGCCACGCTGCGCCCGGACAACCCGATCACCGAGACCGGCGTGCTGAGTGAGTTCCGCCGGCACGGGATCTCCTCGCGGCTCGGGAAGAACCGCGCGGACGTCAAGCACCAGGTGCTCGATCCGATCATCGTGGCGGGTCCGTGGGTGCTGGCCGGCGGTCTCGCTTTCTCCGCCGCCCGGAAGCTGGTGCGGCGGGCGGGACGCGGCCCGCGGTGACGACGGTTCCGGCGCGGCCGTATCCGTCGGCCGCGCCGGAACCGCTCAGCGCTCGTCCTCGACGTGCAGGGAGGCCTGCTCCGGTCCGGCCGCCGGGCCCGAGCCACCCGCCACGGCCACTTCGTCCGGCTCGGTGTCGACCGGCGGACCGTCACCCTCGACCGCGTGCAGCTGTGTCGGCCGCCGGGACGACGCGCCGGCGTCCGGGTCGTCCCGCTCCCAGGCGCGGGAGTCGAGCCCGCCGGGTTCGGGATCCCCGTCCAGCTCGAGCCGCTCCTGCTGTTCCGAACCGAGGGCCGGTCCCGAACCGGCGACGTCCGGTCCGGACGTTCGCGGTGGCTCCCGGATCTCCGCCGCCATCGAACCGCCGGGGACGTCGGCGGAGATCCCGGTGTCTTCGGCGTACTGCTGATCGGACGCGTCCTCTTCGGACGGCTCGGCGTCGAGGACGACTTCCGCGGCCGGGTCGGGGCGCTCCTCGGCGAGCCGCTCCCCCAGCGGCCGCGGGTGCGCCTCCTCCCACGGCGTCATGCCGTACTTCGTAACGCCCGACCAGTGCTCGGGCGGGTCCATGCCCTGCTCGAGGGGATCGACGTGGAGCCGATCCTCGTCCAGGTCCTCGGCCGCGTTCAAGGCGGCCGGGTCGGTCTCCACGGAATCCGGCGGACCGGTGTCCTGCGGGGCGTCGTAGGGCTGGCTGGGCTCGGTCAACGGTGCCACCTTCCTTCATCCGGTGGTCCCGGGGCTTCCCGCTGCCCAGCCCGCGAAACCCGGTCCGCGCCGAAGAACCCGGTGAAACCCTCCTGGCTTCCCGTGAACGGCCGGATCGCCACGACGGCGTACCTGCGATCCGGCACCCGGCACGGTTGAGCGTTCCCGTGAACCGCGTTTCCGCTGTACCCGCAGAACGCGCGACAGTGAAGATCAGCGAACTCGAACCCCCGGCAAGGATGTCCGGCGCGATGACATCCACAGATCAAAACGCAGCTGACCATCCACCCGGCGGGACAGCCACCGGCCCAGCCGACACGGTAGCGACGCTGACCGGGCTCGCGGAGGTCTTCCCTCTCCAGCCGTGACCGCCAAGCCGGGAAGGCGACGGGTCACCCCTCGGCTTGCCGGGTGCCGAGGACGCCGGATCCGGTGAAGGCGGTCAGCAGGCCTGCGATGTCGTCGAGGTCGACGACGGCGTTGACGATCGAGTCACGGTCGATGGCGGCTTCGGGCATCGCCGAGGCCGTCGCGGTGGCAGGTGCGGTCGCGATGACCGTGCCGCCGAACCGGCGGACCGCGGTCGCGCCGGTGGCGCCGTCGTTGCCGCGGCCGGACAACACCACCGCGACGACGCGGGGCCCGGCGACCACGGCCAGCGTGGCCAGCAGCAGGTCGGCCGAGGGGCGGTAGGGCGGCACCCCGGCCGCGAGGGATGGTCGCGACCGTGCCGTCGGTGGTGGCCACCAGGTGCTGCCCGGGTGCGGCGACCAGTACCCGGCCCGGCAGCAGAGGCGAGCCGTCGACGGCGGGACCGACCGGCAGCGCGGGCGGAGCGTTGTGTTCCACGTAGACGGCCGGCACGTTCAGGCCCGCGACGAGCTCCAGCTCTTCCGGACGTTGCAGCACAACGACCTCCGGCTGCGCTTCGCCGAGCCGGTCCAGCGGTACCTCGGTCACCGAAGGCCAGTCCCGGCCCGCGCGTCCCGGCCCCCAGGGGTGCACCTTCACGGGAAACCGGCACGAGGTAGTCGTGGCGGCCCCGGACGAAGGCGTCCGTCCACGAACCGTGGACGTGCCAGAGCAGCACTCTCGAACGCCGGGAACCGGATGCGGTCATGGGCACAGGGATTTCCGGGAAACGGCCGGATAAACGCGGAACGGCCGGATCGGGTGTGCCCGGACGCTCTCGCGTCCGGCCACCGAGGACGGTGGCCTGGTGATCGAGCGCGCGGCGATCAGGCGGGGTCGCGCGGAGCGGCCGGGTCGGCACCGGCCAGTTCGGCGGGATCGGCGAGCTCCTGCCAGCGGTACGCCCCGGCGCCCTGGGCGTAGGACAGGTGCCCGCCGAGAGCGCCGGCGGCGCTCGCCACGGCGAGGCCGGCCGCTCCCGGCAGCTTGCCCCGGGTGAGCCGCCCTTCGCGGCGAGCGAGGTAGGAGACGGCGAACAGCGTGGTGGCCACGGCGTTGGCCGCGGCGTGCGCCACCCCCACGCGGCGCTGCCGTCGGTCGAGATCGGCGTAGTCCGCCAGCCCGAGCACGACGGCCACGGGCACCGCGGCCAGACCGGTCGCGACCAGCCGCCGGGCCGGTTCTTCCTGGCCGGGAACCAGGTCGAACACCGCCGAGCACAGCCAGGCCTCGATCGGCACGGTGACGGCCAGTGGGTGCAGCGGGTGCCCGAGCCACGGGCCGCGCAGTACCTGGCCGAGCGCAGAACCCGGCCGCCGCGGCCGACGTCCTCTTCGGCGCGGCCTGCGGGCTGGCGGTGGAGCCGGAGTTCGGCCGGACGCTGCTCACGGCGTGGGAGAACGGCCGCTCAGCGCTGATCATCGCCGGCGGCGCGGAACCCACGGACCTTGTGGGTGCCGTAGCAGAAGGGCTTGACGACGGAGAGCCCGCACCGGCACAGCGCGACCGTCTTCGTACGGGGTGATGGACGCGGGTGCCGCGCCAGTGAATCCGGCGCTCAGCCGAACAGGTCGACCGCCCGCAGCAGGAAGAACGCGGCCATCCCGATGACGAGGACACCGATGATCACCAG
Organism: Amycolatopsis heterodermiae; assembly: GCF_034929455.1. Classification (NCBI taxonomy): domain Bacteria; kingdom Bacillati; phylum Actinomycetota; class Actinomycetes; order Pseudonocardiales; family Pseudonocardiaceae; genus Amycolatopsis; species Amycolatopsis heterodermiae. Next base: position 15,409 of record NZ_JAYFSI010000020.1, read on the forward strand.
CGCCACCACCGGGACCGTCCTCGACGGCGAGGCCGCCGCCGTGGGCTTCCATCCCGACGGCGTCGATGGTGGCGTCCGGGCGGCGGCCGTCGACCAGCTCGATCAGCGTGGCGGCGACGTCGTCGAGGTTGACGGGTTCGACGCCGTACCGCGCGGCGAGCGCGAGCCGTTCGGGGACCCGGTCGACGCCGATGATCCGGCCGGCGCCGAGGTGCGCGGCGATGCGGACGGCGAACTGCCCGACCGGCCCGAGACCGAGCACCGCGACGGTCCCGCCGGGTGGCACGTCGGCGTAACGGACGGCCTGCCACGCCGTCGGCAGGATGTCGGACAAGAACAGTAACTGCTCGTCCGGCGTGCCTTCGGGGACGACGATCGGCCCGAACTGGGCCTGCGGCACCCGCAGGTACTCGGCCTGGCCGCCGGGCACGGAACCGTAGAGATCGGTGCAGCCGAAGAGGCTCGCCCCTTTGCCGTGCGCGCGGACCTGGGTTGTCTCGCACTGCGCGAACAGGCCCCGGCCGCACATCCAGCAGTGCCCGCAGGAGATGGTGAAGGGCACCACGACCCGGTCCCCCACGGACAGGTGACCGGCGGCGCCGGGACCCACCTCCTCCGCGACGCCCATCGCCTCGTGGCCGAGCACGTCACCCGGTTTGAGGTACGGGCCCAGCACGCCGTAGAGGTGCAAGTCGGACCCGCAGATCGCGGTCGAAGTGACCTTGACGATCGCGTCGGTCGGCTCCTCGATGCGCGGGTCCGGTACGTCGGCGATCTCGACTTTTTCGGTGCCTTGCCAGGTGAGCGCTTTGATGCCGGCTCCTCGGTCGAGCGGTTCGGGCGGTCCGTCCTGCCACGGCTACTTTCCGAGCGCGGTGCGGATGACGTCGCGGGCCCGGTCCATGATCGCCGCCGGCGGGCCCAGCAGAAGGTTGGCCTTGGCGCTTTCCACGCCCGGGTGCGGCCGTGTCGGTGCCACGGCTTCGGCCAGCCGGACTGTCGCCGCCATCGCCCGCAGCCGCTCCGGCGAGTGGTGCGCGCGCAGGAACGGGAACTCTTCGCGCTCTTCGTGTTCCGCGTGCGCGAGCACGTCGTCGCGCAGCTGGACGAGCAGCGTGTCGAATCCGTCGGCGTCCGGGCCCATCTTCTGCAACGTCGTCAGCAGCTCCTTGGCCCGGTGCTCCTCGCCCAGCCGCGCTTCGACGACGGTCTCCGCGGCCGGCTCGAGATCGCGGATTTCGGGGTGCACGACCTCTTCTTCCGCGGTTTCGTGCACGGCCAGCAGGCGGACGAGGTCCCGGAAGACCTCTTTCCGCCGGTCGTCGGCCGCGGTCTCGAGGTCGGCGAACATCGCCCGGATCTCCCCGTGCTGCCGCTGCAGCAACGCGATGACGTCTTCGTCGTGGTCGGCCATGGGAAAGCTCCTCGTCGAACGGGGGGTTGAGTGCCGCGAACACGGCGGGGAAGGCGACGACGGCCCGGCCGGGGTGGCCGCGGCGTGAACCGCGGCGACTGAGCTCGAACTCACCGGACCGCCGTCTCCTTCCCCGGTACCCGATCCCGTTGCCGTCAAACGGCGCGCGATCAGGTGAGCTTGTTCTTCACCGACTTCGCCTTGCCCTTCGCGGTGCCGACGGCGTCCATCGTCGGCGAGTACGTGCTGTAGAGCGCGGGATCCGGGTGGGGCGCGGTTCCCGGGCCACCGAGGGGCTTCGGGTCGGTCAGGTACTCGATGCCCGCCTTGGTGGTCCAGCCGCCCTTCGGGCCGTCGGGTCCGTCGGACAGGCCCCAGATCGTGTTGTTGTGCGTCTGGTCCTCGACGTCGAGCAGGGCGTTCGGCACGATCTCGCCTTCGAGACCGTCGGCTTCGAGCTCTTCGATCGCGGCCAGCCACTGCTTCTGGTGCACGGTGTCGCGGGCCAGGTTGAACTGCAGCATCGCCTTGACCCCTGGATCGTCGGTCATGTTGTACAGCCGCGCGGTCTGCAACCGGCCCTGCGCCTCGGCCGCGGCGTTGGCCCGGAAGTCGGCGAGCAGGTTGCCGGAAGCGACGATGAACCGGCCGTTCCACGGATAACCGTTGCTGTCCGCGGGAAGCGCGCCGCCGCCGGCGACGATCGCCTGCTGCGGATCCATCCCGCCGATGACCGCGGCCATCACCGGGTCCTTCACCGCTTCGGCGGTCATCGTCGCCGGAGCGCCTTCGAGCAGGCGGGCGACCATCGTGGCCAGCATCTCGACGTGGCCGATCTCCTCGGTCGCGGTGTCCATGATCAGGTCCTTGTACTTGCCCTCGACCCGGCAGTTCCAGCCCTGGAACAGGTACTGCATCGTCACGGTCATCTCACCGAAGGCCCCGCCGATGAGTTCCTGGAGCTTGTGGGCGTACACGGGGTCCGGCTTTTCGGGCTTGGCTTCGAACTGCAGCAGCTTGGTGTGGCGAAACATTCGCGCTCCTCCGTCGTGCGGGTGGCGTGCCGCCGTTCTCCGGCGGCCGCACCGGCATTCCCGGCCGGGCGGCCGATAACCGTTCTTCCGGAGGATTCAGGCGCTCATTCGACGACGGCCGTCCGGGTATGGGCGACACCCGCGGCGTCCAAAGCCGCTACGAGCAAGGGATCCGAGGTCAGGACGCGGAGGTCGCGGCGGTCGCGGCGGTCGGCGGCCCGCACCGCGGGGGCCAGTACTCCGGCGGGCAGCGCGCACGCGGACGCGTCGAAAACGAGGTCACCGCACTTTCGGCTTCGCGCAGTTCGTCGGTGACCTGGCGGCCGTCGCTCGACGCCGATCCGCCGATGGCCACCACCAGTACCGCCGTGCCGGCGACAACCGTCCGCATGCGCAGCGGAGGAGACATCACTTCGTCACGGTGCCGGCAGACGGTCAGGGACCGGGCCGTGTCCGTCAGGAACAACGGGCTCCGGCAGGCCCGGGTGGGGGCGACCACCACCATCCGGGTCACCGCACCGGCCAGCCGGTGCGCGGCGACAAGCACGGCCAGCCCGCCGCACGACAGGAACCGCACGGGAGCGAGATCCACGACGAGCAGCGGCGGCCGCCCGCCGACCGCCCCGGCGAGGGACGTGCCGAAGAGGTCGGCGGTCGCGAGGTCGATTTCCCCGTCGGCCACGAGCACCACGGCGGCGGCCGTGTGCTCCGTGGTGAGGCGCAGAGTCGGCGGCGGACGGGCAGCCAGGTCCACCGAACGCAGGTCCGGTTGTCCGAGGTGATCCACGATCAGCTCCTGAGCACGCTGACCGCCCGGCGAGGCGCGGTCCCCTGTCGTGTGGGGATCGTCGCGAGCGCGTGGTCCCGGCCCTCCCGGCGCGAACGATTCCACCGCAACCCCGGGAGGCCGATCACGCCAACGCGCGAACCTGCCCGGGCCCGGGCAGCCGCGTAGAATCAGATCTTTCCGCCGCAGCCTTCCCGGGGAGACCTGCGATCATGACCGCACCGCCGCCGGAGGCCCGGGTGGCCGTCTCAGCCATCCGGGAACGCCGGGTTTCCCGGGCGTTCGTCGCTCTGGCCGACACGCTCGTCGCGGACTTCGACGTCGCGGACTTCCTCACGATGGTCACCGCGCAGATCGTCGACCTGCTCGAGGTCACCGCGGTCGGGGTCACCCTGCGGGCTCCGGACGGCGGACTCGGGGTGGCGGCGACGTCGTCGCACCGAGCTGCTCGAGCTGTTCGCGGTGGAGACCGACGACGGCCCGGGCATCGACTGCGTCCGCGGCGGCGCTCCCGTCTCGAGTGCGGACCTGCGCGCCGAATCCGGGCGGCGGACCCGGTTCGCCGGGGCGGCTCGCGAGTGCGGATTCCGCTCCGCGCACGCATTGCCGATGCGGCTGCGCGACACCGTGATCGGCGGCGTGACGCTCTTGGGCGCCGAAGCCGGGGTCATCGGCGACGACGACCTCGCTCTCGCCCAGGCCCTGGCGGACGTGGCGACCATCGGCATCCTGCAGCAGCGCACGATCGAGCACGGCGACGACCTCGCCGGCCAGCTGCAGGCCGCGCTCGACTCCCGGGTGGTGATCGAGCAGGCCAAGGGCATCCTGGGGCAGGGCGGCGGGGTGTCGACGGACGAGGCGTTCACCCGGCTGCGGGGCTACGCCCGAGCGCACCGCCGCCGGCTCACCGACCTCGCGGCCGCGGTCGTCGACGGCCGCGCCGACCTGGCCGCGGTGGTGGGGCACCCCCTGGTCTGACGCCTCAGCCGGAGGTGTCCCCCGACGGCGTGAACCGCAGGGTCCTGGCCACGACCTGGTGTGCGACGCAGCTCAACGTCTCACCCCGGAGGAACGCCTGCCCACGCAGCCGCAGCAGGGCCGCGTCCGTGGTGGTGCGGAGCTGGACCGAAACCATGCCCGCCGCCTGGTGGACTTCGGCGTGGACATCGGCCGGCCAGGTCAGCTCGGCGCCGTCGTGGCCGTCGAGCCGGCCAGCCACGGCCTGGGTGGCCAGCCCGGCCAGCAGGAGACCGTCGGCCACCTGCTGCCGGGTCAGGGCGCCGGGGCGGTTCCGATGCAGGTCGAGCGAGCCGAGGCGGACGGCTCTACGCCGCAGAGGGAAGGAGAAGACCGCCGCCACGCCCAGCCGGGCCGCCGCCGGACCGAACACCGGCCAGCGGGTGAACTCCGCGGCGAGATCGGCGACCAGGACCGGTCCGCCGGCGCAGGCGTCACGGCACGGGCCTTCGCCGACGGTGAGCTGAAGTTCTTCCAGGGCCCGCCCGATCGCGTCGCCGGCGTGGACCAGGCTGCGGAGCTGACGGGTGCCCACCGTGCTCACCACGGTCACCCCCGGCGCCGGAGACGCCGAGCACCGCGGTGCAGGCGCGGCAAAGGCGATCGACGCGAACCCCGGCACGGTCGCCGTCGGCGAGCAGGCGGCGCAGCAGGCGACGCCGGTCTTCCGTCACGGCGGGGCGCTCACGTCGCGGCCGCGCGACCAGCAGAGGACCGTCTCGTGGACGGCGTCGCGTGCTGCAGGGTGGAGTGGTTCAGCCCGCCCAGCCACGCGACGTCGGTGCCCTCGGTGAGTTCCGCCGCGGCGAACGGCGTCACCAGGAGGTCGCGCGAGAGCGTCGCGGACACGAACAGCCGTCGGATGCCGTCGCGGCGCAGCGCCAGGAGCCGGGTCAGCGGCGCGATCAGCACCGAACGACCGAGCAGGCCCGTCGGCCGCGTGACCCGGGACAACCACAGCACAGTGCGTTGTTCGACTTGGTACCACGCACTTCGTACCACCAGGCCGATTTTCGAGTGTCCGATGAGGACGATGTCGGTGACCGGGACGCCACGCCGCGACCAGCCGCGTGACGAGTTGCGCTCGGTCCCGGTCGACCGGTGCAGGACCAGCATCAGCCGGCCGGCGCACGAAAACCTTTGCCCGGCCGGAGTTCCGGCTCGGATTCGCCCGGTGGCAGCAGTCAATCGCGGACGTCGTCGGTTTTCGTGGCCTTCCGGAACGTCTTCGCCGATTCGACCTCGCCGTCGCTGTCGTGGACGACGTGGTCGACCTTGCGGTTCCGGGCCATCGAACGTCCCGAATGGAGGCATCGGTACGACGGATCGCGGTATTCGAGGCGCGTGAGCCGCCTTCGACCCGGTTCTTCCAGGCGCCGTCTTCGAAATAGGTGTGCACATCTCCCTGGGCCATGGTCAACCTTCATCCACGGGGCCCGACGTGCGCGACGCCGGACCGGCAAACGGGTGATCGTTCGCCGAGGTCCGGGGCGAGTCATTTCAGAGTAAGGCATCCGGCAACCCCCCGTTCACGCCGGACACGGCCGCAGCACTGGGCCCACTTCGCGGCGGTTCTGGGTGCGACCATGAACATCTTCGCCGCTGCTGTGCAGGTCCAGCCCTGTTCGAAGATGAGGCGGGTCAGTCGTAGTCGGGTGCGTGGGGTCAGGGTGGCGTCAGGGTGGGACATGAAGGCCTCCGGGCGGTGATGGGGTTCCTCGACAGCTCCACTTCACATCCGGAGGCCTTCACCTGTATGCACGACAGGCCGCCGCTGGTCACCTCAACTCGGGACAACGTCCCTGAACATCACACCTAGGCCAGTGCCTGCACCCGCAACCCCCCTTCCGGCGCCACATCTTCGGCGCTCACGCGGTCCACGATTTCGCGGGCGGCACCGGGTTCCATCGTCAAGCTCGTCATCCCGCCCGGCTACCCGTTCCGGGCGGGACCACAACGGTTCACTCGCCCTGGATCTCCGGTTCCGGGCACTGTCCCCGGCTCCGGTCGAGGGCCGTCGTGGCGATGCCGGCGGCGATCATCGCGACGCCGAGGTGCAGCCAGTCGTCGGCGTCGTCCATCGGGAGGAAGTTGGCCGGACCTCCGTCATCACACCTCCGCACCAGTCGTGGAGGTGGACGGCTTCCCGCCCGACCCCGGGCAAACCCGGCGTTTATTGCCCTCGAAGCCGGGTATTAGTGGCAAACTTCTGGCCTCCACGCCGTGATTTGACCCATTCAAGAAAGCGGCTTACCGTCGTGGTGATGACCGACTTCGAGGCGCAGTTGCGGGCGGTCTCGCTGCGCGTGACCCGGCCTCGGCTGGCCGTGCTCGCGGCGCTCCGCGATCACCCGCACGTCGACACCGACACGGTGATCACCTTGGTGCGCGCCGATCTTCCTTCGGTGTCGCACCAAGCGATCTACGACGTCCTGCGCGCGCTCACCGACGCCGGCCTGGTGCGGCGCATCCGGCCCGCCGGGGCGAACGCCCGCTACGAAACCCGGGTTGGTGACAACCACCACCACGTCGTGTGCCGTTCGTGCGGCGCGATCGCGGACGTCGACTGCGCCGCCGGCCACACCCCCTGCCTCACCGCTTCGGACGACCACGGTTTCGTGATCGACGAGGCGGAGGTCGTGTACTGGGGCACCTGCCCCGCGTGCACGGCCGGCCACACACCGAATGATCCGCCCGCGGAAGGAAAACGATGAGCTCCACCCAGGACAACGGCCCGTCCAGCGCCCAGGGCGTGGACGAAAAGGCAGCGGCCGGTTGCCCGGTCGCACCGGACTCCGTGACCTCGCACGGCAGCGAGAGCGAGAACCCGGCGATCGATTCTCCGACCCCCAAGACGGGCGGCCGACCGCGCACGAACAAGGACTGGTGGCCCAACCAGCTCGACCTGTCCGTGCTGCACGCCCACTCCTCGAAGGGCAACCCGCTGGGTGAGGACTTCAGCTACGCCAAGGAGTTCGCGAAGCTCGACGTCGAGGCGCTGAAACGCGACATCACCGACGTCCTCACCACCTCGCAGGACTGGTGGCCCGCCGACTTCGGCCACTACGGCGGCCTGATGATCCGGATGAGCTGGCACGCCGCGGGCACCTACCGCATCCACGACGGCCGCGGCGGCGCCGGTGACGGCGGCCAGCGGTTCGCCCCGCTCAACAGCTGGCCCGACAACGCCAACCTCGACAAAGCGCGCCGCTTGCTGTGGCCGGTCAAGGAGAAGTACGGCCAGCAGGTCTCGTGGGCCGACCTCCTCGTCCTCGCCGGCAACGTCGCCCTGGAGTCGATGGGCTTCAAGACCTTCGGTTTCGGCTTCGGCCGCGTCGACACCTGGGAGCCCGAAGAGATCTTCTGGGGACCCGAGGACGCCTGGCTCGGCGACGAGCGCTACGCCACCGACAGCGAAATGATCCCCGACGTCGGCGCGACCGAGATGGGCCTCATCTACGTCAACCCCGAAGGCCCGCGCGGCAACGCGGACCCGGCCGCCGCGGCCCACTTCATCCGGGAGACCTTCGCCCGGATGGCGATGAACGACGAAGAGACCGTGGCCCTCATCGCCGGCGGCCACACCTTCGGCAAGACCCACGGCGCCGCCGTCGCCGACGACCACATCGGCCCCGAGCCCGAAGGCGCTCCGCTGGAAGCGCAGGGCCTCGGCTGGCTGAACACCCACGGCAGCGGCGCCGGCAACGACACGATCACCAGCGGTCTCGAGGTGACGTGGACCGACGTCCCCACGCAGTGGAGCAACCGCTTCTTCGAGATCCTCTTCGCCCACGAGTGGGAGCTCACCACGAGCCCGGGCGGAGCCAAGCAGTACGTCGCCAAGGACGCCGAGGAGATCATCCCCGACGCCCACGACCCGGCCCGCAAGCACAAGCCGACGATGCTCACGACGGACCTGGCGCTGCGCGTCGACCCGGCGTACGAGAAGATTTCGCGCCGCTTCCTGGAGCACCCCGACGAGTTCGCGCTGGCGTTCGCCAAGGCCTGGTATAAGCTGCTGCACCGCGACATGGGCCCGGTCGGCCGCTTCCTCGGGCCGTGGGTCGCCGAGCCGCAGCTGTGGCAGGACCCGGTGCCCGCGGTCGATCACGACCTCGTCGGTGACGAAGACGTCGCCGCCCTCAAGGCGAAGGTGCTGGAGTCCGGTCTGACGGTCGCGCAGCTGGTCGGCACGGCGTGGGCGTCCGCCGCGAGCTTCCGCTCCACCGACAAGCGCGGCGGCGCCAACGGCGCCCGGATCCGCCTCGAGCCCCAGCGCGGCTGGGAGGTCAACCAGCCCGAGCAGCTCGCCACGATCCTGGACACCCTCGAGGGCATCCAGCGCGCGTTCAACGACGCCGGTGACGCGAAGATCTCGCTGGCCGACCTGATCGTGCTGGCCGGCTCGGCCGCGGTCGAGAAGGCGGCCCGCGACGCCGGTTCCGAGGTGACGGTGCCGTTCCGCCCGGGGCGTACCGATGCCGCCCAGGAGCAGACCGACGTCGAGTCGTTCGGGGTCCTGGAGCCGCGCGCTGACGGGTTCCGCAACTACCTGCGTGCCGGCGACAAGCTGCCGCCGGAGGTGCAGTTGGTCGAGCGCGCGTACCTGCTCGACCTGACCGCGCCGGAGATGACGGTGCTGGTCGGCGGCCTGCGGTCGCTCGGAGCCAACGCCGGCGGCGTCCGGCACGGCGTCCTCACCGACTGGCCCGGCACCCTCACGAACGACTTCTTCACCCACCTGCTGTCCCCCGGCAGCCGGTGGAAAGCGGCGGAGTCGGAGGAGCACGTCTACGAGATCCGCGACGTGGCCACCGACGAGGTGAAGTGGACCGCCACCGCGGTCGACCTCGTCTTCGGGTCGAACTCCCAGCTGCGGGCCCTGTCCGAGGTCTACGCCGGCGAACGCGCGCAGCAGAAGTTCGTGACCGACTTCGTCGCGGCCTGGGTCAAGGTCATGGAGGCCGACCGGTTCGACCTGGCCTGATCTCCTCCGGGCGGACCCGGCTGGTCCACTGTGGACCGGCCGGGTCCGGTTCCGTCCGGCGCGACCGGAGCCCGGCACCGCGCAAGCATCGCCGGGCTCCGGTCGCGCCGGCGCACAGCACCTGCCCGCCTCGCCCGTGATCGTCCGCGACGGGCCGGATCGTGCGCTCGTCGTGCCGGTGTCCCGGCTGCCCGTTTAGCCGGGTGCGCTCCGGGTAGACCGCTGCCCTACCGACCCGGTGGCCGCAGTCGCGTCACCGGAAATGCTTGTCCCGCAGGAGGTTGCGATGACACACGGATCGGGCGGCGAACCGCCGTCGACACCCGAAGCCGCGAAGGACGTGGCCTCGACCGCCGTCGATCGTGGCGGCCAGGTGGCACAGACCGCTGCCGAAGAGGTCAAACACGTGGCTGCGCACGCGCAGCACGAAGCACGCGACCTGCTCGGCGAAGCTCGCGAGCAACTGGAGTCACAGGCGCGGGACGGGCAGCACAAAGCCGCGCAGAGCCTGCACGAGCTCGCCGGCCAGCTCGACCGGATGGCCGAGCAGACCGACTCCCCCGGCGTGGCTTCCGACGTCGTGCGCCAGGTGTCCGGGCGCACCCGCACGGTCGCGGACTGGCTGGAGCACCGTGAACCCGGCGACCTGCTGGACGAGGTCCGGCGCTTCGCCCGCCGCCGGCCCGGCGCGTTCCTCGCCGGCGCGGTCGTCGCCGGTGCCCTCGTCGGCCGCTTGACCCGTGGGGTGGTCGCCCAGCAGCAGGAGCCGTCCGGCGACACCCGGCCGGACCAGCCAGCCCCGCACCCGGGTCCCGCCGCGACCACCCCGATCCCGTCGGCCGCGCCGCAGCACGCGTTGCCGCAGCCGGGCGGTGCGGCGCCCCCGGCCGCGCTTCCGCAGCCGTCCGGTCCCGGTGTCCCGGCGGCGCCGCCCGTCGCCCCCGCCGGCTACACCGCGCCGCAGGTGCCCGAGTCCCCGGCGCCCGGCGGCGGAGCCGGTTTCACCGAGCCGGGCCCGGTGCGGCGATGACCCGGCCACCCGGTCCCGCGCCGCGGTCGGACGATCCCGTCGACGTCGCCGACGTCTCGGTCGGCGATCTGCTGTCCAACGTCATGAAGGACGTTTCCACCCTGGTCCGGCAAGAGGTGGAACTGGCGAAGGCCGAAGTGAAGACCGAAGCCGGCAAAGCCGCGAAGGGCGCGGGCATGCTCGGCGGCGCGGGCTTCGCCGGCTACATGATCCTGCTGTTCCTCTCCGTGGCCCTGTGGCAGGGCCTCGCGAACGTGCTCGACTCGGGTTGGGCCGCGCTCATCGTCGCGGCCGTGTGGATCGTGATCGGCGCCGTCCTCTACGCGACCGGGCGCCGCGAACTCCGCCGCGTCAACCCCAAACCGGAACGCACCGTCGAAACCCTGCAGCAGGTTCCGAGCGCAGTGAAAGGCGAACGACCATGACCGAACCCGACCGGATCCGCCGTGAGATCGAAGGCACGCAACGGAACCTGAGTACCGACGTCAACGCGCTGACCGAGAAGGTGAGCCCGGGACGTGTCGTCGAGCGCCGGGTCGGCCGGATGAAGACGGCGCTGAGCGGGGCCAAGGACCGCGTCATGGGCACAGCCTCCGAGCAGGCGTCGACCATCGGGGACAAGGCCGGCTCCGTCGCCTCCAGCGCCGCGGACAAGGCACACGCGGCCGGCGAAGCCGTCACCGGCGCCCCGCAGTCGATCCGCCACGGCACCCGGGGCAACCCGCTCGCCGCCGGCCTGATCGCCTTCGGCGCCGGCTGGCTCGTCTCGTCGCTGCTACCGGCCAGCGAACCGGAGCGCCGCCTCGCCGGGCAGGTGACCGACGTCGCGAAGGACCAGCTGGCTCCAGTGGCCCAGCAGGTAGCCGAGGATCTGAAGGACAACCTGCGCGAGCCCGCACAACACGCGGTCGAGTCGGTGCGCTCGGAAGCCGCGGACTCGGCTTCGACCGTGACGGACGAAGCCCGGTCGGCGACCGGTGAGGTCACCGACCGTGCACAGGAAAACCTCCGCGGCTGAAAGCTGCCGGGGTGCGGTGGCCGACCGCACCCCGGCGCTGGTTCCCTTGACGAGCTCGGGGTCGCGTCATCCGAAACACCCTCAGCGCCATGACGTTTCGTCTGTTCGACGTCGAGTGTCACTCACACAGCCCCAATCGGGCGTTTCCTTGCGCCGAACGAGTCGCGCGGGCGTAAGATCCTCGTGTCGCGGTTCATTCGGCAGCCGCCGCCCCGCCCAGGGTTCACGTAGTACGCCCACGGGTGAGAGGCCGGTGCGCCGCGCGTCTCCTGCACCTCATGCCTCCGCCCGTACAAGGAGGCCGATCATGCTGCAGGACAACACCATTCCGCTTCCGGGCAGAATGACCATCACCGTCCACACCATCGGCGACACCACCATCATCGCCGTCGCCGGCGAACTCGACGCCGCCGTAGCCGACGACCTGCGCCGACATCTCCTGGCCGGCGTCGCCTCGAGCTCGGCACTGATCGTGGACCTGACCGCGGTGACCTTCTGCTCGGCCGGGACCCTACGGATCCTGCTCGACGTCACCGGCGCGGCCCGATCGGCGGGCGCCTCGTGCGCTATGGTCAGCGACCACTGGATCGTCCTGCGGGCGATCACCGCCTGCGGATTCGAGTCCCGGCTGGCGGTGCACCCCACGCTCGGCGCGGCCCTCAGCTGGCTGTCCGGCGAAGCGCCAACGATCGTGCTGCGGGCGTGACACTTCCTACGCCCGTGTCCCAGAGAGCCGGGTTACCCCTACCGGATCCGGTCGGCGGCTCTTCGGATCCAACGCGCCGAGCAACCGGAACACCGAACTGTCACCAACTGATCGCGGCGCGCCCTCGGTCGATCGGCCGCGCGTCCGCGGCAGCACAGTCAGTGCGTCTTGGTGTGGGCCTTGAACCTGTCACCGCCGGGAGTTCTCGCAGCCGAGCACGACCCAGGCGAAGGTTGGCCCCATGCATCCCGGCCGTTTCCCGGTCATTCCGCGTCACCCGGCACACCTCGGCGTTGCGGGTCCGCGGTGACCGCACACGAGGCTGCTTTGGGCCGGCTACGTGCCGAGGTCCGAGCCGCGCTACGCGAGCACACCGACGTCATGATCCCGCTGGGCCGGTTGTGCCGCGCCTGCGCGGAGCTGCTGCCGGTCGATGGCGCATCGGTTTCGCTGATGACCCGCGCCGGCACCGGACACCGGGAAACGCTCTACGCCAGCGACGAGGTCGTCGACCACATCGAGACCCTGCAGTTCAGCCTCGGCGAAGGCCCCTGCTTCGAAGCCTTCACCACCGGCCGCCCCGTCCTCGTCGCCGACCTGGCCACCGACGCGGCCACCGCCTGGCCCGTGTTCGCCGCGCAAATGACCGACCAGCCGGTCGGGGCGATCTTCGCCTTCCCCCTGGTCCGTGGAGCTGTCCGAGTCGGCGCCATCGACCTCTACCGCCGCACCCCCGGCTGGCTCACACCACCGGACCTCGCCATCGCACTGCAGATCGCCGACATCGCCGCCACCGCCCTGGCGGGTCCACCCCTGCACGACCCGGACGTCGACGAGACGTCACTGATGGCCGTGCCCAACGACCGCGAACGCGTCCACCAGGCCACCGGCATCCTCATCGCCGAGCACGCCATCCCGGCCGACCAGGCACTCGCGCGGCTGCGAGGTTACGCGTTCGCCACCGGCCGGCTGGTCGACCAAATCGCCGCCGACCTCGTCACCAGACGGCTGCACCCCCGCGACATCGGCGAGTGACACCGCCGCCCGGCGCCTCACGTTGGTATGCGAAGAAACAGGAGACAGCGACGATGACCGACACATCCCCGACTGCGACAGCCCGGGAAGCCCGGATGGTGGGGGCGTTCGTCGAGATGGCCGACACCCTCGTAGCCGACTACGACGTCGTCGACGTCTTGCACCGGCTCGTCGAACACTGCGTGGACCTGCTGGACGCCGCCGCTGCAAGCCAACGAAGGCCCGTGCATGGACGCTTTCCGCACCGGCGAACCCGTCCTGATCGCCGACCTGTCCACCTCACGCCGACGGTGGCCCACTTTCACCCCGCAAGCCCGGGCTCAGGGCTTCGCCTCCGTGCACGCGGTACCGATGCGGCTGCGCGGCGAAGTCATCGGGGCGCTCAACCTGTTCGGCCTGCACACCGGAACGCTCTCCCCAGCGGACCTGCAGCTCGCCCGGGCCTTGGCCGACACCGCCACGATCGGCATCCTGCAGGAACGCGCCATCCGCCGCGGCGAAGTCCTCACCGAACAGCTGCAGACCGCCTTGAACAGCCGAGTCACCATCGAACAGGCCAAGGGCGTGCTCTTCCATGCCGGCGGCCTCGACATGGACGACACGTTCGACGTGCTGCGCGGCTACTGCCGGTCCCATTCTGCCCGGATGTCCGACATCGCCACCCAGCTGGCCACCGCCACTCTCGACCCGCGCGTCCTTCTCGAAGATCACGCACGCCGTACGCACACGACCTCAACACGGTGACCGCGATCGAGCCGAGGCCACGCCAAGCCGGCATCCGTTGCCGCCGTGACAAGCGAAAGTCTCAAGACGGCCCTTACGGCGACGTCACCTGTCCAGCTCGGAGTGGCGGTCGACGAGATTGCGAGCGATGTCAACGAGCTTGACGTTGAGGTTCTGGGACGTGGCGCGCAGCAACGCGAACGCCTCATCGGCAGTGATGCCCTGACGATGCATCAAGATGCCTTTGGCCTGGCCAATGACGTCACGGGTGTCGATTGCCTGGTGCAGCCGGATGTCGTTGAGGTCGGCGAGCTCGGTGCTGCGCGCGTGTGCCAAGGCGAGGGCGGCGTGGGTGGCCAGCAGCAACGCGGTGTGCCGGTCGGTGTCGTCGAGGGTGTAGGGGTCGATGAAGTAGATGTTCAGCGCCCCGGTCGAACGGCCCGGGCCGGCGCCGGGCAGCACCTCGGTGGAGTGCACGGCCCGGTAACCCGCCGCGGCGGCCGCGGCGGCGAATTCTGGCCACCGCCGCTCGGCTTCCAGGTCGTGGCTGGCGGCATATGCCGGGCCGCGGGGGTCGGCCGAGTCCAGGCACGGCCCGCGACCGGTGGCGTACTGCACCCGGTCGAGGTCGGCGGCCGCACCGTCGGTGTGCACGGGCGTGAACACCTCACCTTCCGAGGACCGCAGTGTCACGCTCACCACCGCGGCGGCGGGGATCGCGACCGCGGTGGCATCGACCACGTGCTGAAGCGCGCCGCCGACGGTCCGGGTGCCCAGCAGGGCCCGGGTCAGCATCTCGAACGGTTGTGCCACGACCTCGGTGTCGGTGGTGGTTTCGGACAGGGCCTGCTCGACGTCCGGGAATGACGGCAGTACGTCATGCGCGTCGGCGCCTTCGAATACGGCCGCCGTGGCAGTACCAGGCTGCACCACGACGCAACAGCGAACCCCATCAAGGGCGAGTTTCCCGGACAGCGCGGTCAGTGGACGCAGCCCTGATACCGACAGCAGGTCCAGCGCACGCAGGCCCAGCACCAGCGCGGACAAGCCCGGCGCGGCGTGATCGACGACATCGGCCACGGCGAGCACACTCGCCGGCGTCAGTTCTCCGGTGAGTTGTAACGCTATCGATCGCACCTGCACCGGGTTGATCACCACGTCGCGGTCCATGCGGCTGGCCCGCCGGTCCTGGCCGCTCGCCGCCGAGCACGCACACCCCGAGTTGGACCTCGGCCTGATCGACGAGCACGTCGTCAGCCTCGATCGCGAGATGGCCCGGCTGCGCGAGGCCGGGAAGCAGGCCGGCGATCTGCGGTTGCGCGGCGGCCCCGCCGAGGACCCGCGCACCTGCGGGCACCTGCTGGCGCTCGCCGACCAGGTCCGCTCGAACCCTGATGCACTCGCCGAGCTGGTCGCCTCGGTGGCCGGGGACAGCATCTGGTTCCGCGAGCTCCAGCAGTTCCTCCAGCACTGCTCACCTCGGGTGCGCACGGCCGCGGGTGCCCACCTCACCGCGAATCTGCCCGCACCGCGACCCGCTGCGCCGACCTCCGTCCCGCGGCGGCGCAAGCGGACGCGCGCGCCCCGTCCTCTGGCCGGTGGTGGGCTGCGGGGCACAGTTGTGGCTCGACCTGCGTCCGCTGCGGCTCGAGCTGCGCCGGATCCCCCAGCGCCTGCCTGAGCACTACCTGCAACCGCTGTGGGATCTCGGGGCTCCGGCGATACTGCGGCGTGCCCTCAGCCGGTTCGCGTCGATCACCGTGACGCAGGCGGCGACCGGTCTGAGCCTCGCGCGCGCGGCCGCGGTGCTCGACGTCCCGCCCGGCTGGGGGTACGCCGCCCGGCACGCCGTACGCGGCTGGGCGGAGCGGCACGACCGGCGCGCCGACCTCGAAGCCGCCCTCAGCGCGGTCATCGACCGGCTCACCGCCGACCCGCCCGAGGCCGACTACCGGGCCCGCCGGCAGGCACTGGCGGACTGGCTGATTCCTCCCGAGACCTGGACCTCGGTCACCGTGCCGCTTCAGGCGAAGCAGCTGGCGCGCAACCGGCTCCTCACGACCGACTGGGGCCCGGACAAGCACCGCGCGACGTCGCTGGTGCTCTGGGCGGTCATGACCCGCGGCGACTACCTCACCGCGCCGCTCTTCCGCGCCGCGACCACGCCGGCGGACCGCCCGTTCGTCAGGGTCGTGCACCGGCTGATGTTCTATCTCGACAAGCCCCAGCGGGCCGGGCGCGGCGGGCACGTGTTCGACCTGCTCGACGCCTTCGCCGACCTGCGGACCGAGACCGAGCACGCCATCGATACGGGCTCTGCCGCACCGCGCGACGTCACTGACGCCCGGACCCGGCCGCGAACCGGGGCTACTGCCCCTGGACCGGGCGCATGATCAGAAGTCCATGTTGTCCAGCATGCTCTGGTGATCGTCGGCGCGTTCGAGGAGATACTCGAACTCCTCGTCAGTACGTGCGGCGCCGACCTCGGAACGGAACGTCTCGTCGAAGCGGACGTTCAGGCCCGAGTCGATCCACTGCATTGCCCTGGGCATCGTGGTTTTCAGCCACGTGTCGATCTCGTCGAAGAGATCGAAGACCTCGGCGACGTCCGTCTCATTCGTCGGCAGCAGCGAGAACAGCGGGCTGTTGGCCACTTTCGTCAGTCCGATGGGGACGGCAGCCTCCACACCGGGCGTATGCAGGTAGACGGTAGCGCCCTGGCCCTTCTCGAACCCTCCGTGCGAGTACGGGTTGCGCCATCGCTCGACGACCTCGGTCAGGCGCTGCCGATACTTGCTGGCGTCCCCGTCGGTGCCGAGCAGACGCCCGAACTTCTCACCCCATCGCCACCCGATGATCGTCGTCAGGTTGTCGTTGGCCGGGTCGAACCCGCTGAACGGCAAGGCGAGGACAAGGACGTGCTCCACGAGGCTGAAGTAGGCCGTGATCGCCGCGACCATGTCGTGGAACGCGTTCATGTGCATGCGGATGGCGCCGCTCTCGAACGACGTTCCCGTGGCGCCGCCCTCGTGCTCGATGACGGTGGTCTTGTCCGCGATGACGGCCGGGTTGAGGGCCCGCTCCCGGAAGTACTCGTACGCGTCCCGCAGGGACGAGTGCTGGTTCACCACGGTCGCGTTCCCGGCGCCCAGGAGGTCGGGTGCGGCGTCCTCGATCAGCTTCTCGACCACGCTCAGGGACGACCGCAGCTGCTTGACGATCCGCCCCATCTTCTTGGCCGCGTCGTCTTTCGACGCCTCCGTTGCCAGGGTCAGCCGGACGCCGAACTTCCGATGAGCCAGCTGACACCACTCACCCTGATACAGGAAGTCGACCCACCACGCGACCTTCTCCCCCGGGCCGTCCGAGGGCAGCCCGATGAGCTTGAGCGCGTACTTGAGCAAGGCCGGGACCGGGGTGTCCTCCGGGCTCAACCGCAGCTCGTAGCCCGGGCGAGGATCTTCGCGCATCTCTTCGGGGACCGGCTGGAAGTCGCGCAGGGCTTGTGCTTTCAGTCGCTGACCTGCTTCGGCTTCTCCGGCGAGTGAGTCCACCGGACCAGCATGCCCTCGCATGCGGGATCTGCCGAATGAAATAGCTGCCACGCGAGCGACTGCCACCCGGTCGTGCAGCGCGCGGACGTCCCCTTCCGGGCGTCGGCTCCTGGCGATGCCCGGTCGTCGTGCGCTGATGGGTCAGATGGAAGTGGGGAGGAGTTCGGCGAGCAGGGCGTGGACGTGGTGGTCGATGTCGTCGCGGATGGCGCGGATGCGTGCTGCGGGTTGGCCGGCGGGGTCGGCGATGGGCCAGTCTTCGTAGCGGCGGCCGGGCAGGACGGGGCAGTGTTCGCCGCAGCCCATGGTGACGACGACGTCGGCGGCGGCGAGGACTTCGTTGGTGAGGGGTTTCGGGAACTCCTCGGCCAGCGACAGCCCGGTGTCGGTCATGATCTGCTCGACTTCGGGGTAGATCTCCTCGTGCGGGCTGGAGCCGGCGGTGCGGATGTGCACGCGGGTGCCGGCGTGGTGGCGGGCGAGGGCGGCGGCGATCTGGGAGCGGCCGGCGTTGCCGACGCAGACGAAGAGGATCTCCGGCACGCGTTTGGCGATCTTGCCGTCGGCTTGGGCGAGAGCGTCAAGGCGTTGGACGGTGAGTTTTTCGGCGAGGGTGGGCAGGAAGACGGTGACGCGGGCGGTGTCGGCGAGCCGGTCGTAGCTGTCGTGGAAGAGGGTGTCGATGCGGTCGCGGTCGAACTGGCCGTCGTAGCGGTAGGCGAGCTGGGCCACGATGCGGTCGGCGCCGACGTCGCGGTCGATGCGCTGGTGCATGGCTGCGTCCTTGCCGAGGCGGGTCGGTGGCTGGTTCAGCGGCTGGTGGCGGCGACGTGCGGGACGACCACGTCGGCGGCTTGCGCGGGCTTCATCCCGGGGTAGAGGACGCGGACGCCGAGCAGGGCGAGCGCGCCGCCGAGGATCTGTGCGGCGAGGAACAGGGGCACCGAGGCCGGGGCGATGCCGGAGAAGGTGTCGCTGAACATGCGGCCGATGGTGATGGCGGGGTTGGCGAAGCTGGTGGAGCTGGTGAACCAGTAGGCGGCGCCGATGTAGGCGCCGACCGCGGCCGGTGCGCGCTCGGCGCGGCCGGACCGGACGAGCGAGAAGATCATCAGGATCAGCCCGGCGGTGGCGACGACTTCGGCCAGGCCGTGTGCGGCGGTGGCGCGGTGGGTGGTGCTGATCGATACCGGGGTGGTGGCGAACATCAGGTTGGCCAGGACCGCGCCGCTGATGCACCCGGCGATCTGGGTTGGCAGGTAGGCCAGCGCGTGGCGCCAGGGCAGGCCGCCGAACGCGGCGTCGACGAAGGACACGACGGGGTTGAAGTGCGCGCCGCTGATCGGCCCGAACATCAGGATGAGCGCGAACAGGCCGGCGGCGGTCGCGGCGGCGTTCTCGGTCAGCTGCAGGCCGGTGTCGGCGGGCGAGAGCCGCTGGGCGGCGATTCCGGATCCGATCACCAGCGCGGCCAGCAGCATGCTGCCGAGGTATTCGGCGACCAGCTTGCGGGTCCGCGGCTGTTCCATGTGGTTCTCCTTGGCGGGCAACGGATGTCGTCGCGTCAGGTGCGGAGGGCTAGGTGAGGGCGGGGACGCCGAGTTCGTCGAGCAGGCCGCGGACGCGGCGTTCGATCTCGTCGCGGACCGGGCGGACGTCGTCGACGCTCTTGCCGGCCGGGTCGTCGAGTTCCCAGTCCAGGTAGCGCTTGCCGGGGAAGATGGGGCAGGCGTCGCCGCAGCCCATGGTGATGACGACGTCGGCGGCGCGGACGATCTCGTCGGTCCAGGGCTTGGGGAATTCGGTGGCGATGTTGATGCCGCGTTCGTGCATCGCCTGAATCGCCGACGGGTTGATCTCGTGACCCGGTTCGGATCCGCCGGACCAGGCCAGGGCGCGGTCGCCGGCGAGGTGCTGGAAGAAGCCCATGGCCATCTGGCTGCGTCCGGCGTTGTGCACGCACAGGAACAGCACGGTCGGCTTGCCGTCGTGGTGGCCCTCGACCTTCGCCAGCGCGCGCAGGCGCAGCCGGGCGAACCGTTCGGCCAGCAGGGGCAGGAAGTTCGGGATGGTGCTGTGGCCGGCGAACTGGTCGTAGCTGCTGTGCAGGAACTGTTCGATCGTCTCGGTGGCGAAGATGCCGTCGAACTCGCCGTGCAGGCGGGCCGCGGCGGTCCGGAGCGCGAGCTGCTGGTCGATGCTCAGGGTGGGGGTGTCGGGGCGTTCGATGTCAGTCATCGGTCTGCTCTCCAGGGAGGTGGACGGCGGGGGTGAGCCGGGTGATCCGGTCGGCGAGGTCGGCGAAGGCCTGGTCGAACGCGGCGTCGGTGTCGGTGCGTGCGGGGTCGGGGACCGACCAGTGCAGCCGGTCGCCGGCCCGGGCGCCGAGGTCCTCGTGGGCGTTGTCGCAGACCGCGACGACCAGGTCGTCTTCGTGCAGGATCTCCTCGACGCGGGAGGTGCGGGCCTGCGCCAGCGACAGGCCGCGGGCGCGGGCCACGGCCACCGCGCGGGGATGGACCGTCGTGGCCGGATGCGTGCCCGCCGAGGCTGCGGGCACTGGGCTTTGACTGGTCCAGAGCGCGGCGGCCAGCTGGGAGCGCGCCGAGTTGTGGGTGCAGACGAACACCACCCGCGGCGCCGAGCGCCGTCCGGTGGGCCGCAGCCCGGCCAGCGACGCCGGGCGCAGCCGCAGGTAGGTGCGGCGGCGATCGCCTTCGGACCGGGATCGCTCCAGCACGCCGGCCTGCTCCAGCAGCTTCACGTGATGCGCCAGCAGGTTGCTCGGCAGGCCGAGGTCCTGGCCGAGCTCGGTGGGCGAGGCGTCGCCGAGGACCAGCCGGTCGACGATCGCCAGGCGCGCCGGTTCGCCCAGGGCGGCATGCACCTGGGCGCGGGCCCGCAGCTCGGAAGTCCACTCAACGTTCATTGACTCAATCATGGTTGAATGAATGCACGGGTGTCAACCGGCGCCCGCGGGACGAGGGAAAGGCATGGTCATGACCCGTGTGCTGGTGATCGGGGGCAGCGACGCCGGGATCAGCGCCGGCCTGCGCGTCCACGAGCTCGCCCCGGACGTGCGGCCGCTGCTCGTGGTCGCGGACGAATACCCGAACTTCTCCATCTGCGGCATCCCGTACCACGTCTCCGGCGAAGTCTCCGACTGGCGAACCCTCGCCCACCGCACCCGCGCCGACCTGGAGAACGCCGGCCTGGACCTGCGACTGAACACCCGCGCGGTCGCCATCGACCCGGACAGGCGGACCGTCACCGTCGCCGGTGACCACCGCCAGGAGCAGCTCGGCTACGACCAGCTCGTCATCGACACCGGCGCGGTTCCGATCCGCCCGCCGATCGAGGGCCTCGACACCCTCGGTCCCGCCGAGGGCGTGCACCTGCTGCACACCATGGACGACACCTTCGCCCTCACCGCCACCCTCGACCGCAACCCCCGCTCGGCCGTGGTCGTCGGCGCCGGCTACATCGGCCTGGAGATGGTCGAAGCCCTACGTACCCGTGGTATCGACGTCACTCTCGTCGAACAGCTCCCGCAGGTGTTGTCCACCGTGGACCCGGAACTCGGGACGCTGGTCGCCGAGGAGCTCCGCGCTCACGACGTCGACATCCGCACCGGCACGCTCGTCCATCGCATCGAGCAGACTACGTCCGGGCTGAAAGTTAGTGGCAGCAACGGGTTCGAGAAGCACACCGACGTCGTGCTCGTCGTGGTCGGCGTCCGCCCGGACACCGCGCTCGCCGAAACCGCGGGCGTGAAGCTCGGCGTTCGCAGCGCGATCGCCGTCGACCGCGGCATGCGCACCAACGTCGACGGGATCTTCGCCGCCGGGGACTGCGTGCACACCTATCACCGGCTCCTGGGCCAGGACGCCTACCTGCCGCTGGGCACAACCGCACACAAGCAGGACCGGGTGGCCGGGGAGAACGCGCTCGGCGGCGACCGCGAGTTCGCCGGGTCGCTGAGCACGCAGGTGCTGAAGGTGTTCGACCTCGCGATCGCGCGCACCGGCCTGCGCGACCACGAAGCTGCCAGCTTCCGGCCGGTCACCATCGAGACCGTGGCCGACGATCACAAGGCCTATTACCCAGGTGCCCGCCCGATCCACATCCGCATCACCGGCGACACCGACACCGGCCGCCTGCTCGGCGCCCAGCTCGTCGGGCACCGCGAGAGCGCCGTGCACAAGCGCGTCGACACCTACGCCACCGCGATCCACCACGGCATGACTGTCGACGACATCGAAGATCTCGATCCGTCCTACACC
This sequence comes from Amycolatopsis heterodermiae, assembly GCF_034929455.1. Lineage (NCBI taxonomy): Bacteria > Bacillati > Actinomycetota > Actinomycetes > Pseudonocardiales > Pseudonocardiaceae > Amycolatopsis > Amycolatopsis heterodermiae. Next base: position 36,997 of record NZ_JAYFSI010000020.1, read on the forward strand.
CCGCCGCTGGGCAGCCCGTTCGACGCCGTCCAGACCGCCACCCAAGCCTGGGTCCGCCGGACTGGCTGAGCCTGGCCACCGGGCGTTCCGCGGCGGACACTTCCAGGATGGACAAGCGCGTCGTGCATCAGGACATGGAGCGGACGCGGCGTAGGTTTCACCGGCTCCTGGACACCGCCGGCTACGCCGAGCTGCGGCGCCGCAGCGCCGGGACACGCTGGACCAACCGGCAGTTGCTGTTCCACATGCTGCTCGGTTACCTGATCATGCGCGCCCTGCTGACGCTGGCCCGGCTCTTCGACCGCCTTCCGGCCGGCGCGAGCCGCCGCTTCGCCCGGCTGCTCGACGCGGCGACGACGCCGTTTGACGCGGTGAACTTCGCCGGCTCCTGGCTCGGCGGCACGATCCTGCCGCGGCGGTCGATGGACGCGCTGCTGGACCGGACGGTCGCCGCGCAGCACCGACGCCTCGACCGCGAAACCGACGCCGGCCTCGCCCGCGGCATGCACTACCCGACCCGGTGGGACCCGTTCTTCGCCGACTACATGACCGTCGCCGACCTCTACCGCTTCCCCGCCCGGCACTTCGAGTTCCATCAGGCCCAGCTCACCCTGCCCGACGCCCAGACCTAGCGGCCGACGGCCGTGCTGCGACGTTCGATCATGACGACGTCGCGCCACCGGCCGTGGTGGCAGCCGACGCGTTCGCGGGTGCCGATCTCGCGGAAGCCCGCGCGGCGGTGCAGGGCCCGGCTCGCGGTGTTCTCCGGGAAGATTCCACTGTGGATCGTCCAGATCCCGGCCTGTTCGGTCGAGTCGATGAGTGCCCGCAGCAGGGCGTGCCCGACACCGCGGCCGTGTTCTCGCGGGTGGACGTAGACGCTGTGCTCGACGACCCCGGCATACACGCAGCGGGCCGACACCGCACTGACCGCAGTCCAGCCGAGAACCGTCCCGGCCGGGTCGAGCGCCACCCAGCGGTGCTCCGGCAGGTGCGCGGCGTCCCAGGTGGCCCAGCTGGGCGCGGTCGTCTCAAAGCTGGCGTCCCCGGTGTCGAGCCCGGCCTGGTAGACCGCCAGGACCTGCCCGGCGTGCTCGGCGGTCAACGCGACGATGCTGATCGGCATCGGCCGGACGGCGCGGATGATCGCCGAGTGCAGCTTGTCGCCGACCTCGTGGGTGACCCGGACGTCGATACCGCCCAGCCCGGCCTCGCGCAGCAGCGCCCGGTACGCCTCGGCGGTGAGGGCGCCGCCGAGGCACTCGACCGCATCGGCGCGGGCCGCGCGTTCGGCGTCGGTGACGGTGTCGTCGGCGAGGATGTCGGTGATGCCGAGCCGGCCGCCGGGACGCAGGACGCGGGCGATCTCGGCGAACACGGCCGGCTTGTCCGGCGAGAGCGCGATGACGCAGTTGGAGATCACGACGTCGACCGAGGCGTCCGGCAGCGGGATCTGCTCGATGGCGCCCTTGACGAACTCGGCGTTGGTGACACCGGCCCGCTCGGCGTGGCGCCGGGCGAGGGTGACCATCTCGTCGGTCATGTCCAGGCCGATGGCGCGGCCGGCCGGGCCGACGCGGCGGGCGGAGAGCAGGATGTCGAGCCCGCCGCCGGAGCCGAGGTCCAGCACCGTCTCGCCGGGGTGCAGATCGGCGACGGCCAGCGGGTTGCCGCAGCCGAGGCTGGTCGCGGTCACCGCGGCGGGCATGTCCTCGCCGGCGTAGTGGACCGCACCGAGCCGGTCGGCGTCTCCGGCGCCGGTGAGCAGGCCGGTGCCCTCGCCGGCCAGGGCCCGGCGGGCTGCGGTGGCGTAGCGGTCGCCGACGGCGTCGCGGTCGGGGTTCATCGGTCAGGCTCGCAGGTCACGGCCATGAACGGGACGGCGCTGCGGCCCATGACCACGTCGGCTGCGGTCGGGAAGCACGACAGGCAGGGCGGGTTGATCCGGTAATGCCGCGACGTGCCGTGGCGTTCGGCGATCACGAAACGCGCCTCGGCCAGGACCTTGAGATGGCGCGACACCGTCGGCTGCCCCACCGGCACCTTCTCGACGATCTCACCGACCGACATGGGCGCGTCGGCGGCGGCGAGCAGGCTGAGGATCTGCACCCGCGTCGGCTCGGCGAGAGCGCGGAACCAGCCGGCGTAGGTCTCGGAGGTAGCGCGGTCCAGCACGGCAGCGCCTTTCATCGTTCATCGACGATAAACGATAGACCGCGACGGTAACCCTCGACAAACAGAGATCGCAACCCCCGGCCGAAGAGGCGACCGGGGGTCAGGCACTCACTGCGTCGGACTCGCTCGGCACCAGTACGGCGGACAGACGGGCCAGCACCTCGGGGTGCACGCGGTAGTACACCCAGGTCCCGCGCCGTTCGCCGGTGATCAGCCCGGCTTCCCGCAGCACCTTGAGGTGATGCGAGATGGTCGGGCCGGTCAGGTCGAAGGCGTCGGCCAGGTCGCACACGCACGCCTCACTGCCGGCATGGGAGGCGATCATCGACAGCAGGCGCAAGCGCACCGGGTCGGCCATAGCCTTGAACAGCTTGGACAGTTCGACGGCCTGACCTTCGCTCAGCGGTTCGCGGGCCAGCGGGGAGCAGCAGGCGTCCATCGCGACGATCGGCAGCTGTTTCGGCATACATCTATATTGACACCCATCTATCCAGGAGGCAATCTGGTCGGGTCACTACTTAGACCGATGTCTATCCAAGGAGGACGGGATGTCACGGGTTCAGCTCGCGCTGCGGGTCGGAGATCTCGAAGGCTCGATCGACTTCTACTCGAAGCTGTTCGGCACCGAGCCGGCCAAGCTCCGCCCCGGGTACGCGAACTTCGCCATCGCCGAGCCCGCGCTCAAGCTCGTGCTACTGGAAGGCGAGCCAGGTCAGGCCACGGTCATGGACCACCTCGGCGTCGAGGTCGAATCCACCGACCAGGTCAGCGAGGCAAGCAAGCGCCTGACCGGCGAGGGCATGGAGACTCTGACCGAGGACAACACCACCTGCTGCTACGCCGTGCAGGACAAGGTGTGGGTGCACGGCCCCGGCCAGGAACCGTGGGAGGTATACACGGTCAAGGCCGACTCGCAGAGCTTCGGCACCGACAGCGCCGCCATCGCCACCCCGGCCACGTGCTGCACCCCCGACGCGGAAACCGGTCAGGTCGACAAGGCCACCCAGCCCGAGGGCTGCTGCTCCTGACCAAGCCGGAGCGGGTAGTCACGCGACTACCCGCTCCGCGCCGCCGCTCGTTGATCGCCGCGGCCACTCCACGCGTCTCCGCCCGGCGCCGACGGCAGCAACCATCGAGTGATTGTTGCCATACAGGGAGTTTCGGCTGTCCGCTTAGGACCGCAGTGCACGCTGCCGAACGACGCCAGTTGCCGTCTGCAGATGCCATCTATCGCCTGTCGGCACAGTTGACAGACCCTGCCGTGACCCTCAAGCTCGACAGACACAAACCGTAGTACATACGTTCGAACTGTTGTCGCTGACTTCCCACGGCGATCTTGGTGTGGTGGGAGTTTCGTCGTGGCGTTCAACAACCCGAACGTGCCCTGGTCCGAGGTCGAACGGGTCGCGTCCGGCCGCGCCCCCTTCCCCGGCGACGGCAGCGACTCGCCCGCCTGGTCGCGCAAGCGCGACGGTTACGCCGGAGCCCCGGCCGACCTGCGCGACCGCCGCGGCCGCGACGACGGCGGCGAACGCCTCCGAGCCCCCTACGCCGAGCTGCACGTCCACTCCAACTTCAGCTTCCTCGACGGCGCCTCCCACCCCGAGACCCTCGTCGAGGAAGCCGCACGGCTGGAGCTGGACGCTCTGGTGCTCACCGACCACGACGGCATGTACGGCGCGGTCCGGTTCAACGACGCCGCCCGCGAACTCGGCGTCCGGGTCGGGTTCGGCGCCGAACTCTCACTCGACCTGCCCGCCCCGCAGGCCGGCGAACCCGACCCGGCCGGGTCGCACCTGCTGGTCCTGGCGCGGCAGCAGGAGGGCTACCACCGGCTCTGCCGCGTCATCTCCCACGCCCAGATCGCGGGCGGGGCGAAGGGCCGTCCGGTCTACGACCTGGAGGAGGTGGTCTACGAGCTGGCCGGGCACGTCGTCGTCCTCACCGGCTGCCGCAAAGGCCCCGTCCGCCGCGCCCTCACCGAACACGGCCCGGCCGCCGCGCGGGCCGAGCTGACCCGGCTGGTCGACTGGTTCGGCCACCGGCATGTCGCCGTCGAGCTGATCAACCACCGGTTACCGCTGGACGACGCGGCCAACGACGTTCTCGACGAGCTGGCCCGGGACCTGCGGCTGCCGACGGTCGTGTCGAACAACGTCCACTACGCCCGCCCCGGCGACGCGCCGGTCGCCGACGCGGTCGCCGCGGTCCGGGCCCGACGAGCAGCCGAGGATCTGGAAGGCTGGCGGCCGCCGTCGGGGCAGGCGTTCCTGCGCTCGGGGATGGAGCAGCGGCGCCGGTTCGAGCGCCGCTACCCCGGCGCCGTCGGGCGCGCCGCGGTGCTCGGTGTCGAGGTGGCGTTCGACCTGCAGCTCGTCGCCCCGGATCTACCGCCGTTCGACGTGCCGGCCGGGCACGACGAGATGTCGTTTCTGACCGAGCTGACCTGGGCCGGCGCCGCCAGCCGCTACGGCACCCGCGAGCAGTCGCCGCGGGCGTATGCGCAGTTGGAGCACGAGCTGGACGTGATCAAGACCCTTGGTTTCCCCGGCTATTTCCTCGTCGTGTGGGACATCGTCCGCTTCTGCAAAGACGCGAACATCCTCTGCCAGGGCAGAGGATCGGCGGCGAACTCCGCGGTCTGCTACGCCCTGGGAATCTGCCACGCGGACCCGGTGAAGTGGAACCTGCTGTTCGAACGGTTCCTGGCGCCGGAGCGGGACGGGCCGCCGGACATCGACATCGACATCGAGTCCGACCGCCGCGAGGAAGCCATCCAGTACGTCTACGAGAAACACGGCCGGTTTCATGCCGCGCAGGTCGCCAACGTCATCACCTACCGGGCGCCGTCGGCGGTGCGGGATGCGGCGAAGGCGCTCGGGCACAGCCCTGGGCAGCAGGACGCCTTCAGCAAGCTCGTCGACCGTTGGGGTGGCGTCGCGGCGACGAAACAGCAGAGCGCCGGGGAGATCCCTGCCGATGTGCTGGACCTGGCCGGGCGGATCGAGGACTTCCCGCGGCATCTGGGTATCCACTCCGGCGGGATGGTGATCTCGAAGCAGCCGGTGTCGGAGATCGTCCCGGTCGAGTGGGCGTCTATGGCCGACCGGTCGATCTTGCAGTGGGACAAGGATGACTGCGCGACCGTCGGGCTGGTCAAGTTCGATCTGCTCGGCCTTGGCATGCTCTCCGCCCTGCACTACATGATCGACCTCGTCGCCGAACACCACGACACCACAGTGGACATCGGCAAGCTCGACCTGGCCGACCCGGCCGTCTACGACATGCTGTGCGAAGCCGACGCCGTCGGGGTGTTCCAGGTCGAGTCGCGCGCGCAGCTGGCGACGTTGCCGCGGCTGCGGCCGCGGAAGTTCTACGACCTCGTCGTCGAAGTCGCCCTCATCCGGCCTGGACCGATCCAGGGCGGCTCCGTGCACCCCTACATCCGGCGCCGCCGCGGCGAGGAGGAGTGGCAGCACGCCCACCCGCTGCTCGCCGGCTCCCTGGACCGCACGCTCGGGGTGCCGCTGTTCCAGGAGCAGGTGATGCAGATGGCCGTTGACGTCGCGAGCTTCACCGGCGCCGAAGCCGACCAGCTGCGCCGGGCCATGGGCGCCAAGCGGTCAAGCGCGAAGATGCGCGCGTTGATGGCGCGGTTCTTCGACGGCTGCGCGCGCAACGGCCTCGACCGCGAGATGGCGACGCGGATCTTCGAGCAGATCCACGCCTTCTCCGGCTACGGCTTCCCCGAGGCGCACAGTATGAGCTTCGCGCTGCTGGTGTACGCGTCGGCGTGGTTCAAGCGCTACTACCCGGCCGCGTTCTACGCCGGCCTGTTGCGCGCGCAGCCGATGGGCTTCTACAGCCCGCAGTCCCTGGTCGCCGACGCCCGCCGCCACGGCGCCCTGGTGCGGGAGCCGGACATCAACGCCAGCCTCGCCCACGCCACCCTCGAACCCGAACCGGACAGCACCGGCGGCGTCGCGATCCGCTTGGGGTTGGCCGCGGTCCGCCACGTCGGTGCCGACGTGGCCGGCGCGATCGTCGCCGAACGCCAAGCGCACGGTCCCTACACGAGCATCGGTGACCTGACCGGCCGGATTCAGCTGAAAAAGACCGCCGCCGAAGCACTCGCCACCGCCGGCGCCTTCACCCGATTCGGCCCCGACCGCCGTCAGGCCCTATGGGCCGCCGGCGCCGCGGCAACAACCCGGCCCGCGCACCTGCCTGGTCTCGCGCCCGGCCTGGACGCGCCCGCGCTGCCCGGGATGACCCGGTTCGAGGTCACGGCGGCCGACCTGTGGGCCACCAGCGTCTCGCCGGACAGCAACCCGGTCGAGTACCTGCGCGAATACCTTGACAAGCGGGGCGCGCTGACCGCCGCCGAGCTGACGCAAGCCGAGGACGGGACCCGGGTCTGGGTTGGAGGTGCCGTCACCCACCGCCAGCGACCAGCGACCGCCGGCGGCATCACGTTCCTCAACCTCGAAGACGAGACCGGCATGGCCAACATCCTCGTATCACCCGGGCTCTGGACCCGGCAGCGGGTCATCGCCCGCACCAGCTCCGCTTTGCTGATCCGCGGCCGAGTTCAAACCGCCGAAGGAGTCGTCACTCTCCTGGCCGACCGTCTCGAGGCCATCGACCTGTCCATGGTCACCGCACCGTCCCGGGACTTCCGGTAGGCCAGGGCACCGACAGCTCGAATGTAGGTTCTCAAAACTGGCGTCGTAATCTCACTGGCCTTATCACGTGAATGTCCTAACCGACATTTAGGTGAGATTCTCAGCAGCGCAAGTTGATGTTTGACCCTCGCGTAGCGTCGCCGACAGGTTCAGAACTACTTAACCCCCGTGCGGCGGCTACCTCTCGCGCCCGCACCTTGCGAACGTGGTGAGAACCTGAATTCTTGCGGACGGGAGAAAGGTCAACCGATGGCGGCGCAGCGGGGGCCGGGGGCGCGACATCACCTGATCGTGGTCGCGGACATCGAGGGATTCGGGGATCCGAGCCGGACAGGTCCGCACCTGCAGGCAGTGCGCAACGGGCTCGACGCGGTCATGCAAGCAGCGTTCGCCGCCGCCGGAGTGCCATGGGACGACTGCTACCGCGAGATGCGTGGAGATGCTGTCGTCGTACTTACCCCGGTCGACACGGACAAGACTGCGTTCGTGGAAACGGCTTTGCCGGCCCTCGTAACGCGGTTGCGGGTGCACAACGACACTCACCCCGAGCCGCAGCGGCTCCGGCTACGGGTCGCGCTACACGCCGGCGAGGTCAGCTACGACACTCACGGCATCTCTTCCGCCGCGCTGATCCGGACGTTCCGGCTGTGCGACGCCCCGCCGCTGAAGGCGGCCCTGGCCGCCTCACCCGGCGTGCTGGCGGTCATCGCCTCCGACGGGCTGTTCGACGACGTCATCCGCCACACTCCCGCCGCCGCACCCGCCACCTGGCACCCCGCCGCGGTCACCGTGAAAGAAGCCGACACCACCGGCTGGATCACCCTGCCCGACCACCCCTATCCATCCGGTCCCACACTGCCGGGCCGTAGCAGGCGAGGCGCCGGGCATCCCCGCTCTGGCTCGGGTTGGGGTGGGGTGGTGCCTCGGCAGTTGCCTGCGGCAGTGCGGGACTTCACCGGCCGCACCGAGCACCTGGCCGCTCTCGACGCGCTGATCCCGCTCGATCCCAGCCACGACGGACTTACTGGGCAGACAGCTAGGTCGGTGGTGATAACCGTCATTGACGGGGCCGGCGGGATCGGAAAAACAACTCTCGCCCTGCACTGGGCCCGTCGCACCCAGGACCGGTTCCCCGACGGCACTCTGTACGTCAACCTGCGCGGCTACGGCCCCGGTACCCCCACCACCGCCAGTGAGGCCCTCGGCGGATTCCTGCGCGCACTCGGCGTCCCCCCACGTGCGATCCCCGCAGACCTGGACGAGCAGGCAGCGCTGCTTCGGTCGCTGCTGACAGGCAAACGGCTACTGGTGGTGCTGGACAACGCTTACAACGCCGAGCAAATCCGGCCGCTGCTGCCCGGCACACCCGGTTGCATGGTGCTGGTGACCAGCCGCGACAGTCTCACAGGCCTGGTCGTTACCGACGCCGCCCGCCGCTTGCCCCTTGATGTGCTCTCCCCATCTGAAGCGTTCGACCTGACTGCCAGCATCCTCGGCGCCGACTGTGTCGCCGCCGAGCCGGACGCGGTCGACGAGCTGATCCGCCTGTGCGCCCGGCTGCCGCTGGCATTGCGGATTGCGGCCAGCCGCGCCGCCGGCCTCCCACACCAGGCCGTCACCGATGTCGTCGCCGAACTCGCCGACGACCACACCCGTCTGGAGGTTCTCAGCGAAACCGAGGACGAGCGGGCCGCCGTTCGCGCCGTGTTTGACTGGTCCTACCAGCGACTCCCGCCCGCGCAAGCGCGCCTGTTCCGGCGCCTCGGCCTACATCTCGGACCCGACCTGTCTCTCCCCGCCGTCGCCGCACTGGCCGAACTATCCCCCGCCGACACCCGCCCGCTGCTGTCCGCTCTAGCCGCCGCGCACTTGATCGAATATGTCGGTGGTAGCCGGTACCGGTTCCATGACCTGCTGCGCACCTACGCCGCGGACCAAGCCCACCGCCACGACTCGCCCGGCGACCGCCTCCGCGCCGTCGAATCCTTGCTCACCTGGTACAGACATACCGTCCGCACCGCCGACCTCCTCCTCTACCCCACGGCCGTGCAGTTGCCGGCGGTCGTGGCCGAACCCAACTATCCGTATCCTCTCGCTGGTCCAGATGAAGCGTGGAGCTGGCTCACCACCGAACGCACCACCATCCTCGCCGCACTCCGGTACGGCGCCGAAAACCACCTCGACAACCATGTCCTTCCCCTCGCCGATGCCTGCAACTTCCTCCTTTCCGCGGGCAGCCCCCAGGAGTGGATCGACACTCTCAGTCTGGGGATCACCGCCGCCCGCAGGACCGGCAATCTCGCTCTGACAGCACATCTCCTGATCAGTCGAGGGGAGGCAGGCACCCTGTTGGGTAGATGGGAGCACGTCGAGGCCGACCTCGACCGCGCGGAAACCGTTGCCCAGCAACTCAACGACGCCACCGTCCAGCCCACCGTCGTCAACGCTCGTGGCCTGCTGTTCCTCCGGCAGGGTCGGTTCGAGGAGGCGCTGCGGTGGTTCCACCTGGTGCTGTCGTTGAGCCATCGGAACGACGCCCATGGATGGGAAGCCGGGGTGGAAGGCAGCCTCAGCGAGGCCTACACCGGGCTCGGGGACTACCCGCTCGCGCTCGAACACGGCGAACGCAGCCTGCGACTGCACCGGCAGTTCGGAAGCCTCACCGGCCAAGCATGGGCGCTGACGCGGCTGGCACGCGCCCGGCACGGCCTGCACGACCTTGAAGGTGCGATCGCATTGTGCCGAGAAGCGATTGCCATCGGCCGGCGCACTCCTCGCAACCACCTCATCACCCTGGGGGGCCCGCTGGAAGTCCTTGCGACCTGCCTCCACCAGCTCGGCCGCACCAGCGAAGCCGCCATCTGCTGGGAAGAAGCGGCCACCGTCTACGACATCGGCTACCCCCACAAAGCCGACGAAGTCCGCCAGCGTCTCAGAGACGCCCAACTACACTCTCGCACTCCCCACGCGTGAACCTGCCAACTCCACTCGGCGGAGGATCACCGCGAATCGCACCGGCGGCCAAGTGCGGCGAAGTTGTGCGGCACGACCCGGTGCGATCGCCCGGCGACATCGACCGCACCACTCCCGATTGCACCAGGCGCCAACGATGTCGCCATGGCGGGCCGGGTTGTTGGAGTACCGGCCGGTGGGTTGTAACTGGCACCCCCGAGTCGGGGCTCGGCGTGGTGTACGCGCCCGACTCGGGCAACCCGCCTGAACTGGCCCTCACGAGGAATGCCACGGACCTGACTGAGCAAGGGTGACATGGCCGTGAGACAGCCAAGAATACCCAAGCCGCGCAAGATCGCCCCTTCGGCCACGAGGTCGACGTCCCGGCTGCTCGCCGACGCAGCCCCGAGCTGGGCCGGACACCCTGGGAGCTCGACCACGCCATCTGGAAGACCGTCTGACCGGAGGTGGTCGCGTATCTGGCCTGGTCCCCGGCGAACTGGCGTCCGGCCAGGAGTACTGGGTAGCAGGCAGCGCGGGATCGGAAGTTCTCCGGTCACCTCGCCGCCTACGTCGGCATCGCCCGGTCACCTAGAAATCCGGCTCCTCCATCAAAGGCGAACACCCCGCGCTGTCAGGTGTCACATTCCGTAGTATGTGACGACTATGGGGGTGTGGACGAGATGCAGCCCTCACCCGTGTTGACCGATCTGACCGAGCTCGAGCAACGGGTGGTCAAAACCGCCTGCCGTGGGGAAGTCGCCAAACCCGCCACCACGATGACGGTGGAGGACCTGGCCGTTACCGACGACCCCGAATTGCAGGTACGAGCCGACCTGTTCCGCGAACTGCTCCGTGGCCTGCACGGTGACCTCGACCCCCGCGGAGTTCAGGTAGAGGGAGTGCGGGTCGTCGGACAGCTCGACCTTGATCAGGTCACCGCCGTCACCGGTCTCGCCCTGCACGGATGTGCGCTGCCGGACGGAGTTGTTTGCCGAGAAGCGCACCTTCGCTACCTGTACGTAGACGGCAGCCTGCTCGCCTACCTGCATGCCGACGGCCTCCGGACCGACGGCATCCTGTCCATGGAGGACGCCACTATCACCGGATTTGGAAACCTCGGCGCGATCCGGCTGCTCGGTGCCGGCATCGGCGGCCAACTCATCCTTGATGGAGCCACCCTCACCAACAACACCGGCCCCGCACTAATCGCCGACCGCATCCACACTCACAGCAAGCTGTCCATGGAGCACGCCACCATCACTGGCGCCGGCGAACATGGCGCGATCCGGCTGCTCGGTGCAGACATCGGCGGCCAACTCATCCTTGATCGAGCCACCCTCACCAACAACACCGGCCCCGCACTAATCGCCGACCACATCCACACCCACGGTGACGTGTTCATGGAGAACACCACCATCACCGGATCTGGAGACCGCGGCGCGGTCCGGCTGCTCGGTGCTCACATCAGCGGCGAACTCAGCCTTAGCCCATCTTCCATCACCAATACGGCCGGTCCCGCTCTGACCGCCGATTTTCTCCGCACCGACGACAGCTTCTCCATAGAGGACGCTATTATCACTGGCGCCGGAAAACTCGGCGCAATTCGGCTGCCCGCTGCCCATATCGGTAGCCAAGCTGTTCTGCAGGTCTCCAGCCTGGCCAACACCTCAGGCCCACTCCTGATGCTGCCTGAGGCGCAGATCACCGGGTCGTTGCTGTTTCCGCAGGAGGTGGTCTGCTCAGCCGGCGGGGAGGGGACGAGCCGCCGCGGCTGCCCAGACAGCGACCGCACCATCACAGCTCACGGCTTGACCTATTCTTTCCTGCGCGCGATCTCATGGCATCAATGGCTGCACCTGCTGGTCCACCACACCCCCACCTACCGGCCCCAACCCTTCCAGCAACTCGCCGCGACCGAGCGCGCCGCCGGCCACGACAACAACGCCCGCGAAGTCCTCATCACCCAGCAACACGAGCTCCGCCGCCGCACCCCCGAGGCTCTGGGCAACCGGCTCGCACGCGGGCGACATGCGCTCTGGGGCTGGCTGGGCTGCTACGGCTACCGCGCCCACCGCGTCGTCACCGCCCTCGCCGTCGTCCTCACCCTCGCCGCCGCACTCAGCCTGCTCGCCGGGCACGTCACCACCCATCCCGGCCACCACGCCGCCGAACGCGTCCCACCTGCCAGTGCGAAACCCGACGCGCCCGGCGCACCCTGTTCCCCCGTCGAACTCGTCGGCCTCGGCATCGACCGCGGGCTCCCCCTCGGCACCACCGGCATCCGCGCCCACTGCGACCTCGACACAACAACAGGCTGGGGCCAAACCTTCACCGCTGCCCTCTGGGTACTCCAAGCGCTCCTCTGGGGCCTGGCCACCCTCGCCATCGCCGCCTACACCGGCCTCGTCCGCAAACCCACCTGACGACGCGAATCTCCGTACACCCGGCGCAGACTCACGCGGCGTGCCTCGCCACGGCGTGGTTGTGACTGTCCGGCGTCCCTATTCGGCCCGTTGATCCCTACCCCGATAGAGGTGAAGTAGGGATCAGGTTGAACGCAGAACAGGTCCAGCGCCTCCCGAAAGAAGCATTAGAACTGCGTATTGCAGTCTCAACCGTAGTGCGCCCGAAGGGATTCGAACCCCTGACCTTTCTGATCCGTTTCTGCGGTAGTGCATTTTGACTGGTCACGTCCAGCTCAGGGGCCCTCTTAGCGGGCGGCGCCTCCGAGCTCTACCGAGTTTTCGGGGTACCTGACCTGCGGCGTTGGAGATCAACACGCGCACCTCCCCGAAGTCGATCTTCCACAGCGGCACACCAACGGTCGAATGCCGGGTTCCGAGCCTCTGAACAGCACTCTTGCCCTCGCGCGGACCTCGCCGTTTGCCTCTACTCTCCACTGTGACGGCCCCCACAGGCGGATGAACGTCGCTGCGGTCAGACGATGTAGAAATCGGCTCGTTCCTCGAGCCGTCGCCGGCCGAAGATGACTCTGCTGTCCATGGCCGCATTGCCCAGCTGGTAGATCCGGACCTGGTCTTCGTCCTGGTCGATGATGCGCTTGAGTGCTGCGCGCGCGGCCGTGACCTCACGCTTGGTTCGCAATGCACACTCGAACGTGCTGAGCTGGACATGGGCCCCGTGCACGGACAACACCGCCGAGACCTCGTCGCGGCGGTCGTCGCCGACGATGTCGTAGCACACCAGCAGCGTATACACAGCCGATTCCCTTCACTAGCGCCACGGTTGCGGCGTGTATTCAGGTGTCCGGCCCAGCAGCCAGTCGGCGATGCGGACGCCGCCTTTCTACTCGTCCTCCTTAAGAGGGAGACCCGGGCTCGTTCTCGCTGCGTACCCACCTGCGGTCGGTGCGCTCACCGGACGCATCGACTACGCCTGGACAACAGCCCGGTCGGGATCGTCACGATCACTCGCTGCCCGGCCTGCCGCACTGCGGTCCTCGACTACGTCCAGGTGACCGCCGAGTACCGCCGGCTCTGACCTGGTTTGCGGAGTGTGAGAAATCTCCGTAGTTACACGCCCTTCTGGGTGACGGCCTGGCGGCGCGGATTGAACACTCAGCCGCGCAGCAGCAGGAACCGGAGGACCATGGCGACGTCCGCGCGGATGGCCTTGAAGCCGCACTGGGCGTCGCTGAACTTCGCGGCGAGCGTCGAGCGTCGAGCGTCGAGCGTCGAGCGTCGAGCGTCGAGCGTCGAGCGTCGAGCGGAGGATCAGGTTGTAACAACGGGAAATGAACTCGCGCTTCGGCCCCCGCACCACACGCGCTCCGCGGGCGAGCCTGCTGCCGATGGCGAGGTCGGAGTGCCCGGACAGCAGCGGCGCGACGAGCGGCGCCAGCGCGGCCATATCGGTGGAGAGATCGACGTCCATGTAGGCGAGGACGGCGGCGTCGGAGGCCAGCCAGACGGCGTTGAGCGCGCGGCCGCGGCCCTTCTCGTCGAGGTGGCTGACCTCGACCTCGGGGAACTCCCGGGCCAGCCGCTCCGCGACCTGCAGCGTCGTGTCGGTGCTCGCGTTGTCGGCGACGGTGATCCGGTAGGGGTAGGAGACGTGTTCGGCCAGGTGCGCGTGCAGCCGGCGGATGCACGGTTCGAGGTCGGTCTCTTCGTTGTAGACCGGGATGACGACGTCGAGAACCGGCCGCGGGCCGGCCAGATCGACCGGGACGGTCCCGGGCCGCGAAGCGGAGGCGGTGGCTGTCATGACGACTACGGTCGCGGGTTCCGCTTTGGTGACCGTGTGATCGCCCTGTGCGCTTGCTGTGCGCCGGGCCCGGCGCCCACCAGGTGGACGCCGGGCCCGGCGTGGATCAGCTGTGCACCCGCATCGGGACGACGTGCTGCGGGTTGCTCCGTTGCGCAGGCACGAACCGCGGTGGGGCGGTGCACACCGCCACCGTTACCAGGCTCGGGAACCGCGGATGGCGCTCGACGAAGACCTCCGTGGCGAAGCACGCCGAAGCGATCAGCTTGCGCGCCTGGTGGATCTGCCGGAACTCCAGGCCGGCCGGGCAGAACACCGTCGCGAGGATCTCGCCGTCCCGTTCCCGGGTCCAGAGGATCGCCGGACGGCGGCCGTCCAGGGTGCAGACGCGGGCTCTGGTGAACGTCGCCCGCAGGCGGTGCTGCACCACGATCGCGCGCAGCCGGCCGCGCAGGTAGCGGCGGCCGGCGCGCCAGTAGAAGATCCAGTTGAACGCGCCGGCCAGCGCCACCGTGAACCAGAGCGGGCCGAGCCACTGGAAGAGCACCACGAGAGAGAACGGCAGCAGCGTGACCGCCGCGATCTCGTAGCGCCAGTGGTACGCCCACAGCAGCGGGTTGGTGCGCTTCACCGGGGTGAGCTGCCGGGCCAGCTCGGTGACGTGCTCGGGAGTGTGCTTGCGGGTCATGTCCGTGCTCCTCTCCAGCCGTCGGCGACCGGGACCGCGGTCTCGGTCGCCGAGCGAATGACTCCGGTACCGGCGCAGGCCGGGCAGGCGGCGCCGTCGGTGGGGCTGAGGCCGTGGCCGCCGCAGTCGCGGCAGGCGTGCACGGTGTCCCAGCGGGGATCGCGGTAGGTGCGGTTCCGGCCGTTCGGCGCGCGGTGCACCTGCCAGCCGCGGGCCTCGGCCCGGGCGTCTTCCTCGGCGGCGAACAGCCACTCGAGAACTCGATCGAACCAACGTCGTGATCCGGACGCAGGTAGGTTGTGGTGGTCTTCCATCGGGACACCCCCGCTGCGGCGCGCGAACTCGGAAAAGCGGTCCGGCCTGGTCGGCAGGGTGGCCCGCAAGCGGCTCAGGGAGGCCGCCTGACACGCTCTGTAGTGGCCCAGGTGCGCGTGGTCGCGACCGATCCCGGGCTCAGGTGGGCCGCGAGCTGCGGTTATCACCGCTTCGGGTCGACTCCGGCCCGCGTGCGGACCACGGGGAAGGTGCCGGGGTTACAGTCTGCCGGTCGACCTCGGAAGGACCTCGGCGCGATCCGGCGGGGGCCTTCGAAGCCACGTGGCGCAAGGAACAACCCCTACGCGCAAGCGGAGGTAGACATGGATGAAAAGCCGCGCTGCAGCGAGTGCAGCAAGGTGGACAGAGCGCTGAGATTGATCAGGGGCGCGGCGCTAGCCAGCACCCCGCCCCTGATCACGCTGACGCTGCTGGTGCACGAGGTTCGCGGCCTCGTGGGCAGCTGACAGCTAATTCACTCACCTAGGTGCGGGGTCGGCCAGCAGTTCGGCCGGCCTCGCACTGCTCTGACGTGATCGGCGTACTGCACCTCTCAGCGTCGTCCGCAGTATTGCACCGTAGTTCCAGCCTTCAAACTCCTGTTACCCGTTCGGGCAACGTCTGGTCACGGATAGCGCTGGACGGCTCCAGACGTCGACGACCGGACCGCGTCACGTTCGCCGAGCGAGTGACCCCGGCAGGTCGGGTAGGCGGCGCCCTCGACGGGGCTGAGTGCCTGGCCGCCACAGTCGCGGCCGGCTGCACGCTGTCCCAGCGGGGATCGCGGTAGGAGCGCGTCCGCCCGTTCGGTGCGTGGTGCAGCTGCCAGCCGCGGGTGTCGGCCCAGACCCCTTCCCCGGTGGCGAACAGCCAGTTGCCTAGCCGTTCGACAACTGCGGGCGTAGCCGATAGGTACTGATGTGATAACGACCCCTGAACAGGTGGGCGCCGAGCTGCGCCGGTTGCGCCAGGCGGCGGGCCAGACGCAGGCCGACGTCGCCCGGGCCGTCGGGGTGAGCCGCGCGAACCTGACGCAGTGGGAGACCGACCGCTACCTGCCGTCGGCGGAGAACGCCCGCCTGCTCGACGATCACTTCCAGGCGGCGAACACCCTGGTGGACCGCTGCCCGGAGGTCACCGCGGCGGTCGTGGACGCGCTGTTCCAGGCGAGCACGGTCCTATCCGCCGAGGACGGCCTCCAGTACCTCAAGCGGTCCCTCGACGCCTACAGCCGCACCCGGCCGTTCCTGCTCGCCACCGCGTTGCGCACCGCGGTCCGGCTGCGGCCGGACGCGCCGTTCACCCGCGAGCTCGCCGACGGCCTCCTGGCCACCCGGCTCGACTTCGACGGGGTCCTGCTCTGGGGCGAGAAGAAGGAAGAGGGCCTGGTGGCGCCCGAGGCGTCCGCGGTGCACACCGCGCGGGCGCTGGTGGCGTTGCGCGCGCTGTCCCGCAACGGCGACGACCGCGCCGAAGTCGAGGAAGCCGTCGAGGCGGGCACCGAGTGGCTGATCGGGCTGAACCAGCCCGACAACGGCGTCTCCGAAGGCCTCGTGCTGCCGCAACCGCACGGCGAGCCGCCTCGCCCGGTGAACATCAGCCACTTCACGTCGGCCTGGGTCCTGCAAGCCCTGACCGAGGCACCGCGGGTTCCGTCGTCCCGGTTCGACGGTGCCCTCAAATCCCTGTGGGAACGCTACGAAGCGGGAGTCGGCTTATGGGCCTGGGGCAGCGGAGACCTCCCGATCTGGATGACGCTCGACGCAGTCACCGCGCTCCGGGGGGCTGCTTTGGCGTTCCCGGCCTCAATTCTGACACCCCCGTAGCCGCAGAATCGAGAACTCCCCGCACCATGAGCACGTCGTCCTTCGTTGCGGCCTCCGACCCGTCGGCAGGCCATCCTTTCCTGCGCCAGCTCGCGGAAATCTTCCCCGGCAACGACTCCCGGCCCGGCATGGACCGCCTTTTGAACGCGGCCGAGCACATTCGCGACAACCGCGATTCCTTCGCGTCCTGGCTGGCTGGCCTCGCCGCCGACGGCGCGGCGGTCGCCGACATCGCGAAACGCTCTTACTGGCACCCCAACGGTTTCGCGAAGATCGTCCTCCACACGAGCGTCGAGCCCGAGTTCCGGATCAGGCTGCACGTCTGGCCGCGGAGCGAGGTCGTCTCCGCCGGGGAGTCCAATCCGCACAGTCACCGGTGGGAGTTCGCCTCCCACGTCCTCACCGGCGCCGGCACGCACATGGTCGAGTTCGCGGAGGTCGCCGAAACGGGCAAGCCCTTCCGGCGTTATCGCTACGGCACCGATCCGGCGAACCCGGCCGCCCTGGTCGCCGAAGGCGAGGCGCGGCTCAAGCCCATCCTGGCGCGGCACGTCGGAGACGGCGACGTGTACGAGTGCGAGTGCGAGTGCGAGTGCGAGTGCGAGTGCGACACGTCGATCGTGCAGGCCGGGGAACGGCGACGACCAGCCGAACCTCGACCTCACCGAGACGGATTTCACCTTGCTCGTGGGCGATGTCCTTTCGAGCCTCGACCGGACGGTCTCACCATGACGTGGGTGCAGCCAGAAAACAAGATCAAGAAGCGCCGGATCCCTCTGGCAAGCCCATCGCGGCGTGCTGACCGACCGGGCCATCCGGCGCGTGTACAGCAGCGGCGAACTGCGGGTCGATCCGTTCGACGCGGCCTTCGTCCGCCCCGCCGCGCTGAGCCTGCGGCTCGGGCACGAGGCGTTCGGCCTGCAGAGCCGGGGCACGGTCGACATCGCCGACCGGTCGACGTACCCGGACCTGGTGCCGAAGGACCTCGACACCAAGGGACGCCTCGTTGTCGAGCCCGGCGAAGCTGTGCCCGCACGAGCAATGGGAAAGATCGGTCTTTCCGAAAACCTGGTCGGACTGGTCGACGGCACCAGCGACTACGCGCGGCTCGGCATCAGCGTCGTTCTGTGCGGTCAGGTGATCCCCGGCTTCGGCCGCGGCAAGCTCGCGGCGATCACGCTGGAGATCGTCAACCACCTCCGCCACCCGGTGCTGTTGTATCCGGAGACGCGCACCTGCAACTCGATGCTGCTCTCTTCGACCGGGAGCGAGCAGCCCTACGACGTCATGCCGCACAGCTACTCCAGCGATCAAGAAAGTGGGTCCTCCCTGTGGAACTGATCAAGACCATCGTCGTCTTCGGAGTGCTCGCGCTTCTACTCGCCGCCGGCGGCCGGGCCGTCTGGCAGCAGGAGAAACCTTCGCTGCGACTGATCGTCATCTTCGGCATGATCCTGGTCGCCGTGCTCGCGCTCGTCCTCGGCTACCCGAGCGTCGCGGAGCACCTGTTCGGTGGGGGTGGCGCCGGCCTGGCCAAGTAGCGCGGGATGTGACAGAAAGTGGGCGAAATCAGGACACGACCGGTCGTGCGATGCGCCTCACCGGCCGGGCGGAAGACTGGCTCGGCGGCGGACGGGTCGCGTGCGGCGAGTGCCACGGCTACCCCGACCGCAGCGATTTCGCCGACCTTGCCGACTTTGTTCTGCTACGCACAGCTCGAGCTGGTGCCGTGGAATGGCGCGCCGTACAACGTCGCCAAACCGAAGTCCCCGATGCGCGTGCTGACCTTCACCGCCGGTCGCGGCCTGGTGGCCTACCTCGTGCTGAACAACCAGGAGCGCGCCGACACCATCACAGCCACCTGGTTCGACTGAGGCCCAGGGGACGCGTCGCCGAGAGGGCTGACAGATTGTGCGGCATGAACAACGTGCCCGAACCGAGCTGGCTCCAGGACGGCGCCTGGATCGCCACGATACTCAGCGGCTTGTCCATCGTGGCCGGCGTGATCGTGTGGATCAACAAACAGCTCAACGGATGGCGAGAGCGTCAGCGAGCCCTCAGGCATCGCAACTGGCACGGCTACATCATCATGGGCACTATTTCGAGCTGGTATGTCCGGGCCGCCGATGATCCCAAGAGCCCGACCGGTCGGATCGTGCTGGATGTGCTCGACGGCCCTGACGGCACGCCGAACGCCAACCGCGCCCACTCGCTGCGCCTGCAGATCGCGGCAGACGGCATCATCGCCCGAGCACCGACACCGGAAGAAGACGCCTTCCTCAAGTCGCTGAGCCGCAAGCGCGGCGGAGGCAACGACCCGGAGGGGTTCCCGGTTCGCTGACTGCCGCGGCCGCCCGTGCGGCGGCGTGCTCGACGTCGAGTCTCGCCGAGCCGGACCAGCGCCGCGACCGCACCGACTGGACCCGCGCCCTCTCCAACTTCCCCACGACCTGACCGCACACAGGCTCCGGTGGTCGTTGGCCCGGCGCAGGGTCAGCAGCTACCGGCTTTGGCCAGGTCCAGCACCACGTCGACCTGCCGATCCCCGGCGTCCGGGCGCCCCTGCTCCCGCGCCTTGCCCGCCATCTCCTGCCGTCGTGCAGGCTCGGCCAGCAGCGGTTCCAGAGCTTCGCACAGTGCTGTCGGCGTGACCTCACCCAGCAGAGCGCAGACGGCGCCGACGTCAGCGAGTTGACGTGCGTTGTGGGCCTGCTCTCCTCCGGCCGAAGACGCGAGAGGGACTAGCACCGAGGGCAACCCCAGCGCGGTCGGCGCGGTAATCGAGCTCGCCCCGCTGCGCGAGATCACGACGTCGGCCAGCGGGAACACGTCCGGCAGCTCCGGACCCACGAACCCGACCGGCAGATACCGACCCGCCGCCTCCGCCGACAAGGTCTCGGCAGTCGCCTGCATAGCCGTCACCGCGGCTGGTCCGCACTGGTGGATCACGTTGGCTCGCTCCAGCAACCACGGCAAAACCTCGCCGATGAGCCGGTTGATCTGGGTGACGCCCTGCGCGCCGCCGGTCACGTAGACCGTCGGCCGCGTACGATCAAACGCCGTCAGCCCGGGAGCCTCGAGGGCTTTCTCAGCGTGACCGTTCAGGACTTCCGGCCGCACCGGATTGCCGGTAACCACCGCGCGTTTCCGTGCCCGCTCCGGCAACAGCGGTACCGTCGACACCGACGTCGCTGACGCGACCCGGGCCAGCAGGCGATTCGCCAGGCCCAGGCGCACCGTCTGCTCATGCACCACCAGCGGCCGCCGGCACACCCACGCCGCCAGGCTCATCGGCACCGACACGTAGCCACCGGTCGCCAGCACCACGTCCGGGTGAAACGCTCTCACGGCACGGACCGCTTGGATCACACCGAGCGGTACCCGCGCCACGTCATTTACGTTGGACCACGCCAGCGCCCGGATCGACGGAGCCGGTCGGATATTTCGAGATCTTGTGGCATGTCGACGGGAAGCCGACGCCAGGCTGTTCTAAGGTTGCCTCGTTCCCTAGCCGCACCGACTCGGTAGCGACCGACGAGGAGCGCAGCGATCCAGGCAGGGTTGTCACGGCCGCAGGCAGTCGGCCGCAGTCGACAACCCCGCCCGGATATGAGGGTCAAGCCCAGGGATGCCACGCGGCGCCGGCCAGCAACGCGAGCATCAGGGTGACCGGTCCGGTCACCAAACGCCAGGTGACCGGACCGCTCCACTCAGCCTTCGCCGAGATGACGAGATGGACACCGCCCCTCTTTCTGGGACTCATCTGTTCTGCCTCCCTTCGAGCACTTGGCGTGACGCTGGACTCCCAGCACTTCGTTCCTTGGATCCGTTGCGGCGCAAGCCTATCCTGTCGAAACACGTCCGGCACGCGCGACACCCGCGAAGCATCCACAATGGACTCCCCGGCGCAGTCGGTCACGGAAACGGCAGGTCGACGCGTCCTGCGCTACGCTGTCAAAGACACCATTATTTGCCATAATGGTATGGATATGTAAAAGTTATCCTTTTGTTATCGCATTAAGTCTTAACAACTGTGGTCGATTAGCGACAAAGGACCAGGTCAGAGCATTATCCCCGGCAACGCCGAGTGGCCTACAAGCACTGACGGCCACATCATGCTCGCCAGCATGAGAGGTCACCCGGCACGGGGTGAAACCCGAATCTCTACTAGCTGACAACCGCGGCGGCAGGCCAAACTTATGCTCGTCACAAAACCGACAGGGTCCGGGACGGTCCCGTCCTTAATGGACTATCCCTCAGCCCGCAGTAACGAGTGATGGTTCGACTACGTCCGTCGCCCCAACTCTGCCGACACAGCTCGGCCTTCTCATGCTCGTCCAACGCCGCCGCCGGGGCGGGGTCGGCGGTGACGACCAGGTTCGGGAAGGCGATCTTGGCGGCGGCGAGCAGGTCGACGAACGTCGGGAACTGCGGAACGTCGTCGTCCTGGACCGCGGCAGGTGAGGCTGGAGTCTGCGGCATGTGGGTCAGCAGGTGCGTGGTGCGGCGCAGTGCGCCGTGCAGTTCGGCTTCGACCTCGGTCAGCGCGGCTGCCTGGCGGGCGTTGAGCTGGTGCAGCATGGCGTTCTCGGCGGCTAGGCCGGCCCCGTGGACGAGTGCGGCGAGCTCGACTCGCAGCTTCTCCAGCTCGGCGAGGTCGACGGCATGCCGGCGCTCGGCCTCGATACGGGCCCGCTGTTCGATGCTGAGGCTGCGACGGACCTCCTCCACCTCCCGGCGGAGCCGATCCACCTCGACGGTGCCGGAGTCGGCGTCCGGGTGCTCGGGTTCGGGGGCGAACGGGTTGGCGCAGCGCCACCACGAGGCCACGGCGGGGTCGTCCCGCCAGGTGGTCGGTAGCTCGGCGCGGCGGCGCCACTGCAGCAACGCCTGCCGGAAAGAATCGAAGAATTGCTCGGCGGTCACGCTGGCGGCGACGGTGACGTCCGGTTGCTGATCGCAGGGCGCTGCGTAGAGCCGGTAGCCGGTTGGCAGCTGCTGCCCGAGCGGGAGGCGGGCGTTGATCGCCCATCGCATACCGTCTCCGATTGCGACGACCTGCAGCAGCCCGGACCATCCGGTCACATCGGCCACGGCGGCGGCCGCGTCGAGTAGAAGGACCGCACTCGAGCGGTCCGGTGCGGTGATGGCCGGGGCCAGCAGCTCGGCGATCTCGTCGCGCTGAGGTCCGGCCTTGACGAGGTGAGGCCGGCAGGCGTCGATGGCCAGTTCCGCCGGTGTCGTAGGAGTCGGCGAAAGCGGTCAGGCCGATCCGGTCGGCCGGCGGTTCGAAATCCGGGCGCTAGGGACGGGTCGCGGCCGCGGCGAGCAGCCACCGCGCGCGGTCCGCGCCCGGGACATGCCGCAGCGACAACAGCGCCGCGGCATCGACGCGCAGGTCCGGCTCGCTCCAGCTGACCTCGATGTCGAGCCGGTGCTCTGATCCGGTCTCATCCAGGCTCTCGGTGATCACCGTGTACGGGCCGCGGGCACCCTGAACTTGCTGGCCGGAGGTGAACACCTCACGCAGCAGCCGCAGCGGGCGCGCGTCGGTGAACGTCACGTACCCCTCGTGCCAGATCCGGTACAGCTTGCGCGGCTGCTCGGTGCGGGCCTGCGGCTGTCCTGCCGTGAGGGCCGTCGCCAGGCTCGGCGCCGTCGCGTCGCTGTCGATTGATCTGTCCTCTCTGGCCGGGAAGGCGTCCCAGTATCCCGCATGTCCACGAGGCAGCCATCAGGCCCGCAACCAGTTCGGGCTCTGCTGCCGACTACCGCTGTCGCACCGGTAACTGCCGGCTACCCGCCCTGCCGTCACCGGTGCGACAGCGGACAGAGGTGTCGCCTTCCGCGAGAGGACCGTTTGATCCCGAGGGCTATCCCCGCCACCAAAGCGTTGGCACGTGCCTACACACTCAAAAGAGCGAGTACCGCAGCGTGGTAAGTGGCTTGAACGACGGGAATGGTGTCCAGCCGGATGCGTTCGTCGGTGCCATGCAGGCCGACGTAGTGGACGCCATAGCCCGCCGTGGCGGGGATGTTCAAGCCGGCGAGGTAGTTGCCGATGTTGGACGGGCCGGCGATCTTGGCTTCTACTTCAACGCCAAGCCGGGAAGCGGAGTCAACGATGGCGGTACGCAAGGGAGAGCCCTCGGGAAGCGCGAACGCGGGCCAGCGGGTGTCGATTTGGATGAGGGTCGGTTGTGTCCCGGGCCATGCGTCGTCGACCTGGTCGACCAGGTGCTTGAGCAGGCGAGCCGCGTCCTCGTCGTCAAAGGTTCGGGTCGTGCGGACGTCGACGTTGAGGGTGCAGAGATCCGGTGTGACCGAGTAACCGTGGCCGCCTTCGATCGCGGTGACGGTGAGTTTGCCGGCCAGCGGGAACTCGGGGCTGGCGCCGTCGGGAAGCTCGGCGGTGGAGAGCACTCGGATCAGGTTGGCGGCCTTTTCGATGGCGCTGGGTGTGGCCTTGCTGCCCCCGGAGTGCGAGGCCACGCCGTGGACGTGCAGTTTGGCGCGGTGCACGCCGCGGCCGCCGACGACGAGCTTGTCCATTCCGGGGTAGCCGATCATCACGCCGGTCACGTCGTCGGGCGCGTCAGGGCCCTCGAAGTAGCGTTTCGCGCCCCCGAAGACCCCGGTGTGCTCGTCGACGTCGAACAGCAGCACGAGGCTGCCGTGCAGCCGATCCGTGATCGCGGCGAGCCGGGCGCCGAGGTGGCAGAAGATCGCGGCGCCGGACTTGGAGTCGGCGCTGCCCCGGCCGTAGAGCCACCCGTCCTCGATGGTCGCGGAGGTCGGATGGTGTTTCCAGGCGCGCTCGTCGCCGAAGGGCGCGGTGTCCAGGCAGGCGTCGAGCACCCACCGGGGACCAGGCTGGTCTCCCCTGATTTCGCAGGTCATGCCGACGATGGCACCCGTCTTGTCTTTGAGCACGGTGGTGGACAGGTTGCGTTCGTTCAGCCAGCCGCTCAGCTGGTTGAGCACCGGCTCGTAGGGATCGATTCCGCCTCGGCTGGGGATACTGACCAGCTCGCGGGTCAAGGCGATGACCGACTCGTGGTCCTCCGTGGCCGCGGCCAGCACGTCGTGCCCACCGGCCCGGTTGATCGCATTCACGACCGGCACCTCCTTACATCCACGCTCCGCTCTGGGTGTCGTCTCTGACGTCTAGCTTCGCACGGTCGGCAGGTCACGCAGGGCCTGATCACTCTCGACCCGGCGGGCTCCGGCGTAGACCTGCCGTGCGTGGTCGATCAGCCGTTCGGCCACGGCCGGTTCGAACAGCACCCCGGAGTCGAACGCCTGGGACGAGGTCAACGATGGGATCGGCACGACGGCGGAGGACTCCGAAGCGCAGAAGAGGCGTTCCGGCGTGCCGGGGTCGTCCTCGACGATGCCGATGTGCAGCGTCTTCAGCCCGAGGCTGCGGTCATATGGATCGCGGATGTTCGCCAGCCGCAACCGGTGGTCCTTGAGGACCTGGTGACGCGGAGGGCCGAACAGCACCCGGTAGAGCACCAGTTCGGGTCGCTGCACCAGCACGGCTTCGATGGTCTCGAGATAGGCCGCGTCGCGTGAGCGCGACTCACCGCCGGGCAATCGCTGGGCACCTTCTACGGCAGGGACTTGCGGGGTTTCGAGACGACATGCCGGCAGGTCGAGACCGCAGTGCGTCAGATGATCCCGATCACCCGGCAAGTCCTCGGCCGCCCCGACGCCGATCCCACACGGCGCTGATCGCTAGCCATGCAGCAGCAGCGACATGCGCGAATGCCGACCGATGAGGTGGATCAGCGAGGTCCGCAGCGAAATGGGCATCCGCTGGGGCGGAAACACCTCACTCCTGCCGCCGGACCACCCCGGCGAACCTATCTGGACACAGCACCAGCCTCACACCGCCACGGCTCAAAAGATTGGGCAGGGCACCGAGCTACCGCCGTAGGGCAGGTAATCTTCGAACGCCCAACCGGCGAAACCTCGTTCGTAGACGGACACGTACGTCCATCCACGGCCGTCATTGCCGATGGTGGTGCAGTAGTAATCCAGCCAGTCCCCCGGCACCATCGTTCCGTTGGCGCCGCAGCCGAACGAGGAACCCCGATAGACGCCGGTCGTGTTGTTCGCCTGCACCGGCCGGGAGCCGTCCCGCTGCGGAGGCCGCGGCTGGCCGCACGAATAGTGATCGGTCCCGGGCTCACCGGCCTGGGCGGTCGGTGTGAAGAACGCGAGCGCCGCCGTCAGCGCACCAGCGACCGCGGCGATTTTCGGCATTTTCTTGAACATGTTTCCCCCCGGAAGTAGTCACGTCACGCCGAATATTTCACAGACATGGACGGGACGAATCGGCCGTTCGTGTGGCTCGGTCACCTCAGGACTCCGGTGGGGCCACCACGCGTAGCTGGAGCATCGCCGCGAACCGTGCCTCCGGGTCCGTCACATCG
This sequence comes from Amycolatopsis heterodermiae, assembly GCF_034929455.1. NCBI lineage: Bacteria > Bacillati > Actinomycetota > Actinomycetes > Pseudonocardiales > Pseudonocardiaceae > Amycolatopsis > Amycolatopsis heterodermiae. Next base: position 62,309 of record NZ_JAYFSI010000020.1, read on the forward strand.
AAGCCGCCGACCTCCGCGAGCCGGCGGAGGCGGTACCGGAACGTGCGGGGGTGGACGTGGACTGCCGCCGAAGGTGTGGAGCCAGCCCGGAGCGTCTCGACGAGGTGCGTGTAGTGCTGCTCGTCGTACTCGAGCTGGCGGGTGACCGGACCAGTCGGGCGGTCACCGCGCGCGGCGACCACGTTCTGCATCTCCAGCAGTAGCGCCTCGACGTGCTCGTCGGCCAGCAGCGCCACCCGGCGGCCCACGCCGCTGCCCGACCACAGCAGCACTCGAGCGGGCTTCCGGCACCTCTGCCGTGCTGCGCGCCATCAGCCCGATACCACCCACATCTGATGGCGATCACGGACCAGAATGTCGATGCTGCCCTGGTGCCGTGTGCGTTGGGTAGCGGGTATTCCTCGAGCTGAACCGGCCGTAGTCCCGGTTCGATCAGCCCCAGGTTCTGTACGAGTGCGTTGCGAAGAACATTTTCGAGAGGCGCTCGCATGGCCAGAGGCTAGACGGGAGCACCGACAATAACTCTCTGGTGGGGCGTAGTTGGCGAGCCCCTGCATCGCCGGGCGAGAAGCGCAACTCGGCCTATGCGGAAGCCTCACTATCCCGGTGGAGGTCAACGCATTGCCGGAGGCCAGCGGCGGCATCCGCTGATGTCGGTTGGTGACCTCGGTAGGTGGCGCCGCCTGGCCGGACCTCGGGCGGGCCCAACCTATGGGCTGAGATTCCGAGGAACCCGCGATGCGGACGCACCGGGTGCCGTACGTCTCGCCACGTCGCGTGGAAGACCTCGATCACCCGGCGCTCCACCTCGAACCGATCACTCGCCCGAGAGCTGATCATGTAGGACACCTCGGCGCAGTACCGCTGCACCAGCTCCCAGAACGCGTCGACATCCCCCGCCCGGGCCTGCCGTTCCAACTCCGCATCGGTGCCGCCGCCGGCATGAGCGGGCGGGCGCAAGACCACCTTTCATGGAGCACGCACGTCCGTCACCGTCCCGGATCCGCAGGCACGGGATTCATATGGTGAAGGCGAGCCAGGGCCCTGCCCATCTGCATAGCCCGATTACGTCGACGATCGCCAGCACACGCAACACCGTCATCACCATGCGACGGCCCACTGACGTCGGATCGTGCTCCGGTCTGTTCATCGCATGCGAAGTTGGCTCAGCAGACGCGGGCGTACGGCACGCCACGCCAGATCGTGAAGTAGCGCGACACCGATCGGCAGCTGCTAGCGGGGATTGCCAGCGGCATCGACGCCTGCGTTACTGCGCCGGTCTGGGCCGACATTGTCACCGTCGCCCCGGCGGGGCCGCCCTGGGCGACGTTCCTCGCCAGCCGAGACTCGGCCATGACCGGCGCCAGCACCTCGCCGGTGGCAGTGTCGGTGGCGTCACCGGTGGTTGCGTCGATGAGGTAGTGGTGCCCGGACGGTGGTTCCGGTGCAGCCGGTACCGCCGCAGCCACCAGCACCGACACCCCAGCGGCGGCGACGGCCAATGAACCCCAGGTCGCTTTGCGCACGAACCCTCCCGAGCCTCGTACAATCTGCGTTCATGTTCGCGGCCCCGGAGTCGCCGCCGCGGCGACCGCTCGGCAAGCGTGGAACGAACATGATCAGGTGCGAACCTATCCGATCCGCCTTTCACTGACCGGGCGACATGCCGGAGGGCTCAGATAGCCGGCCCGGGTGCGGATGCGGTCGTGAAAGCCGCGTCCGCGCCCGGGCCGGGTCATGAGGGTGCTACTGGATCGACACCGAGGTGACGGTGACGGTGCCGGTGAAGGTGCCAGTCGAGCCCGGGCCGAGGACCGGGCTGAACGCGGTGCCGCCGCCGGAGAGGGTGTAGGCGACCGCGCCGGTGTAATTGCCGGTGGTGAACTGGTACGAACCCGGCGCGTTGGTGCCGGTGGTGCCCGAGTCGGCCCAGCACAGGTGCGCATACGGCACGCCGCGCCAGACCTTGAAGTAGATCGACGAGCTCGCGCAGGTGGTGGCGGGGATCGGCCGGATCGTCACCGTGGCCGGCGATGCCTCACTCACCTGGCCGGTTGCGCCCGACATGGTCAGCGTCGACCCGGCGGGGCCGCCCTGAGCGACTTTCCCGGTCAGCAGCGACTCCGCTGTGGCCGGCTTGAGGACCTCGCCGGTGGCGGTGTCGGTGGCCTCACCGGTGGCCAGGTCGATGAGGTAGTGGTGTCCCGTCGGCAGTGCCGGTACTGCCGAGGCGACGGGCGCCATCAATAGCGATATCCCGGCTCCGGCCGCTGCCAGGGCACCACAGATCGACTTTCGCATGATCCCTCCCGAGTCTGATGCGAAACATTTCCGGCCCGCGGTCGCGTCGCCGGGATTGCCACTGTGGCGACGATTCGGCCTGGCCGGAACAGACATGATCGAGAATCACTGCATCGGCCCAGGATGCCACCGCGCCCGCGAAGCACCGCGAAAAACAGACAATTGCCGGTGTCACAGCGCAGGTTGATACGTCGCTTTACCTGCATATTCTGAGCCTTTCATCGAGCTGGAATAGACAGGACAAAGTGCGGTTTTTCACGCCACTTTCGGTGATTGTTAGCGCGCAGAAGATCGACTTTGCGTGCCGTTGATCACCACCTTCCGGTGGCTGCTTGTCCGGTTCGTGCCGTGGTCGACTGTTCAGTTGGACGGTGAACAGTTCGCCGGATCTTCAGCGTCTTCGTGAGGGAGGAACGCGATGATGAGTGCACGTCACGCTGCGCTCGCCGCGATGACCGGCGCCGGTCTCGCGGCCCGGCTCTTAACCGACCCCGCCACTTCGGCCGCACAGCCCACCGGCCCGAGCGAATGGACCACGATCACCGACTCCGCCGGACAGCGACGGCGGGGACTCGCCGGCCCGGTCACGCAAGGACGACGGCTACCACCCGCCGCCGGATGTGCCGGTGCGGCGCAACCACGACGACGGCGCCTAACCTGACTTGGCTCAAGTTCGCTGATCTTGGGTAGGTGCTCTGGCTGTTGAGCTGCGGTTTCGTCGTGTGAACGGCGAAATCTGCGCACTAAGCGGCCCGTTCCAGGGGCCTGCCCATCGCTTCCCGGTTACGGCTTCAGCGACAAGCCGGCCACGCGGTCCTGCTTGTCGCGCACCACGCCGCAACCGAGCGGACCCTGCTGCACGGCCAGCGCAACCACTGTCCGCGCCTCGCCGACACCCCGCTGCTCGACACCGTCCGGCTCGCCCGCACGTGCATGCCGGAACTCGCCTCTCACAGCCTGGATCACCTGGCCCGGCACATGCAATTGCCGATCCCACCCGACCGGCATCGCGCGCTCGCCGATGTCCGCCTCACCCTCGCCGTCCTCCAACGCCTCCTGCAGCGAGGCAGGTGGTCCACGTTGATGGACTCGAGCGCACCGCTCTCATGTCGGCGAAGAAACCAGACTCGTGCGCCGCTGACCAGCCCGGCCTCTTCTGACCAGGAACGCCACGGAGCGTTTCTTCGCATAGTCCCGCGAGCTGTCCACAGGTTGCCCACAAGTCAACTCATCTGTGGATAAGTCGACTTGGTCCGATCGCCGTCAGCAGAGCCCACCTCGATCAGGCCGATCGGACAAGGCCGGACCGGCCGGCCCAGCAGCGGAAAGCCGCGGATCACGGCGGCCAACGCGGAGGTGTTCAGCATGGGATTCATTGTCAGCTCCGGGGCAGTAGCGCGGTGGCGGCTGCGCGGGCGAGGATGCCCTGGCTTACGGCGGAGAGGCCGAAGCGGTTCCAGCGGAAGATCACCACGTGGGTGAGGATGGCCCGCAGCCCCCGATCCAGGCGACCGGCTCCGGCATCCGCGCCGAGCCGATCGCCGCCGGCGTGCAACGCGGCGAGCCACGGCGCGTCGTACGCGACCGGCCCGCCCGGGGTGGACAGCTCGCTGCCGGCCAGGTCAGGGATCAACAGGAGCAGGCGAACGTTCTCGACCAGGTTGCCCAGGCGTTCGGTGTCGGCGTCGGCTGGTGCGGGTCGTAGCCGGGCGACCCGGTCGAACACGTCGCCGCACTCGAAGATGTCCGAATCGGCCGCGCGCATCAGCCGCTCAGCAGCAGGACAGACCGCTCCCGACGGCCGAGGCTGGGGACGTCGCGGCGCAAGGTAGTCCAGGACACCTGTGCTGTCGGCTCAGAACAGCTCGTGGACGGTGTCGATGCTGGCCGCCCCGCCGAAGGTGGCGGTCCGGCTCGTGCACCGTCGGCCACCAGCACGCGACGGCGCCGATACCGGTCAGCTCGTCGAGCACGCCGCCGACCGCTGCGGCGTCCGCGCCCAGCAGGCGTAACCGCCAGCACGGGTGCTTGCGCAGAAACTACCATCCGGCGACCGCTTCGTCGGCGCAGAGCCAATCGAGGGCAGGGCCGAGCGTTGTGGCTCCGATCGTCTCGGCGGCCGACCAGTCGGTGAACTGGATGCGGACCTGGTACCAGGCGTCGTCGGCGCGTCGTTCCACCGCAGCGAACCCGGCGGCCTGGTAAGTCCGCACAGCATCGTCGAGGTCAACCGGGCCGAGGGCGTGGCGAGCCGCAGCGTCCGCCGGGTCGACTCCAGCGAGGACCGTGCGCACCGCGGCGTTGAGGCCGGTGGGCAGCGGTGCAGTCATCCGGGCGTGGGGCACCCGGTCACCGAGCGGCGGACGCCGTCGGAGGCCAGGAGATCGTGGACACGCCGTGCATCTTGAACAGCACGGCGGTGTCCTTGCCGAACTCGGGCCGGTCGGAGCCGGCCGGCCAATAGGCGAAAGCGGGTTCGCGGTCGCGGGCCTGGCCGTCCCATGCCTGGATCTGCTCGACCAGCGCGGTGGCGGCGGCGACGCCGTGTACTCCATAGGCGCGCGCGCCGAACTCCGATCCGCCGCCGTCGGGAAGGGGCCGGACGGCTAGGTAGGCGAAGGAGTCGCCGTGCACCGCGCCGAAGGGGAACCAGCCCTTGCGTTCGGCGGCCAGGTCGGTGCCCTCGTCTGCGGCCAGCCTGCAGAAACCGGGCATGAACACGGCGAGCCACAGGTGCAGGTCGGCGAAGGACACGCCGTGTTTGATGGTGACGCCGGACCAGGCTTCGGTGCGCTCGGTTGTCAGCACCCCGTCCAGCAGTTGCAGCCCGGGCGGGACGCCGTCTTCGAAGCGGAGCTTGACGTGGTGGCCGTTGCGGTCGGGCAGCAGGAAGACCCGTTCGTCGCGTGCGCCTTCGCCCTGCATCGGGACGAACCCGGCCACCTCGGACGAGGTGCTCACCAGGTGGCCGCCTTCGCGGCGGAAGCCGATGACGCGGGTAACTCCGTTCATCCGCAACGGGACGACGATCGTGCCGCCCTCGGCCAGGTGCGCAAGCCACGCCGGTGCCAGGTCCCAGGCCCCGACCGTCACCAGGATCGCGTCGAAAGGTTCGTGCGGCCCCGGTAGCGGGTTCTCGGCGTCGGCCAGCACCACGTCGACCCGGTTGCCGTATCCGGCCTGGTCGAGCAGTTCGCGGGCGCGGTCGGTGACGTCCCGGTCAATGTCCACGCTGACCACGTGTCCGGCCGGGCCGACGATCTCGGCCAGCAGTGCGGCGTTAAAGCCGCCGGACCCGATCTCCAGCACGCTCATGCCCGCGGCGAGCCCGACCTGCTCGATCATCCGGGCCTGGATGTAGGCCGCGCTGGTGGAGGAGATGATCACGCCGTCCGGGTCGCGTTTGATCGCAACCGAGTTGTCGACGTTGTAGGTGTCCTCCAGCGGAGTGCCCTCGGCGACGAACAGATGCCGGGGCACCGTGCGGAACGCCCGCTCCACCTCCGCCGAGGTGATTATCTTGTTGGCGAGAAGTGTGTCCGCCAAAGTGTCGCGGTGCTTGGCGGCGCTGGCGTCGTTATGTCGGAGTGTTTTCACGTGATTACCTTTTCAGGGAGCTGACGGTTTGCGAAGTTGCGTGTCTCGTTGGACCAGGGGCAGTGCCGCGTCGGGCCACGGCGCGGCCCCTGTTCAGGAGGCCCCCAGCACTCCGATGGTCGACCGGCCGGCGGCAGCCGCGTGCCTGCCGGCGCGGCCGTCGGGAAGGCCGTCGGCGGCGATCAGGTGCTGGTGGGCAATGCTCCACGCCGAGCGGGGATGGCGGCGAGACCGCCGCCGACCTGAACACTGCGGGCAACGGCCGAGTCTGTCCGGATGGTGCGCGGTCAGGAGGCTCCGCCACGCCCGGCCAAGCGGGTGATCTCGGCGTCGGCGAGGGCGGCCCTGGAAGGCTCGTCACCCACGCTGGCGAGCCGGTCGAGATAGTCCAGCCGCTCGAACACCGCGCTCTGCAGGGCTGAGCCGAGAACTTCATCTACGGTCGGTCGCCGATGGACTTCACTCGGTGACGATGTCGTCGGTCGGCCTATCCCAGCAGCCTGAGTGCGTCCTTCGCGCGCGAAGGACGCACTCAGGCTGCCACGTGAACCCGCGCGGCCAGATCGCGGATTCCGGGGACGGCCACGCGGCTCTGATTCAGCAGCGCGTTGACGATGTTTCGCACGGCCGCGCGAGTGCGCACCTCACCGGGTGCGCGGCGTTCGGCGAGCAGCAACGTGTTGTACGCCGGTCCGGGCTGACCAAGCTGCAGCTGCACGGCAGCCAGATCAACCAAGTAGCGCCCCTCCCGCTCGACGTCCGGGAACCTCACCCCTCGAGCCATGCGAGCGTGCTGCAGCGCAGCCTCCGGCTCACCGAGCAACTGCTCTACCGAGACCCGATGACTCAGCAAGTTCGCCTGGGCCCGCGCGGCGTCGGCGCCGTCGAGCCGGTCCGCGGTTGCAGCAGCGGCCGCCAGCAGGTCATGGGCCCGGCCGCCGTCGCCGGCCCGAGCCGCAGAATAGCCGCCGGTGCACAACAGGTTGGAGTGCAGGAGCAGATGGCGCGGATCCCGGCCGTCAAGCGCCAGCCTGCCGGCGGCCTGCAGGACGAGGGTCTCGGCCCGGTCGTGGTCGCCGGCTCGGCGGCATACCCCGGAGAGCATCCGTTCTGCCTCGGCCAGCACGAGCGGTTGGCCGGCCTCGCCCCCCGCCCGCACGGCACGATCGGCGCTGATCCACTCCAGACCACCGGGCCTCAGCTTCACCAACGCCCGGGTGACCAGCGTGTAGGCCTGCGCCTTCGCCCCGGCGTCCTGCGTGACCTCAGCAGCTCGGACCAACTCCGGCAGCACGGCGGCGAGCGTGAGGAAGTCGGACTTGCCGAAGGACACGCGGGCCGCCGCGAGCGCGCGGGTCAGCTGCGCCGCGGGGAGTTCCGGACCTGCGGCCGCCGGGGCGCCCACCAGGACGTCCGACAGCCGGGCCGTCAGTACGACGGCCGGATCGGGCAACGCAGATGGTGCCCCTGGGGCGGCCTCAGCGACCGAGGCGCCGCTGACGGCGGCGCCCATGGCCACGCCACCTGCTTTCAAGAAGCTTCGTCGGCGCACGTCGTCCTCCTCCAGGGCGGGCTTGCCGACCACCCTAGAAGCCTTCGGGTCGAGATGCCCCAGCGCCACGCTTTCGTGGTCCTCGAGTCCGAACGCCGCCGCGGGAAGCTGCAGGACGCCGGCCAGGCGCCGCAGGGTGTCCACGTTGTCCATCCGACGATGGCCCGCCTCCATACGCGAGATCACGCTCGGGTGGAACCCGAGTCGGTGGGCGAGTTCGGTCTGGCTCAGCTCGGCCCGGTCGCGGGCGTAGCGCAGGACCGCGGGGTGGTCGCGGCGCTCGATCGCGCCGAGCAGGAGCGAGGACATGGTCGGGAGCATCGGGCGTCCCTCCACCGCCGGAAACGATGACTAACCCAGGGTAGCGGTTCGGTGACCCTGTCAAGAGCACTGTGCCAATCCAGCACAGCCATGCCGAGCTGGCACAGCACACCGCCCCTCCGGCCTCCACATTCCTAGATTGGACCAGGGCGCGATGACGCGCCGATTCCGGAAGGGAATGGGATGGATTCACGAATCGAGCCGCTGCCGATCTCTGGAGCATGGCGAATATCGCCAACGGTCTTCGCTGACGATCGTGGAAGCCTGCACGAGCCGTTCCACAGCGGGCAATTCGAGGCGGCTACCGGCATTGACTTGGTCGTGCGGCAAGCGACCTGCTCGATTTCGCAGCGCGCCGTCCTGCGCGGCATCCGCGTGTCTGCGGAGGCCAGGTCGGCGAAGTACGTGACGTGCACCGCGGGTGTGGTGCTCGACGTTGTTGTTGACGTGCGAGTCGGCTCGGAGACCTTCGGTCGCTGGCACGCCGAACGCCTCGACCACGAGACCCGAACTGCGCTCTACCTCCCGTCCGGGCTAGGACACGCCTTCCTGGCCTTGTCGGACACGGCGACGTTGCTGTATCTGCTATCTCGCCCGCACCAGGACAAGAACGAACGCACCATCAACGCACTCGACCCTGACCTCGCGATCACCTGGCCGCCCGACATCACGCCCCTGCGATCGGCACGCGATGCCGCCGCCCCCGGGCTAATCGAGGCCCGTCAGGCTCAGATGCTGCCCACCTTTGCAACCCATTCCGCCCTGCACCGCGACACATTCGCGCGCCGCGGCTGACGCCACCGATTTCTCGTCATCCGATTCACCGAAAGGGATCACGATGCACACCGTTTTCGTTACCGGCGGCGCCGGATTCATCGGCTCGCACCTGGTCGACCGGCTCGCCAGCTGCGACGACGTCGAACACGTCACCGTGCTCGACGCGCTGACCTACGCAGGTGACCGCCGCAACCTCGCCGCCGAAGCCACCGGCAAGGTCCGGTTCATCCACGGCGACATCCGCGACCACGACACCGTCTCCGCTGTGCTTCCCGGCCACGACTGGGTCGTGCACCTGGCCGCCGAATCCCACGTCGACCGCTCCCTGATCGACGTCGGCCAGTCGGTCCGCACCAACGTCATGGGCACCCAGGCGCTGCTCGACGTCGCGATGCGCGCCGGCGTGGCCAAGGTGGTCCACGTGTCCACCGATGAGGTCTACGGCCCCCTGTCCACCGGCGCCGCCGCCGAGGACGCACCGCTGCGCCCGACCGTGCCGTACGCGGCGAGCAAAGCCTGCAGTGACCTGCTCGCCCGTTCCTACTTCGTCTCCTGCGGGGTCCCGGTGTGCATCACCCGCAGCTCGAACAACTACGGGCCTCGCCAGCACCCGGAGAAGCTGATCCCGCGGTTCCTCGGCCTGCTGCTGGCCGGGCAGCAGGTGACCGTGCACGGCCGCGGGCGGCACGTCCGCAACTGGCTGCACGTCGAGGACAACTGCCGGGCTATCGAGCAGGTCCTGCGCGCCGGTGTGCCGGGCGAGATCTACAACATCGGCGGCGGCACCGACCTGACGACCCTCGAGCTGACCAAGCTGCTGCTGCAGGCCACCGGCCGCGGCGCCGACGCGATCACCTACATCCCGGACCGGCCGACCAACGACATCCGCTACAGCATGACCTGGGACAAGCTCGCCGCCCTCGGCTTCGCACCCACCCGGGAGCTGGAAGCCGGCCTTGCCGACACGGTCGCCTGGTACCGCAGGCACCCCGAACGCCTGGCAGCCACCGCTGCGGCCGAGCTGGACGGAGTGCCCGCGTGAGCATCGTGTCCAGCCCCAGCGGGCCCGGCGCCAACGCCCGCCCATATCTGCACGGCACCGAGCTCGCCGCCATCGGCCGGGTCCTGGAGACCGGCCAGTACGGGCACGGACCGGAGACCGACGCCTTCGAACTCGAGCTCGCCGCCTACCTGGGCGTCGACGACGTCGTCGCCGTCGCCACCGGCACCGCGGCATTGCACCTGGCGCTGCTGGCCGCCGGCGTCGGCCACGGCGACGAGGTCGTCGTGCCGTCGCTGACCTTCTGTGCCTCCGTCCAGGCCATCCTCGCCACCGGCGCCCGCCCGCGCTTCGCCGACATCGACCCCGGCACCCTGTGCGTCACCCCCGCCCACATCGAAGCCGCCCTCACCCCGGAGACCCGCGCGGTCATGCCGGTGCTCTACGGCGGCCGCGCCGTCGACCTCGGCCTGGTCAGCGACCAGCTCGCCGACCGCGATATCGCCGTGGTCGAGGACGCCGCCCACGCTTTCGGGTCGCTGACCGCGGGACGTCGCGTCGGCGCTGCTGGAGAGCTGACGTGCTTCAGCTTCGACGCCATCAAAGCCCTCACCTGCGGCGACGGTGGAGCGATCGTCCCGCGCACCCCAGCCGACGCTGACTGGCTGCGCGGAGCCCGGCTGCTGGGGATGACCGCCGCACGGGAGCAGCGGGTCCGCACGGTCTCCTACCAGGTTGTCGCGCCCGGGTTCCGGTATCACCTCTCGACGCTGCACGCCGCGATCGGCCGCGTCCAGCTCGCCAACTTCGACAAGGTCGCAGCCCGCCGCCAGTATCTCTGGCGCCGCTACGCGACCGCCCTCACCGACATCCCGCGCGTCAGCGTGATCGACCTCGACGTGGCCAACACCGTGCCGTTCAACTGCGTCGTCCGCATCCCCGCGCCGGTGCGCGACGCCGTGCACGCACGGCTGCACGCCGCCGGGATCCAGGCCGGGGTGCACTACCCGCCCAACCACCTGCAGCCCGCGTTCGCCCGCTGGTCTGCGTCGCTGCCCGCCACCGAGAGCGTGGCTGCGGAAATCCTGAGCCTGCCGTTCCACCCCGACCTGACCGACGCCGACGTCGACCACGTCGCCGCCAGCCTCTCCGCCGCCATCGCCGACGAGCACGCCGCACTTGACCGCAGCGACGCCGTCACGGCCGGACCGCGGGGAGGACGCTGATGCGCCGCGTAGCCGTACTTGGGAAAGGCACGCTCGCGGTCCACGCCTGCGAGATCCTCGCCGAACTGCCTGGGATCGTCCTCGACACCGTCATCCCGACCACGCCCGAACCCGGCTGGGACATCAGCCTCACCGACACCGTCACCACCCGCTGGCCCGACGTGCGCGTCCTCGGTTCCGGCGACTGGCGCGACCTCGAACCGGGCCGGTGCGACCTCGTCCTCAGTGTCCTCTACGACAAGATCATCGGCCCGGAGCTGATCGACGCCACCCCGCAGATCATCAACTGCCACCCCGGCCGCCTGCCGCAGTACCGCGGGGTCCGGCCGGTCAACTGGGCGCTGCGCAACGGCGACGACCTGGCCGGCATCACCTTGCACGTCATCGACGACGGCGTCGACTCCGGGCCGATCCTGGCCGAAGCGCTGTTCTCCATCTGGCCGGAGGTCGACGAGGTCCGCGACGTGTGGTGGCGCGCCATCGCCCACGGCCGCCAGCTCCTCACCGACGCCCTTCCCCTACTCGACCAGATCGTGCCCCGGCCGCAGGACCCGGCCCTCGCGGTCACGCACTACAGCCGCGACAACCATCAGCTCGGCGATCGCGCCGACTGGACCCGCGCGCAGTCCACCTTCCCCGCCGCGTGACCGCGCACGTTGCGTCGGCGGCCGCGGCACGAGGTCAGCGGCCGCCGGCTTTGGCCAGGTCGACAACGACGTCGACGAGGCGTTCCCCGGCGTCCGGGCGCCCCTGCTCGCGCGCGCTGTCCGCCATCTCCTGCCGCCGCGCGGGGTCGGCCAGCAGCGGTTCGAGAGCGTTCTGCAGCGCCGCCGCTGTCACGTCGCTCAGCAGCGCGCTGGCTGCGCCCGACTCGGCGAGATGCCGCGCGTTGTGGGCCTGCTCGCCCCCGGCCGAGGACGCCAGCGGGATCAGCACCGAGGGCAGCCCCAGCGCGGTCAGCTCGGCGATGGTGCCTGCGCCGCTGCGCGAGATCACGACGTCGGCCAGCGCGAACACGTCCGGCAACTCCGGCCCCACGAACCCGATCGGCACGTACCGTCCCGCCGCGTCGACGGGCAACCGTTCGGCGGCCGCCTGCATCTGCGTGACCGTGCCCGGGCCGCACTGGTGAATCACGTTGGCCTGCTCCAGCAGCCACGGCAGGACGTCGCCGACCAGGCGGTTGATCTGGGTTGCGCCCTGCGCGCCTCCGGTCACGTAGACCGTCGGCCGGGCTCGGTCGAATCCCGTGAGGGCGAGCGCGTCGAGGGCCTTCTCTGCGTGGCCGGCCAGGACCTCCGGCCGGACCGGGTTGCCGGTGACCACTGCGCGTTTGCGCGCCCGCTCCGGCAACAGCGGCACCGTCGATGCCGAGGACACCGCCATCACCGACGCGACCCGGGCCAGCAACCGGTTGGCCAGCCCCAGCCGCACCGTCTGCTCGTGCACCACCAGCGGCCGCCGGCACGCCCACGCCGCGAGGCTCACCGGCACCGACACGTACCCGCCGGTCGCGAGCACCACGTCAGGCCGGAACGCGCGCACCGCGCGGACGGCCTGGACGACACCGAGTGGCACTTTGCCCAGGTCTTTCAGGTTGGTCCACGACAGCATCTTCACCGGGTTCTTCGCGCGCCGGATCTTGCCGGCCGCTACTGCAGCGAACGAGATGCCCTCGCGCTCGGCCGTGCGCGCCTCAAGTCCTGCGGCTGTACCGACCCAGCGAACCTCCGGCCGCTGATCAGTCATGAAACGGTGTTCCAGGGTACGGATTGCTGTCAGGGCCGGGTAGGTGTGCCCGCCCGTGCCACCTCCGGTGACCAGCAGCCGTACCGACCGCGTGCCACGACCGTTGCTGCCACTTCCAGCATCCACGCGGGTTGCCCTTCAATCCTTGAACAGCGCGACCGATACGCGACGTCCTGAATAGCCAGAAATCCTGCCATGAGGCTGCTGAGAAGTCGCAGCCAGGGCAGTGCTCAAACTTCCTTTGGGCCTGCGTTGTTCTGTTCAGAACTGCGAGATGATCGAAGTAGCTGATCGACGATTGTGTCGATATACGACGGATATTCGCGTCTGCATCACGGGAGGAGTTCGGCGAATAGGGCCGCCACCCGGGCCGGGCAGCTTCGCTCAGCGGCGTAATTACCTGAGCGGGCTACGTCAATCCCTTGCCAGTTATGGCAAAGCGCTCTCGTTCACAACTTGCGCTGCGCGCTGCGTGGCATAGGCTGCCCGTGCCTTCCTGCCCGGTCGATCTTGGCCCGGACGGACGCGCCTTCCGGGTGGTGCTGTGCCTCCAGGATCGCGGCCGCCTCGGCCCACGCCGCCATCGCTTCTGCGGTCGCCCCGAGCAGGTCGTGCACGTCGCCGAGCTGATTCAGCGCTTGGGCCGCCCAGTACCGCACGCCCAGTTCGCGGTCGAGCGTCAACGCCAGCTCGAACCACTCGAGCGCGCGCTGGTATTCGCCGAGCCGGCGGTGGGCTGACCCCAAAGTCATGGCGGCGAAGGCGGTTCCGTCGGGATGGTCGACGCGGCGATACAGCGCGAGAGCGCGCTCGGCGAGCCGGACGGCCTCGGCGGGCGAGTCGAGCCAGGTCAGCTGCCGCGCCAGGCCCGCGAGTGCGTCGGCGTGGCGCAGGGGGTTCGGCCGGTCCGCGACGAGCGCCCACACGCGCTGGACGTAGGGCAGCGCCTCGGCGTACCGCTCCTGCAGCTCGAACAGGGTCGTGTAGGCCATCAGCAGGCTGACCCGCCCGTCGTGCCCGGCGCCTTCGGCCAGCTCGCCGGCGCCGTCGAGCAGGGCCTGCGCTTCCTCGTACCGTTCGAGCCGGATCAGGGCGCGGGCGAGGCCGAGCGACGCGGTCAGCCGGGAGCCGTCGTCGGTGGCCGCGGCGAGCGCGGCGCGGTGCACGGCGGCGCGTTCGTGGCGTTGCCCGGTGCGGTTGAGGAAGCTGGTGATCGTCCAGGCGAGCCGCCCGGCCCGGTCGGTGAAACCGGCGCGCCCGGCGAACTCCAGCACTGCGAGGACGGTCGCGTTCTCCTCGGCCAGCCACGCCATGGCGTCGTGGTAGCCGGACAGGTGGGGCACCGGTTCCGCGGACGGGCGGGGGCGGATCACGCCCTCCCGGCACGGGAGGATGTACCGGTCCGCCACCGAGACGGCGGTGACGTAGTAGTCGATGACGCGGGCCTTGACCGCGTCGAGGTCGGGCTCGTCGGTTTCGGCGCACTCGCGGGCGTAGACGCGAAGCAGGTCGTGGAAGCCGTAGCGGCCGGGCAGGTGCTCCTCGACCAGGTGCGCGGCGGTGAGCTCGGTGAGCAGCGGACCCACCCGGTCGTTGCCGAGCAGCGCCGCGCAGGCGAGCGCGTCGATGTCGGGCCCAGGGTGCACGCCGAGCAGCCGGAACAGCCGCGCGGCCTGCGGCGAGAGCACGCGCACGGACCAGGACGCGACCGCTCGGAAGCTCAGGTCGGGCCCGCCGAGGTCGAGGGTGTCGAGCCGGGCCCGCTCGTCACGCAGCTGGCCGGCCAGCCTGCCCAGCGGCAGCGCGGGCTGGTTCGCGGCACGCGCCGCCACGATGCTTAGCGCGAGTGGGAGCCGGGCGCACAGCTCGACGAGGTCCGCGACGGCGTCGGGCTCGGCGGCCATCCGGTCGGCCGCGATGTGGCACCCGAGCACGCGCACCGCGTCGTCCTTCGGCAGCAGGTCCAGGTTGAGCCGGTGCGCGCCTTCGTGGACGACCAGGCTGTCCAGCCGGTCGCGGCTGGTCACCAGCACCAGGCAGGTCGGCGAGTTCGGCAGGAGCGGGCGGACCTGGCTGGCGGAGCGGGCGTTGTCCAGCAGCACCAGGACGCGCCGGTCTGCGAGCAGGCTCCGGTAGCGCGCCGAGCGCCCGTCGAGGTCGCCCGGCATCGCCGACGGCGCGACGCCTAGCGCCTCCAGGAACCCGTGCAGCACCTGGGCCGGGTCCAGTTCTGCGCGGTGGTCGAAGCCGCGCAGGTCCACGTGCAGTTGGCCGTCGGGGAACCGGTGGCGGACCGCGTTCGCCCAGCGGGTCGCGAGCGTCGTCTTGCCGATGCCGGCGGTGCCCGCGATGGCCGTGATCACGACCGTCGGAGCGTCGTCGTGCGCGACGATCGACGTCAGGAGGTCCAGTTCCGCCGCGCGGCCGACGAAGTGCCGGTTCCCCGGCGGGAGCTGCCGGGGCGCGGCGGACGTCGACGGCGGTGCGGTGGCCTGGCCGTCCCACACGCGCACCCACGCCGTCGTCTCGGTTTCCTTGACCACGGCCTGCACCGGCCGGTATGCGTCGGCCTCGCCCGGCTCGCCGTTGCGCACCACCTCTTCGAAGATCCAGGAGGAGACGATCAGCCCCAGCTCGCCGCCCGAGCGTGCGAAGATCGACCGGAAGGCGGGCGACTCCACCAGCCGGAACGTGTGGTTGACGGCCGTGCCCACCACGCCGTGGTCGTCGTAGACCACTTCGCCGGCGTGCAGCGCCATCCGCAGCCTGACGCGCCGTGCGGCACTGCTGCGTTCGTTGTACCGCCGCAGTTCGGCGATCAGGTTTCCGGGCAGGGACTGCACGAAGACGCTCTTCGGCACGGTCGGCGGGATGACGACGAGGACGCCGTCACCGCTGTTGGCCCGGTCGCACCCGGCCCACACCACCGCGGCCGCTGCGAACGCCGCTTCGAGCGCCGCGTACAGCCCGGCCCGCACGGCGACCCGGTCGAGGTCGGACCGCGCCGGGGAGCCGTACCGCTCGACGTCGACGACGAGGATGGTGCGGTGTACCGCCGGCATGGTGGCCCCGTCCCCTGCGCTCGCAGTTCCGTCAGTCCAGCATCGCGACGACCCGGTCCCGGTCGGCGAGGTCCCGGATCCGCCCGGCCGCCCGCCGGAGGTGGACCAGCAGGTCCGGGCGCGAGCGGCCGGCCCGCTCGGCGAGGTCGAGCACGTACCGCCAGCCCGCGTCGAACCGGCCGACCGCCATCATCCAGGCCACCTGCTGGGCGAGCTCCTCGTCGTCCCCGGCGTCCGCGACGACCGCGCGGGCGGCCAGGTATTCGCCGTAGGTGTCCTGGACGACGGCGTACAGCGGCTCGCCGTCGGGCGCCGCGCCGGATTCGTAGATCGCGCCGATCGTATCGCTCAGATCGTCGAGGAGTTCGGTGTGGAAGTGTGTCGGGACGCGAAGTGCCACTGTCTCGAGCAACTGCGGCCGGGGCACGCCGGCGGTGCGTTCCGCGTCGGACTTCATCCACGCGGCGAGGAAGCACGCCGCTTCGATCAGCAGGTGTCTCGGCAAGCTGGACCGGGTGATTCCGCGGCTGCGGTCGCGTTCGCCGATCGTCAGCTCGAAGGTCGCCTCGTGCAGGTCCAGCTCGTTCTCATACCAGCGCCCCCAGCCGGCGAAATGCGTGAGGGCCCAGGTCAGGAGCAGCGGATTGGCCGCCCACGCAGCCGATGACGGCTCCGGGGCGAACGCGGAGGTGTCCGGCAGGCCTGCGGACTCGAGCCAGGTCTTCGTGAAGGTCCGGATCTCGTCCTCGGTGAACGCGGCGACGTCGTACGGGCTGAAGCCCTCGATCCCGTCCTGGCCCAGCTTGTCGTCGGGCCTGCTGGTCACCAGCATGGCGACCGCCGGGTGCTTCGCGCAGAACCGCTCGATCGCGCCGACGGCCCGGGTGCGGGCCGGGCGGGGCAGCTCGTCGAGGCTGTCGAGGACGAGGATCGTCCCGAATTCCTTGAGCAGCCGCTTGAGCACGGCCCGGGGGAACCGGAGGGCGAACCGCTGGCCGACCGACGTGGCGACCAAGTCCACGAGGTCGTCCTGGCCGCGGTAGTGCCGCATCGGCACCGAGAGCGCCAACTGGGCGGGTTGCCCGGTGGCCAGTTCGAAGCAGATCCGTTCGGCCAGCGTGGTCTTCCCCGAACCGGCGCCGCCGAACACGAGGACGCGTGCGCCGGGGGTGAGCCGGTCGCGCCAGCTCACTGCCGCGGCGTCCCGGGTCAGGCGTTGCGGGATGTAGGGCTGCGCGTGCGGGGGAATGAAGGCGAAGCTTTCCTGCCAGCGGCGTCGTAACAGCCGGCGAGTCGACCCGGCGGCGGCGCGGTAGCCGGTGACGAACTCGGCCAGGACGTGGCCGGCGAGCCGCTGCTCGGCGTCGGTCGTGTCACTCGGATCGTCGGCCTTGGCCTTGTCGCGGGCGAAGAGCGCGATCAGGTCGTGGTAGCGGAACCAGGTGCCGTCGGCGGTTTCGGCGAGCTGGGCGTCGGCCAGTTCGTAGGCGGCTTTCTCGACCGTGGCGCGGTCCTGGGCCAGCAGCGCGGTGAGGTCGGTGATCGAGAATTCGGGCGTCAGGCTGAGGCCCGCTCGCCGGAACGCGAGCTGCGCCGGCGCGGACAGCGCCTGGTAGCTGAGTTCGAAGGCGCTCCGGACGTCGAGGTCGGCTTCGGAAAGCGCGGACAGCCGGGTGCGTTCGTCGGTCAGGGACTCGGCCAGCCGGTCGTAGGTGAGGTAGGGCCGCTTCCGGGCGATCGCGCCGGCGATCCTGATGGCCAGGGGCAGCCCGCCGCAGAGGCCGGCCAGCTCGGCGGCCGCCGGTTCGCTGCCGGGCGGCCGGCCGGCGACCGTGTCCAGGAGCGCGACGGACTCCGCCGCGCCGAGCAGCCCGACGCGCTGCAGGTGCGCGCCGGCCAGCGTGGTCAACGGTTTCCGGCTCGTGGCGATCACCGTCGCCCATTCGTTGCTGGGGATCAGTGCGCGGACCTGAGCCGCGTCCTGGACGTTGTCCAGCAGGATCAGGCACCGCCCGAACCTGGTGGACGTCAGGAACCGGGCGCGGAGTTCGTTCGGCGAATCGAAGGGACCGGGCTCCTGCGGCATGAGCGCGGCGACGAACTGCGCGACGGCGGCGTGCGGCTCCGCATCGGGAGCCGTACTGAAGTCGAAGTAGAGCTCGAAGTCGAACCGGTTCGACTGCCGGTGCGCCAGGTGCACGGCCAGCGCTGATTTGCCGACCCCCGGCGGGCCGAATAGGTTGATGACGAGCGCCGCGGGTCGCTGGGGCCGGACGTCCTCGAGCTCGGCGACGAGGTCCTCCCGTCCGGTGAAGTCCGGGATGTCGGCGGGCAGCTGGTGGGTGATCGTGGGCAGCGGGAGCCGTCCGTCGACGATGCCGGGGGTGAAGTTGTCCGCAGCGATGTGGGCCTGCGATGCGCGCCCGGCGGCGCGTGGCGGGAAGTCGGCCATCGGAGTCAGCGGGTGATCCCGCCGCGCGGACGCGGTACCGCGGTGGCCGAGCCCAGGGTCACGGGATCCATGACTACTGGTCGCGGGAAACCTGGCCGTCGTTACTCCGGCGTACCGGTCACGATCCCCGCGAGGCGGCGGTCGGCGTGCCGGCCGACGACGCCGTCCGGCGGCGGCCATGGGAAACCCGGCGCGGTGTGCAGCATGCGCGCGAGCTTCGGCCGGACAGGACACGGTGAACAACTCGTCGCGAGCTCGCTAACCGACATCACCGCAGTCCCCGCGACGTCGTCGACGGCGGCCAGGCTCGCCGGCATCAGCCAGAGTGTCGCGGACTCTCGCGCCGATCCCAGCGATCCCGCCGCGGAGATGGACCATGACGTTGGAGCCGTCGCGAATCAGCTCCGCCCCTGCGACGTCAATCTCAGCCGTGCGTGCAGCTTCCGCCAAGACATCATCGTCGGCCATCCGGTTTGTTGTCACGGTGTCAATCGTCTCAGGGGCCACAGGTCGAGCAGGTGAAGTCGAGCAAACAGGTAATCAACTGCCGAGGCGACTCAACCCCAGTCTCTAACCATGGCGCGTGCCCAACGTTGCGGTTCAGACCTAAGCTGATTGTATGGCTGTTCATCTACTCGTGACGACGACGACCCCAGACCGTGTCTCTGGCGCGAAGATCGCTGCCTCGGCGCTGGCCGCGCGCTTGGCGGCCACGGCGCAGGTCACCGGTCCCGTCGCGTCGTTCTTCTGGCACCTCGGCGAGCAGGGCGAGGGCGAAGAGTGGAACGTGACGTTTAAGACCACGGACGCCCGGTACGCCGACCTTGAAGCGCACATCGTCGAACAGCACCCGTGGCAGAAGCCGGAGGTGACAGCCGTGGAACTCGTCCGTGGATCTGCCGACTACCTGCGGTGGGTCGACGAGTCAACGAGCTCAGACACCTAGACGCCCAGCCGGGCGAGCAGGTCACCGACGGCCGGCATCGACCGGTATCGCTTCAGCTGTCGGGCCACGGACTCGATCCGGGTTGCCGGGCGCGCCGAGCTGACCCCGGCAGCCAGATCGGCGGCCCGTGTGAGCGTCGCGGCAGCCTGTTCGACCTCGTGAGCTTGCAGGTAGGATGTGGCCAGCCAGGTGAGATACAGCGCCTTGTCGCGTGCGTGCGTGTCATCGAAGCCAGACAGCACTTGCTCGAGCACCGGTACGGCCCGCAGCGGCCGGCGTAGCTCAGTCCAGCACCGCCCGGCCATGATGTCGATCTCAGCTTCGTTCACCCAGAACACCCAGTCCGGGTCCAGCCGGTCGTCTCGGACCTGCAGCGCCTCACGCGCCAGGTTCAGTGCCCGGTCGGCTTCCTGCGGCTCACGAGCGGTCGCGTGTGCCCACGCCTTCCGCTCGAGCAGCAGTGCGTTCACCTTCGGCGTCGCCATTGCCCGCGCGACCTCGCACGAGTCCGTTGCCAGCGCGGTCCCGCTCTGCGCCGTCGTGGTCTGCTGGTAGGCGGCATAGGCCAGGGCATTCCCGGCAAGGTCGAACGCACCGGCTTCCTCAGCGGCTCGCCGGCTGTCGCTGTAGAGCCGCTGGGCAAGCGCGTGCTGGCCGTGGTCGAACGCCGCCCAGCCGGCCTGCTGCTGTTGCTCAGCCAGCAGCGCGCGCAGCTGTTGGCCGATCTCGATCCCGTGGCTGGATTCACTGAGCAACCGCCGCGTGAAGTCGACCTCGGCCGAGTACACGGGAAAGGTTTCGGCGCCACCCATGATGTTGTCGAGGCGGCGGAGCCGGGCTGTCCGGCGGCGCAGTTCGTCGATGTCGGATTGTCCGATCCGGCGCCCGGTCGGTTGTTCGGTACGAGCAAGCGGAATCGCCAGGGAAGCCATTGCTCCGATGAACTCCCGCCGCTGCACTACCTCTCCTGTCTTCGCCTTCCGCTGTTCTACACGAGTCGACGTCACAGCTCGCCGAAGGTGTTGCACGTCGATTTCGAAGCTCGCAGCGATGTGCTTCTGCCAGAACGGTGTCGGCAACCGCCGCTCCGACTCCCACCGCGAGACCTCGTTGCGAGTGACGGCCCGCCCCGAAATCGCGGACAGCACCTCGGCCTGATCGGCTTGAGAACGGCCAGCGTCCTTTCGCTGGATTCGGAGCAGTGCGCCAACCCCTTGCTGCTCCACTCGTACTCCTCACCGTTCGCAACCTGCCAGGTGGCCATCATCTCTCTGGCCCCCAATTCTGGCCACCCCGTCGAATGGCCACCTTGTCGGGCTACTCCTACCAGCCATTATCGCTCCTAGCGTCAACGATGTGACAGCACGCGGTCGGCCGGATGAAGAGGACTCATCGATGCAAGATGAGCAGCTCGACCTCACCCATGCGACGAACGAGCCTCGCGGAATTGACATCCGCGGAGCCGCCCTGCGCCTCGGCGAGAGCAGCACGCGCCGCATCCAACTCGCCGGCACGGGCGTAGGACTCAGCCAGCCACGTCCGGTACAGCGCCACCTCACGAGCGTGCGCCTCGTCGTACCGAGCGATCGCGGCCGTCAGCAACGGCGCGGCCGCGACCGGATCACCGAGCTCGATCAGGCACCGGCCCGCCATGACATCGATCTCATCCCGCGACATCCAGTACACCCGTTCGGGTTCCGGAACATCGTCCGTCCGCCGCTCGAAGGCGACGTCGACCTCGTCCAGCGCCCGCCGGGTGGCCTCCCGGTCGCGGGCTCGGGCGCTCGCCCAGGCCAGCCGTTCCAGCAGCAGGGTGCGGACGACCGGCGAGGCCCGGCGGGCGCCGGTCACTGCGCTCCGGGCGAGCAGCTGGGCGTCGGCCGGGTCGCCGACGTTGGCCAGCTGGTAGGCCAACGAGGAGAACAGCTGCCCGACCAGCGCACCGTCTCCGGCCTCGCGAGCTGCGGAAACACCGTCCAGATACGCGTGCTGGGCCTGCGCGTACGCCCCGGCGTCGCTGGCAACCCAGCCGGCCAGCTGAGCGAGCTCACCGACCACCACCCGCAGCCGTCGGCCGACCAGCTCGGTGTAGCTGCCGTCATTCACGACCTCGGCCACGTCCGACAGTTCGCGCTGAACCAGCGGGCTCAAGTCGCCGCCGCCGACGGTGTCGTCCAGATGACGAAGCTCGATCACGCGGCTCTCCAGCCTGTGGACAAGGCTGGCGCCGACGCGGCGCCCGGCCTTCCGGTGCACGGCCACGGGGGTGTCGGATACCAGCCATTCGTGCGCCAGGCGCAGCGGGTCCAGCGGCGGGCCGTACAACGCGTCCACGGCGACGCTCAACGCGCGCGAATACGCGGTGACGTGCTCGGGCCTGACGACACGTTGGTTGTTCTCGAGCTGCCAGAGGTAGGTCTTGCTGTAGTGGGTCTTCGCGGCCATCTTCGACAGGCTGACCTTGGCGGCTTCGCGTGCCGCCCGCAGTCGCCCACCCAGCTCGTTCACGATCTCCCATCCGGCTGCGAACGCTTGCGAACGGCGATTCAGTTCCCATTACGCCCCGTAGCGGTAAGGCTACCGGATATCCGGATGCGGCGGAGCGATTCCGTTCGAGAACAAGTGTTGAAACGGCTTTACACCATACGTGTGAATGCGAGGAGAGCACGATGACAGTGGATTACGAATCATTGGCGACGCTGCTGCCGATCACGTTCGCCGCCCTGTTTGCCGTCGCCTTCCTTGCGGGGTTATTCGGGCAATGGGCATCAAGTCGTAAGCAGGTTCCGGTCGATGCCCGG
The DNA here is from genome assembly GCF_034929455.1 of Amycolatopsis heterodermiae. Lineage (NCBI taxonomy): Bacteria > Bacillati > Actinomycetota > Actinomycetes > Pseudonocardiales > Pseudonocardiaceae > Amycolatopsis > Amycolatopsis heterodermiae. The sequence continues at coordinate 84,093 of NZ_JAYFSI010000020.1, forward strand.
CACCACCCTCGTCGGGTACAACCGGGCGCGGCGGGACGTGTCCGCCGATGACGACTGCACCGAGCCCGCTCCTCTTCCTGTGGTCTGAGCCGACGGACGAACCGCTCGCCATCCTGATCCGACGCAAGTGGCTGTTCCTCCCAGGGTTCGACAGCGAAGGACAGCTTGACCGGGTCACGGGCCAGTTCATCTGGGACGTGGACGGCTTCGTCGACGCATTGCGAGTCAAAAGCCAGACCGACGCCGCCGCCATGCGGGTCCAACGCGGCAGTGGAGTGGTATGGGACTGCAACGGCACCGCCGCCGAGGTTCTGCAGCGCCTTGTCGAGCTACCCGCGCCCAGCGACCGCCTGGCACCCCGCCTAGTGGTGGCCGCCGCGCCACGGCTGTGGACACCGTGATCTCGCCCTGGGCGCGCCACCGCGCACGACGACGGTTGGCCGTCCTCCAGGCACGGCAAGCCCTGGCCGGCTTGCCGGAGATCCGCTGGCGCGACAACACCTCCGAACAACAGGGGCGTATGCAGCTTGAGGAGGTCGCCGCGATCATCGGCCGTGCACTACGGCGAGTTCGTGCGTCATCAGACGAAGCGCGTGCGTTGAAATACGCGCAGGCGAGGTTGACGGCGTTTCTGCAAGGCTGGGGCGACCCCGGTCTGATCGCGACTATTCACGTCGTCCCCATGTACCAGAGCCTTCAAGCTGCGCTGCGCACACTCTCCCTCCGCCTGGAAACGGCAGAGAACGCTGATCCTCCAGAGGAGCCCGACGAACCCACGCCTCGATCGTGAACAACCCCGAATCTCGGCCCGGACAGGCGGCATGCCTTACCTCCCTCCCGTCCGGTCCGCGCGCCTCGACCGACTGCGAACTCCCCGATTCCGGGCGGTCGAGGCGCATCCACTTACCCACCCGCGACTCGGAGCGTGATCAACAATGGAAGCGCAGGCCTCAGCATGACGGCGACGGCACCGGCGGCCAGCCGGCCGACAGCGGCCGTCCTGCGATCTCCCTCGACCAACCATCCGCGAATCCACCGCACCGACCCCGCGACGTTCGACACCACCGGCGTCCACGCGCCTGCCTGCGCGTCAGCGGACTCCCGCCGCGACCTCATCGAGGCGGCCCGCTCCCGCCGCCCGCGCTACCGCGGCACCTCAGCCGCCGTGACCTGCCAGGCACCGCGCTGCCGCGACGACATCACCGACACCGACCCAGCCGACGAGCCGACCACACACCCAAGCACCCCGGAGCCACCATGCCCGTGACCGACGGTGCGCGGCCAGAGACCTACTGGTGGACCACGGTCCGCGCGCGGCCGCTGCACGATCACCTCGACTCGCGCACCGCCACCATGCGGCTGCGCTACGCGGCCCGGCACTGGCCGACCCGGGACCGCGACGATCCGTTCACTAACCACCCACTACAGCTAGCACGGGAACACTTCGATGGCGAAGAGCGACACCGACACCGGCGAACTCGCCCACGCCCTCGGGGCGGAGCTGCAAACCCTGCGCGAAGGGCTGGGCTGGTCTCGCCAGGATGTGGCCGCCTGCTCCGACGGCGCCGTAACACCCAACACCCTCCGCTCCTGGGAGAAGGCGACGAGGTCGGTCACCGTGGGGCATCGGGAGCTGGCCGGGCAGCTATATGTGATCCAGCCGTCCGAACTGCTGCTGCGAGCCCAACGCCGCATCGAATGGGTTCCGGGCCTGACCGTCGACCTCGACCAGCCCGCCGCGTCCCAGCTGCCCGCATTCCACCCGCTCGTCCCGTGGGCTCGTGAGCAACGACGACGCGGCGCGCCCCGGCTCCAGCGCCTCAGCACGCACGACGTCATCTCGCTCGCGGCCGAGCTCCAGCTCACCACCAATCAGCTGACCATGCTCTTCTCCATCGGACAACCCACGCACTCATGACACAGACACCCAGCGCTCCCGAGCACACCGCCGGGGACCACCAGCCACCTGCACGCACCGCGCCCGCAGACGCCCACGACCGGCCGACAGCCACGGCCCGGTCTCACGTGACGGCTCCATGGTGGACGCCGCACGAGACCGACTACTACACGGTCAACCTTTCCTATCTCTACGACGCTTTCCGCGAAGCGTGCAACGCCGACGGCAATGTCGTTCCCTGCGTCAAATTCGCCCACGACATCGAACGTGAGGCCGCTCTCCGGCTGAACGCCCGCGTGCCGGGCGCAGGGTTCGTGTTCCGGTCCGAACGCAGATTCTTCGACCGTGTCGCCGCCTACCTCGTCACCGAACAACGCGTCACCAGCATCGTCGTCGCCGGCGCGGGCCTGCCCCACATCAGCGGAGACGACGACCTGCATTCCGTCATCCGCCGCAGCGAAGCGAACAACCGCAACCGCACGGACAACACGGCTCGGACGACCGTGATCTACGTCGAACGCGACCCGCTGACCCTCGCCCAGCTGCGCACGCTCGCCGATGACGGCGAGGGCGTCCACGTCGTCGAGGCCGATCCCTGGGATCCCACCGCGATGTGGGACACCCTTTACAACACCGCCAGCGAAAACCCGGGTCTGATCTCCCCCGACGACGACCGTGTGGCATTGCTGCTGGGCGGGGTGATGTCGTTTCACCGTGGCAGCCGCGCAGAAGCCGCCCAGGTGGTGCAGGACCATCTCGCTCGCCTGCCCGTCGGGGCGTTCCTGGCCATGACGCACCTGCTCATGCCTGAGCATCCCGACCTCGCCGCACAAGCACGCGAATTCGAGAACGCTTTGCGGTTTCTCGGACCCGGCACCGGAAGCCTCGCAACACAGGCCCAGGTCGAAGCGATGGTCAACGGCACGACCCTGCTGCCACCCGGGATCGTCCCAGCGTTCACCTGGTACCCCGACGGGCCGCTGCGGGACTCGCCGGTGTGCGGACACTTCAACGCCGCGGTCCTCACCCAGAAACCTGAGCCCGACGACGAGCTGCCAGAACCACCATGGCGTACATGAGAAGCTCGATGACTTCCTGACCGCTCACTTCCCGATATTCCAGGCGGACAGGAATCCGGAACCGGAGTCGTCGATACGAAAGTGGTTACCTGCGCGACGACACCGGTAGCCCGGATCGACCGGTCACCGGGGGGTGGCCAGTCACCGCCGCGCATCGCAGGGACCGCCCCTCGGCTCTGCGATGCGCGGCTCACCCCGGCGCCCCGGCGGCGCGCACCTCGTGTGCGCGTGGCCGGAGTTCCCTTTCAACGCGCGTCGCGATTCTGTGACGCGTCTCATCCTGTTCTAGAGTAAGGAGATCACTGCTCGTGCGTCTCAGAAAGACCACAGCGACAGCCCTGGCGCTGCTCGCGATGCTGCTCGGCGTCTCCACCGCCACCGCATCCTCACCACCACCCCCGCCGCCGGGTACCTCGGTGTCCCCGCAGATCGTCGGCGGCGACCCCGCACCCATCGCCTACGCCGGCGCCGGATCCCTGCAACTGCTCGACCACGACGACCCGGACTGGCACTCCTGCGGTCTCACCCTCATCGCGCAGGACCAGAACGCGGCTCTCGAGGCCACCAACGCCCACTGCGTCAGCAACCCGCTGAGCCAGGCCCAAGTGGCTCGGATGAGCTCAGCAGGCAAGGCGAACTTCGCGGCGTTCCGTACCGACCTGCGCGACGCCGGTATCGACCGCAGCGACCCCGCGATCTACCACGCCCGGTTCGGCTCCACCGACCGTCTGCATGGCGGCACCGTCACCACGCTGAAGGCGATTCTGGTCCCGCCCGGCTGGAAGTGGGGCGAGCCAGACAAGGGCGGCCGGATCTGGGACATCGCACTCGTCTTGTCCGGGCCGATCCCCGGCGTCGCACCGGCCCGAATCGCCGTCCCGCAGCTGTGGCAGGCGGCACGTGAGATCGGCTGGGGCATGACGAACCCGGACCCCTCAACGTGGACCGGGCCCGCACCATCGCAGTTGAGCCAGCTCGACGTTCCCCTGCTGCACGACAGCAAGTGCGCCGCGGCCGGGATCGGCATCGGTGAGCTGTGCGCCGGCGTGCCCCCGACCGGCGGCGGGACCTGCCAAGGTGACTCCGGCTCCGGCATTCTGCAGCACCACGGCCGCGACTGGTACCTGATCGGCACCGCCTCACGCGGCCCAGCCGCCTACTGCAGCACAGTCAACGTCTACACCCAGACCAGCTCCTACCTCGGCTGGATGGCCTGGCAAGCCCACCAACTACTGCCCCGCGCATCGATCATGACCAGCGACGGCCCCCTGGCTAGCACCCCCGCCCGCTGATCCGCTCGCCGTCCACGACCGGCGTGGCCGCGGCTTCCCCCGCGGTCGCGGCCACGCCGCCCCGCCCAGCAGATGAACCGCACCAGCGGGCCGCCAGATTCACTGAAAGCAGCAACCTCTATGACCACATCTCCCACCGCGCCGACCGAACCTGCTCACCCCGCCGGTCCGCCCCGCATCCCTGAAGGCGTCCGCGTCCCCGACATCGAGGCCCCGCGCCTGGACCCGGTCGCCGACTACCTGCTCGGCGGCAGTGACAACTCTCAGATCGACCGGGATTTCGCCGCCGACCTGGTCGCCGCGTTCCCGCGCTTGCCCCAGCTAGCGATCACTGCCGCCAGCTGGTTCCGCGACGCCGCCCAAGAAATGCTCGACCAAGGGATCCGGCGATTCCTGATCCTCGGGAACGGCGGGCTGCCCATCACCGCCGGCCCATCCACGCTGTCCACCCTGCACGAGGCAGGCGCGCAGCTCGTGGTGGTCGAGCACGACCTGATCACCTGGTGTCAGCACTACGTCGCCGAGAAGGGCGCCGTCGCCGGCCGCGCCCACATCCTCTGCCTACCTGCCGGGCAGCACCATGACCTGGCCCAGCATCACGACGTCGCCGACCTGCTCCGCGGAAGCAAACCGGTCGGGATCCTGGCGACCGCGTTGCTGCGGCCCCGCGACCACGACCTCGCCACGATCCTGTCCCTGCTGGACGTGGCCGCGCCGGGCAGCGTCCTGGCGATCACCCAGCTGATCACCGACGCCGAGTTGAGCGGGCTTGCCGACCGCTTCGCCGACGAGCGCATCCCCCTCTCGATCATCGATCGTACCGCGCTCGACCGGCAGCTGAGTCCGCTGCGACGCCTGACAATCGACATGTCTGCTTTCGGCGTCATCCCTTGCCGAATAGCCGCACAGGGGATTGAAGACGTCGTCGTGACCGCTCTGCTCACTCGCCAGGCCGACCCGACGCTGCCGAATGGCCGGTCATCATGACGGCCTGTTGTCTGATCCCGCACGATCCCGCCGCAGCCCAACCCGCCTCCGGCCAATCTCAGCCTGCAGGCGCGCACCCGACGTGCTCTCGTGTGCACTCGAAGGTCGTGTCCAGCTTCCCGGTGCTCCCGGCGGGCCACCGCACGCAGCCTGCGACGGAGCCCGCCGATGACTGACGCGCCACAGTCACCACTCGTGCCGGATCAACCGGGCACACCACCGATAAGGCTGCTCAAGCTGGTGACCGATGCCTACACCGATGCGCAGCTGCGGCTGGCCTACGCCGAGCGTGACGGACACGGCTGGGGGTCGTACCGGAAGCTCGGCTACGACCTAATCGGGGTCGGAGCACGGGTCATCGTGCACGCCTACGCCCGTTGCGAACCACCTGCCGGTGATCCTCGCACAGTTGCGGCGGAAGTGGTGCGGGCGCTGCGGACCACCCTCCGGCTTGCCGAGCAGCTGGAGAACAACCCGCCGGGCGCGGACTCGCTGGCGATGGACATCGAGTCGCTTGCCGAGGACTGCGCGCAGGCCGCGGGGCTGCTGTACCGGCTGTCAGCTGGGCTGTCCCCCGCGGCAATCGCCGAGATCCACCCGGTCGGCTACATGAGCCCGCGAGCGAAGGGTTCGCCGATATCGGTTGCTGCGTCACAGTTGTGGCGTTGGCTGCGGCGAGGACGGTCCGGCTGATGACGGGCTTCGCAACCAACCCGGATCCGCCCCTCTGCGCCCGCGACGTCGTCGTCGACGAGTCCGCGAAGTGCCCGGTCGTCCCCCGTCGAGACGACCCGTCCCACCGCCGACCTTGTTCCGCCGGTCCGGCTCAGCCACACCGAGCTCGTCCAAGCGCACGCCAACGGCGTGAGCATCGGCGTGCTCGCCGACCTGACTGGCCGCACCCACCAGTGGACCGAACAACAACTCGCGCAGTGCAGACGCCTGCACCCTCGCACAGGCGAAAGACCTGTACCGACTGAACGTCCGGCGCGGCACAGATCAGATAGCCCGTCGCCGCGGTGAACGTCCGACATCCGATCTGCCCGCTGGCCTCAGCTCCCCGCGCCGAGGCCAGGACTCGGAATCGCACGCAAGAGCCGCACGTCATCATTACTGCTTAAGGAGAATCACGTTGTCGACCTCCACCGCCGTTGACACCGACGGGCCTGCGCCCTTCGACCCCGTCCGCACCGCCAATCAGCTGGCCAAGCAGATCGACGAGCTCACCGCTCAGCGCGACGCCGCCCGAGAAGCCGCCTACGCCGCGGCGAAACAGGTCCTGGCCGGCCTACCGATGACGCCGCAGGTCGCACCAGCGCCTGCCGCTGCACCGTGGATGGTCGCGATGCGCTGGGACTGCCCCGCACGAGGATTCCACGACAAGGCCGGAGGCGTCGGCGTACTCATCGGAGACCGGCACGTCCTCACCGCCGCGCACCATTTCGACGCCACCCTGCCGGTGCCACCGGAACTCGAGAACGATCCGACGTTCGTGCCTCTCGGCCAACGCAAACGGTTCGTCCACATCGGCGCGTTCACCCCCGGTGGCGGCGAGCGGTACGAGATCGTCGACGTCCGGACGCCGGGCTTCGACAACGCCACCGCCTACGGCGGAGCGGCCGTGGCGATGAACGACATCGCCGTCGTGATCCTCGACCGCCCAGTGCCCCAGGCGCCGGTGCGACGCGCGAGCACTCCGGCGGCCGTCGGGGACACGGTGCGCCTGCTCGGCGTCACACCGCAGGTCAGTGACGCACGGAAACTCGTGCAGGTCGAGACCTGCGCCATCGATCCGGCCGCGGGTGCGGGACACCAGCGTGATGACGAGTTCTGCGTCGCCAACACCGCCGGACCCGTCCAGATCGACGCCGGATTCTCCGGCGCCGGACTCATCCGCCTCACCGACTCGGATGAGGTCGAACTGCTCGGCGTCTGCACCCGCGGAGCCGGCGGCATCCCCGACCTCGCCAGCCCGCCGGTCATCGTCGTCGACATCGTCGTTGCCCACGCCCAGTTCCTTGCCGACGCGCTCCGGTCATGAACTCAGATCGCTCGGACACCAGTACCCCCGGCCACACCAGTCTCACCGTCGACGCTGTCCATCTCGTCGACACCGAACGCAACCCCGCAGCCGGTCGCTACGACTCCACCGTGCTGCACACCTTCACCTTGACCCCGGATCGATCATGACCACAGAACCGCGAATCGGTTCCTACGACACCGAATTTCTGGCCAAGCACAACATCGAATTCAGCAGCGTCGATCTCTGCCCCGAGGTCGGGTCGTCGCTCTACCGCAAAATCTGGGTGATACGCCTGGAACGCGCGGACGCCGCCCGTCACCTCTGCTCCTTCACGTGGCTCTACACGCAGACGTTCCGCGGCGACGAACTGGACTGGGACGAGACGCTGTGGTGGCTGTCCTTGAGCGCCTTGCAAGGAACACAATCCTTTGACGGCTACGTTCACGACGAACTCGGCGAGACCAGCGACCTGTCCGTGCGCCCGAGCGACTACGCCGACTGGATCCACGCCACCCACCTCTGGCACCAGATCCGGGAATTCCTGAGCTGGGACGACGCGCTGATCGCGGAGTTCTTCCACATCCTCCGGCCGCCCCACCGAACCCACACCTACCCGTTCACCGAACGCCCGGTGCACGAGGGCGCCGCGCAGGGGCGAATCGGTGAGAGCGGCGAGCGGCGTTCGCGATGGATTCAGCTACCGAACTGGCTACGTCGCCATCCACCTACACCAGGACAGCGGCACCGTCGCCGCGACACCGGACCATCCGAGGCCACCCGATGAGCTGCCACGAACCCGGCACCGAGTTCCTCGGCCTGGACTTCGCCGCGCGGCATCAGATCCGCTGCTCGTCCTGGGACCTGGGCACCTTTCGGCGCGGTGAGCATGTTCGTCAGGAGTGGGCGGTGCGGATGCAACGCCAAGACCACAACCGCGTCTCACGTTCGCTGACGTGGGTGTATGAGAGCAACCCCGGCGAGACGACGCCTGACTGGGACTGGGTCATTTTCCTGCTCGCCCGCGACGCTGGAGACGGCAGGTTGTCCTTCGACGCCTACATCGACGAGAACCTCACCCGGAACGACGGGGACGACATCCGCCGGTACGAGCACCAGCGCTGGGTGCGTGCCGAGTACCTGTGGCACCAAGTCCGCGACTTCCTCGGTCGCGACCCGGCGCTGATCGCGTCGCTGTTCGCGGTCGTCCCGCCCGAGCATTGAATGCCGGTTCGCGAGCCCGTCACCTGGGGACGTGTCCTCGGGGACGCCCTCGCAGCACCGTGCGTCGCTGCGCTGGTCATTCCGATTATCGCCATGGTCTTCGACCGCTGGAGCCCGGCTTACGGCAGCGCCGCGATCTGGGTGCTGGTGACCGCGGATGTCGGCTGGAGCGTTGCCCTGTTCACCTCCGGGCTACGCCGGCTCGGAGAGGAGGATTCGACAACTGATGTCCACTTTCTACAGTCGCCAGTACCCGCCGAGGGCAAACGACTCTAGAACTAGGTGGCCGACGATCGGTGAGCACATCACCGCGCAGCACAGGCGATCCCGGCTCGACGGCGCACCGGACCCGGACTGGCTCCCGTGGCCGCCCACCGCCCGATCCGTCGGTTTGCCGCTGCCGAGGTATGAGCGGAGTCCCTACCGCGTGTGGGAGGTGATGGAACTGCGGGCCCGCGGCGTGCGGTGGTCGCAGGTCGCGGTACGCCTTCGTCTGCCCGAGAACGTCCTGCGCGGCTCGATGCACCGGCTCGCCACCCGGCGGCGCCGATCCTGAACAGCGACGAGGTCGACCTCGCACCACACGCGGGCCGGCCGCCGCGGCGCTCGGCGGGACGTCGGCCCGGCCGGGAAGTACACCGGCCGGGCCGACCCGCAATCGATCGGACCTAGGCAAGAGAACGTGGAGTTCGACGACGGCCATATCCGAGGGTCGCATCCACCGTCGGGCTTGACCGTCCGCCGAAGCAGGCGGCCGGCGGCGTTGTTGTTTTGGCTCGGGGCAGGTGCCCTCCCCAGAGACCTAGCCCCGAGCCGGGAACCCTGTGACCGCTGGGGGGTCGAGCGGATCAAGGTCCCCAGAAGGGTCCGCTGTGGCCGCTCCCGGTGGACCACAGTGGATTTCCTTCTACAACCAGAGTGCCCGAAGAATCAGCAATTCGCCACGAGCGTGGCCGATTACTTGCTATAACTTTGAGTGTCGAGCCCTGCACGAAACGCAGCACCCGACGACGACCTCACCCGCGTCGCCGCGGGCGGGCGCAGCCGCCGACCAGTGCAGCAGACCCGCAGCCCGGGGCAAGCCCACTGTCCACACGGGACACACACGGAACCCTGATGGGGACCTTGCCCCGGACTCGCGGGGCCCGCTGGCGAAAGCCGCGTCCACCGCCCACCCCCGGGCGTGGCCAGCGAGGAGGACTCCGTGCTCAAGTACTTCGTCTCTACCCATCGCACCCAAGGCGAGCGGGACAACGACTTCAACAACACCCGCGACGCCGAGATCGTCGATCTCGCCAGCCTGTCCCACGAGGACCCGGACAATGCCTACTGCGGCTGCGCGCGCAGCTTCGTCGGCATCCACAGCCGCCAGGCCACGACCACCGCCGAGATCATCGAAACCGACATGACCCCCGTGCAGTTCGTCCGCCGCTTCTACGCCGCCCTCGTCGGGATCGGCCTTCCCGACAGTGCCGAGCTACGCGGCGACAGATCTGCTGCGGGTGGCAGCACTGTGGCCGGTCGGCACCGTCGTCGAACGCCGATGCCACGAGATCCGCGTACGCAGCCTTCCCGACGAAACCTGAGCGGCCCTCACCGCTCACGCCCAGCACCTCGGCTGAAGGAGCCCTCATGTCCAGTTCCGCCGACGCGCGGCGCGCCCGCGCGTTCCTCCAGCACGCGGCCGAGCCCACCAGCCCAGTACTCGCGCGCTACGTCGCCGAGGTCCGCCTCCGCCGACGACGTCATCACCGCGATCGACAAGGCCGACGCCGCGGAACTGGAGGCGACCGTCCCGGCGGGTGAGGCCGGCGAACGCTAGCGCACGCCCGACGGCGGCCCGGACCTGACGACGACCTGTGACACCGGGCGGCGACGCGGGCCGCCGTCGGACGCGCGCTCGGGGCGGTGGCCGCTCACAGCCTCGTGGGCCGCCACCGCCTCCCACGGCCCACATGCCCGGGAGGCCGACTCCAGGAGCGCCGACCGTGACCCAGTACCTGACCCCCGGTGAACTGATCGGGACCCTGACAGACACCCGCTCCGACACCCTGCACGTCATCGCCCTGCCGACCCACCCCCGCCCCTCAAACCAGGGGCGGCTCGTTTCGCCCACAGGCGCCGCGTTCCCCGCCACCCGGGTGCGGGGTATGAGCACCAGCGAGCTCGCCGAACACGTGCAGGCCGCGCTACCGGCCGAGCACGGCACCGACCTGGCCGTCGTCGTGATCGCCGAGGACCGCGCTCGGCGGTGGCTGCCGCTGCGGGCCGCGCTCGCCGCGCTCGAGGCCGCGCTGCGTCCCACCTGGCACACCGTCCTCGGCCGGTACTGGGCCCCGCACACCCGCCCCGGCGCCCCGTGGCGCGACTACCGGCTCCCCACCCGTCTCGGCACCGTCATCGCCCCGCGCGCGGACCTCGACTTCGCCAAGCCGGTCCAGTTCTGCGGTGACGCCCCTACCCCGACCTGGGGCCTGCCTTTCGCCGAACCCGGCGAGACCCTGCCGGGCGGCATCGGCCGATTCGCCCGCCGGGTCGTACCGTTGCTGGTGCGCCGCGGCGGTGAAGCCAACCGGGTCGTCGCCCATGCCACCGTCCAAGCCGGCCGCGGCGAGTTCGTCGACGACATCGCCGCGTTCGCCGTCACGACCGCGCTGGCCGACAACGCCGTCTACGGGCCGATGCTCCTGCCTCGGGCCGATCTCGACCCGCGGCGGGTCGAGCAGCTGTGGATGGCCCTCTACCGCGGCAGCACCGAACCTGCTGCCCGGGCCCGGCTGGCCACCCTGATCGCGGCCAGCGCCCTCCGCCGCGGAGACCACCACCTCACCGCCTGCGCCCTGGTCCACGCTCACGGAGCGCCGGGCGCCGCGACCGTCGGGCTGCTGTTTCAACAGCACGCCAGCGCCGAGGTCGTCGAGCAGCAGCTGGACGACACCGCCGGCCGGGTCGGCGACATGCCCTGGGTCAGCGCGAAGCGCTGGTAACACATGTCCCCAGCAAGCCTGGTCGGCGGCAGTGTCCCGGGGCGCCGTTGCGCGCTCCGGGACACCGCGGCCCGCCTTTCGAGGAGGCAATATCGTGCATCACGTGATCCGATGGTCTGGCGGCATCGGATCCTGGGTGACCACCGAACTCGTCCGACGCGCACACCGCGGCGACCCGATCACCCTGCTCTTCGCAGACTGCAGATCGAGGACAGCGACCTCTACCGCGCAATGCCGACGCCTCCCACCGGCTCGGGATACCGATCACCCGGGTCTGCGACGGCCGGACACCGTTCGAGCTGTTCAGCCAGCGTAGCTACCTCGGCAACTCCCGGATCGCTCGCTGCTCGCAGGTGCTGAAGCGGAGAAGCCCTGTCGCCGGTGGCTAACCGAGCACACCCACCCGGCCGCCACCGTCCTCTACGTCGAGCTTGAGCCTGGCGAGCAGTGCCGAGCGCCAGCGGTGGCGCACCCGGGACGTCTTTCCCGATCGGTTCGCCTGGTGCGCCCGACTCGAACGGGGCTTCCTTTCTGAACCACACATGCGCCTCAACCGAACTCGAGCCGATGGTCCCCGTATTCCAGCCGCACTTCGTTGTGTTTGACATATCTGCGCTGGTAGCGCTTCATCAACGGTGACCCACCTTGCAAGAACGCCGACGTTCAGCCAGCACCATCACCTGAGCCAGACCCTCTGTCGCTGAGATCCGCCGCCCACCGAAGATGCGGATCGCCTGCTCGGCCTGGTGCCTGTCGAACGCGGTCGTCGCCTGTCCAGGCAACTCGGCGGAGAGGTCGAGGTCGAGAACCCGGTCATCGTCGACGCCCGGGTCCGCCGTAGGCAGGGCTACTTGAGGATGACGTTATTGGTCTTCAGTTCCTCGGCGGTCCTCGGGATCACTCGGACCCAGGCGCGGATGAACGAGCGGGGAACCTCCTTGTTAGCCTCGGCCGCCTCCTTCAGGCCGCCCTTGTCCAGGCTGTTGGCTCTTCTGACCATCGACAGACCGGCGGGGGCTTCCTCGATAGTCGGGGCTGTGGCGCCGGGCTTGTCCAGGCGTGCGTCACGGGAGATCGACTGGGCGACGTCGCCGACCATGCGCCACGGCTTTTCGGCGCGCAGCTTCACGTCCCTGGAGAAATTGGTGGCGTTGGGCTCGTACAACGCAAACCAGGCAGTTCTGGCCAACTCGAAGTCGAGGTCTTGTACGCGTTTGTGCTCCGCTGTCAACCACTTGGCCAGTCGGGTCTCCGGCTCGTCGGCGATTGTTGCCAGGAGTTCGACCGGATGGATGCGGACTGGGCCCTGAGAGAAACCCTTGCCGTCCTTGAGACCGATCGAGATCAACGTGTATGCCTCGATGGCGGCGTCCGCCGTGTAGGCGATGCGCTCGTTCAACGATGGCGTCGCGTGCCACACGAGGTCATCCACCCAGGACACGTAGATGTTTTCGCCTTCCAGTACACCGCCGTTCACCTTGGGTACCGTGTGTTGTCCACTCTCTTGCAGTTGCCGGCGTAGGGCAGCCAGGTCTTTCAGGTGCGCCTCAGGCAGGAGCGTCTTCTGCCATTCCGCCCTCTTGCCACTCGGCTCCTGAACGTCGACGAACCACTCGGTCGCCTCGATGGGCTTTTTGTTGTCGAAGATCAGATTGACGAAGAGATTGTTACCACCGGTGTCCTTGTGGAACAGCGGAGACATGGTGTACGCCTTGCTCGATCGATTGCCGTAGTAGTTCACCTCGATCGCGATCACGTAGTCATGATTTTTGTACCAGTCCTGACTCTCGATGTAACGCCACTGCCCTCGCGCGTCCATGAACTTCTTGAGGAAGGCGACAGTGTCGACGCCGAGTTGGTCGAATTTCGGCCGCTTCACCGCGGGTAACCGGTAGTTTCCGGCGTAACTGAAGATATGTGGCTCCTGTTGGTAGCCATAATAGGCGATGCACAGATAGCCGGGATTGTACTCCGCTGCCGGCAGCACGTCCTTGAGCCTCGTCGCGATGTCCACCCATTCACCCTGGTCTACAAGGAGATTGGCCAGCGGTTTTGCTTCCATCAGCAGTGGCTGCAACGCGTGAATCGGATCCATGAGCGCACGATACCGGCAGACGCGTGCCAATCGGGACGTTAGGCCGCATTTTAAGCTGAATGCCGCACCAATGTTAACATTTGTCTCCGAAGCCGTTGTTGCGGTTTGTGAATCTCCGCCAGCAAAGGCGGTGATAGTTGTCGGCGCGTCTTGTCGGCGCGTCGCGCCCACGGAGACGACCGAAACGTGATCGACTTGGGTGTGCCCGCATGGAGCAGGACCTCACGCCCTGCCAGAGACGATCCTCAGCCAGCACCGGCTACGGCCGCTCATCGACCGCGTCTTTCCGTTCACTGAGGCCCCTGATGCATTCACCTACTTCGCGAAGGGAGCGCACTCGGCAAGGTCGTCATCCGCCACTGACCCGCCCGGTCCCGGCTTCCGGTGCAGGTATGCCGTCGCCGCCGCCGTCAGCAGGAACACGACGGCCTCGTAGACCATCGCCGCGTCCATCGCTCCAGCGGCGTAGACGACTCCGGCCAGCGCCACCCCGAGGGTGCCGCCGAGCTGCTGCGCAGTGGGCAGCAACCCGGACACGGAACTGGCCACGGGCACCGGAACCCGGTTCAGGACCAGGGAGAACGCCGACGCGGTGAAGACCCCGAACGCGAAGCCGCCGGCGCCCAGCACCATCCACAGGACCGGCGCCGGCCCGGCGAGTGCCGGAACGACGAGCAGGGACACCACGGCCAGGCCGCCGGACGCGGCGGCAAGGGCCGCGGCGCCGAACCGGCGGGCCGCGGCCTCCGCGATCGCACTGCCCAACAGGGCGCCCACCGCGTAGGGCGCGACGGTCACCGCGGTCACCAGCGGGTCGCGGTGCAGCACGCCCTGCAGGTGCAGGGACAGCAGCAGGCTGAACGACGGGATCCCGGCGTTGAACAGCAGCACCGCACCGATGCCCCACCGGGTCGTCGCCGCGGTCAGCGCCTCCGGCCGCACCAGCGGATACCGCACCCGACGTTGGGACACGGCGAACGCGGCGAGCAGGCCCATCCCGAGGGCCAGACTCGCCCACGTCCAAGCCGGCCAGCCGGCGTCCTGGCCGAGAGTCAGCGGCAGCACGAGAAGGATCAGCCCGGCCAGCGACAACGCGGCGCCGACCGGATCCACCCGCCTCGCCTCCGCCGGACCGCGCCCGCCGGGCAGGATCCGGACCAGGGCCAGTGACACGACCCCCACCGGGATCGGCAGGGCCAGCGCCAGCCGCCAGCCCAGCCCGAACGGATCGAAGTGCAGCAGGACGCCGCAGCACAGCGGACCGGCCAGCGACGCCACGGCCATCGTCGCCCCGTAGCGGCCCAGCACCCCCGCCCGCCGGTCCGCGGGCACCGCCGTCTGGATCAGCGACAGGATCTGCGGCGCGACCAGACCGCTGCCGGTCCCCTGCACGAACCGGGCGACCACCAACGTTCCGGCATCCGGCGCGGCCGCCGCAGCCAGCGACGCCAGCGTGAACACGACCGTGCCGGCGACGAAGACCCGCCGGTATCCGAACCGGTCGCCGAGCCGAGCCGCGGTGATCAGCGCGCAAGCGTAGGTCAGCGTGTAGCCGACCAGTGCGAGCTGACCGGTGCCCGAGCCGGCGACCAGGTCGTGGCGGATGCGCGGAACCGCCAGCTGCATGACGGTGACGCTCATCAGCTGGACGAAGGTGCCCGACAGCAGCACGGCCTGAGCCGCGGGCCTCATGCCTGCTTCGCGATCCGGCCGAGGAGCTCGGCGAGCTCGACCGGCCGGGTCAGGAACGGCGAGTGGCC
Organism: Amycolatopsis heterodermiae; assembly: GCF_034929455.1. Classification (NCBI taxonomy): domain Bacteria; kingdom Bacillati; phylum Actinomycetota; class Actinomycetes; order Pseudonocardiales; family Pseudonocardiaceae; genus Amycolatopsis; species Amycolatopsis heterodermiae. The sequence continues at coordinate 99,434 of NZ_JAYFSI010000020.1, forward strand.
GCCGGGCAGGGAATGCACCGCGAACGGGTGCTCCGGCGTCAGGCGGTCGGCCTCGGCGATCATCAGGTCCTGCGTGGCCGGCGGCAGCGCCAGGTCGCCGGTCAGCCTGACGTAGCTGCGTGGCACCCGGCCCCACCGCCCGGCGGTCACCGGGAACGTCCCCGCCAGCGACGCCACCGGCTCGTCGGGGTGCAGCGTCAGCCGCCAGCCGGGCCGGTCCGCGGGCCAGTCGGCCAGGAACGCCCGCCGGATCGCCTCGACCTCAGCGTGGTCGGGTGAGAGCGGGTTGATCCGGAAAGCACCGAGGACCTCGGGGTCCCCGGTCCAGGGGGCGTGCGCCGCGCCGGCGTTGACCGGGTCGGTCACGTAGTCCCCGAAGCGCGGGCGTCCGGCGGGGACGAACGCCGACAGGTACACAACGTGGTCGACCAGGTCCGGATGGCGTTCCACCGCGGCCGAAGCCGGGCCACCACCCGCGCTGTGCGCGACGAGGACGATGCGGGCGAACCGGCGGCGCACCTCGGCGAGCTCGGTGACCAGTGCGTCGGTGAGCGCCTCGGTGGTGAGCCCGGCGAGTGCGGAGGGTTCGGTGGCCAGCCCGGGCTGCCCAGGCCGCAGGTAGCCGCTCGGCAGCGGCGCCGTCACGCCGTGGCCGGGCAGGTCCACGGCCATGCCGGCGGTGCCCTGGGCAGTCAGCGCCCGCTGGATCGCGGCCCAGTGCTGTGAGGAGTGCCAAGCACCGTGGACGAACACGCAGGCGGTGGTCTCGTTCATGAAGCCCACTTCACCGCGCACCGAGACCGCTATCCAGTTTCATAGCTTAATCACCCTCACGCGATATTCTGTACGTATGGAGTCCCGTCATCTCCGCTACGCACTGGCGCTGGCCGAGCACCAGCACTTCGGCCGCGCGGCCGCGTCCCTCGGCATCGCCCAGCCGCCACTGTCCACGCAGATCGCCGCCATCGAACGCGAAGTCGGCGAGCGGCTGTTCGACCGCACGCCCCGCGGGGTGTTCCCGACCGCGGCCGGCACCGCTTTCCTGGCCCGGGCCCGGCTCGCGCTGAGCGAGATGACGGCCGCCGCGATCGAAGCCGGCCGGGCGGCCCGCGGCGAGACGGGGCAGCTGCGCATGGGTTTCATCGGCTCGGCCCTGCTCGATCCGCTGCCTGGCGTGCTGGGCCGGTTCCGCGTGGCCCGGCCGGACGTCCGGCTCGATCTGCGCGAAATGAACAGCCTCGACGGGACCGCGGCACTCGCCGCGGGCGAGCTCGACGTGGCGGTCGGCCGCGGCGCCCCGCGCGGCGCGGGGGTGGACGGCCTGGTGACCGTCCCGATCGGTGCCGACCACCTGGTCGCCGTGGTCGGCACCGCCCACCCTTTCAGCGGCTACGCGGAGATCCGGCTCCGGCAGCTCACGGCCGAGCAGCTGATCATGTCGGCGCCCGCGCAGGAACCCGCTGTGGCCGCGCGCCTGCGCGACCTGTTCGGCGCCGATGCGGCCGCGCTGGACGCCGCCACGATCTCCCGGGACGTCCACACGATCATCGGCCTGGCGGCGTGCGGCGTCGGCGTCGGCCTCGGCCCCGCCCGGATGCGGCTCGTCACCCGCAAGGACATCTGGTTCTGCGACATCGCCCCGCACGTCCGCCTCCCGGACCTGCAGCTGTCCTTCCGCGCGGCCGACGACTCACCGGTGCTCGCGGCGTTTCTGGACGTCGTCCGCGCCAACTGCGCCGAAGTCGGCTCCCGCCTCGACGACGTCCTCGCCCGCCGCGAAGCCCGGTCGATCAAGCAGTAGCCGCAGCCACGCTCACCGCGACGGCGCCGGGCCACCGGCGCCTGACCAGTCCTGTTGCTTCAGCTGGTCCAGCAATGCGGTCTCCGCCCGGCCCGGCGCGCGGCGCACCCCTGCGACCACCGGCTCCGAGAGCGCGGGGCACAGCGGGCGGGCCAGCCGTTCGAAGTCGTCGGGGACCGCGGAGGACGGCGCGATGGTGACACCGAGACCTTCCGCAGCCAGCCGCACCGCAGTGGAGATCTGCGAAGCCCGGCCGACCGTCCGCGGAGCAAGACCGCGGTCGGCGAGCAGGCGCGCCAGGTACTCGTCGAGCTTGCTGGTGCGACGGAAGCGCACCCACCCCTCGGCCGCGAGATCTTCGAGCACCAGCGGCTTGCGCCGGCGAAGAAGCGGGTGACCTTGCGGAAGCACGGCAACGTAGGACTCCTCGCCCAGCGGACGGGTATCAAAGGTGCATCCCGGCGGTACCTCGTGCACCAGGAGCATGTCGAGCGTGCCCTGGCGCGCGAGTCGCTCCATGTCCGCGGGATCGGGTTCCTCGTGGATGGTGACCTGCAGATGCGGGTGGCGGCGGCGCAGCTCGCCGAGCGCGCGCGGGAGCTGGCGGGCCCCGAGCCCCATGTGGACGGCGATGATCAGCTCGCCCGTCAGGTCACCGTCGGCGGCGCGGGCCGCGGTGAGCGCACGCCGGGAGGCGGCGGCGGCAATCTCCGCTTCCACCAGGAAGGCCCGTCCCGCCACAGTCGGCGTCATGCCCTGCGGAGTCCGGGTGAACAGGCGCACCCCGACCTGCTTCTCCAAGGTGCCGATCTGCTGGGACAGCGACGGCTGAGTCACCCCCAGTCTCTCCGCCGCCGCCGTGATGCTGCCCTCCTCGGCCACCGTCAGCGCGTACTCGTACTGCCGCAGGTTCATCCGGAGCCACCTCCTGGCATAGAAGTGTTCTATACGGATCATAGTAGAAATCTCTTTGCGCCTATGTCCGGTCCGTGCGTACATTCTGGACGGTAAGCCGCAGTTCGTGCTGGAAAGGGAGAAAAATGCGCCTCGCCGACAAGGTCGTTGTGGTCACGGGTGGCGGAGCAGGCCTCGGGCTGGCGATCGCCACGAGGTTCGCCGCCGAAGGCGCGCACGTCTACATCACCGGACGACGCAAAGAAGTTCTCGACGAGGCAACGGCTCTCATCAAGGGACGGGTCACGGCGGTCGCCGCGGACTCCACGTCGTCTGCCGACCTCGACGGCCTGCTCGAAACCATCAGAAGGGAAAGCGGGCGCCTCGACGTGCTAGTCGCCAATGCGGGCATCATCGAGCGGGCGGACTTCGGCGAGGTGACCGAGGACCATTTCGACCGGACGTTCGACGTCAACGCGCGCGGCACGATGTTCACCGTCCAGACAATGCTGCCGCTCATGCCGGCCGGCGGTTCGATCATCCTGGTGGGCTCGATCCAGGGGTTCAAGGGACTCCCCGGATCGACGACCTACAGCGCGACGAAAGCGGCCGTGCGTTCCTACGCGCGCGTGTGGGCGGCCGAGTTCGGCGGCCGGGGCCTGCGAGTCAACGTGCTGACCCCGGGCCCGTTCGACACCTCCATCATCGACGGGCAGGCCGCGTACTTCGGACAGAACCCGGCAGCGCTGCGCGCGCAGATGGCCACGCGCGTCCCCATGGGCCGGCTCGGACGCCCGGAGGAGCTCGCCGGCGCGGCCCTGTTCCTGGCCTCGGACGACAGCAGTTTCATGACCGGCGCCGAGCTCTGCGTCGACGGCGGGATGGCTCAGGTCTGACGCCGTAGGCACCATCGATCCGGGTGCCCAGGAGACACGGTGCTGGAAGCACTGGCCTGATGCCGGTGAAGAAACGTCTGCCGCGGGATCGCCGGGCGTACCGGGCCCGCGCCCGGCGAGATCGCGGGCAGCATTGGCGGGCCAGCGGCGAGGTGGGACCGGCCCTCGAGGTCTTACCGGCGAAGGGGCTCGTGCGGAAGACTTACCTGTCCGACATCTGCGCTCACGACTTCTAGCCGACGCACTCACGTCCGGTCATGCAGGTGAGCGGTTGACCGGGTCGGCACCGGGCCGGATTTTCCCAACGGCGGGCACACGACCACGGAGACGCGAGGCCGGGTCCGTCTCGGCCGTACCGGGTCGAACTCTGTCGGGCTCCTCGCGGTTCGTGCTTTGCGCTTGCGCCGGCCCTTCGGTGCTCCGGTGCTGGCCGGCAACGGGTTCGCTCGCAAGGGAAACCGCTGTGCTCGCGGTTGCGGCTGCGCGGCACGAGCCACAGCCTTCGTAGATCGACTTCAGTCGTCGATGTTCTCTGGTCCGCACTGATGGCATGGCCGCGAGCATAAATCCCATCCACCACCGGGCATGTGATATGGGCAGACCGCGCGAACAGGCTGGCACGACTGTCTGCCGACTGAGCCGCGACACGGCCGACCGCGGGAGATATCAGGGAGCGATTCGACAGTACAGTTTGTGGCCATCCAAGAGGCCGCGACGAGCCAGCACTGCCAGCTCTGCCGTGAACTCCGTCAGCGCCAGACGATCGGCGACGATGCTGAGGGAACCTCCCGCACTGGAAGCATTCGACACCGCCCGTCGGAGTACGTCCGGCTCAGCCGAAGCGAGAACTCTCGTCAGCGGGTCGGTCAAGGACAGAACGACGCAGTCGCCTTCGTCGGACTCTGCGACCACTGAGCCGTGCCGAGGGTCGGATCGGATCTCGTCGAGGGATCGCCCCGTGAGAACCGCTTCCAGCCGTGTGAGTTCGTCCGTCGGATCGGCTCCCTTGACCATCAAACCGTCGAGTTCGTCGTCAACGCGAGCGGCGGCCTTTGCCGCATCTCGGTCTCCTTGCGCCGCGAAGTAGGTGTACAGCACGGTGATCCTTATCTTCAGGCTTCCGCGATGCCCAGGTCGACCAGTTGCAGGTGAAGCGCCAGGCTTTCCTTGAAGTCCGCTTCGTCACGGCCGACGACGAGAACGGTGGAGTCGAACGGGCTGCGGGCCGCGCGTTTCAGCCAGCGCCGTGCGGACCGCGGCAGCATCGAGAGATCCGCCCCGGCCAACCCTTCCTTCCGGACCAGGAACTGCGTCTCCGGATCGCGCCGGACGAGTTCTCCCGGCAAGGAGAACATCGACGCGGATTCGAACACCGCCTCGCTGATGTCCAGCGCGTACTCGCCTTCCGCGTAGAACTGCCGCTCGGCTTCGGCAAATGCCTCCCGGCGGTCATCGGGAACAGACTTCGGCATTTCGTCGAAGATCCACGAGCCCAGCCGCCCGCGCAGGACGACATGCCGGAACAGGCACCCGTCCAGGTAGACAGGGTCTGCCGGGGTGGGGCAGTCGGTGACCGTGATGTCTTCGAACCGCACGCCGATCGCCGCGCTGTTGACCAGTTGCGTTCCGGTGATCGCCGAGTCGATCACGCGGATCGGGTACGCCGGGTCGTCGACCTGCACGATCGCACAGTCCTGGAGTTCTCCGCCCCGCACCGAGATACCGGCGAGCGTCCACGGCGGCTCATCAAGCCTGAGGTGGTGAAACTCCCGGTCTTCGTAGGTTACGTGGGTCATGTCGCGCACTCACAAGGTCGGGCCGGTTGCGAACGGTCAAAGCATACCCGGCAGGCCGTCATGCTTCGCCGAAGAGTTCGATCATCTCCGGGATGGTCAGCCTCCGGTAGGTCAGCAGATTCTCCTTCGAGTCGATGTAGTCACGGTTAAGGTGTATTCGTTCCGAATATTCGGTGTCCGTGGTGATGTCGATGTTGAACTTCCCCGCTTGGAAGTCCGGTTCCACCTGGAACGGGCGACCGCGTCTGGTGATGTTCTTATCATTTCTGACCGACGGGTCCCTCGCAACGGCCTTTTCCATGTACTTGCCGAAGAACTGCTTCACACGCCAAAATTGCTTCTCGTCGAACGCTCGCTCCATCCGATCGAACTCGGGCCTGGTCAAGGTTCGCTCGATGTCGTCGATCGTTCCGTCCCTCGCGCGGTCGACAGCGTCCCTCAGGTTCTGGATGCTCGCCCTGTCGTCGTCGCTCAGCCCACTAATCCGGCTCCCGTCCGCCGCCGGCTCCGAGGACGCCCCGCCCGGCTGGGTGGCGCCTTCGAACGGTGACTGATCGTCAGCCGCGGGATTGACCTCGGCTTCAGTTGCCGTGTTCGCCGGCTCGACCGCCGGGCCGCTGTCAGCGTTCTTCGTACCCGGCTGGCTCGGCGAAGTGTTCTGCCCGCTAGGCCGTTCGTTGACCGGCCTCTGGTTGATGCCGTCTTCGGCAGTCGGCTTATGCGGCTCCTCGGGCAGATCGCATTCCCCGGCGGACGCCGGGAAGAGGCCACCCTCGAAGAACTCCTCGAACAGTTCGTCGTAGAAGTAGCGTCCACCGCTACCTACGCGGCGACCGTTCTCGAAGATGTCGCCCTCTTCGGTGATATAGGGACCCGAGAAGCCACTCTTAATCGGCTTTTGTGCTGGCGCTTCCCCGAAAATGTTTGACCAGGACAGGTAGCCGCCCGCAGCGAGGGCTGCGTGGCCATAGTCGTAGCCGAGGTAGCTGGCCGATGCACCTCCGCGCTGTTGCGGGCCTCGAGACTTGTTACGGGTACCACCTCGGCTCGAGCTGGTGGTACCGCGTGATTTGCCGCCGCAGGAGCTGTTGCCGGTGGGATCGAGGTTGTCGAGTGGGTCGTCGTCGCCGTAGGCGTAGCCGTTGCCGGTGGCCGCCGGCCCGCCGATGGTCAGCATGGTGTCTTGGCTGGTGAACCCGCCTGACGCCGGGTTGTACCAGCGCGATGCCGTGGCGACGAAGCCGGTCGTGGGACTGGTCCAGCCACCTTGGTAGCCAAGGTCGTAGCTGTTCCCCGAGACTGCGGCCGGTTGCCCGTAGGGATCGAACGCCGTGGAACCGTCGAGCGAGGCGCCGCCGGCGGTGAAGGTCGCGGTGAGATCGCCGTGAGCGTTGGTGAACGCCAGCGCCGAATGCCCGCCCCGGCTGACCGACAGCAGATCGCCGTCGGGACCGCGACCATAGGTGTCGGCGCCGTCGCCGGTGAGAACGCTGGTGGTGCCGTCGTAGCTGAAGGCATTGGCGCCACTGGTCAGCATGCGGCCGAGGGAGTCGTAGCTGTAGTTGTTCGTGCCGTCGGTGCCGAGCTGGCCGAACGCGTCGTAGGTGTAACCGGTCGTCGTCCCACCGGAGGTCTTCGACGTCAGGGTTCCGCGAGCGGTGTAGGTGTAGGTCGCGGAACCGTTGCTGACCAGCTGGTTGCGTTCGTTGTACGTCGCCGTTGCCGACCCGGCTTGGGTCCGGTTGCCCGCACCGTCGTAGCCGTAGGTCGTCGTGGTGGCGCCTCTGGTGACTGAGGTCAGCCGCCCGGATTGGTCATACCCGTAGCTGTTCGCGCCAGCGCCTGCGGTGCCGGTGGTGGTGAGGCTGGTGATCCGGCCGTCGGGGTCGTGACCGTAGGTGATCGACGCCTCGCCGGCGCCGCCGGGTGCGGTCAGGGATTGGCCGGTCAGCTGGTGCTGATCGTTGTAGGTGTTGGTCTGGGTGGCGGCCGAGGTGCCGTACCCGATCGAGGTGACTTGCCCGATCGTGTTGTAGCCGTAGGTGGCGGTGGTGCCGGTCAGAGGGTCGGTGGCCGTGGCCAGCTGCCCGGCGGCGTCGTAAGTGAAGGCCGCGGTACCTGCGCGGTCGGTACGGGTGGCCAGCTGTCCGTTGCTGTTGTAGCCGAAGCTGCTGGTGCCGGCGGGACCCGCGGCCGTCAGCAGGTCGCCGCGGTCGTCGTAGGTGAACGCCTCGTCGCCGCCGGGAGCGCCAACGGAGGTGAGACGGTCGGCAGCGTCGTAGCCGAACCTGCGGTTGGGCGTCGGGGCTTGTGCTCCGGTGCCGGTCTCCGCGGTGACGCGGCCCAGCGCGTCGTAGGTGACGGATGTGCCGACTCCGCCGGGTAGCGAGACCGCCGTCGGCCGGCCGGCGCCGTCGTAGGACAGCGTGGCTGTGCTGTCGGCGGCGGTGGTGTATCCGGCGACGTGCGGCGCGATCTTCGATTCAAGTAGCCCCAGGCTGTTGTAGGTGAAGGTGGTGACGTGGCCCGCGCCATCGGTGGAACGGGTCAGGTGCCCGGCAGCGTCGTAGCCGTTGCCGGTGGTGATTGTCGCCCCGGCCGAAACGGGGTCGACGCGCTGAGTCAGGTGGTTCGCGGCGTCGTGGCTGTAGATGGTCGTCGCGCCGGTCGCGTCGGTGCTGGTCGCCAGGTTGTCTGCGGCGTCGTATGTCGCGCTGGTGGTGGCCAGGGTGTGGCCGGAGGCGTCGAGCTGTGCCGCTCCGGTGTGCCGGCCTGCGGGGTCGTACGTTTCGGTGGTCGCCGTGCCGTCGGGCAGGGTGGTGCGGGTCGCCCGGCCGAGGTCGTCGTAGTCGTAGGTGGTCTTGTGCTGGAGTGGGTCGGTCTCGGAGGTGGTTTCGCCGAGGCGGTTGTACTCGTAGGTCGTCTGCTGCCCGCCCGGTTGCGTGACGATCGTGGGCAGGCCGAGGAAGCGTCCCTCGAGGCCGTAGGTGAACCGGGTGGTGTAGGCGGCCGCGGCGGGCTGACGGACGATGTCGGTTGAGGTCAGCTGTTCACCGGCGGCGTCGTAGGTGGCTTCGTGGCGTGCCCCGGTCGGATCGGTGGCCGAAAGGACGTCACCGTCGAGGTCGTAGCCGTAGCGCCAGGCCGGGGTGGTACCGCCGGCCGCGGGCAGGGTCGTCCTGGCGAGGCGGCCGAGCTGGTCGTAGGTGTTGGTGGTGACGTGGTTGAGCGGGTCGGTGCTGGTGAGGACGTCACCGAGGGGGTCGTAGGTACGGCTGGACGTCGGGGTGATGCTGGTCGTGGTCCCCGGCGGGGTGTATGCCGGCGAGGAGACGGCCAGGAGCTCGCCGTCGGCGTCGTAGGTGTCGGTGGTGATGTTTCCGTCGGGATCGGATGTCGAGGTCGGTTCGTCGAAGGTGTCGTAGCCGGTCTGGCTAATTGGCCGGGCCTGGACCGGCGCGCCGCCACCGGTTTCCACGCTGGTGGCGGGCTCGGTCGTCGTGGTCGGCCTGCCGAGGGCGTCGTGGGTGTAGTCGGTGGTGTAGCCCGTTCCGCGTGGGTCCGTCGTTGAGGTCAGGACGCCGCGCTGGTCGTACGTCCACGACGTGACCAGGTCGGCGGTTCCGTTGTGGACGGTCTGGGACGTTTGGTCGCCGAGGGCGTCGTAGGTGTAGTCGGTGTTGTAAGTGGCGGTCCCGTCCACTTCGGACTTCTTGGTGATGTTCCCGGCGGCGTCGCGGGTGTAGTCGACGGTGGTCGAACCGTCACAGCTGCAGCTGTCGGTGAGGCGGAAGAGCTCGTTCAGGCGACCCGCTTCGTCGTGGAAGTAGTAGGTCTGCAGGACGTTGTCCTTCGGACCCTGGTCGATCTCGTTGAGAGCGCCGGCGTGGTCGTAGTCGTAGAACCGGAAGAAGGTAGCCGGATCCCCCGGGCCGCTGAGGGTGTCCGTGGCCACCGCGCCGGTCGCCGTGTAGGTGTAGGCGTGCTGACGCCCCATGGCGTCCGTGTCGACGGCCAGCAGCCCGGCCGGGTCGTAGGCGCGGGAGTCCAGGACGAGATCGGCGGCGGCCGAAGGAGCGTTCGGGTCGCCGGTCCAGCTCTTCAGGGTCGTGGTCAGGCGCTGCCTGTTGGCGTTGTAGCTGTAGGCGTAGGTGTTGCCGCCCGGGTCAGTGGTGGTGCTGACGTTGCCGTAGGCGTCGTAGGCGTAGGTGCTGTGGCGGTTGAGCGGATCGGTGCGGCTGTCGAGCTGGTTGTGGCTGTTGTAGGAGTCCACCGTGGCCCGTGCCGCGTCGCCGCCGGTCGTATCCGACACCGTCGACGTGAGCACGTTGCCGTCGGGGTCGTAGGTCAGCGTCGTCCGCCGGGTGTGGACCTTGCCGGTGACGGCGTCGGTGGCCGCCGGATCGGCCCGGCTGAGCAGCCGGCTGTTGCCGTCGTAGGCGTAGGAGGTGCCGGTGCCGGCCGGGAACGTGTCGGAGAAGTCGGTCTGCCCGGTGCGGCGCCCGAGGTTGTCGTAGGCGTAGGTCGTCCGCGCTCCGCTGGGCAGCAGGACCTCGGTCAGGTCGCCCGCGCTGTCGTAGCTGTAGCTGGTGACGTGGTGCAGCGGGTCGGTTTTGGTGGCGAGGAGCCCGGCCGGTTGCGTGCCGCCACCGGTCGCCGGTTCGGTGCCGGCGGTGTAGCTGCTCACCGTCTGCCCGCCGAGTGGATCCGTGACCGTGAGTGGGTCACCGCGGGCCGAATAGGTGTAGCCGGTCAGGTAGGTGTTGTCGTTCTGGTCGGCCGAGTTGCCGTTGCGGAACGCGGTCGGCAGGTCGTCGCGCGGGTCGGTGCTCGAATAGGTGCCCGTCGGCGGGTAGGTGTAGTACGCGGTGGCGGTGAGCCGGGTACTGGTGTCGCCAGTCGTGCGGGAGAGCACGTTGCCACGGGTGTCGTGCGTGGTCTGGACGTACGCGCCGTCCGGGTCGGTGGTCCGGTAGGGGAAGCCGTTGACGTCATAGCTGTAGGACGTCGTGTTCCCGAGGCCGTCCGTCGACGCGATGAGGCGGCCGCCGCCGGCGGGGTCGTAGACCGACTTGAGGATCGCCGAGCCGGGGTCGGTGACGGCGACCGTCGTGAACGGCGTCGTGCTGGCGGCGGCCGCGTGCGACGCGTCGTACATCGCCTTGATCGTCGCGGCAGTCGGTGAGGCCCAGAAGCCGAAGTTCGTGATGTTGGCGATCGAGCCGGTGAAGTAGCCCTGCGGGTTGGCCGCGGGCGCGGCGGGCCAGGCGCCGCCGAGGTAGCCGGCGCCGGCGTACGTGGTGTCGTCCCCGTCGCAGCCGCCGTAGTCCTTGCTCCGGGTGCCGACCGGCACGCCGTCGACGTAGAGCGTTTGGACCCGGGGCTCGGTCGTGTCGTCGAAGATCAGCGCGGCGAAATGCCACTTGCCGTCGGCGACCGGCGCGGTCGAGGCGATCGGCGAGTAGTAGCCGTCCCACTTCTGGCCGTACAGCTTGCCGTCGGTTCCCACGTAGAGCATCGGGTGGGCGTCGGCCGGCGTTCCTGCGGTGCCAGGTGCCTGGGATTGGCAGCTGAGCAGGACCCCGCCCGGGGTTGAAGTCTTGAACCACAGGCCGAAGTCGCCGTCGACGGCAGGTGGCAGCGCGACCCAGGAGCCGGTGCCGGCGAAGCCTGCGGCGGTGTCGGTGGCCCCGGCGATCATGCCGGGTTGCCCGAGGGTGACGTTGTGGTAAAAGGCGTTGCCCTCCGACCCGATCGGGTCGTAGCCGTCGCCGTGGGCGTTGCCGGTAGTCATCAGGTTCGCTGCCTGGGTACCGGAAGATTCCCCCAGTGACCAGTGGTTGCGCGGTAGCGCGCTCAGGACCGCACCGCGGTACTGGGCGCTGGAGCCGGAGGACGAGGGCGTTCCGATGGCCCAGCTGCCACCGTTGGCGTCGGTGACCCGGGTGGCGCGGTCGACGACGTTGTCGTACTCGACCTGAGCTGTCGCCTTCCCGTTGGGACTGGTGATCGAGGTCAGTTCCGCGGCGGCGGCGATTCCGGCGGAGTACTGCTGGGCGATGGCCGGGGCGCCGAGGGCGTGGGTGTAGAACGCGGCCTCGGAGATGTTCCCGGTGAAGTAGCTCCAGCCGGCGGGCGGGCCGTTGATCCACGCGTTGGTGTTCACGTAGCCAGCACCGACGAAGTCTTCGGGATCGTAGTTGCCCAGCTGCCCGGTCTTGGTGCCGACGAGCGCGCCGTCGAGGTACAGCGACTGCGTGGTGCCTTGGCCGGTCAAAGTGACCTGGTGCCAGGCGCCGTCGTTGACCTTTCCCGCCGAGATGGTCGGGGCCACGGCACCGGTCCAGAACTGGCCGTACAGCTTGCCATCGGTGCCCACGTACAGCACCGGCATCGACCCGGAACTCGGGTTGGCGCTGCCGATCGGGCTGTGCCCGGTCGACAGCAGCACTCCGGCGCCACCGTTGGCGGGCGTCTGGAACCAGAGCTGGACCGACAGGAACGTCGCGGACGTGACCAGGTTGTCGGGTAGCCGGACCGACGCGTTGCCGCCGAAGGCCGTCGACTTGTCCGGTGACCCCGGGTGCGGTGGGGAAGAGCTCGAGGACGTCGCCGTGGCGGTGCCGTTAAGGGTGCCGAGGTTCGGCCCGACCTCATCGACCGCGGTGGTCGCCGTCGACGCCTGGTTCAGCCGCCAGTAGGCATAGGGCTGGGCGTCGAGGACCATGGACCGGTAGTGCGAACCGGCACCACTGCCGCTGGTGTAGCCGTAGGTCGTGCACTGGGTCGCCGAGGTCGGTGGGCAGACCTTGGTGAGTGTGTCCCCGGCGTAGCTGTAGGTCCACGTCAGTTGCGCGCCGCCGGCGGTGACCGGGTCGGTGCTGACCTGGCTGACGTGCGCGCCGCTCCAGGTCAGGTGCAGGGCGCGGCTGCCGGCGGCGGTGATCGCGGTGAGCGCGCCACCGGTGCCGTAGGCCAGGGTTTCGGCCCGGCCGTCGGCGTCGGCGATGGTCGTGAGCTTCCAGCTCGCGCCGACCTGACGGCCGAAGGTGTAGGTGGTACCACCGCGGTCGGTCAGGGTGTAGCCGCCCCCGGAGGCGGGGCTGAACGTGGCGTAGGTGCCTTGCGGCGGCGCGAAAGTGGTGCCGTCGACGTTGAGGCCGAAGCGCAGGGTCCGGCCGTCGGGATAAGTCACCACCACGTTGCCGGAGCCGTCGTTGTCCTGTGTGGCGGCCATGTCGTACGCGGTGGACCAGCCGCTGCCGAACAGGTTGGTGGTTCTCGGGTCGAGCGAGTTGTACGACCGGGTGATCGTCAGGGCGGGTCCGGCGACGGTGACGCTGGCGTCGGTCGCGGTGCTGGTGTAGTCGCCGACACCGGCGTCGAAGCCGTGGCCGTTGCCGGCGGTCGCCGCGGTTCCGAGGTGGGACGTGATCAGCGGTTGCGGTACGGCTGTCGAGAAGTACGCGGGCACCGACGGTGCGCTCTGCCCGAGGTGGTCACGGACGGCAACGGTCCAGGAGTAGGACTGGTTCCACGCCAGCTTGTTCGCCGGAACGCTCCAGTTGGGCGTCTGCACCCAGCCGGAGTCGGCCAGCGCCGTCGGAGTCGTGCTCCCGGTGGCGGGCGGGGCGTAGACGACGAAGTCGTAGTCGAGCCCGCTCGCCGGGTAGTTGTCCGGGTCGTGGCCAGTTGCCGTCAGCTGGGGCGTCAGCGAGCCGACTGTGACGTTGGATGGCGGGTTGGTCGAGTCGATCTGCGGCGGCGTGTTGGCCGAATTGATCAAGCTGCAGGTGGAGGTCGGCACCCCGTAACCCGTGTTGAACGAGGTGGTTCCGTTCTGCATGTCCCAGCACAGGTAGTACTGGCCCGGTGTCACCGCGCCGATGGCGGCGTTGACGGTGACCGATCCGTTGGGCCCGACCGACTGCGGCAGCGAGGTCTTGGGCGCGGTCACGGAGACGCGCTGCCAACTGGTGGTGTACAGCTGGTAGGACAGGGTGCTACCCGGCGACGTCCAGGTCCCGGTTCCCCGGTTGGTCACGGTGACCTGCTGAGAGCCCGCGGCCGTCCCGGTCGGCTGGACGTAGCTGTTGGACACCCGGTAGTCCGCACCATAGGGGCTGTAGGTGATCGACAGGTACGGCGGATACGGGGAGTTGACGCTGTCGAACCGCTTCCAGGCATAGGTGTCGCTGCCGCTGGCGTACAGGGCGAGGCCAAGATTCCCGCCACCGTGGGCCCAGCTCTCGACGAGTTGGGTACCGGCGGCCGACGGGTTGTCGCCGAGGTCGATCGACTGCCACACCGGGCCACCGCAACTGGTGCCGCCCGCGAAGCTGTTGCTCCCGATCACGCCCCCGTAGGACAGGCCGGGGTACTGGTTGATCGACGACACCGACCAGCCACTGGTGATCGGCGCGACGTAGATCGGTCGGGGTGAACAGGAGTAGGACCAGATCTCGTCCAGGTCCAGGGTGACGGCCTCGACGTAGTTGTTCGCCAGGGAGCCACCGACGTTGAAGTTCAGGTAGGAGTTGGCGACGTTGTTGCCACCGTTGAACGTCCCGACCTTCAGCTCGGCGTCACTGCTGTAGTTGTTCTTGTACGGGCTCATCACGTACGTCGAGGACGCCGTGTTCAGATTGGACACCGAGGGATCCACCGCGACCGGGAAGACGCGAGCCGGGTCCCGCAGCCACACCTGGTCCAAGCTCACCCGCAGCACCTGCTGCCCGCCGACGACGTCGACGGCGTAGGTGACGCCGGTCGACATCGCGCCGTCGCCCGAGTGCGGATCGACCTTCGCGTCCTCCATGAACCCGTTGGTGATGGTGTCGACCACTCGGCCCCCCGCGTCCGAGAACTCGACACTGCGGCCATCGGCACCGAGCTTCGCGGTGACACCGTTCAAGCGCAGGGGAAAACTCCACCTGGTCGGCGCAGACGCGTCACGCAGAACGAGGGTTTCCTTGGCGCCGACTGCGGTTGCTTGGTACTTGAGGTCCGCATGCGGCCGGACCGACGGGTAGGTGATCGCACTGCCGGCTGGCACACCCGCCACCGGTGCCGCGTCCTGCAACGAGAATCCGATCGAAGACCCGCCAGCCAGCGGCACGGAGACCAGCTCCGGTGCGTTGCCCGACGCGGCGAACGTCACACCCGACGAGTTCGCTTTCTCGTGCCAGGCACCGTCGCTGCCACGGACCATGGTGGCGTCGATGTCGTTCCAGGCCCCCGTTGCCGTCCGGTATTGCACCGGAGTGCTGTAGACGCGAGCGGTGAAACTGCCGTCGTCATTGGCGAAGACCTTCGTGGTGGGGGTTCGGTCAGCGACGACCTCCGACTGCGGTTTAGGCTTCCGGACCGACGTACGCGCATCCGCGCTGCCCGCCGTGGGTATGACCCGTTCGGAGTTCGACAGCTGCGGAGTCACAGCAGGCAGCTTCGGACCGGCCTCCGGGGCTCCAGGTACAGCGCCAGGCTGGCTCCCCCTCTGTTTCTCGGACAGCGCAGAAGGGGCTCGATGGGACTTGCCGGCCGCCGTACCCGAAACCTGTTGCGGAGTTGACACACTCGCCGACGCGATAGCTGAAGACTCGACCAGCCCAACGGTCAGCGCGATCGCGAGAAACAAACTGACAGATCTTCGCGCGGATCCGGAAAATCGCGCACGCCAACGAGCCACGTCCACCACGTCCCCAGCATCGAGCGCACTCCCCCTCCGGAGGCGCAGCAAGGCAACAATCAAGGACGCGTGATCACAAGTCAACATGCCGAAGCAGCTTGTCCGAAAAGATCCGTTTTGGACTAGTCCATCAGGCGCAGCAGCGGGATATGCTTCGCACTGCACGAAGCGGGAGGGTCTTCAGTGGTGCGAAAAAAGCTATTCTTTGTCCTAATTGCCGGGATGATGCTTGGTCTCGTGACACCGGCCTCGGCGACTGGTGAACGCGAGGCCGAATGGCCGCTGGACTCCCAGCACCTCCGCGCCGAACAAGCGTGGACGACGACGCGGGGCCACGGGATCACGATCGCGGTCCTCGACAGCGGCTGCCAGGCTGACCATCCGGACCTGGCAGGCCAAGTCCTTGCGGGCACCGGCTTCGTCGGGGTCGCCGGCGACACCGGCCGGTCAGACCGGTCCCGAGACTCGCACGGAACCTCGATCGCCGCGATCATTGCGGGATCGGGGAAGAACGACTCAGGGACCGGCATGATCGGTCTGGCCCCGGAAGCCAGAATCTTGCCTGTGCGAGTCACGATCGACAGCGAAACACAACCGGTTTCACTCGCTGAAGGAATCATTTACGCCGTCGACAACGGCGCCCGAATCATCACCATTTCCGAGTCGACCGCGGTACCGGACCCGAACCTGCGTTCCGCGGTCGGGCACGCCCTCGACCGTGGCGTCCTCATCGTCGCGGCAACCGGAAACAACGGCCAAAGCGGCAACCCCCCGTCCTATCCAGCCTACTTTCCGGGCGTGGTCGCCGTCACCGGAGTCGATCCCGGAAACGAGTTCTGGCCAGAGAGCCAATCGGGTCCACAAGTGACACTGGCCGCACCGGCTACCGACATCTTGACCGCGAACAACCACGGCGGCTATCTCCGCGGGGACGGGACCAGCTATGCCGCTCCCTTCGTGGCAGCGGCCGCCGCGTTGGTCTGGTCGAAATGGCCTGATCTCTCTGCTGGTCAAGTGATCCGACAGCTGACTGATACGGCCGACCGTCACAGCGACGCCACCCACGACGACCGCTACGGTTTCGGCATCGTGAACCCGCTGAAAGCACTGACGTCTTCGCTCACCACTGCCTCCGGCATTCCGGCCATAGCTCCTGTCGCGAGCTCCCCCGAATGGCAGTGGCCGGCCATCGTCATCATCGTGGTCTTCGTTGCCGTGATCGGCGGCTGGTTTCTTCGGCGGAAAGTGTTCACCAGAAAGGGAAAGCCGTGAAGCGACAGCACTGGGCCGCCCTCGGCGTACTGGTTGCGGTCGGCGCCGCAGCCACCGTCCTGCTGTGGCCAGACGAGCCGGCTCCGCAACCGGTCGCCTACGCCAACATCTCGCGCAACACCCGCGTCTGCCTCGCGAACACCACCGCGGGCGACACAGAGGAGATATGGCGTGCAGTCCAACTGGAGGCCGACCACGAGCCAGTGAACGCACAGCACCTCATTGCCCCGGAACGAAATCCGGAGACGATTGCCCCATTCCTCAACGGCGTACTCGCACTCCATTGCCGTCTCATCATCACGACCGGAACGGACATGCACGACGCCGTCACCGCAGCCGCCAAGTCTCATCCAGAACAGGTCTTCGCGTCCGATGACAGTACTATCACCCTGACGAACGTTCGACACGTACGAACAGGCCCCGACGTCGCTCAGCTCATCCGCACCATTGCGAACGGTCCCTGACGACCCCTTCCGAGCCCGCATCAACCTGTTCACAGACAGACAAGCTACGAGACCGCTGCACGCGATCACTCCGACAAGAGCCGCCACCAACCCGCGAGATGATCTCGCCTGCCGTCAACTACGAGCCACACCACCACCTACACTCGCCCGCGGTCTGCAGCGCTCCCAGGTTGCGCCGCGCGCCCTCACTCCTGACAGAGGGCTCTCCCCACGACTGGATCTACCAGGTTGTCGCGTGGCGACCACGATCATGGCCCTGACCAGAAGATCGACATCCTCCGGCCTGCCGAATGCCAAGACGTCGGCCCAGCCAGGCTCACACACTGGCCGGGCCGGCCCGCACACGCGAGTCCCAGTAGCCGTCACGGCGTTGATGCCGTCACGGGCACCGTGGCATCTGCGGCGTTCCGGCACCACCGGGGCCGGTGTGCTGTTCGACCTCCCACAGGTCACCGCGGACCCAGCCATAGGTGCCATCGCGTGCGTCCCGGGTGATTTCGACCCCCTACCTGCCACCGCCCCGATACTCTAGTCGGCGTGAACATTTGGATCAGCGCGATCGGCGCGATAGCGGCCCTGGCTGGCGCATGGGGTGGTCAGTGGCTTGCGGCGCGCCGCGAAGATCGAAGGTGGGAACGCGAGCAGCACCGAGAGGATCTTCGCTGGGAACGCGATGTCCAGAGGGAAAAACGAGAACGACGATTTAATTTGTACGTAGACTTTGTTACCGCTACACGAAATCAGCAGTCTCTACTGACGAGCATGAAGACGACAATCATCCAGTACCGAGACGGCGAAAGCGCCGGTGACATCTTCAAAGCCGAGCACGCAATCGGACTCGGATACCAGGATCTTGCCGAAAAAGCCGCAGCTCTAGAAATTGTCCTTCCGGAAGAAATATTTGAGAAGGTGCAGGAAACCATACTCGAGTACATCAACCTATGGGAAGTACTCTGGGAAGCCTGGCGCAGCGTATCGCACGGAACGAATCGAGATTCAGGGCACATGATCAAGATCATCGAGGCGGAGCAGGTGAAAGCACGGCAAGCGCGCGACCTGATCGTCGCGCAGCTTCGGAATCACATAGATGGTTGATTCCTACCTCGTAGCCACGAGAAATCACTCGAAAGGCTCCTTACTGTCGACCGCAACGCGTTCAGGATCGCTGTAGACGAGTCCACAAACGGCAGCGACAGGAGAAGGAACTAGTGGTCAAGGTAAGGATGTCGGGCAAGTTCGTCGAGGAATGGTTTACGGCACGTCTGTCGGTCAGGGCGTCGAACTGGACACGCCGGAACGTCAGTTGCCCTGGGAGAGCTACCACGATGCTCCCGAGCGCCGTTACGTGCGCAGCGGAGCGGTGCATCTGCTGACCTTCCCGGACTCGCTCGAAGGGCTCGGCGCGCCGGACTGCCTGTTCAACTACGCGGACGGCAGCATCGATTCGACGCGGGACGCGGATGACCGGCGCGCGAACGTGGCCTGCCGGAACCTGGTCGAACCGAACCCGCCCCGGAACTTCTGGTGGGTCTACTCCTACGGCAGCACTCAAGACTCCACATTGGACCCCGCCGTAGACCGGGTCGCCGACGTCTTCCCGGACGAGCAGTCGATCACCGCCGCCGGCTGGCACTCCCAAGAAGAATCCGAGCTGCTCGCCGTCCTGGGGCCGGCACCGGTCGGGATCCCAGCGAACAACATCGCGCACTTCAAGACCCGCCAAGCCGGACGCCGATGGAGCCGCTGGCAAGCAGGTGTCGACGCCGCCCGCGCCGCTCGCCGCACTCGGTCAACCGCAGCAGCCGGCGAGAACTGGCCGGGCACGCCAGGAGACCCACGGTAGCGCCGCCCGGGGCCGCAGCGGCCACTTGCTGCCCATCGACGCGGGCCAAGTTGCGGGGCCGCCGTGGCCCCGTCCCGCGCTGTCACCGGCTCCACGACGTGCCACCCGGGACGCCGGCCCGCCGCGACCGCGGTACCGGCGACCCGGGCTCTGCACACCCTGCGATCGGAAGGAACCCCAAGAGATGTCGCACGAGGTAATGCCGTACCTGCGCGAGATCGCCGATGCGCTCGGCGCGCCGTGGCGCGCCGTCACACCCCGCCGAGTCGGTGAGCACGCCGCGCTCATCGGCCCTGACGGCGGATGGATCAGCGTGACCATCTCCTACCGCGCAGCACGAAGCCGTCTGGTGCTGGAAGCCTGGCTGGACTCCGAGCTCAGTCCCCATCAGCCCGCGGGAATGGTCCGGCCGTCGGTGACCGTGGCGCGTGCCCGGCCCGCCACCGCGGTCGCCAAAGACCTGGCCCGGCGGCTGATCCCGAACGTGGTCGAGCTGATCGATGCCGCCCGGGACCTGGCGCACCGTCGCGCCAGCGACGCCGCCGACCTCTCCAACGTCCTGGCCGCGATCGGTGCGGAGTTCGGCACCGCCCCGGCGGCCGGGGCGAACACCGTGTCGGTCGGGCCTACGGTCAGCCGCTGTTCGCGACCGCGCAGGTGCTGCAGCCGATCTGGCGCGGCCGCCAGCGTCGGGTGCGGTTCAGCATCGACGCCACCGTCGAGAACGCTCTCGCCCTGGCCGCGCTCGTCGGCGAACGCGCCGCCGCCGACCACACCGCACCCGCCGAGCCTGAGACCAGCCGCTGACCTTCGGCGCCATCGCGCAGGCGACGAGCACGCCCGACTCCGGAGCCCTTCCTGGCGCCGGAGTTCCTTTCTCCTCCCTGGAAGGACGATGTCATGGAAGCTCGTACCCATGTGGTCACCCTCAACGAGGACCAGGCCAGGATCATCGACATCCGCGCCGACCTCGGCGTCGGCGACGCCACACTGCACGAGCACGGCCTGAACTCCAAGGTCTCGCGCGAGACCCGCGACCGAGTCCGCGCGGCCATCCGCAACAGCGGCCTGTCGTGGCCCGAGGGCGTCGTGCACCTGACCTCCTCGACCGCGCACCCGCGCACCGATGTCGATCTCGCCGCCGCGGCCGCGGCGCTGCTAGTCATCGGAGCCGTGCCGGCTCGTCGACTGACCACGACCGCGCTGATCGGGGAACTCGGTCTCGACGGCACGGTCCGCCCGGTCCCCGACGTGCGGACGCGCGCGATCGCGGCCGCTGAAGCCAGGCTGACCCACCTGGTCGTTCCTGCCGCCAACGCCCACGAGGTCGGCGACATCCCCGGCCTCACCACCATCCCTGTCGCCTGCCTGGATGACCTGGTCAGCTGGCTGCGCGGCGGACCCCTCCGGCTCTGCGGCCCGAATCGGGCGGAGGTTCGTCTGCCACGTTGTGGGCTCCCGAAGCTTGGGGCCCGGCTGGCGCCCACGGCGGTCCGGGCTGCCGCGCTCGCTGCCGCCGGCGGTCACCCCATCTTGCACGTCGCGACTCCCGGCACCCCGGTCCTCCTGCTGCCGCGGTTGATCCGGGCGTTGATGGCCGACCTCACCGACACCGAGGCGCTCGAGGTCGGCACGTGGCACTTCCTGGCCAGCGAACCGTGGCCCGACAACACAGCGCCCACCCGGCCACCCGGCGTTTCCCTGCGCCCCGACGACACGATCGCCGCGATAGCCGGATCCCTGAGTCGCCCGGGGTTGCTGACGCTGGCCCACCGCGGTGTCGTGACCGTCGAGGACTTTCCCGGGTTTCCGGCCGCGCCCTCGAGGTGCTGCGTCCGGCGCTGGAGAACGGCTCGATCGGCATCACCGCCGCGGGAGGTGGCGAGTCGCGCCCGGCCGGGGCACGCATGGTGTTCACCGCCCGGGGACTGCCTGTGCGGCAGCGTCCGGCCTGAGGACTGCCGCTGCACCCCGACGCTGCGTGCGCGCTACCTCGCCCGGATCCCGCTGTGGTTGCTTGACCGTGTCGACCTGTTCGTGCGGGACGTGATCGTCGCCGAGCCCGAGCCGTCGCTGCCTTCGCTGGAGTCGCTGCGCGACAGCGTCGCCCGCGCCCGGGAACGCGCGCGCTACCGCTGGGGTGCCGCGCCGGGAACCCGGCGCCGACATCGACTACACGAAAGCTGTCACCGGCCTTCCCGCCAACGCGGTGAAGGAGCTGGATGACGCGATCCGACAGGGCCGGATCACTTCCCGCACGGCGGCGCGGTGCCGGCGGCTGGCCTGGACACGCGCCGACCTGGACGGCCACGCGCACCCGGACATCGCCGACATCTGCTGACGCTCTCCCACCGCTGCGGATTTCTGAGCCTGCTGCGGAATCCGGCTCCACATTGAGCTGAAAGAAGGGAAAGAGAGGAAAGCGCACTGGCCTAAGCCACGGCACGGACCAGGCCAAGATGTGCGGAAGTGCTGCTGCGCTGGGAAAAGCGGGCGCGGGTGTTCTGGTCGGGCCGACGCACTCTAGCGGAGCCTGGCGTCGGTGCAAGCCCGCCCGTTCGCGGTCTTGGCTGCGGACGGGCAGGACAGGGGCGGGCTTGCCGCCGACGCGAGCGGCCCCGCTCGGGCGAGTGCGTCCCGACCGGGACACCCGCACACCGCCCTTTCTCCACAGCACAGCAGCTCGGGGACGACGCGGTGTGCGGGGTTCGAGGTCGGTTACCGGGGTTCCCGGTGACCGACCGGCCCGAATCAAGGAGCCTGCGTGACCGCCACGATGGATCTGCCCACCCAGCGCGCCGACGACGCCGACCCCGCCACACCCGAGGTCGAACTCGCACCGTCCGACCTCGACAACGCCGTCACCGAACCCGCCGACGCCCAGGAAGCGGCACCCGGCGACAACCCGCTCGCCGGGCTGTCGGAGGAAGAACTGGCCGCGTTGCACACGCAGTGGGACGCCGAGATCAACACCGTCATCCACATCAACCCGGATGAGGCGCTTCTCGCCGAGAACGTCCGCACCGAGAACGCCGAGGCCGACCCGGCGACCACGACGAACTTCCAGCACAACGGCGTCAACACCGCGACCAACGGCTACCGCAACTACGAGACCGGCATCGTCATGATCACCGAAGGGCAGCGCCGGTTCAACAACGCCCGCGCAGCCGGCGTCGAGCTGCCGGTCTGGATGAAGACCCCACCGCCGGCCAACGAGCGCAAAGCCACGATCGAGCGGATCGTCCGCCAGCTCGAGGAGAACGACCTCCGCAAGCCGCTGACCCTCGGCGACACCGCCCGGGCCATCCAGCAGCTGGCCGCGTTCAACCTCACCCCCGCGGGCATTGCCCGCAAGCTCGCCCGCGGCAAGAACGGCACCACCTACGTCACGCAGGTACTGCAGGCCGGGGAGAGCGAGCTGGCGCTCAAGGCCGCCGAACGCTTCGACCTCGACCTGGTCCAGGCCGCGGTCGTCGCCGAGTTCGACGCCGCCGGCGACCGCGAGGCCGCCAAGGAACTGGTCCGCATCGCGCGCACCGAGCCGAACAACTTCCAGGTGTTCGCCCACGCCAGGCGTGCCGAACACGCCATGAAGCAGCGGCTCGCGACCTTGGTCACGAAGCTCACCCGGGAGCTGACCGCCGCCAAGGTGACGATCTTCGGCGGGAGCCTCACCCCCGACTCCGGTGAGGCCCGTTCCCTCGACCGGCTGCGCCCCAGTCCCGAGGACGCGCCTCACACCGCGCTGACCGCGCAGGATCACGCGTCCTGCCCCGGCCACGGCGCCTGGATCGAGGACGACCACCACGACGACAACGGCGACCGCGTCCCGGTGGCCGTCTACGGCTGCGCCGACTTCCGCGCCCACGGCCACGCGCTCAGCCACGCCCCGGCCGGCCGTGTCGACCTCACCCCGCGCACCGCCAGCACGCCCCACACCGGTGACGGCGGTAGTCCGGACGCTGCGGACGAGGAGAGCGACCTCGCGGCCGCGCGGGCCGCGCTGGCCGCCGACGAACGCGCCCGCACCGAGGCGCGGATCATCCGCCGGTGGGTGCGCAAGAACAACGAGCTGATCGACGCCTCCGAAAAGCCGCGGTGTAAGTGGCTGGCCGAGTTCGTGCTGCGCAAGACCGCGCCCAAGGGCGCGCAGCTGTTCCTCGCCCGGCAGAAGGCCCACGGCGGCTACGAGCTGCGCCGCGCGTTCAACCAGAACCACGCCCTCGCCCGCCAGCTGCTCGGCCTGCCCGTCGGCAGCAACGTGAACGACCTGTCCGAGAAGGTCGCCACAGCACCCACGCCAGCTAAGGCGACCGTGTACGACATGTTCCTCACCTTCTGCGCGATGGAGGACGCGCTCTCGCGCAACGCGTGGCGATACGCGCAGCAGGCAGCGCAGGAGTACATGACCGCGCTCGTCGGCGCCGGCTATCCCGCCTCCGACGTCGAGCGGCTGATCATCAACCCGCAGAGCGAGCGGGACGTCATCGCCGCGGCGCTCGACGAGACCACCACCAGCGACGCGGCCGACGATGACGACGCGGAGCAGCACGGCGACGTGCTCGATGCCGGTACCATCGACGGCTCCGGCCCGGCTGCGCCGGGCGACGACGGGTCGCACCTCAGCGCCGGGATCGACGACGCGCCCCACGACCGCCAGCACGAGAGCGCGGGCGGTCCGGAAGACAACGTCGCGATGGAACTCTCCGACGGCACCGGCGCTCCGGCCGATCCGGACGCGGCCGCCGCGGAGCTGGCCGGATCCGCGAGCTAGCCGGCCGACACCACCCGATGTCGCCGGACAGGGGCGGGCCCGCACACCTCGTGCCGGGCCCGCTCCTGCCGTCGCTGTTCTCCTCGACGCCCGCGCCGCGCACGACGCGGCCGCGGCGCAGAACGGAGTTTCGCCGATGCACCCGCACCTTCCGCCGAACTTCCAGCACATCCACCGCACCAGCCCTGACATCGCCCGCCACCGCCACGTCACCCCTGGTCCTGCCCTGGCAACTGCCGAGCTGATGCCATGACCAGGATCGTCACCTCCGGCGCAATCGCCCGTCCTCGGCCCTTCGCCGGCGAACTCCTCCGCGCCGCGCTGGAGGCCGCCGAGCGCGGGTGGCCGGTGTTCCCGCTCGTCCCCCGCGGGAAGAAGCCCGCCATCGAGCGCTGGCAACAGCGGGCTACCTGCGATCCCGACCGCATCCGCCGCTGGTGGACCCGTCACCCGAGATGCAATGTCGGCATCAGCTGCGGGCCCGCTGGCCTGCTGGTGCTCGACCTCGACGCCGCCCACGGACGGGTTCCCGAACAGTGGGCCCGTCACGGCGTCACCCACGGCCGGGACGTCCTGCGGCTGCTGGCTCAGCTGGCCGGCGAACCCGACCCGGTCGACACCTTCACCGTCACGACCCCGCGCGGTGGCGAGCACCGGTACTTTCACCGGCCACCCGAGTCGCGGCTGCGCAGCACCGTCGGTGCGCGTGGCCGTGGGCTCGGCTGGCACGTCGACACCCGCGGTCCGGGCGCGCTTGTCACCGCGCCCGGCTCGCTGGCCACCGTCCACGGCGTGCCGGTGCCCTACACCGTCACCGGGGACCTGCCGGTCGCGATCCTGCCTGGCTGGCTGGTCACCGCGCTCACCCCGCTGCCTGCACCATGGCCGGAGGCGGCCCCGCTGGCGCCACTTCCGGCGACCAGCCGCCGCGTCACCGCGTACGTCCAGGCGGCCCTCGACGCCGAGTGCCGCAACGTCGCGACTGCCACCGAAGGCCACCGCCACATCACGGTGTTCGCCGCCGCAGCCGCTCTCGGCGAGCTGCTCGGCAACGGCTGGATCAGTGCCACCGCGATCACCCAGCACCTGACCGACGCCGCCCGTCAGCACCTCGGTGTCGCCGACTTCGACCGCGCCGAGCTGAGCAGAACCATCTGCGACGGCATCGCCGCGGGACGGGAACACCCGCGCGTCCTCACCGACCGGCCCGCGCCGCGGCCCGGCCGCGCACGCGCGTAGGAACGGTTGCGCGCCGATCTCGCAAACGTCTGACGCCACAGACGAGACGGGCACCCGATGTGCCCTCAACACCACTGTCCATCGGAGACACGCGAGGTGATCGCCATGTCCGAGGACGTGCTTCAGCACGGCCACAACGCCGTCCGCGCCGACGAACAGCTCGTCAGCGGGGATAACCAGCCTGCCCTTGCCCGCTCAACTCGGTGAACCGCAGCTGATCGCCGAAACCGAGAGAGGCCAACGGTTCTACACGGTGACAACCCGGGTTTCGGCGAGTGGTCGCCGAATGGGTCGCCATCACCATAGAAGCCACCTCCGACCACCTGACGTTCCGCTGGGACGGCACCGACCAGTTCGTCATCGACGACCGCGCGCGGCCCGACGCGACCGATCCGCCGTTCGCCGACGCCGAGGCGGTCGCTCGCGGCATCGGGGACGACCACACCGGAGCGAACGCTCTCACCGACGTCGCCCGGCGCTGTGCCACCACGCCCAGGCGCTGACGATCGCCGAGTCTATTCACCTTCCCGTACTACCAGGTTCTGGCGTATTTGCACCTGGCGGAATCCATGGACGCGGCCGGCGCCGACCGGTACGCCCTGGGCGCGCTGACGGCGGCCGAGAACTCCATCCACACCATTCCCGACGAGCGTCGGCGGGTCACCGCCCTCTGCCGGCTGATCGCGACCCTCACCCGCCGCGACCCCACCCACCGCGAGGTGGACGCGCATTTCCGGACAGCGCGGAGGCTAGCCGGCCGGATCCCCGAGGAACGGCACCGGTTCGACGCCTGCGCCGAGCTCGCCGAAGCGGCCGCCGGCACCGGACGCCTGCAAGACGCCTCGGCCCTGGCGGGCCGGATCGATGATCCGCTGCGGCGAACACGAGCCCTGATCACCGCTGCCACAGCCGCGTCCGCCAGCGGGCACAGTGCTCACACCGCTGAAGAGCAGATCCGCCTGCGCGTGGCACTGCACGCGGGCGAGATCACCCGCGATGCGCACGGCTTCACCGGTGCGGCGATCATCCACACGTTCCGGCTCCTCGATTCCCGTGCGGTCAAGGACGCCTTGTCGGCCTCCGACGGCGATGTCGCCGTCATCGCGTCGAACTGGTTCTACGAAGAGGTCATCCGCCACAGCCGGTTCGGGGATCCCGGAAGCTACCTTTCGGTATTCGCCGCCGTCAAAAGAGACCACAGCACGCGCGTAGGTGCACCTCCCGGCCGTCGACGCACCGGCCGTTTGACCGGCTCGCCTCAGAGATCGGGCAGGTTCCAGTCTGCCTGGTCGGCGTCGAGCAGCGCCTTCCCGACGATTCCGGACCACGCGGGCGTGAACACGCGGTCGTCGAAGGGCGAACCTCCGGGGAGGCCTGCGAGTGCCGTGACCGGGTCGATGAGCGCGGTCCAGGCGGCGGCGTCGAGCGGCTCGACCCCGAGCAGATCCACCAGCCCGGGGTCGCAAAGCCTGCGGATCACCCCGGGGACCAGGACCGCCAGTTCGCCGGGCAGCGCATCGCGGCAGCGTCGTTCCAACGCCGCCGTGAGTTCCCTTCCCTCCAAGGACTCCGCTCGCCCACGCCGCCAGATCGTGTCCATCAACTTGACCCCGTCGTCGTAGGTCGACGGCAGCAGTCTGGAGTCGACGCCCATCAGATCGCCCACCACGGACCAGATGTGGTAGAAGTCTTCGCGGTCACGCTCCGACGGGCGCAGGAACAGCCACGTCATCCCCTCCAGCAGGGAAACGGACAACGTACCTACGGTCGCGGCCAGGTCCTCCTGGTTCGCGGGCAAGTCTTCCGCGCCGGAGCGCCGCTGCCGACGCGTCGCCGCGTGCAACAGCCGGACCTTCTGCACCGTCCGCAGGCCCCGCCCGTCCCGATCGAGCAGGCCACCGCCCGTCAGGACGTCCTGCAGCAAGCGCGTGGACTCCATGCCCCGGCGCGTGTGACGCAATCTCGGTGCCGAGCCGTAACGGATCGGAAGCGAGTAGCCGCACAGCACTGTCGCCAGGTGCGGCGTGAAGCGATCCCACAGCTCCTGTCCGCGCTCGAGCACTTCGTGGTCCGCCCACTCCGGCAGCTCGGCCGACTCGGCGAAATACCGGCGCAGCAACCGCGGCAGCCCCTTCGGCACCTTGTCGCCGTTGCGCAGGAACCCGGCCAGCAGCTCGTTCACCCGGTCCACCTGGCCGAGCTCGTACAGCTCGGCGACCGCGGCGTCGGCCACCGGGTCACCGACCTGGCGCAGCGAGTCGAGCAGCCGGACATCGACCCGCGCCGACGTCACCTTTCCGGAGCCCACCCACGACCCGAGCGGGCGAGGCACCTCGGGCGCACGCCCCGCGGACCGGGCCGCGAACTGGTCCAGGAGGATCTGCCTCAGACCGTTCGCGACCTCCTCGGTGATCGGGATCGCGTAGGAGTCGTCGCGCGCGGTGCTGATCTCGTACAGGGTCAGGCACGAACGCCACCGGTCGATCCGGGGGTTGAGCTTCTCCTCGAACGTCCTACCGCTGTTGCCTTCCCACGAGCGGACCAGGCCGTGCGCGGCCGACACGTCTTCGCGCTCGTTGTCGGCGATCGCGAAGTAGCTGTACCGCCCGTCGTCGGGCTGGTGCCCGCTCTCCCGCTGGTCCTTGACCTTCCCCAGCCGCTCGGCGGTCGCGCGATCGATCTCGACGCGGCCCTCGAGATCGCTGACGACACACTTCGTCCCGCGGGCACCCCACACGCCGTCTTCGTACGTCTCCTCATAGAGACCGCCGCCGTCTTCCCATGCGCGCTTCAACGCCGCCGGCTCTCCGCCGGGGTGCAGCCAGGCGTAGTACCGCATCCGCGAGCTGTCCGGGTGCGGCCGCCACCGCTCAGCCAAGCCTGCGGCCTCCCGCTCCGTGAGCGGGATCAGCGTGCCGTGACAGAACCGGTGCCGGACGTCGGAAACGACGTTGGTCGTCGCCCATTCGCCGGCTCCGACGTAGAGCTGGTGTCCGTCCGGCCCCACTCGTGCGATCGCGGACGGGTGCCCGGCGTCGGGGCGAAGGGGGTTGACGATCGCATAGTGGTGAACGTCCGCGCCGCCGAACCGGCGGCGCACTAGCACCTGCTCCAGCCGGTGGAGGTCTTCCTCGGTGATCCGCACCCGTCTGCCGGGTGCCTTCCCCGTTTCCCACATAAGGTTCTCGGTGAACCACGACTCGGACTTGCTGGGGTAGTGCAACCGCACGATGGTCGACGGGTCTTCGAGCGGGTGCTCCGGCGTCTCGACCGCGTAGTAGAACCACTGCGTTCCAAATCCCTCGGCCGCGTCACGGGTCATGGCCTGCGGGTAGGGATCGCGGTCCTCGAGCGGCTCCGCCGGGGCCAGCTGCGGAAGCAGCCGGAGGGCCTGCACTTCGGTGATCGGGACGTTCACGAACCAGTCGCGGCACAGCGGATCGGCCCGCTCCCAGCCGTACGAGGGCACGTACATTTCTTCGCGGGAGCCGTGGATTCGCAGGACCAGCAACGGGTTCCCGATCGGACGGTCCCAGTCGACGAGTGCGATGTAGCGGTAGTGGCGCCCCATTCGAGTCCCCCAAAGAACTATGTGGCCCGGGACCGGACTTTACCACGCACTGGACGCGAAAGGCACCATGATCGTCTGCAGCCATCCGGTGGCCTCCGTGTTGCCGGCCTAGGCTGAGCGACCCTGACCGATCAGAGGAGTTCGCCACCGGTCTCCTTGTCTCGTGGAACTCGGTGATCGAGGTCGCCCACCACGGCGACGACGTAGGCGCGGACGTTGTCCCCAACGGCCAGATCGTCCTGCTCGTGAGCGACCACAACACCGGCGTCGCCGTGATCCAAGGCACTCACCGGCAGCTCACCGCGTTCCTGCGCCGAGCCACTCAGGCACTGAATCAGGTAACGGAAGCAAGGGCCCATAGCCGGCCGGCGCGATGGCCCGCCGTCAGGAAAGCACGCCGAGGCCCCGGGCCCAGCCCACCCGCAATGTTCAGCGGATGCCGAGCACCCCGGGGCCTCGGCGCGCTCCGGGAGCGGCAGGTCAACCGCGCCCGGCGCGGACATCCAGCCCGCTGAAGGGAACGACCCCTCGTGCACGCCTACACCGAACTCATCTGCTTCACCCCGGCAGCCTTCTTCACCACCACGTTCGCACAGCTCGTCCAGCTCAGCCTCACCTTCGCCGGCACCTACCTCGGCTGCCGGCTCGGGCTCAAGCTCATCGGATTCCTCGGCGAGCTGGGCGAAGCAGCCATCGAACGCATGCGCGCGAAATCCGCGCGCGACGCCGAAAGGGCGGAAGGCGGCACCAGGCCGACGCCGCCGAAGCCTTAGCCCGGTAGCCGCTCAACGCCTCCCCACGCGCCGCCGTCCCTGCCCACCACGCGCCAATCCACCGATCCCTCGTGAGGTTTCCGATGCCTGCAGCCATGTTCCTGACCGACGCCGATCTTCTCGCCGCGATCCCAGCCACGCTCGGGTACGTGCCCGACGACTCGCTCGTCCTGGTCGCGGCCACCGCCCGCGGTGACGGCACCGCCCGCATGGGCCCGATCACCCGCTTCGACCTCGACACCGTGGTCCGCCACCCCCGCTACGTCGTCGCCTACCTGCAGCAAGCGCTGTCCGAGAAGCCGGTCATGCGCCTCATCGGTGTTGTCGTGCACGACAACACCGACACCGGCGACCTGCCCTACCGCACGGAGCTGGCCACCTTCACCCAGTCGCTGCACGACTGCGGCTTCACCAACATCGAACTGTTCCACCTGCCCGGCTTCACCCCCGGTGTCACATGGTCGTGCTACGACGTCAAGAGCCACACCGGCACCCTGACCGACCCCGCCACCTCACCGATGACCACGCACGTCATCGCCCTGGGCAACCGTGTCTACCGTAGCCGCAAAGAGTTCCTGCAGCAGTTCCTTCCCGCGCTCGCCGATACCCGCGGCCGCATCGGCGCTCTCGCCGACCCGATTGCCGACGAGGTCGAGCGAGAGGAACTCGCCGACGACCGCCCGCACCTGCGCCGGCGGCTGGACCGGCTCGACGATGCCGTCACCGCCGCCACCGGCGGCCACGTGCCGACCAACGAGCACGTCATCGCCGACCTCCTGGCTGCCCTCTCCAATCTCCGCCTCCGCGGTATCCACCTCACCCAGGCCACCGCCGAGCGGGCCGCGGCCGCACACGCTCTGTGGCTGCACCTGTGGCGTCACGCCCCCGAACGGTACGCACCGGACATGGCCGCCCTGGCCGCCACGACGGCCTACCTGCGCCACGACGGCATCTCCGCCGCTGCGATCTTCGCCAAGGACCCGCGGCCGACCCAGCTCAGCCAGCTGATCCGCGCGATGCACCGCAACGGCATCGACCCGGCCACGGTCGACCCCGACTTCTTCAAGATCTCCCAGGAATTGCGCACCGAGCTGACCACGTCCACGCCCGACGTCTGAACCACATCCAACGCTCCTGAATGGACGCCACCTCCCGCTGAAACGAAAGGCCCGTCGCATGCAGTCCGCTCTCGAGTCCACGTGCACGAACACCGCGCCCACCGCGTCTGCAGCGCCGCTGCAGTTCCTCGAACTGACGATCACCATCGTCGGAATCTTCGTCGCCGTGATCGGATCGATCACCCTGCTGTATTCCCTCCCGACGCTGCTCACATCGATCTCGGACCGTCTGCGCCGGCGGAAATAGTTGCTGAGAGCTCTTCCGCTTAGGGAAGGACATCAGACTCCACCCAGGGCGAGCGCGACCCCGGCTCCATCGGCCGTGCAGGCCATCGAGAGCACAGCACCCCCGGTCCCGGGGCGCCTGAACCCGCGCCCGGCCACATCCGGCGCGGGTGAACCGGCGCCGCGGCATCGCGCCCACACTCGCGTCGCCGACTGCCGGCTCACACCGGCCGGACGAGCCCGCCGGGCTTCACGCCCCGGGCCCGCGGGCGCTCGACCGCGTCGCGTCCCGCACACCGACGAGGCTCGGGAGGCCACCACAGCAACAACGACAACCGTCCACAGGCGACGAACCGCGTCAGGCGGACCTGCCTGCTGATGCTTCTCCACTCGGTGTCCCGGCCGGGGCTTCCCTACTCGGAACGGGACACCGTCCCCGAGGACCGGTAGCGCGGTGCGCGCCGAACACCCAACACCGCGCTACCGGCCCTCCCCTCGTCCATGCGCCCCTCCCGGTTTCCCGCCGGGAGGGGCGCCTTTTCACGTCTACAGAGCGAAAGGCCACCCGCCATGACCACACCTGTCGACGACATCCTCCGCTGCGGCGACTGCGGCACCGCGACCACGACGCCGTTCCACCTGAGCCCCACCCTGGCCGTCTGCGACGACTGCGTGCGCGCACGGCACCGGTGCAGTGGATGCGGGCAGATCACCGACGTCACCTCAGTCACCGACAACGACGGCCGGATCTGCGACTACTGCGAGCGCGCCGAGCGCTACCACACCTGCGATCAGTGCGACATCCTCATCCGCGACGGATACCTGTGCCGGACTCACGCCATCGACGAGGCCGACGAGTCGTTCACCTGCACCCGGTGTTCGAGCCTCGTGCCGCTGCGACTGTACGAACCGTTCTACGCCACCGACGACCGCCAGCTGTGCCCGAACTGCCTCGGCGGCTTCGACCTGTGCGACCACTGCGACCACTACGACGACGCCCTTCGCAGCACCGAGACCGGCCGAGACCTGTGCGACGACTGCGCCAGCCAGCTCGACTACACCGAGTGCGGTGTCTGCACCACCCTGATCGACGGCGGAACCTACTGCGAAGACCACCGCACCGACGACGATCTCGACGGTCTGCACGACTACGGGTACAAGCCGAACCCGGTCTTCCACGGCATCGGCCCCCGCTACCTCGGCTTCGAACTGGAAGTCAACGTCCCGCCCGGGTACCTCTCCGACCGCATCAACGACACCGTCGACACTCTCAACGGACTCGGCTACCTCAAAGAAGACTGCAGCATCGACCACGGGTTCGAGCTCGTCACCCACCCCATGGCCTACCGCTGGGCCCTGGACTCCTTCCCCTGGCATCTGCTCGAGACGCTCGATCTCGCCGGCTGCAGCGGCGACGACCTCGGGCTGCACGTCCACATCAGCCGCGCCGCCTTCGCCGGGCCCTGTCACGTGTTCCGGTGGATGAAGTTCGTCTACCGCAACGCCGACGACGTCCAGACCCTCGCCCGCCGCAGCAGCAGCTACGCCGCGTTCCGCGACTCCGAACGCAACCACATCAAGGACGCCTGCAAGGGCAACTACTACGGAGACCGCAGCTCGGCGATCAACCCGCAGCCCAAGCACACCCTGGAGCTGCGGGTCTTCGCCTCCAGCCTCGACATCCAGCACGTACAGGCCGCCCTCGCCTTCGCCGACGCCTCCGTCGCCTACACCCGCGACCTCACCATCCCCGACATCACCCAGGCCGGCGGGTGGACCTGGAGCGCCTTCACCCAGTGGCTGCTGACCCGCCCGCAGTACGCGCCGCTCACCGCCGAACTGGAGAACCTCGCATGTGCATGCTGACCTACCTTCCCGCGCGCATCCAGCCCGACACCACCGCCCTAGCCAACGGCGCGGTGCACAACCCCGACGGCCACGGCTACGCCATCGTCGCCAGTGACCGCATCATCACCGGCCGCGGCATGAACGCCGCCGCCGTCATCGACGAGTTCGCCGCCCTGCGCGGCCTGCACCCCGAGAAGCCCGCGCTATTCCACAGCCGCTACGCCACCCACGGACCGGTCACCGACGACAACATCCACCCGTTCCCGATCGGCGGTGACCCCCGCACCGTCCTGGCCCACAACGGAATCCTGCCGAAGAAAGCCCACCCGCTCACCGGTGATCCGCGGTCCGACACCCGCATCGCCGCCGACGACATCCTCTCCATGAAACGATTCCTGGCCATCGACCGCCCGGCGACCCGGCGACGCATCGAGTCCTGGCTCGGCGCGTCCAACAAGCTGGCCATCCTGACCGTCCACCCGCGCTACCCCGACCACGGCTACCTGTTCAACGAGAACGCCGGGCACTGGGACAACCAGGTCTGGTACTCCAACCGCGACTACCTCGAATCCCACCCCGGCCAGACCGCGTGGTGGGGCCTGAACGACGGCTGCCACTACTGCGGTGTCACCGACGCCATCGACGTCGACACGGGACTGTGCCTCGCGTGCGGCGCATGTCCCTTCTGCGCTGCCGACAACCAGCCCTGCCCCTCCTGGTGCTACCGGTTGCTCGCCGGAGTCTCCTGCTTCCACTGCGGCGAGGTCATCGACGACTGCGTCTGCGTCCTCGAGGACCTCGCCCTCAACGCCTGATCCACGCACTCTTCGACAACTCGCCGGGCGCGACGCATGCCGCCGCGCCCGGCGGGAAGGGACCGCCATGCCCTCCTGCCCCGACTCCGCAGAGACGACACCACCGATTCCCGCCGCCCTGGCCAACTTGCCTGTCCTCGGCGGTCTCGTCGTCCCCTGGGTGACGCCCCGCACCGCCGATGGCCGATATCTGATCGGCGCGGTCGATGCCGCCAAGACCCACATGGCCATCCACCGGCGGCTCTGCGGCGTCTGCGGCCGCGCCCTCGGCGACCGCCTGGTCCTGCTCGTGCGCGAGTCCGACCTGGCCCGCAGCGCCAGCACCGAGCCTGGACTGCATCCGCTGTGCGCCGCCTACACGAGCACGGCCTGCCCGATGGTCGCCGGGCGCCGCAGCCACTACCGCGCCAGCGCCCACAAGATCGACGCCGACGCCGTCCACGGCGCAGACGTCGACCGGCGCCTCGGCGCCCCCGCCGAGCCTTGGCATGCGGTCTGGCTGACCCGCTACGACGTCGTCACCCTCCACGGCCACCCCGCCGCCTGCTACCTGCTCACGCTGCCGCTGCGCGTCCGCCCGGTCACCGCGCCGCCGCGGCCCCTCTCCTGACGATCCGCCCAATCCGAAAAGGACAATCCCGTGCCAACTGACGAAGCGCTGGTGTTCATCGCCAGCAAACACACCACTCCGACCCACCAGCGGGTGCTCTGGCGCGTCAGCGTCGAAGACGCCAAGAAGATCTGCAGCGACTCCCGGACCGCCAGCCCCCACTACATGCTCTGCTTCACCACCAAGAACATCGACGATCCGTCCGCGTTCGTGTACGTGCCCGACGACGGCCGCCACGCCGAAGTCCTGCACGACCACAACATCCGCGTCATCCGCGATCACACCACGCGCCAGCCGGCCGCGAAACCTCAACCTCGGTAGGGCCCTGCGCCAGTCCCGGCCCTCGACCGCAGCAGCGAGACCGCCCGAGCACCTGGTGCTCGGCGCGGACGATCGCGACCAGGAGAGCACACCCCGGCACCCGGCGCCGACCTCATGCAGCCCGGCCGCGCCGAGCTGCCGAGCGCCGGGGCCCGGGGTGTGCTGGGCGGGCGCGGTCATCCACACCCGACACGGAGGTTCTCGTGACCGCATCCACCGTCCACAACGCCAAAGAACACAGCGATTCCGCCTACGAGCTGGCGTGCCGGCTGATCGAAACCGAACTCGGCGGCCTCCGCATCACCGCCGATCCCGCCGAACCAGGCGGCCACCCCGCGATGTGCGCGGGCCCGACCTACTTCGCCGACCGCGACAACACGGTGGAGGCCTGACCGATGCCCGAGACCCAGCTGTGGCTCCCCCACGACGACTGGAGCCGCTCCTACGTGCTGCCCCAGTTGGTCGCCTGCAACATCCCCCGCAGCGGCAGCCTCGACGACCTCGGCGCATGGAACATTGCGCGCGGTGTCCTCGTCGAGCTGTGCCGGGAGCTGCCCGCGACACCGGTCTCGCTGCTCTACGACGAGCCCGTGCAGCACCGCGACCGGACCCGGGTCGCGATCCGGGTCACCGCCCGCGCCCGCCGCCGCGACGGACAGGACGTGACCGTCATCTACCGCAGCGAACGCACCGACACCGACCCCTGCCCGGACTTCTGGAGCGTCGCGGTCAACGGATTCATCCCGGCCTCCGGCCGCGACGTCCGACGACCGTCGCCGCCCTGGATCGCCCACACCGCCGCCCAGACGCTGCACGCCGAACTCGGCCGCTGATCCACCAGCCCGGTCCCCGCCGGCAGCCCCCTTGCTCCCTCTTCTCGGGAAGGACGTTCATGTCTCTTACTCTGGCCAGCACCACCGCCATCGTCGCCAGCCTCCCGGCGCTGCTCGGCTTCGTTCCCGACGAGTCCCTGGTGCTGATCACCGCACTCACCCACGACGATGGGTCGGTCACCACCGGCCCGCTCGCCCGAATCGACCTCGCCCACCTCACCGGCCACGCCGAGGACTGCGCGCGACACTTCAACCGGCATTGCGGCGACCTGCCCGTTCACTGCGTCATCGGCATCGTCGTCCACACCGTCGACCAAGACGCCGCTGACGCCCACTCGCTGCCGCTGCGCACCGACGTCGACTCCGTGGTCGAGCAGCTGGCCGAACACGGATTCACCGACGTCGACGTCGTGCACGTACCGGCCGTCGCCGAGGGCGTGCGCTGGCGCTCCTACCTCGACGCCGACCGCACCGGTGTCCTGCCCGACCCCGCGACCACCGCGGCCGCGGCGGCGGCCGTCGCCGCCGGACACACCATCGCCGCCAGCCGGGACGACCTCGCCGCGCGGTTCACCCCCGCACCCGAGAACGTCCGCGCACGTCTGCAACCCCTCATTGCCGACGCCGTCGAATCTGCCGCCATCGACGAACGCTGGCATCTCGCCGCCCACAGTCGTCTGGCTCGCGCCGACGCTGCGATCGGCGCGGCCGCCCGCGGTGAACTGCCCGCCGACGATGCCGCCATCGCCGATCTCGCCGCGACATTCGCGACGTTGTCGTTCCGCGACGCCCTGCTCGCTGTTCCCGACGACGCGACCCGCCTGGCCGCCGAGAACCTGGTCCTGCACCTGTGGCGCCACAGCTGCGACCCCATCGCGGGCCAGCTCGCCACCGTCATCGCCGTGCACGCCTACCTGCGTGGCAGCGGAACCGGCGCGCGGATCGCGCTCGAGAACGCCGACCCCGAGCACCCCATGACGGCCTTGCTGTCCATGCTGCTTGACCACGCTGTTCCGCCCTCGGAGGTCCGGCACGTGATCCAGAACGCCAGCGCCGATGCTCGCCGCACCCTGCTCAGCGAGCCCGCAGTCGACCAGGCATGACGCCCACCCCTGCCACGCCGCCCGTCGACGTGCCCTGCAGCGAGGCAGTAGGCCGCGGACCGAACGCTCGCCGGACGTGCTCGGGATCGTCGTGGGTGATGGCGCGACGGTGGCTGGGTGTCACCGGTAGTGGCTTCCCCTGGCTCGTCGGGTCGTGGATCGCCCGAAGGTAAGCACACCCCGGCCGGGGGCAGTGCGTCCCCGAAGCCCGGCCCGTCCGCCCGGGTGAACCAGCCCCCTCACCTGCCGAGCTCCGATGCCGGTTGCGCGCGGGCTGGTTCACGCCGGGCGGATGAGCCAGGGCCGGGGACGTCGCCTCACGGCGACCCCCGGCCGCCGCGTGCTCAGGCTGCGCCGCGTTCCACACCCCAACGAGCACCAGGGAGGCCACCATGGCCGGCGACACCACCCTCACCATCATCGGCAACCTCACCGCCGACCCCGAACTGCGCTTCACCCAGGCCGGAAACGCGGTCGCGAACTTCACCGTCGCCTCCACCCCGCGCACCTTCAACCGCGCGACCGGCGAGTGGGAGGACGGCGAGGCGCTGTTCATGCGCTGCACCATCTGGAAGCAGGCCGCGGAGAACGTCGCCGAGTCCCTGACCCGCGGTGCCCGCGTCGTCGTGCAGGGCCGCCTCAAGCAGCGCTCGTTCCAGACCAAGGAAGGCGAGAAGCGCACCGTCATCGAGCTGGACGTCGACGAGATCGGCCCGTCCCTGCGCTACGCCACCGCGCAGGGTCACCAAGAACGCGAAGAACGGGTCGGCGAAGAGCGACCAGGGTCCGGTGACCAGCACGTCCACCGGCGCGACCCCGGCCGGTGACCCGTGGACCGCGGACGCCGAGCGGGAGCTGGTCGGCGCGACCGCGGGCGGCGGGTTCAGCGACGAGCCGCCCTTCTGATGAGACCGGTGTCCGGCCGGACCTTCCCCTCCGGCCGGACACCACCCCGGAGGCCGGGGCCAGCCTCACGGCTGGCCCCGGCCTTTCTCATGCCACGCCACGACGCCCCGGAGGCCACGATGCCCATCACCCACAACACCACGTCCACCACTACACCCAACGCGAAGACGAACAGCCGCAGCGCGCGCGAGCAGCAATGGCGCGCCCTGGCCCGGAAATCACCCTTTGGGGTGGGAGAATCGCTTTACGCTCGAAGTATGAGCATTCGTTACGGCGTCACGATCCCCGGGCTCGTCCTCGCCGGAGGCACCGGCTTCTACCTCGGCATCCAGCCCTTCGGCTACATCGGACTCCTCGTCACACCGTTCACCGACCCCGCCGGCCTGCTCGCCCTGCCCGGCGCGCTCCTGTTCGGCGCGCTGCTCGGGTGCGTCGTGGCCTACCTCAGCCGCAACCGCATCAAGCCGAAACTCGCGCACCGCTTCCGCCGCGGTGCCATCCTCGGCGCCGTCACCCTGCCCGGCTACCTGTTCCTCGGGAACTTCCCCGGCGCCGAGAACGGTGGCACCGCCAGCAAGTGGGCGTTCGGGATCGCGTTCTGCTGCGGCATCGCCGCGATGATCACCTACTACCAGCGCCGCAAGCGCGCCGCCCTCGCACGCCACGCGCGGCGCCTTGCCAGCCAGCACACGGCCCAGCAGTCCGCATCGCGTTGAACTCGC
The DNA here is from genome assembly GCF_034929455.1 of Amycolatopsis heterodermiae. NCBI lineage: Bacteria > Bacillati > Actinomycetota > Actinomycetes > Pseudonocardiales > Pseudonocardiaceae > Amycolatopsis > Amycolatopsis heterodermiae. Next base: position 136,946 of record NZ_JAYFSI010000020.1, read on the forward strand.
GACGACGACGACGGGCGACGACACCTCACGGTGCCGTCGCCCGTCGTGTGTTCACAGCCTGCCGCTCACTCCACTGTCGCCCATCCGGCCCTCACGCTCCATCGGGTCCGCGAGTACCTCGTCTGGCGCCCGCGACTCATCATCGCCCGCAGCGACCATCGTGGCCGGAGCTTTCCCGGGCTCGCCTTCGGCGTGCTGCGCGGCCCCGGCGACCTCCGTCGCTTGCCGCGACAAGGCCGCCACCATCTTCGCCGGGATCCCGAGCAACGCCGCCGTCTCGGCAGCGCCCACATCAGCTGCGCGGATCTGCGCCACCGACGTCGCCATCACCGCACGCCACTCGGCGATCTCCATCTCCGCGTCCGCGCGGACCTGCTCTGCCAGCCGCTCGGCCTCCGCGACCTTCGCCGCCCGCTGCCGGTCCAGCTCAGCCAGCTTTCGCTCCAGCTGCCTCTCGAGCGCAGCCACGCGGCCCTCCCGACGGCGCTCTACGCCCTCGATCGCCGTCGCCGCCTCCGCGAACGGCCCGAGCGCCGCGTCCACACGACGCTCGTTCTCCCGCTCACGCTCCAACTGCTCGACGCGGCGCTGCCGCGCCGCCTCCAGCCTCTCCAACACCGCCGTCGACCGGCGACGCCGCCGCGAACCAGTCGTCTTGTTCTCAACCATGCCGAAACTCCCCGCTGGGGAGGGCTGCGGTTACCTCACCGACCCTACCCTGGGCCCCACTCACGACTCGGCATTAAGCACACGAACGAATCGACCACGAACAGATACCGTGTTCCCCGGCGAGACAATGTCCGTTGGACAACGAGCTGGGCGAACAGCGCGACGACGCGACGAAAGGACCGAGGTGATGATGACGCCGGAGCCTCACCGCACCCATCCCTGCGCGCAGTGTCCCTGGCGACGCGACGCCGACCTCACCGCCTTCAGCGACGCTGACATGACCAAGCTCGCCAACGCGAACGGCTCCCCCGGCTGCGAGGCCCCCACCGACGCGCCGGCGATGTCATGCCACCTCGACCAACCGGACTCCGCGCACCCAATGCGGCTGTGCGCCGGCTGGTTGGCCGTCGTCGGCCGCCACCACCTCGGTATCCGGATGGCGCTGATGATCGACAAGCTCCCACCCGCCGCCGTTGACACCAGTGACGACTGGCCTCCCCTGCATCCCAGCCTCGAGGCCCTTCGCACCGAGCGCACCCGCCAGCAGTTGATCGCGCATCCGCCCGCCCTCAGCCTTTCCCCGGCCGATCCACCGGGGGCCGCTGAGCCGGGCGTCGGCCACCGCTAACCTGTACCCCCTCACCAGCGAGGAGCATCGAGCGTGCCAGACCCCACCGACGAGACATCCACGCCCGCCGCGGACGCCGAGATCGTTGCGGTCAACCCCGGCGCGGACGGGTGGGGGGTCATCACCTACATGGCCCCTGGTAGCGCCTACCAGGCCACACCGTGCACACGCTGCCCCTGGCTACGCGACTCCCCCACCGGCGCTTTCCCGCCCGAGGTGTTCCAGCACTCCGCCCACACCACCTACGACCTCGCCACCCACAAGTTCGGCTGCCACGCCAGCCCCCGCGACGAGCCCAAGACCTGCGCCGGGTTCCTCCTGCGCGGCTCAGCCCACAACCTCGCCGTCCGCGTCTACGGGCCCGACGTCCCGACCGCCGTGTCCACCTACCGGCCTCTTTACGACAACTACCGCGAGATGGCCATCGCCAACGGCGTCGCCCCCGACGACCCGGCCCTCACCCCCTGCCGCGACAGCCGCCCGTACCTCGGCCCCAGCGACACCACCCCCGCCAAGGACGCATCCATGTCGACAGACACTGTCATCAGCCGCGCAGCACAGGTCATCCGCGAGTTCATCGTCGACAGCGCGGGCATGGACCTCGGCGAGCCCATGACCAGCCAAGCCGACCTGCTCGCCGGCCGCCTGGCCGCCACCGGCCAGCTCGACATACCCGCCCACGAGCGCTACAGCGGCAGCGACACCACCACCAGCATCATCCGAGCGTTCATCGTCGACGCAGTCGGCAACGACAACGGCGACGACACCACCGCCCACGCTGACGAGCTGCGCCACCACCTGGCCGCGGCCGGCGTTCTGGCCAGCGGGGTGCACGAACCGCTCAACATCTCGTCGATTCGCTGACGTACAGCACACGGGAACTGAGCAGTTCCCTGGACCGACTAGGTCCGGATAGGCGCGGCACCGCCGCAGTAGCCCCGAGAGGCCACGCCACCAAGGCGGCGAGCGGCAAAACTCGCGGCGGCCCGCTGACACTCCGCCACAAGGCCGATACGAGCCCACGGAGCGCTCCCAGCAGCATACCCGCAGGCCACGAGCCCCAGGGCGCACCTGCAGGACACGCCGTATCAGCTGGTCAGGTGCCCGCTCCTCCTCCACCACGACAGTGGGAACCTTGCCGTGTTTCGTTGCGTCCGCGGGTGGTGGGTGGCCCCGAAATTGTATCGGTCGCCCCCTCCAAATGGAACGGCGCCTCCCCAACATCTTTTTGACCGAAAAGCGTGGTCAAAAACATCTTGGGGCCCCTCCATTCAATTTGGAGCCTCTGGCTCCCTAGGCCAGGCATTAAGGGCAGGCCGGGGGCCTGCCCCGGTTGCTTCGGGGCCACCCACCACCCACTCAGCACAAGGTCACCTCTACCGCACCGACCAGCAGCCGCGCAAACACAGCCAGCACGCCACGTGCACGGCAAGCACACGCCCCGGAAGCAAATCAGTCCCAGAGAAATCATCCGACTCTAGAATTGACTGAAATACGCGGCCGAAAACATCATTTCGAGTGGAATACACGACAAAAAGCCGGTAATATCGAAGTCGCAGGGCGATCGGGACGGCAAACCCGAAAACCTTCACAAATCCGATACAGGAAAGTTGGATATCATGGTTTCGACCATTCACCCCAAGCACCGCCAGAGCATCGACCGCGTCGTACAGGCACTGCAGGCGCAGCCGCCGCGCATCCGTCCCGCGCTGCAGGAACTCAAGCGGGTGTTCACCCGCAGCGGCGCGAACCCGCCCGCGATCCTCACCGCGTGCGCGACCCTGCTCAACACCGACGCCGCGATCAGCGGTGACGTCCTCGCCGCCGTGCGCAACGTCCACGCCGAATGGGACAGCTACGGCAACGCCGAGCGCGAGCTGTTCAACCAGTGCGTCTGGTCCAGCGACACCCGCCGGGCCGTCGCCGTGACCGAGGTCAACGACGTGACGGTGATGCTGCGCGAGACGCCGCCGCGCCGCGCCGACGCACTCAACGGCCTGCGGTGGCTCAACGCCCAGACCCAGCACGCCCACCAGGCCGTATTCACCGTGTGCGGGACGCTGCTCAAGAACCCCAGCGCCGACCACCCCGCCATCGTCGAAGCCATCCAGACCGCCCACACCCTCTGGCCCGGCCTCGCCGACGACCTGCGCACCCTGGTCATGACGTGCGTGTACGCGAGCAAGGCCCGCGCCGACCACGCACGCGCCCGCGCCGCCGCCCGGCAGCAGGCCGCCGAAGCCGAAGCCGCCGACGTCCACCGGTGCGCCAACTGTGACGGCAACCTCGCAGGGCTCCCCGAAATGCGGTACTGCTCCGATGCCTGCCGCACGGAAGCCGAAAACGCCGAGCGCCCGACCGACGGAGAGCACACCACGACCGTGCCCGCCCACCGGATCGCCGCCCAGCACGAGCCAATCGAGCAGCGCGCCGCGCGCCGCTACGTCGACAGCGCGGCGGAGCCCGACTACGACGAGCAGTGGCGCAAGGTGGAGCAGGCGATCCCGTCCGCCGGAATCGTGCGCAAGAACGAAAGCGGCGTCGACGCCTACGAAGGAGAACGAAAGCGACACGGCGACATCGACGACACCGGCGACGTCCTCAGCGAGCTGACCGGCCAGCCGATGACCGACGACGACTATGACCGGCTCGCGTTGCTCCCGGTCGCGCCCGGCGGGTTGTGCGTGGCGTGCAACCTCGAACGCACCCCCACCGAGCAGCGATGCACGGATGACCGGTGCGAGATGTGCCAGGACCGGGCCATGCCGCCGCTGGTCGCGTTCGCGCCGTCGCGCGAACTCGCCGCCGTCGCCTGATCACCCACTCGCCAGCCGGGGGGGGCACCCGGACCGGGTGCCCCCACCCCCTCAAGACCAGGAGCCGCCACCGTGCGCACCCTTGATGACGTTCTCGCCGACATCGACCGTGAGATAGCCGCCGCCGACACGATCCCGACCGACGCGCCCGCCCCCGTCACCACCGACCTGCGCGAGCTACTCGTCGGCTATATCCGCAAGCTGCCTGCCCCGAGCAGCCTCACGGTCGAAACCCTGGCGGCCGCCACCCGCCGTGAGCTGAGCTACCTCACCGACGGCCCCTGGGCCTAACGACCGTCCCGCACGAGAGCGGCCGCCGATCTTGCGATCGGCGGCCGCTTTGCTGTGTCGGCACAGCCCAAAGACCGCCCCGGCGCCGGCAGACGGCGCCCGGGGCGCCTTAGTGCAGGCGCCAGCGCTCGACTGCAATTTCGGTCACCACCCGCCCGCCTCACCAACCCCACCCCCCTACCGCGCCCCCCCCCCCACCCCCACCCCCCCCCCCCCCCCCCCCCCCCCCCCCCCCCCCCCCCCCCCCCCCCCCCCCCCCCCCCCCCCCCCCACCCCCCCCCCCCCCCCCCCCCCCCCCCCCTCCCCCCCTGCTTACCCCCGC
>NZ_JAYFSI010000021.1:0-137893 GCF_034929455.1 Amycolatopsis heterodermiae
ACCGTACGGACGAGCGCGCGGCTGGACGGGCGCGCTCCGGAGGGGCTGGCGGCGCTGCTGCGCGAGACGTTGCGCGAGGAACCCGTCGCCTGACGGTTACCCCGGCCCAGCGCGGGTACGCGTAGGCATGACCTCCGAAAGCCTGGTAGTGATCGGAAGCGGCGCGGCCGGGGTGTCGGCCGCCCGTGCGTACCGCGAGGCCGGTGGGCGCGGCGACGTCCGGCTGCTCACCGCCGACACGGATCCGCCCTACGAGCGGCCGCCGTTGTCCAAGGACTTCCTGCGCGGCGAGACCGACGACATCGGCATGGAGCGCGAGGAGTTCTTCACCGGGCAGGACATCGCCGTGTCCCTGAATGATCCGGTCGTCGAACTCGGCGACCACCGCGTGCGCACCGCCGCCGGCCTGGAGCACGCCTTCACCCGCTGCGTGATCGCGACCGGTGCCGAACCCGCCCGGCCCACCATCCCCGGCGCGGACCACGTCGACGTGCTGGTGCTGCGGTCGGCGAAGTCGTCGCGCGAGCTGAGGAAGGTCGCGGCGGACGCTCGCAGCGCCATCGTCGTCGGGGCCGGGTTCATCGGCTGCGAAGCGGCGGTCTCGCTCGCGCGGCTCGGGGTGCAGGTGACCGTCGTCTGCCCGGAGGACGTCCCGCAGCAGTCCCGCCTCGGCCGTGACGCCGGGATCCGGATCCTGCGGTGGCTCAAGGCCGAAGGCGTCAGCGTGCTGCGCGGCACGACGATCGAGTCGATCGAGGCCGGCCACCGGATCCGCTCCGATCTGGTGCCGGTGCTGGACGCCGGGCTCGTGCTGCTCGCCACCGGCATCCGGCCCCGGGTGCAGCTCGCCGAGAAGGCCGGGCTCAAGATCGAGCAGGGGCGGATCCGTACCGACGACCAGCTGCGTACCAGCGCGAATGACGTCTTCGCGGCCGGTGACGTCGCCCTCGCGGACAACGCCGCCGCGGGCCGCGCGCTGGCCGTCGAGCACTGGGGCGAGGGTCTTGCGATGGGCGCGATCGCCGGGCGCAACGCCGCGGGCGAATCCGAGACCTGGGCCGACGTCCCGGGCTTCTGGTCCGAGATCGGCGACCGGGTGCTGAAGTACGCCGCCTGGGGTGACGGCTTCGACCAGGCCCGCCTGGTCGAGCACGACGGCGGCGGCTTCACGGTCTGGTACGAACGCGACGGCGCGGCGGTCGGCGTCCTCACCCACGAGGCCGACGACGACTACGAACGCGGCGAGGACCTGATCCGGAAGGGCGAGCCGGTTCCCGCGAAGGGTTAACACGGTGGTCCGCGGGCACGGGGAACGGCCAGGCAGGCCCGGGCGCCGCGCGGGCACGAAGATCACCACGTCGTGGGCGAGGAACCCCCGGTGCGCGAGCCGGTCACGGCCCGGTGACCAGCGGCTCCGCCCGCTGCCGGATCTCCTCGAACAGTGCACCGACGTGCTCGCGGACCCGCGGGCCGCCGTCGCGGCCGGTCCAGTAGCGGCGGACCGCGCCCACCAGGCGGTAGCAGACGTCGATGGGGACCAGGAAGCAGTCCGTGCCGCACTCGGCTTCGTGGAACAGGATCGCCTCGACCTCCGGCTCGGCCGCCGCGAGCAGCGGGTGGCCGTCGGACAGTTCGGTCCAGAGGTCGAGCGTCAGCAGGCTTTCGGTGGGTCCCGCCGGCCCCGGGTGGAACGCCGCGACGCCCGCACCGCGGCGCAGGAAGAACGCGAAGCTCGCCGGGATGCCCAGCCCGGCCCAGTCGATGCCGGTGACCGGGCGGTCCGGGTCCCACAGGTAGCGCTCGGGCACCGCGCGGTAGCGGGGGTCGCCGCAGCGGCTTTCGGTGAAGAGCAGGAAACACGCGCGGCACGCGCACAGCAGGCCGCGGCGGCCGGTGTCGACGACGTGGCCGTGCCGCGACGCGACCGGCGTCCCGCACAGCTCGCACTTCTCCAGCCACGCCGAACGCCGCTCCGGCACCGGCCGGGGCCGGTCCCCGCGGTGCGGGAAACCGGTGCGGGAGCTCATGAAGCCCGCCCCTCGGTGGCGGCCCCCCAGCCGGGCGGCGGGCCCATGCCGATCTGGAAGAGCTTCGCGGGCTCGGTGATCTCGACGCCGGTCAGCTCCGGGGCAGCGTCGAGGAGCGCCGTTTCGAGCAGCGCGTCGGACGTCGAAGAGCCGCAGCCACGGCTGCCCGCGCGCCGCAGCCGGGCCACGCCGCCGTCGACGCCCAGGAACTCGGCGTCGCTGCCCAGCCGCTCCAGCGCCCGGCGGATCCGGACGTCCGCGCCGTGCGGGTGCAGGTCGTGCAGGACCAGGAGCCCCGACAGCAGGCCGTCTTCGGCGAGCGCGTCGACCAGGGCCGGGTCCCGCGCGCGCAGCACGCCGACGACCCGGGCGAGGCCTTCGCCGTAGAGGTCCATCAGCTGCCGCACGAGCTCCTCGGCCGGCTCGCGGCCGGGCCCGGCGAGTAGCACACCCAGCAGTTCCTCGACGCGGTCGCCGACGGCGCGAACGGTGGTCATCGCCGTCACCAGCGGGTGGCCCGCGACAGCGTGGCCTGCGGTTCGTCGGCACCCGCCTTGGTGCGGATCTCCCGCAGGATGCGGATCGCCGAGCCCGACACCGTGCTCGCCGCGGCCGGGGCGCCGGCGCCCGCCGGGTCCTCCATGAAGGGCATGAACTTGTCGGGGAAGCCGGGCATGGTGCAGCCGATGCAGATGCCGCCGACGTTCGGGCAGCCGCCGATGCCGTTGATCCAGCCGCGCTTGGGCACGTTGCACTTGACGACCTGACCCCAGCAACCCAGCTTGACCAGGCACTTCGGCGAGCCGTGCTGCTCGGCGAACTCGTCCTGCTCGTAGTACCCGGCCCGGTCGCAACCCTCGTGGACGGTGTTCTGGAACAGCCACTTGGGGCGCAGGGCCTCGTCGACGTCGATCACCGGCGCCCGGCCGGACGCCTGGAAGAGCAGGTGCAGAATGGTCTCCGAGAGGTTGTCGGGCTGGGCGGGGCAGCCGGGGACGCACACGATCGGCAGGCCGGCCTTGGACCGCCAGTCCCAGCCGAGGTAGTCGGGCACGCCCATCGCGCCGGTCGGGTTGCCCGCCATCGCGTGGATGCCGCCGTAGGCCGCGCAGGTGCCGACGGCCATGATCGCCATCGCCTTGGGGGCCAGCCGGTCGAGCCACTCGCTGGCCGTCACGGGCTGGCCGGTGACCGGGTCGTTGCCGAACCCGGACCAGAAACCCTCGGTCTTGTTCGACTCGTCGGCTATCGAACCTTCGATCACCAGGATGAACGGGTCGAGTTCCCCCCGATCGGCTTTGTGCCACCACTCGATGAAACTGTCACGGCCCTGTTCTGGACCGCACTGGAAATCGAGGAACGGCCAGTGCATTTCGATCTTCGGCAACCCGGGAAGACCGCCGAGAACGATCTCTTCGATGCTCGGCTGGCTCGCCGCGGTCAACGCGACGGATTCGCCGTCGCAGCTCAGGCCGCCATTCATCCACAGGATATGAACGGTCGGTGGCTCATTGACCGGTTCGGCCGAAGGGCCGTTGCCGTTCTGCGTGGCCCTGTCCATCGATGCGCACCTCTGCAGGCTCGGGGATCTTCAGGCTCGGGTTCTTCAGGAATCCCGCCCCGGGACGGCCCGACGGACGCCCACCGTAGACCTGTCCGGCATTCGCGGCAAGAGTGTCCCCCGCACGGACGAAACCGTCCCTGCTCCGTTCCGGGGTCGGGGAAAATCCGTGCGGCGGCTACACTCGGAAGCCACCGGAAGGGGCACTTCGAGTGGTTGAGTCGGCTGGTCGGTCGCGCGGGAGATCGATCGAGGTGGTATCGGTCGAGGTCAGCACGAAAGTCTTTCCGGCCCGGCCGTCCGCGGTTCCGGAAATCCGCGAATTCCTCCGCGGCTGCCTCGCGGACTCACCCCTGCCCGAATCCGAAGATCGGGAACTCGGGAACACGATCCTCAGCACGCTGCTGGCGGCGGCCGGACCGGCGGGAATGATCGAAATCTCGTGCCGGAAATACCCCGGACGGGTCGAGTTCGACGTACTGCCCTCGGCGACCGCGCACCTCGACCCGGCGACGCCGGAACCCGATCCGGAGGAACCCGACCCCGCCGAAAGCTTCGCCGAATGGATGACGGAGGCCCTGCGCCGGACCGGCACCACCCGGGAAGCCGCGGCGCAGCGGCTGGGCGTGTCGGTGAAGACGGTGAACCGCTGGATCGGCGGCCAGACCGAGCCGCGGCTGCGTGAGCTGCGCCGGATCCAGGACCAGTTCGGCGACGTGCCCCTGCGTTGAGGCGGCTGAGGGGGTGGACACTTGTGTCCGCGTCAGTTCTCGCTGGCCCACGACCCCGGCGTCGCCAGCTCGATCGTGCACCCCGAGGAGTCGGAGCTGATGTCGAGCCACTCGCAGATCTGGTCGGTCAGCCACAGGCCGGTGTCGGAGCAGCGCAGGTCCGGCGGCCGTGACCCGAAGAACGGCGGCAGGTCGAGCGGCTCGTCGCTGTGCAGGGTGCACACCACGCGCCCGGCGGCCGGCCGGACCCACACGGCCGCGCGGCCGATGCCGTGCTCGATCAGGTAGGTGATGGCCTCGCCGACGGCGATGCCGAACATGGCCACGGCGTTTTCGGGTTGCAGCAGCGGGCCGGCCTTCTCGAGCACGTACCGCCGCACGGCGACCAGGTCGCCCTCGAAGCGGAAGATGTCCGCCGCCTCCCCGGGCGGTGGCGGTGACAGGGGAACACCGCCGGCCCGCTCGGGCACGGTGAACTCCGCCGACGGCTCGATCCGGCCGCCGACGAGCAGCTCCGGGTGCGCGCGGCAGGCGTCTTCGATCGCGCCGGCCTCGAACTTCCTGGTGTCGTACGGGCAGAGCAGCCAGATCCCGGTGCCGGCGAGGGACACGTTGAACCCGGCTTCGGTGCGCGGCCAGTCGGCCGCGCCGACGCGGGCCGGTTCGGCGAGCACGCGCACCGTGCCGCCCGGCGCCGACGACCGGTAGCGCGTCCAGTACCGGTGCAGGGCGGCGGCCAGCTGGGGCGGACGGCGTTCGAAGCAGGCCGGCTCCACCTGGATGATCCTGCCGGCGTCGGCGCCCAGCACGTCGTCGAGCAGCTCCTGGTTGGCCTCGGTCGTGCTGACCAGCACCGGTTCTCCGCGCCGCAGCCCGTCCCGCGCGAACGGCACGGCCATCGCGAGGAACTCCGCATCGCTGCCGTAGACGCAGCTCTGGTGCCGAAAGTCCGTTTCGGCGGGGATGGGCGTCGGGGTCGCCATACGCGTTTAACCTCCGGGACCGGTCTTCGAAGTCGACCGCAAGATGGTGTCGTTCCCCAGAACTCGAACGGGAACGTGGGGAGAGTACCCGGGCCCACCCCTTTCCGGTAACGCCGCTCGAATGCATTCCACCTTTCGGACCAGCAGCCGGGCGTGCTTTTGGAACGCCTGGGTACCGTGCCATTTATGTCTCCCACCATGATCACCATAGCCGCAGGTCAGCGGCATGGTGATCGCCCGGTGCCGAGCGTCGCGACCATTTATGTCCGAAGGCCGTGAAGGCGCGAACACAACTGTCCGGGCCGCCCCGGGGAAAGTGGGGGCGACGGCATAACCAAGTGCCGCCGTTGTTCGCAAAACACGAATTTCCGGTATTCGGCGGGAAGGCCCGGCGGCGCCGAGCTGGTGCGCCTACGGGGCGAGGTGCGCCCGCGCGTGGCTCTCCTCCAGGGAAAGGCCGCGCTGCCGGCCGTCGACGATCGTCCGGAACCGGGGGCACGTCAGCGGCTCGCCGGACGGGCACCGCTGCCCGTGTTCGAGGGCGGTGCGAGCCACCTCGATGCGGTGCTGCCGCTCGGCGAGCTCGGCCAGCTTCCGCTCGATCAGCTCCCGGCGGCCGTCGCCCTCGCCCTCGCCCGAAAGGAAGCTCGCGATCTCGGCCAGCGTGAAGCCGATCTCGCGGAAGAAGACGATCACCCCGACGTCCTCGACCGCCGACTCGGCGTACCGGCGGCGGCCGCCGTCCCGGGCCGACGGCCGGACCAGGCCGAGTTCGTCGTAGTACCGCAGCGTGGTCGCCGGCACGCCGGTGCGTGCGGCCAGCTCGCCGATCGGCAGAGTGCGCTCGGACATTGACTTCGAGCCTACTCGAAGTGGTTCTCTCGGCCCATGGACATCAAGGAAAGGGTGCTGGGCCACGGCTTGCGCTGGTGGGCCCGGCACGGCGGGATCGCGCAGTTCCACCGGCCGACCGGTGCGGCGGGGCACGTCGCGGGCTGGATCATGGGACGGCGCTCGTCGAACGTGGCGCGCAACCGTTGGGCGGCAACGCTTCTCGACGTCCAGCCGGCCGAGCGCGTCCTCGAGCTGGGCTGCGGTCCGGGCGTGGCCGTCGCCGCGCTCGCCGGCCGGGCGACCCGCGGGCTGGTGGTCGGGGTCGACCATTCGCCGGTCATGATCCGCCAGGCCGGCCGCCGCAACCGGGCCGCGGTGAAGGCCGGGCGGGTGCGCCTGGTCCCTGCGCCGGTCGAAAGCCTGTCCCTCACGGGCGAGCCGTTCGACGCCGTGCTCGCGGTCAACACGATCGGCATGTGGCCCGCACCGGCCGCCCGCCTGCGCGCACTCGCCCGGCTGCTGCGCCCCGGCGGCCGCATCGCGCTGGTGTCCCAGCCCCGCTGTCCCGGCGCGACGTCGGTGGCGGCCGCCGAGGAGCTGGCGGCGCTCCTGACCGGCGCCGGGTTCACCGGCCTCCGGACCGAGACCCTCGACCTGGACCCGCCGGTGGTGTGCGTCCTCGGGTCCGTGCCGCCGGACGTGACCGCCCGCGTGTAGCAGCGGAAAGCTCCATCGTCAACACATCGGGCGGTAACTGGCGTGTTTCCCTGGTGTCATTGGCGCCGAGCCAGTATCGGGCCCAGGACGTTGTCGGGAGCCCGGTGCACGGGCCACCGTGGAGATCGACTCCGGAACCCGAGCAAGGCGGTGACCCGTGCGTTTCGATCTCCTCGGCCCCCTCGACGTCGTGCACGACGGACGTCCGGTCGTGCTGCGCGGGGCGACCCAGCGAGCCGTGCTGGCCTACCTGCTGCTGCACCACAACGAGGTCGTCGCCACGAGCGCGCTGCTGTCGGCGCTCTGGCCGGACGAGATCCCGGCGACCGCGCGGAAGATGGTGCAGAACGCCGTTTCCGGGCTGCGCACCACCCTCGCCACCGGGGGCGGGCAGGCGATGCTGCTGACCCACGCGCCGGGCTACCTGCTGCGCCTCGACAGCGACCAGGTCGACGTCGCCCGGTTCCGGCGGCTCGCCGCCGACGGGCGGGCCGCCCAGGCCGACGGCGACCCGGACCGGGCCGTCACCGCCTACCGGGAGGCCCTCGCCCTGTGGCGGGGCCGGGTGCTCGCCGACCTCGCCGAGACCGGGGTGGGGTGGCCCGAGCTGGTCGCGCTCGAGGACCAGCGGCTGGCCGTCCACGAGGACCTCTTCGGCCTGGAGCTGGACCGCGGGCGGCACCACGAGGTGCTGCCCGACCTGCGCGGGCTGGCCGAGGCCCACCCGAACCGGGAACGGCTCAACGCCCAGCTGATGACCGCGCTCTACCGCTGCGGCCGGCACGTCGACGCGCTCGAGGTCTACCGCGCGACGCGGGCCAGCCTCGCCGAGGGCCTCGGCCTGGAGCCGGGCAAGGAACTGCGTGAGCTGGAACGCGCGATCCTCCAGCACGACGAAACCCTGCTGACGCGGCGGCCGGACCCGGTGCCCGAGCCCGAACCGGAGCCCGCGCCCGAGGTCGCGCCCGAGGTCGCGCCGCCGCTGCCGTTCACCCCGGCGCCGGTGACCGCTGTTCCCCGGGCGGAAACCGTGGAGAGCGAACGGAAGCCGGTCGTCGCGGTCGGCGTCGCCGTCACTTTGGACGACGATCCCGAGGACGCCGCCGAGGTCCAGGCGCGGCTGCGGGCCGTCGCCGAAGAGGAAGCGGGCACCTGCCTGCCCGGCGGCCCCGTGCAGCTGGTCGTGTTCGGACTGCCGCGCACCGGTGACGACGACGCCGTCCAGGCGGTCCGGACGGCGCTGCGGATCCGCGACCGGCTGGCCGCGGAGGGGATCACCACGCAGATCGGCGTCGACAGCGGGGACGTCCTCGTCGAGCACGCCGCCGAGCCGGCCGGGCCGGTGCTGGACCGCTGCGTGCGGTCGGCGCTGTGCGCGCCGGAGGGCCGGGTGCGGGTGTCGGACGCCGTGCGCGAAGCCGCCGAACCGGTGGTGGTGCACGAGGCGGCCGAGGACTCCCCCAGCTGGTGGCACGCCGTTTCGGTGCGCCCGCGCGCGGTGGCCGAGCCCGCCGACCCGGGCAGTTTCGCCGGCCGCGACCACGACCTGGACCTGCTGGGTCACTTCCTCGGGTTCGTCGAGCGCAGCGGCCGTCCGCACCGGGTGACGGTGCTCGGTGAGCCGGGCATCGGCAAGACGCGGCTGCTCGCCGAGTTCGCGGAGGTGCTGGCCAAGCGCACGGAGATCCGGGTGCTGGAGGCCGGTTCCGACGTCGTCGAGGCGTTCGCGTCCGCCCCCGGGCTGCTCCCCCGCACCGCCGCGCGGCTGCGCGGCGACGGGGGCCTGCGGTCCGCGGCCGCCGAGCTGACCGCGCACGGCCCGCTGGTCGTGCTGGCCGACGACCTGCACCGCGCCGGCCCGGACGAGCGGGCCACGATCGGCGGGCTCGACGACGTCTGCGCCGGGCTGCCGGTGCTGGTCGTCGCGGCCGCACGGGCCGAGCTGCCGGACGGCTGGGCCGCGGGCGGCACGACGCTGACCCTCGCCCCGCTGGCCGACGACGCCGTCGGAGCGCTGCTCGACACGCTGCTCCCCGGCACCACCCGCCTGGCCCGCGGCCGGCGCGAGCTGGTCGCCCGGATCGGCGGCAACCCGCGGTTCGCCCACGCGTACGCCGAGGGCGTCCACGGCCGCACGACGCCGTTCCCGGCCCTGGGCCAGGCGACGACCCAGCACCCCACGCCCCCGCTGGTCCGCCGGACCCTCGCCGCCCAGCTGGACAGCCTGCCGGCGGCCGAGAAGTCGGCTCTGAAGGCGGCAAGCCTGACGGGCGACACGTTCACGGCCGAGGAGGTAGCGGTGGTCTGCGACCTGTCGCTCCCGGAGGTCGAGGCGGCCCTCTCACGGCTGGCGCGGCTCGAGGTGCTGGACCGGGAGGACGACGCCTTCACGTTCCGCCGGGCTTCGCTGCGGGAGCTGGCCTACCAGCGCATCCCCCGCGCGACCCGCACGGCATTGCTGCGCCGCCCGGCCGCCCGCCCCACCCGCGTCGAAGCCCTCGCCTGACGCGTGTCCCCCGGCTAGGTCGTGAGTGTTTAGGGCGGTTCTAACCCTCCTAAACACTCACGACCAGCCGCGGCAGACCCCTCAGCTCGCCGGGCGCTGCACCTTCCGGCGCGCGTCGTTGCGCAAGCTGGCCTACCGACCGGCGTCGAAGGCCTCGCCTGACGCGTGTTCCCCGGCGCGCAGACGGAAGCCCCGGTCACCGAGGTGACCGGGGCTTCGCGGGGGGATCAGCTGGCCGGGCGTTGAATCACGTCCGAGGTGTACTTCACCGACGATGCCTCGTGCCGGGAGGTGAACGGGCACTTCCAGTTCTCCTCCGTCATGCGGCCGGCGAAGTGGCGGGAGGGCATCTGGTACTCGTACGTCGTGAAGCTCGGGTTGACCGAGCCGTTGTTGGTCGTCTCGCGCTTGCGGATCGCGTCCTGCATCGAGAAGAACTTGTCGCCCAGCAGCATGAACTGCATCAGCGAGTTGAACGCGATCGCCGGCCGGACGAAACGGCGGCTCGCGCGGGACGCGCCCGGGTGCATGCCCACCACGAAGAACGAGTGGCCGGCCACGTGGAAGCCGAAGTTGGGCTCGGCCGGGTCGGACGTCGCGCCTTCGTCGAGGCCGTACGTGCGGCTGTCGATGTCGTGGATCAGCTGGAGGTGACGCCACAGCAGGCGTTCGTGCTCCTCCTCGTCCAGGATCCCGCCCGGCTCCTCGAACGTCGAGACGAACGTGCGGAAGCTCTTGTCCGACAACGTGGGCCGGATGCCGCGGGCGTACGCCAGGATGTCGCGGTAGTGGGCGCGCGCCGACGCCGGGTCGCCCAGCGCCGGGTAGTGCCCGTGGACGATCGAGCCCTTCTTGAGCGCCGCGCGGGCGCCCAGGCAGCTGAACTCCTTGGTCTGGATGAACTCTTCGAGTTCCGTCCGGGGATCACTCATGACACTCCGCCTTTCCGGTGCGCGCGGGCCGGGCGCGGCAGCCAGTCGAAGGCGCGCACGGTCACCGGGCGCGCCGGGACGGCCAGCGCGGCCGCGTGACCGCTGCCGGCGTCCAGTTCCGTCATCGTCCACTCGGGACAGTCCTCAAAGGAGACCACGCCGCCCGTGAGGGTGAACGACGGCCCGGGCAAGCCGGCCAGCCCGCGGCCGTCGACCTTGAGGTAGGCCTCCTTGCACGTCCAGTACCGGAAGAACGTCACCGGCTCGCGCACGGCGGCGGCCTCTTCGGGACGCAGGGTCCGCGCGGCCAGGCCGTCGTGGTCGACCTCGCGGACCTCCTCGACGTCCACGCCGACCCGGACGCCGGACGTGACGGCGATCAGCGCCAGCCCGCCGGAGCGCGACAGGCTGAACTCGATCCCGGACGCCCCCGCGAGCACCGGGCGGTCGCCGTCGCGGGTGAAGCGCAAAGCCTCCGACGTGTACCCGGCCAGGACGTCGCGCAGGGCGACGTGCGAGGCCAGGAACCGCGCCCGCTCCTCGTCCACCGTGATCCGCGCCGCGCGGCGCAGCTCCTCGTCGGACAGCTCGCCGAGCAGGCCGTAGACGTCGGCGGAGCCCGGGGCGAGCACGCGGGACAGCGGGATCCGCCACACGTGCGCGTCCAGCAGCGGGCGAAGACGTTCACCCAGTGCGCCCGAGGGTTGCCGCCAGGGAAGCGACCACTGGGTCATCGCGCCAGCCTCCGGTGGATCACGCGCAGCAGCTCCGGCACGCGCTGTTCGAGGTAGAAGTGCCCACCCGGGTAGGTGAACAGGGTCGCGTCGGTGCCCAGCTCGAGCCACGCGGCCAGCTCGTCCTCGTCGGCCCGCGGGTCGCGGTCGCCGCCGAACACCGTCAGCGGCACCGGCAGCGGCTCCCCCGGCACGTGCCGGTAGGTCTCGTTGACGGCCAGGTCCGCCCGCATCAGCGGGAGGAACATCGCCAGGATCGACGGCTCCCGCCGGAGCACGTCCGGCAGGCCGCCCAGCGCGTGCAGCTCGGCCGCGAGCTGCTGGTCGGGCAGGGCCCGCAGCGGCGGCCGGGTGTCGGGCAGCTGCGGCGCGGCCCGCCCGGAGACGAACAGGTGCCGGGGCGGGGTCGCGCCGCGCTCGACCAGCCGCCGGGTGAGCAGGTACGCCGTCAGGGCGCCCACGCTGTGGCCGAAGAACGCATAGTCCCCGGTCAGCGCGTCACCCAGGCCGTCGAGCGCCGCGTCGACCAGCGTTTCGACGTCGTCGTAGGGCGTCTCGCGGCCGCGTTCGGCCCGGCCCGGCAGCTGCACCGGCAGCACGGCGAGGCCGGCCCCGGCCGCCGCGGCCCAGTCGCGGTAGACCACCGCACTGGCCCCGGCGTGCGGGAAGCAGAACAGCCGGGTCGCGGTGCCGTCCGGGACACCGCCGGGCAGCCAGGGCCGCGCCGTGGCCGGGGCGGTCACCGCAGCTCCACCGTGAGGTAGGACGGCGGCGGCTGGATCGTGCTCAGGTCCGATTCGAACACCAGCCGGGAGCCGTCGCGCGAGATCTCGGTGAACCCGGCGAAGGCGTACGTCACGTACATGACGCGGTTGCGCCCGGTCTCGACGAAGTCCGCACGCAGCTTCGCGCCGTCCTCCTTGGCCAGGCCCATGATGTGGTTGAGCAGCACGGTGCCCACCCCGCGCGACATCACGCGGCAGGACATCAGCATCATCCGCAGGTGCCAGGCTTCGGTCCCGCGCTCGGCTAGGGCCAGGCCGATCTTGCCGTAGCCGCCGTACTTGTCCGAAAGGGACGCGACGAGCAGCACGTGGTCCGGCGACTGCCGCAGCTCGTCCAGCTCGTCGTAGGAGTACGTCCGGCCGGTCGAGTTGAGCTGGTTCGTGCGGACCGTCAGCTCCTCGGCGCGCTGCAGGTCCTCGCGCTGGGCGCGGGCGATCGTGAACTTCATGTCCAAAGTGGACAGGAACTCTTCGCTGGTGCCCTCGTGGTCCTGCTCGACCTGGTCACGGACGGCCGCCGCGCGGTACAGGTCACGCCGCACCCGGGACTCGTCGGTGACGAACTTGGGCCGGAACTCCTCCGACGCCAGCTCCGAGGCCAGCTCGGCGACGTCGACGGTCTTGACGGCCGGCAGCGCGTGCGCGACCTCGGCCAGCTCGAACGGCTGGTCGTCGACGAACGCGATCGCGTCGAGCCCGATGTTGAGCGCCTTCGCGATCCGTTCCACGGAACCGGACTTGGGGTTCCAGGTGATCTGCGGGTACAGGAAGTACTCGTCGAGCCCGGCCGCCTTCAGCCGCGCCATCGCGGCGTCGTGGTCGTTGCGGCTGGCCACCGAGTGCAGCACGCCCAGCTCGTCGAGCCGCTTGATCTCCGCGACGACCTCGGGCCGCACGGTGACCTCGCCGTCCTCCAGCAGGGTGCCGTCCCACACCGTGTTGTCCAGGTCCCAGACCACGCACTTGATCCGGCCCCGCTTCGGTTTCACCATGGCAGTTGTTTCCAAGCCGGTCATTTCGCCACCTCCCGGTACGCCTCGTCCGCGATGGTCAGCTCCTGGATCTGGGTGCTGCCCTCGATGATCTCCATGACTTTCGCGTCGCGGTACAGCCGCGCGACCGGGTAGTCCGGGCCGCAGCCGTTCGCGCCGTGGATCTGGACCGCGTCCGCGCCGGCCTTGGCCGCGGCGGTGGACGCGAAGTACTTGGCCACCCAGGTCGCCATGATCGTCGCCGGGTCGCCCGCGTCCTTGAGGCGGCCCGCCTTCTCGCACAGCAGCCGCGCGGCGTCGCGCGCGGTGACCATCTCGCTGATCTTGGCGCGGATCTGCGGCAGGTCCCGCAGCAGCCCGCCGCCGGCCGAGCGGGCCGACGTGTAGGCCGCCGACGCCGCCAGCGCACCCCGGATGATCCCGACGGACCCGCACGCGACGCTGTAGCGCCCGAGGTCCAGGGCTCCGGTCATCACCGTGCCCGCGGCCCAGCCGGGCGGCCCGACCAGCGCGTCCGGTTCGAGCCGGACGTCGTCGAACTCGATCGTGGCCAGCATGCTGGCGCTGGTGCCGAGCATGTTCCGCACCGGCGTCACGCGGACGCCGGGGTGGTCGGCCGGCACCAGGAACGCGCTCATCCCGGTGGCCGTGCCGGCGAACACCAGCAGCAGCCCGGCGAGCTGGCCGCCGGTGATCCACGTCTTGCGGCCGCGCAACGTCCAGCTGCCGTTCTCCGCCACCGCGACGGTCCCGGCCGCGGTCGAGTCACTGCCGCTGAAGTCCGGCTCGGTCAGGCAGAACGCTCCCAGCGTCGCGCCTTCGGCCAGCGCGGGCAGCCAACGCTCGCGCTGCTCGTCGTCACCCCAGCGCTGCACCGTCGCGGTCACCATCGTGTGCACGGTCAGCAGGCTGCGCAGCGACGAGCAGCCACGCCCGACCTCCTCGTGCACCCGGCCGAGGGTGACCATGTCCATGCCGGCGCCGCCCGCCTCGGGCGGGAGGAACGGGGCCCACAGTCCCAGCTCCCCCACCCGCGCCAGCACGTCGCCAGGGATGCGCTCGTCCCGGTCCCACGCGTCCGCGTGCGGAACGACCTCTTCGTCGACGAAGCGCCCGACCACCACGAGCTCGGGGGCTTCGGTCCGTGTCCTCGCCCTCATCGCACCGGCTCCGCTCAGTGGGCGGCGGCGGCCGTGCGCCGCTGCACCAGCTCGGTCATCCGCGTGACGGTGCGGAAGTTGTCCAGCTTCAGCTCCTCGTTGGGGATGCGCGTGGCGAACGCCTTCTCGATGAACATGACCAGCTCCATCGCGAAGAGGGAGTTCACGAACCCGAGGGCGAAGATGTCCTGCTCGTCGGTGAACGACAGGCCGGGGAACTTCGCCCCGATGAAGGTGCGGATCTCGCCGCGGACGTCCTGCGACATGGTGGCTGCCTCTCTCGTGTGCGTAGGGGGTCGGCTGCGGCGCTCAGCCGCTGTAGCTGTAGAAGCCCTTGCCGCTCTTGCGGCCGTGCAACCCGGCCGACGTCATCTGCTTGAGCAGCGGGCAGGGGCGGTACTTGCTGTCGTTGTACTCGTCGTAGAGCACCTCGACGCTGTAGAGGATCGTGTCGACGCCGATCAGGTCCGCGGTCTCCAGCGGGCCCATCGGGTGGCCGAAGCAGCTGCGGAACACCTCGTCGACGGTGGCCGCGTCCGCGACGCCCTCGTGCACCAGGAAAGCGGCCTCGTTGACGGTCAGCATGAGCACGCGGTTGGAGACGAACCCGGAGGCGTCGTTGACCGGGATCGGCTTCTTGCCCATCGACTCCAGCAGCGTCCGCACGATGTCCTTCGTGGACTCGCTGGTGTGGTAGCCGGGGATGAACTCGCACGCCGGCTTCATCGGCACCGGGTTCATGAAGTGCACGCCCATCACCTTGTCCGGGCGCGAGGTGAGCGCGGCGACCTTGGTGATCGGGATGGCCGAGGTGTTGACGACGAACACGGTGTCGGCCTTGCACGCCTCGTCGAGCTTCGGGTACAGGCGGGACTTCAGGTCCCAGTTCTCGGTGATGTTCTCGATCACGACCTCGGTCTCGGCCAGCAGCTCCAGCTCGGTGCCGGTGGTGATCCGGGCGAGCACGGCGGCCGCGTCGATCTCCGGCCCGCCGAGCATCCGGCTCATCCGGCACTCGAGCTCGATCCGGTCGCGGGCGTCGGCCAGCTTGCCCGGGTCGACGTCGACGAGCACGGCTTCGTGCCCGCTGGTGGCGAGGTTCTGCGCGACCCCGGTGCCCATCACACCGGCGCCGACGACTCCGACGATGCTCATCGATTCTCCTTGGCTTTCGAGGCTTCACTCGTGGTCAGGTCCAGCACGCCGTCGAGACGCCCGTGTTCGGCCCGCACGGCCGCGGCGTCGGATCCGAACACGACGGTCGCGCCCAGTTCGGCCCCCAGCCGGGTGGCCAGGTCCCGCGCCGTGACGTCCAGGTCGCCCTCGACCAGGTAGACCGGCTTCCCGGCGTCCCGGGCACCCAGCGCGACGTCCGAGCGCGCTTCCGTCGGCTCGATCCAGTACCGCTGACGCTGGAACGGGTAGCCCGGCAACGTCGTCTTCCGCGGGTCACGGCCGGCGTGGTAGGCACGCCAGTCGATCGCCACCCCGGACAGCCACGCCCGGCCGAGCGCTTCGGTGAGCACCTCCGTGTCCGGTCGCGGGTCGGCCTCCCCGGGCAGGGTCGGCACCAGCAGCGGCCACGACGCCTGCGGGAAGCCGGGGTGACCGCGGAACATCGAGCCGAGCGACTGCCCGGCTCCCAGCTCCAGCAGCACGGTATCCGGCGAATCGCTGGCCAAGTGCTCGATCATCGCGGCGAACCGGACGGGACGGCACATGTGCTCGGCCCAGTAACCGGGGTCCTTGAGCTGCTTCGCGGTGATCGGCGCGCCGGTGACGTTCGACAGGTACGGGACGTCCGGTTCGCGCGGGGTCAGGTGCTGCCGCGCCCACGCCGTCAGCTCGGCGGCGACCGGGCGCAGCGCGCGGGAGTGGAACGCGTGCGTGGTGCGCAGCGGCCGGGCCGGGACGCCGTGCTCGGCGAGCGCGGCGGCGAGCTTCTCGACACCGTCGGCGGGGCCGGACACGACGAGCATCCGCGGCCCGTTGAGCGCGGCGACGTCGACGCCGAACGCCGTCACGTCACCGACCTTCGCGGCGAGTTCGTCGGCGCCGAGCGGGATCGCGGCCATCGCGCCCTGCGGCAGCTTCTCGATCAGCTTCGCGCGGGTCGCGACCAGGGCGGTTGCTTCCTCGAGGGTCAGGGCGCCCGCGAGGGTGGCGGCGGCGAACTCGCCGACGCTGTATCCGGCGAGCACCGAAGGTTCGACGCCCCAGGCGCGCAGCAGGCGACCAAGCGCGTAGCCGAGGGTGAAGACCGCGGGCTGCGTGACGGCCGGACCCGCGTCCTCGGAGTCGGTGGCACGGCCGAGCAGGCGGGCGAGGTCACCGCCGTCGGAACCGCGGACGCCGAGCAGGCTGGACGTCGGGTCGGTGCCGAGGTGGTCGCGGAACAACGCGGCGCACTCGTCGATCGCGGCCTTGAACTCCGGCTCGCTTTCGTAGAGCCCGCCGGCCATGCCGCGGTACTGCTCCCCGACCCCGGCGAGCAGGAACGCTGTGCGCCGCAGGTGCGTGTCCGCTTCGGCGACCACGCGCGTCTCGGACGCGAAGGCGTCGTCGTCCACTGAGGACACGACGGTCATGCGCCGGTGTTCGAACGCCTTCCGGCCGGTGTGCAGGGTGTAGGCAACGTCGGCGAGGTCCGTCCACTCGGGACGGTTCGCGGCCAGGCGCCCGGTCATGGCGTCGGCCGCCTCGGGCGTCCGCGCGGACCAGGCCAGCAGCTGGTGCGGCCGGGCGGCGGGCCGTGACGGGCGGTTCTCAGGGGCTTCCTCGATGACGACGTGGGCGTCGGTGCCGCCGAAGCCGTACGCGCTGACCCCGGCCAGCCGGGGCCGGTCGCCGCGGGGCCAGTCGGCCAGGGTCTCCTGGACGACCAGCTTGCCGCCGCTGTGCGCGAGCTGCGGGTTGGGCTTCTCGAAGTTGACCGCGGGCGGCAGCTTCTCGTGGTGCAGCGCCAGTGCCGCCTTGATGAACCGGGCGATGCCGCCGGCCTGGTTGATGTGGCCGAGGTTCGCGTCGATCGAACCGAGGGTGACGCGCTCGACGCCGTCGACGTCGAAGATCTTCTGCAGCGCGGAGATCTCGGCGACGTCGCCGAACGGGGTGCCCAAAGTGGACACTTCGACGTGGTCGATCTCGGTGGGGTCGACGTCGGCGGCGGCCAGTGCCTCGGCGACGACGGCGGCCTGGCCGGGCACGCCCGGCAGGTTGAACGCCTGGCGCGCGCGGTTGCCCTCGTGGTGGATGGCCCAGCCGCGGATCACGGCGTACACGCGGTCGCCGTCGGCGAGGGCGTCTTCCAGGCGTCGCAGGACGACGACGCCGAGGCCGTTGCCCGGCACTTTGCCGTTGGCGCCGGCGTCGAGGATGCGGTTGATCCCGTCGGGCGCGAACCGGCTGCCCTCGCGGTAGAGGTATCCCGGTTCCTGCGGCACCACAACGGACACCGCGCCCGCGACGACCAGGTCGGACTCGCCGGTGATCAGGCTGGAGCAGCCCTGGGCGACGGCCGCGAGCGCGGTCGAGCTGCAGCTCTGCACGCTCACCGACGGCCCGGTCAGGTCCAGCGCGTACGACAGCCGGGACGCGATCAGGTCCTTCTCGTTCTGCAGGATCAGCTGGTCCGGGCCGGCGGTCAGAGCCGTGATGTCGTTCTGCAGCAGGTTCGACAGCAGGTACGTGCTGGGCGCGCCGCCCGCGAACACCCCGGCGAGGCCCTCGATGCGGTCCGGGTCGACACCGGCGTCTTCCAAGGCGTGCCAGGCGTTTTCGAGGAACAGCCGGTGCTGCGGGTCGAGCAGTTCGGCGTCCGGCCGGGTGTAGCCGAAGAAGTCGGCGTCGAAGCGGTCGATGCCGGGCAGCAGGCCGGCCGCGGCGACGAAGGCGGGGTCGTCGGCGACTTCGGGGGCGACCCCCGCGGCGAGCAGCTCGTCGCGGGTCATCCGGGTGATGCCGTCGCGGCCGGCGCACAGGTCGGCCCAGAACTTGCCGATGTCGGGCGCGCCGGGGAAGTTCCCGGCCATGCCGACGATCGCGATGTCGTCGCCGGTGTCCCGTGGTTCCGTGGTCATGGTCTACCTTCCGGTCCGGCTGGGGCGCTTGCGGAGGTTCGCGGCGCGGGCGCGGCGGCGCTCGCCGCGCGCGGAGACGTCTTCGGCGGGTTCCGCGGCGGGCGAGGAGGACGCCGCGGCCGTGTCCGGCTCGCCGAGCAGCGTGACGAACTCGGCGATGGTCGGTTTCTCGAACAGGCTGGCCGGGGCGAGCTCGACCCCGAACTCCTTGGCCACGCGGCCGATCAGCACCAGGCCGATCAGCGACGTGCCGCCGAGGTCGAAGAACGGGTCGTGCACGCCGACCTCTTCCAGGCCCAGGCAGTCGCACCACGCGGCGGCGACGCGTTCCTCGGCCGGGGTGCGCGGCGCGACGAGCGCGGTGCGCAGGTCGGGCCGCGGGTAGCGTTCGCCGCTGGGCAGCGCGGCATCGGCGCCGACCAGCGCGTCGACCGAGCCCATCCGGGCCAGCGCGGCCAGGACGTCGGTGAGCGGCAGCGGCAGCACCGTCACCTGCGGCTCCCCGGAGGCGACGATCCGCGACAGCAGCTCGGTGCCCTCCTCGGCGCCGATGCCGAACTCCTCGCGGAACTTGCGGGAGCCCTCCTGCGCCTCGGTGGAACCGGAGAGCCCGGACGACGTCCAGGCGTCCAGCTGCCACGGTCCCCAGGCGACCGACACGACCTGCTTGGCCGGGCCGCGCTCACCGGCTTCGGCGGCGGCGAACCCGTCGAGGAAGGCGTTGGCCGCGGAGTAGTCGGTCTCGCCGACCCCCACGGTGAGCGTCACGGTCGAGGAGTAGAGGACGAGCAGGTCGACCGGCTCGACGCGCAGGGCCTCGGCCAGGGCCAGGGTGCCGTCGATCTTCGGGGCCAGCACGGCGGCCGCCTGCTCGCGGGTCTTGTTCTGCAGCAGGCCACCGCCGGCGATGCCGGCCGCGTGGACGACGCCGTCGAGGTCACCGAAGTACCCGCGGACCTCGGCCAGCAGGGCCGCGGCCTCGCCGGGGACGCTGACGTCGGCGCGGACGGTCAGCACGTCGGCCCCCAGGGCCCGCAGGTCGCGGACGGCCAGCAGGACGCTGCTCGTGCGGTCGTCGACGCCGTGGTCGCGGATCCAGCCGTCCCAGGTGTCCTCGGGCGGCAGCTCGGTGCGGCCGGCCAGCGCGAGGTTGACGCCCAGGGGCGCGAGCCGCCGGGCCAGGGCCAGGCCGAGCACACCGAGACCGCCGGTGATCAGGTAGGTGCCGCCGGGCTTCCACGCGTGGGCGTCGTCAACCTCGGGCAGCTCGACGACGTCGAAGCCGCGCAGCCAGCGCCGTCCGCGACGCCAGGCCGCGACTGCGACGCCGTCGACGGTGTCCACTGTGGAGCTGGCCAGGAGGTCCAGTTCGTGGCTCGCCTGGGTCACGACGTCGCCGTCGAGGTCCGCGTACTGGGCTTGGACCAGGGGGTATTCGGCGGCGATGGCGTCGGTCATCGCGGCGATCGTCGGGGCGAAGGGGTCTTGCGCGTCGCCGCCGAGGACGTCGAAGCCGTTGCAGCCCAGAGAAAGGAGGTCGACGCGCCGGCCGGAGCATTCGGCACCGATCGCCTTGCCGAGCCACATCAGGCTGTAGAAGCCGGATTCGCGATCGGTCGCGGTGAGGCCGTTCGCGTGGACGATCCGCAGCGGGCCGTCCCCCTTGAGCTCGGCCAGGATCTTGCGGTAACCGTCCACATCGGACGGATCGATGTCGGCCACGACGACGCGGTGCCCGGCCTGTTCGGCGGCCTCTGCGAAGCCGTCGAGCTTGCCGAAGAGCACCAGGTCGCCCGGGGTTGCGGGGGTGCGGCGGGTGGCGTCGCGGCGCCAGGTCGGGGTGTGGGCGCTCAGGCCCGCCTTGACCGGGGTTGCTTCGTCGGTGGCGGTCATCTGGTTGAGCGACCAGCCGGTGCCGCGGAAGGCGACCTCGGGCCAGTAGCGGGTGCGCTGGAAGCGGTAGGCGGGCAGCGGGACGAACCTGCGTCCCGCGCCGGCCCACGTGACGGGCACGCCGTGCTCCCACAGCTGCCCGAGCGCGGCCAGCCACGCGTGCCGCCCGAGCTCCGGCTGCAGCGAGACCACCGGCGTCTGCGGAAGGTAGCGCCCGGCGGCTTCGGCACCGGCGTCACCGAGCCCGCCTTCGACCAGCACGGCGGCGTACTTCGCGAGGGCGAGGAGGCCGTCTTCGAAGCGGTCGTCGACGATCCGCCAGTGCGCCGCGTCGGCGGCTTCGGCGGCGGTGAGGACCTCACCGGTCCGCGGGGAGATGACAGGGATCGAGGGCGCACCGGCCTGGGGAACCACTCCCCCGAGGGCGAGTGCCAGCCCCCCGGCGAGGTCGAAGAGCCCACCCGCGACGGCGGCGACGTACTCGCCGGTGCCCCGGCCGAGAATGACGGCGGGCTCGAGGCCCCAGGCGGCGAGAAGCCGGGTGAGGGAGTACTCGACGGCGAAGGTCACGGCCCGCTCATCGGCGGCGGGCGCGCCGGACACATCGGCCCGGCCCGCTGCCGCGGATCGCTCGTCGGCCAGGGCGGCCAGCAGGTCACCCCGGCCCTCCAGCAGCGCCGCGCATTCGTCGAGCGCCGCGCGGAAGGCCGGTTCGGTGCGGTACAGCTCGCCGGGGATCGCACCCGTCGTTCCCGGCAGCAGCAGGCCGAAGCGTCGCCGGTCGGTGACCGCCGTGCCTTCCGTCACCGCTTGGAGGGCGGCAACCGCGTCGGCCTGGTCGCGGACCAGCACCGCCTTGCGCAGCGGCAATGCGCTGCGGCCCGCCTGGGTCGTGAAAGCCACGTCGGCGAGGTCGACGTCGGCGGTCAAGTGATCCGCAAGAGCCGAGGCGTTCGCACGGAGACCGGCGTCGCTGTTGCCGGACAGCGTCAGCAGCTGCCACTCCGGACCCGGGGCAGAGGCAGGTGCGGGCGCGGCCTGGTCCAGGACGAAGTGGACGTTCGAGCCGGACCACCCGAAGGAGCTGACCCCCGCCCGCAGGACCCCGTCCGCGTTCGCCGGGAACGGCCGGGCCGCGGGCACCGGGCGCACCGGGCCGTCCACCGTGACCACCGAGTTCGGGGTGCTCATGTGCAGGTTGCCCGGCAGCGTCCCGTGTTCCAGGGACAGGACCGTCTTGATCAGGCCGGCCATCCCGGCCGCCGCCAGGGTGTGGCCGACGTTCGTCTTGACCGCGCCGACGTACAGCGGCTCGGGCGCGGCCCGCTCGCCGAAGATCTCGCCCAGCGCGGTGAACTCGATCGCGTCGCCGAGCTGGGTGCCCGAGCCGTGGGCCTCGACGTAGCCGATCTCGTCGGGGGCGACACCGGCGTCGGCCAGGGCCGCGCGGATGACCGCGTTCTGGGCCGCGCGGTTGGGGGCGGTGAGGCCGTTGCTGCGGCCGTCCTGGTTGGTCGCCGTACCGCGGATGACGGCCCGCGCCCGGCCGGCCGGGCCGACCTCGGCCGCGCGGCGGAGCACGACGACCCCGCCGCCTTCGCCGATGACGTAGCCGTCGGCGCTCTCGTCGAACGTCTTGGTGCGGCCGTCGGCAGCGAGCATGCTCATCTTGCAGGACTGGATGAAGACGTCCGGGTTGATCATCGCCGACGCGGCACCCACGATCGCGATGTCGCACTCACCGCGGCGCAGGCTCTGCACGGCCAGGTGCGCCGCGCTCAGCGCCGACGAGCAGGCGGTGTCCACGGTCAGGCACGGCCCGCGCAGGTCGAGCAGGTGCGCGATCCGGCCCGCGGCGGCGGACAGCGAGCTGCCCAGGCCGAAGTACGGGTCGTCGGCCGCGTCCATGCCGTCGGCCTCGAGCTGCCGCATCGAGTACTGCATGGTGTCGATCAGCCCGGCGAACACGCCGGTGCGGCTGCCGCGCAGCTCGTCCGCGGTCAGGCCGGCGTCCTCGATGCCCTCCCAGACCAGCTCCATGAGCAGCCGGAACGTCGGGTCGAGCCGCCGCGCCTCCTGCGGCGAGAGGCCGAAGAACGCCGCGTCCCAGCCGGCGATGTCGTCGACGAACGCGCCCTGCTGCGTGTACGCCTTGCCCGGCGCGGTGCGGTCGGGGTCGTAGTAGTCGGCGGCGTTCCAGCGGTCCGCGGGCACCTCGCGCACCAGGTCGCGGCCCTCGACGAGGTTGGTCCAGAACTTCTCGGGAGTGTCGCTGCCCCCGGCGAACCGGCAGGACAGGCCGACGACGGCGACGTCCTGGCCCGCCGCGGCCGGCCCACCGGCGGTCACCTGCCGGGACTCCGGCGCGGTGGTGAGCGAAGCCAGCAGGTGCGCGGCGAGGGCGGCCGGGGTCGCGTGGTCGAACACCATGGTCGGCGGCAGAGCCAGGCCGGTCTCGGTGTTGATCCGGCCGCGCAGCTCGATCGCGGTCAGGGAGTCGATGCCCAGCTTGGTGAACTGCTGCCCGGCCGGGACGCCGTCGGTGTGCCCGAGCACGGCCGCGGTGTGGGTCAGCACCAGCTCGGTGATCACGCGCTCGCGTTCGGCCTCCGGCAGCCCGGCGAGCCGGGTGCGCCACGCGTCGGCGGCTTCCGCGCCTTCGGCGGCCTGGGCCGCTTCGGCTTCGGCGATGGCGACGACCTCGGGCAGGTCGGCCAGCAGCGGGCTCGGCCGCAGCGCGGCGAACGGCGGCGCGAACCTCTCCCAGGTCAGCTCGGCGACGGTCAGCGCGGTCTCGTCGCGGTCCAGCGCGTGCTGCAGCGCGACGAGGCCGGTCTCCGGCTCCATGGCCGGGACGCCGAGGCCGCTGAGCAGCTCGTCGAGGTCCTCGCCGACGCCCATGCCGACCCGACCCCAGCGGCCCCACGCGACCGACGTCGCGGGCAGTCCCCGGGCCCGCCGCCGCTGGGCGACGGCTTCGAGGTGGGCGTTCGCGGCGCCGTACGCGCTCTGGACGGCGTTGCCGATGGACGCGGCGATCGAGGAGAACAGCACGAAGGCGTCGAGGTCGAGGCCCTCGGTCAGCTCTTCCAGGTTGTGAGTGCCGGCCACCTTCGGGCGCAGGACGTCGGCGTAGCGCGTGCGGTCCATCGTCTCGACCAGGCCGAGTTCGAGGACACCCGCGAGGTGGAAGACCGCGCGCAGGTCACCGCGGATCGGCTCGACGACCGCGGCGAGGGCGTCGCGGTCGGCGACGTCGCAGGCGGCGATGGTCACGCGGTCGCCGGCCAGTTCGGCGGCGCCGGGGGCGTCCGCGCCCTGGCGGGACACCAGGACGACGTGCTCGGCACCGTGTTCGACCAGCCAGCAGGTGACGATCGAGCCCAAACCACCGGTGCCACCGGTGACGAGCACGGTGCCGCGCGGCTGCCACGAGCGCTTCGGCTCGACGGGTTCGGCGTGGGCCAGCCGTCGGCCGAAGGCGCCGGTCGCGCGGATCGCGACCTGGTCTTCCCCGCGCGGGCCGGTGAGCACCCCGCGCAGCAGGGAAACGGCCCGCTCCCCCGGCTCGGCCGGGACGTCCACCAGACCGCCCCACGCCTGGGGGTTCTCCAGGGCCGCCGCGCGGCCGAAGCCCCACAGCTGGGACTGAGCGGGCGCGTCCGGCGCGTCGTGCGGTCCGGTCGAGACGGCGCCGCGGGTGAGCGTCCACAGTGGACCCTGCGGGTCACGGGCCGCAAGCGCTTGCACCAGGGTCATCGTGGCTTCGGCGCCGAAGGACAGGCCGTCGGTTTCGGTCTCGTCGAGGGCGAGCAGGGACAGGATCCCGTCGAACGACTCGTCGGGCAGGGACACCTGGTCGGGACGCTCGACGACCAAACGCTGGACGTCGGCACCGGACAGGGCTTCCCGCGCCGGGTCGACCCAGGTGTCCTGAGTGGACGTGACGAGCAGCCAGCGGCCGGTGGCCGCGGTCGTCGCGGGCGTGAACGGCTGCCAGCGGACGTGGTAGGCCAGGGCGTCGGCCTCGGCGGCGATGGACCGGGCGCGGCGGTAGCGGGTGAGGGCGGGCAGGACCGTGCCGAGCGGCGCGTCCACATCGGACAGCTTCAGCTCGGCGGCGAACTCGCCGACGTCCCCGGCCTCGACGACCGACCAGAACCGGCCGTCCTCGGCCGCCACCACGGCATCACCGGGGTCCTCCAGCCAGAAGCGCTTGCGCTGGAACGGGTACGTCGGCAGCGGGACGGTCCGGGCGCCGCTGCCGTCGAGGTAGGCGGCCCAGCCGACGCGAGCGCCGTGGGCGTGCAGCAGGCCGAGGGCGCCGACGAGCGTCGCGGCCTGGTCGCGGTCCTTGCGCTGGGCGGCAGCGAACACCTCGTCCGGGAGCACCGAGCGGCCCATCGGGGTGAGCGCCGCGTCCGGGCCGAGTTCGAGGAACGTCGTGACGCCCTGGCCGTGCAGGGTCTCGACCGCGTCGGCGAACCGGACGGTGCCGCGGACGTGCTCGGCCCAGTACGCCGGGTCGGTGAGCCGGTCGGCGGCCTCACCGGTCAACGTCGAGACGACGGGGATCGTCGGCTCGCGGTAGGTCAGGGTCTTCGCGACGGCCGTGAACTCGGCGAGCATCGGCTCCATCAGGGCCGAGTGGAAGGCGTGGGACACGGCCAGGCTGGTGCTCCGGCGGCCGGGGAACCGCCCGGCGACGGCCAGGGTCGCGGCCTCGGCGCCGGAGAGGACCACCGCGCGGGGGCCGTTGACCGCGGCGAGCGCGACGTCGGCGGACAGGTGCGGGCGGACCTCGTCCTCGGTCGCCTCGAGGGCGAGCATCGCGCCGCCCTCGGGCAGGGCCTGCATCAACCGGCCCCGGGCCAGGACGAGCTTCGCCGCGTCCTCCAGGGAGAAGACCCCGGCGACGTGCGCGGCCGCGAGTTCGCCGATCGAGTGCCCGGCCAGCGCGTCCGGGGTGACGCCCCAGGACGTGACCAGACGGTAGAGCGCGACCTCGAAGGCGAACAGGGCGGGCTGGGCGAACTCGGTGCGGTCGAGGCGGGCGGCGTCGGTGCCGAACACGACGTCGCGGACGCCGGGCAGGTGGGCGCAGACCTCGTCGAAGGCCGCGGCGAAGGCCGGGAAGCACTCGTGGAGCCGGCGGCCCATGCCAAGCCGCTGCGCGCCCTGGCCGGTGAAAAGGAACGCCAGGCGGCCGGCGGCGTCCTGGCCGGTGACCGCACCCGCGTCGCCGCCCGCGACGGCCCGCAGGCCCGCGGCCAGCTCGGCGCGGTCGGCGCCGGTGACAACCGCGCGGTGCTCCAGCGCGGCGCGGGTGGTGGCCAGCGACAGGGCGACGTCGACCGGCTCGGCGCCGGATTCGTCCACAGTGGACAGCAGGGCCGCGGCCTGCGCCCGGACCGCCGCGGGAGACGCGCCGGACAGGACGTACGGGACCACCGGCGGCGCGGTGACCGTGCGCTCCTCTTCGACCTCCGCGGCAGGCTGTTCCAGGATGACGTGCGCGTTGGTGCCGCTGATGCCGAACGACGACACACCCGCGCGGCGCGGCCGGTCCGCGGGCCACGGCCGTGCCCGGTCCAGCAGCTCGACGGAACCGGCGGACCAGTCGACGTGCGGCGACGGCCGGTCCACGTGCAGGGTCGCGGGCAGGACGCCGTGGCGCATCGCCTCGACCAGCTTGACGATCCCGGCCATCCCCGCGGCGGCCTGGGTGTGACCGATGTTGGACTTGACCGAGCCCAGGTACAGCGGTTCCGAGCGGTCACGGCCGTAGGTGGCCAGCAGGGCCTGCGCCTCGATCGGGTCACCGAGCGCAGTGCCGGTGCCGTGCGCCTCCACGACGTCGACGTCCGAAGTGGACAGTCCGGCATTCGCCAGCGCCGCGCGGATCACCCGCTGCTGCGACGGGCCGTTCGGCGCGGTCAGCCCGCTGGACGCACCGTCGGAGTTGACGGCGCTGCCGCGGACGAGCGCCAGCACCGGGTGGCCGTTCCGTCGCGCGTCGGAAAGCCGTTCCAGCACGAGCATTCCGGCGCCTTCGGCCCAGTTCGTGCCGTCGGCGGCGGCCGCGAACGGCTTGCAGCGGCCGTCCGGCGCGAGGCCGCGCTGGCGGGAGAACTCGACGAACGCGCCGGGCGTCGCCATGACCGTGACCCCGCCGGCCAGCGCGAGCGTGCACTCCCCCGAGCGCAGCGAGCGGGCCGCGAGATGCACGGCGACCAGCGAGGACGAGCACGCCGTGTCGATCGACACCGACGGCCCTTCCAAGCCGAGCGCGTAGGAAACGCGGCCGGAGACCACGCTGCCGGACGTCCCGATGCCGAGGTAACCCTCGTGCTCCTCCGGCAACGCGGTCAGCCGGGACGCGTAGTCGGTGAAGCCGACCCCCGCGAACACGCCCGTGCTGCTCCCGCGCAGCGTCGCCGGGTTGATACCGGCCCGTTCGACCGCTTCCCACGCCGTCTCCAGCAGCAGCCGCTGCTGCGGGTCGGTCGCCTCGGCCTCGCGGGGCGAGATGCCGAACAGCTCGTTGTCGAACTCCGCGGCGTCGTGCAGGAAGCCGCCTTCGCGGACGTAGCTGGTGCCCGGCTTCGACGCGTCGAGGTTGTGGATCGTGTCGGTCTCCCAGCCACGGTCTGTCGGGAACGGCGAGATGGCGTCACCCCCGGCGTCGACCAGGTCCCACAGCTGTTCCGGGGTGCGGACGCCGCCGGGGAACCGGCAGCTCATCGCGACGATGGCGATGGGCTCGGTCTCCTTCTCCCGCGCGTCCGCCAGCTCGCGGCGGCTTTCGCGCAGGTCGGCCGCCATCCGCTTGAGGTAGTCGACGTACTGCTCTTCCGAAGGCATGGGTCACGGCTCCCGAGGGGCTGGAGGGCGGTCAGCGCGGGCCGAACTCGTCGTCGATCAGCGCGAGGAGGTCGTCCGGGGACGCGGCTTCGAGGTCGGCGTGCGCGGGCTTCTTCGCGGCCCACGCCGTCACCAGCCGCTTGAGGCGGGCTTCGATGTCCGCGTCGGCGGGGTCGGCCCCGTCGAGCAGGGCTTCGAGCCGGGTGATCTGCTCGGTCACCGCGGCTCCCGGCCCGGTCTCGGGGGCCAGTTCGACCTGGAGGTACTTGGCGAGCGCGTCCGGCGCCGGGTAGTCGAACACGACGGTGCTCGGCAGGGTGAGACCGGTCGCGACGGCCAGCGCGGTCCGGAATTCGACCGCGGTGAGCGAGTCGAAGCCCAGGTCGAGGAAGCCGCGGCCGGGGGCGATCGCGGCCGCCCCGGCGTGCCCGAGCACGGCCGCGGCCTGCCCGCGCACCAGGTCGAGCAGCGCGCGTTCCTGGTCGGTTTCGGCGAGCCCGGCGAGCTTGCGGCGCAGTTCGCCCGCGTCGGCCGCGGCGGCCCGGCGCCGGGTCGCCGGCACGAGGTCCCGCAGCACCGGCGGCACCTGCCCGGCGACCAGCCCGGCGCGGTCCAGCTTGACCGGCACCGACGCGGCGACGTCCGTCGCGAGGGCCGCGTCGAAAAGAGCCAGGCCTTCTTCGGTGCTGAGGGCCGGGAACCCGTTGCGGCTCAGGCGGTGACCGGCCTGGGTGCTGAGCGCGCCGCCCATGCCGTCGGCCCAGCGGCCCCAGGCCAGCGCGCGGCCGGGCAGGCCGAGGGCCTTGCGGTGCACGGCGAGGCCGTCGAGGAAGGCGTTGGCCGCGGCGTAGTTGCCCTGCCCGGCGTTGCCGAGCACCCCGGCGGCCGAGGAGAACAGCACGAACGCGGCGAGGTCGTGGGCCTTGGTGAGTTCGTGCAGGTGCCAGGCGGCCGCGGCCTTGGGGCCGAAGACGGCGTCCAGGCGGTCGGGGGTGAGCGCCTCGACCAGGCCGTCGTCGAGCACACCGGCCGCGTGCACGACCCCCGTCAGCTGCGGGATCCCGGCCAGGAGGGTCTCGACGGCGCCGCGGTCGGCGACATCGCAGGCCTCGATCCGGACGGTCGCGCCCAGGTCGGTGAGTTCGGTGGTCAGGGCGGCGGCGCCAGGCGCGTCCGCGCCACGACGGCTGGTGAGGACCAGGTCGCGGACGCCGTGTGCCTGGACGAGGTGCCGCGCGAGGTGGGCGCCGAGCCCGCCGGTACCGCCCGTGACGAGGACGGTGCCGCCGGCGAGGTCCGGGCTTTCGCCCGCGGTCGCGCCGACCGGCGCCAGCCGTGGTGCGTAGGCCTTTCCTTCGCGCAACAGCAGCTGGTCTTCACCGGTGGCCAACGCCCGGCCCAGCACCGCCGTGTCGCCGTCGCCGTCCACGAGGACGAACCGGCCGGGGTGTTCCGACTGCGCCGCGCGCACCAGGCCCCAGACCGCCGCCGCGGCCGGGTCGGCACCGTCCTCTTCGGACAGTCCCACAGCGCCCGCGGTCAGGATCACCAGGCGGCCGTCCCGGGGTGCCGCGAGCCAGTCCTGCAGCTTCGCCAGCACCTCGGTGGTCGCCAGCCGGGCCGCGTCGGCGACGCCCGTGGCGCCCTGCGGTTCGGGCAGTTCGAGGACCTCGGCGTCGATCTCGGAGCCGGTGAGGGCGACCGGGGTCCAGATCAGGCGGTGCAGCGACTCGCTCGGTGCGGCCGCCACGGCCGGGCGCTCGCCGAACGCCACCTCGGCGGTGAGCACCGGCTCGCCCGCGAGGTCGACGACGCTCAGCGCGCCGTCGGTCAGCGACGCCCGGACGCGGGTAGCGCCGGTCGCGTGCAGGGTGACGTTCCGCCAGGCCACCGGCCAGCCGTGCTCGGCCAGCAGCGGGTCGAGCAGGTTCGGGTGCAGGCTGTAGAGCGTGTCGTCCGGGACGGTCAGCTCCACAAAGGACTCTTCGACCGAAGCGGCCATCGCGGGCTGGGTGACCAGGAAGCCGGAAGCGTGGCGCTGCCAGTCCTGCCCGGCGCGGGTGTGGATCGAGACCGGGCGACGACCGTCGTCCGAGGCGCCGACCGCGACCTGGACCTCGCGGTCCCCGGACAGCGGTGCCTCGACGGTCAGCTCGGCCAGCGTCGCGTAGCCGACCTCGTCCCCGGCGCGGATCGCCAGCTCGACCAGCAGCGTGTCCGACGGTTCCGCGGGCAGGACGCCGGTGCACAGCACCGACCCGTCCCCGGCCGACGTCACGGCCGAGGCCAGCACCGGGTGGCGCAGGCTGCCGGCGACCCGCGCGACGGCCGGTTCGCGAATCCAGTACCGCTCGTGCTGGAAGGCGTAGGTGGGCAGCTCGACCACCCGCGGCGACGCCGGGGCGAAGAACGCGGGCCAGTCGACGTCGATCCCGCGGACGTGCAGGCGGGCCAGGGCCGTCACCGCCGTCGACGGCTCGTCGCGGTCGGCACGCAGGGCCGGGATCGCCTCGCCTGCGCCCGCGGCCAGGGCCGAGAGCACCGCGGCCGGGCCGATCTCGAGGAACGTCGTCACACCGTCGGCGGTCAACGCCGTCAGCGCGTCGGCGAACCGGACCGGCTCCCGCACGTGCCGCACCCAGTGGGCCGGGTCGGTGAGGTCGGCGGTCAGCGTCGACACGACCGGGATCGACGGCTCGGCGTACGTCAACGAACCCGCGACCTCGGCGAACTCGTCCAGCATCGGGTCCATCAGCGGCGAGTGGAACGCGTGGGAGACGTCGAGGCGCTTCACCTTGCGGCCCCGCGCTTCCAGGGCCGCGGCGGCGGCCAGCACCGGTTCCGCCGCGCCCGAGAGCACGACGGCGTCCGGGCCGTTGACGGCCGCGATGGCGACGCCGGAGAACTCGGCCACCTCGGCCTCGCTCGCCTGCACCGCGACCATCGCGCCGCCCTCGGGCAGCGCCTCCATCAACCGGCCGCGGGCCTCGATCAGCTTGGCCGCGTCGGCCAGGGACAGCACCCCGGCCACGTGCGCCGCGGCGATCTCGCCGATCGAGTGCCCGGCGACGAAGGCCGGGCGCACGCCCCACGACTCGAAGAGCCGGTACAGCGCGACTTCCAGGGCGAAGATCGCGGGCTGGGCGGTGCCGGTCCGGTCGAGGTCGTCGTTGCCGACCGCCGGGAGCAGCGCGGCGATCTCGTCGTAGGCCGCCGCGTACACCGGGAACGCCTCGTACAGCCCGCGGCCCATCCCGGCCCGCTGCGAACCCTGGCCGGTGAACAGGAAGGCCAGCCGTCCCGTGGCGGGCTCTCCGGTGACGAGGTGGGCTGCGGATCCGCCTCCAGCCAGGGCACGCAACCCCGAAGCCGCGTCTCCCACGACGACCGCGCGGTGGTCGTGGTGCGTCCGGGTGGTCGCCAGCGAGAACCCGACGTCCACAGCAGACTCGTCCACAGTGGATAGCCGGGCCGCCTGCGCAGCCAGCGCGCCAGGGTTCCGGCCGGACAGGACCCATGGGACGACCGGCAGGTCGCGTGACGGCTCGGGCTCGGCGAGGTCCGGCGCCTGCTCGATGACGACGTGCGCGTTGGTGCCGCTGATCCCGAACGACGACACGCCGGCGCGGCGCGGCCGCCCGGTCTCCGGCCACGGCGTCGGCTCGGTTAGCAGGTCGATCTCGCCGGTGGTCCAGTCGACGTGCGGGGTCGGCTCGTCCACGTGCAGGCTGGCCGGGACGACGCCGTGGCGCATCGCCTCGACGACCTTGATGATCCCGGCGACACCGGCCGCGGCCTGGGTGTGGCCGATGTTGGACTTGACCGAGCCGAGCAGCAGCGGCCGCTCGCGGTCCTGGCCGTAGGTCGCCAGCAGGGCCTGCGCCTCGATCGGGTCACCCAGCGGGGTACCGGTGCCGTGCGCTTCCACGACGTCCACAGTGGACGCCTCGACACCGGCGTTGGCCAGCGCCGCGCGGATCACCCGCTGCTGCGACGGGCCGTTGGGGGCGGTGAGGCCGTTGGACGCGCCGTCCTGGTTGACCGCGGAGCCGCGCACG
The DNA here is from genome assembly GCF_034929455.1 of Amycolatopsis heterodermiae. NCBI lineage: Bacteria > Bacillati > Actinomycetota > Actinomycetes > Pseudonocardiales > Pseudonocardiaceae > Amycolatopsis > Amycolatopsis heterodermiae. Next base: position 30,857 of record NZ_JAYFSI010000021.1, read on the forward strand.
ACGGCCAGCACGGTGTGCCCGTTGCGGCGGGCGTCGGAAAGCCGTTCCAGCACGAGGATTCCGACGCCTTCGGCCCAGTTCGTGCCGTCGGCCGCGCCGGCGAACGGCTTGCAGCGCCCGTCCGGCGCGAGGCCGCGCTGCCGTGAGAACTCGACGAACATGTCAGGTGAGGCCATCACGTTGACGCCGCCGGCCAGGGCGAGCGTGCACTCCCCCGACCGCAGCGACTGGGCGGCGAGGTGCACCGCGACCAGCGAAGACGAGCACGCCGTGTCGACCGAGACGGCCGGGCCCTCCAGGCCCAGCGCGTAGGCGACGCGACCGGAGACGACGCTGCTGAACGACGCGGTGCCGAGGAAGCCTTCGACCTGCTCGGGGATCGCGCTCAGCCGGGAGATGTAGTCGTTGGACAGTGCGCCGGCGAACACGCCGGTGCTGGTCCCGCGCAGGGTCGCGGGGTTGATGCCCGAGCGTTCGAGGGCCTCCCACGCCGTCTCGAGGACCTGCCGCTGCTGCGGGTCGATGGCGAGGGCCTCGCGGGGCGAGATGCCGAAGAACTCGGCGTCGAAGTCGCCCGCGTTGTAGAGGAAAGCGCCTTCCGAGGCGTACGTCGTGCCGCGGTGGTCGGGGTCCGGGTGGAACAGGGAGTCGAGCGGCCAGTCGCGGTCGGCCGGGAAGTCGCCGACGCCGTCGCGGCCCTCGGCGACCAGCTGCCACAGCTCACCGGGCGAGGTGACCTCACCCGGGTAGCGGCAGCCCATGCCGACGATGACGATCGGGTCGTCGTGGGTACCGGCCCCGGCCGTGCTGGGGGTGACCACGGCCGGGACCGGCGTTTCGTCCCCGACCACCTCGGTGCGCAGGAACGTGCTCAGCGCGGCGGGGGTCGGGTGGTCGAACACGAGCGTCGCGGGCAGCCGGAGGCCGGTCGCGGCGCCGAGGCGGTTGCGCAGCTCGACCGCGGTGAGCGAGTCGAAGCCGATCTCGTTGAACGCGCGGGTCGCGGCGATCCCGGCCGCGTCGGCGTGGCCGAGCACCAGCGCGACCTCGCGGCGGACCAGGTCGAGCAGCAGCTCGTCCTGCTCGCTCACGGGCAGCCCGGTGAGCTTGCGGCGCAGCTCGCCCGCCTGCTCGACGGTGGCCGTCTTGGCCTTGGCCCGGCCCGACCCGCCGACCAGCGCACGGATGAGCGGCGAGATCGGGGCGTCGCTGCCGCGGACGGTCGCGCGGTCGAACTTGAGGCCGAGCAGGACGGCGTGGTCGAGGCCGACCGCGCGGTCGAACATCGCCAGGCCCTCTTCGGGGTCGATCGGCGGGAACCCGCTGCGGCGCATGCGGTCCTCGCCCGCGTCACCCAGCTCCCCGCGCATGCCGCCGGACCACAGGCCCCAGGCGACCGACTGCGCGGCCAGGCCCTCGGCGCGCCGGCGCGTGGCGAGCCCGTCGAGGAAGGCGTTGGCGGCGGCGTAGTTGCCCTGTCCCGGGTTGCCGAGCACGCCGGCCGCCGAGGAGAACTGGACGAACCAGCGCAGGTCCGACGTCAGTTCGTGCAGGTGCCAGGCGGCTTCGGCCTTCGGCGCGAGGACGCGGTCGAGCCGCTCGGGGGTCAGCGCGTCGAGCGGGGCGTCGTCGAGGACACCGGCCGCGTGGACGACGCCGGTCAGCGGGTGCTCGGCCGGGATCCCCGCCAGCAACCCGGCGACGGCGTCGCGGTCCGAGCCGTCACACGCGCTGATCGTGACGGTGGCACCCAGCGAAGTCAGCTCCGCGGCCAGTTCGGCAGCGCCCGGCGCGTCCGGGCCGCGACGGCTGGTCAGGACCAGGTGCCGGACGTCGTGGGTCGTGATCAGGTGCCTGGCCAGCATCGCGCCGAGGCCGCCGGTGCCGCCGGTGATCAGGACGGTGCCCTCGGGCTCCGGCCCCTGCGGCACGGTCAGGACGACCTTGCCGATGTGCTTGGCCTGGCTGAGCAGCCGGAACGCCTCGGGCGCGCGGCGGACGTCCCAGGTCCGGCGCGGCAGCGGGGTCAGGACACCCTGCGCGAACAGGTCGAGGACCTCGGCCCACATCCGGGAGAACTGCGTGGGCCCGGCTTCGATCAGGTCGTAGGGCCGGTAGTGGACGCCCGGGTGCTGCGCGGCGACCTCGTCGGGGTCGCGCAGGCCCGCCTTGCCCATCTCGAGGAACCGGCCGCCGCGCGGCAGCAGCCGCAGGGACGCGTCGACGAAGTCGCCGGTGAGCGCGTCGAGCACGACGTCGACCCCGCGGCCTTCGCTGGTAGCCAGGAACTGCTGCTCGAAGTCGAGGGTGCGGGAGTTGGCGATGTGGGCGTCGTCGAGCCCGGCTTCGCGCAGGACGTGCTGCTTGCCGGGGCCGGCGGTGCCGTAGACCTCGGCGCCGAGGTGGCGGGCGATCTGGACGGCCGCCATGCCGACGCCGCCCGCGGCCGCGTGGACCAGCACGGATTCGCCCTCGCGCAGCCCGGCCAGTTCCTTGAGCCCGAAGTACGCGGTGAGGAACACCAGCGGCACGGACGCGGCCTCTTCGTAGGACCACCCCGAAGGGATTCGAGCGCACATCGAGCGCTGCGCGGTGGTGACCGTGCCGATGCCGCCGATCGCGACCCCCATCACGCGGTCGCCGACGGCGAGATCGTCCACTTCGGACCCGACCTCGAGGACGACGCCGGCGACCTCGTTGCCGAGCGGGCCGGGCTCACCGTCGAACATGCCGAGGACGTTGAGCGCGTCGCGGAAGTTGAGGCCCGCGGCGGCAACGCCGACGCGGATGTGCCCAGGAGCCAAGGGTTCCAGGGCCTGGGGGCACGGCTCCAGCCGCAGCTCCTCCAGGGTGCCGCGCGCGGCCATGCCGAGGCGCCACGCGGGTTCGGCGGGCGGGACCAGCTCGTCGGGGCCCGGCACCGGGCCGAGCCGCAGCGCGGCGAAGGCGCCGTCGCGCAGGGTCAGCTGGGGTTCGCCGGTGGCCAGGACCGCGGCGAGCTCGCGGTCGGACAGGTCGCCGGTCTCGCTGTCAACGAGCACGACCCGGCCGGGCAGCTCGCTCTGCGCCGAGCGGCCGAGGCCCCAGACGGCGGCGGCCGCCGGGTCGACGCGGCCGGGACCGATCGCGTCGCAGGTGACGATGACGAGCTTCGCGTCGGCGAACCGGTCCTCAGTGGACAGTTCCTGCAGGACGGAAAGCACCTCGTGGGTGGCGATCCGGACGCTCGCGGGGTCGGTGAACACCGGCAGCACGACCACCGGCGGCACCTCACCGCCGCCGATGCGGCCGTGGTAGGCCCAGCCGACCACGGCCGGGTCGGCCGGCGTCGGCACCGGCGTCCAGTCGAGCCGGAACAGGGAGTCGAGGCCGGGCGCGGTGGCCAGGGCCCCGGCGGCCAGCTCGCGCAGGGTCAGCGAGCCGATGGTCACGACGGGGGCGCCGGTGCCGTCGGCGGCGCGCAGGGTGACCGCGCCGGACGCGCCGGGGGTCAGCCGCAGCCGGAGCGCGGACGCCCCGGTGGCGTGCAGCGTGACGTCCTGCCAGAGGAACGGCAGCTTGGCGCCGCCCGGCTCGTCGCTCAGCAGGCCAATCGCGTGCAGGCCCGCGTCGAGCAGGGCCGGGTGCAGGCCGAACTGCTCGACGTCGGCCTTGGCGACGGAGTCCGGCAGCTCGGTCTCGGCGAAGATCTCCTCGCCCACGCGCCAGGCGGCCTTCAGCCCGCGGAAGACCGGGCCGTACTCGAGGCCGGCGGCGGCGAAGACCGGGTAGACGTCGGTGACGTCCACCGCGACCGCGTCCCGCGGCGGCCACTCGGCCAGGTCGAACCCGGCCGCGGGGGCCTGTGACGCCAGCGTGCCGGACCCGTGCAGCGTCCAGGCGCCCTCACCGGAGCGGGAGTACACCGCGACGGCGCGGCGGCCGGAGTCGTCCGGCGCGGCCAGCGCGACCTGGACGTCCACCGGTCCCGCCAGGACCATCGGCTCACGCAGGGTCAGCTCTTCGAGGTGGGCGCACCCGGCTTCGTCGCCGGCTCGCAGCGCCAGCTCGACGAGCGCGGTGCCGGGCACGATGACGGTGCCGGTGACCGCGTGGTCGGTCAGCCAGGGGTGGGTGGCCGGCGAGATCCGGCCGGTCAGCACGATCCCGGCGCCGTCGGCGAGCGGGACGGACGCGCCGAGCAGCGGGTGGGCGGCGTCGGCCAGGCCGAGCCCGCCCGGGTCGCCCGCGCCGCGGCCGCCGCGCAGCCAGTAGTTCTCGCGCTGGAAGGGGTAGGTGGGCAGGTCGATCGTGCGGGCGCCGGTCCCGGCGTGGAAGGCCGTCCAGTCGACGCGGGCGCCGCGGACGTGCAGCTCGGCGAGCACGCCCATCGCCGTCAGGGCTTCGGAACGGTCGCGCCGCAGCACCGGCACCGCGACGGTGCCTTCGGGCGGCAGCGTCCGCGCGGCCATCCCGGCCAGCACGGAGTCGGGGCCGATCTCGACGAACCGGGAAACGCCTTCCCCCCGCAGGAACTCGACACCGTCGGCGAACCGCACGGGCTGCCGGACGTGCCGCGGCCAGTAACCGGGCACGGTGACCTCGTCGGGACCCGCGAGACGGCCGGTCACGTTGGACACCACCGGGATCGTCGGCTGGTGATAGGTCGAAGCCGCTGAGACACGGCCGTATTCGGCGAGCATGCCGTCCATCCGCGCCGAGTGCGACGCGTGGGAGATGTTGAGCCGCTTGACCTTGCGGCCGCGTTCGGCGAACTTCGCCGCCAGGGCCTCGGCGATGGTCTCCTCACCCGAGATGACGACCGAGTCCGGCGCGTTGAGGGCGCCGATCGCGAGGCCGTCGGTCAGCTCGGCGGCGATCTCCTCCTCGGTGGCCTGGATCCCGATCATCGCGCCGCCCGGCGGCTGCGCCTCCATCAGGCGGCCGCGGGCGGTGATCATCCGGGCGGCGTCGGCGAGGTCCCAGACCCCGGCGGCGTGCGCGGCGCCCAGCTCGCCGGCGGAGTGGCCGACGACGTAGTCCGGCCGCGCGCCCCACGACTCCATCAGCCGGAACAGCGCGATCTGCAGCGCGAACATCGCCGGCTGGGCGTAGGTCATCCGGTCGAGCAGGCTCTGGTCGTCCCCGAAGACGATGTCGGCCAGCGGCCGGTCGAGGTGCGCGTCGAGGGCGGCGCACGCCTCGTCGAAGGCGGCCTGGTAGGCCGGGAAGGTGTCGTACAGCTCGCGGCCCATGCCGCAGCGCTGGGCGCCCATGCCGGAGAACAGGAACGCGGTGCGCCCGAGCAGCGGCTCGCCGGTGACGACGCCGGGAGCGGGCTCCCCCGCGGCCAGCGCGGTCAGTCCGGCCTTGAGGTCGTCACGGGTCCGGCCGACGACGACGGCACGGCTTTCCAGCGCGGTGCGGGTGGTGGCCAGGGACCAGCCGAGGTCGAGCGGGTCGACGTCGTCCACTGTGGACAGCAAGCCTTGGGCGGCGGCCTGCAGCGCGGCGGGTCCGCGGGCCGACAGCGGCCACGCCTGGACCGGCGGCGGAGTGCGTTCCGGTTCAGGCTCCTCCACTGCGGGCGCCTGTTCCAGGATGACGTGGGCGTTGGTGCCGCTCATGCCGAACGACGACACCCCGGCCCGGCGCGGGCGGTCGCCGGTGTCCCACGGCTTCGGCTCGGTGAGCAGCTCGACCGCCCCGGCCGTCCAGTCGACGTGCGGCGACGGCTCGTCGACGTGCAGGGTGCGCGGCAGGACGCCGTGGCGCATCGCCTCGATCACCTTGATGATCCCGGCGGCGCCCGCGGCGGCCTGGGTGTGCCCGATGTTGGACTTGATCGACCCCAGCCACAGCGGTGCCGAGCGGTCGCGGCCGTAGGTGGCCAGCACGGCCTGGGCCTCGATCGGGTCACCCAGGGTGGTGCCGGTGCCGTGGGCCTCGACGGCGTCGACGTCCGCGGTGGTGAGCTTGGCGTTCTTCAGCGCGGCGCGGATGACGCGCTGCTGGGCCGGGCCGTTGGGCGCGGTCAGGCCGTTGGACGCGCCGTCCTGGTTGACCGCGGACCCGCGGACCACGGCGAGGATCCGGTGCCCGTTGCGGCGGGCGTCGGACAGCCGTTCCAGCAGCAGCATGCCCGCGCCCTCGGACCAGCCGGTGCCGTCGGCGCCCGCGGCGAACGCCTTGCAGCGCCCGTCCGGGGCCATGCCGCGCTGGCGGGAGAACTCGACGAACGTCTCCGGCGTCGCCATCACGGTGACGCCGCCGGCCAGGGCGAGCGAGCACTCCCCCGACCGCAGCGCGTGCGCCGCCAGGTGGACCGCGACCAGCGAAGACGAGCACGCCGTGTCGATCGTGACGGCCGGGCCCTCCAGGCCGAGGGTGTAGGCGAGCCGGCCCGACAGCACGCTGTTGGACGAGCCGGTGCCGAGGAACCCTTCGACCTCTTCGGAACCGCCGTCGAACCCTGAGACGTACTCACTGCGCATGGCACCGGCGAACACCCCCGTGGCGCTGCCCTTCAGCGCCGCGGTGTCCAGCCCGGCGCGTTCGAACGTCTCCCAGGTGACCTCCAGCAGCAGCCGCTGCTGGGGGTCCATGGCCAGGGCCTCCCGCGGCGAGATGCCGAAGAAGCCCGCGTCGAACTCGCCCGCGTCGTGCAGGAACCCGCCCTGGTTGCTGTAGCTCGTGCCGCGGTGTTCCGGGTCCGGGTGGTACAGCGCGTCGGTGTCCCAGCCGCGGTTGGCCGGGAAGCCCGACATGCCGTCACCGCCGCCGTCGACGAGGTCCCACAGCTGCTCCGGCGAGGTGACCCCGCCGGGGTACCGGCAGGCCATGCCGATCACGGCCAGGGGCTCGGAACCGCTTTCCTCGGCTTCCTTGAGGCGCCGCCGCGTCTCGCGCAGTTCGGCGGCCAGCCGCTTGAAGTAGTCGAGCGTCCGTTCGTCGGTCGTCATGACGGTGGTCCTCCTAGCGGCGGCGGTGTCGCGGCGCCGGGCCGGGGTCAGAGTTCGTTGTCCAGCAGGGCGAACATGTCGTCGATGGTGTCCACTTCCAGGTCCGCTTCGCCGTCGGACGGCCGGACCCGGTCCTGCCACAGGGCGACCAGGTTCCGCAGCTTCGTCTCGACCTCGGCGGGGTCAGCGGCCGAGACGTCCACTGTGGACAGCTCGGCGGCGAGCCGGTCGATCCCGGACGCCAGGCCGGTTTCCGCCTGGTCGGCGGCGGGCACCACTTCGGACTGCAGGTACTTGGCCAGGTCGTCGGGGGTCGGGTAGTCGAAGATCAGCGTCGCGGGCAGGCGCAGGCCGGTGGCCGCGTCGAGCCCGTTGCGCAGCTCGACCGCGGTCAGCGAGTCGAAGCCCAGCTCGGTGAACGCCTTGGCCGGCTCGATCGCGTCCGGGCCGGTGTGCCCGAGGGCCGCCGCGGCCTGGCCGCGCACCACCCCGAGCAGCACCAGTTCGGCGTCGGCCTGCGACAGCCCGGCGAGCCGGCGCTTGAGCCCGTCCGCCTGCGCCGCCGCATCGACCGGGGCGGCCCGGCGCACCGAGCCGCGGACCAGGCCGCGCAGCAGCGGCGGCACCGGCCCGGTCGCCGAGCGCAGGCCGGCCACGTCCAGCTTGACCGGCACGGAGACCGGCTCGGCCAGGGTGGTGGCCAGGTCGAACAGGGCCAGGCCCTCGGCCTGGTCGAAGCTGCCGACGCCGTCGCGGCCCATCCGGTCGGCGTCCGCTGCGTCGCCCATGCCGTCGGCCCACAAGCCGAAGGCGAGTGACGTCGCGGGCAGCCCCAGGCCGCGGCGGTGGTGCGCCAGGCCGTCGAGGAAGGTGTTCGCCGCGGCGTAGTTGGCCTGCCCCGGCGCGCCGAGCACCCCGGCGGCCGAGGAGAACAGCACGAACATGCCCAGGTCGCGGTCGCGGGTGAGCTCGTGGAGGTTCCACGCCGCGTCCACCTTGGGCCGCAGCACCTTCTCGAGCCGCTCGGGGGTGAGCGCGGTGAGCAGGCCGTCGTCGAGGACACCGGCCGCGTGCACCACACCGGTCAGACCCGGGGTGCGGTCCAGTACTTCGGCGAGCGCGTCGCGGTCCGCGGCGTCGCACGCCTCGATCCGCACGGTCGCGCCCAGCCCGGTCAGGTCCGCCGCCAGCTCGGCCGCGCCCGGGGCGTCCGGGCCGCGGCGGCTGGTGAGCACCAGGTCCCGGACGTCGTGCTGCGTGACCAGGTGGCGGGCCAGCACGGCACCCAGGCCGCCGGTGCCGCCGGTGACGAGCACCGTGCCGGTCGACGGCCGCCGCGGCACGGTCAGGACGACCTTGCCGACGTGCTTGGCCTGGCTGAGGAAGCGCAGCGCCTCGGGGGCGCGGCGCAGGTCCCAGGTGCGGACGGGCAGCGGGGTGAGCGTGCCTTCGGCGAACAAGACCATCAGCTCCTCCCACATCTGCGCGATCCGGCGGTTGCCCGCTTCGATCACGTCGAACGCCCGGTAAGTGACCTCCGGATGGTGCCCCGCGCCGGCGCCGTCCGGGCGGACGTCGGTCTTCCCCATTTCCACGAACCGCCCACCGCGCGGTAACAGGCGCATCGAGGCGTCGATGAACTCGCCGGTCAGGGCGTTGAGCACGACGTCGACACCGCGCCCGCCGGTGGTCTCGCGGAACTTGTCCTCGAACGCGAGGGTCCGGGACGACGCGATGTGGTCGTCGGGCAGCCCGGCCGCGCGCAGGACGTCCCATTTGCCCTCGCTCGCGGTGCCGAACACCTCGGCGCCGAGGTGGCGGGCCAGCTGCGTGGCCGCCATGCCGACGCCGCCGGCCGCGGCGTGGATGAGCACCGACTCGCCCTTCTGCAGGGCACCGAGGTCGGCCAGCGCGTAGTAGGCCGTCAGGTACACCAGCGGCACGGACGCGGCCTGCTCGAACGTCCAGTCGTCGGGCATCTTCGCCAGCAGGTCCCGGTCGGCGAAGGTGATCGGGCCGAAGCCGCCGTGGACCAGGCCCATCACCCGGTCGCCGACGGCGAGATCGTCCACTTCGGACCCGACCTCGGTGACGACGCCGGCGCCCTCGTAACCGATGCGGCCGGCGTCACCCGGGTACATGCCGAGCACGTTGAGCACGTCGCGGAAGTTGGTCCCGGCCGCGCGGGTGGCGATCCGGACCTCCCGCGGAAGCAGCGGTTCCACAGCCTCGGGGAACGGCTCGAACGAGAGCCGCTCGAGGGTGCCCTTGACGACGCTGTCGAGGCGCCAGGCCGGTTCGTGCCACGGCGGCACGAGGTCCGGCGACGACGCCGCGGTCAGCAGCCGCGCGGCGTGGACGACCCCGTCGCGCACGGCCAGCTGGGTTTCGTCACCCAGTACGGCGAGCGCGGTCTCGACGTCGGCTTCGGCCGCGTCGAGCAGGACCAGGCGTCCCGGGTGCTCGGACTGGGCGCTGCGGACCAGGCCCCAGACCGCGGCGGCGGCCGGGTTCACGGTGTCCGAAGTGGACACGGCCACGGCGTTCTCGGTGCGGACGACCAGCGTCTCCGCGTCGTTCGCCAGCCACTCCTGCAGCTTCGCCAGCGTGCTCCGCAGCAGGGCGTGCGTGGCCGCCGGGGTGTCGCCACTCTCCGGTACCGCGGGCAGAATCTCCAGCGCCGGAACCGGGCCGGACTCGGTGGTGACCGGGCTCCAGCCGAGCCGGAACAGATCGTCCGAAGTGGACTGATCCGCCGGGCCCAGGTCGGTGACTTCGCGCAGCAGCAACGATCCCACGGTCAGGACCGGCGCTCCGGCGCCGTCGGTGAGTTCGAGGCGCACCGAGTCGGTGCCGGTGGTGGCGACCCGCACCCGGGCGGCGGTGGCGCCGGCCGCGTGCAGGACGACGTCCCGCCAGAGGAACGGCAGCCGGGTCTTGGTGGTATCGCCGGTCGGGAGCAGGCCGATCGCGTGCAGCGCGGCGTCGAGCAGGGCCGGGTGCAGGCCGAACTTCCCGGCGTCGCCGTGGGCGGCGGCGGGCAGTTCGAGGTCGGCGCAGACGTCGTCGCCGACCCGCCACGCGGCGGTCAGACCTCGGAACACCGGCCCGTACTGCAGACCGGCCTCGGCCAGCCCCGGGTACAGCTCCGTGACATCCAGGGCCTCGGCCCCGGCGGGCGGCCACTCCCCCGAAGCGGCACTTTCACGTGAAAGTGACGCTTCCAGGAGGCCGGTCGCGTGCTCGGTCCAGGGGGCGTCGGCGAGGCGGGAGTGGACGGACACCGGGCGGCGGCCGTCGTCGTCCGCGGCGCCGACCACGACCTGGACGGCGAGGCCGCCGGTCTCCGGCAGCACCATCGGCGCGGCGAGGGTCAGCTCGGTGACGCGGGCGCAGCCCAGCTCGTCGCCGGCCCGGACGGCGAGTTCGACGAGCGCCGCGCCGGGGACCAGGACGGTGCCGAGCACCGCGTGGTCGGCCAGCCACGGCTGGGCCGCGCGGGAGAGCCGGCCGTAGCCGACCAGGCCGTCCTCGCCCGCGGTCGGCACGGTCGCGCCGAGCAGCGGGTGCCCGGCCGCGGCCAGGCCCAGCCCGGCGGCGTCACCGCTGGTGGCGGGCGGGTCGAGCCAGAACCGCTCACGTTGGAAGGCGTAGGTCGGCAACGGCACCGCGCGGGCGTCCGTGCCCGCGAAGAACGCCGTCCAGTCGACGTCGGTCCCGGTGGCGACGAGCTTGCCGAACGCCGCCGCGGCGGTCTGGCGCTCGTCGCGGTCCTTGCGCAGAACCGGCACGAAAATCGCGTCGGGGGCGCTGTCGGCGCCCATGGCCGAGAGCACGCCGTCCGGGCCCAGCTCGGCGAACCGGGTGACCCCGGCCGTGGTGAGCGCGCGGACGCCGTCGGCGAACCGGACCGGCTCCCGCACGTGCCGCACCCAGTACGCCGGGTCCGTGAAGTCGGCGTCGCCGGTCACGGTGGAGACGATCGGGATCCGCGGCTCGGCGTAGGTCAGGCTCTCGGCGACCGCAGCGAACTCCGCCAGCATCGGTTCCATCAGCATCGAGTGGAACGCGTGCGACACGACCAGGGCTTTCGTGCGGCGTGCGCGTTCGGCGAAGAGCGCGGCCACGGCGTGCACCGGACCGTCCACACCGGACAGTACGACGGCGTTCGGTCCGTTGACCGCGGCCAGGCCGACCTCGTCGGTCAGGTGCTCACGGACCTCGTCCTCGGTCGCCTGGACCGCGACCATCGCGCCGCCCTCGGGCAGTGCCTGCATCAACCGGCCCCGCGCCTCGACGAGCTTGGCCGCGTCCGCCAGCGAGAACACCCCGGCCACGTGCGCCGCGGCGATCTCGCCGATCGAGTGCCCGGCCAGGAAGTCCGGCCGGATGCCCCACGACGCCACGAGCCGGAACAGCGCGACTTCGAGCGCGAAGATCGCGGGCTGGGCGGTCTCGGTGCGATTGAGGACGTCCGCGTCGGTGACGTCGCGGACGGCGGGCAACAGCGCGCAGACCTCGTCGTAGACCGCCGCGAACACCGGGAACGCCTCGTACAGCCCGCGGCCCATGCCGAGCCGCTGGGAGCCCTGGCCGGTGAACAGCACTGCAAGCTTGCCCTCGGTCGCCCGGCCGGTGACGACCTCCGGGGTGACCCGGCCACCGGCGAGAGCGGCGAGCCCGGCGCGGACGTCACCGCTGACCACGGCCCGACGTTCGAACGCCGAACGCGTGGTGGCCAGGGAGAACCCGATGTCCACCGGGTCCGCGAAGCCGACCGTGCCGAGCAGCCGCTCGGCCTGGGCGCGCAGCGCGTCGTCCGTGCGGCCGGTCAGCACCCACGGCAGGAGCGCGGGGGCCGTCGGCGTCCGGTCCGGCGCGGGGGCGTCCGGGGCCTGTTCCAGGATGACGTGCGCGTTGGTGCCGCTGATGCCGAACGCCGACACCGCCGCACGCCGCGGGCGGCCGTCCGCCGGCCAGGGCCGCGACTCGGTGAGCAGCCGGACCGCGCCTTCGGACCAGTCGACGTGCGGGGACGGCTCGTCGACGTGCAGGGTCGCGGGCAGCACGCCGTGGCGCATCGCCTCGACCATCTTGATGATCCCGGCGAGCCCGGCCGCGGCCTGGGTGTGCCCGATGTTGGACTTGACCGAGCCGAGCCACAGCGGCTCGTCGCGCTCCTGGCCGTAGGTGGCCAGCAGGGCCTGAGCTTCGATCGGGTCACCCAGCGCGGTGCCGGTGCCGTGCGCTTCGACGGCGTCCACAGTGGACGACTCGACGCCGGCGGCGGCCAGGGCACGGCGGATCACCCGCTGCTGCGACGGCCCGTTCGGCGCGGTCATGCCGTTGGACGCGCCGTCCTGGTTGACCGCGCTGCCGCGAACCACGGCCAGGATGCGGCGGCCGTTGCGGCGGGCGTCGGAAAGCCTTTCCAGGAGCAGGAAACCCGCGCCCTCGGCCCAGGCGGTGCCGTCGGCCGCGGCCGCGAACGGCTTGCAGCGGCCGTCGGCGGCCAGGCCACGCTGACGGGAGAACTCGATGAACGGGTTGGGGCTCGACATGACGGTCGCGCCGCCGACCAGCGCCAGTTCGCATTCTCCCGAGCGGAGGGCCTGCGCCGCCCAGTGCAGGGCGACCAGCGACGACGAGCACGCCGTGTCGACCGACACCGCCGGGCCTTCCAGCCCGAAGGTGTAGGCGACCCGGCCGGACAGCACACTGCTCGCGCTGCCGGTGCCGAGCAGGCCCTCCAGGCCGTCCGGGGTGGCGGCCAGGCGGGACGCGTAGTCGTCGTACATCACGCCGGCGAACACACCGGTGGCACTGCCGCGCAGCCGCGCCGGGTCGATGCCGGCGCGCTCGAACGCCTCGTGCGCGGTCTCCAGCAGCAGCCGCTGCTGCGGGTCGACGGTGACCGCCTCCCGCGGCGAGATCCCGAAGAACTCGGCGTCGAAGTCGGCGGCGTCGTGCAGGAAGCCGCCTTCGCGGGAGTAGCTGGTGCCGGTGTGGTCGGGGTCCGGGTGGTAGAGGCGCTCCAGGTCCCAGCCGCGGTCGGCGGGGAACGGCGTGATCGCGTCGGTCCCGTCGGCGACCAGCCGCCACAGGTCCTCCGGCGAGCTGACCCCGCCGGGGAACCGGCAGCTCATCGCGACGATGGCCAAGGGCTCGTCCGGCTCCGCCACGCGGATCGGCTGCACGTCCACAGTGGACGTACTGCCGACCAGTTCGGACTGGACTTGGGTCGCCAGCGCCATCGGGGTCGGGTGGTCGAACACCAGCGTCGCGGGCAGCCGCAGGCCGGTCGCCTCGCCGAGGCGGTTGCGCAGTTCGACGGCGGTGAGCGAGTCGAAGCCGAGTTCGGTGAAGGCGCGGTTCGCCTCGACCGACGTCGCCGTGCCGTGCCCGAGGACGTCGGCGACCTGGCCCCGCACGAGGTCGACCAGGTGGGAGAGCTGATCGGCGGGGCTCAGCTTGGCGAGCGTCGCGGTGAGCCCGGCGGCGGCCGCGGCGTTGGCGGCGCCGCGCCGCTTCGGGACGCGTACCAGCCCGCGCAGGGCCGGGGCGGGCTCGGTCGTGCGGGCCAGCGTGCGGAGAGTGGCCAGGTCGAGCTTGACGGGCACCGGGACCGGCGTCTCGGCCGCGAGGGCCGCGTCGAACAGGGCCAGGCCCTCTTCGTCGGTGAGCGCGCCGAACCCGGCGCGGGCGAGCCGGTCCACATCGGACTGACCGCCCATGCCGTTGGCCCATAGGCCGTAGGCCAGGGACTTGCCGGGCAGGCCTTGGGCGTGACGTCGCTGGGCGAGGTCGTCGAGCAGGGCGTTGGCCGCCGCGTAGCTGGCCTGGCCCGGGCCGCCGAGGATGCCGGAGACCGAGGAGATCAGGACGAACTGGCTCAGCGGCCGGTCGGCCGTCAGCTCGTGGAGCGCGTACGCCGCCTCGGCCTTGGGCCGCAGCACGGTGTCGAAGCGCTCCGGCGTCAGCTCGGTCAGGACACCGTCGTCGAGCACACCGGCGGCGTGCACGATCCCGGTGAGGTCGCCGATCCCGTCGAGCAGCGCGGCCAGGGCCTCGCGGTCGGTGACGTCGCAGGCCACGACGTCGGCGCCGAGTTCCTCGGCCAGCCCGGCCGCGCCGGGCGCGTCGAGCCCGCGACGGCTGGTGAGGACCAGCTTCGTGACGTTCGGGGCGAGGTGCCGGGCGATCGCGGCGCCCACACCACCGGTGCCGCCGGTGATCAGGACGGTGCCCTCGCCCCAGACCGCGGGCTCGCCGGTGGCCGCCCGGGTGAGCCGGGGGACCTCGGTGGCGCCGTCGCGGACCCGGACCTCGGGTTCAGTGGTGACGCTCTCGCCGTCCACCAAGGTGAACCGGCCCGGGTGCTCGGAGGCGGCGGTGCGGGCCAGACCACGGACCGCAGCACCGGCCGGGGTGTCGCCGGTCTGGATGACCATCCGCGTGGCCTGGTCGTCGGCGAGGAACTCCTGGACCGCGGCCAGCGTCGCGGCCAGGGCTTCGCGCGGCTCGCCGTCCGGGGCGCGGAACACGGAGACGTCCTCAGTGGACTCACCGTTGGCGGGCACCTCGGTCCAGGTCAGCTCGTAGAGCGAGTCCGTGCCGCGCGGCCGCCGGGCCTCCGCGGTCCGGACGGTGACCGTGCCGAGGGTGGCGACCGGCGCACCGGTCGTGTCGGTGGCCAGCACGGACACGCTGCCGGGTCCGGCCGGGGTCACGCGCACCCGGAGCGCGGTGGCGCCGGTGGCGTGCAGGGTGACGTCGCCGAACAGGAACGGCAGGCGGGTGCCCTCCCCCGGGGTCAGGCCGAGCGTATGCAGCGCGGCGTCCAGGAGCGCGGGGTGCAGGCCGAAGCCGTCGACGTCGGTGCCCTCGGGCAGCTCGACCTCCGCGTACACGGTGTCGCCGTCGCGCCAGGCGGTGGTGAGCCCGCGGAACGGCGGCCCGTACTCGAGCCCCGCCGCGGCCATATCGGCGTAAAGCCCATCCAGAGCGACCGGCTCGGCGGCCGGCGGCCACTCCCCCAGGCCGTCACTTTCACGGGAAAGTGACGGGGTCAGGGTGCCGGTCGCGTGCTCGGTCCACTCTCCCTGCGGGGCGCGTGAGTGCACCGAGACCGGACGTCGTCCACCCGTACCGGCCGCGCCGACGAGCACCTGGACGTCGAGGGCGCCGTGCGGCGGCAGGACCATCGGTGCGGCCAGGGTCAGTTCCTCCACGGTCGCGCAGCCGGCTTCGTCACCGGCGCGGACCGCGAGTTCCAGCAAGCCCGTGCCGGGGACGAGGATTTCGCCGAACGCGGCGTGCCCGGCCAGCCACGGGTGCGTGGCCGCCGAGAGGCGGCCGGTGAGGACCCAGCCGTCGCCGTCGGCGAACGGCACGGCGGCCCCCAGCAGCGGGTGGCCGGCGGGCTGAAGCCCGGCGGCGCCGACGTCACCTGCGCCGGAGCCGGCCGCGAGCCAGAAGCGGCGGCGGTCGAACACCGAGGTCGGGACGTCGACGACCCGGGCGCCGGTCGGGCGGAACACGGCGGCCCAGTCGACCGGGACACCACGGGTGAAAGCGGCGGCGAGCGTGGTGAGGACGTTCTCGGCCTCGTCGCGGTCGGCGCGCAGGAACGCGGCCGCGAAAGTCTCCGGGCCGTCGTCGGCGAGCGGGGTCAGGACCGCGGCCGGGCCGGCCTCGAGGAACTTGGTGACACCGGCCTCGCGCAGCCACGCCAGTCCGGCGGCGAACCGGACGGTCGAGCGGACGTGCTCGACCCAGTACTCCGGCTCGGCCACCCGACTCGTCCGTTCGCCATCCACAGTGGACACGAACGGGATGACGGGCTCGGCGAAGTCGAGTTCCCGCACCACGGCGGCGAACTCGTCGAGCATCGGCTCCATCAGGGCCGAGTGGAACGCGTGCGAGACGTCGAGGCGCTTGGTGCGGCGGCCGAGCTTCTCGAACTTCTTGGCCAGCTTCAAGGTCGGCGACAGCGCCCCCGACAGTACGATCGAGTCCGGGCCGTTGACCGCGGCCAGCGACACCTTCGGCGTCAGGTGCTCGCGGACCTCGTCCTCGCTCGCCTGGACCGCGACCATCGCGCCACCCTCGGGCAGCGCCTCCATGAGACGCCCGCGGGCCTCGACGAGCTTGGCCGCGTCGGCCAGGGACACCACCCCGGCCACGTGCGCGGCCGCGATCTCGCCGATCGAATGCCCGGCGACGAAGTCGGGCACCACACCCCACGACTCGGCGAGCCGGTAGAGCGCGACCTCCAGGGCGAAGATCGCGGGCTGCGCGGCGCCGGTGCGGTTGAGCGCGTCGGCGTCGGTGACCTCCAGCAGCCCGGGCAGGTGGGCGCGGACCTCGTCGTACGCGGCGGCGAACGCCGGGAACGCGGCGTAGAGCCCCTCCCCCATGCCGAGCCGCTGCGAACCCTGGCCGGTAAACAGGAACGCCGTCCGCCCGGGCAGGACGCGCCCGGTGACCACCGATCCGCCCGGCACCCCCGAAGCCAAAGTTTCCAGGCCCTCGCGGAGGTCGGCGTCGGTCGCGCCGAGCACCACGGCCCGGCGGTCGTGCGCGGTGCGGGTGGTGGCGAGCGCGAGACCGACGTCGACCGGTTCACCGTCGCGGCCGAGCAGTTGCCTGGCCTGGGTGCGCAGGGTTTCGTCGGAGCGGCCGGACAGCACCCACGGCACGAGCGCCGGGGCCACGACCTCGCGCGGCACCGGCGTCGCCGCCGGGGCCTGCTCCAGGATGACGTGCGCGTTGGTGCCGCTGATCCCGAACGACGACACGGCGGACCGCCGCGGGCGTCCGGTCTCCGGCCAGCCGCGGCCCTCGGCCAGCAGCTCGACGTCCCCGGCTTCCCAGTCGACGTGCGGGCTCGCCTCGCCCAGGTGCAGCGACGGTGGCAGGACGCCGTGCCGCATGGCCTGGACCATCTTGATGATCCCGGCGACGCCCGCGGCGGCCTGCGTGTGGCCGAAGTTGGACTTCACCGAGCCGAGGTACAGCGGCTCGCCGTCACGTTCACGGCCGTAGGTGGCCAGCAGCGCCTGCGCCTCGATCGGGTCACCCAGGGTGGTACCGGTGCCGTGCGCCTCGACGGCGTCCACAGTGGACGATTCGACGCCGGCCGCGGCGAGCGCCTGCCGGATGACACGTTGCTGCGACGGGCCGTTCGGCGCGGTGAGGCCGTTGGACGCGCCGTCGGAGTTGACGGCGGACCCGCGGACCACCGCGAGCACCGGGTGGCCGTTGCGGCGCGCGTCGGAAAGCCGTTCCAGGACGAGCATTCCGGCGCCTTCGGCCCAGCCGGTGCCGTCGGCGCCGGCGGAGAAGGACTTGCACCGGCCGTCGGCGGCGAGGCCGCGCTGGCGGGAGAAGCCGATGAACGTCTCGGGGGTCGCCATCACGGTGACGCCGCCGGCCAGCGCGAGGGAGCACTCTCCCGAGCGCAGGGCCTGCATCGCCCAGTGCAGCGCGACCAGCGAAGACGAGCACGCCGTGTCGACCGAGACGGCCGGGCCTTCGAGGCCGAGGGTGTAGGCGACGCGGCCGGACAGCACGCTGCCGGAGGTGCCGGTGCCGAGGAAACCCTCGACGTCGTCGGGGACGTCGCTGCCGAGGCGGGTGCCGTAATCGTGGTACATCACGCCGGCGAACACGCCGGTCGGGCTGCCCTTGAGCGACGCCGGGTCGGTGCCGGCGCGCTCCAGCGACTCCCAGGCGACCTCGAGCAGCAGGCGCTGCTGCGGGTCCATCGCCAGGGCTTCGCGCGGCGAGATGCCGAAGAACTCCGGGTCGAAGTCCCCTGCGTCGTGCAGGAAACCGCCTTCACGGGTGTAGGTCTTGCCCGCGCGGTCGGGATCGGGGTCGTAGATGCCGTCGACGTCCCAGCCGCGGTCCTCGGGGAAGCGCGTCACGCCGTCGCGGCCCGCGGCGACGAGGTCCCACAGCTCCTCCGGCGACGTGACGCCGCCCGGGTAGCGGCAGGCCATGCCGACGATGACGATCGGGTCGCCGTCGGCGCGCGCCGGCGTGAACACCGGGGTCGCGGCGTCCGGCTCGTCGAGCAGCTCGGCGAGCAAGAACTCGGCCAGGGCGAGGGGCGTCGGCTGGTCGAAGGTGAGGGTCGCGGGCAGGCGCAGGCCGGTGGCCGTGCCGAGGCGGTTGCGGAACTCGACCGCGGTCAGCGAGTCGAAGCCGAGGTCGCCGAAGGCGCGGTCGGCCTCGACGGCGTCGGGGCTGGTGTGGCTGAGGACGTGCGCGGCCTCGGTGCGGACCAGCTCGGTGAGCAGCCGCACGCGCTCGGCGGCGGGCAGCCCGGCCAGCCGCTGGCGCAGCCCGGCCGCTTCCGCCTCCTCCGCCGCCCGGCGCCGCCGCGGCCGGACCAGGCTCCGTAGCACGTGCGGGACCTCGGTCTCGGCGCGCAGCGCGGCCAGGTCCAGCTTGGCCGCGACCGGACGCGGGTCGTCGCCGAAGGCCAGGACGTCGAACAGGTCCAGTCCGGTTTCGATGGCCAGGGCCGCGCCGTCGCGGCCTTCGCCCATGCCGGTTTCCCAGAGGCCGTAGGCGATCGACGTCCCGGGCAGGCCCCGGGCGCGGCGGTGCGCGGCGAGGCCGTCGAGGTAACCGTTGGCCGCGGCGTAGTTCGCCTGGCCGGGCGCGCCGAGGGCGCCGGCGATCGAGGAGAACGTGACGAACAGCTCGAGGTCACTGGTGAGTTCGTGCAGGTGACGGGCGGCGTCGGCCTTCGGGCCCGCGACGGCGGCGAGCCGCTCGGGAGTCATGGAGGTGAGGACGCCGTCGTCGAGCACCCCCGCGGCGTGGACCACGCCGGTCAGGTGCTGCCCGGCCAGCAGGGCCTCCACCTGGGCGCGGTCGGCAACGTCGCACGCGGCGAACGTCACCTCGGCGCCCAGCGCGGTCAGCTCCTCGCGCAGGGCCTCCGCACCCGGAGCGTCGGCGCCCCTTCGCCCGGCCAGCAGGAGGTGCCGGACGCCGTGGCGCTCGACGAGCCGCCGGGCCACGTGGGCACCGAGCCCGCCGGTGCCGCCGGTGACCAGGACGGTCCCGTCGAGGGTCCAGTCCGGGTCCGCGGTGGCGCGGGTGCGGACCAGCCGCGGGACGCGCAGGCCGTCCTCGGTCAGCTTCACCTCGGGCTCACCGGTGGCGGCCGCGGCGGTGACGTCGCCGGTGCCGTGCACCAGGACGAACCGGTCCGGGTACTCGGCCTGGGCGCTGCGGACCAGTCCGGCGACGGCGGTGTGGGCCGGGGTGTCGCCGGTGAGCTGGACGACCAGGCGGTCTTTGACGGCCTGCAGCATGCCGAGCACCACGTCGACCGGGGTGTCCTCGAGGACTTCGTAGACGGTGACGTCTTCGCCCTGCGACGGCGTGGCGACCGGGATCCAGTCGAGGCCGAACACGGCGTCGGAGGTGGCGCTCGGCAGCGGGCCGTCACCGACCGGGCGCAGACTCAGCGAGTCCACGGAGAGCACGGGCGCGCCGGTGCCGTCGGTGACGTGCAGCGCGACGGCGTCGGTGCCGGCCGGGGTGAGCCGGGCGCGCAGGGTGCTCGCGCCGGTGGCGTGCAGGCGCAGGCCGGCCCACGAGAACGGCAGCCGCGCCGGGCCGCCGGTCAGGCCGACGGCGTGCAGGACGGCGTCGAGCAACGCCGGGTGCAGCCCGAACCCGCGGACGTCGGTGCCCTCGGGCAGGGCGACCTCGGCGAAGACGTCGTCACCGCGTCGCCAAGCCTTGGTCAGCCCCCGGAACGGGTCACCGTAGGCGAGGCCAGCCTCGGCAAGGGTGGCATAGAAGCCGTCGAGGGACGCCGGTTCGGCCCCCGCCGGCGGCCACTCCGAGGCGGCACTTTCACGTGAAAGTGCCGCTTCGGCGGTGAGGGAGCCGGTGGCGTGCAGGGTCCAGTCGGCGTCCTGCTCCCGGGAGTGGATGGTGAGCGTCCGGCGGGCGGCATCGTCCGAAAGGGACACTCGCAGCTGGACCGGAGTCTTCGTGAGCACCAGGGGTGCCTGCAGGGTCAGCTCTTCGACGGTGCCGCAGCCGACCTCGTCCCCGGCCCGCACCGCCAGCTCGGCGAACGCGGTCCCGGGCAGCAGCACGGCGTCGCGCACGCGGTGCCCGGCCAGCCACGGCTGCTCGTCCAGCGAGAGCCGTCCGGTGAGCACCAGCCCGCCGCGCTCGGGCAGCGCGACGGCCGCGCCGAGCAGCGGGTGGTCCAGCGCGCCGAGTCCTAGCGCGGTGGCGTCCCCGGCCCCCGGCGGGGCCAGCAGCCAGAAGCGGCGGCGCTGGAACGGGTACGTCGGCAGAACGGCGGTACGAGCACCGCTGCCGTCGAAGTAGCGGTCCCAGTCGACCGGCCCGCCGGCCGCGTGCACCGCGCCCAGGGCCGACACCGCGGCGCGGGCCTCGTCCTGGTCCTTGCGCAACGCCGGGACAAACACCGCGTCGGCGGCGGAGTCGGCGCCCATCGCGGACAGCACCGCGTCGGGGCCGAGTTCGAGGAACGCCGTGACGCCCTCGGCGGCCAGCCGCTCGACGGCGTCGGCGAACCGGACCGGCTCGCGGACGTGGGTGACCCAGTACTCCGGGTCGGTGAGGTCGGCGCCGGCCGCGACGGTCGACACGATCGGGATGTGTAGTTCGTTATACGTCAGGCTCCGCGCGACTTCGGCGAACTCGGCGAGCATCGGCTCCATCAGCGCCGAGTGGAAGGCGTGCGACACCACGAGGTGCTTGGTGCGGCGGCCGTCCTGGGCGAACCGCGCGGCGACCGTCCGCAGTGCACTGTCCACACCGGACAGGACGACGGCGTTCGGCCCGTTGACCGCGGCCAGCGAAACCTCGCCGGACAGGTACTCGCGCACCTCGTCCTCGGACGCCTGGATCGCGACCATCGCGCCGCCCGCGGGCAGGGCCTCCATGAGACGTCCGCGCGCCTCGACGAGCTTGGCCGCATCGGCCAGGGAGAACACCCCGGCGACGTGCGCCGCGGCGATCTCGCCGATCGAGTGCCCGGCGAGGAAGTCCGGCCGCACGCCCCACGACTCGTAGAGCCGGAACAACGCCACTTCCAGGGCGAAGATCGCGGGCTGGGCGGTGCCGGTGCGGTTGAGGACGTCCGCGTCGGTGACGTCGCGGACGGCGGGCAGCAACGCGCTGACCTCGTCATACGCGGCCGCGAACGCCGGGAACGCGTCGTAGAGCCCGCGGCCCATGTCCAGGCGCTGGGAGCCCTGGCCGGTGAACAGCATCGCGAGCCGCCCGGTGACGGCGCGGCCGGTGACGACGTTGGCCGCCCGGCCGGTGTCGGCGAACGCGGCCAGCCCGGCCCGCAGCACCGCCGGGTCGGCCCCGACGACGACCGCGCGCCGCTCGTGCGCGGTGCGGGCGGTGGCGAGGGACCAGGCCACGTCGAGGGGGTCGGCCGTCAGCTCGGCCAGCTGTGCGGCCTGGGCCCGCAGGGCCTCCTCGGACCGGCCGGACAGCACCCACGGCAGCACCGCGGGCCGGGCACCGGGCTCCGGAGTGTCCTCTTCGGACGGAACGTGCTCCAGCACGACGTGCGCGTTGGTCCCGCTGAAGCCGAACGACGAGACGCCGGCGCGGCGCGGGCGGCCGGTCTCCGGCCAGCTCGCGGACTCGCCGGCGACGCGGATCGCCCCGGCTTCCCAGTCGACCTGGGCCGACGGCGCGTCGACGTGCAGGGTCGCGGGGACAACCCCGTGGTGCATCGCCTCGACCATCTTGATCACACCGGCGACGCCGGCCGCGGCCTGCGTGTGCCCGAAGTTCGACTTGACCGAGCCGAGCAGCAGCGGCTCGTCGCGGTCCTGGCCGTAGGTGGCCAGCAGGGCCTGGGCCTCGATCGGGTCGCCGAGGCGGGTACCGGTGCCGTGCGCCTCGACGACGTCGACGTCCGATGTGGACAGTCCGGCGTTGGCGAGCGCCTGGCGGATGACCCGCTGCTGCGACGGCCCGTTCGGCGCGGTGAGACCGCTGGACGCGCCGTCCTGGTTGACCGCGGATCCCTTGAGCAGCGCCAGAACCGGGTGTCCGTTGCGGCGGGCGTCGGACAGCTTCTCGAGCAGGACGAACCCGGCGCCCTCACCCCAGCTGACACCGTCGGCGCCGTCGGCGAACGCCTTGCAGCGGCCGTCGAGCGCCATCGCGTTCTGCTTGCTGAAGTCGACGAACGGGTCGGGGTTGGCCATCACGGTGACGCCGCCGGCCAGGGCGAGGGTGCACTCCCCCGACCGCAGGGCCTGGCTCGCCAGGTGCATCGCGACGAGCGAGGACGAGCACGCCGTGTCCACCGACACGGCCGGGCCTTCGAAGCCGAAGGTGTAGGAGACGCGGCCGGACATCATCGCGCCGGACGTCCCGGTGCCGAGGAACCCCTCGACCTCCTCGGGGATCTTCGTCAGCCGGGACGCGTACTCGTGGTAGATCGCGCCGGTGAAGACGCCGGTGTCGCTGCCGCGCAGGGTGCCCGGCGGGATGCCGGCGCGTTCGAAAGCCTCCCAGGCGATCTCCAGCAGGAGGCGCTGCTGCGGGTCCATGGCGAGCGCTTCGCGGGGCGAGATGCCGAAGAACTCCGGGTCGAAGTCGCCCGCGGACGGCAGGAAACCGCCGGTGCGGGTGTGCGAGACCCCCTGCTTGCCCGGGGTCTGGTCGAACAGCGCGGCCAGGTCCCAGCCGCGGTCGGCCGGGAACTCCGTGAGGCCTTCGCGGCCTTCGGCCACCAGCCGCCACAGGTCTTCCGGCGTGTTCACGCCGCCGGGGAAGCGGCAGCTG
This sequence comes from Amycolatopsis heterodermiae, assembly GCF_034929455.1. Classification (NCBI taxonomy): domain Bacteria; kingdom Bacillati; phylum Actinomycetota; class Actinomycetes; order Pseudonocardiales; family Pseudonocardiaceae; genus Amycolatopsis; species Amycolatopsis heterodermiae. The sequence continues at coordinate 53,626 of NZ_JAYFSI010000021.1, forward strand.
GTGGCGACGATGGCGATCGGCTCGGCGTCGTCGGTGACGCGGGCCTGGGCCCGCGGCCCGGCGGTGAGGTCGCCGAGCAGCTCCGAGCGCACGTAACCAGCGAGGGCCACGGGCGTCGGGTGGTCGAAGATGACCGTGGACGGTAGCCGCAGGCCGGTCGCGGCGCCGAGGCGGTTGCGCAGCTCGACGGCGGTGAGCGAGTCGAAGCCGAGGTCCATGAAGCCGCGGCCGGGCTCGACGGTGGCCGCCGTGACGTGCCCGAGCACGAGCGCGACCTGGGTGCGGACGAGGTCGAGGAGTTCGCGGTCCTGGTCGGCCTCGGTCAGCGCGGCCAGGCGCCGGGCCAGCGACGAGTCCTGCCCGGATTTCGCGGTGCGACGTCCGGGTTTGACCAGCGCGCCGAGCAGCGGCGGGAGTGGGCCGGACGCGGCCAGCTTCGGCAGGTCCAACTGCACCGGGATGGCGAGGGGCGCCCCGGCGGCGAGGGCGGCGTCGAAGAGCGCGAGGCCGTCCTCGACGGCGAGGGCGGGCGTGCCGCCGGCGCGCAGCCGCGCGAGGTGGGCCTCCCCCAGGGTCTCGGCCATGCCCGCGGCCCACGGGCCCCAGGCGAGCGACTGCCCGGCCAGACCGAGCGAGCGGCGGTGGGCGGCGAGGCCGTCGAGATAGCCGTTGGCGGCGGCGTAGTTGCCCTGACCAGGTGCGCCGAGGACCCCGGCGGCCGAGGAGAACGTGACGAACAGGTCGACGTCCCCGGCGAGTTCGTGCAGGTGGCGGGCCGCGTCGGCCTTGGGCCCGAAGACGTGGTCCAGCCGCTCTTGGGTGAGAGCGTCGATGGTGCCGTCGTCGAGAACACCGGCGGCATGCACGACCCCGGTGAGGTCGACGCCTTCGAGGAGCGCTTGGACGGCCTCCCGGTCGGCGACGTCGCAGGCGACCACTTCGGCGTTCAGCTCGGCGGCCAGCTCCCGCGCACCCGGGGCGTCCAGGCCACGACGGCTGGTGAGGATCAGCTTGCGGACGCCGTGCTGGGCCACGAGGTGCCGGGCGATCAGCGCGCCGAGACCACCGGTCCCGCCGGTGATGAGGACCGGCTTCTCCGGGTCCAGGGTGCGCGGCAGAGTGAGAGCGACCTTGCCGATGTGCTTGGCCTGGCTCAGGAATCGGAACGCCTCACGCGCTTCGCGGACGTCCCAGGTGCGGACCGGCAGCGGGGTGAGCGCGCCCGTGGCGAACAGCTCGGTGAGCGCGTCCCACATCTGCGCGGTGCGCTCCGGGCCCGCGTCGATCAGGTCGAACGCCTGGTAGTGGACGTCGTCCGGCTCGCGGATGTCGGTCTTGCCCATCTCCAGGAACCGGCCGCCGGGAGCCATCGTGCGGATCGACGCGTCGATGAAGTCGCCGGCAAGGGCGTTCAGGACGACGTTGATGCCGCCGAACCGCTGCTCGAAGTCGAGGGTGCGGGACGACGCGATGTGGGCGTCGTCGAGCCCGGCGTCGCGCAGGACGTGCTGCTTGCCTTCGCTCGCGGTGCCGTAGACCTCGGCGCCCAGGTGGCGCGCGAGCTGCGTGGCGGCCATGCCGACCCCACCGGCGGCGGCGTGGATGAGGATCGACTCGCCCTGCTCCAGCCCGGCCAGGTCGACCAACGCGTAGTACGCGGTCAGGAACACCAGCGGGGTCGACGCGGCCTGCTCGAACGTCCAGTCCGCGGGCTTGCGGGTGATCATCGGCCGCTCGGCGACCGCGACCGGGCCCGCGCCGCCGGAGACGAGGCCCATGACCTCGTCGCCGGGGCGCAGGTCTGTGACGCCGTCACCGACCTCGAGGACGGTCCCGGCGAACTCGCTGCCCAGCAGCCCGGCCTCGCCGGGGTACATGCCGAGGGCGTTGAGGACGTCGCGGAAGTTGAGCCCGGCGGCGCGGACGGTGACACGCACCCCCTGCAGCCCCAGGGGTTCTTCGGCGACCGGTTCCAGGGTGAGGTGGTCGAAGGTGCCCTTGCCGGACAGCCCGAGCCGCCAGTTCCCGGCCGGCGGCAGGAGCCGCTCGGGGGTCACCAGCCGCGGCACGCGCAGCTCGCCGTCGCGGACGGCGACCTGCGGCTCGCCCGCGGCCAGGACGGCGTCGGTCAGCTCGTCGGCGTCGGCCAGGAGGAACCGGTCCGGGTGCTCGGACTGGGCGCTGCGGACCAGACCCCACACAGCGGCGGCAACCGGGTCCACATCGGACCGTCCGGTGTGGACGAGCAGTTTCGCCTCGGCGAAGCGGTCTTCGGCGAGGAACGTCTTGAGTACGTCCAAGGTCTCGCCGACGACGGCGTGGACGTCGTCGCCCTCCGCGCGGTGGACGACGACGTCGGCGACCTCCGGCCAGCGGGCCCAGCGTGGGGCCTCGCCGGTGGCGGCAATCGGCTGCCAGGCCAGCTCGTAGAGGCCGTCGCGAGAAGCGGTGGGACGCAGCTGCGCGGCCGAGACCGGGCGGACGACCAGGGAGCCGACGGTCGCGACCGGCGCACCGGTCCCGTCGGCCACCCGCAGCGTCACGGCGTCGGTGCCGGACGGGGTGAGCCGGACGCGCAGCTCGGCCGCGCCGGAGGCGTGCAGGACGACGTCGCTCCAGGCGAAGGGCAGCCGTGCCGGGCCGTCGCCATCGGCGAGGGCGTGCAGGGCCGCGTCGAGCAGCGCGGGGTGCAGGCCGAAGCGGCCGGCCTGGTCACGGGCGTGCTCGGGCAGGGAGACCTCGGCGTAGGTGTGCTCGCCGTCGCGCCACAGCGCGCGGAGCCCCTGGAAGGTCTCGCCGTACTCGAGGCCGTTCGCGGCCAGCTCGGCGTACCGGCCGTCGAGGGAAACGGCCTCCGCGCCCGGCGGCGGCCACGCGGCCAGATCCCAGTCCGATGTGGACGCGGCAGGGGCGAGGGCGCCGGTGGCGTGCAGGGTCCAGTCGCCCGCGCCGTGCGGTCGCGAGTGGACGGTCAGCGGGCGGTGGCCGGACTCCTCCGGCGTCCCGGCCCAGAGCTGCACCTGCACCGCGCCGCTTTCGGGGAGCACCAGCGGCGTCTGCAGCGTCAGCTCTTCGAGCACTGCCAGGCCGGTCTCGTCGGCCGCGCGTACGGCCAGCTCGACCAGCGCCGTGCCGGGGACGACGACCTGGCCGTGCACCGCGTGCTCGGCCAGCCACGGGTGCGTGCGCAGGGAAAGGCTGCCGGTGAACAGGAACCCGCCCGCGTCGGCGACCGACACGGCCGCGCCGAGCAGCGGGTGGTCGAGGGAGCCGAGGCCGAGCCCGGCCGCGTCCCCCGCGGCGTGCGTCGCGGGCAGCCAGTAGTGCTCGCGCTGGAACGGGTAGGTGGGCAGGGCGACCGGCGCCGCGCCGTCGAGCATCGCGGCCCAGCCGACGGTCCCGCCGTGCACGTACACCGCGGCCAGCGCGGCGATCAGCGTATCGACCTCGGGGCGGTCGCGGCGCAGCGCGGGGACGAACAGGCCGTCGGCGCTGTCCTGGCCCGCGGCCGAAAGAACGCCGTCCGGGCCCAGTTCGAGGAAACGGGTGACCCCGGCGTCGGCGAGCGCGCGGACGCCGTCGGCGTACCGGACGGCCTCGCGGACGTGCCGGACCCAGTAGCCGGGGTCGGTGATCTCGGCGGTGGCGGCGATGCGGCCGGTGACGTTCGAGACGAGCGCGATCTTCGGCGTCCGGTAGGTGATCCGCCGGGCGACCGCGGCGAACTCGTCGAGCATGCCGTCCATCAGTGCGGAGTGGAACGCGTGCGACACGGTGAGCTGCTTGGTGCGGCGGTCGTTGAAGACCGCCTGCACCTGGCCCACGGCGTCCTCGGTGCCGGAGACGACGATCGCGCGCGGGCCGTTGACCGCGGCGACGTCCGCGCCCGGCACCAGGGCCGCGCGGACCTCGTCTTCGGTCGCCTCGATCGCGCACATCGCGCCGCCCCGCGGCAGCGCGCTCATCAAGCGTCCCCGTGCGGCGACCAGCTCGGCGGCGTCCTCGAGGGACCAGACGCCGGCGACGTGCGCCGCGGCCAGCTCGCCGACGGAGTGGCCGATCAGGAAGTCCGGGACCACACCCCACGACTCGACGAGCCGGTAAAGCGCGACCTCCAGGGCGAACAGCGCGGGTTGCGCGTTCCCGGTGTCGTTCAGCGCGGCAGCGTCGTCGCCGAAGACGACGTCGCGGACGCCGGGCAGCAGCGCGCAGACCTCGTCGAAGGCCGCGGCGAACGCCGGGTACGCGTCGTACAGCTCACGGCCCATGCCGAGCCGCTGGGACCCCTGGCCGGTGAAGGCGACGGCGAGCTGCCCGCCGGTCGCTTCGCCGGTGGTGGCGCCGTCCGCGATCGCGGTCAGCCCGGCCCGCAGCTGCGTGAGGTCCGTCCCGGTGACGACGGCGCGGTGGCCGAACGTCGCGCGGGTGGCGGCCAGGGACCAGCCGATGCCGGCCGGGTCGCCGTCGACGTCCAGCAGCGCGCGGGCCTGGGCGCGCAGGGCCGCCTCGGTGTGTCCGGAAAGGACCCACGGCACCACCGGGACGTCGGGTACGTCCACTGTGGACTTGTCGACGGCGGGCGCCTGCTCCAGCAGGACGTGGGCGTTGGTGCCGCTGATGCCGAACGACGAGACACCGGCGCGGCGGTTCTCACCGTCCCAGGCGCGGGCGGCGGTCAGCAGCTCGACGGTGCCGGGCGACCAGTCGACCTGGGGGCTCGGCGCGTCGATGTGCAGGCTGGCGGGCAGGACGCCGTGCTGCAGGGCCAGGACCATCTTGACGATCCCGGCGACACCGGCGGCGGCCTGGGTGTGGCCGATGTTCGACTTGACCGACCCGAGCAGCAGCGGGCCGCGTTCGCCGCGGTCGCGGCCGTAGGTGGCCTGCAGGGCCTGGACCTCGATCGGGTCGCCGAGGGTCGTGCCGGTGCCGTGCGCCTCGACGACGTCGACGTCCTTCGTGGACAGTCGCGCGTCGGCCAGCGCCTGGCGGATCACGCGTTGCTGGGACGGGCCGTTGGGCGCGGTGAGGCCGTTGGACGCGCCGTCCTGGTTGACCGCGGTGCCGCGGACGACCGCGAGGACCGGGTGGCCGTGGCGCTGAGCGTCGGAAAGCCGTTCCAGCACGAGCATGCCGGCGCCCTCGCCCCACGCGGTGCCGTCCGAGGAGGCCGCAAACGCTTTCACCAGGCCGTCGCGGGCGAGGCCGCGCTGGCGGGAGAACTCGATGAACGCGTCCGGGCTCGCCATCACCGTGGCCCCACCGGACAACGCGAGGTCGCACTCGCCGGCTCGCAGCGCGCGGACGGCGAGGTGCAGCGTGACCAGCGACGCCGAGCACGCCGTGTCGACGGTGACCGAAGGGCCTTCCAGGCCGAGGACGTAGGAGATCCGTCCGGAAAGGACACTGCCGGAGATGCCGGTGCCGAGGTACCCCTCGACGCCTTCGACGCCCTTGGGCAGGTCGCGGCCGTAGTCCTGGCCGTTGGTGCCGACGTACACCCCCGCGCGGCTGCCGCCCAGCGACGCGGGATTGATCCCGCTGCGCTCCAGGGCCTCCCACGTCGTCTCCAGCAGGAGGCGCTGCTGCGGGTCCATCGAGACGGCTTCGCGCGGCGAGATGCCGAAGAACTCGGGGTCGAACTCGCCGGCGCCGTCGACGAACCCGCCGCGGTCGACGTAGCTGGTGCCGAGGTGGTCCGGGTCCGGGTCGACGAGCGCGCCGACGTCCCAGCCGCGGTCGCCGGGGAACCCGGTGATGCCGTGGTCCCCGGCGGTCAGCATCGCCCAGAACTGTTCCGGGGAGCGGACGCCGCCGGGGAACCGGCAGCCCATCCCGACGATCGCGATCGGCTCCGCCGCGCGTTCTTCCAGCGAGGCGAGGCGGCCGCGCGTGCGCTGCAGCTCACCGGTGACTCGCGTCAGGTAGTCGCGAAGCTTGTCGTTCTCACCCACGGTGTCCCCACTCATGTCAGGCGCCGAGTTGCTGGTCGATGAAGGCGAAGAGCTCGTCGTCCGAAGACGGCTTGAAGTCCGGCCGCGCCAGGTCCGCCAGGCGCGTGAGCGCCCGGGCGTGCTCTTCGCTGTCCGCGCCGAGGCGGCTCAGTGCGGCTTCGAGCGTGTCGAGCAGGCCGTCGACGTCGTCGTCCGCGCCCCCGGCCAGCTCCTGCCAGAGGTAGGCGGCGAGGGCCTGCGGTGTCGGGTGGTCGAAGACGAGCGTCGCGGGCACGGCCAGGCCGGTCGCGGCGTCGAGGCGGTTGCGCAGCTCGACGGCGGTCAGCGAGTCGAAGCCCAGCTCGGTGAACGCGCGGTCCGCACCGATCTTGCTCACGTCCGGGTGGCCGAGCACCCGCGCGACGGTCTCGCGGGCGAGCTGGAGCAGCAGCCGTCGCTGTTCGGGCTCGATCAGCCCGGTCAGCTGGGCCCGCAGATCGGGTGTTTCCTGGTGTTTCGTTTCCGGGCGCGGCAGCTCGGCGAGCGCCGGAGCCGGCCGGAAGTCCTCGAAGAACGTCGGCCAGTCGATGTCGGCGACGGTGACCGTGACGTCGTCGGCGGCGATCGCCCGGACGAACTCCTCCGCACCGGCCTCGGGGGTCATCGGGCGGAGGCCCTTGTGGTGGACGTTCTCCGCCATGCCGCCTTCGGCCCACGGGCCCCAGGCGATCGACACCGCCGGGACCCCCTCCTCGCGCCACTGCGCGGCGAGGGCGTCGAGTTCCGCGTTGGCGGCGGCGTAGGCGGCCTGGCCGCCGTTGCCGAGGACGCCGGCCACCGAGGAGAACAGGACGAAGGCGTCGAGGTCGCTGGTGAGGTCGCGCAGGTTCCGGGCGGCGGTCACCTTGGGCCGGGCGACGGCTGCGAAGCGCTCCGGGGTGGCGTCGTCGAGGAGGGCGTCGTCGAGGATGCCCGCGGTGTGGACGACGACGCGGAGGTCTTCGGTCTGGGAGACCACTGTGGACAGTGCGGCTTTGTCCGCCGCGTCGCAGGCGTGGATGGTGACTTTGACGCCCAGCCGTTCGCGCAGTTCTGCCGCACCCGGCGCGTCTTCGCCGCGGCGGGACAGCAGAACGAGGTGCTCGGCTCCGGCGCGGGCGAGGCGTTCGGCCACGATCGCGCCGAGGGCGCCGGTGCCGCCGGTGATCAGGGCGGTGCCGCTGGTGGTCCATTCCCTGGTGGGCGCGGGCTTCGCCGGGACGAACCGGCGGGCGAAGATCTGGCCGTCGCGGATGGCGACCTCGTCTTCCGGGCCGCCGAGGACGTCCGGCAGGCGGGTGACGTCTGCCTTTTGGTGCAGAGTGACGCAGCCGCCCCAGCGTCGGGGCTGTTCGATCGCCGCGACCCGGCCGACGGCGGCGACGCCGGGGTCGGTGGTGGCGCACCAGACCTTCGCCGGGGTCGCCCGGAGGATTTCGGCGAGGCCGGCGGCGTCCGCGGGGAAAGCGAGGATCGGGCCGTGCTCCGGGATCTCGGTCACGAGTGGCGCGTTCAGGGCTTTTGCGGCGGCTTCGGCCCACTCGTGACGTTCCGGCGCGTAGACCGTCCAGTCGGCTTCGGGTGTCGCCGCGGGTTCGATCGGGCGCCAGACCACCTCGTACCGCCGGGCCGGGGGCGTACTGCGGTCCGCGGCGGCGAGCCAGAAGCGGTCCCGCCGGAACGGATAGGTCGGCAAGTCGACACGGGCGGCGCCGGTGCCCGCGAAGATCGCGGCCCAGTCGAGCCGGACCCCGGCGGTGAAGAGCCGGGCCCGGGCCAGGTCAGCCGCCGCCGCTTCGTCTTGATCTTTCCGTTGTGTGGCAATGAAAGTCGCGTCGGTGACGCAGTCGGCGCCGAGGGCGGACAGGGAGGCGTCCGGCCCGAGCTCGAGGAACCGCCGGACGCCGCGTTCGCGCAGGCTGCGGACGCCGTCTGCGAACCGGACGGTGTCGCGCACCTGCCGGACCCAGTACGCCGGGTCGGTGACGTCCCCGGCGGCGAGCGGGATCCGCGGCTCGGCGTAGGTGACGCTCTCGGCGACCTCGCGGAAGTCGTCGAGCATGCCGTCCATGAGGGCGGAGTGGAAGGCGTGGCTGACGGCGAGGCGCTTGGCACGACGGTCCGGGAAGCCCTCGACCACCTTGGTGACGGCGGCTTCCTCGCCGGAGAGCACGACGGACGTGGGCCCGTTGACCGCGGCGATGCTCACCCCGGCGGGCAGGTCCAGCTCGTCTTCGGTCGCCTGCAACGCGACCATCGCTCCCCCGGCGGGCAGCGCCTGCATCAGGCGTCCACGGGCGGCGACCAGGCGGGCGGCGTCGTCGAGCGACCAGACGCCGGCGAGGTACGCGGCGGCGAGTTCCCCGATGGAGTGGCCGAGCAGGAAGTCCGGCTCGACGCCCCAGGAGCGGACCAGTTCGGCCATGGCCACCTCGAAGGCGAACAGCGCGGGCTGCGCGACCTCGGTGCGGTCGATCATCGCCTTATCACCGCAGGCCAGGACGTCGGTGAGCCGGAAGCCAGTGTGCACGTCCAGCCGCTCGGCGACCCGGGTGAAGGCCGCGCCGAAGACCGGGAACGCCGCGGCGAGTTCGGTGCCCATCGCGAGCCGCTGGGCGCCTTGGCCGGTGCAGAGGAAGGCGAGCTTGCCGCTGGTCGCGCGCCCGGTGACCACGCTCGGTGCGGCTTCCCCGGCGGCCAGGGCTTCGAGCCCGGTCTTGAGATCCCCGGTGACGGCCGCGCGGAACGGCAGCGCGGCGCGGCTGGTGGCAAGGGACCAGGCGATGTCGACCGGGTCGGCTTCGGTCCGGAGCAGGCGGGCCGCCAGCTCGGGCAGGGCGGCTTCATCGCGGGCGGAGAGCACCCACGGAACCCGCACGGCCGGACCCTCGACCTGCGGCGCCCCGGCGTGCGTGCTCAACCCGGCGGAGGATTTGGGCGATCCCGGCGCAGCCACCTCGGCGCGAGTTCCGGACGACTGCGCCCCGGCGACCAGGTCGGCGGAGGTCCGCGGCGCCCCGGCCGGTGCGGGCACCTCGGCGGAGGTCCGCCGCGACCCGGCGAGGGATTCGGCCGAGCCCGGCGCGGGCACCTGGGCCGAGGTTCCGGGCGACTGCGCCCCGGCGACCGGGGCGGCGGAGGCGTGCCGCCATCCGGCCGGGGCGAGCACCTCGGCGGGGGCCTGGCGCAGCACCACGTGGGCGTTCGTCCCGCTGATGCCGAACGACGACACCGCCGCCGCGCGGGGGCGGTCCACCGTAGGCCACGGCCTGTGCGACGTCAGCAGCTCCACCGCGCCCGAGTCCCAGGCCACGTGCGGGGACGGCTCGTCGGCGTGCAGGGTGCGGGGCAATTCTCCCCGGCGCAGGGCCTCGACCATCTTGATGATCCCCGCCACCCCCGCCGCCGCCTGGGTGTGGCCGACGTTCGACTTGACCGAGCCCAGGTACAGCGGCACCGTGCGGTCGCGGCCATAGGTCGCCAGGAGGGTGTCCGCCTCGATCGGGTCGCCCAGGCGGGTGCCGGTGCCGTGGGCCTCGACGACGTCGATGTCCGATGTGGACAGTCCGGCGCTCGCCAGTGCGGCGCGGATCACCCGTTGCTGGGACGGGCCGTTCGGTGCGGTGAGGCCGTTGGACGCGCCGTCCGAGTTGACCGCCGAACCCTGGACCACCGCCAGGACGCGGTGGCCGTGGGCGATGGCGTCCGACAGCTTCTCCAGCAGTAGGACGCCCGCGCCCTCGCCCCAGCCGGTGCCGTCGGCGCCTGCACCGAAGGACTTGCAGCGGCCGTCCGGGGCGAGGCCGCGCTGGCGGGAGAACTCGACGAACGTGTCCGGGACGGCCATCACCGTCGCGCCGCCGGCCAGGGCGAGCGTGCACTCCCCCGCCCGCAGCGCCTGCGCGGCCAAGTGCACCGCCACCAGCGACGACGAGCACGCCGTGTCGACCGAGACGGCCGGGCCCTCGAAGCCGAAGCTGTAGGCGACGCGGCCGGAGAGCACACTGCCGGCCGTGCCGGTGCCGAGGAAGCCTTCTACGCCTTCGGGCAGCTCACCCGCGCCGGAACCGTAGTCGTGGTACATGATCCCGGCGAACACGCCGGTGGCGCTGCCCTTCAACGCCGAGGCGTCGAGACCCGCCCGTTCGATCGCTTCCCAGCTGATCTGCAGCAGCAGCCGCTGCTGCGGGTCCATGGCGAGGGCCTCGCGCGGCGAGATGCCGAAGAACTCGGGGTCGAACTCGGCGGCGTCGTGGAGGAAGCCGCCTTCGCGCGCGTAGGACGTGCCGGGGTGGTCGGGGTCGGGGTGGAACAGCTCGGCGAGGTTCCAGCCGCGGTCGGCGGGGAACTCGGACACGGCGTCGCGGCCGTCGGCCACGAGGTCCCACAGCCGTTCGGGCGAGTCGGCCCCACCGGGGTACCGGCACCCCATGCCGATGATCGCGACCGGTTCGCGCGCGGCGTCGGCGAGTTCCCGGTTGCGCGCGGCCAGCCTGCTGTTCTCCTTGACCGATTCCCGCAGTGCGGCAACCAGTTCCTCGGGTGTCGCCATCAGATTCTCCGGACCGGACGAGACGGGCGAAGCTCGGGCATGCCCCCCATCCTGGGCGCGCCGCCGTCCTCCCCCGCGCGCCCTTCACCACGCCCCGGTAACCCGGCACCCACTCCCCCCGAACGCAGAAGTCCGTGAAGGCCACATCGAGGGACTCTGAGTCCCTCGATGTGGCCTTCACGGACCTTCGAGGTGGGGCGTCAGTCGCGGGAGGTGGACATCGCGCGGCTGATGAGGTCACCGACGTCCAGGTCGTCGATCGCGTCCTCGGACGCCGGTTCGGGGGTGTCGTCGGTGAGGCGGAGCAGCGCCTCCAGGACGCCCAGTTCGCGGAGCCGGTCCAGGGAAGCGCCGGCCAGGGCGCGTCGGAGGCGGGCCTCGTCGGGGACGACCACCTCCGGGAACAGCAGGGTGGCGAGGTGGGACGCCAGGGCCGCCGGGGTCGGGTGGTCGAACACCACCGTCGCGCCCAGGGGACGGCCGGCCGCGGCCGCCAGGCGGTTGCGCAGCTCCACCGACGTCAGGGAGTCGAACCCGAGGTCGGTGAACGCGTGCTCCGGGTCGATCTCGGACGCCGTCGCGAAGCCGAGCACCTGGGCCGTGTGGGTCAGCACCAGCTCCGGCAACGCTTCGCGGGTGAGCACCGGAGCCGCACCGCTGGAGACGGCCCGGCGCACCGGCAGCCGGACCAGGCCGGTGAGCAGCGCGGGCAGCACGCCCGCCCGGGCCTGGTCGCGCAGGCCGGCCAGGTCGAGCTTGACCGGCACCGACACCGGGCCGGGCGCGAGGTCGAACAGCACCGCGCCCTCGTCGGGGGACAGCGCGCCGAAGCCGTCGCGGCGCATCCGGTCGACGAGCGCCTGGTCCAGCACCCCGCCCATGCCCTCGGCCGCCCACATCCCGTAGGCCAGCGACCGCGCGGGCAGGCCGTCGGCGTGCCGCTGCTCGGCCAGCGCGTCGAGGTAGGCGTTGGCCGCGGCGTAGTTGCCCTGGCCCGGCCCGCCGAGCACCCCGGACACCGACGAGACCAGCACGAACTCCGTCAGCGGCCGGTCCAGCGTCAGCTCGTGCAGGTGCCGCGCGCCGTCCGCCTTCGGGCCCAGCACGCGGTCCAGCCGCTCTGGGGTCAGGGCGGTGACGACGCCGTCGTCGAGGACGCCGGCCGCGTGCACGATCCCCGACAGGCCGGGAATGCCGTCCACCAGCGCGGCCACGGCGTCCCGGTCGGCGACGTCGCACGCCTCCACCCGCACCTCGGCGCCCAGCTCACGCAGCCGCAGCGCCAGCTCCTCCGCGCCAGGCGCGGCGAGGCCGCGGCGGCTCGTGAGCACGAGGCTTTCGACGCCGTGTTCGGTGACGAGCCGTTCGGCCAGCTTGGCCCCGACCCCGCCGGTGCCGCCGGTGACCAGCACCGTCCCCGCCGGTTCCCAGTTCGGCTTGCGGCCGGGTTCGGTCTTGACCAGCCGCGGCACCTCGGCCCGGCCGTCGCGGACCCGGACGCGGGGTTCCCCGGTGGCCAGCGCGAGGTCCACATCGGACACTTCGCCGTCCAGCAGCACGAACCGGCCGGGGTTCTCGGCCTGCGCCGAGCGGACGAGCCCGGTGGCGGCCGCGTCGCCGAGCCCACCCCCGGTCACGACGACCAGACGCGAGCCGGAGAACCGCGGCTCGGTGAGGAACCGCTGCAGGACGCCGAGCACCGCGTGCACCCCGGACGCCGGCAGGACGACCACCGGCGGCACCGGCTCGGTCACCTCGTCCCAGCGCGCCCACACGACCGGCGACGCGGGCGGCGGTTCGACGGCGACGTGCTCGACCCGGAACAGCGACCGGTCTTCCCCGGCCCGGAGTTGCTCGCCGGTGACCGCGCGGACGACCAGCGACCCGACCGACAGCACCGGCGCCCCGGCGAGGTCGGTCAGCTCGACCGCGACCTCGCCGGGCCCGGTGAACCGCAGCCGCGCGCGGACCGCCGTGGCGCCGCTCGCGTGCAGGCTGACGTCGCTCCAGCTGAACGGCAGCGCGCCCGCCTCCTCGCCCGCGCCGAGGAACATGCCGTGCAGCGCGGCGTCGAACAGCGCGGGGTGCAGGCCGAAGCGGGCCGCGTCGTCGTGGGCCTCCTCCGGCAGCGCGATCTCGGCGTAGCGGTCTTCGCCGTGCCGCCAGGCCGCGCGCAGGCCCTGGAACAGCGGGCCGTAGGCGAACCCGCGGTCGGCGAGGTCGTCGTAGAACGAGCCGAGGTCGATCGGCTCGAGCCCGTCCGGCCAGGCGAACCCGGTGACCGGCGGGGCGGCCTCGGCCAGCAGGCCGGACGCGTTCAGTTCCCACTCCTCACCGGGGATCCGCGAGTGCACGGTGACCGCCGCGGCGGCGCTGACCGCGACCTGCAGCTCGACCGGCCCGGATTCGGGGATGACGACGGGCGCGTGCAGGGTCAGCTCGACCAGCCGCGGCCGCCCGGCTTCGTCCCCGGCCCGGACGGCCAGTTCGGCCAGCGCCGCGCCCGGCAACAGGACGGTGTCGTGCACGGTGTGCCCGGCCAGCCACGGATGACTGGCCAGGGACAACCGTCCGGTGAGGACGGTGCCGTCGCCTTCGGCCAGCGACAGCCCGGCAGCGAGCAGCGGGTGGTCCGAGGTCTCCAGCCCGGCCGAGGTGAGATCCCCGGTGGACGAGGGTTCGAGCCAGAAGTGCCTGCGCTGGAACGGATACGTGGGCAGGTCGAGCCGTCGTGCGCCCGGGAGGACGCCGCCCCAGTCGATCGGGACGCCCTGGACGTGCAAAGTCGCGAGCGCCGTCATCGCCGTTGTCGCTTCGTCGCGTCCCTTGCGCAGCAAAGGAACGCCCTCGGTGAGCGCGGACAGCACCGCGTCGGGGCCGAGTTCGAGGAACTTGGTGACACCGTAGCCGCGCAACGTCTCCACCGCCGCGGCGAACCGGACGGTCTCCCGCACGTGCGTCACCCAGTACTCCGGGTCGGTGAAGTCCGCGGTCTCGCTCACCGTCGACACGATCGGGATCCGCGGCTCGGCGAAGGTCAGTTCCCGCACCACCGCCGCGAAGTCGTCGAGCATCAGCTCCATCAGGACCGAGTGGAACGCGTGCGACACGTCGAGGCGCTTGGTCTTCCGTCCGGGGAACCGGTCCGCGACCGCGAGCGTCGGGCCTTCGACACCGGAGAGCACCACGGAGTTCTCGTCGTTGACCGCGGCCAGCGAGACCTCATCGGACAGGTACCCGGCGACCTCGGCTTCGGACGCCTGCACCGCGACCATGATGCCGCCCTCGGGCAGCGCCTGCATCAGCCGGCCCCGCGCCTCGACGAGTTTCGCCGCGTCCGGCAACGAGAGCACGCCGGCGACGTGCGCGGCGGCGATCTCGCCGATGGAATGGCCCGCCAGGAAATCGGGCCGGACACCCCACGACTCGACCAGCCGGAACAGCGCGACCTCCAGGGCGAAGATCGCGGGCTGCGCGAACTGCGTGCGCGCGAGGTCGCCGCTCTCCGGCAGCACCGCGGCCACCTCGTCGTAGGCCGCGGCGAACACCGGGAACTTCTCGTACAACGAGAGTCCCATGCCGGGTCGCTGGGAACCCTGGCCGGTGAACAGGAACGCCAGCTTGCCCGGCTGGGCCCGCCCGACGATCCCCTGCCCCTCGGCGACGGCTTCCAGCCCGGCTCGCAGCTCGGACGCGTTCGCGCCGACGACCGCGGCCCGGCGCTCGTGCACCGTCCGGGTCGTGGCCAGGGAGAAGGCGACGTCACGCGGGTCGGCGTCCAGCTCCAGGAGCGCGCGAGCGCGGTCGGCCAGGGCCTGGTCGGTCTTGGCCGAGACCACCCACGGCACGACCCCGGGCGCAGCCGGTTCGGCCGGAGCGGGCCCCGGGACCTGCTCCAGGACGACGTGCGCGTTGGTCCCGCTGATCCCGAACGACGACACCCCCGCGCGGCGCGGGCGGCCGCTGCCGGGCCACGGCCGCGGCTCGGTCAGCAGCTCGACGGCACCCGCGTCCCAGTCGACCTCGGCCGACCGCTCCGCGGCGTGCAGGCTGCGGGGCAGCACCCCGCGGCGCATCGCCTCGACCATCTTGATGATCCCGGCGACCCCGGCGGCGGCCTGGGTGTGGCCGAGGTTCGACTTGACCGAGCCGAACCACAGCGGTTCGTCGCGCTCGTCGCCGTAGGTCGCGATGAGCGCCTGCGCCTCGATCGGGTCGCCGAGGCGGGTGCCGGTGCCGTGCGCCTCGACGGCGTCGATGTCCGATGTGGACAGACCGGCGTCGGCCAGGGCGGCGCGGATCACCCGTTGCTGCGATGGGCCGTTCGGGGCGGTGAGGCCGTTGGACGCGCCGTCCTGGTTCACGGCGGAACCGCGGACCACGGCCAGCACCGGATGCCCGTTGCGGCGGGCGTCGGAGAGCCGTTCCAGCACGAGCACGCCGGCGCCTTCGGACCAGCCGGTGCCGTCGGCGTCGTCCGAGAACGACTTGCAGCGGCCGTCCGGGGACAGGCCGCGCTGGCGGGAGAAGTCGAGGAACGTCTCCGGCGTCGCCATCACGGTGACGCCGCCCGCGAGGGCCATCGTGCACTCCCCCGCCCGCAGCGAGCGGGCGGCGAGGTGCAGCGCGACCAGCGAAGACGAGCACGCCGTGTCGACGGACACCGCCGGGCCCTCCAGGCCCAGCGTGTAAGCGACCCGACCGGACAGGACACTGGCGGACGTGCCGGTGCCGAGGAATCCCGCGACGCTGTCGGGCACGCTCGCCAGTTTCGCCGCGTAGTCGTAGTACATGATCCCGGCGAAGACGCCGGTCGCGCTGCCCTTGAGCGACGCCGGGTCGAGCTGGGCGCGTTCCAGGGCCTCCCAGCTGATCTCGAGGAGCAGGCGCTGCTGCGGGTCCATCGCGAGGGCTTCGCGCGGCGAGATGCCGAAGAACTCGGGGTCGAACTCGCCCGCGTCGTGCAGGAAGCCGCCGTGGCGGGTGTAGGTCTTGCCGGGCAGGCCGGGTTCGGGGTCGTAGATGCCGTCGACGTCCCAGCCGCGCCCGCTCGGGAACGGCGAGATGGCGTCGGTGCCGGCGTCGACGAGGTCCCACAGGTCCTCCGGCGACCGGACACCGCCGGGGTAACGGCAGCTCATCGCGACGATGGCGATCGGTTCGTCGGTCTGCTTGCGCCGGGTCGAGGCGGGGCGGGTTTCCGTTGGCGCGCCGAGCAGTTCGGTGCCGAGGAAGGCGGCGACGGCGGCCGGGCTCGGGTGGTCGAAGACGAGCGTCGCGGGCAGCCGCAGGCCGGTCTCGGCGCCGAGTTCGTTGCGCAGTTCGACGGCGGTCAGCGAGTCGAAGCCGAGTTCGGTGAACGGCCGGGACGCCTCCACGGTGTCCGCGCCCGCCCGGCCGAGCACGGCCGCGACGCGGGCGCGGACCAGGTTGACGAGCAGGGCTTCGCGGTCGGCTTCGGACAGCCCGGCCAGCCGTCCGGCGAGGCCGGTCTCGGTGCGCCGGGCTTCGCGGCGGGTCTTGACGCGGACCAGCCCGCGCAGCAGCGGCGGGACCCCGGCCCTGCGTACGGCCGCGAGGTCGAGGTGCACGGGCACCAGGACCTCACCACCGTCGGCGACGGCGGCGTCGAAGAGCGCGAGGCCGTCGTCCGGGGTGAGGGCGCCGAAGCCGTCGCGGCCGATGCGGTCGCGGTCGGTGCCGGTCAGGGTGGCACCCATGCCGTCCTGCCAGAGGCCCCAGGCGAGCGACTGGGCGGGTTTCCCCTCCCCGCGCCGTTCCCGCGCGAGGGAGTCGAGCGCAGCGTTGGCGGCGGAGTAGGCGGCCTGGCCCGGGGAGCCGAAGACGCCCGCGATCGACGAGAACAGGACGAAGAAGTCGAGGTCGCCGGTGAGGTCGTGCAGCACCCGGGCGGCGGTCGCCTTGGCCCGGAAGACACCGTCGAGCCGTTCGGGGGTGAGCGAGGTGAGGACGCCGTCGTCGAGCACCCCGGCCGCGTGGACGACCCCGGTGACCTGCGGCTCGGCCCGGTCGAGCAAGTCGCGGACCTGCTCGCGGTCGGCGACGTCACAGGCTGCGATACGAACCGCGGCGCCAAGATCAGCCAGCTCGGAGGCCAGCTCGGCGGCCCCGGGCGCGGCCTCACCACGGCGGCTGACCAGCAGCAGGTGCCGGACGTCGTGCGTGGTGACGAGGTGCCGGGCGAGCCGAGCGCCGAGACCGCCGGTACCGCCGGTGATCAGGACGGTTCCGCTGGTGTCCAGTATGGACGGTTGGGCGGCCGCGACGCGAGCCAGGCGTGGGGCGAACAGGGCGCCGTCGTGGGCGTGGACCTCCGGTTCGCCCGTGGCGAGTGCCGCCTCGACGTCTGAATGGGCGCCGCGGAGCAGGACGATGCGGTCCGGGTTCTCCGCCTGCGCCGCCCGGACCAGGCCTTCGACGGCGCCGTCGGCCGGGCCGGTCAGCACGACCAGCGGGTCCGGCTCGTCCGTGGCCAGGAACTCCTGCAGCGCCGCGAGGGTGGCGTCGAGGGAGCCGGCCGCCACGACCGTGGCCGGGGTGGAAGCAGTAACGGCAGAGAGCGGGACCTCCTCGATGCGGTAGAGGCCCTCGAGGGACCGCGTGGTGGTCACCGCGCGGACGCTCAGCCCGCCGATCGACGCCACCGGGGCGCCCGTTCCGTCGGCCAGGTCCAGGGCCAGACCGTCGGCGCTCGGGCGGGCGTGGACCCGCAGCTCCGTCGCGCCGCGGGCGTGGAGCACGACGTCGCGCCACGCGAACGGGATCGAGCCCTGGTCCTCGCCGTGCACGGCGGTGGCCTGCAGCGCCGCGTCGAGCAGGGCCGGGTGGAGGCCGAAGCCGCCGGCCGCGTTCTCGGGCAGGGCCACCTCGGCGAAGATCTCGTCGCCGCGGTGCCAGACCTCGCGCAGCCCCCGGAACATCGGGCCGTACGCGAGGCCGGCCGCCGCGAGACGGTCGTAGGCGTCGTCGAGGGGAACCTCGGTCGCGTCCGGGGGCCACGGGATGTCCACAGTGGACGCCGGGGGCGTGCCGAGGAAGCCGGTGGCGTGGGTGGTCCACGGGTGCTCCGGCCGGCGCGAGTGGATCGACACCGGACGGCGGCCGTGCTCGTCGGCCGCCCCCGCGACGACCTGGACCTCCGGCGCCGAGCCGGGTTCGAGGACCAAGGGCTCCTGCAGGATCAGCTCCTCGATCCCGGTGCAGCCGGCCTCGTCGCCGGCGCGGATGGCCAGCTCGGCGAACGCCGTGCCCGGCACCAGCACCCGGCCCGCGACGACGTGGTCGGCCAGCCACGGGTGCCGGTCGAGGGAGAGCCGGCCGGTGAGCAGGACGCCGTCGTCGGCGGCCACGGACACCGCGGCACCGAGCAGGGGGTGGTCGGCGGCGGCGAGCCCGGCGGACGTGACGTCGGCGTCGCTCTCCTGACCGAGCCAGAAGTGCTCGTGCTGGAAGGCGTAGGTGGGCAGCTCGACGAACCGGCCGCTGCCGCCGAAGTACGTGGCCCAGTCGACGGGCACGCCGTGCGCGTGCAGGGTGCCGAGCGCGGTGACCAGCTGGTGCGGCTCGTCGTGGTCACGCCGCAGCGCGGGCACGGCGACGTCCGCGTCGACCAGGGTGCTCAGCACGGCGTCCGGCCCGAGTTCGAGGAACTTCGTGACGCCCTTCCCGCGCAGCTGGTCCACCGCGCCGGAGAACAGCACGGTCTCCCGGACATGCGTCACCCAGTACTCGGGATCGGTCAGGTTCGCACCTTCGCGGACCGTCGACACGATCGGGATCCGCGGCGCCGAGAAGGTCAATTCCCTTACCACCGAGGCGAAGTCGGCCAGCATCGGCTCCATCAGCACCGAGTGGAACGCGTGCGAGACGTCGAGGCGCTTGGTCTTGCGGTCGGCGAACCGGGCCGCCGCGGCAAGGGTGGCTTCCGCCGCGCCGGAGAGCACCACGGACGTCGGCCCGTTCACCGCGGCCAGCGACACCTCGTCCGACAGCACCTCGCGGACCTCGTCCGCCGATGCCTGCACCGCGACCATCGCGCCGCCTTCGGGCAGCGCCTGCATCAACCGGCCACGCGCCGACACCAGCTTCGCCGCGTCCTCCAGCGACAGGACACCGGCGACGTGCGCCGCCGCGATCTCACCGATCGAATGCCCGGCCAGGAAGTCCGGCCGGACACCCCACGACTCGACCAGCCGGAACAACGCGACTTCCAGGGCGAAGATCGCGGGCTGCGCGAACTCCGTCCGGGACAGGTCCCCGATGTCCGGCAGCAACGCCGACACCTCGTCGTAAGCCGCCGCGAACACCGGAAACGCCTGATACAGCGAAGCGCCCATGCCGACGCGCTGCGAACCCTGCCCGGTGAACAGGAACGCCAGCCCGCCTTCGGTGACCCGGCCGGTCACCCGGTCCGAGCCGACGACGACCGCGCGGTACGGCAACGCGGCCCGGGTCGTCGCCAAGGTGAACCCCACGTCGACCGGCTCCGCGGTGACCGAAGCCAGCCGGGCGAGCTGGCCGGCCAGCGCGGGTTCCGTGGCCGCGGACAGCAGCATCGGGACGACGGCGGGCGGCGCGGGCCGCTCCTCGACCACTTCGGCGGGCGCCTGCTCCAGGACCACGTGCGCGTTGGTCCCGCTGATCCCGAACGACGACACGGCACACCGCCGCGGGCCCTCGGGCCAGTCGGTGCGCTCGGTCAGCAGCGACACGGGCCCACCGGCCCAGTCGACTTCCGTGCTGGGGGTGCCGACGTTCAGCGTCGGCGGCAGGACGCCGTGGCGCATCGCCTCGACCATCTTGATGATCCCGGCGACCCCGGCCGCGGCCTGGGCGTGGCCGAAGTTCGACTTCACCGACCCCAGGAACAGCGGGCGCGAGCGGTCACGGCCGTAGGTGGCCAGCAGGGCCTCGGCCTCGATCGGGTCGCCGAGGCGGGTGCCGGTGCCGTGTGCTTCGATCGCATCGACGTCCGCTGTGGACAGTCGCGCGTCGGCCAGCGCGGCGCGGATCACCCGTTGCTGGGACGGGCCGTTCGGGGCGGTGAGGCCGTTGGACGCGCCGTCGGAGTTGACCGCGGAACCCTTGACCACGGCGAGGATCCGGTGCCCGTTGCGCTGGGCGTCGGACAGCTTCTCCAGCACGAGCATGCCGACGCCCTCGGCCCAGGCGGTGCCGTCGGCGTCGTCGGAGAACGACTTGCACCGGCCGTCCGGCGCCAAGCCGCGCTGGCGCGCGAAGTCGACGAAAATCCCGGGTGACGCCATCAGGTTGACCCCGCCGGCCAGCGCCAGGGTGCACTCCCCCGCGCGCAGACCGCGGACCGCCGCGTGCACCGCGACCAGCGAAGACGAGCACGCCGTGTCGATCGAGACGGCCGGGCCCTCCAGGCCGAGCTGGTAGGCAATCCGTCCGGAGTGGACACTGCAGGTGGTGCCGGTGAGCAGGTAGCCGTCGACGGCGTCGCCCGGGTTGTGCAGGCGCGGCCCGTACTCCTGCGCCGACACTCCGATGTAGACGCCGGTGGGGCTGCCGCGCAGCGCGGCCGGGTCGAGACCGGAACGCTCGACGGCCTCCCAGCCGACCTCCAGCAGCAGCCGCTGCTGCGGCTCCATCGCGAGGGCCTCGCGGGGCGAGATCCCGAAGAACTCGGCGTCGAACCCAGCGGCGCCGGGCAGGAACCCGCCGGTGCGCACGTACGTCGTGCCGCGGTGGTCGGGGTCGTCGTCGAACAAGCCGGAGGTGTCCCAGCCGCGGTCCGCGGGGAACTCGCCGATGCCCTCACGGCCGTTGTCCACCAGGTCCCACAGCGCGGCGGGGGTGTCGGCGCCGCCGGGGAACCGGCAGGCCATGCCGACGATGGCGACCGGTTCGTGCCGGCCGTCCTCGGCGTCACGCAGCCGTTCGCGGGTCCGGTGGAGGTCTCCCGTGACGCGCTTGAGCAGGTCGAGGAGCTTGTCTTGGTCCGCCATCACACACCTTCGCTGTGCTCGTTCTGGGGTCAGAAGATCTCGTCGGCCAGGAAGTCGAAGACCTTGTCGACCGCGGCGTCGAAGAGCAGGTCGTCGAACTTCTCGTCGCCGTCCCCGGCCGCGTAGGCCAGCAGCAGCTTCTTCAGCGGCTTGGCGACCTTCTTGCGGTCGTCCTTGTCGAGCTCGCGCAGGTTCTCGCTCAGCTTCTCGATCTCGCCGAGCACCCGCTTGACGGCCTTCTTGTCCGGCATCAGGAGATCCCCAGCTCGGTGGCCAGGAAGTCGACGACCTCGTCCGCGGTCGCGTCCTCCAGCCGGGAGCTGACACCGGGCGCGGCGAAGCCGTCCAGGAGGGCCCGGAGCCGGGCCGCGATCCGGCCGTCGTCGTCCACTGTGGACAGGCGGGTCTCGAAGCGGTCCAGCTCGGCCAGGAGCGCGTCGGCCGGGTTCACCGACGGGGGCGCCAGCTCGGCGAGGAGGTGCCCGGCCAGCGACGCGACGGTCGGGTGGTCGAACACCGCGGTGGCCGAGAGCCGCAGGCCGGTGACGGTGTTGATGCGGTTGCGCAGCTCCACCGACGTCAGGGAGTCGAACCCGAGGTCCTTGAACGCGCGGGCCGGATCGATCGCGCCGCCGGCCTCGTGGCCGAGGACCGCGGCGGCGTTGTGCCGCACCAGGTCGATCAGCAGGGTCGAGCGTTCCTCGTCGGGCAACGTCGTGAGCCGGTCGCCGAGGTCCGGCCCGGCCGCCGCGGGCCCGGCCGCGCGGCGCGTGGTGACCTTCGCGAGGCCACGCAGGACCGGCGCCACCTCGGTGGTCCGGGCGTGGGCGCGCAGGGCGGCGCGGTCCAGCTCGATCGGCAGGACGGTGGTGAACCCGCCGTCGAGGGCCGCGTCGAACAGCGCGAGCCCGGTCTCCGCGGTCAGCGGCGGCAGGCCTTCGCGGGCCATGCGGTCGACGTCGGTGCCGGCCAGCCCGCTGCCCATGCCCTCACGCCACAGGCCCCACGCGAGCGAGACGGCGGGCAGGCCCTCGTCACGTCGGTGGGCGGCCAGGCCGTCGAGGAAGGTGTTCGCGGCCGCGTAGGACGCCTGGCCGGCGGAGCCGACGATCCCGGACACCGACGAGTACAGCGCGAACAGCGCGAGGTCGTGGCCACGGGTCAGCTCGTGCAGGTGCCAGGCCGCGTCCACCTTGGGGCGCAACACTTTTTCGAGCCGCTCGGGTGTCAACCCGGTCAGGACGCCGTCGTCGAGCACCCCCGCGGTGTGCACGACTCCGGTCAGTTCGACGCCGTCCAGCAGCTCGGCCAGCGCCGCGCGGTCCGTGACGTCACAGGCGACCACCTCGGCGTTCAGCTCGGCGGCCAGCTCCCGCGCACCCGGCGCGTCCAGGCCACGACGGCTGGTCAAGATCAGCTTGCGGACGCCGTGCTCGGCCACGAGGTGCCGGGCGATCAGCGCGCCCAGCCCGCCGGTGCCGCCGGTGATCAGCACCGGCTTGTCCGGGTCGAGCGCTCGTGGCAGCGTGAGCGCGACCTTGCCGATGTGCTTGGCCTGGCTGAGGAATCGGAACGCTTCGGGGGCTTCCCGGACGTCCCAGGTGCGCACGGGCAGCGGGGTGAGCGCGCCGGACGCGAACAGCTCGGTCAGGGCGTCCCAGATCTCCGCCGTCCGCGCCGGGCCCGCGTCGATCAGGTCGAACGCCTGGTAGTGCACCCCTGCAGGCTCGCGGATGTCGGTCTTGCCCATCTCCAGGAACCGGCCGCCCGGCGCCATCGTGCGCAGGGACGCGTCGACGAAGTCGCCGGAAAGCGCGTTCAGGACGACGTCGATGCCGCTGAACCGCTGCTCGAAGTCGAGGGTGCGGGAGGACGCGATGTGGTCGTCGTCGAGCCCGGCCGCGCGCAGGACCTGCTGCTTGCCCTCGCTCGCGGTGCCGAACACCTCGGCGCCGAGGTGGTGCGCGAGCTGCGTCGCGGCCATGCCGACGCCGCCCGCGGCCGAGTGGACCAGGATCGACTCGCCTTGCCGTAGAGCGGCCAGGTCGACCAGGGCGTAGTACGCGGTCAGAAAGACCAGCGGCACGGTGGCGGCCTGCTCGTCGGTCCAGCCGCCGGGGACGCGGGCCAGGAACGGGCGCTCGCCGACGGCAACCGGGCCGATCCCGCCGTGCACCATGCCCATCACGCGGTCACCGGGGGCCAGGTCGGTGACGGCGGTGCCGGTGGCGAGGACCGTCCCGGCGACCTCGCAGCCCAGCGGCCCGGCCTCCCCGGGGTACATGCCCAGGACGTTGAGCACGTCCCGGAAGTTGAGCCCGGCCGCCCGCACGGCGATCCGGACGTCGAGCGGCCCGAGATCCGGCTCCTCTGCTGGGACCAGAGCGAGGTTCTCGACCGTGCCCTCGCCGTCCTTGTCCAGGCGCCACGGGCCGCGCGGTGGGAGGAGCCCGCCTGCTTCGGCGATCCGCGGGACCAGGGGGACGCCGTCGCGGACGGCGACCTGCGGTTCGCCGGTGGCCACGGCCAGCGGGACGTCCTCGAGGTCGCCGTCGACGAGGACGAACCGCCCCTGGTGCTCGGCCTGGGCGCTGCGCACCAGGCCCCAGACCGCCGCGGCCGCCGGGTCGGTGGCGCCGGGTCCGGCCGCGTGTCGCGTGTGGACGACCAAAGTGGACTCGTCGCGGGTCACCCAGTCCTGCAGCACTTCCAGGACCCGGGCGGCCAGGCCGTGCGCCGAGGCGACGGGGTCGCCTTCGGACGTCACCGACAGCACGACGGGGCGCCCGGGGACGACCTCGGGATAGGTCGTGCAAGGCGCGGGTTCCGCGGCCGCGATCGGCGTCCAGTCGAGCGTGAACAGACCCGACGGGACCTCACGGCCGCGGGCAGCGGGGCGGCGGACGACGAGGGACTCGACGCTGAGCACCTCGGCGCCCGCCGGGTCGACGGCGACCAGCGACACCGTGTCGGCCGCGCGGAACGAGATCCGCAGCCGCAGGCTGGTCGCGCCGGTCGCGTGCAGCCGGACACCCGACCAGGAGAACGGCAGTCCCCCGGCGGACTCGGCCGATTCGCGCAGGAACAGGGCGTGCAACCCGGCGTCGAGCAGCGCCGGGTGGATCCCGAAACCGGCCACCTCCCCGGGCAGGGCGACTTCGGCGTGGACGTCGTCGCCGTCGACCCACACGGCTTGCAGGCCGCGGAAGACGCCGTCGTAGGTGAAGCCGGGCAGATCGTCGTAAAAGCCTTCGAGAGAGTGGGCTTCCCCCGGCGGCGGCCACGGGACCGAGGCGGCACTTTCACGTGAAAGTGCCGCGAGGGTGCCGGTCGCGTGGCGGGTCCAGTCGTCGCCGTGCTCCGGGCGGGAGTGGACGGTGACCGCGCGGCGGCCGTCGTCGTCCGGGGGTGTCACCACGACCTGGACCTCGGCCGGGGCCGACAGCACCAGCGGTGCGCCCAGGGTCAGCTCCTCGACGGCCGGGCAGCCGGTCTCGGCGCCGGCGTGCAGGGCCAGCTCCAGGAAACCGGTGCCGGGGAACAGGACGTCGCCGCCGACGACGTGGCCGGCCAGCCACGGCTGGTCGGCCACCGAGAGCCGGGCGGTGAACACCGTGTCGCCGCCGGGGACCGGGACGACGGCGCCGAGCAGCGGGTGCTCGGCGCCGCGCAGGCCGAGGCCACGCGCGTCCTTGCCCGCGCCGGGCGTGAGCCAGTAGCGCGACCGCTGGAACGGGTAGGTGGGCAGGTCGATCCGGCGGCCGCCGGGGGCGAGGGCCGCGAAGTCGACGTCCACACCGCGCACGTAGGCCGTGCCCAAAGCGGTGAGCGCCTCCGGGACTTCCGGGCGGTCGCGGCGCAGGAGCGGCCGGGCGACGCCGTCGTCGACCAGGGCCGAGAGGACACCGTCCGGGCCCAGCTCCAGGTAGGTGCCGCAGCCGGCGTCGCGCAGGACGTCCAGGGCGTCGGCGAACCGGACGGTCGCCTCGACGTGCTCGATCCAGTACTCCGGCGTGTCGTGGCCACCGATTTTGCCGGTGACCGTCGAGACGATCGGGAAGCGCGCCGGGTGGTAGTCGGCGAGGCGGCAGATCCGCGCGAAGTCGTCGAGCATGCCGCGCATGAGCGGCGAGTGGAAGGCGTGGCTGACGTTGAGCCACTTGGTCTTGCCGTCGAAGCCGGCGATCGCCGTCTCCAGGACGTCACCCGCGCCGGACAGCACGACGGCGTCCGCGCTGTTGACCGCGGCGAGCCCGGCGTACCGCTCGTGTCCTTTAAGGAGCGCCAGCGCGGTTTCCTCCGACGCGCGCAGCGAGACCATCGCGCCGCCTTCGGGCAGCTCGCGCATGAGCCGGCCGCGCGCGGTCACCAGCATCGCCGCGTCGGACAGCGAGAGCACCCCGGCCACGTGCGCGGCCGCGAACTCGCCCACCGAATGCCCGCACAGGTACGCCGGGGTCACCCCCCACGACTCCAGCAGCCGGAAGAGGGCAACCTCGACGGCGAACAGCGCGGGCTGGGCGTAGTCGGTGCGGTCCAGCAGCTCCGAGCCGAACACGACGTCACGCAGCGGGGTGTCGAGCTGGACGTCCACGTGCGCGCAGACCTCGTCGAAGGCGTCCGCGTAGACGTCGTAAGTGTCGTAGAGACCGCGGCCCATCGCGATCCGCTGGGCACCCTGGCCGGTGAACAGGTACGCCAGTTCCGTCTGCTGATTGCCGTGGAGGACGCGGTCGTCGAACGCGGCCAGGGCGTCCGCGAGGGCGGCGGAGTCCGGGGCCACGACGAAGGCGCGCTCGGGGAGCGTGGCCCGGGTCGTCGCCAGGGAGAAGGCCAGGTCAGCGGGGTTGCCGTCGAGGGCCGCGAGCTGGGCGGCCTGGGCGCGCAGCGCGTCCGGATCGGCGGCCGAGAAGCCGAGCGCGATCGGGGACGGCGGTGCCGGCTCGGGCTGTTCCGGGGTGACAGCGGGCTCTTCGAGGATGACGTGGGCGTTGGTGCCGGAGATGCCGAACGACGACACCGCGGCCCGGCGCGGCGCCGAACCGCGGGGCCACGGCACCGTCTCGGCGAGCAGTGAGACAGCCCCGGACGTCCAGTCGACGGCCGGTGAAGGATCGGCGCCGTGCAGCGTGCGCGGCAGCCGGTCGTGCTGCAGGGCCATGATCATCTTGATCACGCCCGCCGCGCCCGCGGCCGCCTGCGCGTGCCCGATGTTGGCCTTGATCGACCCCAGCCACAGCGGTTCCGCACGGTCGCGGCCGTAGGTCGCGAGCAGGGCCTGCGCCTCGATCGGATCGCCCAGGGTGGTGCCGGTGCCGTGGGCCTCCACGACGTCCACAGTGGACGCCTCGACCCCGGCGTCGGCCAGCGCCGCACGGATCACTCGCTGCTGCGAGGGGCCGTTCGGGGCGGTCAGGCCGTTGGACGCGCCGTCGGAGTTGACCGCGCTGCCGCGGACCACCGCGAGCACCGGGTGGCCGTGGCGCTCGGCGTCGGACAGCCGTTCCAGGACGAACATCCCGGCGCCCTCGGCCCACGCCGTGCCGTCGGCGGCCGCCGAGAACGGCTTGCAGCGGCCGTCCGGGGCGAGGCCGCGCTGGTTCGAGAAGGCGACGAACGGGCCGGGCGTGCCCAGCACCGCGACGCCGCCGGCCAGGGCGAGCGTGCACTCCCCCGCCCGCAGCGCGCGGACCGCCAGGTGCAGCGCGACCAGCGACCCGGAGCACGCGGTGTCGACGGTGAGCGCCGGCCCCTGCAGGCCGAGGGTGTAGGCGATGCGGCCGGAGACGACGCTGGGCGCGCTGCCGGTGAGCAGGTGCCCGTCGAGGCCCTCGGGCGCGTCGGCCAGGCGGGTGCCGTACTCCTGCGGCTCGGCGCCGACGAACACGCCGGTCGGGCTGCCGGACAGCGTGCCGGCGTCGATCCCGGCGCGTTCCAGGGCCTCCCACGCCGTCTCCAGGACGAGGCGCTGCTGCGGGTCCATGGCCAGGGCTTCCCGCGGTGAGATGCCGAAGAAGCCCGCGTCGAACTCGGCGGCGGCGTGCAGGAACCCGCCGTGGCGCACATAAGTACGGCCCGGGGTGCCCGGGCGGGGGTCGTACAGGCCGTCGACGTCCCAGCCGCGGTCGCGCGGGAACTCCGTGACGACGTCCCGCCCTTCGTCCACAATGGACCAAAGGGCGGCCGGGGAGTGCGCGTCGCCGGGGAAGCGGCAGCCGATGCCGACGATCACGATCGGCTCGCTGTTCACCGGGCCGGCAGCTGCGTCAGCGGGAGAAACCGCGCCGAACAAGCACTCGTCCAGGAAGTCCGCCAGCGCTTCGGGGCCCGGGTGGTCGTAGGCCAGCGTCACCGGCAGGTCGAGCCCGGTTTCGGCGGTCAGCCACGCGTGCAGCCGCACGGCGAGCAGCGAGTCGAAGCCGAGGTCGGCGAACGTGCGCCCGGACGGCGGCGGGCCGTCCAGCACCGCCGCCACGGCCCGGCGCACCAGGGCCAGCAGCGTCCGGCGTCGCTCGGGGCGCGGCCGGCCTTCCAGCCGTCGCAGGGAATCCAGCTCGGTCATGCGCGCACTCGCCACCTCGGGTCGCCCGGCACAGGGAATTCGCTGCTCCAGCTAGCCACAGTGGTGTGTGCACCCGGGGCGGAACTGTTCCACCGGCGGGTAATCGGCCGCCCCGCGAGCCGGTTTCCGCTCCGTGGGCAGGCGGTGGAAAAGGTATCCCGTGGACCGCGACGGAATCGTTAACGTGGCTCTCGGCGAACCGGATTTCAGCGCCGAGACCCGTGGCCGCACGACTGCCGGGACGCACCGGCGACAGCGTAAGGGCGCTCCTCCCCGGGCGTCCGCCGTGCCGGCCGGGGGCCGCCTGCGCGACGCCAGAACTAGTGCCGGAGGTAACGCCGATGACCATGTCTCCCGTCGAAGAACGCCCGCTGCCCGGCCTCCCGGCCGAGGCCGGTTCGGCGAGCATGCTGTGTCCCGACTTCCCGTTCGCCTACGACGACTGGATCCGGCACCCGGCCGGCCTGGGCCGCGTGCCCCGGCACGCGCACGGCACCGAGGTCGCGGTGATCGGCGGCGGCCTGTCCGGGATGGTGGCCGCCTACGAGCTGATGAAGCTCGGCCTGAAGCCGGTGATCTACGAGGCCGAGCAGCTCGGCGGCCGGATGCGCTCGGTGAGCCTGCCCGGGTACCCGGACGCCGTCGCGGAGCTGGGCGCGATGCGCTTCCCGCCGTCGGCCGGCGCGCTGTTCCACTACATCAATAAACTCGGGCTGGAGACGACGCCGTTCCCGAACCCGCTCTCGCCCGCGTCGCCGAGCACGGTGATCAACCTGCACGGCGAGAGCCACTGGGCCCGCACGTCCGCCGATCTACCGTCGGTGTACCGCGAGGTCAACGACGCCTGGACGAAGACGCTGCAGGAGCAGGCCGACCTGTCGCTGATGGAGGACGCCATCCGGCGCCGCGACGTCGGCACCATCAAGGCGCTCTGGAACCACCTGGTCACCAAGTTCGACAACGTGTCGTTCTACGGCTTCCTGACGTCGTCGCCGCTGTTCTCCTCCTTCGAGCACCGCGAGATCTTCGGCCAGGTCGGCTTCGGCTGCGGCGGCTGGGACACCGACTTCCCCAACTCCGCGCTCGAGATCCTGCGGGTGATCTGCACCGACACCAGCGACGAGCACCACCGGATCATCGGCGGCTGCCAGCAGCTGCCGCTCGGCCTGTGGTCCGACGAGCCGGCCGACCTGGAGTACTGGCCGGCCGGGACGTCGCTGGAGTCGCTGCACGGCGGGCAGCCGCACCCGGCGGTCGTCCGGATCGACCGGACCGGCCGCGGGTTCACCATCGAGGACGCCGACCGCGACGTGCGCACCTACCCGGCCGCGATCTTCGCCGCGCAGAACTGGAACCTGCTCTCGGGCATGAAGAGCGACGACGCGCTGCTGCCGCAGAAGGTCTGGACCGCGCTGGAGCGCACGCACTACATGGGCGCGTCCAAGCTGTTCGTCATCACCGACCGGCCGTTCTGGCTCGACCAGGACCCGGAGACCGGGCGGGACGTGATGAGCACGACGCTCACCGACCGCATGCCGCGCGGGGTCTACCTCATCGACAACGGGCCCGACGAGCCCGGCACGATGCTGCTGTCCTACACGTGGAACGACGACTCGCTGAAGGTCGCCTCGCTCACCCCGGACGAGCGGCTCGACGTGATGCTGTCCGCGCTGGGCAAGATCTACCCCGGCGTCGACATCCGCTCGCACATGATCGGCCCGCCGATCGCGATCACCTGGGAGACCCAGCCGCACTTCAAGGGCGCCTTCAAGTCCTGCCTGCCCGGCAGCTACCGCTACCAGCGCCGGCTGTTCACCCAGTTCATGCAGCGCGACGCCGCCGAGCGCCACCGCGGTTTCTTCCTGGCCGGTGACGACGTCGCGTGGATCGCCGGGTTCTCCGAGAGCGCGGTCACCACCGCGCTGAACGCCGTGTGGGGCGTCGTCGAGCACCTCGGCGGCGGCACCCACCCGGACAACCCCGGGCCCGGTGACGTGTTCGACGAGATCGCCCCGGTGAGCCTCGACTGACCAGCGGAAAGGACTTCCCATGTTCGCGAAGATCTATTCCCCCGACGCGGTCACCGGGGGTGAAGCCTTCGAACAGCACGCCCTGCGCGTGGCCGAGGTGCTGCGCGACCGCGGTGTCGGTTCCGGTGACCGGGTGCTGCTCAAGGCCGACAACACCCTGGCCTACCTGACGATCCTCGTCGCGCTGATGCACGCCGGCGCGTCGGTGGTGCTCGTCGACCACATGGAGCACGCCGACCGGACCGCCGAGACGATCGCGGCGTCCGGGGTCGTGCTGGCGGTCGTCGACGACGACGCGCCGCTGCCGCCGGACGCGCCTTCGGCGTTCACCTACGAGATCATGGTCGCCGCCGCCGACCGGACCCCGGCTGACGACCACCTGCGCTTCGACGTCTGGGAGAAGCTGCCGGACAGCCTGGTGATGTGGTCGTCCGGCTCGACCGGCGTCCCCAAGGGCGTCGCGAAGAACGGCGCGCGGTTCCTGAAGAACCTGGAGCGCAACGCCGACCTCGTCGGGCACGTCGCCGACGACGTCCTGCTGCCGCTGCTGCCGTTCAACCACCAGTACGGCCTGTCGATGGTGCTGATCGCGTGGCTGCGCGACTGCTCGCTGGTGATCGCGCCCTACCGGCGTCCCGACCGGGCCCTGCGCCTGGCCGGGCGGGCCGGGACGACGGTCGTCGACGCGACGCCGTCGACCTACCGCAGCCTGTTCAACATCGTCGGCAAGCGCCCGGCCCTGAAGGACGAGTTCTCCCGCGTCCGGATGCTGTGCAGCGGCGCGGCGCCGCTCGAGCCCGCGCTGGTGGCGCAGGGCGTGGAACTGTTCGGCATGCCGCTGCTCGACAGCTACGGCAGCACCGAGATGGGCAACGTCGCCTTCGCCAACATCGAGAACCCCTACGGCTGCGGGCAAATCGTCGACGGCTTGACCCTGGAGGTGCGCGCCGACGACGGCACGGTGCTGCCCGCCGGCGAGGTCGGCGAGCTGCACGTGCTCGACCCGGACCTGATGGAGGGCTACCTCGACGGCGCCGGGCGGGTCGTGCCCGCCGACCGCGGCTGGTACGCCACCGGCGACCTCGGCCGCCTCGACGCGTCGGGGAACCTGTTCCTGGTCGGGCGCAAGCGGGCGGTGCACCGCAACGGGCACACGCTGCACCCGGAGGTGATCGAGCACCGGCTGGCCGAGGAAGGCTGCTCGGCGAAGAT
Source organism: Amycolatopsis heterodermiae (assembly GCF_034929455.1). Lineage (NCBI taxonomy): Bacteria > Bacillati > Actinomycetota > Actinomycetes > Pseudonocardiales > Pseudonocardiaceae > Amycolatopsis > Amycolatopsis heterodermiae. The sequence goes on from NZ_JAYFSI010000021.1 coordinate 83,946, forward strand.
CGTCGCGCTGCCCGACCAGCGGCGCGGGTCGAGCCTCGTGTTCGTCGTCCAGGACGACGCCCAGCGCGATCCGCGCTACTGGCGCGACCGGATCTGCGGGGTGCTGCCCCCGGCCGAGCAGCCGAACCGGGTGCTCGTCACCGACCAGTTCCCGTTGAACCGCAACGGGAAACCGGACCGGCAGCGGCTGGAGAAGTTCGCCGCCGCCGAGCAACTCTGAGCTGGGTGTGCATTGTGGACAATTCTGCGGACGCCGTCCTGTTCCCCGGCATGGGCCCGGCCCGTGCCGGGGAGCTGGGCCGGTTCCTCGTCGTCGACCCCCGGGCGCGGCGCCTGCTCGGCATCGCCGAGCGGGCGCTCGGCCGGTCCCTGCTGGACCCGCTCGCCCGCGAGGGTGAGGAGTACACCGAGCACACCCAGATCGCCTTCGCGCTCGCGTCCTTGGCGCTCGCCGAGCGGGCCGAGGCCGAGCACGGCCTGACCCCGGTCGCCGTCGGCGGCGCGAGCTTCGGGGAACGCGCCGCCGTCGTCCGCGGCGGCGCCCTGCCCCTGGACGAGCTGGTGCGGCTCGTCGACGGCGTCGCCCGGCTCGAACGTTCATATTTCGAGACCACGCACCGGGATCTGGTGAGCCAGTTCGTCTACCGCACGCCGGAAGCGGCGCTCGAGGAGATCCTCGACGGGATCGAGCACGAGCGGTCCGGGCGGTTCGACGACGAGGTTCACCTGGTGACGCTGCGGGAGTCCACTTTGGACGAGTTCGTCCGGCGGGTCCGGGCGGCGGGCGGGTACGCGCTCACGACCATGCGGCCCGCGGCGCACGCCCGGGCGCTCGGCGGGCTGCGCGACCGGCTCGCGGAGGAAGTCTTTGGCAGCTTCGGTTTTTCCGACCCAGTGCTGCCGATCGTGTCCGATCAGGACGGAGAGCCGGTCCGGACCGGCGACGAAGCGAAGTCGCTCCTGCTGGAGTCGACGGTCAACGCGGTGCGGCTGCCCGAGCTGGTCCACCGGTTCGCCCGGCTCGGCGTCGGCCGGGTCCTCGTCGCCGGTCCGGACCACCTGCTGCACCGGCTGCCGGGGCTGAAGGCGGCGGTCACCCTGGTGTGCGCCGACGTCAAGGACGTGCTGAAACCGCAGCCCCGGCCGAGGCTGGCGGTGGCGGCGTGAAGGCCCGCGACATCGCCACGATCATGGTGTCCTGCCTGGCGCAGCTGATGGTCGCGATCGACATGACCGTGCTGCACCTGGCCGTGCCGGCGCTGACCACCCAGCTCGGCGCGTCGGCCGAGGAACTGCTGTGGATCGCCGACGTCTACGGGTTCGCCATGGGCGGGCTCCTGGTGACCATGGGCAACCTCGGCGACCGGTTCGGCCGGCGGCGGGTGCTCGTCGTCGGCGTGACGGCGTTCGCCGTCGGGTCGCTGCTGGCCGCCTACGCCCCGACCGCCGAGCTGCTCATCGGCGCCCGCGCGCTGCTCGGCGTCGCCGGCGCGGCCGTGCTGCCGTCCACGACTTCCTTGCTGCGCGCGGTGTTCACGACGCAACGGTCGCGGACCGCGGCCGTCGGGGCGGGGGCCGGGGTGTCGGCGGCCGGGTTCGCGATCGGCCCGATCGTCGGCGGTGTGCTGCTGGACCACTTCTGGTGGGGTTCGGTGTTCCTGGTCAACATCCCGGTGGCCGTGCTGATCCTGGTGGCGGCCCGGCTGGTGCCGGAGTCCCGTTCCGGTGGCCGGCTGCGGCTCGACGCGCTCAGCGTGCTGCTGTCTATCGTCGGGCTGGTCGCGGTGGTGTACGCGCTGAAGGGCGCGTTCTACGCCGGGATCTGGTACCCGGAGGTGCTCGGCGCGTTCGCCGTCGGCGGCGTCTCGCTGTTCTTGTTCGCCCGCCGCCAGCGCCGGCTGACGCAGCCGCTGATCGACCTGGACCTGTTCCGGCGCCGCGGGTTCTCGGCGTCGGTCGGCTCGAACCTGGTGTCGGTGTTCACGATGTCGGCGTTCGCGCTGATCAGCAGCCAGTACTTCCAGCTCGTGCTGGGCTGGAGCCCGCTGCGCTCGGGGCTGGCGTTCGTGCCGGGCGCGGTCGCCGCGCTCGTCGCGGGCGGGATCCTGGCGGCCAAGGCGGTCCGCCGGTTCGGCCGCGCGCCGACCGTCTCGGGCGGGCTCGCCTTGGCGGCGGTGGGGTTCGGGCTGTTCGGCGGGGTGGACACGGATTCGCCGTACGTGCTGGTGCTGGCCGCGCAGGTGGCGTTCGGCGCGGGCGCCGGGCTCACCCTGACGGTCACCGGCGACACGATCCTGGGCACGGTCCCCCGCGACCGCGCGGGCGCGGCGGCCGCGATCTCCGCGACGGCGTACGAACTGGGCGGTTCCCTGGGCATCGCGGTGGTGGGCAGCGTGCTGTCGGCGGTCTACCACGCCGAGCTGGTCCTGCCGTCCGGCGTGCCCCCGGCCCTGGCGGCCCAGGTCCACGAGTCGTTCAGCGCCACGGCGGCGGTGGCGGCGGGCCTCCCGGAGCCGGTCGCGAGCGCCGTCCGGCTGGCGGCGGAGGAGTCGTTCGTCGGCGGCATCCGCACGAGCATGCTGGGCAGCGCGGCGGTGATGACGATCCTGGCGGTGGTCGCGTTGCGCAGCCTGCGCGGAGTCCCGAAGGTGATCGAGACGGACGTCCCGGCCCCCGACCCCGACCCCGCCGCGGAGGCCCGCACCTGAAGTCCGTGAAGGCCACCTTGAGGGACTCTGAGTCCCTCAAGGTGGCCTTCACGGCGTTGGACCGGACCAGCGGCCGGACCATTGCTCGGCGCCGTAGGCCTCGAAACGCTTCACCTCGGTGAAGCCCAGCTTCGCGGCCAGGCGCATCGACGGGGTGTTGGCCGTCTGGGTGACCAGGGTCAGCGGCTCGCCGGGGCGGGCGGCCGCGAACCAGGTGAGGACCGCCGCGCACGCTTCGGTGGCGTAGCCGTGGCCCCACGCCGTCGACAGGAACAGGTAGCCGAGTTCGCGGCGGTCGAGCGTGATCATGCCGATGAACGACCCCTCCCGCTCCACCACGAACAGGCCGAACCGGCGGCCGGGCACCTCGGCGAGCGTGCGCTCCAGCTCGTCACGCGGCTGGGGGCCGCCGATGTAGGTGCCCACCTCCGGTGAGGCGAACAGCTCGACGAACCCCGCGCGGTCGCGGGCCTCGGATGCGCGCAGCACCAGCCGCTCGGTCCGGATCGGGGCGGGTGGCCAGCCGGGTTCGGTCATGACCGGCCAACCTACGACAGGTACTCCCCCGTCAGGATCGCGGCCGCCAGTTCGACGCGGGAGCCGTACCCGATCCGGGAGAACATGCGCGTCAAGCGGCCTTCCACGCTCTTCTCACTGGCGTCCAGCACGACCGCCAGCTGCCGGTTCGTCAACCCCTCGGCGACCAGGATCGCCAGCAGCCGCTCGTTCTCCGACGTCGTCTCCGCGCGTCCCGGGCCCGGGAAGCCGTTGTCCCGCAACAGCTTCCGCAGCCGGGCCCGCCAGAACCACGCGCCCACCTCGCCGTACAGCTCGTACGCCTCGGTGAACGACCGCTCCGGCTCGTGCCCGGCGAGGCCGGCCCACAGGAACGCCATCGCCGTCTCGTACGGGACGTCGCGGCGCTCGCGGGCGATCGCCACCGCGCGGCGGGCGGCGGCCGGGTCGCGGTAGACCGCCGCGCGGGCCAGGTGGTGGCACAGGTGCGCGCGGGCCGTGTCGAGCCGCATCGCCGTGCGCGCCGAGCGGTTGACCCAGTGCTCGGCCTCGCGCCGGTTCTTCCGCAGCAACGCCGAGCGCGCCAGGTCGGCCCACAGGTCTTCGGTGCCCAGGAGGTAGCCGCCGCGGTCGGCGCTGCGCGCGGCCGAGAACAGCAGCTCGTCGGCGCCCTCGTCGTCGCCGAGCTTGCGCAGCACGGTGAACTCCGCGTGGTCGACGACGTGGGACATCGGCAGGTCACGCCCCTCGGCGGCCAGCGACCGGGCCCGCGCCAGCCAGCCCTGCGCGCCGAGGATCCGGATCGCGCCGTGCATCATCATGTTGTGCATCGGCCGGGCCGGGTCGGTGCCCTCCAGCAGCGTCCGGCGGGCCAGCTCCATCGCCTCCGGCCAGTCGCCGCCGAGGTAGCTCAGCGCGAACCGGTCCGGGCCGCTCAGCTGCTCGACGGTGACGCCGGCGTCGAGCATCCGCCGGTGCGTGTGCTGCAGCTCCCCCAGCTGCAGCAGCATGTCCACCTCGAACCGGCGCTGCTCGAACCAGTGGTTGGGCAGGTGCCCCGACCGCCACAGCTCCGGGTGCGCCACCAGCGTGAACAGCTGGGACGAGTCGCCGAGCACGACCCCGCAGCCGGCCAGGAACATCGTGCCGAAGTCCGCGGTCACGGTGTTGCCGCCGCTCCAGACGTCGCGGCCGTTCTCCAGGAGGTCGCGCGCCTCGGGCCAGTGCCCGCTCATCATCAGCGCGAACGCGCGGTTGATCACCGCCAGCCCGGGGTCGTCCGGCAGCACCGGGGACACGCCGGCGGCGATCTCGGCCAGCTCGCCGAGCTCCCCGCGGGCGGTGAGCCCGGTGATGAACACGATCGACAGCTCCTGCGCCTGGGCGGGCGAGAGGTGCGCGACGTGGTCGCGCAGCACCTGCCGGGCGCACTCCCCCGCCTCGGCCTGCCGCAGGTGCAGCGCCCGGGCGCCGCTGAGCAGCAGCAGCGCGCCGGCGCGCTCCTCCGGCGTCGTCACGCGGGACACCGCCGCGCTGAGCCACCGTTCCGCCTTGGCGCCGTCGGTGAGCAGGACGCGGCGGCCGTGCTCCAGCAGCTCCTTCGCCGCGCGCCGGGCGTCGACCAGCGCCCCGGCCTGCGCGACGCGGTCGAGCACGAAGTCGTCGTCGGGCGCGGTGACTTCGCCGTCCCAGACGGCGTTGACCGCCCGCGCGGCCAGGCTGCGCCAGGCGTAGGGCCCGAGCCGGGACAGCAGGGCGTCGCGGACGGCCGGGACGCGGAACCGGACGCCGCCGTCGCGCCGCCGCACCAGGGCGCGCCGCGCGACGAGCCGGTCGAGGGCCGAGGCGACCACGGCCTCGTCCCGGCCGAGGGCGGACGCGGCCAGCGCGGGCGCGTCGGCGCCGAGCGGGGCGAGCACCGCCATCGCCTCGGCCACCTCGCGGACGCCGTCGCCGGCCTCGGTCACCGCGCGCAGCAGCGGGTGGTCCGCGGTGGCGACCGGCGGCTCGACCCAGCCCGCGCGGTAGGCCGTGCGGTCCACGATCCGCATCGCCCCGGCCGCGCGGTAACCGCGCACGAGCGCGGTCAGCGCGGCCGGGTTGCCCCGGGCCGCCGCGTGCAGCTCGCCGGCCAGGTCGGCGTTCGGCCGGGCCGAGACCAGCCCGGCCAGCAGGGATCGCGACTGGGCCAGGGAAAGCGGCCGCAGCAGCCGCAGGCGGGCGCGGCCTTCGGCCTGTAGCCGGGCGAACGTCGCGCGCAGGGCCGCGCCGCCGGGCACGTCGTCACCGGCGCCGAGCCGCAGGGTGGCCACGACGCTCGTCCGCGAGTCCCCCGAGCAGTGGTGCACCAGGGAACCCAGCAGGAAAGCGGTTTCTTCGTCGATCCACTGCGCGTCGTCGACCAGGAGCACCAGCGGGCTCCGGGCGCGCAGCAGCGGGAAGACGGCCTTCGCGACCCTGGCCGCGGTCTCCGGGCTCCGCGGCGGGGCCGTGGCGAGCCGCCCGATCAGGGCCCGCAGCGGCTGCCCCGCCGGGTCGTCCGCCCGGCCCGGCTCGAGCTGGTTGAGCAGCCGGAACACCGCGCCGTAGGGCAGTTCGCGGTCGAGTTCGGCCAGCCGCAGGACGAGCACGGTCGCGGATCCGGCCAGCTCCCCGGCCAGCCGGTCGAGCACCGTGCTGCGGCCGCTGCCCGGCTCGCCCGCGACCACCGTCAGCGGCGCGGTGCCGAGCCACGCGTCGTCGCGCAGGACTCCGACCTCCTCGGCGCGGGCGTCCGCCCGCAGCCCGCTCCCAGCGCCCATGGGACCAGTGGACCAGCTCTGGCACACCCGCTGTTTCTCCCGATCGCTCGACCGGGTGTGCCGGGGCAACAACGATGCCTGAAGGTGACCGGCCGCCGGGGGCCCGCTGGACGAAGCGGACACCCGTTGCCACGCTCGGGGTGAGGGGATGAACCCACCGCCCGTCCGCGCGCGCCGCTGACGCCCGTGCCGGTGCGAGGAGGGAAATGGCAGCGACGGCCGTCTCGAACGCCGGACCGGACGACGCCCACGCGGCCCTCGACCGGCTCCTGTCCGGCCCCGGCGCGGTCTGGGTCGTACAGGGCCCGGCCGGCAGCGGCCGCAGCACGGCGCTGGCCGCGATGGCCCAGCGCGGCCGCCGCTCCGGCGCCGCCGTGCTGCCCGTGCCCGCCGGCACCGAACCGGGCGCCGTCCTGCTCCGGCTGGCGACCCAGCTGGCCGAGCTGATCACCGCGCTGGACCGGACGGAACTGGTCAGCATGCTCAGCGCCGTCGCGTGGCTGCGCACGCGGCTGGACTCCGGCACCGGCGGCGGCCCGCTGACGGTGGCCCACGACCTGGTCACCGTCCTCGCCACGCTCGCCCCGCGCAGCCGGATCGTGCTGCAGTTCGACGACTTCGACCTGGTCCCGCCGGACGTCGCCGCGGTGCTCACCCTGGTCGCCGAAGGCGCCCGCGCGGCCGGGACGGTCACCGTCGCGACCGCGCTCGGCCCGGACGCGGCCGGCAGGCCCGTCCGCAAGCTGCTCGCCATCGCCGACGGCACCGTCGAGCTGCGGCCGCTGACCGACGCCGAGACGACCGGGCTGCTGCCGTCCTGGACGACACCCGCCGGGCGGACGGCGAGCGACCCCGGGCTGGTCACGGCGTTGCGCACCGCGCTCGGCCCGCTGTTCGGCAACCCCGGCACGGTCCGCGCCACCGTCGCCGACCTGCGGGCCCGCGGCCGGCTGGCGGTCGTCGACGAGCACGTCTGCCTGGCCGGCACCGGGCTGCCGATCGTGCTGCCCGCCAGTCACCCGCTGGCCCTGCGGCTGGGGCGGCTCGGGCCGGCCGCCCGGCGGCTGGCCGCCGTCGTCGCGGTGCTGGGCGAGCGGGAGACCCCCTCGATCGACGCGCTGCCCGGGCTCGCGGCGTCGGCCGGGCTGGCGCTGCCGGCCGCCGGGCCCGGCCTGGACGAGCTGGTGCGGGCCGGGATCCTGCACGTCGGCGGCGACGGCGCGGTGGAGTTCACGGTGCCGGCCCTGGCCGACCGCCTGCGGCTGGAGCACGGGGCACGCTGGCGCGACGTGCTGCACCGCGGGATCACCCGGCGGCCTTCCGCCGGTACCGCGGAGATCGCCCGGCACCTGGCCGAGCTGCCGCCGTCACCGGATCCCGAGGCGGCCGCGGTGCTGCTCGCCGAGGCCGCGCGAAAGGACACCGACCTGCCGACGGCCTGCCGCTACCGGGTGACGGCGCTGCGGCTGCTCGATCCGGCGGACGAGCGGTTCCCCGGCGTGCTGCGGGCCCTGCTCACCGGCAGCCTCGCGGCCGGCGGGTACGGCTTGCTCGCCGACGACCTCGCCACCGTCGTCCTGCCGCGGCTCGGCGAAGCCCGGCCGGCCGAGCGCCTGTCGGCGACCACACTCGTGTGCTGGCTGGCCGCCCTCGCGCACGAACAGCGGCTGGTCGAACTCGACGTCGTGCGCCCGCTGGCCGCCCTGGTCACCGGGGCGGGACCGCTGCTCGACGCCGTCCGCGGGGGCGACCGGACGGCGGCCGCTTCGGCCGTCGCGGAGTTCGCACGCGCCTGCGGGGCCGAGGACGACGACCTGCTCTCCCTCGGCGCCGGGATCCTGCTGGGCGCGCTGCCCGGCGACGGCTCCCGGCTGGACTCGGCGTGGCCGGTGCTGGCCGGGGTGCCCCCGCGCGAGGACGTCTCCGAAGCGGCCGACGTCCACGACTCGGTGAGCGTGCTCCAGGTCGTGCTGCCCGGGCGCTACCGGCCGCCGTCGACCGGGTTCACGGCCGGCTGGCACGCCGTCCGGCAGGCCTACCGCGACGGCGAGTGGGACACCGCGCTGTCGCTGGCGCGGCAGCTCGAAGGCGAGCGCCCCTGGTGGGAACCACCGCGGCGGCACCGGTTCGCGAGTATGCTCGCCGCCGAGATCTGCGCCCAGCGCGACGAGCCGGACCGGGCCGCGGACTGGTTGCGGCGCCTGCCTTTCCAGACGTCGGCGGGGGCCTACGTCGCGTGGGTCCGTTGCCGGCTACGCCTTTCCGCGGGCCAGCACGCCGAGGCCGTGGAACGGGGTTGGCAGGACTACGTGGCCTGCCGCGAACGCGGGGTGCGCGCGGGCCTGGAACGCTTGCTGGCGCGGCTGTTGCGGGCCGCGCGGGAGCAGGCCGACGCGCCGGCCGCGGACCGGGTGCTGGCCGAGCTGGAGGGCCTCGCCGTCCGCCGCCCGACGGCTTCGGTGCGGGAAGCCTCCCTGGTGTACGGCGGTCTCGTGCGCGGCGACCTGGAGTCCGTGCGGGCGGGCGTCGAGCTGGCCCGCCGGTCCGGCGACGCGTTCCGGGTCGCCGAGGCCTGCGCGGCGTTCGGGGAGCTGAGCCCGGTGCCCGGGCCGTGGCTGCTGGAAGCGCACCGGACGCTGAAGCGGCTGGAGGCCGCCGCGACGCTGGCCTCGGTCGAGGACCTGCTGGACCGCCGCCGGATCACGGTCCCGCCGGACCGGGCGGACCGCGCCGGGCTCGACCCGCTGGAGCGTCACATCGCCGGCCTGGTCGCGAGCGGCCGCACGAACCGCCAGATCGCGGCGGCGCTGAGGGTGAGCGAGAAGCGCGTCGAGGCGCGGCTGACGTCGTTGTTCGAGCGCACGGGCTGCCAGTCCCGGGTGGAGCTGGCCGCCGCCTGGCTGCAGGGCCGCCTGGGCACCGCCGCCGCGGTCTGACGGCCCGCGGCTCAGCCCGCGCGGTGGCCGCGCATCGCCGCGGCCAGTTGCGCCCGGCCCGAGATGCCCAGCTTGCGGTACGAGCTGGTCAGGTGCTTCTCCACCGCCCGCACCGTGACCTCCAGCAGCTCCGCGATGTCCCGGTTGCGGCGCCCCGACACCGCCAGCTCCACCACCCGCTGCTCGGTCGCCGTCAGCGGGCCGCCGTCGGACGAGTCGGACGGTTCCGCGGCGGAGCCGGACAGCCAGTGCGCGCCGCACGCCGCCGCCAGGCGGCGGCCTTCCTCGAGGTGCTCCGGCGCGTCCGGGCCGGTGTCGCGTTCGCCGAGCAGGATCAGCGTGCGGGCCAGTTCGAGCCGGTCGCCCGAGCGGGCCAGCGCTTCCGCGGCCTCGCGCAGCAGCGGCACCGCGTCCTCGTCGCGGTCGAGCAGGGTCGCGCGCACGCGCAAAGCACGTCCCACGGCGGCCGGCGCGCCCCAGGCCAGGGCCCGCGACGCTTCGTCCAGCGCGACCGCCTCGGCCCGCACGGGATCGTCGGTCGCCGCCAGCAGCAACGCTATCCGGCCGCGCAGGGGCAGCAGGACGCCGTTGACGCGCCCGGAGCGTTCCAGCTGGTGCGCGCAGTCCAGGAAGTACTCCGTGGCGGCCGTGTGGTTGGCCTCGGTCAGCGCCAGCGCGCCGTGGGCCAGCGACCGCAGCCACGGCTCGTGCTCCGGCTCCAGGTGGTCGACGACCAGCCGCGCCAGCGCCGGATCCCGTTGCTCCACGGCGATTTCGGCCAGCACGCGCATCGCCGTCGACGTGATGCCGATCCGGCTGGGCCCGGCCGAGGCCAGCACCGCCTGCGCCCGCTCGCGGGCCGTGCCCAGCTGGCCCGACGCGGCGGCGACCACGGCCTGTCCCGTCCACGCGACCAGCGTCGGCAGGTCCGGGTCGGCGGCCGGCCCGCAGGCCGCGGCGAGCCACGACTCGACACCTTCGAGCGCGTCGGCGGCCACCAGCACCAGCACCGTGAGCGGCAGGGTGGTGTACATCTGGTTCGGCGAACCGGGTTCCCGTTCCAGCACCTGCCGCGCGATGTCCACAATGGACTCCCGCGGCGCGGCGTCGGCGACGGTCGCCAGGTACAGCAGGACCGCCACCAGCTCCCGCTGGGCCGGCGACCCGTGCGCCGGCGCGTCGCCCAGCTCGGCCAGCCGCTTCGCCGCTTCGGCCCCCGTTCCGGGCACGCCCCGCTCCGCGTACCGCAGCCGGGCCTCCAGCCGCAACGCCGCTTCGGCCGCGTCCGGCCCCGGGTCGCTGCGCAGCTGCGCGAGCACCTGCCGGACCTGGCGGACGTCGGGGGCGAACCGGGCCCCGGTCACCACCGGCAGCAGGCCGAGCGCGAACGCCCGGTCGGCCGGGTCCCGCAGCAGGCCCAGCGCCTGGTGCAGGTGCCGGTGCGCGGCGGCCAGGTCGTACCCGCGTTCGACGGCGGCGAGGTCGACCAGCAGCTCCGCGCGGTCGGCGCCCGGGTGGGCCAGGGCGTGGCGCAGGTACTGCGCGGCGGTGCGCGGCTCGGCCTTCGTCAGCGCGGCACCCGCCGCGGTCCGCAGCACCTCCGCGGCCCAGGGCTCGGGTTCGGCGACGGTCGCCAGCAGCTGCCGCCCGATCTGCTCGACGGGACGCCCGTACCGGTAGAAGACGTTGGCCGCGCGCAGGTGCAGCCGGTCCTGCTCCCCCGCGGTCAGCTGGTCGGCGACGAGGTCGCCGACCATCGCGCCGGCGAACCGCAGCAACCCGCCCGCCGGGTCCTCGACGAGCCCGAGGCGCCGCAGCGCCCGCGCCACCGCGTCGAAGTCCGGCAGGTCGAGGCCGGCCACCTCGGCGACGACGTCGGCCTCGGTCGCCTCGCCGAGCGCGGCCATCGCGTTCGCCACCGCACCGACGGCGGGCGGCTGCGCACGCAGGCACCGGGTCAGCCGGGCCGCGGCGGGTGAGGGCCGCAGGGCGGCGAGATCGGCGGCGGCCGCGGCGATCGGGTGCAGCCCGTGCCCGAGCATGGTGTTGACCAGCGCGTCCAGCAGCATCGGCGAACCGCCGGTGCGGGTGTGGCAGGCGTCGGTGAACGCGTCCTCGGGCGGGACGCCGCAGCGCGCGGCCAGGTAGGCCCGCACGCCGCCGGCCGAGAGCGGGGTGGCGTGCACCGTGCGCGCCGCGGTGTGGGCGATGTCCTTGACCACGACGTCGTCCGCGGCGTCGTCGCCCTCCAGCAGCGTCGCCACGACGAGGACCCGCAGCCCGCCCATCCGGTTGGCCAGGTAGGCGAGCCACCGCAGCGACGCCGCGTCCGCCCACTGCAGGTCGTCGACGAGCAGCGCCACCGGGCCGGTGTCGTGGACGACCTCGGTGAACAGCTCCAGCAGCTCGTGCAGCACGAGGTGCGCGCGCCGCGGGTCGGGCGGCGCGGGCGGGTATTCGAGGTCGGGCCGCACTTCGGCGGGCAGCTCGCGGCGCCGCCCGGCCTCCAGCAGCGGTTCCAGCAGCAGCCAGACGACGCCGTGCGCGACCTGGCGCTCCAGCGGCGTCGCCACAGCCCTCACGACACGCAAGCCGCGCGCCGCGGCCTCTTCACCCGCCGCGTGCAGCAGGGCGGAGCGGCCGGTGCCGAGCCCGCCGCGGACGACGACGAACTCCCCCGCGCCGCCGCGCACCCGGGCGACGGCGGCGGCGAGCGCGGCCAGCTGGTCCGCGCGCTCGATCATCATGACGACGGATCAGAGCTCCTTGTCCAGCGCGGCGAACAGCTCGCGCAGCTCGGTCCGCCCGGTCACCTCGAGCTGCCGGTAGATCGCGGTCAGCCGCAGCTCGACCGCGCGCTTGCTGATCCCGAGCTCGGCCGCCAGCTCGGCGTTGGACGCGTCGGCCAGCACGCGGCGCACGAGGTCGGCCGCCTTCGGGGAGAGCGCGCGCCAGCGCCGGGACGCCGTGCGGTGCGACGTCAGCGGCCGGGGCCGCTCGGAAAGGCGTTTGCCGAGGTCGGCGAGGCGGGCGGTCGCCCAGCCGAGCTGGTAGGCCGTGGCCAGCCGCTCGGCCTCGCGCAGCAGGCGCGCGACGCCGCCGGTCTGGCCGCGGTTGAGCTGCGCGGCGGCGAGCAGCAGCTGCGCCTCGACGTAGAGCACGCGGGCCGGGGACTGCTGGAGCGCGTTGACCGCCTGGGTCAGCCGGAACACGGCGTCCTCGGACCGGACCGCGACCCCGGCGCCCAGGTGGGTCCGCCCGATCGCGGTGCGCGTGCCCCACGCCTGCGCCAGCTGCCACTCCTCGCTGATCATCGCGGCGGCGGTGTGCTCGTCGCCGAGGGCCTGGGCCGCGATCGCGACGTGCGAGCGCCACGGCACCAGGCCGGGGTTCGTCCAGCCGACGGCGTTCATCCGCCGGCCGCACTCCTGGAACAGGCCCAGCGCCCGCTGGTGGCGTTTCAGGTCGAGCTCCAGCAGCCCGCGCATGAACAGCAGGTACGGCGAGGAGAACCGCAGGCTGCCGTCGCCGGCCGTCGCGTCGACGGCGCACTGGGCGGCCGCGAGGTCCCCGCGGGTGAGCGCGGCGGCGATCGCGACGGTGCCGAGCGACCCGGCCACGGTCGGCGGCCAGCCGCCCGGCGGACCGGCCGCGGTGGCCTCGGCCAGCGCCTCTTCGGCGTCCTGGACCCGGCCGCGCTGCAGGTGGATCCAGGCGCGGCCGGTCAGCGCCAGCGCGACGGGCACCCTGGCCCCGGCCGCGCTGGCGTCGGCCAGCACCCCGTCGTAGACGGAAAGGGCCTCCAGGACGTCGTCGGTCTGGGCGAGGGTGGCGGCCAGCGCGAGCCGCGGCGAGTACAGGGAAATCCGCTCGTGCGGCGACTCGCAGGCCCGGCGGGCCAGGCGCCGGGCCGCCTTGGCGTCCCGGCAGGCCGTCGTCGTCAGCCACGACGCGGCGGCCGCCTGCGCCGGGCTCATCGCGGCCGGATCGACGTCCGCCGCGGCCGGGATGCCGAGGGTGGCGGCGCCGCTGCCGGCGCCTTCGGCCAGCCAGTGCAGCGCCGCGAGGTCCGCGCGGTCGCGGTCGCCGAGCGCCGCGCCGCTCAGGCCGGCCAGCTCGCGCAGCGCGTCGTCCTTGGCGCCCCGCTGCATCATCAGGTCCACTGCGGACAGTCGCGTTCGGACAGAGTCGCCGTCGGCCGACACCCGGGTCGCGCGGGCCAGCCGCAGGTCCCCGGTGAAGTGGCACGACGACGCCTCGACCGTCTCGAGCTCGAGACGCAGCCGCGCCGACGTCCCGGCGGCCACCGGTTCGGCCAGCGCCCGGCGGTAGTAGCGGGCCGCGCCGGCGTGGTCACCGACCTCGCGGCGGCGCAACGCGGCCGCCCGCAACGTCTCCAGCGCCCAGGCCTCGCCGACCGGCTCCGAGCCGAGCAGCAGCCCGGCGACGTCCTCCTCGGGCGCGGCCCGGCGGTGCCCGAGCTCGGCGGCGCGGCGGCGCGTCGCGGCCCGCTCGGCCGGGCCGGTCGCGGCCAGCACCCAGGTGACCACCTGGGGGTTCATCGGCTCGGCCGGGTCGGTGCCGACCAGGCCGGAGTCGGCCAGCACGCGCAGCGCGCGGCTCAGCGGCATGCCGAGCGGGCCGGCGAGCGGCCGCAGGTAGGCCTCGTCGAGGGTGCCGACCGCGGCGATCGTCCGCACCAGCGCGGCGAGGTCGGCGGGCAGCCGGGCGAGCAGGTCGAGCACGACGTCACGCCGGACGTCCGCGGTGATCGCGTCGATCTCCGGCCCGGGGCCGGCGGCCGCGCGGGCGAGCACCTCGGTCAGCAGCGCGGGGTTGCCGCGCGTGGCCTGGTACACCTCGGTGACGGGCGGGCGCGGCGCCGGCCCGGCGTGCACCACCCGCCGGACGGCGGCCTCGCTCAGCGGCCGCAGCCGCACGACGTGCCGGTTCTCCCAGGGCAGGCCCCCCACCGGCTCCTCGCCGTCGGACCCGGCCGCCCCGGAGTGGGCGGCGAGCAGCAGCACGGGATCGTGCCCGCGACGCCGCTGCAGCGCGGCCAGCCAAGCGGCGGACTCCTCGTCGGCGAGAGTGAGATCGTCGACGACGAGCAGGACGGGCCGCCGCCGCGCCGATTCCAGAAGCCGCTGGCAGAGCAGTTCGTGCAGCACGGGCAGATCGGGCCCGCCTTCGAGCGCGGCGCGCAGCCACGGGAGGTCCGCCAGCTCCGGCACGGGGGTGAGCAGCTGGGAGAGCAGGCCGTAGGGCAGGTCGGCTTCGGTGGCCGACCCGCGAGCGGCGAACACCTGCAGCCCTCGTTCGGCGGCCCGCGCGGCGATTTCGCCGAGCAACGCGGTCCGCCCGCTCCCAGCGGGGCCGAGGACCAGGGCGGACCCGGCGCGGCCGAGTTCGAGGTCCCCGAGGAGATCGGTGAGGAGCCGCAGCTCGGTTTCCCGTTCGACGAGCAGATCACCACCGTCGGCTTCGAACCGCCGCACGGCGCTCACCGGACGGCTCCGAGCCACGAACCCTCGGTCCGCAAGGCAAGCGGGCGTACCGACCGTCCTCCGAGAACGGGCACGTTGCCAGAAAAACGTTCTGCGGCAAGGAAAGCGTCACCGGGTGCCGTGGTCATCGGACACCGCCGAGCACACCCGGGCGGCCGTCATCCGTCTGGTCGAGCGCCGCCGCCAGCTCGGCGCGGCCCGTGATGCGCAGCTTGCGGTACACGCTCGTCAGGTGGGTCTCCACCGTCCGGACCGTCACGAACAGCCGCTCCGCGATGACCCGGTTGCTTACCCCGCGGCCGGCGAGCCCCGCCGTGAGGCGCTCGGCCGGGCTCAGCGTCGCCACCGGCTTCACCTGGCTTGGGATGCCTGCCTCGGCCGCCGTCTGCTGGGCGCGGTGGAGCAGCCGGCGGTCGCCGCTGCGGAGGCTCAGCTCCGCTGCGCGTCGCAGGCGGGCGCGGGCCGCCGCCGTATCCCCCGCCTCGACCAGCGCGCGGCCGAGCTGGAACTCCGCCAGCGCTTCCTCCAGGCGGGCCGGCGAGCCGGCCAGGATGGCGGCCGCTTCCTCGAGCAGGCCTATCCGGTCGTCGCCGGGGGTGGCGACCGCCGTGGCGAGGCGGGCCATGCCGACCGCGCGCGGGGTGCCCCAGCGCAGCGCCGGGCCGGTGCCGTCGGCGGCCAGGTCGGCCGCGGCGTCATACTGCCCGTCGTCGGCCAGCAGGCACGCGGCCTCGAACCACCACGGCGCCAGCAGCGGGTTACCGATGCCGACCTCGTCCAGGCTTTCCCCACATCGGCGGAACAACGCCAGCGCCGCGTCGAGGTCCCCGGACGCCCAGTGGACCCGCGCGTCGACGAGCTGGAACCACGGCCGCATCACCGTGTGCTCCCACAGCTGCGGCGAGTCCGCTTCCCGCAGCAGCTCCGCCGCCTTCGCGGTGTCGCCCTGCTGCGCGACGACCGTAGCGAGGGCGATCCGCGGCACGACGCCGCCGGTGCGGCCGTCGGCGCGGCGGCCGAGCGCGTAGGCCTGCCCGGCGTCCGCGGCCGCCGCGGTGAGGTCGCCGCACCAGTGCCCGAGCAGGCCGCGGAAGGCCAGGTACTCGCTGCGCTGGGCCGGGACCAGCTCGATCACGCGGCTCAGCTCGTCGCGCGCCACGTCGACCTCGTCGGCCAGCAGCAACGCCAGGACGGTCGCGCTGACCGCCGAGTCGTCGGCGATCGGGTCGTACCCGCGGATCGCGCGGATCGCCCACTCGGCCGACTGCCGCGAACGGGCGCCGTCGAGCGCGGCGACGACGGCGCAGACCGCCAGGTGCCCGGCGTCGACGACGTCGTCCCCGGGACGCAGCCGGGCGCCGAGTTTCGGCAGGCTCTCGCGGTCCTCGATGCCGACCAGGCACAGCAACGCCTCGAGGGACACCCGCAGCTGGGGATCCGACTCCGCGCCGAGCTCGGAGAGAGCGCTTTCCAGCACGGTCACCGCGGCGGCGCACCGCCGGGCGACCAGCGCCAGCCGGCCCAGCTTCACCGCGGTGCGGGCCCGCTCGGCCGGGTCCCGCTGCAGGTCGAGGGCCCGCAGCAGCAGGTCGAACCCGCCGGCCGGCTCGAGCAGCGCGACGGTCTCGGCGAGCTGGACGGCCAGCCCGGCGTCGGACGGACGGGCGGCGGCCGC
This sequence comes from Amycolatopsis heterodermiae, assembly GCF_034929455.1. NCBI lineage: Bacteria > Bacillati > Actinomycetota > Actinomycetes > Pseudonocardiales > Pseudonocardiaceae > Amycolatopsis > Amycolatopsis heterodermiae. Next base: position 100,089 of record NZ_JAYFSI010000021.1, read on the forward strand.
GGGCCGCAGGTAGCGCACCGCGTCCCAGGGCGCGCCCCGGTCGCAGGCGCTGCGCGCGGCGTCGCGCAGCAGGTCGCCCATCCACGGTTCCAGCGCGTCGAGTTCGAGCAGCTGCTCGGCCACCTCTTCCGGGGACCCGGCGGCGTCGCTCAGCAGGGTCGCGGCGGCGCGGCGCAGCCGGCTCAGCTCGGCGGGATCGACGGCGCCGAGCAGGCCGTCGCGCACCGGGTCGTGCCGGAAGGCGAGGCCCTCGGGCGCCAGGATGTGCTGGCTGCGCAGCACTTCCACGGCGGTCTCGGCGGTGCGCACCGGCACTTCGGCCAGCCGCGCGACCATCCACAGGTCCTGGCCGCCGAGCACCGCGACGGCCGTCGCGACGGTCCGGGCGTAGCCGGGGACGCCGGCGAACAACGAGCGGATCAGCGCCGACCCGGCCGCGGACCCGGCCACCGGCGCCACACCGGCCGCGACCTTGCGCAGCTCGTCGAGCATCTCCCGCAGCAGCAACGGGTTCCCGCCGGACTGCTCGACGCAGTGCCGCACGAACCGCTCCCCCGGCTCCGAGCCGACGGCCTCGCGCGCCAGCGCGGCGACCGCCGAGGTGGGCAGCGGGCCGAGGTCGAGGACTTCGGTGCCGTACCAGGATTCGAGGTCGGAGAGCCGCTCGGCCGCGCCGGCCGGGCCGTCGGCGGCCGACCGGACCAGGATCATCCGCAGCGGCAGCCGGGTGGCGCGGCGGGCGAGCAGGCTGAGCCACCGCAGGGTCGGCTCGTCGCACCACTGGACGTCGTCGACGGCGAACACGATCCCGGGTTTCCCGGCCGCCCAGGCGGCGAAGTCCTCGTACCACGCGGCGAACGCGTCCGGTTCGGGTTCCGGGTCCGCGACCGGGGCGCCGGCTTCGCGCAGCGCGGCGAGCAGGCCCCGGGACGCCGCGGCGGCGTCACCGGCCACGCCCGCGCTCCGGCAGACGACGGTGTCCGAGCGGGCGGCCAGTGCGGCGTCGAGCAGGCTGGTCTTGCCGATGCCGGCCCGGCCGCGCAGGACGACGACGGAGCTTTCCCGGGGTGCGCCGGCGCTCAGGCGTGCGGCGAGCCAGCTCAGCTCGGCGTCGCGTCCGGCCGGCGTCCGCCCGGCTGTCCCGGCGTCCCGGTCTGCCATCCCGTTTCCCCGTCCTCCCATCGGACCCGTTCCCGTCACACAGAGCGAACAGTCCTTCACGTGCTTCCATCTCATCGCGTGATCGTCTTACCGAATAGAGCGACCACACCCGGCAGGGGTTATCCCTCACTACCGGGATCCCCGTGCTCATCTGAGCAGTACGGTGGGTGCCGAAGGAGATGCGAAGTCGGGCATGAATGGGGCTTTCACCAGCGGTTTTGCCCCAAAGGCCACGAAGCAGGGACAGGTTGTCCGCTCAAATGTGCACTTGGGGCGACACAACGTCGTTGCGTAACCACCCGGGAGGACCACGGTGACGGCCCGGCGGGCCGGAACCGGTTACGAGGACCGCACCGTGACCATGCGGGAGCTTCACCGCACGGCCACTTCCGCGTCATGATCGGCGGCGGCGTCAGCTCGCGCGGCGGCACTCCGGCACCCGCGGCGGCCACGCCGTGGAGTCGAGCAGCCCGGAGGCGAAGGCCCGCGAAATCAGCTCGACGCGGTTGCGTGACTTGAACTTCCGCTGCAGGCGGGCGACGTGGTAGTCGATCCCCTGGCGGCTCAGGTAGAACTTGTCGGCCATCTCCAGGCTGGACATGCCGCTCGCGATGCCCTGCAGGATCTTGGCTTCGATGCCGGTGACCGAGCCGGCGAGCTCCGCGCGGGCCCCGGCGAGGCCCGCCGGGGCCGTCTCCGGCAGCACGGTCAGCAGGATCGCCGCACCGGGCGCCCGCATCCGGCCGGCCACGATGGTCACGCGGTCGGCGCCGGCCGGCACCAGGCCGCTGACGCTGCCGCGAAAGCGCTGCTCACGCCCTTCGGCGACGCGGTTCAGCCGCTCGCGCAGGTAGTCCGGGCCGGTGGCGACGAGCTCGGGGAACGACTCGCCGAGCACCTCGGCCGGGCGGCGGCCGAGCCAGCGGAAGAAAGCGGCGTTGCCCCCGCCGAGCCGCAGCCCGGCGCCGAGCGCGGCCAGCGGCATGTCCGCGCTTTCCACGAAGTCGCCGATGATTCCGGTTCGTGCGTCACGGGCCGCGTCCAGCGTGCGCGGGCCGATCGGGGAAATGGTTCGGATGCCGGCCATGGAAAGCCCCCTTCTTCCTGAGCTTTGCGTGTCCACCAATGCTCGTCCCCTGATGAGGACACGGCAGACACTACGAAGGGGTTATCAGCACGGTCAACGAATTCCGGGTGAGTGGAAGAGAAGTTCGTGGCCACCGAACCCGCCTTGCGGGACGGGCCGCACCGAAGGTTCGGTATCGACGGTCCCGCAGGAAAATCCCCTGGTCAGCGACCCGATCCCGGCACCGGCGGGACCGTACCCCGCCCCCACGGGGCGAATTCCGCACCGCGCACCGGCGAACAATTCGCGAACGGCCCGGAGGGGAGTTCGGGCAACCGCGTTGCCCGTTTACCCGGGCCGCACGGCGCGTTTCCCTTGTCAAGATAGCACCAAAACTCCCGGTTCTTGACCTGAACTTAAGGTTGATTCGGTTTGCTGTTCCGTGCTAAAGCGCTCAGGTGACACGGTTCGCGCGAAAGAACCTTTGGTGAACCTTAAGCCCGGCACGTCCGGCACGGTGCCAACGGGCGGTCGGCTCCCGCGAACAGCCTCGCCCACGCCCGGACTGAAGGTCATCTCCCATCGTGGGCAGCTCCGAACGCAAGAAGCTCCGCGGCGCTCGATGCGCCGCGGAGCAACCAGCTTCACCGGCAGGGCCCGCGAGGAGCCCCTCCCGATCACCTTCAGACCGTTCTCCCGGCTAGCCACCGGCTTCTTCACCCGACCGCGAGCTGTCACCGGAGAACTGCTACCTCTTCGGGCTGTTCTCCCGGCCCGCGACCGGCTCCACACCGGCCGCGAACCTCGACGAAGAACCACTTCAGGCCGTTCTTCCGGCCCGCGGACCGGCTTCACACCGGCTGCGAACCTCAGCGAAGAACCACACCGCTTCAAGCCGTTCTCCCGGCTCGCCACCGACATCACACCGGCCGCGAAACTCAGCGAAGAACCACTACCCCTTCAGGCTGTTCTCCCAGCTCACCACCGACATCACACCCGCCGCGAACCCGACGAAGAACCACTACCCCTTCGGGCCGTTCTCCGGGCTCGCCGCCAGCTTCACACCGGCCACGAACCTCGACGAAGAACCACTACCCCTTCAAGCCGTTCTCCCGGCCCGCCACCGACATCACACCAGCCGCGAAACTCAGCGAAGAACCACTACCGCTTCGGGGTGTTCTCCGGGCTCGCCGCCGGCTTCTTCGTGCCGTTGTCCGGGGCGGCCGTCGGCTTCGCCGGGGGCTTGGCTGCGCCGACCGCCGGCTTCGGCGGGGTCACCGGGGGCTTCGGTGCGGTGCTCGGCGGGGTCGCGACCGGTGTCACCGGCGGCTTCGGCGCCTCCTGGGGAGTGGCCGCGTGGCCGTTCACCCGGGCCACCGCTTCTTCCTTCGGCGTCGCACCCTCGAACTTGTCCTGCTCGACCAGCGGGTTGGTGCGCTTGGCCCGCAGGATGACCGCCACCCCGGCACCGACGACCGCCACGGCCACCAGCCACGGCCAGCGCGGCTTGCGGTCGCGCTCGCCCTTGGCCGCGCTCTTCGCTTCGGCCAGCGCCGCCGTCAGGTCCTTCTTCGCCGTCGCCACCGTCTTGCGGCGCTTGCGGCTCGAATCGCCCGTCGAGCTCACCACGGCCGCGACCGCTTCCGCGGCCTTGCGGCCCGGGTCGCGCATCTTCGCCGCGCGGGCCAGGACCTCGTCGCGCGCGGCGACGGAGTTCACCCGCAGCTCGCGGCGGGACGCCCGCGTGCCCTTGTCCCAGTCCTTCGTGGCCTTGCGGCCCACCGCCGCGAGCTCGTCGGCTCCTTCGGCCACCTTCCGGTCGGTGATCTCCACCGCCCGTGCGGCCGCGTCCGCACCCACTCGCGCGGCCTCGACGGCGAGCTCCCGCACGCCGGCCGCCGCCGTCTTCACTCGTTGCCCGACCGCAGCGTCGCCCATGAGCTTCACCTCTCCACTCGTCTCGGCGGGCGTCGCCCGCTTCCTCCCTGGCTACCCAGCCGGAGGCGGTCTCGAACATGCCGCCGGAGACACGAATGTGAAGAATGAAATACGTGTGTGTAAAACCATTCCCTATCATCGAATACATCGACAGGCAATACCGACGTTCGTAGGGCATTCCCGCACACCGGTAACCGGACAGGGAACGGACAATCGGAAGTTCGTTCTTGACCAACCGGCACGCGGTCCCCGTACTGTGGTCCCCGGGTGGCCGCTACCGCGGGATCCCTTTCACACGAACGAAGGAGTCACTCGATGAAGCTGGTTCGTCTCGTCAAGAAAGCGCTCCCCTCGAAGAGCCTGAAGGCCTACGCCTGGTACGGCTGGATCTGATCCACACACCGGATCCGGGCCGGTTCCGGGATCTCCGGAACCGGCCCTCCGTTTCTTCGAAGGAGCGCGAAAAAAGTGGTTATCTCCGCCGGCAACCGGACAAAACACACCGTCTTCGCGCCCCGGATCGACCAGCTGCTGCGGGAGCACCGGGGTGGTGAGCTCTTCCGGCTCGAACCGGACACCATCGGCGTCGCCGACCCCGAGCTGATGAACGCCCTGCTGAAGGCCCGGCCGGCGAACGCCGAGGAACGGCCCACCTTCAAGCCGGTCCTCGGGCGCCGCGTCACCCGGACGGAGTCCGCCGGCCTGATGCAGGCCGTCGGCGCCGACGTCCGGGCCGCGCTCAAGAAGCCCGTGGGCCGCCCCGACCTCACCGGCAAGTGGCCGGCGGTACCCCACGCGCACCTGCGTGACCTGGTGTTCGGCCCCGAAACCCGCCGGTTCCGGACCCTCGTCGACCGGCGGCTGGAGCTGACCCCGAAGCTCACCTGGTCGGCCGTCACCACCGGGTCCGCGGTGCTGCCGCCGTCCCCCGAGGGCCGGGAGCTGTCCACCCTCGCGCGCCACGTCCTCGCGGCGGACGACTTCGCCGAGCGCCGCTTCCGGATGTACCTCTACCGCCGCGTCGCGGCGCCCATCTGCTTCACCGTCGCCGCCCTGGTCACCAACGCGGTCTGGCTCGGCGCGCCGTTCGCCGACGACGTCCCGAACGAGCACGTCATCAACGAGGCCCTCCGGCTGCTGCCGCCGTCGTGGAACATCCTGCGCGTCCGCTCACCCGAGTACACCGAGGTCGACGCGCGCATCACCCCCGGCGACGACCTCCTGCTGCTGCCGATCGTCAGCCACCGCTCCCCCGCGCTCTGGGACGACCCCGACGAGTTCCACCCGGAGCGCTGGGCGGACCTGGACGCCGACACCCAGCCGGGATACCTGCCGTTCGGCCACGTGAGTGAACGCTGCTGGGGCCGTCACATGGTGTTGCCGCTGGCCAGCCGCCTGCTGGACGTCGTCCGCGCCGAGGGCCTGGCCCCCGACCCGCGGCAGCGCAAGGCCCACGTCGAGCTGGACGGACTGCTGGAGGTGGCCGACCTGAAGGTCGTCCGCCGCTGAACACTTGACACCCGCCGCGGCCCGCGCGCATCCTGATTCGTATCAGGGTTCCTGATATCAGGAGGCGAGCGGATGAGCGCGGACTTCGGCCTGGGCAGCTGGCCGGCGCGGCGAGCACGGATCGACCCCGGCCGCACCGCGTTGACGCAGGCCGGGCGCACCCTCACCTACGCCCAGCTCGCCGACGGCGTCGAGCGGCTGGCCGGGGACCTGACCCGGCGCGGCGTGCGGCCGGGCGACCGGGTCGCCTACCTCGGCGTCAACGACATCAGCGTGTTCGAGACGCTCTTCGCCACCGCCCGCTGCGGCGCGATCTTCGTGCCGCTCAACTATCGGCTCTCCCCCGCCGAGATCCGCTACATGCTCGGCGACAGCGGCGCGTCGGTCCTCGTGCACAGCCCGGACGCCGACGATCTCGTCGCCGCGGCCGGCCCCCACGAGCTCCAGGTCGTGAAGACCGGAGACCTCACCGAAGGACCACCACCCGAACCCGAGGTCGGCCTCGACGACCCCTGCCTGCTGCTCTACACCTCCGGCACCACCGGCCGCCCGAAGGCGGCGGTCCTCACCCACGGCAACCTGACCTGGAACACCGTCAACCAGCTCGCCCACCTGGACGTCCTCGGCACCGACAAGGCCCTCTGCATCGCGCCGCTGTTCCACTGCGTCGGCCTGGGCCAGATCACGCTGCCGACGCTGTTCAAGGGCGGCAGCGTCGAGCCGGTCGCCCGGTTCGACGCCGGGACGATCCTCGCCCGCATCGCCGAAGCCGGGATCACGAGCTTCTCCGCCGTCCCCACGATGCTCGAGATGATGTGCCGCCACGAAACGTGGGCGGCCACCGACCTCGGCTCGCTGACCTGCGTGCTCTACGGCGGCTCACCGGTGGCCGAACGCGTCGCGCGGGCGTGGCTCGACCGCGGCGTCCGGCTGCTGCAGGGCTACGGCATGACCGAGGCCTCCCCCGGCGTCTTCATGGCCACCCACGACGGCACGCTCGACCACCCCGTCGCCGCCGGGGTGCCGCACTTCTTCACCGACGTCGCCGCCGACGGCGTCAGACCGCTGAGCGCCGAGCCCGCCGAGCTGCTCGTCCGGGGCCCGCACGTCTTCACCGGCTACTGGAACCGGCCCGAGGAGACGGCGGCGAGCTTCGTCGACGAGCGGTGGTTCCGCACCGGGGACGTCGTCCGCGTCGAGGACGACGGCTGGGCCCACATCGTCGACCGGGTCAAGGACCTGATCATCTCCGGCGGCGAGAACGTCTACCCCGCCGAGATCGAGGCGATCGCCGTCCAGCTCGACGCCGTCGACGCGTGCGCCGTGGTCGGCGTGCCGGACGAGCGCTGGGGCGAGGTCGGCGCGGCCTACGTCGTGGCCCGCGACGGCGCGGAGCCGGACGAAGCCGCGTTCCGCGCGCACCTGGAACAGCACCTGGCGCGCTACAAGGTGCCGAAGTACGTCCGGTTCGTCGACGCGCTGCCGCGCAACGCCACCGGCAAGATCCGCCGCGTCGAGCTGCGCAAGCAAGCCGCCCAAACCTACGGAGCCCGATGATCGGCACACTGGACCTCGAACTGCACGACTACGTCGCCGTGCTGCGGCTGTCGCGGCCGAAGAAGCGCAATGCGCTCGACGACGCCACCGTCCTGGGCCTCGAGACGTTCTTCGGCAACCCGCCGGCTGGGGTGAAAGCCGTCGTGCTCGACGCCGAGGGCGACCACTTCTCCGCCGGGCTCGACCTGTCGGAACTCACCGAGCGGGACGCGTTCGAGGGCCTGCAGCACTCGATGATGTGGCACCGCGCGTTCGAGCGGATCGAACGCGGGCGCGTGCCGGTCGTCGCGGTGCTCAAGGGCGCGGTCATCGGCGGCGGCCTCGAACTCGCGTCGGCCACGCACATCCGGGTCGCCGAGCCGACGGCGTTCTACGCGCTGCCGGAGGGCCAGCGCGGGCTGTTCGTCGGTGGTGGCGGTTCGGTGCGAGTGCCGCGGCTGATCGGCGCCCACCGGATGACCGATTTGATGCTCACCGGCCGCGTCCTCGACGCCGGCGAGGGCCACGCCGCCGGGCTGTCGCACTACCTCGTCGGGCCGGGTGAGGGCCTGGAGCACGCGCTCGGCCTGGCCCGCAAGATCGCCGCGACGTCGCCGATCACGACGTTCGCGGTGCTGCAGGCGCTGCCGCGCATCGCCGAGGCCAACCCGGCCGAGGGGTACCTGCTGGAGGCGCTGATGGCGGCCGTCGCCAGCGGCAGCACCGAGGCCCAGGACCGGATGCGGGCGTTCCTGGACAAGCGTGCGGCGAAGGTCGCCCGGTGACGCCCCTGCGGCCCGTCGCCGACGACGTCCGCGACACCACGGAAATCGGCCGTTACCTCGGCTGGCTGAGCACCCGGCGCGGCCTCGACTTCGACGGCTACGCGAGCCTGCACCGCTGGTCGGTGACCGATCTCGACGGCTTCTGGTCGTCGATCCGCGACTACTTCGGGGTCCGCTTCCACACGCCCGAGACCGCGGTCGTCCCCGACCCGCGGATGCCGGGCACCGAATGGTTTCCGGGCGCCACGCTCAACTACGCCGAACACGCACTCGGCCACCGGCCGGACGACGAGGTCGCGGTGATCGCCTATTCGCAGACCCGCGAGCGCGTCGAGCTGACCTGGGCGCAGCTTCGCGACCAAGTCTCGAAAGCCCGCGCCGGTCTCAGGCGGCTGGGAGTCGGACGCGGCGACCGCGTTGTCGCCTACCTGCCCAACATTCCCGAGACCGTCGTCGCGTACCTCGCCACGGCCAGCCTCGGCGCCGTCTGGGCGTCGTGCGCGCCGGAATTCGGGGCCCGCGCGGTGATCGACCGGTTCGGGCAGGTCGAGCCGAAGGTGCTGCTGACCGTCTCGGGGTACCGGTACGGCACCAAGGACGTCGATCGCGGTAGTGAAGTCGCGGAGATCGTGGCCGGGCTGCCGACCCTCGAGCACGTCGTCCACGTCGCGTACGGCGACGACGCCAGTGGCTGGACCGAGCTGCTCGGCAACCCGGGTGAGCCGGGCTTCGAGCCGGTCGGGTTCGCGCACCCGCTGTGCGTCCTGTTTTCTTCCGGTACCACGGGAAAACCGAAGCCGATCGTGCACGGCCACGGCGGGCTGCTGCTGGAGCACCTCAAGAACCACGGCCTCAGCTGGGACCTGCGCCCCGGCGACCGGATGCTGTGGTTCTCCACCACCGCCTGGATGATGTGGAACGCGCTCCTGTCGGGGCTGCTGACCGGCGCGTCCATCGTCCTGGTCGACGGCAACCCGCTGCACCCGGACCTCGCCTGGCAGTGGCGGCTCGCCGCGGAAACCCGCGCGACGCTGATGGGCGCCAGCCCGGGTTTCCTGATGGCGTGCCGGAAAGCGGGTCTCGACCCGGCGGCGGACCTCGATCTGTCGGCGTTGCGCCAGATCGGCTCGGCGGGCAGCCCGCTGCCCGCCGAGGGCTACCGGTGGGTGGCCGAGCGGTTCCCCGGCGTCCTGCTCAACGTCGGCAGCGGCGGCACCGACGTCTGCAGCGGGATCGTCCAGGGCAGTCCCCTGCAACCGGTGCGGGCCGGGGAGATCTCGGGGCCCTGTCTCGGCGTCGACGCGAAGGCGTTCGACTCCCGCGGCGAGCCGGTCGTCGGCGAGCTGGGTGAGCTGGTGATCACCGCGCCGATGCCGTCGATGCCGGTGGGGTTCTGGGGCGACCGGCCGGTCACCGACCCGGATTCTCGTTACCGCGCAACGTACTTCGCCGACTACCCCGGCGTCTGGCGGCACGGCGACTGGGTGCGGTTCTCGCCGGACGGCGGCTGCGTCATCGCCGGCCGCTCGGACGCCACCCTCAACCGCGGCGGCGTCCGGCTGGGCACGGCCGAGTTCTACACGGTCGTCGAGGAGCTGCCGGAGGTCGACGACTCCCTCGTGGTGCACCTGGAGGACCCGGCGGGCGGCAACGGCGACCTGCGGCTCTACGTCGTGCTGCACGACGGCGCTCTGGACGACGACCTGCGCCACCGCATCAAGAGCGTCTTGAAGAGCGCGCTGTCGCCGCGGCACGTGCCGGACGAGATCACCGCCGTCCCGGTGATCCCCCGCAACCGCACCGGGAAGAAACTGGAGCTGCCCGTGAAGAAAATCCTCCTCGGCGCTCGCCCCGAAGACGTCGTCGGCCGCGACGTCCTGGCCGATCCGACGGCCCTCGACCCCTTCCAGGCGCGCGCATGAGCACCGTCGCGGTCGTCGGCACCGGCGTGATCGGCGCGAGCTGGACCGCGCTCTTCCTCGCGAACGGCCTCGACGTCGTGGCCACCGATCCGGCCCCGGGCGCCGAAGAACGGTTGCGCGGCGCTCTCGAAGGCACACCGACCGATCGCCTGCGGTTCGTCGCCGACGCCGGTGAAGCGGCCGCCCACGCGGACTTCGTGCAGGAGAACGGCCCGGAGCGCGAGGACGTCAAGCACGCGCTGTTCGCCGTCCTCGACGAGGCCGCGCGGCCGGAAGTCGTCCTGGCGAGCAGCTCGTCCGGGCTGCTGCCCAGCGTCATCGCCCGCGGCTGCCCGCGCCACCCCGAGCGGGTCGTGATCGGGCACCCGTTCAACCCGCCGCACCTGATCCCGCTCGTCGAGGTCGTGCCCGGCCGCGACACCGCGCCCGAGGTCGTCGACCGGGCGGTGGCGTTCTACACCTCGGTCGGCAAACGCCCGATCCGGCTGTCGCGGGAGGTCCCCGGCCACATCGCGAACCGGCTCCAGGCCGCGCTGTGGCAGGAGGCGTATTCGCTGGTCGAACGCGGGGTCGCGACGGTCGCCGACATCGACACGGCCATCGCGTACGGGCCCGGGCTGCGCTGGGCGGTGCTCGGCCCGTTCGTCAACCAGCACCTCTCCGGCGGCCCCGGCGGGCTGGCGCACGTCCTGCGGCACCTCGGCCCGCCGACCGAGGAGTGGTGGCGTGACCTCGGCCAGGTGCACCTGACGCCGGAGCTCGCCGAGACGCTCGTCGCCGGGGTCGACGCCGAACTCGCCGAAACCGGCCAAGCCCGCCTCGTCGCCGCCCGCGACGCCGTCCTCGCCCAGCTGCTGGCCGCCAAGGCCGCGCAGCCCGACCTGCCCTGACGCTCGGGAGAACCTCGTGGACCTTTCCGCACTGACCGCCATCGACGTCCACACCCACGTCGAGCAGGACGGCCACGGCTGTTTCGCGCTGGACCAGGAGCTGCTCGACGCGTCGGCGAAGTACTTCCGCGCCGACCAGGACCGGACGCCGACGGTGACCGCGATCGCCGAGCACTACCGCGCGCGAAACATGGCCGCGGTCGTGTTCACCGTCGAGGCGCCGGCCGCGACCGGGCACCCCGCGCTGTCGAGCGAGGAGATCGCCGACGCGGCCGCCGCGCACCCGGACGTCCTCATCCCGTTCGGCTCGGTCGACCCGCACTCGGGCAAGGCCGCCGTGCACCGGGCGCGCCGGCTCGTCGCCGAGCACGGCGTCCGCGGCTTCAAGTTCCACCCGAGCCTGCAGGGCTTCGAGCCGAACGACCCGCGCTTCTACCCGCTGTACGAGGCGATCGGCGAGCTCGGCGTCCCGGCGCTGTTCCACACCGGCCAGACCGGGATCGGCGCGGGCCTGCCCGGCGGGCGCGGCATCAAGCTGCGCTACTCGAACCCGATGCTGCTCGACGACGTCGCGGCGGACTTCCCGCACCTGACGATCATCCTGGCCCACCCGTCGGTGCCGTGGCAGGACGAGGCGATCTCGGTGGCGACGCACAAGGCGAACGTCTACATCGACCTGTCCGGCTGGTCCCCCAAGTACTTCCCGCCCCAGCTGGTCCGCGCGGCGAACACCCTGCTGAAGCGCAAGGTCCTGTTCGGCTCGGACTTCCCGGTCATCACCCCGGACCGCTGGCTGGCGGACTTCGCCGAGCTGGACATCAAGGACGAGGTCCGGCCCCTGATCCTGAAGGACAACGCGATCCGGATGCTCGGCCTGTCCTGAGCCACGCTCAGGCGGAGAGCGCCATCGAGCTGCAGGGCTCGGAGTAGGTCCACGCAGTAACCCAGAACGACCTTTGTTCGACAACACAACGCAGACACTCGGTTCGACATGCAAAGCTTAAGCTGTTTGAAAGCATCTCAACCAGGACATACTAGATAAATACGTAAATTTTGGGTGCGCAGCCCAGTGGGCACCCCGAACCCAAGGCAGCCCTCACAAGCAGTCGCTACCACACCAACCATCCGTGTTTGAAATTAATTTTGCACGACTGAGCCAAAGCGAGAAGTAGGCAACCTTCTTAATTGCATTGCGAAGGAAGTGCCGACATTGAAGTCCGCGGGTTTTGCAACCAATTAAACAGGCAAAAATCTCAGGACCGCCGAATTATCTTCAAACGAAAGCCGCGCTCCGTCGAGATGCTAAGAGTTTTATCGACAGGCGCTCCAGCCGGATAATCGATACCGGGATAAATAATAATGAATGCTCTCTCAAGTTGTTGGCGCCACAACCAGAGGGAGCGTTAACAGATACGTCCACCCATCAAAACGGCAAGTGGGGCCACAGCAAGCACGATATCGATAACTTCGAATGGCTTTAGGCTCGATACCTGCACACTTGGCAAGATGCTTGCGAGAGGTGTTCAACCAGATTGAACACCTAAGGAAGATTGTCAATAAATTGACCAGTTTCTGCCCCATTCAGATAACTCTACGGTCTCGTTGAAGCACCGATCGAGTGATCGTACCCTCGAGCCATGGACCAAACGACCAAGTGTTGATATCGATCCAAGATGACCGAAGACCTCATAGAATCTGGCGATCCCACCACCTTATCGCCAACACGAAAGATGAGTCTGTATCGGATGTACCCATCGGATTCTCTCCTAGAACTTGCGGCACCGAAGATACTCGAAGATACTCATGAAACGTTCACCCGCCGTGAAGTTCGGGTCGGGCCAAATTCAGGATTGCTCATTTCCGGTGAGTCTCCAGCGGACGCAGTGGACTGGGTGCCAGCCATCAAATCGTTGACCGGAGTCGATCTCGGATTCACCAGCACGACCGCATCCGCGGCTATATTCTTGCGAATCGATGACGTCAACTACGCCCTGACGTTTGGCCACGGATGGCGATACTTGCGGGATAGCAAGCTAGACCGCGAGTTTGGACTCGACGTAGCAGTTCGACTACTGGACCCCGATGAGATCCGTCGCATCACGCGATGGGCACTCAGCGCCAAGGCGAGGGTTGACCAGAACATGGTCCCTGGCGGCCAGGGCCTGTGGGCATTCGGCCTGCGGGAGCATGCGGAACTGGTGCGCAAGCTGAGCGGCAAAGTCCATGGTGACGTGACGGTGGACCTGTCATACGTCCGGCGGCGTGGCACCTACCGCAACTTCCGGCTCAGCCTGGAGTGTGGCGACGGCGTCCAGCTTCCGCTGGGCATCCAGGGGGAATCCCTGACCTCGGACTTGCGGGAGCTGACCCAGGTTGTCGCTCAAATGAAGGTGCGGGACCGACTGGAGCCCTTGCAGTGGGTGCGCCGACTTGCCCCCGGCCACGACCTGCACGACATACTCGACTCGACAGCAGCCGACCTGCTGGCACAGCCGGACACAAACCGAGGCGAGGTCGGCATCGCCTACCCAGCGAAATACTATGATGGTCCTGACGTGCAGGTCTATCGAGGGCACGTCGGAAGCACCCAGATCGACACTCACGACCTCGGCATCGACAATCTTCGCTCTGGTCTCCAGGGCCGCTCCCCCGAAGACCAGCTTCGGACTCTGCGTTCCAGCACCATCGACGGTCTCGACGAGAACGGTCACTCACTCGGCGGAAACGTCAGTGCGCTCCACTGGATGGCCGCCGAGATCATCGACCCCGAGTGCCGCTACATCCTCCTCGACGGCGACTGGTACCGATTGGGCGACAAGTACTTGCAACACGTGGACCGGATCGTCGCTGACGCGTTCGCGAATACTCCAACGTGGACACTCCCACTTTGGAACGCAGCACCGCTAAATGCCAAGACCAACTCAGTACATGAACGCGACTACAACACGTACGTCCCAACTGTGGACAACCGATTCCTATGCCTTGACCGCAAGCTGCTCAGGACCAGGGTTCACCCCCTAGGCTTTGAGACTTGTGATCTGCTCGGGCCCGGCAATGTTCTCATCCACGTAAAGAAGGTCAGTAGCGAAACCGGCTCCTCTGTACTCAGCCACCTGTTCGCGCAGGGACTCGTGGCAGCCGAGAGTCTCAGCGACCCAGCAACTTGGACAGAGTTTCTTCAACTGGTCAGAGACAAAGACCCCGCCAGAGCCGATACACTCGGCAGCCGGCCAGATGGACTGGTTTACGCGATCCACCGCTCTGACAAACCGCTCTTACCGGATACCTTGTTCACATTTGCACGGTCGGCCCTGGTCTCGGCCGCAATCTCGCTAGCATCGGCCAACATTCCTCTGCAGATCAGCGTGATCCCATAGATGCGAACCCGAGAATCCCCAGACGACACCTCAAGACTATTCAACAACCGCGCACTATTTGATCGACATGCTCGACCTCAAACGGCCCGCACCCGAACAAAGTCATCTACGGCCTCGCAATCCAGATTCACACCCACAGAACCGAGCGGATATAGGATATGAGATACTCGCTTTTTATCCATATCGATCCGTCTCACGAGACTCAACAAAGGTAATGCTTGGCGCAGCGACGACAAATTTACACACTGTCATACCTACGGCGACCTCGGCCGGCGAATCCACCGCAGCCGTTCCCCCGTCTCACGTAGATTGCGCGCCGGGGCCACCGTGTCTTCCAGCCGCGGGGCCCGCGGCGAGCAGCTCCAGACTACCGTCCGCCGACGTGCTCGACAGCGAGGCATGGGCATCGATCTCGTCGAAGGTGCAGCGCCCGCCCGGCTAGGCAAGATTCACTCATTCGCTAGAACTCTCGTCGGATGGGTAGCCGAGACCCAGAGCCTTGGCCAAGCGGGCTGGCAAGGTCCTTGGTTTGATGTCCGGATTCCTCGGCTCGATCGACGCCACCGGGATCGCGGCATGCGTGTCTGCAGCCGGGCTCGGGATTTACCGTAGGAAAGCTTCCCGACAAGTACCGACTACCGCCCGACGATGACGACACCCCCGACAGCGCAGGACAAGGATGTCTTGGCTGATGCCCCCACGAGTTAACAGCAATCTGGCTGGACGGATACCTGGGCGGCATCATGGCAGACAACGCCGGATCATTGAAGGTCCCGCAGAAGGCGTGCTTCACGGTCGTCGGCACCGCGGCAGCCCGCGACGCGGAAAGCGAGGAGACGATCCTGCGTTTTGGCTAGGCCCGCGGGTCGACGTGGATCTTCGGACCTGGCCCCGCCGGGTGCTCCCCGGCCAGGACCGTGCCGACCTCGTCGAGGCCGACCGTGGCCGCGACCAGGGGCCGGGGGTCCACCGCGCCGCTCGCGTACGCCGTGATCGTGTCCGCCAGGCCCGGGGACGCCGAGAGGATGCCGACCGCCGTCACGTCCTTCAAGACCAGTGAGCGGGAGTCGAGCAGGCTCGGCCGGCCGGCCAGTCCGATGTAGACGACCCGGCCCGCCGGTTCGACCAGGTCCAGGGCCAGCGCGGGCAGCTCGGCCGCGTTGGACGCGTCGACGACCGCGTCGAAGGGCAGGGCCGGGAGGGTGTCGCGGGTCCAGGCGTGCGTGAAGCCGAGGGTGCGGGCGAAGGCGAGGGTGGGCTCGTCGCGGCCCAGCAGGTGTACCTCGGCGCCGGCCGCGCGCAGGAACAGCGCCGTCAGCAGGCCGATCGTCCCCGGTCCCAGCACCAGCGCGCGGTCGCCGGAGCCGACGTCGGCCGCCTGGGCGGCGCGCAGGGCGTTGCCACCCGGTTCGACCAGGGCGCCGAGGACGGGGTCGACGGAGTCGGGCAGCGCGTGCAGCGACCAGGCCGGGACGGCGATCCGCTCGGCCAGCGCGCCGGCCCGCCCGCCGCGGATGCCGACCTCCTCGCGGTGCGCGCAGGTGTGCTGGTGGCCCTTGCGGCAGCGGCGGCAGGTCCGGTCGCCGAGCATGGTGTCGCCCATGACGCGGCGCCCGAGCCACGCCGGGTCGACGCCGTCGCCGAGCGCCGAGACGGTGCCCGACCACTCGTGACCCAGCCGCATCGGGTACGCCGAATGGCCCTGGTGCAGGTACGCCATCTCGCCGGTGAAGAACTCGACGTCCGTGCCGCAGACCCCGGCCCGTTCGACGTCGACGACGACCTCGCCGGGGACGGCCCCGGGCACGGGTACGGCACGCACGGAGAACTCCCGCGGGCCGGTGAGCACGAAGGCCCGCATGGTGGTGATCACCCGGGCAGTCTCACCCGGGTGCGGGCCGGCGCGCCAGCCGGATCAGCCGGGGATCTCCGTCGCGCGCTCCCAGCCCGCCGGCAGCGGGCTGACGTTGAGCGCGTGGTCGAGCCCGCTGTCCGCGAGAGCCCGGCGCACGACCCGGTTGTCGCCCGGGACGACGCGCAGCGTGGTGACCTCCCGCTGCGTCCGGTCGTGGATGTCGACCAGCGCCGCCAGCCCGGCCGCGTCCAGGAGGTCGACCTCCGAGAGGTCGAGCACCAGGACGGGGAACTTGCGGTGGGCCCAGGTGGCCAGGACGGCCTCGAGCTGGGATGCGCTCTCTTCGTCGAGGGCGCCCCGGATCCGGACCATGACGGCACCGAAGTAGGGGCGGATCACCTTGATGTCGAACGCACTTCGGCCCGCGCGGGTGACGGGGATCGCCGTCGCGGGGTGCTGCACTACCAACATCGGCAGACGCCTTCGTTCACAGATCGAGTGCCGGGCGGGATTCCCGCTCGGACGCACACCGGAATGGGGGGAACGGCTGTTGCCTGAACCGTACCCTCGCAGCGTAGCCCTCCGCCCTCCTGTCGCAACCCCGCCCATCGGGCGAGCCTCGCTCCGCCGCCTGTCCCATGAAGGAGGGGTACCCACGCCGATCGCCACGGCCGGGTGAAGTGTCCGAATGGACGCGAAAACCCGCCCCCGCTCGGCGAAGGCTGGGGGGAGACCTGCGAGCGGAAGCGGGAGACGGAGCGCCTCGCGGTGAGTGGCGCGACACTGGTTACAACGCTCGGCCTGCGGAAATGTTCCCCACGTGACGCACGTCGCCGACACGGCTTACGCGACGTTTCGGCCTGGCTACGCCGGGTATCACGACAGCGTCTTTAAGGAGGCCGCCATCGCTACCGCCGTGCTCTTCGACGTCGACGGCACGCTCGTCGACTCCAACTACCTGCACGTGCACGCCTGGCAACGGGCGTTCCGCGAGCTGGACCGGCAGGTCGATTCCTGGCGCGTCCACCGCGCGATCGGCAAGGGGTCCGGCAAGCTGCTCGCCGAGCTGCTCGGGAAGGACGACGCCGAGGAGATCGGCGACCGGCTCGAAGACCTCCACAGCCGCTTCTACCTCGAGACGGCCGGGATGCTGCGTCCCTTCGACCAGGCCGCCGCGCTGATCCGCGTCATCGCCGGGCACGGGGTGCGCGTCCTCCTGGCGACGTCGGCCGGGCCCGACGAGCTGGACGTCATGCGGAAGATCCTCGACGTCGACGACGTCGTCACCGCCATCGTCTCGGGCGAGGACGTGGAGGCCACCAAGCCCGACCCGGAACCGGTGTACGCCGCGCTGGAGCGCGCGGGCACCGAGCCGGAGAAGACGATCTTCGTCGGCGATTCGGTCTGGGATGTCCACGCCGCCACCAAGGCCGGCGTCCGCACGGTCGCGGTGCTCTCCGGCGGCGTCAGCGCGGCGGAGCTGACCGAGGCCGGCGCGGTGCGAACCTATGACGACCCGGCGGCGCTGCTCGACGCCCTCGACCACAGCCCGCTGGCGGAGCTGTTCACCTGACCGCGCGGGCCTGCGCCACCCAGCGGCCGTTGAGCCGGTGGACCTCGACGTCGCGCTCGTAGCACGCCGACAGCCCGTCGTTCGTGAGGACTTCGTCGATCGGCCCGGCCGCCGTCACGGCTCCGCGGCGCACCAGCAGCGCGTGCGTCGCGGTCGCCGGGACCTCCTCCAGGTGGTGCGTCACGGTGACCGTGGCCAGTTCCGGCTGGGCCCGCGTCAGGTTCTCCAGCGCCAGCAGCAGGTCCTCGCGTCCGGGCATGTCCAGGCCGGCGAACGGCTCGTCCAGCAGGAGCAGCAGCGGGTCGGCCATCAGCGCCCGGGCGAGCCGGACGCGGGCGCGTTCGCCCTGCGAACACACCCGCACCGGCCGGTCGCCGAGGTCGGCGCACCCGACCAGCTCCAGCAGCTTCGCCGCGCGGTCGCGGATCGTGTCGTCGTAGCGTTCCCACAGCGGCAGCACGCTGCCGCTGTACCCGGTCAGCACCACGGTGTGCGCGTGGTGGTTCTCGGCGTCGGGCAGCCGCTGGTTCGCGCCGACGAACCCGATGTGCGTCCGGACGTCCCGCAGGTCGACCGCGCCCATCCGGTGCCCCAGCACGACCGCCGTGCCCGCGCTGGGGAACCGCTGGGTCGAGGCCACCGACAGGATCGTCGACTTGCCGGCGCCGTTGCGGCCCAGGACCACCCAGCGCTGGCCGTAGTCGACCCGCCAGTCGACGCCCGCCACCAGCGACGTCCGCCCGACGTGCACCTCCACGCCGGTGAGCTCGATCGTGCAAGTGCGTCTCTCAGGCCGTCGGCTGCGCCGGTACCGAACTGCTCACGCTTGGATGCCGGCAAAGCGTGCCCACCTGTGGATCTTTCGACGAGTAGCCCAGCAGGGAGCGCGGCTGGGTATCGTCGCCAACACGGTTCGGCCGCCCGCGCGGCCGGCACCCGCTCGACGGCGGCGAGCACTTAAGAGCCGGTCCGGGGTCTGCAGACGACCAGCGCTCGAGGTCACCCGGAATAGCGATTGCCTGCGAGCCTCCGCCCACCGGCGTCCACCCGGCGGCCCGGCGGTCCAGCTGGCATCACCAAGGCAGACACAGGCTCACCGCGATCGCAACCGCCACGCGGCGACTTTCGGCGGTTGACCCGCCGATACGAACATGACCGTCCCACACGAGTAATCCGTCCTCTTGCCGGGCTCGAGCGCAAGAACCGCTTCCGCAACGTCTGTTCACGATGAATGAGTCGGCGAAACCCAGATGAAGCAGCCGCGTGCGGGTATGAGTGGCCTGTGGCGGCGCCGGGTACCGGCTGCGCTCCAGCGCACGAAGCGCTTTGCAAGGGCCTTCGACCGTGTCCCAGCCATTGCCCACTGACCCAGACCCGAGGTTCTCGATGCGCGCGATGGACAACGTGCGCACCGCACGAAGCATCTTCAAGAAGAACCGGTGCCCGTTACGACGCCGAGGCCGGTGATGTCGCACCCCCAGCAAGCGCCTGGCTGGACCGTGATGCGACGCCGCGCCAGGTTCGCCTACCCGGTCATCTACCGCAACGTCGAGCCGGCCTGAGGTCAAGGCCGCGTTCGCCGCACAAAGACAGTTCCTCCGCGCTGCTGAATCGCCACCTTCCGGATAAGAGGTTTCACGTTGAAGGCGACGACCTCAGGACTCCTGGCCGGTTTCCCGGAATCGGTGGCCGAGTTCGAATGCTCCACGTGCGCGCAGACGAACCAAAGATATCCATCACATTCGATGAAAGTCCACCAAATCCAGTGACGACTTAACCTTTCATTAACGTTGAAGTCAATCGCCCACGGTGTCGCCGGACAAGCCGGCGCGCAACAGCTCCGTCAGTTGTTCCGGCGAACGTACCCGGTCTGCGCTGATCCCGATCCGTGATCCGTCAGGTCGTTCCACCGCGATACGGATGTCGGTCCGGCGTGGACGGCGCAGCCACGCGGAAATCGAGCCGCCAACACGGTGAGTGCCCCGCCTATCCGACCGCCACGGTCAGGACGTTGACGACGGTACCCCTTTCATCGAGTCAACGGATGTCCCGTCGACTTGGCCGAAGTCGATTCCGCCGCGATGCTCGTCGTCACGACGCAACCAGCCGGCCAGTTCGGCCGTCGTCTGCGCTCCGTCCGGGGATTGGTCGGCGCCGGCGGTCCCCGTCGCGAAGCCGTGCGACGACGTCGACAGCTTGCGCCCGCGGGGCGCCCGGCCGGATGCCGCCGGGCAGCATAAGGGCCTCGATCGCGCAGCGCGGCTACCTGCTGGCAAGTGTCGATCAGAACACCTCGCTCTTCGGCTACCGGAACCAGGCCTCCGGCACGCTCGCGGGGTTCGACATCGACCTCGCCCACGAAGTCGCGCAGGCCATCTCCGGCGATCCGGACAAGGTCACATTCCGCGCGGTGCCGCCCGCCCGCCGGATCGAGGTCCTGAGGACCAAAGAGATGGACCTCGTCGGCGAACTGATGACGATCACCTGCGACCGCCTGTCAAAGGTCCTTTTCTCGATGGACTACTTCGACTCGAGACCACGCGTTCTGGTGGACAAGGACAATCGGGCGACCAGCCTCGAAGAGCTGCGCGGCCGCAAAGTCTGCTCCCCCAGCGGCGGCACCGGGATCGCGTTCCTGCGGGAGTTCCCGGCGAAGCCGATCCCGGCCACCGACTGGCTCGACTGCCTGGCCAAGCTCCAGCAGCACGAGGGGTACGCGATCGCCGGCAGCGACGCGATCCTGATCGGCCTTGCCCGGCAGGACCCGGCATCCAGGTGATCGGTGACCGTCGCACCATCGAGCCCTACGGCATCGCCGTCTCGCTGGCCACCCGGACCTCATCTGGTTTGTCAACGGAGTGCTCGAGCAGCTGTACACGGATGGCCACCGGAAAGCGTCATAGGAAAGGTGGGTCTTCCTTTCTTTCTCTCTCCCCCTCCTGGGGGGGGAGAGAGAAAGAAAGCTTGTGGTAGTTCGCTGGAAGCCGGTCCGGGTGTCCCCCGCGGTCTCAGCTGGCGCCCAAGTGGGCCGGGTGGTGAGTGGACCGAACTCGTCGAAGGCGAACGCCGGTCCGGGAGCCTGCCGGTTGACGCGCTCGATCCGGGCCGGCTTCGCGTCCCGATCCGGGTCATCGGACTCCTTCCAAGTCTTCGCACGCTGGAAGACAATCTTGTGTTTGAGCGGAACTGCCGTAGCTGTTCCCGTCCGGACTGCACCACCCGCCGCGGGTTCTTGGCCAGGTAGGCGCCGATTTGCACAGACTCCAGCGGGTGACGGGCTGCTCGAGTGCTTCGAGTCGAGTGGTGGCCGTCGCGACAATGAAGGCTTAGTCTTCAGGGTCGATCAGGCGGGGGCGGCCACCCGCCCACCGAGGGGCCAGGCTGGCAAGCCTGTCGCGTTGAACCGGTGGATCACGCTGCGGATCACGTCTTCATCGCCCTCCACCAGGCGGGCGATCGCCGGTACTGTACCCCCGCTTGCCGACGCGAGCACCGCCATCGCCCGCAGCAGCGATGTTGCTGAGCAGGTCCTCTTCGCGCGATCCGCCGCAGCCGCCGCCCCTCATAATCGGTCAGCCTGTTCACCCGGACTAGATCTGCCATCCACCCAACCAGGCCGGAAAGCGGATCACCGGCCAGGAACGCTGACCGGCGTGTCACCGAACCGGCCTACGTTCTTGGACAGAGCACCAGGCTGTCCCGATCATCGCCGATGGAGCCGCGCCTCGGCTCGCGAGTACGCGTTCCGAACTGACGCTGACCACGCTGATGATGGTGGTCGGAACGGCCCGCTCCAAGCCTCACACGAGCATGCCCGCAAGGCCAGGAGGTAAAGCGTGCCGGTCACGGACGTCGGCTGCCCATCGAGTTCCACCGGGATCAGCTCGGGCATTCCCTGGACGTCGATGTCCGCCCGGCCAAGGACGTCCGCGTCGTCCGGCTGGTCGCGGCTATTCCGCCGAGCCAAAGATATCTTCGAGCTGATAGCTGGCCCTCAATGAGGCTAGTAATGCCAGCCGGGAAATATCACTAATCGGCAAATCACGCCCATTCCCATTGACCCCGGCAAACGAGCGCGACCGCAGCAAAGCACCACACGCTTGCGGGTCAAATGCGATAGCTTCCAGCTGCTCATTCTCGCCACGTTTGAAATATCGCATTATATCACCTGCCGTCACTTCAGGAATACGCGCCAAAACAATGAGGTTCGCCAGCATTTCGTCCCATTCGGTCGCCAGTGCGACGAGGCGAAACTGCGCGGATTCGGAAATGTTTCGGGGAAGGTTGAGTTCATCTCTCTCGGACAAGCACCGGCGCGCCGTCAGGAGCGGATGTGGCACGCCGGCGGAGCTAGCGTCCTGTTCCCAGTCCATGCTCTCGCCGACCGTGATCATCCAGGTCAACGGCTCGGTGGCGACGTGGCTCCCCCGTCGGGTGAGCAGCACCTTCTGATCGGCTTCCGATACGACGACCACATGGACGTCCAGGCGCCGCGGCAGTTCCATGAGGTTGATCTGTCCATCGAGTACCGCACCCTGGATGCGGCCAATCGAGCGCCTCGTGGCTTCCGACGTCCAGTAGTCCGACCGGGCGAGGTCGAACGTGACAATGTCCCCCTGATCGATAATCGGCGCGTGCCAATCCACAAGATGCGCCTTCGGCCGATTTGGGGTCGGCGGCACACTTGCCTTCTTCTCCGCACGGACAAAGTCCGGATGCGAGCCGACATCCTCCAGGACACCAACGTCTTTGACAACGACGTTGACCAGATCGACACCGTCGTAACCACAGATCGCCGAGTCGAGCACAATCGATCCCGCGACCAGTTCTGCGCCAAGATTGCGCGCATCCGTCCCGACACGATTATCCAGCTTGAAAGCGCCAAGTTGAACTTGAGAGATATCAGACTCCGACATGGTGTCCGTCGACACAGCATGCGCCTCGGTCAAGTTTGTTGATCCTTGTTGTTTCACCGGGCGCCGAACGCGCCTCGATTCCGTAATATTTGGATTATTCTCGACACCCGCCCGAGCAGCAAGCTGTCGCCGAATTTCTTCAATTTGCCGCCGAAGTTCTGGTATTTCGTTTTCGATCGAATCTCGCTCATCTGGGTGCGCACGCAGGAAATCCCGGTTCGCATCAACCAAACGAAACTCCAGCTCTCGAAGTAGTCCTTCCGGCGTGGCGATCCAGGTCAAATGCCTGCGCAACCGAGCCAATCCCGTTGCGAAATCGCTGAAATCGATGTACTGGCGGCTTCCGAGTCGGAATGGCATCTCCGTTCCAGGATGGAGGCGTAGCGGAATAATCGGTTTCTTGTACCGGAGCGCCCGGCTCCACTCTTGCTTGCACCCTGAATGGGGAGCTACACTATCTTCAGTCATCACGAACAGTAACCCTCGGCACACGCGCAACTCTTCGGCGATCTGCTCGTCCCAATCGTGTCCGGGACGCAAATCTCGCTTGTCGAGCCAGACCGGCCACGACGGCGGCCCGGCGTCAAGCGAATCCGCCAGCCGGACGGCGAACTCCGCACTGTCAGCCGTCGAGTAACTAATGAAGAACCGCCCGGTCGCCACATCCGCCCCTCTCGCCGTGTCGCCGCTCGCCGGCCGTCCGGATACGCCGCGCGGACGTCACGTGCCGGGGCGCCCGCTCGGCTACTGTACGCGACGACATGATCGTCGCGCCCGCCGAGTGAGGTCTGGCAGGCTACCCTTGATGCTCACCAGGCAAACAACGAGACGGGGTGCGCCATGGTCGAACCATCCAATGCGCCGTTCGGGCGACTTGAGATGGCAGCCGTGCAGGACGTTCTGAATTCAGGGCGGCTATGGCGCGGCAACGGACCCGGCTGGGGAAGTGAGCAGGATTCGATCGCGACCATCGCGGCAGAGCGCCTGGAAGACGCCATTGCTCAGCGGCTCGGTATTCCTTACGTACATGTGGTCAACTCGGGAACATCCGCAAACGAGGCAGCCATAGCGAGCCTGGGTCTCGAACCCGGAAGCGAGGTAATCTGCCCGGCAGTGTCGCCGGTTTTCGTCCCGCTCGCAATCCTTGCCGCAGGCTGCATACCTGTCTTCGCCGACGTGGATCCGGAAACGTTGATCATCGACCCATGTGGGATAGAGGCGGTAGTCAGCGACAATACCAAGGCGTTGATCGTCATACACCTCTGGGGCATGCCAGCACCGATAAAGTCCATCATCGACGTCGCAATGAATTGCGGCCTTTATGTTGTCGAGGACTGCGCCCAGGCATTCGGCACCGTGATCGAGAACCAGCCCGTAGGCACCTTTGGCGACGCCTGCTCCTACAGTTTTCAGCAGTCCAAGCACATCACCAGCGGCGAAGGGGGCTTTTTTGCCTCACACAATGCCGAACGATATGCCCGCGCCGTTCTGTACTCGAACGCCGGAATCCCCAGCTTCCGTTTTGGCGTCTCAAGCACGGGAGCAGCCGCGACCTCGGACACACGCGGACACCTCGGATTCGGGCACAACCACCGCATCAGCGAGCTTCAGGCGGCGGTCGCTCATGCTCAATTGTCACGACTCGACAGCTTCATCCGTAGAAGAGCCGAATTGGTCACCCTTGTCGACGCTGAACTACAAGACAAGGGTAATGATTCCCTGCGAACGCCGCGTCCGGTTCCAGGGCACTTGCCATCGTACTGGCGTTATCCCGTTCTGGTACCACCAGGAAAGGGGACCTTTACTGGCATTTCCTACCTGGAGCCGGTCTTCCAACAGATGAACGATCAACGACGTACCCCCTTCGGCATATCGCTACCGCCACACGTGCGCTATGATCGCGGCACCTGCCCAGCAGCCGAGGGAGGCGTAATGCAGATCCGAGCAGTCCCGATACATCACAGCTTAACAGACAATGAATTGCGCAAAATGCTAAGGGGGCAGTTCGAGGACCTGTGACAGTACATGTATCGATTTGACGTCGTCATCGTCGGTTCGGGACCAGCCGGTGTCGCGACCGCCGAATGGCTTCACGATCACGAGCCGACCATCACTATTGCCGTCATCGAACGCGGGCCTTTATTACTGCGTCGGCATTTCTACGACTCAGGCGGATCGGTTCGCGACCGCGACGCGTTCTTCAACGAGCATCGCGAGTGCCCCTGGATCGGAGACCTCAGCGAGGGCGGCACCCTCCTTCCCAGCCTGGGCGGACGCGGCATCGTAGGCGGCAGCCAACTGCATCGTTTTTACAGCGAGGATTTCACCTTATGGAAGAACGGGTCATGGCCGATTGATGCCACACAACTGGCACCCTACTTTTCGGCAGCGGAAGCTCGCCTGCTGGGCAGCACGCGTTCCACGGGACCGTCTCAAGACTTCGTCTGCTCCACATTGGCCAAGTTCGGCGCCCGGCATCCACCAAGCGGCCCCGCGATCAGCGATCCAGCAGGTGTCAATGGCGGATTTTCACATCGGAGCTCGGCAGAACGACTGCTTACTCTACTCAATCCGGATCTTTCAAATACGGAGAAGCGAATACAGGTCTTCCCCGAGACCGTAGCCATCAAACTTGTTTCACCTCGTTCGAACTCCAGTCAAGTAACATACGTACGTTGCGTATCGGCACGGAGATCCGAGCAGGCGGCATTCGATATTGGCGGCAGCGTGTTCGTCTTGGCAGCAAGCCCCGTGGAGTCCGCACGACTGCTACTCGTATCCGATCTGGCCGATGCCAG
This sequence comes from Amycolatopsis heterodermiae, assembly GCF_034929455.1. Taxonomy (NCBI): domain Bacteria; kingdom Bacillati; phylum Actinomycetota; class Actinomycetes; order Pseudonocardiales; family Pseudonocardiaceae; genus Amycolatopsis; species Amycolatopsis heterodermiae. The sequence continues at coordinate 125,415 of NZ_JAYFSI010000021.1, forward strand.
GTCCAGTTCTTCGACCGTGGGTCGTTACTTGACTGAACACATATACTGCCGAGGCCATCTCGACGTGTCAGGAAACGCCGATATCGGCACCGGCACGATCAATGCCTTTCTCCCGCCACCCGGCCCCCACCTCGACGAGCGCTATCAAATCGAAATGCGATCGATCGCCGAACCTGATCAAGATCGCAGAATTGTCCGCATCACTGGCTCGGCGGCTATGGACCCGAATCGTGACAACAGGGTAACGCTCGCCACCAGCGTATACGATGGCTACGGTGTTCCCCGAGCCTCAACGACCCTAAAGCTGTCGACAGGGGACCAAAGACGGACACAGTCGATGATTCAGGCGATGCACGACGTGGCAACTCACTTGAACGGTACGTGGCTTACCCCGCCCGTCGTTCTCCCTCGCGGCTCAAGTTATCATGAAACAGGAACGTTGCGCATGACCGCATACGAGCAGGAAAGCGCCACGGATCCCAGCGGCCTGCTTCGCGGAACGACTAACGTTTTTGCCGGCGATGGCGCGGCTTTCGCGAGTGTAGGTGTCGCCAATCCGATCCTGACAATCACAGCCATGGCCTACAGGCTCGCGACAGCTCTGCCGGGCTATTTGACGTAGCTTCCGATCTATTCTGACTCCTATGCCCGGCCCCGATCGATGGGCGCCTCCGGTGTCCAAGGGCGCTAGAGTGGATGTTCACGCCGGGCCGGTTCGCACCTAGGTCGACCGGCGACTTAGCCGCCGCCGAAGGTCAAGGCGGTGGCGCCGTGCGATCGTTGATCGTTCCGACGTACGGCGGCGTGAGGCAGGTCAGGCCGGGTCTAGAATGGTGCGCTGCCACGATCGCCGGGCCGTCGAGGTTGGGCTGGACGAAGACGGGCTTGCTCATCCGTCCATGATCACACGCCTCCGGCGCCCGGGTGGGCGTCGGTCATCAGGTCGGCCAGGTCCTCCGGGGCCAGGAACGACGGCGGGGGCGGCGGGCCCCACGCGTAGAGGCTCTTCTCCCCCGCCACCACGCGCGGCTCCCAGATCTGGTCCTCCAGGATGCAGTCGATGTCCGAGTAGTACTCGGAGAAGTTGCCCGCCGGGTCGCGCAGGTACCAGAAGAAGTTCGAGCCGATGTAGTGCCGGCCCAGGCCCCAGGTGTGGCGCTCGGGGTGGCCCTCGAGCATCGCGGTGGCGCCGCGGCCGACCTCGTCGACGTCGTCGACCTCCCAGGACGTGTGGTGCAGGAAGCTCACCGGCGCCTGCTGCACGAGCACGTTGTGGTGGTCGGTGGAGCAGCGCATGAACGAGGCGAAGCCCGGGGCTTCGTCGCTGACCTTGAAGCCGAGCCCGTCGGTGAAGAACCGCTGGGTGGCGGCCTGGTCGGTCGACCCGAACACCACGTGCCCGAGCTTGCGCGGGCGGACGGCCTGCTCCCGGTCGATGGCGGGCGCGCGGACGTTGGCCCGCCGCGCCGCCCCGGGCTGGTTGTAGGCCACCGGTTCCGGCGGCTCCTGCCGCAGCCGCGGCGCGACCGAGACGACGACGTCGAGGCCGGTCACCGGGTCCTTCGCGTGCAGGGCGTCGCCGACGCGCCGGCTGCCGAGGTCGAGGCGGGCCAGCGACGCGGCGACGCGGTCCAGGTCGTCCGGGTCGTCGGCGCCGACGCCGACGCCGAGGGTCAGCAGCCGCCGCTGGGCGCTGTGGCGCAGTTCGAGCTGCTCACCACCGTCGGCGGTCGAGAACCCTGCGCCGGTCGGGGTCAGGCCGAACTCGGTGTAGTACTTGGCGGTCTCGTCGACGTTCGGGACGCCGACGGTGATCTTGGTCAGGCGGTGCAGGCTCACGCTGTTCCTCCGGGTCAGACGAGCGGGGTGATCTGGTCGTCGCGGCCGAGCAGGGCCTTGCCGTAGATCTCGTAGCCGACGGCGGGCAGCACGATCGCGTGCCGCGCGGCGACGGCCGAGTCGCGCCACATCCGCTGCAGCGGGTTGGCGTCGGCGAAGCTGCCCGCGCCGTGCGCCGAGAGCAGGATGTCGATCGCCTTCGTGATGTTCTCGACGGCCCAGCCGGTGTCCACGCGTACGCGGGCCCGCAGCTCGGTGCCGGGGTAGGTGCGGTTCGCGGCGGCCGTGTCGAGGTCGTCGGCCGCGCGGAAGACGTGCAGGTGCGCGGTGTCGATCCGCATCGCGGCCTCGGCCAGCTGCAGCTGGAAGGCCGCCGACTCGGCCTGGGTCGTGTAGGCGGTGTAGGAGATCGCCTTGCGGGCGGCCTTCTCCCGCACCATCGCCAGCGCCGCGCGGCCCAGGCCGAGCTGCGGACCGGCGAGCACGAGCGCGAGCACCGGCACGAACGCGGCCCGGTAGAGGTCTTCTTCGGGGTCCGCCGTCGCGTACTGCCCGGCGATAGCGGGCGGCACCGACATCACGCGGTGCTCCGGTACGAAGACGTCCTGCGCGACCAGGCAGTTCGAGCCGGACGAGCGCATCCCGGCGACGAACCACGTCTCCTCGAGCCCGAGGTCGGTGCGCGGGATCAGCGCCATGCCCTGGTCGACGACCTCGCCGCGCGCGTCGGTCAGCGGGATGCCGACGCCGGCCCAGTCCGCGTGCCAGGAGCCGGAGTTGTAGTACCAGCGCCCGGTGACGCGGTAGCCACCGTCCACTTTGGTCGTCTCGGCGGTCGGCGCGAGCACCCCGGAGACCTTCGCGTCCGGGTTCGCGCCCCAGACGTCGTCCTGCGCCTGCTCGCTGAAGAGCCCGGCCAGCCAGGCGCAGACGTTGCTCAGGGCGACGACCCAGGCGGTGCCGCCGTCGGCCTCGCCGACCGCCGCGGACACCTCCAGCATCGACCGGACCGGCAGCCCGTAACCGCCGTAGCGACGGGGCTGGGCGATCTTGAACGCGCCGGCGTCGGTCAGCGCGGTGATGCTCTCTTCGGTGACCCGCCGGTCGGCCTCACCCTGCGCGGCGTTCTTCGCGAGCAGCGGCTGGATCTCGCGGATCCGGGCCAGGACGGCTTCGGTGGTGGGCGCGGGCTGTTCGGTCGCGATGGTCATGACGTCGTTGTCCTTTCGCAGGCTGGTCCTTCTGCCGCAGCGGGTCGTGAGTGTTTAGGAGGGTTAGAACCCTTCTAAACACTCACGACCGGTACTGGCGTGACGCGGGTGACTTCTGGTGCGGGTCGGTCAGCGGGCGCAGGCGGCGATCAGGTCGGTGATGGGCGGCCGCGGCCGTTCCGCGTAGCGGGAGTGCGTGCCGAAGGTGCGGTGTGCGTAGACCAGCGGCGGGCGCTCGGCGCGGCCCAGCGCCGTGACCCGGCCGAACAGCAGCTGGTGGTCGCCCGCCTCGACCGTGCGGTCCAGGTCGCAGGCGACCCAGCCGGCGGCGTCGCGCAGCCGGGGCAGGCCGTCGTCGGCGAACCACGCCGTCTCGCCGCCGAAGCGGTCGGCGCCGCGGGTGGCGAACAGCACGGCCAGGTCGTCCTGGCCCTCGCCCAGCAGGTTGACGCCGAACCGCCCGGCGCCCCGGACCGAGGCCAGCAGCGCCGATCGCCGGTCGAAGGCGACGGCGACCAGGGGCGGGTCGAGCGAGAGCGAGGTGAACGAGCTGACCGTCGCGCCACACGGGTGGCCGTCCGCGGAAACCGCCGTCACGATCGTCACCGGCGCGCACACCGCCGCCATCACCGCGCGGAACCGGTCCGCGTCGACGGCGGTCACGGCGCGGTGAACCGGTGGTGCATCCGGCCGATGCCCTCGATGGTGCTGACCAGTTCGTCACCCGGGTTGAGGAACCGCTGCGGGCTGCGCGCCATGCCGACGCCGGCCGGGGTTCCGGTGAAGATCAGGTCACCCGGCCACAGCGGCAGCACGGCCGAGAGGCGGGACACCAGCTCCGGCACCGAAAAGATCAGCTCGCTCGTCCGGCTCTTCTGCACGGACTCGCCGTTGACCGCGCATTCGAGCGCGAGGTCGTCCGGGTCGGCGAACTCGTCCGGCGTCACCACGAACGGCCCGATCGGCCCGAAGCCGGGACGGGACTTACCGAGACTGAACTGCGGTGCGGGCCCGGCCAGCTGCAGCGTCCGGTCGGAGAGGTCCTGCCCGATCGTGAGCCCGGCGACGTGCTCCCAGCCGCGTCCGGCCGGGACGTCGCGCGCGGGAACGCCGATGACGGCGACGAGTTCGACCTCCCAGTCCGTCGGCCCCGGCAGCGCGATGTCGCCGGACGGCCCGGTCAGGCTGCTCGCGAACTTCGTGAAGACGGTCGGCGAGTCCGGCAGGCCGAGGCCGGCTTCGGCGGCGTGGTCGCGGTAGTTGAGCCCGATGCCGAAGATCTGGCGCGGCGCCGGGACCGGGACCCCGAGGTCGGTTTCGGCGAACGGCGTCGCGTCCGCGGGAGCTGTCGCGGCCCAGTCCGTGAACTCGGCCCAGCGGTCGTAGATCGCCTGCGGGTCGGCGGAAAACCGCCGCTCGCTGGCCTGTTCGACGTCGATGGCGCCGGCCTCGGTCACGAGGACGAGCCGTCCGGAGAGTGTGGCGATCCGCATGAGCTGCCTTTCGATCGGTCGACCCGACTCATACTCTGCCCGAGATAGACGACTGTCAAGCACAGAATCGATTATCAGTCGAAGAGTGTGTTACGCTGCGATCATGGCGAAGAGAGCGGGCGGCGAGAGCCTGGCCGTGATGGTCTACGACCAGCTGCGGTCGGCGATCCTCAACGGCGAACGGCGGCCCGGGGAACGGCTCAAGCCCGGCGACCTCGGCGAGCAGTACGGCGTGAGCCTCAGTGTCGTACGGGAGGCCCTCGGCCTGCTCGGCGCGAAGGACCTCGTGCAGGTCGACCGCAACCGCGGCTTCCACGTGACGCCGTTGTCGCTGCGCGCGCTCAACGACCTCACCGAGGCCCGAGTGGTCAACGAGGGCGCGGCGATCCGGCTGTCCGTCGAGCGCGGCGGGGTCACCTGGGAGTCCGAGGTGCTGGCCGCCCACCACCGGCTGTCGGTCCAGCCCATGCTGCTGCCCGGCGCCCAGCTGCGGCGCAACGAGGAGTGGGCGGTGGCGCACCTGGCGTTCCACCGCACGCTGGTCGAGGCGTGCGGCAACGCGGTGCTGCTGGACATCTGCGCCCGGCTCTCGGACGCCGCCGAGGTCTACCGCGCCTGGTCCGCCACCGGCACCCAGGAGATGCACCGCGACGTGGCCGGCGAGCACAAGGGCCTGATGGACGCGGCGCTGGCCCACGACGCCGACGCCGCGGAGACGCTCTTCGCCGCGCACGTCCGCCGCACGCAGCAGATCCTCGTCGACGGGGGCCTCACCCCGGCGGCCGACCGTCCCGCAACGGAGACCGCATGAGCGACGTCACGGCCATCACGCAGCTGATCCTGCACGAGCGCCAGGGCCGCGACCGCGGCTGGTGGGACCAGATGCGGGCGGCGTTCCGGCCGGACTCGACGGTCCGCCTGAGCTGGTTCACCGGCTCCGGCGCCGAGTTCGTGCAGCGTTCCGAAGCGATGAGCGCCCGCGGCGACCTTTCGGTGCACCGCATGGCACCCCCGGTGGTCACCGTGCGCGGCGACCGGGCGCACGCCGAGGCGTCGGCCTCGACCGAGCTGCAGATCGACTTCGAGGGCGTCGCGGCCCACCTGATCTCCTTCACCCGCATCAACTACCGCCTGTCCAAAGAGGACGGCGAGTGGGGTGTGGTGTCGCTCGACGCCATCTACGAACGCGACACCCTCTCCCCGGCGCTGCCCGGCGCGTCCTTGACGGTCGATCCCTCGGACGTGGCGGGCTTCCGGCCCTCCTACGCCCTGCTGGCGCTGTGCCTGGAACGCCGCGGTTACCCGATCGGCACGGACCTGCTCGGCGACGACCGGCCCGAAGCCGTCGCGGCCTTCTACGCGTCGGTGCACACCTGGCTGGACGCGTGACCACCCGCCTGCTGCTGACCCGCGCCACCGTCGTCGACCCGCGTGACGGCGGCCTGTCCCCCAGCACCGATGTCCTCATCGAGGACGGCCGGATCCTCGACGTCCGGCCCGGTATCGAGGCCGACGCCGAACGGGTCGACGCGAGCGGGACCCACGTCGTCCCCGGGTACAACGACATGCACGCCCATCCCCTCGGCCAGGCCGACCCGGCGACGACCCTCGAGCTGATGCTGGCCCACGGCATCACCGGCTTCCGGCAGATGGCCGGCAGCATCGACCTGCTGCGCCGTCGCGCCGCCGGAAAGCTGGGCTTCCCCGAGGCATCCCCCGCGCTCCTCGCGACACCAGGCCCCTTGCTGACCCCGGCGAACGCGTCCACAGTGGACCAGGCCGTCGCCGCGATCCGGGAGCAGCACGCGGAAGGCGCCGACTTCATCAAGGCCGGGCTCGTCACGCGTGACGTCTTCTTCGACGCCCAGGCCGAAGCCCGGCGCCTCGGCCTGCCCCTCGCCGGGCACCTGCCCGCCGGCATCGACGTCGAAAAGGCGTCCCGCGGCGGGATGAAGTCGATCGAGCACCTCGGCCCCGGCGTCGCGCTGTTCGCCTGCTGCTCCGGCGACCACGACCACATCCGGGAGACCGCCGCGGCCGGTGGTCCCCAGCTGAAGCTGCCGCCGTTCAAGATCCCGTTCCTGGACAGGATCATGGACCGGGTGCTGCGCAAGCTGGTGATCAACCCGATCAACGTCAGCAAGCCGGCGGACATCGCGAACCTGTCCCACGCGGTCGGCACGTTCGACCGCGACCGGGCGCAGGTGCTCGCCGAGCGGTTCGCCGCCGACGGCACCTGGCAGGTCCCGACGCTGATCCGGATCAAGACCCAGGAACTGTGCGACTCCCCCGCCTTCGCCGAGGACCCGGACCTCGCCTACATCACCCCGGCCACGCGGAGAGCCTGGCGGGCGGCGGCCGCGAAGTTCGCCGAGTTCCCCGCCGACGCGCGCGCCACCTTCACCGAGGCCTACGCACGGCAGCTCGAACTCACCAAGCTGTTCGACGACGCCGGGGTCAAGATGCTGGCGGGTACGGACTCGTCCGGCGCGGCCTGGGTGATCCCCGGCGCGGCCCTGCACCGGGAGTTCGAGGAGTTCGCCCGCGCCGGCCTGACGCCGTTACGTGTCCTGCAGCTGACGACCACGCTCCCGGCCGAGTTCCTCGGCACCACGGACACGATGGGCACCGTCGAGCCCGGCAAGAACGCGGATCTGGTCCTGCTGACGGAGAACCCGTTGACCGACGTCAGGCACCTGAGCCAGATCGCGGGGGTCGTCCGCGCCGGACGGCACTACTCCGCCGCGGATCTGGCCGCCCGCAAGAAGAAACTGGCCGGCTCAGTGCCCTGACCGGGCCAGCAGCTTGAGCGTGTTCTCCGAGGCGGACCCCTCCGCGGTCGTCACGACGACGACGGTCTGGTCCGGCGAACGCGCCGGGGTCAGGATCTGCTGGGCCACGGTCAGCGGGCCCACCAGCGGGTGACGCAGGTCGTAGGAATCGGCCTCGCACGGCTTGACCCGGTGGTCGCCCCACAGCGCGACGAACTCGGGGCTCTTCATCGTCAGCTCCCCCACCAGCGACGCCAGCAGCGCGTCTCCGGGGTGCCGCCCGGCGACGGCCCGCAGGTTGCCGACGACGGCGCGGGCCTTGCGCGGCCAGTCCGCGTACAGCTCACGGACGTGCGGGTCGAGGAACAGCATCCGAGCGGTGTTCGGCCGGTCCGCCGGCCGCTCGGGCGCGGTGAAGTCGACGTGGCCCGCCATCAGCGCGTGCCCCAGCGGGTTCCACGCCAGGACGTCGCTGCGCCGCCCGAGGACCAGCGCCGGCGCGTCGCCGAGGGAGCGCAGCAGGTCGCGCGCCAGCGGGTCGAGCCGTTCCGGCGGCGGACGGCGCTGGGTGCGCGGGCGGTGCGCGGCCAGCTCACGCAGGTGTTCGCGCTCGTGCTCGTCGAGCCGCAGGGCCCCGGCGAGCGCGTCGAGGATCGCGCCGGACGCGTTGACGGACTGGCCCTGCTCCAGGCGCGTGTAGTAGGAGACGCTGACGCCGGCCAGCTGCGCGAGTTCTTCTCGCCGCAGCCCGGCGACGCGCCGCCGTTCGCCGAGGGCGGGCAGGCCGACGTCCTCCGGGCGCAGCAGCGACCGGCGCGCCCGCAGGAACTCGCCGAGAACAGCCATGCCCCCAGTAAACACGGGTCCGGCGCGGTGAGCCTGACCCTGCCGGGGGTAGGCAGCGGCGGGGCTGGTTGCCCCCGCGAAACCGCCGCAGGGTGGGGGAAACACCAGCGACCCCGGAGCGGACATGCAGGAGATTGTGCTGGGCGACGTCACGGTCACCCGGATCACGGAGTACTACGGCTCGGTCGAGATGTCGCCCGAGACCTTCTTCCCCGAAAGCCCGGACGGCGCCTGGGACGCGGACTGGCTCGCGCCCGACTTCCTCGAACGGGAGAACCACGTCTGCGTCTCGGCCATCCAGACCTGGCTGCTGCGCAGCGAAGGCAGGACGATCCTGGTCGACACCGGCGTCGGCAACCACAAGGAACGGCCCTACACGCCGGTGTGGAGTCACCTGAACACCGGCTTCCTCGCCAACCTCGCGGCGGCCGGCGTCCGGCCCGAGGACGTCGACGTGGTGGTCAACACCCACCTGCACGTCGACCACGTCGGCTGGAACACCTTCCTCGACGACCGCAGCTGGGTGCCGACGTTCCCGAACGCCACCTACCTGATGCCGAAGCCGGACTTCGAGTTCTGGAACCCGGCCAACGGCCACGAGCCGAACCTGGGTCGGGGCAACCAGAACGTCTTCGAGGACAGCGTCGCGCCGGTGCACGAAGCCGGGCAGACGCTGCTGTGGGAGGACAGCCACCGCATCGACGCGAACCTCACTCTCGAACTCGCGCCGGGACACACGCCGGGGTCGTCGGTGCTCACGCTCGACTCGGGCGGTGACCGCGCGCTGTTCGTCGGCGACCTGCTGCACACCGCGCTGCAGCTCGTCGAGCCCGACACGAACAGCTGCTTCGAGGAGGATTCCGCGCAGGCCCGCGCCACCCGGCGGCGGCTCCTCGGCCGGGCCGCCGACACGAACGCGCTCGTCCTGCCCGCCCACCTCGGCGGCCACGGCGGCGCCGAGGTCGTCCGCGACGGCGACCGGTTCGCCATCAAGGACTGGGCCCCGTTCGCCAAGCTCTGAGGAGGACTACGGTGATCGTCACCACCACCACCACGGGCGACGTCCGCGGCCACGCCGGCGTCTTCCTCGGCATCCCTTACGCCGCACCGCCGATCGGCGCGGCCCGGTTCGCGCCGCCCCGGCCGCACGAGCCGTGGGCGGGGGTGCGGGACGCGACGCGGCCCGGGCCGACCGCCCCGCAACCACGCCGGGACGGCTTCGGCGCGCTCGACATGTCGCCGTACTTCGGGCCCGGCTGGGTCCGCGGCGACGACTACCTCACGGTCAGCGTGTGGGCTCCGCCGTCGGCCCGGGACTGCCCGGTGCTCGTGTTCGTGCACGGCGGCGGGTTCGTCACCGGCTCGACGCGCTCGCCGGTGTACGACGGGACGGCGTTCGCCCGCGACGGCGTGGTGCTGGTGACGGTCACCTACCGCCTCGGCATCCCGGGCTTCCTCGACCTGCCCGGCGCGCCGCGCAACCGCGGGCTCCTGGACGTCGTCGCCGCGCTGCGGTGGGTGCGGGAGAACATCGCGGCGTTCGGCGGAAACCCGGGCAACGTCACGCTGGCCGGACAATCCGCGGGCGCCACCATCACCGCCGGAATCCTGGCCACACCCGAGGCCGAGGGCCTGTTCCGGCGGGCCGTCGTGCAGAGCGGCAACGGGCTGGGCGCGTTCACCCCCGAGCAGGCGGCCCGGGTCACCCACGCGGCGGCCGCCGCGCTGGGCGTCGAGCCGACGGTGGCGGCGTTCGCCGAAGTGCCGGACGAGCGGTTCGTCGCGGCTCGGCTGGGTGGCCTGGACCTGCGGACCGCGACGGCCTTCGACCCGCTGCTCGGCCTGAGCCCGTTCAGCCTGGTCTCGGACCGCCAGCCCGCCGAGGCCCTGGCCACCGACGTCGACCTGCTCATCGGCACGAACGCCGAAGAAGGCGCGCTCTACCTTGCGCCCCAAGGAAATCTGACGACCTCGACGGAAGGAGACCTCCTCGAGACGGCGTCCCGGGTGGCCGCCGACCCGGCCGCGCTGGTCGCGAGCCACCGCGGTCAGCGTCCCCATGCGACACCGGGCGAGCTGCGGTCGGCGATCATGGGGGACGCGCTGTTCGGCACCGGCAGCCGTCGCCTCGCCGAGGCCCACGGCGCCGCGTACACCTACGAGTTCGCGTGGCGATCGTCCGCGGTGGACGGTCGGCTGGGCGCGGCCCACACGATGGAACTGCCGTTCGTCTTCGACAACCTGCGCCTCCCGGCCCTGCGCGGCCCGCGTGGACTGCTGGGCCCGGACGAGCCGCCCGCCGAGCTGGCGACGCGGATGCACACGGCGTGGGTGGAGTTCGCGCGGACCGGCGACCCGGGCTGGGCTCGAACGGAAACCCGGCGCTTCACCGAGCGGGCCAGCTCCACCGCATCCCCAGGATCCCTGGTGCCACCCCGGTCCTGAAGACGTGCGCGGGCACCACCGGCGACACGACGACCTCGGCGGACTCCCGCTCGGGGCCGTCCGGTGACTCCAGCCGGAAGGCGTGGCACGACGACGGCAGCGCGTCCGGGTCGAAGTGGACCTCCTGGAGGTGCTCGGCGACCGGGTGCCGGAAGCGGCGGTCGTAGCTGGTGTCCGGGACGCCGTCGGTGTACTCGAACTCGTACTCCAGGATCGCCGTCTCGCCCTCGGCCAGCGACCGGCTCAAGACCAGCTCGCTGATCAGGAACCCCTGCTCCGGCAGGACTTCCGTGCGGCCGGGCACGCAGTACCGGGTCGCCACCAGCCGTGGTGGCGTCCCGGCGACACACCCGCGCAGCGTCACCACCTTGGCCTGCACGGGTTCCGCCGCCGCCCGCACGACCTCGCGCACCCGCAGCCGGGCCAGCGACCGGTCCGCGCGGACGTGCAGGGACTCGTGCAGGCTGAGCACCACCAGCGCCGGGTCGTCGGCCGCGTCGAACGAGTTCAGCACCGGGACGACGCCGTTGCGGGGGCCCCACAGCCGTTCCCAGTGCACCAGGCCGGCCGGGGACGGGCCGCCGTCCGGGCGGGCGAGCAGGCCGGTCAGCGACCCGGCCGGCAGGCCGAGGACGTCCTCCAGCACGGTGACCGCACGCAGGGACTCCGGGCGCTCGGGCCGGGTGCGGCCGGTGCGCCAATAGCTGAGCGTGGTCGTGCTGACCGGCGCGCCCGCCACCGCGAGCCGGTCCTTCAGGCGCGCGAGGCCGAGCCCGCTGAGATCGATGGCCAGCGACAACGCCCGGCTGAACGGGCCGGCGGCGAGCGCGTCGGCCAGCTGCTCCCGGCGTCCGGGCGAATGCACCGCGAACAACGGCATGCGGGCCCTTCTCGGGTAGGTCCGTTCGGTCTAACACCCCGAGTGGCCCGTGTCACCCGACGAACGATCCGTCCTGTTCCGTTGATCGGCCCAGATCCTCGGATGGTTACCCGGACGACCCCGGCCGCTTACGTTCGGTGAGTCCCCACCGCAAGCCCCGAGGAGTCCCCCGATGCGTGAATCCCACGGCCGGTTCGCCCGCGCCGCCGCCCTGCTCGCCGGTTCCTGCGCCGCTCTCGCCACGCTCGCCGCGGCCCCCGCGTCGGCGAGCACCGCGCCGCTCTCCCCCGACGCGGCGCCGTCGATCATCGGCGGCAGCACGGCCCAGAACCCCGGCTACATCACCCGCTTCAACGGCCACGCCAACGGTTACACGTTCTTCTGCACCAGCACGCTGATCGGCTCGCGCTGGGTGCTGACCGCCAAGCACTGCCTGTACGACAACAACGGGCAGCGGCTGACCGACATCGACCTCTACATCGGGTCGAACAGCGCCTCGGGCGGCGCGCACGCGAAGGCGTCGTCGACCTACGTGTGGTCGGGCGGCGACCTCGCCCTGATCAAGCTGAACACCAGCGGCGGCAGCACGTTCGCCCGGCTCGCCACCAGCTCCTCGGACGCGGAAGAAGGCGACTCCGCCCGCGTCTACGGCTGGGGCGCGACCCAGGCGACCGACGAGGGCAGCCACCAGTCGAACGTGCTGAAGCGCGCCGACGTCCGGATCTCCGACACCTCGGCGTCCGACAACTACGGCGGCCCGGCGATCTCGGCGTCGACCCCGAACGGCGCGGTCGCGGGCGGCGACTCCGGCGGCCCGATGATCGACGGCGGTGTCCAGGTGGGGGTCTGCTCGACCAGCGACCGGTCCAGCATCACCACCTACGGCAGCGTCGCCGCGGGCCGCAGCTGGATCCAGCAGACCAGCGGCGTCTGACGGGCCCCGGATCATGGTCCGTGAAGGCCACATTAAGGGACTCAGAGTCCCTCGATGTGG
>NZ_JAYFSI010000022.1:0-102725 GCF_034929455.1 Amycolatopsis heterodermiae
ACTTCCGGCACCCCCGGGCTTCTCGGGCGTCAGGTGATCGGGAAGGTGGTGCCGATGCCCATGCCCGTGATCCACTCCGGGACCGGCTCGTAGCTCGTCCAGACCAGGGGCATGGCCGCCGCGACCTGGCCGATCAGCCAGCACCGCACCTCGTGGCTGCCCGTGCCCGCCGTGTCCTCCAGTGCCTCGTGCCCGAGGGCGGCCACCGCGTCGGCGTCCCCTGAGGACAGGCGCGACAGGAACCACTTGTCCCACTCCGCGTTCACCCGCGCGCCCGGGTCGCCGCCCATGGCGCGGACCCTCGGCTCGCGGGCCGCCGCGAAGGCGTGGACGTCCGCGCGGCCGTGGATCAGGGCCTCGCGCCGCTCCCCCGCCACCGTCGGGTCGCGGGGGTCGTTCGACGGCAGCCAGTGCGACAGCCCGCCGCTCGCCGCGATCAGGACCCGGCCCGGGAAGTCCGCCGAACGCAACGCCGCGCCCAGCGCTTGGCCCAGGGAAACGCAGCGGCGCAAGGAAGGCAGCGGCGGCGCGGCCGTGTTGACGACCAGCGGCACCATCGGCAGCGACGTCCCGCCGGTGATCATCTCGTAGCTCTGCACGATGCCGTGGTCGACCGTAAGCGAGTACGACAGCGAGAGGTCGAACCCGGCCGAGGTCAGGCCCGCGTGCAGCGGCCACGCCAGCGCGGACGCCACCGGCAGCGGACCTTCCGTGCTGCCGTAGTCCCCGAAGCCCGCCGCCTGCTCGACGCCCAGCACGAACGGCGGCATCACGTCGTAGAAGTTGCCGTGGAAGTGGTCCGGGCCGATGACGACGATCGCGTCCGGGGCCAGGTCCTCGACCGCGCGGCGGACCCGCTCGGCGTCACCGAGGAAACGGCCGCCCGGACCGTCCACCCGGGACGGGGGGAGCAGTGTCGCGAAAGGACTGTGGGACATCCCGACGAAGCCCGCGATCTCGGCCATCAGGACGGCTCCGTCCCGGTCAGCAGCCAGGTGCGGTGGACGTCGAGGAACTCGCCGACCTTCTCCCACTGCGGCCAGTGGCCGGCGTCGTCGATGACGTGCAGCCGCGCGTCCGGCAGCCAGCCGAGCAGCAGGTCGGCCTCGTCGAGGCCGCCGGTCGGGTCGTGGCTCGTCCACAGCAGCAACGTCGGTGCCGCCACCTTCGACACCCACGCCGGGTCCCACGCGAAGTCCTTGCGCACCTCCGGGTCCTGCAGCACGAGCGTGTTGGTGATCGCCCGGACGAACCCGGGCCGGGAGTAGATCCGGCGGCGCAGGTTCACCAGCTCGTCGGTGACCATCTCCTTGTGGTGGAACAGGAACTCGACGCGACGGCGGACGGTGGCGTCGCTCGGGTCGCGCACCGCCGCCATCGTGCTGTCGCGCATCCGCGCCATCACCTCGGGCTTGTTGGCGATGTTGCCCGGCGTGTTCAGCACAAGCCGGTTCACCCGGTCCGGGTAGTGCGCCGCGACCCACGCGACGACCCAGCCGCCCAGCGACTCGCCGGACAGGTGCGCCCGGTCGATGCCGAGAGTGTCCAAAAGGGACACCAGGTGCGCGGCGAGCACGTCGATCGTGTACGGCCGGTCCGGCAGGTCCGACCAGCCGTGGCCGACCATGTCGTAGACCGTGACGTGGAAGTCGCGGGCGAGCCCGGCCAAGTCCCGCGCGTACGCCTCCAGGTGCCCGCCGGTCCCGTGCAGCAGCACCAGTTCCGGCCCGGTCCCCGCCTGCAGCACCCGCGTCCGCACGGCGCCGCCGTCAAGGGGGACGTCGACGTAGCGCAGGGTGTGTTCCAGTTCGCCCAGCTCGCCCCAGATCCCCGCGTGCTCGGGGATCGGCGGGCCCGACGGCTCGACGCGGGCCTCGTCCACTGTGGTCACTTGTCCTCCCGCTTCCGGACCTCGGCCATCGTGGCGAGGCCCGCGCTCTCCCGGCGGCCCAGCCCGAACAGGCCGAGCAGCCTCGAGTTCTCGATGGTCAGGAACTCGACCGGGTGCCCGGACGAGTCGTTGTAGTGGCGGTGCCAGGTCCACGGCGGCGTGTAGACGAACGACCCGGCCGTCCAGCCGACGATCTCGACGTCGTCGCCGCTTTCGATCTCGGTGAAGCCGTCACCCGCGATCACGAAGTGCACGGTCTCGTGGTGGTGGCGCTGCATGTCCGAGCTCTCACCGGCCGGGATGACCTGCCGGAACAGCTCGAACGTCGTCGTCGGCAGGGTTCCGGCGACGCGCAGCGAGGTCGGGTTCGGCACCGAGCCGGGCGGGATCTCGACGAGGTCCTCGTCGTGCACGACGAGCGGGCGCTGCTCGCCGGGGCGCACGACGTGGGCGATGCTCGCGAGGAAGTCGCTCATCGTGAACTCGGGTCCGGACGTGGACATGGGTCTCCTCTCCCTCAGGCCGGGCATTCCGTGCGGCCGCCGTCGACCGTCAGCACCGTGCCGTTGACGTAGCCTGCCTCCGCCGAGGCCAGGAACGCGACCGCGGCCGCGACCTCGCCGGGGGCGGCGGCGCGCCCGGCCGGGATGTCGGCGAGGTCCTGGGCCATCGCCGTGGCGACGTCGATGCCCGCGGCGTCGGCCCGTCCGCGCACCACCTCCAGGCGGCGCGGCGTGAGCGTGGCGCCGACGGCGACGCAGTTGACCGTGACCCCCCGGTCGGCGTACTCGCGGGCGGCGAGCTTCACCGCGGACGTCGTCGCCGAGCGCAGCACCGTCGACGCGGCGAGCGCGGGCTGCGGCTGCCGCACCGCCGTCGACGTCGTGACGACGACCCGGCCGAACCCGCGCTCGGCCATCGCGGGCAGCGCGGCGCGCATCAGCGCGAGCGGGCCGAGGAGCAGCAGGTCGAGGTCGTGGTGCCACTGCTCGGCGGGGACGTCGAAGACGCCGCCGGGCGCCGGGCCGCCGGTGTTGGCCACGACGACGTCGAGCGAGCCGTACTGCTCGCGCACCCGGGTCACGGCGTCGGCCGCGGCGGCGGGCACGGCCAGGTCGCAGACGCGGTAGCCCACCGGGCCGCCGAGTGCCGACGCCGTCTCGGCCAGGGTCTTTTCGGTGCGCCCGGCGAGCACGACCCGGTGCCCGGTGGCGAGCAGCGCGGCCGCGGCGGCGGCGCCGATCCCGCCGGCGCCGCCGCCGACGAACGCGACCCGGGGGCCGGGGTGCTGGTTGGTCTCCATGATGTGTCCTACATTCGGTCCATGAGCGAGACCGGCCAAGGATGAGTCCCACTGCCCGGGACTCCCGATCGGACGAGGACGGGTCGGCGTCCGGCGCGCTCGAACGAGCGGCCGCCATCCTGGACGCCTTCGACGCGACCCACCGCGAGCTGCCGCTGGCCCGGCTGGTCGAGCGCTCGGGGCTGCCGCGCTCGACCGTGCACCGGACGGCGGCCCGGATGATCGAGCTGGGCTGGCTCGACAAGCCCGGGGACAAGTACCGGATCGGCACCCGGCTGTTCGAGCTGTCCGGCCTGGTCCCGGTCCGCCACGAACTGCGCGAAGCCGTGCTGCCCTACCTGCAGGACCTCTACGCGGCGGCCCGGACGACGGTGCAGCTCGGCGTCCTCGACGGCACCCAGGTGCTGGTCGTCGAGAAGATCAGCGGGCACCGTCAGCTGCCGATGCTCGACCAGGTGGGCGGCTTCATCCCGGCGCACTGCTCCGGGCTCGGCCGGGCCATCCTGGCCTGGTCGGACGCCGGAACCGTCGGCGCGGTCGTGGCGGCCGGGCTCACCCGCCGCACGCCCCGCACGATCACGACGGCCGAGGCCCTCGAGCGCGAGCTCGCCACGGTGCACGAACGCGGCTGGGCCTACGACCGCGAAGAGGGCAACGCCGGCATCAGCTGCGTCGCGGCGCCGATCTTCGACTTCACCGGCAACGTCACGGCCGCGCTGTCGGTCACCGGTCCCAGCGCGGCCGTGCTGCCGGACCGGATCGGGCCCGCCGTGCGGATGGCGGCCGCGGCGGCCAGCCGGGCGTACGCGGCCCGCCGCTGGGCGGTGGCCCGGCCCCGGCCCGAGCTGCCGTCCCAGTGACCAGGACTCCCGGTTGGCTCCCCGGCGCCGGGTGTTCCACGCTGTGGCCCACGCCGCGCCGGAGCTGCCCGGCACCGGCGCCGGACCAGGAGGACCAGGCATGCACGTCGCGATCATCGGGGCCGGGCTCGCCGGGCTCACCACGGCCAAGGTGCTGCTGCAGGCGGGCCACGACGTCGAGGTCTTCGACAAGACCCCCGACGTCGGCGGCGTGTGGAGCCGGACCCGCCGCTACCCCGGGCTCACCACGCAGAGCCCCAAGGCCCAGTACTCGTTCTCGGACTTCCCGATGCCCAAGGACTTCCCGGAGTGGCCCGGCGGGGCCCAGATCCAGCAGTACCTCGCGGCCTACGCCGACGTCTACGAGGTCACCCCGCACCTGCGCCTGGAGACCACCGTCGAGTCCGTCGTCCCCGACGGTGCCGGCTGGGTGGTGACGACGGACTCCGGCGTGCCGGAGACGTTCGACCGGGTCGTCGTCGCCAACGGCGTGTTCTGCGAACCGGCGGTCCCGGACTACCCGGGCCGCGCCGAGTTCGAGGCCGCCGGCGGGCGCGTCCTGGCCGGCAGCGAGTTCACCGACGTCGAAGAGGCGCGCGGGAAGCACGCGCTGGTCGTCGGCTACGGGAAGTCGGCCTGCGACGTGACCGTGGCGATCAGCGAGGTCGCCGAGAGCACCGACGTCATCGCCCGGCAGCTGCTGTGGAAGGTACCGCGCAAGATCGCCGGGTTCCTCAACTTCAAGATGCTGCTGCTGACCCGGATGGGCGAGGCGCTGTTCCGCTACCGGTGGCTGCGCGGGTTCGAGAAGTTCCTGCACGGCCCGGGAAACCGGCTGCGCGCCTCGATGCTGAACTCCGTCGGCTCGGTGTCGGTGCGGCAGTTCCGGTTGCGGCAGCACGATCTCCTGCCGGCCGGGCGGATGGAGGACATCGTCAAGGGCGCGATCGGCCTGGCCACCGAAGGGTTCTTCGAGGGCGTGGCCGGCGGTTCGATCCGCGTCCGCCGCGACCAGGTGATCACCCGGCTGCACGGCGGCGACCGGCCGTCCGCCGAGCTGGCCGACGGCACGGTGCTGCCCGCCGACCTGGTCGTCTGCGCGACCGGGTTCACCCAGGGCGTGCCGTTCCTGGACGAGACCGTGCAGAAGCAGCTGTTCGACGAACGCGGGAACTTCCTGCTGTACCGCCAGATCCAGCCGCTGCGAGCGCCGGGCCTGTACTTCAACGGCTACAACTCGTCGTTCTTCAGCCCGCTCAACGCCGAGATGGCGGCGCTGTGGATCGCGGCCGACCTCGCGGGCGCGCTGACGCTGCCGGACGTCGAGACGCGGCACGCGGACGTCGTCGGCCAGCTCGCGTTCCTGGACGTCGCGACCGGGGCGCACCACTGCCGTGGCACGAAGATCATCCCGTTCTCCATCCACAACGTCGACGAGGTGCTCGGCGACCTCGGCCTGCAGATCCCCCGGTTCACCCGGGCCACGCACTGGCTGAACCCGGTTTCCCCGGCGGCGTACCGAAAACTGACGCCCGAGCTGCTCGCCCGGCTCGCGACCGCCCCCGAACCCGCGGCACTCTAGGAGGATCCCGATGGACACCGCACCGAAGACCGGCCACCACGTCATCCACCCGGGTGACGGCACGAACCTCGGCGCGATCGGGCTGGGCATCCACGCCCGGCTCACCGGCGCCGACACGAACGGCGCGTACTCGCTGTTCGAGTACGTCGTGCCGCCGGGCCTCGGCGGCCCGCCGACCCACGTCCACAGCCGTGAGGACGAGCTGTTCACCTGCGTCCAGGGCCGCGTCGAGGTGGAACTGGACGGCGAGCGGCACGTCCTCGGCCAGGGCGACTCGCTGCTGATGCCGCGCGGGGTGCCGCACGTGTTCCGCAACCCGTTCGACGAGGAGACCCGGATCGTCGCCGTGGTTTCCCCGCCGGGGCTGGAGAACTACTACAAGGAGCTGAGCGAATTGCCGCCCGGGCGCGACATGAAGCTGGTCGCGCAGGTGATGACCCGCTACGGCCTCTCACTGCAGAAATGACCGACCACGAGGAGATGGTGCGCGCGATGTGCGCGGCCGTCGACGCGGGGGACGCCGAGGCGTTCGGCTCCTGGTTCGCCGAAGACGCGACGTACACCTTCGGCAACGGCGAAACCCTGTCGGGCCGCGACGCGATCGTCGCGGCCACGGCGGGCGCCGCGGGCGCGCTGCCCTGGGTCCGGCACACGGTCGACCAGGTGGCTGTTGCCGGAGAAGACCAGTTGTTCTGCCGCTTCACGATCGAGACGGCGTCCCCGGACGGCCAGCCGCTCGCCCTCCCGTGCGTCACGGTGATCTGGCTCGACGGGCCGCGGATCGTCGACTACCGCGTCCACATGGACATCTCCCCCGCTCTCGCCTGAGCCACTCGCCCGACAGTGACCTGCGTCACTTCCGCTCCCGATCCCGGAACCCGTCCGCGGGAGCGGAGAACAGCAGATGACACTGGCGGAGCGAGAGGCGGGCGATGACCCCGGAGAACCCCGAAGACGACGACGCGAGCGTGCTGGCGCGCTCCCGGGAGGAGCCGAGCCTGTTCGCGGTCATCTTCGACCGCCACGCCCGGCACATCCACCGCTACCTGGTCCGGCGGCTCGGCCCGTCGGCCGCGGACGACGTGCTCGCGGACACGTTCCTCATCGCGTTCGGCAAGCGCGCGAAGTTCGACCCGTCCCGGCCGGACGCGCGGCCGTGGCTCTACGGCATCGCCACGAACCTCGTCTCGCGCCGCCGCCGGATGGAGGTGCGCGAGCTGAAGCTCCGGCTGGCCCTCGGGCCGCCGGCGGTGGAGGACGGCCACGCCGACCGGGTCGCCGACCGCGTGTCCGCGCAGGCCCTCGGCGCGAAACTCGACCGGGCGCTGGCCTTGCTGCGCCCTCGCGAGCGGGACGTCCTGCTGCTCGTCGCCGCCGAAGGGCTTGGCTACCAGGAAGTGGCCGAAGCCCTGTCCATTCCCGTCGGCACCGTGAAGTCGCGGCTCAGCCGCGCCCGGGCCCGCGTCCGCGCCGAACTCGGCGCCGTCGACCTCGTGAAGGAGACCTCGCACCATGGATGAGCTGGACCTGATCCGCGAACGCGCGGAAGCCGTCGGCTTCGCGACGGCCGAAGACCTCGCGCCGGCCCGCGCCCGGCTCGTGGCCGCGACCCGGGCCGGACGGCCCCGCCGGTGGTTCTGGGCCGCCGGCGCCACGACGATCGGGCTGGCCGCGGCGATCACCGCCGTCGTCACCCTCGCCCCGGCCGACCGGATCGGCGTGGGCGCCGGCGTCGCGAACGCCGACCCGGTGAAGGTGCTGACCGCGGCGGCCGGCGCGGCGCTCGAGGAACCGGCCGTCGCGCCGCGCCCGGACCAGTTCCTGTACGTGAAGACGGAGTTCCCGGGCCACCAGACCCGCGAGGTCTGGCTCTCGGCGGACGGCACCCGCGACGGCTTGATCGGCGACACGAAGGTGCCCGGCTGCCGGGACGGCAAGGCGCCCATCTACGGCGCGAACGATCCGAGCAAGGAAGGCACCCTGGAGGACTGCAGTCCCTCCGCCGCCTACCGGGCGGACCTGCCGACGACGGCCGACGCGATGCTCGCCTACCTCGAAACCCACCACAGCGGCGAAAAGGGGAACACGAACGCGCTCGGCAAGGACGTGATCGCCCTGGCCGACGAGCACGCCCTCACCCCGGCCGAGTATGCAGCGCTGTTCGCGGCGGCGGCGAAGGTGCCGGGCCTGAAGGCCCTCGACCACGTCACCGACGGCGCCGGCCGCCCCGGGGTCGGCATCACCTGGCCGGTGCCGCCCGGCTCGTCGCCGAAGGCGAAACCGGTGGTGCTCGTCTTCGACGCCACCACGCACCGGTTCCTGGGCACGGACGACAGCGCGGTGGTGGTGAAGACCTTCGTCGACCAGACCGGGCAGCGTCCCTGACCGCTCGACGCCCGGCTGCGCCGGTTCCCGGCTCATGCGCCGCCTCTTAGTCGAGGCCGGTGCGGCCGGCGGCCCAGTAGGCCTTGCCCTTCACCTCACGAGGGGGCTGTGGCCACGTCCGGCTGTCGCGCCGCACTGTGTGGACCGTCGCCGCGTCGCCTGTGACGACGAGGGTGGCGGGACCCGCCGCCGCCCGCGCCAGGCGCAGCAGTTCGGCGCGGTCGTCGGTCTTCTCGACGACCTGGGCGTCGAGGCCCAGACCGGCCAAGACCTCGGTCAGCCCGGCCGGATCACGCGCCTCGAAGACGTGCGACACCTCGGCGGTCACGGTCCGCAGCGCGCAGGCGAGGGCGACGCTGGACTCGTCACCGACGAAGGTGACGGGACCGGCGGGGTCGCGCAGGTCGATCGACTTGCGCGGCCCGAACACCTCGCACGCGTCGCCGGCCGCGACCTGCCGCAGCCACTGCGCCGCCGGGCCGTCGCCGTGGGTGAAGCCGAGCAGCTCCGTCACGCCGCGCTCGGCGTCCCAGCTCACCGGCGTGTACGTGCGCAGGCTCAACGTGCCCCGCCGCGGCCGGAACTGCAGCTTCGCCCCGGGTACCCAGGTCGCCTTCCGGAAGCTGTCGGCCGCCAGCTCCACCCGCACGAAGTCGCCCGGCAGCCGGGCGACTTCGGTGACACGGGCGGTGTCCAGCCAGGCACTGCCGGCGAGATCGGCGAGGCGTTCGAGTGCGGTCATCGGGATTCCTTTCGGCCCTTGCGGCGCTACGGCGACAGTCCTAGCGTGTGCCCCGACCGTTGATCGGACTGGGGGTCCCATGCCACGCCGTCGTCGTTTCGTCCTGTCCATCGGAGCGGTGCTCGCCGCCGGAATGCTGGTCTCACCACCCGCGGACGCCGCGGCCGGCCCCACCACCCTGCCCGCGAGCCAGTACACGCTCAGCGCGAACTACCACCAGTTCGACGCCGTGAACACCGCGCTCGTCTCGACGCTGGGGACCGCCGCCGTGCACACGGTGATGGACAACGCGAACCACGACCGGACCGGCCTGCCGTCGTCGTTCGCCCCGGCCGGCCTGTCGACCGGGTTCCAGTTCGACAGCACGGACAACTCCGACTGCGCGAACTACCCGCAGGGCATCACGACCAGCCGGGACGCCGTCGGCACCGCGAACAGCGGCAACTACGACGGCCACCAGCTCGTGCTCGTCAGCTGGTACACCAAGGCCTCCTGCTCGGGCGCGCAGGAGCGCAGCCGGATCACGCTCGTCGACTGGGACGCCACCTACCCCAACAAGTACCGCAAGGTGCTGCTGGTGCAGCCGACCGGAACCGCGGCGGCGCCCGACTTCCAGGACATCCCGATCCACGCGGGCGGCGTCTCCTGGTACGGCGACTACCTGTACGTCGCCGACACCGGGCACGGCATGCGCGTGTTCGACATGCGCAAGATCCTCAAGACGAACACCGGCGGCACCGCCGACCAGATCGGCCACCAGACCGGAAGCACCTACTACGCGCACAACTACGCGTACGTCCTGCCGCAGATCGGCACCATCACGGCGAACACGACGTCCGGGACCGGCCTCTCCTGGTCGTCGATCTCGCTGGACCGGGTCAGCAAGTCGATCGTGATGGCCGAGTACACCTGCTCGTCCGGCTGCACGGACTACCCGAACCGCGCCCCGCGCGCCGTCCGCTTCCCGTTCGCCTCGGGCGCGACGACGTTCGCCGCGACGACGACCGCGAGCCAGGCTCTGCAGCTGCCCTGGTACAAGCTCAACGGCGTCGCGTCCCACAACGGGCGCTGGTGGTTCAACTCGTCCGGGGACAAGAAGCTCTACTACTGGACGTCGGCGACCGGCCCGGCCACGCACACCTGGGTCGGCAGCGGCGAAAGCATTTCGTACTGGGAGGACTCGGCCAACGCCGACCTGCTGTGGAGCCTGCAGGAGGGCGCCGGCAGCCGGAACGTCTTCGCCGTCACGCAGGCCACCTACGGCGCCTGACGTACGCTGGGCGAAACGGACAAACCAGCGTAAGAGGAGCACCAGTGACGGCGAGGCTCAAGCAGCTGCTCGTCGTGCTGCTGATCCTCCTCGGCACGGCGACCGGCGCGACCTCCTGGGACGCGCCGGTCGCCGCCGCCGGAGCATCCGCGTCCACGCAGGACACGGCGTCCGAACGGCACGCCGTCCTGCGGGTCGCCGCGACGGCGCCCCAGCTGTCCGCACCGGCCCCGAACACCTGGTGGGCGGTCCACCCGCCTTCGCTCGAATCCTCGGCACCGCAACGGGCCGGGCGTGTCCTGGACGCGCCCGGCACCCGGTCCGCCGTCTCACTTCCCACCGCGCAGTCCACCCGGGCACCGCCCGCTCGGTGAACGTTCCCCGTTCACCGTTGGCGAAGTTCGAAGTGAGGACTGCGTTGTGCCCCTTGTCGTGCTCGTTCTGCTGATCGCCGTCGTCCTGGCCGCGGTCGGCCTGCTCGTGAAGATGCTCCGGAACGACGAACCCCTGATGGGCGGGTTCGCGCTCTGCTTGCTGGTCGGCCCGGGCGCCGTACTGGCGTTCCTGCACGTGGCCCTGGACGTCTGACACCGGTGCGGGACCGGGGCTCCCGGTCCCGCACCCCGTCCTCAACCGGCGGTCTTGACGAGCGGCGCGTCCCGCGACAGCTCCCGGAATCCGACGCCGTAGTACAGGCCGCGCGCCTTCGGGTGTCCCGGTGCGCCCAGGCAGGCGACCGTCGCGTGGGTCGCCCCGGCGTCCCGCGCGCGCCGCATCCCGTGCAGGAGCATCGCCCGGGCCAGGCCCAGCCGACGGTGGCCCGGATGCGTCCCGACCGGCTCGAACTCGACGGTCTGGTTCACCTCGTCGAGCCACATGATCGCCGACGCCGCCATCGTCCCGTCCGGCGCCTCGACCAGGACGTGCAGGTCGCCGCGGTAGCCCGCGGTGCGCCGGAGGTCCCGGTAGGCCCCGACCGTGTAAGCCGAGCCGGGCCAGGCGTCGACGTGGGCCTGGACCACGGCTTCCGGCCCGGCCTCGTCGGCGGTGCGGAACCGGAACCCGGCCGGCAGCGACGGCTGTTCGACGTCGGCGAGGTCCCGTTCGTTGAGCTGGGTCCAGGATCCGGTGTCGCCGAGCGAACCCGGGTCCGTCACGTAACCGTGGGCCGCCCAGCGTTCCAAGCCGAACTCGTCGCCGGCGCACGGCAGGGCCGTGCGTTCGAGGCCCGCCGCCGTGGTGTCGTACCAGTCGATGACGTCGTCGAGGAGGCCGGCGTGCCCGGGGTGGACCTGGTGCGCCAGGCACGCCTCGGTGACGTCCTTCACCGTTCCGTCGCGGCGCCGCACCTGGTGCGGCATCCGGGCCCAGCCCCACGCCACCAGGTCGTCGCCGGAGAACCACAGCCGGCGCCGCCAGCCGGCACCGTGGGCGGTGTGCCCCTTGCCCCAGTTCCAGGCCAGCTCGCCGTACGACGTGTCGCCGTTCACCAGGTCCAGGCGGGTGGCGGTGATCCGCTGCGCGAGGCCCTGCATGAGCCGGACGTCGGCGGCGGTCAACAGCTCGGCGTTCCCCATGGTGGGCATGGTGGCAGGACGCAGCGAAACCGTCGAATCCTTTACCCGGAGGACGGATTTCAGCGGTGGACCGTCAGCCCCACGCCCGCGGCCAAGCGGTAGGGCCGAGTGTCCACAATGGCCCCCAGCAGCCGCCGCAGGCGGGAGACCTCCGCGCGCACCGTCACCAGGTGCTCGGCGTCCCCGTACAGCGCCCGGCTCAACGCCTCCGCCGAAAGACCGGCCGGGCCCGCCGCGCGCAGGAGTCCCAGGATCTCCGCGTGCCGCGGGGTCAGCGGGCGGCACCAGCCCGTGTCGCCGGAGCGCATCCGCAGCATCGGCGCCGCGCCCAGGTCGAGGTCCAGCCAGACCCGGCGCTCGGTGTCGGCCGGGCGCACGAGCCAGCCGTCGGCCAGGCGCTCGGGCAGGCACGCGCCGAGGCCCGGCACCGCCAGCACCTGTCCCTCGGCGGGCGCGGCGATCCGCTCCCCCGGCGCGATGCCGACGGCGTGGGCGACCCAGCCGTCGTCGTCGACCAGGAGGGCGGGGCCGGCCAGGACCGGTTCCGCCGTGCGGCGCAGGCGGTCGAGCCGTTGCTGGTGGTGGCGCCACAGCTCGGACTCGGCCAGCCGGCGCCCGGTCTCCACCAGCGCGCCGATCGCCGGGTGCAGGGTCAGCGCCGGGCCGCTGACGTCGATCACCCCGAGCAGCTCGCCCGTGCGCGGGTCGTGCACGGGCGAGGCCGTGCAGTACCAGGGGTGCTGGTTCTGCTCGAAGTGCTCACCGGCCAGCAGCTCCACCGGCGCGGCCTCGGCGAGCGCGGTGCCGATCGCGTTCGTGCCGACGCGGGCCTCCCGCCAGTCCGCGCCCTCGGCGAACCCCAGGGTGTCGGCCTGACGCCGGATGCGCGGCGAACCCTCGCGCCACAGGATGACGCCCTCGGCGTCGGTCACCACCAGGAGCGTGTTCGCCGTGTCGAGCACCTGCCCGAGCTCGTCGATCACGTGCCGCAGCGGCGAGGCGCGCCGGCGCCGCGCGACCTCGTCGAGCGGGACCGAGTCGCGCCGGTTGAGGCCGTCGGCGGCGAGCCCCAGGCTCAGCGCGCGCGTCCACGAACGGGACACCAGCGGCCGCGGGCGGACCCGCGGGCGGCCGCCGCCGATCACGGCTTCGTGCATCCGGACGAGGTCGCGCGCGTGCACCGGCAGGCTGGCACCGGGCGGTAGGGAGCTGTGCACGCCCATGGGCCACCTCCGCACCGTCGCGTCGGCTCACCAGCCTAGATGCGCTCGCCGGGTAGGCCAAGGGCGTGCAACGTCAAGGTCGTGCAATACGGTGCAACCCTTGCCGCGACAGTTCCCCCAGGCGTGTGATCGGGGTAACAGCCGACGCTTGGGAGTGCTCATGACACAGACGGTGGACCGGACGGCCGCGACGGACACCCCGCAGGCCCGGGTCGACGCCTGGCTCGACCGGTTCGAGACGGCCCTCGCGGCGCGCGACGTCGAAGCCGCCGCCGCGCTCTTCGCCGTCGACAGCTTCTGGCGCGACCTGGTCGCCTTCACCTGGACGATCAAGACGGTCGAAGGCCGTGACGGCGTGGCCGGCCTGCTGGAAGCCACCCTCGAGGAGGTCGCCCCGTCCGGCTTCCGCACGAGCGAGCCGCCGACCGAGGCCGGCGGCGTCACCGAGGCCTGGCTCGAGTTCGAAACCGCGACCGGCCGCGCGAAGGGCCACCTGCGGCTGAAGGACGAGGGCGCGTGGACGCTGCTGACCAGCCTGCGCGAGCTCAAGGGCTTCGAGGAGCGGCAGCGCGACCGTCGGGCGAAGGGCGTCGAACACGGGGTCGTCCGCGGCCGGACGTCCTGGGCCGAGAAGCGTGCCGAGGAAGAGGCCCGCCTCGGTTATGAGCAGCAGCCGTACGTCGTGGTCATCGGCGGCGGCCAGGGCGGGATCGCGCTCGGTGCGCGGCTGCGCCAGCTCGACGTCCCGGCGCTGGTCCTGGAGCGCAACGCGCGGGCGGGCGACTCGTGGCGCAAGCGCTACAAGAACCTCTGCCTGCACGACCCCGTCTGGTACGACCACCTCCCCTACCTGCCGTTCCCGGAGAACTGGCCGGTGTTCGCGCCGAAGGACAAGATCGCGGACTGGCTGGAGATGTACACGCAGCTGATGGAGGTGCCGTACTGGACGAGCACCGAGGTGCAGTCGGCGAAGTGGGACTCCGGCGCCCAGCAGTGGGTGGTGACCGTCGTCCGCGACGGCGAGGAGCTGACTCTGACCCCGCGGCACGTCGTGTTCGCGACCGGGATGTCCGGCAAGCCGAACCTCCCGGCGTTCCCGGGGATGGACGAGTTCGCGGGCGACCAGCACCACTCGTCGCAGCACCCCGGCCCGGACGCCTACGCGGGCAAGAAGGCGGTCGTCGTCGGGTCCAACAACTCCGCGCACGACATCTGCGCGGCGCTGTGGGAGCACGGCGCCGACGTCACGATGATCCAGCGCTCCTCGACGCACATCGTGAAGTCGGATTCGCTGATGGACCTGGGCCTGGGCGACCTGTATTCGGAACGCGCGGTCGCCGCGGGCGTCACCACCGAGAAGGCGGACATGATCTTCGCGTCGATCCCCTACCGGATCATGGCGCAGTTCCAGACCCCGGTCTACGACGCGATCCGCGAACGCGACCAGGACTTCTACGAGCGCCTCGAGAAGGCCGGTTTCCGGCACGACTGGGGTGACGACGGGTCCGGCCTGTTCATGAAGTACCTGCGGCGCGGCTCCGGCTACTACATCGACGTCGGCGCGGCCGAGCTGGTCGCCGACGGGAAGATCAAGCTGGCCCACGGCCAGGTCGACCACCTGACGCGCGACGCCGTGGTGCTGGAGGACGGCACCGAACTGGCCGCCGACCTGGTCGTCTACGCCACCGGCTACGGCTCGATGAACGGGTGGGTCGCCGACCTGGTCGGCCAGGAGACCGCGGACCGCGTCGGCAAGTGCTGGGGCCTGGGCTCGGAGACGACCAAGGACCCGGGGCCGTGGGAGGGCGAGCAGCGCAACATGTGGAAGCCCACCCAGCAGGAGGGGCTGTGGTTCCACGGCGGGAACCTGCACCAGTCGCGGCACTACTCGCTCTACCTGGCGTTGCAGCTGAAAGCGCGGTACGAGGGCATCCCGACGCCGGTGTACGGCCTGCAGGAGGTGCACCACAAGGCGTGAACCGTCCGGGCGAACCCGACGTGTTCCCGGTGTGAGGTCACGTTCCGCCGAAGACGCCGAGATCACGCAGCAGGCCCAGCTCGCCGGCCGCGGCGACCACCGAGCCCTCGAACGGTTCCTGCGGGCCACCCAGCCGCACGTCTGGCGGTACATCGCGAGTCTCAGCGACACGCAGACCGCCGACGACCTGACCCAGGAGACGTACCTGCGCGCGCTGGGCGGCCTCGGCCGGTTCCGGGCCGATTCGTCGGCCCGGACCTGGCTGTTCACCATCGCCCGGCGGGTGGTGGCCGACCACATCCGCGGCCTGCGGGCGCGGCCGCGCCAGGCGGCGCTGGACGACTGGCAGGCGGTCGCGGAAGGTGCGGCGCCGTCGGCCTTCGAGGAGCGGGTGGTGCTCGACCACCTCGTCGCCGCGCTCGAACCGGACCGCCGGGACGCCTTCGTCCTCACCCAGACCCTCGGACTGTCCTATGTGGACGCGGCCGCGGCGTGCGACTGCCCGGTGGGCACGATCCGCTCCCGGGTCGCCCGTGCCCGCGACGACCTCACCACGGCGCTCACCGTCCGCTGCGCCTAGGCTCGCCGGATGGGACGTCTCGTCACCGACACCCTCGGCTACGACGGCGGCCGGCCGGTCACGGCGTACGTCCCGGCCGCGCCGCCCGAGGCCGTCGTGTTCGCCGGTGACGGCCAGGTGATCGCCTCGTGGGGAGACGCCCTCGAGGCGGCCGGTTCCCCGCCCACGCTCATCGTCGCCGCCCACCGCCTCGACGACGAAACCCAGCGGATCCACGAGTACTCCCCGGGCAGTTTCGCCTCGGCACGGTTCGCCGCCCACGAAACGTTCTTCGTCGAGGACGTCCGCCGCTGGGCGCGTTCGCGGTTCGGCGTCGCCCTGCCCGCCGAGCGCACCGCGGTGTTCGGCGTCTCGGCCGGCGGCGAGCTCGCGCTCGCCATGGGCCTCCGCCATCCCGACGTCTACGGCACGGTCCTCTGCGCGTCCCCGGGTGGTGGGTACCAGCCACCCGCGGTGCTGCCGAAGCCGCTCCCCCGCGCGTACCTCGTCGGCGGCACGGGGGAACCGTGGTTCCTCGCGAACGCGACCCGGTGGGCCGACGCCTTGCGCGACGCGGGAGCGGACGTCGTCCTGACCGAACGGGACGGCTCGCACGGCGGCGCGTTCTGGCGGGAGGAGTTCCCGCTGATGATGGCGTGGGCGTTCAGGCCATCGCGACGAGCAGGCAGCCCATCCCGACGCTCGTGAGGATCCGGCAGGTGCCCAGGATCCGTGGTGACCGGCTGGTCGCGGCCGTGCTCTCGGCGGTGACCAGGGTCGCGCCGAGGCGGACCGTGTGCGCCGCGAAGTAGCCCGCCAGCAGCCACGCGACGATCGGCACGGCCAGGCCCGTCCCGACGCTCGCGACGGTGGTCATTTCGTGCATCCCGCTCATGTCCATGCCGGCCATGTCCGCCATGTCGTGGGCGGGCGGGATGCCGAACATCGGGGGCAGCGCGGGCATCGCGACGACCATGTACAGCATGGCCGCGCCGCCGACGACGTGGTGCAGCTCCCCCTCCAAAGCCCGCCGGCGCAGGATGCGGACGGCGAACCAGGCGGTGAAGCCGCCGAACAGCACGATCCACGCCGGGGCGGGCAGGGGGTCCATCGCCGGCTCGACCATGACCGCCATCCCGGCGCAGAGCACGAGGTGCGACGCGTGGGCCACGCCGTCGCCCCAGCCGGCGCCGGGGCCGTCACGACGGGAGAGCACCCACCGGCCGCCGTGGTAGACGGCCAGCAGGAGGAACCCGACGCCGAGCGCCAGGCGCAGCGCGAACGAGGCTGTCATCGCAGCACCTTTCCGAGAGACCGCGCATTGGTCGGACGGACGCGGGGAAAAGTTCCCGGCGATCCGCGCGGCCCGGGGTCAACCTGGCTCACCCGGATGGTTACGGTGGGTGGGACTTTTCCACCGTGAGCAGGAGGCGCCCGGAGATGCCGTCGAACGATGCCGATTCGCCGAACGCGCCGGTCGGCGTCGACCCGAGCCGGGCGAGCGTCGCGCGCGTCTACAACTACCTGCTCGGCGGCAAGGACAACTACGAGATCGACCGCAGGACGGCCGACCAGCTGTCCGCGGCGATGCCGGACGTCGTCGAGGTGGCCGTCGAGAACCGGCTGTTCCTGATCCGCGCGATCCGGTTCCTGGCCCACCAGACCGGGATCACGCAGTTCCTCGACTGTGGCTCCGGGCTGCCGACGGCGGAGAACGTCCACCAGGTCGCGCAGCGGTTCGACCGCCTGTCGAAGGTCGTCTACGTCGACAACGACCCGGTGGTGACCGCCCACGGCCGGGCGCTGCTGGAGGACAACGAGCTGACGCGCTACGTCGAGGGCGACATCTTCGACCCGCGCAGCATTCTCGACCACGAGACCGTGCGCGACCACCTCGACTGGACGCAGCCGATCGTGTTGTCACAGGTCGCGACCCTGCACCACCACAAGGGTGACCGGCACGCGCCGGCCGAGGTCATGCGCGAGTACATCGACGCGCTGCCGCCGGGCTCGCACGTGCTCATCTCGCACCTGCTGGACCCGCAGGAACCGGCGGACAGCGACGCGGCGCACCAGCTGTCGGACGCCGTCGCCCGAGGCTCGCTGGGCGGCGCAACCTGGCGCACCCACGACGAGATCACCGAGCTGTTCGACGGCCTGGACCTGATCGACCCGGGCATCGTCCCGCTCTACCAGTGGTGGCCGGACGGCCCCCGCCTGAAGCCGGTGACGGTAGCCCACCGCATCATCGCCGGCGGCGTGGGCCGCAAGCCCTGACAGCCGCGCGCATTATCGCCGGCGGTCTCGCCCTCAGTCCCTGACCCAGGCCAAACGCCGGTCGTAGCGGAACCTCGCCCGCGCAGGTTTCTCGACGCTGACCTCCCGCGCGCTTGTCACCACGGACTGCACCTCAAAGCCGGGCACAGCATCACCGCCGCCGGCCGCAGCCCCAATCCGCTCACCGCATCATCGTCTGCGGCCTCGCCCTCAAGCCCTGGCCCACGCCGAGCGCCGATAGCAACAGAACCCCGCCCGGCTGAGGTTGGCGGCGCTGACCGACCCGGCGCGCGCCGTCGCCACTGCCAGGACGCAGCCCGCGTCGGCCGCCACTCGCAGGCGGTGCCGCAGCAGCCGTGGCTGGGCGCCCCGGCCCCGGTGCGCCGGGAGGGTCGATGCGCCCCCGAGCACCGCCACTTCCCCGTGGATGGTCATGGCCGCGGCGGCGATCGGCGTCCCGTCCTCGACGACGAAGAACCGCCGTACCTGCGGGAGCCGGTGTTCCGCGGCGACGAACGCCGCGACCACCCCCTCCGCCTCGTACCCGGCCAGCAGGACGTCCACGAAGGTGTCATCGGCGTCGACGACCGACTCGGGCTCAGGCCACTCCCCGAGCCGGCGCACGGCCAGGACGCGCTCCCCCGCGCGCACCAGCCCGGCGGCCGGTGGTGCGTCGAGGTCCGTCGTGAGCACGGTCGGCTCGACGCCGTCCCACTCGGGCGCGGCCAGCAGGCCGGGCAGCGCGGACAGCGTCTCCGGCGCGACGCCGGACACCGTCGACAGGAACCCCAGCGCGGGATCGGTGGCCAGCACCGCGAGCAGCCCGTCGTGCTCCCACACGCGGAACCGGCCCGGCACCCCGGCAGCCGCGCAGGCCAGCCCGGTCCGCTGGTGCAGGGCCAGCTCCGCGGCTCGCACGTCAGACATCGTCGTGGAGGTACGCGGCCAATTCGGCCACCGTCGGGTGGTCGAAGAGGGCGGCCGCCGCGATGTCGCGGCCGGAGAGGGTGGTGATGCGGGCGCGGACCTCCAGCGTCGTCAGCGAGTCGAAGCCCAGCTCCGGGAACGGGCGGTCGTCGGTGACGGCCCGGGCGTCCGGGTGGCCGAGCACCGACGCCACCTCGGCGCGCAGCAGCTCGCGGAGTTCGCTCTCCGACGGCCGCGACGGCCACTTGCGGCCGACCACGGACGGGGGCGCTTCCGTCGCGGCGGGCGTGAACCGGACCGGGACCAGTACCGGCTCGGCGGATCCGAGCGCCGCGTCGAACAGGGTGAGGCCCTGCTCCGCGGTCAGCCCGGCGACGCCGGACGCGTGGATCCGCTGCCGGGCCGTGGCGGAGATGCGGTCGCCGAGCCCGGTGCCGACGTCCCACAACCCCCAGGCCAGCGACAGGCCCGGCAGGCCGGCCGCGCGCCTGCGGGTGGC
Source organism: Amycolatopsis heterodermiae (assembly GCF_034929455.1). Classification (NCBI taxonomy): domain Bacteria; kingdom Bacillati; phylum Actinomycetota; class Actinomycetes; order Pseudonocardiales; family Pseudonocardiaceae; genus Amycolatopsis; species Amycolatopsis heterodermiae. The sequence continues at coordinate 19,074 of NZ_JAYFSI010000022.1, forward strand.
CAGTGCGTCCAGGACGCGGTTGGCGGCCGCGTAGTTGGCCTGGCCCGCCTTGCCGAACGTCCCGGCGATGGAGGAGAACAGCACGAACGCGCTCAGCGGCAGGTGCCGGGTCGCCTCGTCCAATGCGAGGGCGGCGTCCGCCTTCGGGCCCAGCACCGTGTCGAACCGGGCGGGGGTCTGCGCGGCGAAGACACCGTCGTCGACCACGGCCGCCGAGTGCACGACGGCGGTCAGCGGCGGATCGCACGCCTCGACGAGCCGTGTCACCGCGGCGCGGTCGGCGACGTCCGCGGCGACGATCCGCACGTCGGCGCCCAGCCCGGCCAGCTCCGCGCGCAGCTCACCGGCACCGGGCGCGGCCAGGCCGCGGCGGCTCACCAGCACCAGGTGCCGGACGCCGTGGCCACGCACGAGGTGGCGCGCCAGCAACGCGCCGAGGGCCCCGGTGCCGCCGGTGACCAGCACCGTCCCGGCGGGGTCGATCGGCCGCACCTCCGACGGCGCGGCCCGCACGACCCGGAACACGTGCGGAACGCCATCGCGCACGGCGATCTGGGTTTCCCGCCCGTTCCCGGCGAACTCGGGCACCCGGTCCAGCGGAAACCCGGGTTCCAGGTCGACCATCGTCAGCTGCCCCGGGTACTCGGCGGCGGCCGAGCAGCCGAGCCCCCAGACCGCCGCCGCGGCCGGGTCGGGGTTACGGCCGGTGGCGTTCCGCGTGACCAGGGCCAGCCGGCCACCCCCGGGCAGGCGCTCCTGAAGGAGCCGGAGAGCGGCTGTGGTCGCTTCGCGGACATCGCCGGTAGCCGCCCCAGTGGCATCCCGCGAGACCGGGGTCGGGCGACCAACCTCCGGCACAGCGGCAGTAGTCGCCTCCCGAATATCACCGGCAACGGCCCCAGCGGCATCCCGCGAGACCGGGGCCAGGCGCCCACCATCGGGCAGCCGAAGAGCGGCGCTGGTCGACTCGAGGACATCGCCGGTGGCGGCCTCGATGACGGTGATCGGGCCAACCGCCGCAAAGGGGGTCACGGCCGTCCACTTCGGACGGTAGAGCATCGTGTCCCGAGGGCTTACCGGGCGGGTTACCAGGGATCGCACCTGGGCGATCGGTTCGCCGCTGGCGTCGAAGAGTTCGGCTTGCAGCGCACCGGAATCGTCGAGGACGACGTGTGCCCGGGCTCGCCGGGCTCCCGGGGTGTACAGCTCCACCCCGGTCCACAGGAACGGCAGCCTCGGCTCGGCGTCCGCGCCGCCCGTCAGCGCCACCGCGTGTACCGCGGCGTCCAGCAGGATCGGGTGCAGTCCGAACCTGCCGCCGGTGCCCGGCGGGAGTTCGACGTCGGCGAAGACCTCGCCGTCGCGCCGCCAAAGTCGTCTCACTGCTTGGAAGGCCGGCCCGTAGGAGAGAAAGCCGTACGCCTCGGTGACGTCGATCTCCGCCGCGCCGGGTGGTGGCCACTCCCCCGTCCGGCGGGCGGGGAGCGGGCCGCGTGGCCGGATCCGGCCGCTCGCGTGCCGCCGCCAGTCCTTTTCGGACGTTCGCCGGGCGTAGACGTCCAGCCGGGGGCCGTCGACGACCACCTGCAGGTGCGTGTCTTCGGCCGGGTCGAACGGCAGCGGCGCCTCCAGGACGAGTTCGTCGACGGCGTCACCCGCGTGCAGTGCGAGTTCGACGAACAGCGCGCCCGGCACCAGAGGGGTCCCGCCGACGACGTGGTCGGCCAGCCAGCCGTGGGACCGCGCGCCGAGCGAACCGCCGTGCACGACCCGCGGCGAGTCCGGGGCCTCCAGCGCCGGGCCGAGCACGGGATGGCCCAGCCCGGTCACGACCGGTGCCGACGGCTCCAGCCAGTAACGCGTCCGCTGGAACGGGTACGTCGGCAGCGGCACGGTCCGGGCGCCGCTGCCGTCGAACACCTTCCGCCAGTCGATCGGGACGCCGGCGGTGTGCAGGCCGCCGAGCGCGGCGAGCACCCCCTCGCCGGACGAAGTCGTTGCGGCAGCAGGAAATTCCGCGACGCGGGTCAGGACGGCGGCCGGGCCGAGTTCGAGGCCGACGTCGGGAGCGGCGGTGGCCAGCGCGTCGGCGAAGCGCACGGTCTGCCGGACGTGCCGCACCCAGTGCCCCGGCTCGAGAGCCCGCTCGCCGGTCAGGCTCGACACGAACGGGATCACCGGACGCTCGTGACGCAGGCCCGCCACGGCCGCCGCGAACTCGTCGAGCATCGGGTTCATCAGCGGCGAGTGGAACGCGTGGCTGACGCGCAGCCGGGTCCCGCCGCCCAGGCGCCGGGCGAGTTCCGCGGTCGCCGCCTCCTCACCGGACAGGACGACCGAGCGAGGCCCGTTGACGGCGGCGATCGCGACCTGCCCGGACAGCAGCGGCACGACCTCCTCTTCGGACGCGGACACGGCGATCATCGCGCCCCCGGCCGGCAGCGCGGCCATGAGCCGACCGCGCGCGGTCACCAGGGCCGCCGCGTCCGCCAGCGACAGGATTCCCGCGACGTGGGCGGCGGCGATCTCGCCGATCGAGTGCCCCACCACGACGTCCGGGCGCACACCCCAGGATTCGAGCAACCGGAACTGCGCGACCTCGAACGCGAACAGCGCGGCCTGCGCGTGGTCCGTGCGATCGGCCAGCTCGCCGTCGAAGGCGATGTCTCCCCCGAGCGCCTCGCAGGCCGCGCCGAAGGCGTCCGAGAACGCCGGGAAGGACCGCGCCAGCTCGCGTCCCATGCCCGCTCGCTGGGCGCCCTGCCCGGAGAACAGGAACGCCAGCCGCGCCCCGCCGCGGACTGTCCGCCCGCCGGCCCGGCCTTCGGCGACGGCTCGCAGCGCTTCCCGGTCGCCCGCGGGAATCAGCACCCGGTGCCCGGCCGCGAGACGCGTGGCGAGCGTGTAAGCCACGTCGACGCTGTCCTGCACGTCCAGGAGTCCGGCGGCGACCGCGCGCAGGGCGTTGTCGTCGGCCGCGGCGAGCAACCACGGCGCCACCGGGAAGTCCCTGCCCTCCAAGGGTTTCTCCGGCGGCTCCTCCAGCAGGACGTGGGCGTTGGTTCCGCCGATGCCGAACGCCGACACCCCGGCACGCCGTGGCCGGTCACCGGCGGGCCACGGCCGCGCCCGGTCGAGCAGCGCCACGCTCCCGGCCGACCAGTCGATCCGCGGGCTGGGGTTGTCGGCGTAACGGGAGGGCGGCAGCTGCTCGTGCTGGAGAGCGAGCACCATCTTGAGCAGCCCGGCGACCCCGGCGGCGGCCTGGGTGTGGCCGATGTTGGACTTCACCGAGCCGAGCCACAGCGGCCGGTCCCGCCCAGGCCCGTACGCGGCGATCAGGGCCTCGGCCTCGATCGGGTCGCCGAGCGGGGTCGCCGTCCCGTGGCCCTCCACCGCGTCGACGTCGGCCGGGGCCAGCCCGGCGTCGGCCAGCGCCGCGGCGACCACCGCGCGCTGGGCCCGCCCGCTCGGGGCCGTCAGCCCGTTGGACGCGCCGTCGGAGTTGACCGCGGATCCGCGCAGCAGCGCCAAAACCGGATGGCCGAGGCGCTGGGCGTCCGAAAGCCGTTCCAGCAGCACGACTCCCGCGCCCTCGGCCCACGCGGTGCCGTCGGCGTCGGCGGCGTAGGGCCGGCACCGGCCGTCCGGGGACAGCCCGCGCTGGCGGCTGAACGCGAGGAACGTCCGCGGGGTCGCCATCACCGTCGCGCCACCGGCGACGGCGAGGGAACATTCGCCCGCTCGCAAGGCTTTCGCCGCCAGGTGCAGGGCCACGAGCGAGGACGAGCATGCCGTGTCGACGGTGAGCGTCGGACCGGTCAGCCCGAAGGTGTAGGCGATCCGGCCGGACGCGACCGCGTGCGACGACCCGATGCCCAGCCACGCCTCGAGTTCGTGCGAGTCGAACCGGCTCGCGTAGTCCTCGTTCATCACCCCGACGTACACGCCGGTGTCGCTGCCGCGCAGCGCCGTGCGGTCGAGGCCGGCCCGCTCGAACAGCTCCCACGTCGTCTCGAGCAGCAGCCGCTGCTGCGGATCCGTCGCCAGCGCCTCGCGCGGCGAGATGCCGAACAGCCCGGCGTCGAAATCTCCGGCGTCGTAAAGGAAGCCGCCCCGCCGGGTCACCGACGTGCCGAGGTGGTCCGGATCGGGGTCGTAGAGCGCTTCGACGTCCCAGCCGCGGTCGGCCGGGAACTCCCCGGTCGCGTCGGCCCCGTCGCGGACCAGGCGCCACAGGTCCTCCGGCGACCGCACCCCGCCCGGGAACCGGCACGCCATCGCGACGACGGCGATCGGCTCCGCGGCCGGCACCGGCGCGGTCACCCGCGCCGCGGGCCGGGTCCCCGACGTCAGCCGCGTCAGCTCCGCGATCACCTCCCCCGGCGTCGGAAAGTCGTAGACCAGCGACGCGGGCAGGGCCACACCCGCGACTTCGGTGAGCCGGTGCCGCAGCTGCACCCCGGCCAGCGAGGTGAGCCCGAGTTCGCTGAACGGCCGGTCCCGCCACCCGTCCCCGACGTCGGTGCCGCAGAGGGCGACGACTTCCGCTCGGACGAGCGCCGCGAGATCTCCTTGCGGCGCAGGCGTTTCCGGTACGGTCAGTACCCCGCGCCGCGGCTTTCCCGACGCGGTCCGTGGGATCTCCCCGACCCGGTGGAACGCCACCGGAACCTTGTAGAGCGACAGCCGCGCCAGGCACAGCCGGCGCAGCTCGGCCGGATCGACGTCGTCTCCGGAAGGCACAACGAACGCGATCGGCACCTGGCCGACGACCTCGTCGGGGCGGCTGCCGACCAGCACGTCCCGCACCGACGGCGACTCGGCGAGCACGGCCTCGACCTCGGCCGGGTGCACGTTCTGGCCGCCGCAGACGATCACGTCGTCGATCCGGCCCTCGAGGACGAGCTCGCCGTCTTCGAGGCGGCCCGCGTCGCCGGTGCGGTACCAGCCGTCCTCGAACGGGGAGCCGGCCTGCCCGTGGTAGCCCAGCATCAACCCCGGGCCACGCACCAGGATCTCGCCGCCGTCGACGCGGATCTCGTTGCCCGGCAACGGGACGAGCCCGGTCTCCCCGGGTACCTCGACGGCGATCTTGCCGCCCGTTTCGGTGGCGCCGTAACCGTTCAGCAGCGGGACGCCGAACAGGTCGCGCACCGCGGCCCGCGCGGCCGGCCCGCACGGCGCCCCGGACGTCAGGCACAGGCGCGGCGGCACAACCGGACCGCGGATTTCCGGCCGCAGCCCCGCGTACGTGGCGGGGACCCCGGCGAGCACGCACCCGGGGTGCTCGGCGAGCAGCTCGGCCGAAAGCCGTTCGGTGAGCCGGGTGTGCGCGCCGGTCGCGATCGTCCCGAGCACCGCCAGCGAAAGCGCGTAGGCGTGGTGCAGCGGCAGGGGCCAGAGGATCGTGTCGTCGCGGGCCAGGCCGAACATCGGGACGTACCCCGCGGCGGTGGACCACAGCATCGCCCGCTGCGTCGTCAGCACGCCCTTCGGCCGGCCGGTGGTGCCTGAGGTGTAGAGCAGCCAGGCCGGGTCGTCGAGCCCGAGGTCGTCCCGCGGCGCACCGGTTCCCTGGGCCAAATCGTCTTCGACGAACACGACTCGCAGCTGCGGACGGCTCGCGGCCAGCCGCCGCGCGAGGTCGGCGTGCCGCGCCTCGGTGACCAGCAGCACCGCGCCCGAGTCGTCGGCGACGGCCGCGAGTTCCGCCTCGGTGGCCCGCACGCTCACCGGCACCCCGACCGCGGCCGCGCGCACCACGGCCAGCAGGAATTCGACGTACTCGACGCGGCTTCCGACGTGCAGCAGCACCCGGTCCCCCCGCGCCACCCCCAGCGCGGTGGCGAGCTGCCCGCTGGTCCGCGCCAGCTCCCCGTAGGTCACCTCGCGGGTGCCGTCGGAAAACGCGGGGCGTTCCCGGTCAGCGGTACCCAGCAGAATCGGCAACGGGCGCAGCAAATCTTCTCGGATCTCCCCCATCCCACCAAGATAACCATGTTTCGACGTGACGACTCTTGCAGACTTCTGTACGTAAATTTCTGAAATCGGTTCGAGTCTTGCCACCTCTTATCCGAAAGCCTACAGTCCGTTCACCAGCAGACGTACTCGAGCAGCGTGGCGAGAGGAACTGACATGGCGATCTCGCGCAGGACGTTCATCGGCTCGGCCGCGGCCGCTTCGGCCTGGGGAGCGCTTTCCCTCGCCGGTGCACCGGGAGCCTCGGGAGCCTCGGGAGCCTCCGCCGCCAGCCCGCCGGGGGACGTCGTCGGCAAGATCACCGTCGGGTACCAGGGCTGGTTCGCCTGCGCCGGTGACGGCGCGCCGATCAACGGCTGGTGGCACTGGAGCCAGGACTGGGGCCGGACGCCGTCGCCGACGAACAACGTCATCAAGGCCTGGCCGGACATGCGTGAGTACACCCGCACGTACCAAACCGCTTACAGCGCTTTCGGCAACGGCCAGCCGGCGACGCTGTTCTCGTCGTACGACCAGCAGACCGTGGACACGCATTTCCTGTGGATGCAGCAGAACGGCTGCGACACCGCCGCGCTGCAGCGCTTCAACCCCAACAGCAGCGAAGGCCCGACGCGCGACGCGATGGCCGCGAAGGTCCGCAGCGCCGCCGAATCGCACGGGCGCAAGTTCTACATCATGTACGACGCCACCGGCTGGGCGAACATGCAGGCGGAGATGAAGGCCGACTGGACGGCGAAGATGTCCGCGCACACGGCGTCATCCGCCTACGCCCGCCAGAACGGCAAACCGGTCGTCTGCATCTGGGGGTTCGGGTACAACGACGGCAACCACCCGTGGGACGCGAACACCTGCCTCGACGTCGTGAACTGGTTCAAGGGCCAGGGTTGCTACGTCATCGGAGGCGTGCCGCGGGAGTGGCGGACCAGCGACGGCGGCTCGCGGCCGGGCTTCGGCAACGTCTACCGCGCGTTCAACATGATCTCACCGTGGATGGTCGGGGCCGTCGGTGACATCGCGGGCGCCGACTGGATGTACCAGAACCTCACCGTGCCCGACCAGGCCGACTGCACCGCCCACGGCATCGACTACCAGCCGTGCGTGCTGCCCGGCGACGTCTCCGGGCGGCAGCGCGCCCACGGCGACTTCATGTGGCGCCAGTTCTACAACATGGTCCGGGCCGGCGCGCAGGGCATCTACATCTCGATGTTCGACGAATACGGTGAAGGCAACCAGATCGCGAAGACCGCGGAAAACGCTTCCATGACCCCCGCCGGCTCGGGCCTGCTCGCCCTCGACGAAGACGGGACGGCGTGCTCGTCGGACTACTACCTGCGGCTGACCGCCGACGGCGGCCGCATGCTCAAGGGCCAGCTCGCCCTGACGGCGACCCGTCCGACCCCGCCGACCCTGACCACCGGCGGCTCGACCGACCTGGCACGCGGCCGGGCCACGGCCGAAAGCAGCCACACGCAGAACTACGGCGCGGGCAACGCCGTCGACGGAAACCCGGACAGCTACTGGGAAAGCGTGAACAACGCGTTCCCCCAGTGGCTCCAGGTCGACCTCGGTGCGGCGACGGCGGTGACCCGGATCGTGGTGGCGGTGCCGCCGTCGAGCGCGTGGGGTGCCCGGACGCAGACGCTGGCGCTGTCCGGTTCCGCCGACGGCAGCACGTTCACCACCCTCGTCCCGGCGACCGGCTACGCGTTCGATCCGGCGCGGGGCAACAGCGTCACCATCACGGTCCCGGCCGGCAGCCGCCGGTTCCTGCGCCTGACCTGCACCGGCAACACCGGCTGGCCGGCCGGCCAGATCGCCCGGTTCGAGGTCTACAGCTGAGGTCGAGTGCACCGGGGTAAATCGTCGATGGTGTTTTAGGCATTTGACGCACTTCACCGTTCGCGGTTGCATGGGTTCGTCACCAATCCCTTGCTGCCAAAGGAATTCTCATGGACACCGCAACGGCCGAAGACCTGGCCCTGCTGCCCCACCTCGTCAATGTCGCCCAGGAAGCCGGCCGGCGCGTGCGGGAGATCTACTCCCCCGCCGCGCGGCCGGCGAGCCGGGACGACCTGTACGCCGGCAACCAGCGCGTCGAGGAAGCCGGTGCCGACGGGGTGCGCAAGGCCCTGACCGCGTTGCGCCCGGAAGCCCGCTGGCTCGACGACGACCCCGAGACGCACCGGACCCGGCGGCAGCTGGCCGGTGAGTGGTGGGTCGTGGACGGCGTCGAAGGCGCCGTGAACTTCCTGCACGGCCTCCCCGAATGGTCCGTGAACCTCACGCTGGTGCGCGACAACCTCCCGGTGGCCGCCGTGGTGTACCAGCCCGTCGGCGAGCGGACCTTCACGGCCGTGCGCGGCGGCGGCGCCCGTCTCAACGGGACGCCGCTGCGCGCCTCGGCCAAAGTGGACCTGTCCGCGGCGATCGTCACGACGAGCCAGGCGGGCGGCAGCGCCGAGCTCAACCGCCGGACGGCCGGCACCATCGAGACGATGTTCGGCCGCGCACTGCTGGTGCGCCAGACGGTGCCCAGCACGTTCCCGCTGCTGGACGTCGCCGCCGGGCACTTCGACGTCTACTGGCGGTTCGGCCCGGACCTGCCCGCCCTGGCCCCGGGCGTCCTGCTGGCGACGGAGGCCGGCGCGGTCGCCACCGAGCCGGGCGGGCAGCCGTGGCGGGCCGACAGCGCCGACGTCGTCGTGGCCGCGCCGGGCCTGCACGCCACCGCCCTCGACGCGCTGGGCACCGCTTGATCAGCGGCCGGGTGAAAGCGCGTGCGCGGCGATCTCGTCGCTGGTGGTCACCCACACCCCGGGGTGGCCGACGATGTACTCCAGCGCCGCCTCGACGTACTTGAGCCGGAACGGCTGGCCGGCGACGAACGGGTGGAGCGACAGCGCCATCACCCGTCCGCCGGCCGCCGAGTCCGCGTAGAGCTGGTCGAACTGGTCCTTGACGATCTGGACGTAGTCCGCGCCCGTGTGGCTCTTGAGGTGGAAGAGCTGCATGTCGGAGAGTTCGAGGGTGTACGGGACGCTGAGCAGGCCGGGCACGTTCAGCGGGTACGGCTGGTCGTCGTTGGTCCAGTCGAGCACGTAACCGGCACCCAGCTCGGCGAGCAGGCGCGGGGTGGCGAAGGTCTCGGTCAGGCCCGGCGCGAGCCACCCGCGCGGCCGCTGCCCGGTCGTCTTCTCGATGCTGTCGAAGACCTCGGCGAGGAGGGCGCGCTCCTCGTTCTCGGCCAGGCCGGCCTGCGGGATCGAGTTCGACTTCCCGTGGGCGAGCCACGCCCAGCCGCGCTCCCGGCCCGCGGCGACGATCTGCGGGTAGCGCTCGCCGGCTTCGGAGTTCAGCAGGGCGCTGGCCCGGATCCCCTGCCGGTCCAGGACGTCGATGAGCCGCCAGATGCCGACCCGGGCACCGTAGTCGCGCCACCCGTAGTTCACCGGGTCCGGCACCAGCTTCGCGGTCGCCTCGTTGAAGCTGGCCGACGGCCGGTCGACGTGGAAGTGCTCGATGTTGAGCCCGGCGTAGAACGCCACGCGGGCGTCGCCGGGCCAGCGCACCGGAGGGCGGCCGACGATGGGGCTGTAGTCGAAGAGTTCGATGTCCACAACGGACTCCTGTCAGCGCTCGAGGGGGACGGCGATCCGGCCGCCGTAACGCTGCTGCTCCGCCTCGTCGAGCATTGCCGCGGCCACCGTGGCCCGGCTGACGCGCGCGGGGAACAGCCGCCGGGGCGCGTCGTCGAGGGAGACCGTGCGCCGGGCCGGGCTGAGCGGGCCGTCCGACAGCGGGCCGGCGTGGAACACGGCACCGCCGCCGGCGCGCACGGTCGCGTCCGCGGTCGTGCGGTCTTCCAGCTCGTTCTTCATGAAGGTCTTCAGGAGGCCTCGGGTGAGGGCTCCGGCGTACGGCGCCGAGTCCCCCGTGCCGAAGGCGGCGAGCCAGACGACGAAGTCCGGCCCGGCGTCGACGGCCGCGCGGGCGCCCGCGGTGAGCGCGCCGGGCGCGTCCTTGCCGCTGATCCCGAGCCCGGACACGACGATCCGCGCGCCCTTGAGCGCCCGGCCGATGGAGTCCGGGTCGCGGACGTCGCCCGCCACGCGTATCAGGCGATCGGACGGGGGCAGGGTGATGCGGTCCGGGGTGCGCGCGACCGCGGTCACGCTGTGACCCCGCTCCAGGGCCTGGCGGACGAGTTCGGTGCCGGTCGCGCCGGTGGCGCCCAGTACGGTGATTTCCATGGTGGTCTCCGGAGTTCGTCAGTCTACAGTGGACAGGGTGGCGAGGGCCGCGGCCTGCAGGCCGGGCGCGGTGGCGAGGATGGTGTCGCTGCCGGGCCGCCACGGCGCGCCGCCGAGGTCGGTCACGAGCCCGCCGGCCTCGGTGACGAGCAGCGCGCCGGCGGCCACCCCGGGCAGCGTCGGCCGGTACTGCCAGAAGAGGTCGGCGTGCCCGGCCGCGACGAGCAGCAGCGGGAACGTCGACGGCACGGTCGCGCGGACCAGCAGTGCGCTGCCGAGCATCGCCGTGATCGACTCGCCGATGCGCCGGTAGGTCTCGCGCTGGCCGGCCTCGGCCTGCCCGGTGGTGGCGATGGCGGCGCCGAGGTCGGTCTTGGCGGAGACGCTCAGGCGCTGCCCGTCCGCGAACGCGCCGCCGCCGCGGAGCGCGGTGTGCACGACGTCGCCGACCGGCTGGTGGACGGCCGTCAGCACCGGGACGCCGTCCCGGAGCAGGGTCGCGGTGACGCACCACTCCGGCAGCCCGTGCACGTGGTTGACGTTGCCTTCGACGGCGTCGACCGCCCACCACTCCCCCGGCGGCAGCTCGGTGGTTTCCTGTTCTTCGGTCGGCCACCCCGCTTCGGGCCGGGCCGCGGAGAGGGCCGCGCGCAGGCCGTCGAGCGAGGTCCGTTCGTTCTCCTCGATCGCGGCGAGCAGGCCGGCGCGGTCGGCCGGGCGCGACTCGGTGGAGTAGCCGGCGAGCAGGCGGCGGCCGGCGTCACGCACCGCGGCGACGGCCGCGCTCAGCACGGCGGCGTCCTCGGTCGTGGCCTGCGGGAAAGGCGTTGTTGTGCTCATGTCTCCGACCGTAGGCAGGAATGGGCATTAATTCAAATGAATGCTTTGCACTCGTTGATTTACCCGGACGCAATCGTCGAAGTATGACCGGAGCTGCGCAATCTGATACTCCGGGATGATCCCCTTCGTGTGAAGGTGTGGAACGGTTTCCCTCCTCCACACTCCACACCGGGAGGAATTTCGCATGCCAGGTTTCCGAGCAGGGCTGGTGGTGACCGTCGCGGCACTGGTCGCGGCCGCGACCCCCGCCGCGGCCGCCGACGACGACCCCCTCGCGCCCTACACCACCCAGCAGGTCACCTGGGGCGCCTGCGCGTTCACGCCCGCGGCCGGCGCCAAGCCCGCCGAGTGCGCGCTGGTCACCGTGCCGCGGGACTGGGCCAACCCCGCCGCGGGCGTCGACCTGCAGGTCTCGGTCAGCCGCGTCGCGGCCACCGGCGCGCGGCTCGGCGCGCTCCTCGTCAACCCCGGCGGGCCCGGCGGCCAGGGCACCTCGCTCGCCGGCGCGCTGGCCGGCCTCGAACCGACGGTGAACGAGCGGTACGACCTGATCGGCATGGACCCGCGCGGGACCGGCCGGGAAGGCAGTGACGACCACGGGTTCCAGTGCCAGGTCCCGACCGGGCGGATCCCGGCCGGCCTCGACGCGCGCGACCGGTCGGCGCAGAGCATCGCGCTGCACCAGCAGACCCCGCGCGCCATCGCCGAGGCGTGCCAGAGCAACGCGCTCACGCCGTACGTCACGACGTGGCAGACCGCGCACGACATGGACCTGATCCGCACGCTGCTGGGCGACGAGAAGCTGAACTACCTCGGCTACTCCTACGGCACCTGGCTGGGCGCGAAGTACGCGTCGCTGTTCCCGGAGCACACCGGGAAGACCGTGCTCGACTCCAGCGTGAACTTCGAAGGCCGGCTGCAGGCCGACTTCGAGGCGTTCCCGGTGATCGACCAGCGCCAGTTCGACGACGTCTACCTGCCGTGGGTCACCCGCCGCTACGGTGAGCAGCTCGGGACGACCGTGCCCGAGGTGAAGGCGAAGATCGAGCAGATCCGTGCTTTCTTCAAGACGCAGGGCATCGACGGCGACACGTTCGACCGGATCTTCGTGGGCAACGGCAGCCAGTTCCAGTGGTACCTCGGGGCCCTGATCCTGGTCATCGGCGCGAACTCCCTGGATCCCGGCGGCGCGGCGCCGACCGGCGAGCTGGATGCGGTGTCCCGCAGCGCTTTCGGCGTGCCGGCGGCCCAGCTGACCGTGGCGAAGATCGCGGCCGCCGTGCCGGACTACGCGGCGTTCCCCGGCACCCGCTACGCCGTGGCCTGCGGTGACCAGCCGACGCAGTCGGCCGCCTGGTACAAGCGGCTCAGCGACCGGCAGGGCCCGCAGTACCCGTTGTACGGCTGGCTTTACGGCCTGAGCGAGCCGTGCGGCTTCTGGTCCGACGCGCCGCAGCACGTACTGCCGAACCTGCCGGCGGAGGTCGCCGGGAACGTGCTCGTCGTCCAGGGCGAGTTCGACCCGCAAACCGGTTACGAGCAGGCGAAGGCGGCCTCGCGCGCGGCCGGCGTCCCACTGGTGTCGGTGGACGACTCGCCGTTCCACGGCCAGTACGCCCTGGCCGGCGACCCGTGCGTCGACGGGATGGTGAACACCTTCCTGGTCAAGAACTCCCGGACGGCGAGCGTCACCTGCCCCGGCGTGCCGCTGCCGGACGAGGACGCCGTGTACCCGGTGACCGGCCCGCTCGGCCCGGCGCACAGCAGCAGCCTCACGACCCGGAGCGCCGACGCACTCTCCGGCCTGCGTGCGGACGTCCGGCGCAAGATCAGCGAACTCAACTGAGCCGGCGGCGGGCGGTCGTCCGGCCGCCCGCCGTCAGCGGACGCTGAAGCCGCCGTCGACGGTCAAGATGCTGCCGGTGACCCAGGTGTTCTCCGGCGCGGCGAGGTAGAGCGCGGCGGCGGCCACGTCCTCCGGGCGCCCGATCCGGCCCGCCGGGTAGGCGTTCCGGACGTAGCCGTCGTAGTCCGCGCGCTGCTCGCCGGTCATCGGGCCGAGGAACCGCCGTTCGAAGGCGGGCGTGCGGACCGAGCCCGGCACGATGGCGTTCACGCGCACGCCGTCCGGCCCCAGTTCGCTGGCCAGCGCCTGGGTGAACGAGTTCAGCGCGCCGCGCGTCGCCGAATACACCGACGCCGGACGGCCGGCGACCATCTTCGTGCCCCAGTAACTCGAGATGTTGACCACGCTGCCGCGCGCCGCGACCAGGCTGGGCAGCAGCCGCCGGACCAGCTGGAACGACACGCCGAGGTTGACCCGCACCATCGTGTCGAAGTCGGCGGAAGTGGTCTCCGCCAACGGCTTCAGGTGGGTGACCCCTGCGTTGTTGACCAGGATGTCGGCGGCGAGGCCGTCGGGTAGCCCGTCGACGGCCGCCGGATCGGTGAGGTCGGCGGAGACGGTCGTGACCTGTGCGCCGTGCGTCCGCAGGCCGGCCGCGACCGTGCCGAGCTTGCCGGGATCGCGGGCCAGGAGCACGAGATCCGCGCCTTCCCGCGCGAAGGCGTCGGCGATCGCCAGGCCGATGCCCTCGCTGCCGCCGGTGATCAGCGCGGTCCTGCCGGTCAAGGTGCCCATGAGTTGCCCTGCCCCTTCAGACGGAGAGTCATTCTCCGTTTCACGTTAGCACTAGACGGAGAGGCGTTCTCCGTCTAGTGCTAGGCTCGGGACATGGCCCGGGAACTGCGCTCCGACGCGCGCCGCAGTGCCGAACTGGTGGTCGCGGCCGCGCGGACGGCCATCGCCGAACACGGTCTGGCGGTGTCGACCAACGAGATCGTCAAGCGCGCCGGCGTCGGACCGGGCACCTTCTACCGGCGGTTCCCGTCGCGCCACGCGCTGCTGGAGGCCGTGCTGCTCGAGGTCGTCGGCGAGCTTCTGGAGCAGGCCCGCTCGGCGGCGCAGGACCCCGACCCCTGGGCGGGTTTCGCCGGGCTGGTGAGCGCGCTTGCCGTGGCCCAGTCGGAGAACAAGGGCCTTGCGGACGCGCTGGCAGCCGAGCCCGAGGAGGGCGGCGACGAGGTGAGTTCCGCGTTCGGGAGCCTGCGCGACCACGTCCGGGTGATCACCGAGCGAGCGCAGGAAGCCGGCGTGGTCCGCGCGGACGTCACCTGGCGGGACGTGCCGTTCTTCGCGGGCGCGGCTGCCGGGATGTCCCCGCGGTGCCTTGGGCTTGACGCGGGGGTCAGCGGTCGCGAGCGGGTTGTCGCGGTGGTCCTGGCCGGGCTTCGCGCTCCCGGCCGCGGCGCGCTGCCGGGCGAGTCACCGCGGGATCAGCGTTAACCCACGCGACCACGTCCGCTCGATCACCGCGCGAGCACAGGAAGCCAGCGCGGTCCACCGCGGGATCAGCGTTCGTAGACACCAATCAGCCGGCCACGACCGAGAACCGGCCCCGTAACGGTGGGCAAGAACGCGCGGGGCCGAGCCGTCGGTGTGGTGCCGATCGGCGCCGCGAGGGCGAACAGCTGGAAGACGTAGTGGTGCGGCCCGTGGCCCTTCACCGGCGCCGGACCGTGGTAGCCGCGGCCGAGGGTGGAGCGGAGGACCCGCACCCCCTTGCCGGGCTCGCGCGCGGCCAGGGCGCCGGGCGCCAGCTCCGCGGCCGCCGGGTCGATCAGGGCCGTGCAGTGCACGGCGGGCTTGCCCACCGGGACGTCGATGTCCTCGACGACCAGGAGCAGCTCCGCCGTGCCGGCCGGGAGCGTGGTCCAGGCCAGTTGCGGGGACAGGTTGCTGCCGCCGACGGGCTTCGCGCTGTGCTCCAGCGGCATGACGCCGCCGTCGTCGAAGCTTCGGCTGGTGAGCGTCAGCACTTCGGGACCCTGCAGGTTCGGCAGGTTCCACGCCGTGTCGGCGTCGCCCGCCCTGCGGTTCTTCAGGAGCCGGCCGAGCAGGGTCATCGGGTTTCCTCGATCCGGTCGGCGATCTCGGCGGCGGTGGCGGTTTCGCCGAGCTTCGGGAAGACGCGCTCGACGCTGTGGCGGTGGGCCTCGGCGTCGGGGTCGGTCATGGCGTCGGTGGTCAGGACGACGTGGTAACCGTGGTCGGACGCCGAGCGCGCGGTCGACTCGACACCCGAGCTGGTCGAGATCCCGGCGAGCACGACCTGCGTGACACCCAGGTCGCGCAGGAGCGTGTCCAGGCCCGTGTCGTGGAAGGCGCTGCGCCGACGTTTCGTGATCAGGTGGTCGGTCGGCTGGACGTCGAGTTCGCCGACGAGGTCGGCCCAGCCGGGCGGCACCGCGCCGCCGCCGGACCGTCCGGCGTCGGTCCGTCCCGGCGCGCGGCCGGTGACGGTGACGAGCACCACGGGCAGGCCGTGTCGGCGGAACTCGGCGGCCAGGTGCGCCGCCTGCTTGACGGCGGCGGGCACCGAGGGGTCGTCGAAGGCCGAGACGATGCCCCGCTGCAGGTCGATCACGACCAGCGCGGGCACCGGATCGATCGTGGTCAAAGGCATGGTTTCTCCCTGGCAGGTCAGACGGTCCGGGCCAGCCGCTCCAGCAACGGCGCGGCCGCGGCGAGCTGCTTCAGCTCCCGGGCGGTGAACGCGCCGCCGGTGAGGGCCCCGGTGATGAGCTCGGCCCGCGCGTTCCGCTTGTCCTTCAGCGCCCGCGCGCCGGCTTTGGTGAGCATCAGGACCCCGCGCCGGCCGTCGTGCGGATCCGAACGGCGTTCGACCAGGCCCCGGTCCCGCAGCCCGCTCAGCGTCGCGCCCATCGCCTGCGCGGTGATCTGCGCTTCCCGCGCGAGCGCCGAGGAGGTGGTGGGCCCCGAGCTGCCGAGCAGGGACAGCGCGGCGCGCTCGGGCATGGTCAGCCCACCCTCGGCGGGCACCTGCCGAACCCGCCGCACGAGCACGCTGATGCCGTCCAGCAACTCCGCAGCAACCTCGGCGGGGTCCGGGTGATCGGTCATGTACTAAGGCTACCTTATCAATCCGCCTTAGCAATCTGCGGGCGAAGGTGACAGTGATCTCCCGCTCCCGCCGCACCGAGCACGGCGGCGGGCTCGCCGACCTGCGCGACGCCTCGCCGGCCCCTGAACCGGGACCGCGCCGCTCAGCGTTCGGGCTCCACCATGGACTCCAGGTTCCTGCGGGCGATCTGCTTGCGGAACTCGCCCTGGTAAGAGGCGTCACCGGAGTCGTGCATCGTGTCGGTCATCCAGACTGCCGCTGCCTGGCGTTGCCAGGTGTGGCTCAGGCAGGTGTCCGAATAGCTGTCGAGGAGGCTCGCGTCGTCGCTCGTGATTGCGCGGGCCAGGACCTCGGCGTCGTGGAGGGCGAGGCTCATGCCCTCCGCGCTCATCGGGGAAACGAGGTGGGCCGCGTCGCCGAGGAGGCAGAGGCGGCCGTGGCGCATCGGGCTGAAGACCACTCCGCGCAGCGGCACCACCTGCTTGCTCGTGATCGGCCCTGGCGCCACGGCTTCGCCGAACCGGGTGCCCAGCTCACGCCAGACGCGCTCGTCCGGCCAGTCGTCGACGCTGTCGGTCAGCGGGCACTGCAGGTACAGCCGGCTCGCGGCCGGACCTCGGGTGATCTGCGCCGCGAAGCCGCGGGAGTGCACCGCCAGCACCGCCGGCGGATCGGCCGGCACGCCCGCCATGACCGTCAGCCAGGCGTAGCCGAACTCGTGCGTGTCGCAGGTGAGCACGTCCGCGGGGACGGCCGTCCTGCTGACGCCCTGGTAGCCGTCGGCCCCGGCGACGAAGTCGCAGCCGAGCGCGTGCGACACCCCTGCGGCGTCCCGGTAGCGGACCACCGGGCGGTCGGTGTCGATTCCTTCCAGCGCAACGTCTTCCGCTTCGAAGCGCAGGTCGCCGCCGTCGCGGAGGAAGACCGCGATGAGGTTCCGGACGAGGATCTGCTGGGGGCAGAACGCACCGCCGTCGTCGTCCTCGCCCGTCTTCCACAGCCGCTTCTTCCCGTCGATCAGCAGCGGCATGCCCGCATCGGCGGAGTCGTGGCTCGTACTGCCTTCCACGACCTCGCCCAGCCCCCACTCCCGCAGCATGCGCACGCCGCGGGCGTCGAGGGACCCGGCCCGCTGGCGGTTTTCGACGTGCTCACGGCTGTGCTTCTCCAGGACGATGCAGCCGATTCCGGTGCGCAGCAGGAAGTTCGCGAGCGTGAGGCCGGCGACGCCGCCGCCCACGACGACCACGGTGGTGTTCTCGTTCTTGGTCATGGGACCACAGTGGACCGCGAACCAGCGGCTGCCCACCGATATTCGGCCAGCGGATACCGGAAAGCCGCCAATCTCAGCCGACGTGGTCGTGAAGGCCGGCCTGGTAGCGACCCGGGGTCTGGCCGACGACGGTGGTGAAGGCTTCGATGAAGGTCGACGGGTTGGACCACCCGCACGCGACGGCGGTGTCGGTGACGGACTGGCCATCGGTGAGGTGCACCACGGCGTGGTGGATCCGCAGGATGGTGCGCCAGCGGTGAAAACTCATCCCGAGGTCGGTGTGGAACAGGCGGCTGAGCGTGCGCTCGCTCGCCCCCGCGGCGCGCCCCAGCTCCGCCAGCGTCGTGGTCCGGCCGGGGTCGGCGCGCAGGAGATCGGTGACGACGCGCAGCCGGTCGTCGTGCGGCTCGGGCAGGTGCAGGGACTGCTCGGGTGTCGCGCCCAGTTCGTCGGCCACGACCGCACGCAGCCGCTTCTCACTTTCGGGAGACCGGCCGCCCGGAGCGGTCAGCGCGAGGAGAACCTCGCGCAGCAACGGGCTCACCGCGAACACGCTGGGGTACGCGACGAGGCCGCCGCACTCGTCGGCCGGGATGGCGACGAGCCGGGCGTCGGTGCGGCCGTAGAACCGGTGCGAGTGCTCGAAACCGGGCGGTGTCCAGGTGACCCGGCTGGCCGGGGCCACCCACGTCCCGCGCTCGGTCGTCGTGGCCAGCGCCCCGGCGGCCGCGTAGACGAGCTGGCCGTCGGGGTGGGAGTGGGTGCCGAGGTGGAACCCGTGGGGCAGCCAGCCGCCACCGCGAGGCGTCGCGCCTCCGTGCTTCTCGAACTGGCGGTTTTCCGGCATCGAGAACCAGATTACCGCCGAACCTCACCAGGGCACGACGCCCTGGTCGTCGAAGAAGCCGCCCGTCGGCCCGTCGTCGGGCAGGGTCGCGAGCCGGATCGGGGTCGCCGCGCCCTGCTCGGGGGTGCGCACGCCGCGGAAGCCGTTCAGGTCCGTCGCCACGTACCCCGGGCAGGCGTTGTTGATGAGGATGTTCGTGTCGCCCAGTTCCTTGGCGTACTGGACGGTGATGGCGTTGAGGAAGGTCTTCGACGGCATGTAACCGGCCGAGAGGAACGAGAAGTCGCTGCCCGGCTCGCTCTGGCGGGCCAGGGAGCCGGTTTCGCTCGAGAGGTTGACGATCCGCGGCGAGCCCGAGCGGCGCAGCAGCGGGAGCATCGTGTTGATCACCCGGACGACGCCGATCACGTTGGTCTCCACGACCTCACGGATGACGTCGGGGCTGATCTTGGTGGGCTCCTGCGGGAACCCGCCGACCACGGCGGCGTTGTTGACGAGCACGTCGAGGCGGCCGAAGCGTTCGTCGAGCAGCGCGGCCGCGGCGGCCACGCTCTCGTCATCGGTCACGTCCAGCGGGACGCCGAACGCGTCGGCCCCGCCCGCACGCAGCTTCTCCACCGCGCTCTCACGCCGTTGTGCGTCGCGGGCGCCGACGCCGACCTGCCAGCCGAGCGCACCCAGGCCCGCCGCGATCTCGTACCCGATTCCCTTGTTGGCGCCGGTGACCAGCGTGATCGTCTGTTCGCTCATGCCTTCGATCCTGGTCGCGCCCGGCCCGGGCACCAACACCGTCTGGGCAAGCATTGATACCCGGCTGGTATCGATCCGCGGTAGCATCCGGTCATGGAGACCCGCGAGCTGCGGTACTTCGTCGCTGTCGCCGAGGAGCTGCACTTCAGCCGGGCGGCCGAGCGGCTGGGCATCGCGCAGCCCCCGCTGTCGCGCGCGATCAGCGGCCTCGAACGGCGTCTCGGCGTCGCCCTGTTCGAACGCACCAGCCGCGCGGTGACGCTCACCGAGGCCGGCTCGGTGCTGCTGGCCGAGGGACGCGCCGTCCTCGGCGCGGTGGCCGCGGCCGAGCGGCGCACCCAGCGGGCCGCGACCGGCCGGACCGGGCTGGTCCTCGTCACCAAGGCCGGCGTCGCCGGCGATCTGCTGAAGAAGGTGCTCGCGGCCTACGCCGCCGAGCCGGACGCCGTGGACGTCGACGTGGTGCTGTGCGAGGCCCACGAGCAGGAACGGCTGCTGCGGGGCGGGCAGGCGGACGTCGCGCTGATGCACCGGCCCTACGACTCGACGACCGGGTTCGACACCGAGGAGCTGTTCACCGAGGGGCAGGTCGTGATCCTCCCGGCCGGGCACCCGCTCACCGCCCGGTCGCACGTCCGCACCGCCGACGTCACGGCGCTTGCCGACCTGCCGATGGCCCGCTGGCCCGCCCCCGACGGCACCTACCCGGACGGGCCGGGCGCGGAGGTCCGCAACCTCACGCAGCTGTACCAGCTGATCGCCCTCGGCCGGACCACGGTGATCCTGGCGGAGTCGTGCCTCGCCCACCTGCGCCAGGACCTGGCCGCCGTCCCGGTCGTCGACGCGCCGCCCGTGACGACGCTGATCGCGTGGCCACCGCACAGCCGCTCCCGCGCGGTCGCGAGCCTGGTGCGCGCCGCCCTGCGCTGCGCGCCGGACGACCTCAGTGAGCTTCGCCCAGGGCTCGCAGGCCGCGGTCGAGGAAGTCGATCGTCCAGGTGAAGGTGGCGTCGACGTCGACGGCGATCTGGAACCCGCCGGACACCTCCAGGGTGGCGAACCCGTGCAGGACGGTGCGCACCAGCCGCAGCGCGTGGATCTCCTGATCGGGGTCGATCCGGTACCCGTGCAGCATGGCCGCCCAGGACGCGAGCACCTGGTCGCCCGCGACGGCGAGCGGGTCGTCCTCCCCGGCCGCGCGCGCCGCGTTGGCCGCCGCGTACCGGCCGGGGTGCTCCTTGACGTACCGGCGCATCGCCTGCGCGCCGGCGGCGAGGGCCTCGCTGCCGGCCCGGCCCTGGGTCGCGTCGCGGATGGCGGCGGTGACCTCGGTCATGGCCTGGACGGCGATGCGGTGGGCGAGCTCGGCCTGGCTGGCGACGTGCTTGTAGAGCGACGGCGTCTTGACCCCCAGCCGCTCGGCCAGCAGGCCCATGCTGAGCTGGGCGAACCCGACCTCGTCGACCAGCGCGGCGCCGCCTTCGGTGACCGCCGCCGGGGTCAGGCCGGCCCTAGGCACGGGCGAGCGTCCGGTTCAGGAAGGGCAGGGTCAGCTCGGCGACCCGCTCGGGCGTCTGGGCGTGCGGGTAGTGCCCGGCGCCGTCGATGACGACGAGTTCCCCGAGGCCCCGCGGCAGGTCGGCGAGGACCTTCTCGCCCTCGGCGCGGGGGTCGGCCCAGTCCGGGTCGAGGCTGCCTTCGACGATCAGGACCGGACACCGGACGTTCGCCAGCTGATTCCCGGCGTCGGCCGGGCTGGTCTTGCACATGGCCTGCAATGCTTTCATGCGGCCCGGCTCGCCCAGCTTCGCCTCGATGCGGGCCAGCTCGGCGTCCCAGTCGGCGGGCTTGACCGGCAGCGCGACGTCGAGGTACTTCAGCCAGTTCGCCACCTTGCCCCGCATGATCACCTGCGCCATCTGCGTGTAGCCGGCCCGGAAGCGCTTCACCCGCAGCAGCCCGCCGAGGTCGAACGCCTGCGCCCGGGTGAACGGCGCCAGCTCGACGACCCCGGCGATCAGCTCGGGCGCCGTGGCGGCCGCGATGGTCACGGCACCACCACTGATCGAGTGCCCGACGAGCACCGCGGGCCCCCCGAGCTCCCGGACGACGGCGACCAGGTCACCGGCGATGTCGGTGCGGCTGTAGCCGTCCCAGCCGAGGCTGGAGTCACCGCACCCGCGGATGTCGACGTTCGCGACCCGGTACCCCGCCGCGGCCAGGGCCGGAGCGAGGAACCGGTAGGAGTGCCGACTGTCGCCGATGCCGTGCGCCAGCACGACGAGCGGCCCCTCCCCGGTGACGTCGTAGGCGATGGTGTTGCCGTTGATGCTCAGCTGCTCGGTCATGGCGCTCTCCCTGCGTTGGCTAACGTTGATAGCTTTAAGCTAGTCGCGTTAGCCAATGGAGTCAACACCCGGCGCCGGGCGATATCCTGCGGTCCCGGACAGGACCTCGAAGGAGCGGATCCCAGGCTGATGGCAGACGACCGGCCGCACCCGCTCCCGCCCCGGCGCATCCGGTTCGCCGTCACCTGCTGGTTCCTGGCCGCGGCCGGCGGTTTCCTGGCGTTCCTGTTCGGCTCCGCCGCGGCGATGAGCACCGGCTCGTGCCGGCCGGACGACACCGTCTTCCCCTGCACCGCAACCGGGCAGCAGGTCGTCTTCTGGCTGCCCCCGATCGGCTGGATCGCCTCGATCCTCATCGCCTGGGCGGCCGCCGCGGCACTCGTCCGGAGCGGCCGTCCTCGCTGGCCCGCCATCCCGGTCGGCGTGGTGAGCTACGCGGCGGTGCTGGCCGCGGACTGGTTCGCCGCGGTGCGCTGATCGCCGGCACGTCCGTTTGAGCCCACCGTCCCGGTGGTACTGAACGAGTCCATCGCTGTCTCGTTTCGGAGGATGCCCGTGCAGATCCAGGTCAACACCGACCACAACGTCCACGGTGGCGAGCGACTGGCCACCTTCGTGACCACCGACCTGGAGAACAGCCTCTCCCGGTTCGGCGGGTGGTTGACCCGGGTGGAGGTGCACCTCAGCGAGGACGG
Source organism: Amycolatopsis heterodermiae (assembly GCF_034929455.1). Classification (NCBI taxonomy): domain Bacteria; kingdom Bacillati; phylum Actinomycetota; class Actinomycetes; order Pseudonocardiales; family Pseudonocardiaceae; genus Amycolatopsis; species Amycolatopsis heterodermiae. The sequence goes on from NZ_JAYFSI010000022.1 coordinate 41,044, forward strand.
CGGAAGCAAGCCGGAGGACAAGAAGTGCGTGATCGAGGCCCGGCCCGGCGGTAAGCAGCCCGTCGCGGTCACCCACCACGCGGCCACCGTGGACGACGCGTACGCCGGGGCCGCGCACAAACTGGGGCGCGTGCTGGACACCCGGTACACCCGCGCCCACGACCACAAGGGCAGCGAGAGCATCCGGCACATGCCCGGCCCGGAGGACCCCGAGCAGGTCGGCGCGCTCGAAGACGAACCGCAGGCCTGACCAGCGGCGTTAGTTGCGATTTCGTGGGGACGAGCGGTCCCGGACGGCCCTGAGCGCCGGATTCACAGAGTTCTCCCAGAAGCTCCCAGGAACCGGCCGGATCGTCCGGGCACGCTCGCCGCATGACCACGATCGACGTACGGGGCCTGACCAAGCGGTACGGGCCCGACACCGTGGTTGACGACCTTTCGTTCACCGTCGAACCCGGGCAGGTGACGGGTTTTCTCGGCCCCAACGGCGCCGGCAAGTCCACGACCATGAAGATGATCCTGGGCCTGGCCGCGCCGACCCGGGGTTCGGCCACCATCGGCGGCCGCCGCTACCGCGACTTCCCCGCACCGCTCACCGAGGTGGGCGCGCTGCTCGACGCCGGGGCCGTCCACGGCGGCCGGAAGGCCTCCGACCACCTGCTGGCTCTCGCGGTCAGCAACGGCCTCCCCCGCCGCCGGGTCGGCGAGGTGCTCGCGCGAACCGGCCTCGAAGACGTCGCCGGCAAGCGAGCCGGCGGGTTCTCCCTCGGCATGCGGCAGCGGCTCGGCATCGCCGCGGCCCTGCTCGGCGACCCGCGGGTACTGATCTTCGACGAGCCGGTCAACGGGCTCGACCCCGAAGGCATCCGCTGGATCCGCGACTTCATGCGGTCCCTCGCCCGTGACGGCCGGAGCGTCCTGGTGTCCAGCCACCTCATGAGCGAGATGGCGCAGACCGCCGACCACCTGGTCGTCATCGGCCGTGGCCGGCTCATCGCCGACACCGGCGTCGGCGAGCTCATGCGCGCGGGCGGCGAAGGGACCGTCCTCGTCCGCACGCCCGATCCGGGCTTCGCGCACCGGCTCACCGCCGCCGGGGCCACCGTGCGGGACGGGCTCGAGGCGTCGCTCGTCGTCTCCGGCCTGAGCAGCGCGGAAATCGGCAAGCTCGCCGCCTACCACGGCGTTGCGCTCAGCGAGCTCACCCCGCAGCGCGCCTCCCTCGAAGACGCCTTCATGGAGCTGACCAAGGACAGCGTCGAGTACCAGGGGGTGGCCGGATGAGCGCGTTCGCCGGCACCGTCCACACGGAGTGGATCAAGCTCCGCAGTCTCCGCTCCACCTGGTTCACGCTGACGTGCCTGTTCGCCGTCGGGCTCGGCATCACCGCCCTCACCGCGAACGCCGCCGGGAAGGGGTACGCGAGCGCGACGCTCGCCGACCAGCTGGCGTGGGACCCGGCCGGGCGCAGCCTGATGTCGTACGTCGTCGCCCAGCTGGTCGTCGGGGTGCTCGGCATCCTCGTCGTCACCTCGGAGTTCGCCACCGGGCTGATGCAGACGTCCCTCATCGCGACGCCGCGCCGGAACCGGACGCTGGCGGCCAAGGTGGTGGTGGCCGCGGCCGTCGCCGCGCTGGCCGGCCAGGCGCTGATGTTCGCCGCCTTCTTCGTCGGGCAGGGTGTGTTCGCCCTGCAGGACGTGCCGCACGCGAGCCTCGGCGATCCCGGCGTGCTCTCCGCCGTGACGGGCGGCGGGGTCTACCTGACGGCGATCGCGCTGCTCGCGGTCGGCCTCGGCGTGCTCGCGCGGGCCACCGCCGGCGCGCTCGCCACGCTGGTGGGCATCGTCTTCCTGATCCCCGGGATCGCCGGGGCGTTCCCCGGGTGGCTCCAAGGTCTCTTCCGCTTCTGGCCGACGCTGGGCGCGGCCGAGGTCACCAAGACCGTGCCCGATCCCGGGTTCCCGCACCCGTGGCTGAACCTGGGCGGGCTGTGCCTCGGCGTCGCCGCCGTGCTGGCCGTCGCGTTCGCGGTGTTCCGGCGCCGGGACGTCTGATGCGGGACGTCCGCCGGGGCCTCGGCGCGGCGGCCGCCGCCCTGCTCGTCATGGCGGCCCTCGCGCTGGCCGCGCTGCTCCTGCTCGGCGCCGGGCGGTTCGGCGACCTCACCGCGCTGACGGCGACGGTCGTCGCCCTGTCCGTCGGCGGCTCGGCGGACGTCGTCGCCGTCCCGTCCGGCGCGCTGCCGGTCACCGTGCACGGCGCCGTCGACGTCATGCCGCTGGGTGTCTCCCTGGCGGGCGCGGTGGTGCTCGGGGCGCTGGTGCTGCGGCACGGCCGGGACGGGCTGGCCGTCCGCGTCACGACGGCGGCCGCCGGTTTTGTGTTCGGGCTGGCCGCGATCTCCCTTCTGACACAGGGAAATCTGGCATTGCGATTGCCGGGCGGCACGGGTGGTGCGTCCGCCTGCGGGCCGGGTTCGGGAGTGGCGTCGCGGCTGGGCAGCGCCGTCGACGCCGGGTTCTCCGCGGCCTTCCTGCCGACGGTGGCGGCCGCGGCGGTCTGGGCGCTCCTGGTCGCCGGGGCGTGCGCGCTCGCCGGGCGGTTCCCGGCCGCCCTGCCCGGATTGCGTTGGGCCGTAACGGGGTTCGGGGTGGTCACCTCGGGATGTGCGCTCGTCGCGGGCGTGTTCGGCGGCGCGGCGGCGGCCGGAGGCGTCCTGCTCGCCCTGCCGCAGGTGGTGTCCGGCGCCTTGGTGCTCGGGCTCGGGGTGCCGTGGACGGTGACGTCCGGCGGCGTGCTTTCCTGTGCTGTCAACGGTATCGATCCGGGTAGGGCATGGATCTGGGTTCCGGTGGTGGTGCTGACGGCCTGCGCCGTCGTCGTCGGCGTGCGGTCCGGCCGCTCGCTGCGCCGTTCCGCGGTTTTCGTGGTGGTGACGGGTGGCGCACTGGCGGTCGTGACGCTGCTGTCCCGGGTTACCGTCGACCTCGGCGTCACGGCGTTCGGGCTGTCGATCCCGGTCCTCGACGCGCGCCTGTCCGCGAATCCCCTGCTCGCGCTGGCGGCCGGCGCGGCTGCGGGGCTCGCGGGCAGCCTGCTCGCCGACGCGATCTCCGTATCCTCGCGGGCATGGAAGCGATGACGTCCGGACGGCTGCTGGTGGTCGACGACGAAGCCACCGTCCGCGAGCTGCTCTCCGCGGCGCTGCGGTTCGCCGGGTTCGAGGTGACCTCCGCGGCGACGGCGGGCGAGGCCGTCGCCGCGGCCACCGGGCAGCCGCCGGACCTGGTGCTGCTCGACGTCATGCTGCCGGACATGGACGGCTTCGAGGTCGTCCGGCGGCTGCGCGAGCGGCAGGCCCCGGTGCCCGTCCTGTTCCTCACCGCGCGCGACCGGCAGGCCGACAAGGTCACCGGCCTGTCGCTCGGCGCGGACGACTACGTGACCAAGCCGTTCGACCTGGCGGAGCTGATCGCGCGGATCCGCGCGATCCTCCGCCGGACCGGCGGCCAGCAGGCCGGCGTGCTGACCGCGGGCACGCTCGCCCTCGACGCCGAGGGCCACCAGGTGACGCGGGAGGGGCGGCCCGTCCGCGTCTCCGCGACCGAGTTCCGGTTGCTGCGCTACCTGATGGAGAACACCGGGCGCGTGGTGTCGAAGGCGCAGATCCTCGACCGGGTGTGGCACTACGACTTCGGCGGCGACGCGAGCATCGTCGACACCTACATCTCTTATCTGCGAAGGAAAGTCGACACCGAGGAGCCCAAGCTGATCCACACCGTGCACGGGGTGGGTTACGTGCTGCGGGAGCCCCGGCGGTGAAGCGGCTTTCGTTGCGGGCCAGGCTGTTGCTGCTCACCGCGGGCCTGCTGCTGGCCGGGCTGGGCCTGATCGGCGCGGTCGTCTCCGACCACGTCGAGCGTTACCAGCTCGATCGCCTGGACGGTCAGCTGCGGTCGCTCACCGAGCTGATCTCGCGGGTGCCGGCCGCCGGGCCGCCGGGGCTGGAGAGCACGAACGCGCGTCCCGAGCTCCTCGATCCCGCCCTCGACCTGTTCGGCACGCCGTACCTGGTGTACCTGGGCGCCGACGGCTCGGTGGCGGGCGGCATCCACTCGTCCCGGCTCAACGCCGCCGCGCTGCCCGCCCCCGGCGCGCTGCGCACGGTTCCCGCCGACGGGACCGCGGCAGACCTGCCGGCCGCCGACGGCTCGGGACGCTGGCGCGCCGTCGCCCGGCCGACCGTCGGCTGGGCCGGGACGGTGCTCGCGGCCGCACCACGCACCGAAGCCGACGCCACGATCGCCCAGCTCCGGTCGAGCAGCCTGATCGGCGGCGCCGTGCTGCTGGTCCTGCTGACCGCCGTCGGCTGGTTCGCCCTCGGCCGGGGCCTGCGGCCGCTGCGGCGGATCGAGCACACGGCGGCCGCGATCGCCGAGGGCGACCTGACCCGGCGCGTCCCGGTCCTCGCGTCGCCGGGGACGGAGATCGGGCACCTCGCGGCGTCGCTCAACACCATGCTCGGCCAGCTCGAACGGGCCTTCGCCGACCGGTCCGCGTCCGAGGCCCGGATGCGCGCGTTCGTCTCGGACGTCAGCCACGAGCTGCGGACGCCGTTGTTCGGGATCAAGGGTTCGACCGAGCTGTACCGGATGGGCGCGCTGCCCGAGCGGGCCGACGTCGACGAGGTGATGAGCCGCATCGACCGCGACGCCACCCGGCTCACCGCCCTCACCGAGGACCTGCTGCTGCTCGCCCAGCTCGACGAGGCGCCCGAAGGGCAGCTCGACCGGGCACCGATGGACCTGCGCACCCTCGCCGGCGACGCCCGGCACGACCTGCGCACCCTCGACCCGTCCCGCCCGGTCGAGCTGACCGGTCCGGGCGGCACCGGCGGTCCCGGCCCCGCGCCGGTCCACGCCGACGAGGCGCGGCTGCGGCAGGTCGTGACCAACCTGGTGGGCAACGCGGCCGCCCACACCCCACCGGGCACCCCGGTCCGCATCGGCGTCGGCACGGCCGGCGGCCGGGCGGTGCTCGAGGTGGCGGATCAGGGCCCTGGGTTGAGTGCGGCGCAGGCGGGGCGCGTGTTCGACCGCTTCTACCGCGCTGACCGAGCCCGGACACGCTCGGGTGGGGCGGACGCTGGGCTGGGGTTGGCGATCGCCCGGTCCTTGGCCCGGGCGCACGGTGGTGACGTCGAGCTGGACACCGCGTTGGGGGAAGGGGCGTGTTTCCGGCTCACTTTGGCTCGCGCCGAGTGAGCGCGGATGACGGCCGCGGCAGGAAAACCGCGAGGTCGGAGCCGGAACCGCCTCCAGCGCAGGCGCGCCCTTCCGGCTCACCTTGGCCCGGTTCGAGTTAGCGCGGATCACGGCCGCGCCACGAATCCCCGAGGCCGGAGCCGGAACCGCCCTGGACGAAAGCGCGCACCTCCGACCGACCCCGACCCGACCAAACACCGATCACGACCGCAGGCGCGCCCTTCCGACCCCACCCCGAACCGAACGAGCACCGATCACGACCGCAGTACGAAACCCGCCACGTCCAGGCCCAGTTGCTGTCCGGCCTCGTGGTCGATCCGCGTGTGGACGCCCGCGTAGATCCGGCTCAGGCCCGCTTCCGAAGCCGCGTCGGCGAACGACATGAACCGGCGGACTACCCCCGGCAGGGCCTCGGACGTCACCGCCAGTGGGCGGTTCGGGCCGTACTCCTGGCGCAGTACCAGCGCGGCCGCGCGGGAGATCACGCTGTGCGCACCCGGGTACGACGGGTCGGGCGGGGTGGTGGCCAGGCTCGACCAGTCCGGTGTCGCAACGCGGATCGCCGTGATGGGCCGCCAGATCCGGTAGTGGTACTTGGCTTCGTAGAACGCGATCACCGCGTCGGCGAGGGCGAGGTTCAGCCGGGCGAACACCCGCGCGGCGACCACCAGGCTGCTGTGCGAGCCGGCCACCGCCGACTGCGTGATCTCGTTCCAGTAGTTCCAGATCGGCGCCGCCCAGAACCGCGCCTGCTCGGTCTGGTCGGCGGTGCGCGTGGTGCTCACGTCCCTTCCGTCCGCCGCCACCTCGGCCAGCGCCCGGGCGGTCGCCGCGGGATAGGGGCCCGGCCGGAAGCGGTCGGCGCGGTCGAGCACGAACGGCGTCACGGCCGGCCAGTGCGTGAACGCCGCGGCGGCGAACGCGGGCGGCGTCGGCCGGTACTGCCCGGGTGCCGTGCCCGGCGCGAGGACCGGCGGGACCGCGGCCGAGCCGTCGCCGGTACGCAGCCCCAGCAGGAGGCGGGCGACCAGCCGACCGGCTCGCACGCCCGCGTCGCGCTCCGCCGGCTTGACCGCGGCCAGCTGCCGGGCGAGCAGGGCGTCGAAGTCCACGGTCCGGGCCGGGTAGAGCGCGGCCAGGACGTCGTGGCCGGCCTGCGCCGCGGCGGCCTCCGCCGACGCCGGATGCGCGACGTCGACGGTGAACAGGTACGGGCGGCCGATGCCGGTCGTCGCGACGACGGCGTCGTGGATCGCCGCGTGCAGCAGCGCGAAACTCCGGGTCGGGTGCACGGTCGCGGGCTGGAGCCCGGCCGTGCGCACGATCGCCAGCAGCTCCCGGTTCCAGGCCAGGACGACGTCGCCGCCGCCGCGCGGCGTGGTGGCCGCGGCGGCCGGGAGCCGGGTGGTGGCGAGCACGGCGGCGGCCGCCCCACCGGTCACGAGCAGTCGTCGGCGGGACACCGGTGTGGTCATGGGTGCGCTCCTCGGGTCGTCGAAGTGGTCACCCCGGATACGGTGGCCGGTTACAGCACCCCGCCGGTGTAACCCGCGCGCGTATCCCCTCAGGCAGCAGGAAAGAATCGGCGGGGAGAAGGCGGGCGGTGCCGGTGGCACAGCGGTTCCGGCGCAGGCGCGCCGAACAGGAGGACGCGGGCGGGAAACCGCGCCTGCACGTGGTCGGCGCGGACGACTACCCGGACTGGGAAGCGGTCTACCGCGACAACGTCGACCGCGTCTTCCGGCTGATGTTCTCGAAGGTCGGCAACCGGCCCGACGCCGAGGATCTCACCACGGAGGTGTTCCTGACGGCGTTGCGGCCGTTGCGCGTTTCGGCGAGCGTCGGCGAGGTCCGGGCGTACCTGCTGGCGACCGCGCGGACGGTGCTCGCCGGTCACTGGCGGCGCACGCTCGGCCGGGAGATCACCACGCTCGACGAGGAACGCGACATCGCCGCGTTCGAGGCCGACGTCCCGGACCCCGGCACGCTGGCCCGCGCCGAGGCGATCCTCGCGCAGCTGCCGGAACGCTACGGCCGGATCCTGCGCCTGCGGTTCCTGCAGGCGTGCTCGCTCAAGGAGGCGGCGGCCGAGCTGGGCACGACGGTCGGCAACGCGAAAGTCCTGCAGCACCGCGCTTTGCGCCAGGCGGCGCAGCTGGCGGAAGGGTCGGTGGAAGGGTTGGCGGAAGGGATGGCGGAAGGGATGGCGGAAGGGATGGAGACGTGAGCACTCGGGGCGTCCGCCGGTTCGTCAAGGACCTCCTGCGCCGTCGCCGGCCGCGCCCGTTCGCGGCCGGGCCGGGCGACGAGGCCGAGCTGCGCACGGCCGTGCTGCTGCGCGCCGCCCGCCCGGGTTCCGGGGCGGCGGGCGAGGAGTTCGTCGCCGAGCTGCACCGGCGGCTCGCCGCGGAGCTGGGGGAACCCGCGACGGGCGGCACCCGGCGCCGGTTCATCCAGGTCTCGTCGGCCGCCGCGGTGGCGGCCGCGGCGGGCGCGGGCGTCGAATACCTCGTGACTTCCGGTGCCGAACCGGCCGCGTCCCCTCCCCCGGACACGACACTCCGGCCGGACGGCGGCGAGTGGCGTGCCGTCACCGCGGCGCACGACCTGCCCGAGGGAGCGGTCATGCCGTTCGACTTCGGGGCCGTGGCGGGGTTCGTCCGGCGCTCGGGCGGACAGGTACTCGCGGTGTCCGCGACCTGCACGCACCTGGGCTGCCGGCTGAACCTGGACGCGCCCGCGCGGCAGCTGAACTGCCCGTGCCACCGGACGTCGTTCGCCGTCGACGGCGCGGTGCTGCGCCACCAGCTCCCGGTGCAGCCCGCGGCGCTGCCCCGCCTGGTCGTCCGGGAGTCCGGTGGTGTGGTCGAGGTGCTGGTGCCGCCGGCCGGGGCCTAGCGCGGTTGCTGCTCCGGCGGCGTGGCCAGGCTCTGGAAGAGCGGCCGCAGCAGGTCGACGATCTGCTCGGGCGACGCGTCCGCGAGGTGCGTGAGGCGCAGCAGGTACCGCTCGGCGATCACGCCGTGGACGATCGCGCTGAGCAGGCTCGCGCGCAGGTCGGCGTCGGACGACGGGATCGCCTCGGTGAGCTGGTTGAGCTGCGGCTCCCCCGCGGCCCGGTAGCGATCGGCGGCGTCGGCGTTGGTGAGCATCGAGCGCAGCACGGCCAGGGACGCGGTCGGCTCGTCGGTCAGGCGCCGGCCCAGCGACGTGAGCAGCGCTTCGGCGACCTCGTCCGCCGTGCCGCCGGGCAGCTCGTCCGCGGGGATCTCGGACGCGCGGGCGAAGAGCAGGTCCTTGCTGCCGAAGTAGTGCATGACCAGGCCGCCGTCGACCCCGGCGGCCGCCGCGACGGCCCGGATCGTGGTCCGGTCGTAGCCGAGCTCGGCGAAGATCCTGCGGGCCGCGGTGAGGATCCGCTCCTCGCTCTGGCGGCGTTGCGCTGCTCTGGTCACCCGTTCATTCTACGGGCGTTGACCCAGTGGGCCAGTTCGTTCTACAGTCGTTCAATCAACGAGCGTTCAACGAACTGGGAGCAGCCATGACCGCCACCTCACGCGAAGTCGCCGAGCAGGTCCTGCGCGCGGGCCTCGCCATGGACACCGACACGTTCGTCGGCCTGATCGCCCCGGACGGTTACGTCGAGTGGCCGTACCGCCCGGCCGGCGTCCCGGACCGGCTGGAGGGCCGCGAACAGATCCGCGAATTCCTGACGGCGCAAGCGAAAGGGCTCGTCAAGTTCGACGAGTACCGCAACACGGTGATCCACGAGACCACCGACCCGGAGGTGGTGATCGTCGAGTACGACGTCCACGGCACGGTCGTCCCCACGGGCGCGCCCTTCCACCAGACGATCATCGCCGTGCTCCGGATCCGGGACGGCCTGGTCGTCTCGTACCGCGACTACCTCAACCCGTTGGTACTGGCCGAAACCCTGGCGAGTGCCGCCGGCCCGGCTCTCAGCGGTTGAGCCGCACGGAGTTCAGCAGGACCAGTGCGGCCGCCTCGTTGCCGTGCGCGCTGTCGACCTCGATCGTGTAGGCCCCGAGCGTCCGATTCTGGTGCACGGGCAGCGGGTCCTCCGGCGAGGCGCTGCCCGTGCCGTCGCCGCCCCGGGTCAGCGACACGAACAGGGAGAAGCACCGGGTGTCGAGCGGGGCCATGTTCGCCTTCAGGTCGGGGCAGAGCACCAGGGTGTTGGCCTCGGGTTCGCTGGTGAACGCGGCGACCTTCTGGCCGCCGGGGACCTGCACCGACTTCAGCGGTGACGCGACGACCGGCGGTGTGGTGCCGATCTTCCCGAGCAGGGCGAGCATCTCCGCGGCCGTCACCGGCTTCGTGGTCGTCACCCGGAACCACCGATCCGGCCCGTCCTGCCACATGACCGACTGCGGATGCGTGAGCTGACCGGCCGACGAGGGCTTCGCCGGCAGCGCGCTGCGCGGTGCGGCGCCGTCGTGGACGTCGATCTCGAACGCGTACCGGCGGTCCTGCGCGTAGTGCAGGCTGGCGAACCGCGGCTGGATGGCCCACAACGTCAGATCCCAGGACTTGTCCTCGAGGCTCACCGCGGGTGCGGCCGGCGGGACCTGCCCGGCCGCCGGGGCCGGCGGCGCGGCCGGGGAACTCCCGAGCGCGGCCGGCGGCTGGGCCGCGGTCCCCCGGTCCAGCACCCCCACGGCGCCCGCGCCGAGGGCGGCCACCGCGAGCGTCACCGCGGCGACGCTCGTCGTGCGGCGCCGCCGGATCCGGCGGGTGGCGACGGCGAGCACGTCGTCCGGATCGGGGGCCAGCGACTCCTGCGCGCGCAGCACCCGGCGCACCTCGTCGAGGTCGGTCATCACACACTCTCCTTGCCTTCGTTGAGCCGGCCTTCGTTGATCTGGACGCGCAGCACACCCAGGCCGCGCGAAATGTGGCTGCGCACCGTCCCCGGCGCGCAGCCGAGGACCTCGGCGATCTCGTCGTCGTCACGGTCCTCGTAGAACCGCAGCACGATCGACGCCTTCTGGGCGCGGCTCAGCTGCGCGAGCAGGCCGGTGAGCTGGTCGGCGTCGGCGATCCGCCGCGCCGGATCGGGCGCGGTCGGCTCGTGGAACCGGGTGACGTCCGCGGTGGAGTGCACGGATCGCTGGTACCAGCGGCGGCGCCAGCCGACGTAGCCGTTGACGACCATCTTCCGCAGGTACAGATCCGGCCGGTCCGCCGCCGCCACCCGCCGCCAGCCCTGGTGCGCACGCACGAGCGCGTCCTGCACCACGTCCTGGGCCAGTTCACGGTCCCCGGTCAGCACCGCGGCGAACCGCACCAGCCCGGGCAGTTGCTCACGCGAGAACTCTTCGAACTGCACACTTCTTAAGATGCCGTTGCCCGGGCGATCTGTTGCAGTTCTCGCCGAGAAGCCGGGCTCACCGTGCGTGACCCCGCCCGTCCGCCGGTGAACCACCACCGGCGAGCCGGTGCACCTTTCGTGCGACTGTCCGATACCGGTCACCGGTCCTAGGTTCGTAGCCATGACCACCGCCCTGAGGACCGAGCACGACGTCCAGCGTTTCGAGAAGTGGGACGCCGACGGTGACGGCTTCATCGACCGCACCGACTACGACGCCGAGGCCCGCCGCATCGTCGAGGCCTTCGGCGAGACCACGACCGGCGACCGCGGCCGCGCCGTCCGGGACGCCCTGCTCGCGATGTACCAGCGCCAGGCCGAAGCGGCCGGGGTCGGGCCCAACGGCGCCATGAACCGGGAGCAGTACCTGACCGCCAACCGCGAACTGATGTACCACCGCGGCGACGGCGGGTTCGAAGACCTGCTCCGCCCGACCATCGCGGCCATCGCCGACCTGTGCGACACCGACCGCGACGGCTACGTCGGCAAAGTGGAGCTGCGCCGCTGGCTCGGCTCGGCGGTGGGACTGAGCGACGCCGATTCGGACGCGGCGTTCGACCGCATCGACCTCGACGGCGACGGCCGCCTCACCGTCGACGAGCTCGTCATCGCCGTTCGCGAGTTCCACTACGGGCGCTCGGACATCCCGCTGCTCGGCTGAACCGCACCGGGCCCCGGTCAGGAATCCGACGGGACCCGGCCGGTGCTCGCCCGGGGCATCAGGATCGGGGCCGGGGCCTGGACATGCTCGGCCGTGCCCACCGCCAGCACCTCGTTCAGCGTCTCGATCGCGAGCACCCCGTGTTGCGTGATGTGGCGGTCCAGCGCCGTCACCGCGGGGCGGACCAGCCGGCAGAGCGCCGAATCGTCCCAGGACACGATGGACAGGTGGTCCGGCACCGAGACGCCCATCTCCTGGGCCGCGGCCATCGCCGACAACGCCATCACGTCGTTGTCGAAGATCACCGCCGTCGCGCGGTTGCGCTCGGACAGCAGGCGTCGCGCGGCCCGGGCACCGCTGTCGCCCGAATAGTCGCCGTGGAGGGTCTTCGACCACTCCAGCTGGTGCGTCTCGACGGCCCGGGCGAACGCCTCGTCCCGGCGCAGCGTGTGCGCGAACCGGCCCGGCCCGGCGACGCGGGCGATCCGGCGGTGCCCGAGGGCGGCCAGGTAGCCGACCGTCTCCTCCATCGGCGCCGCGTCGTCGGCCCACACGCACGGCACCTCGCCGGGCTGCGGGTAGCCGAGCGCGACGGCGGGCAGCCCGATCTCGGCCAGGACGCCGGTGCGGATGTCGTTCTCGTGCAGGTCGACCACGATGACGCCGTCGACGCGCCGCTCGGCCCACCACCGGCGGTAGGTCTCGATCTCGGCGTCCCGGTCGTCGGTGACGGCCAGCATCAGCGCCGTCGACGGGTCCGCGCGCAGCGCCATTTCGATGCCGGAGACCAGCTGCATGAAGAACGGCTCGATGCCCAGAACCTGGGCGGGCCGGTCGACGATCAGGCCGATCGCCCCGGACCGCGACCTCGTGAGAGCGCGGGCGGCGTTGCTGGGCCGCCAGCCCATCCGGTCGGCGATCTCCAGGACGCGCTCGCGCGTCGCCGCCGACACCCCCGGCTTCCCGTTGAGCGCGTAGGACACCGCCCCCGTCGACACCCCGGCCGCGTCCGCGATGTCCGAGATGGTCAGCCGCTTCATCGCGCTCCTTCACTCAATCGCTTCACCTCGCACGAGGCTACCCGGAGCTCGTCCCGGTCCATTGACATGACGTGACCGAGGTTACAAGATGTGAAGCGCTTAACCCAGGCCCGCCCCCGATCGCCGCCTGACGACACCAAGCTCTCCTCGCCACCCGTCACCGCGGCCGCCCATCGAGTTAACCGCTTAAGCACTCCTGGAGTCCCCATGAAGGCCGGAAGGCACCGCCGCCTGCTCGCCCCCGCCGCCCTCGTCGCGCTCGGACTGGCCCTGAGTTCGTGCTCCGGCACCGCGACCAGCGCCGACGGCGTGATCATCACCGCGAACACCGGCGCGTCGGGCGCGTTCGTCCGCAACTTCAACCCGTTCCTGCCCAACCAGGCCCAGGCGGGTTACGGCGGCACGATCTACGAGTCGCTGCTGTTCTTCGACATGGCCGAACGCCGCCCGCCGGTGCCGCAGCTGGCCACCGCCGCCACCTTCTCCCCCGACGGCCGGACGCTCACCGTCACCACCCGCGACGGCGTGAAGTGGCAGGACGGCCAGGCGTTCACCGCGCAGGACGTCGCCTTCACCTTCGACAGCATGATCAAGCACCCCGAGCTGAACACGAACGGCCTGACGCTGGCCGCCGCGACCGCGCCGGACGACCACACCGCGAAGATCACCTTCGCCCAGCCCGCGTTCAACCAGCTGTGGGGCGCGGCGGGCCGCACCCTGATCGTGCCGAAGCACATCTGGGAGAAGATCGCCGACCCCGCCACGGAACTGAACCCGAACCCGGTCGGCACCGGGCCGTTCACGCTCGATGCGTTCTCCCCGCAGACTTTCCTGCTCAAGAAGAACCCGAACTACTGGGAGCAGGGCAAGCCGGCCATCGACGGCGTCCGCTTCATCTCCTTCAGCGACAACACGAGCGCGAACCAGTCGCTGCTGGCCGGGAAGATCGACTGGGGCAACACCTTCGTGCCCGACCCGCAGAAGAACTGGGTGGCCAAGGACCCGAAGACCCATCTCGTCCCGTCGGCCGGGATCTACCAGACCAGCCTCGTCCCCAACCTGACCAGCTGGCCGACGAACGACCTGGCCGTGCGGCAGGCGATGAACCTGGCGCTGGACCGCAAGCGGATCGTCGACACCGTCTACTTCGGCATCGCGAAGGTACCCAGCCCCGAGCTGCTGCAGACCCCGCGTGACGACGGCTTCCGCAGCACCGGCCCGGTCACCCGCGACCCGGCCGCCGCGCGGGCGGCGCTGGAGAAGGCCGGCTACACGCGCGGCGCCGACGGCGTCTACGTCGACAAGGGCGGCCGCCGCCTCGAGGTCTCGATCAAGGTCGTCACCGGCTACACCGACTACATCCAGGCGCTGCAGCTGATGCAGCAGCAGTTCGCCGAGGCCGGGATCGCCCTGACCGTGCAGCAGGTTTCGAGCGCCCAGTTCAACTCCGACCGCTCCACCGGCACCTTCCAGCTCCTCATCGACGGCCTCGGCGGAAAGCCCGACCCGTACCAGCTCTACAACCAGGTGCTCGCGACCGCGACCACCGCGCCGATCGGGCAGAAGGCCGCGTCGAACTGGTCGCGCTTCTCCGACCCGCAGGTCGACGCCGCGCTGGCCGCGATGGCCGGCACCGACGACCAGGCCGTGCTCAAGCAGCGCGCCCAGGAGATCGGCCGCGTGCTGCTCGACAAGCTGCCCTACGTCCCGATCTTCCAGAACAGCCCGAACGCGACGTTCCTCGCCACGAAGGTCACCGGCTGGCCGACCGACGACAACCTCTTCGCGTTGTCGCGGGCGGACGTCTTCCCCGACACCGGGTTCGTCGCCAAGAACCTGAAGCCGGTCGAGTAATGCGGTTCCTCGGCAAGAAGCTGATGTTCTACGCGGTCGCGCTGCTCGCGGCGCTGTCGCTGAACTTCCTCATCCCCCGCCTCGCGCCCGGCAACCCGGTGGACGCGGTGCTGGCCCGGCAGTCGTCGATGGCGCCGGTCTCCCCGGAGGCCCGGCACTCGCTGGAACTGCTGCTGGGCGTCAACGACCGCCCGTTGTGGCAGCAGTACTTCGCCTACCTCGGGCAGATCTTCACCGGCGACCTCGGCCGCTCGGTGACGTTCTTCCCGGCGCCGGTCGGCGACATCATCGGCCAGGCCCTGCCGTGGACGCTGGGTCTGGTCGGGGTGGCGACGGTCGTGTCGTTCACGCTCGGCATCTCGCTCGGCGCGCTGGCCGGGTGGTTCCGCCGGGGCGTCGTCGACTCGCTCGTCGCGGGGTCGACGATGCTCGCCGCCATCCCGTACTTCTGGCTCGCGCTGGCCGCGCTGTACTTCCTCTCGGCCGGCCTGGGCTGGTTCCCGCTCGGGCTCGGGTACGACGTCGAGATCGAGCCCGGCTGGTCGGGCGAGTTCGTCGGCAACGTCGTCTACCACGCGCTGCTGCCGGCGCTCACGATCGTCGTCAGCTCGCTGGCCGGGTGGCTGCTGGGGATGCGGAACATGATGGTCTCCACGCTCGCCGAGGACTACGTCGTGACCGCGCAGGCGAAAGGGCTCAGCCTGCGGCGGGTGATGGTCACCTACGCCGCCCGCAACGCCGTGCTGCCGAGCGTGTCCGGGGTCGCCGTGTCGCTCGGGTTCGTGGTCGGCGGCGCGATCGTCACCGAGGCCGTGTTCTCCTACCCCGGCATCGGGTTCACGCTGCTGCAGGCGGTCCGCAACAGCGACTACCCGTTGATGCAGGGCATCTTCCTCATCATCACCCTCGCGGTGCTCGGCGCGAACCTGCTGGTCGACCTGCTCTACGCGGTCATCGACCCGCGGGTGCGCACCACGGCGAAGGCGGGTGCCCGATGACCCAGGCCGTGATCACGCCCGTCCGCGGCGCCGGGCGCGTCTCCGCCCTGACCCGGCGGCCGAAGTTCCTGCTCGGCGCCGGCATCGTCGCGGTCTACGCGCTCGTCGCGGTCGTCGGGCCGCTGCTGGTCGGCGACCCGCACGCGACCGGCGAGGACCTGCTCGCCGGGCCGTCGGCGGCGCACCTGCTCGGGACCACCAACAACGGGCAGGACGTGTTCGCCCAGCTGATCGTCGGGTTCCGCTCGTCGCTGCTGGTCGGGCTGCTCGCCGGCACCGTCACGATGGTGCTGGCCGCGCTGGTCGGCGTGGTCGGCGGGTACGCCGGCGGCTGGGCCGACGAGGTGCTCAACCTGATCGGCAACGTCTTCCTCGTCATCCCGGCGCTGCCGCTGATCGTCGTCGCCGCCAGTTACCTGCACTCCAGCGGGATCGCCGTGATCGCGCTGCTCATCGCGGTCACCAGCTGGGCCGCCTCCGCGCGGGTGCTGCGCGCCCAGACGGCGTCGCTGGCGCACCGGGACTACGTCGACGCCGTCCGCGCGTCGGGCGAACGCGGGTGGCGGATCGTCGTCGTCGAGATCCTGCCGAACCTCTATCCGATCCTGATCTCCCAGTTCGTGTTCGCGATGATCGGCGCCATCCTCGGCGAGGCCGGGCTGTCGTTCCTCGGGCTCGGGGACCTCAACTCCGTCACCTGGGGCACGATGCTGTTCTTCGCCCAGAACGGCGAAGCGCTCTCGCAAGGCGCGTGGTGGTGGTTCCTGCCGCCCGGCCTGTGCATCGCCGTGCTCGGCGCGGCCCTGACGCTGCTGAACATCGGCGTCGACGAACTGATCAACCCGCGGCTGCGTGTCCAGCGCCGCGGCCGGGCCCAGGGGGACATCCGATGACACCCGTGCTGCAGGTGCGGAACCTGCACGTCGACTACGAGACGGCGGCCGGACCCGTGCACGCCGTGCGCGGGGTCGACCTGGACGTCCACCGCGGCGAACTGGTCGGCATCGTCGGCGAAAGCGGTTGCGGCAAAACGACTCTGGCGTACGCGATCACGCGGCTGCTGCGCGCCCCCGCGCACCTGACCGCCGGCAGCGTCACCTTCCAGGGCGTCCACGACACCGCGCCGGTCTCGGTGACGGCGTTGACCGGCAGCGCGCTGCGGAAGTTCCGCTGGGACCGGATGTCGATGGTGTTCCAGGGCGCGATGAACGCCCTCAACCCCGTCCAGCGGGTCAGCGCGCAGCTGCAGGACCTCTTCCACGCCCACCGCCCGCAGCTGACGAAAGCCGAACGCCGGACGCGGGTGGGCGAGCTGCTGGACCTGGTCGGGCTGCCCGAGCGGGTCGCCCGGTCGTACCCGCACCAGCTGTCCGGCGGGATGCGGCAGCGCGTGATGATCGCGATGGCCCTGGCCCTCGACCCCGACGTCGTCGTGATGGACGAGCCCACCACCGCGCTGGACGTCCTCGTGCAGCGGGAGATCCTCGACGCACTGGCGGAACTGCGGCGGCGGCTCGGGTTCGCGGTCGTCTTCATCACCCACGACCTTTCGCTGCTGCTGGAAATCAGCGACCGCATCGCGGTGATGTACGCCGGGCGCGTCGTCGAACTCGGCGACAGCGTGAAGCTGCGGGAGAACCCCCGGCACCCGTACACCGCCGGGCTGCTCAACGCGTTCCCGACACTGCGTTCGGAACGGCGTGACCGGCACGGCATCCCCGGCCACCCGCCCGACCTGGCGGTGCCGATCGCCGGGTGCGCGTTCGCCGACCGGTGCGGGTTCGTCCGGCCGGAGTGCACCACGACCGACGTCACGCTGCGGCCGGTCGGCGGCACCGACGTCGCCTGCCACCTCTACACCGCCGAGCGCCAGGAGGTGTCCGGATGACCGAGCTGAGCGCGCACGACCTGGTGCGCGAGTACTCCGGGTTCCGGGCGGTCGACGGCGTCAGCTTCACCGTGACGTCCGGGCAGACCCTGGCGCTGGTCGGCGCCAGCGGCAGCGGGAAGTCCACCATCGCCCGGATGTTGTGCGGGCTGGACCGGCCGACGTCCGGGACCATCACGATCGACGGCGAGCCCCGCCGCCCCGGCTACCGGGCGCTGCGGGAGTACCGCAAGCACGTGCAGCTGGTGTTCCAGGACCCGTTCGCCTCGCTCAACCCGGTCAAGCCGGTGCACCACCAGCTGGCGCGGCCCCTGCGCGTCCACGGGCTCGACGGCGGCCGCCGCGCCGTGCTGGACCTGCTCGACCGCGTCCACCTGCGCCCCGCCGACCAGTACGCCGACAAGCTGCCGCACGAGCTGTCCGGCGGGCAACGCCAGCGCGTCGCCATCGCGCGGGCCCTCGCGCCCCGGCCGTCGGTGCTGCTGGCCGACGAGCCGGTGTCCATGCTGGACGTCTCGGTCCGGCTGGACATCCTGAACCTGCTGGAAGAACTCAAGCGGGACAACGACCTCGCCGTCCTCTACATCACCCACGACCTCGCCACCGCCCGGCACTTCTCGGCCACGACCATGGTGCTGAACGCCGGGCGCGTCGTCGAGATCGGCGACTCCGACCAGGTCATCTTCCACCCGGCGGACGACTACACCCGCCGGCTCGCCGCCGCCGCGCCCGACCCGTGGCGCTGACCCCTCCCATCCACCAGAAGGGACCCACCCGTGCGGATCGACCTCGGCGCCCGCGACTGGACGCTGCGCGCCTGCGGACCTCTGAACCACGTGCCGATCGAGCTGGCCCGCCGGCTCGCCGAAGGGATCCCGGCGACCGTGCCGGGGACGGTGCACACCGACCTGCTCGCCGCCGGGCTCATCCCCGACCCCTACCTCGACCGCAACGAGAACGAGCTGCAGTGGATCGGCCTCACCGGCTGGCGCTACGAAACGACGTTCGACCGGCCGGCCGCTCCCGGCGTGGTCGAGCTGGTCTTCGACGGCCTGGACACGATCGCCGAGGTCGAGCTGAACCACCACGTCATCGCGACCACCGTCAACATGCACCGCTCCTACCGCGTCCCGGTGACCGACCTGCTCGCCGACGGCAACACCCTCGCGGTGACGTTCAGCTCCGCGGTGCGGTACGCGCGCGCCGAACGCCGTCGTCTCGGGGACCTGCCCAACCTGGGCAACGACGAGCCGGCCAACTTCATCCGCAAGATGGCCTGCAACTTCGGCTGGGACTGGGGTCCGAAGCTCGTCACCGCGGGGTTGTGGAAGCCCGCGTCGATCGACGTCTGGGACGCCGGCCGGCTGCGTCAGGTCCGGCCGCTGGTGTCGGTGACCCCCTCGGGCGACGGCGTGGTCGAGATCCACGCCGACGTCGACGGCTCGGACGGCCTCGTGCTGCGGGCCCAGGTCGGCGGCGCCGAAGTGGCCGGACCCGCCGGATCGGCGTTGACGGTGAGCGTCGGGCAGCCGCGGTTGTGGTGGCCGCACAGCCTGGGTGACCAGCCGCTGTACCCGCTCACCGTCACCCTCGAAACGCCGGATGGGTCCATTGTGGACACGTGGTCGCGCGAGATCGGTTTCCGCACCATCGAACTCGACGAGCAGAGTGGCGCGTTCACCTTCCGCGTCAACGGCGTCCCGCTGTTCGTCCGCGGCGCCAACTGGATCCCGGACGACTGCTTCCCGCACCGGATCGATGCGGCCCGTTACGACCGCCGCGTCCAGCAGGCCACCGGCGCCCGCATCGACCTGCTGCGCGTGTGGGGCGGCGGCATCTACGAGAGTGACGACTTCTACGCGGCTTGCGACCGGCGGGGTGTGCTGGTGTGGCAGGACTTCCTGTTCGCCTGCGCCGGGTATCCCGAGGACGAGCCGCTGCGCGGGGAGGTCGAGGCCGAGGCCCGCGAGGCCGTCGTCCGGCTCGCCCCGCACCCGTCGCTGGCCTTGTGGTGCGGCAACAACGAGAACTACATGGGCTGGTTCCACTGGGGCTGGCAGCAGGAGCTCGCCGACCGCGACTGGGGTGCCGGCTACTACGAGCACCTGCTGCCCGGCGTCGTCGCGGAGCTCGACCCGACCCGGCCGTACGTCCCCGGCAGCCCGTGGTCGGGCTCCCCCGACCGCGACACCCAGGACGACGACCACGGCTGCGTGCACATCTGGGACGTCTGGAACGAGCGCGACTACAGCGGTTACCTCGAGCGCGTCCCCCGGTTCGTCTCGGAGTTCGGCTGGCAGGCCCCGCCCGCCTGGGCGACGCTCGCCGCGGCCGTCCACGACGACCCGCTGACGCCGGAGTCGCCGGGCCTCCTGCACCACCAGAAGGCCGAGGACGGCAACGGAAAGCTCGCTCGTGGACTCGCGCACCACTTCGCCGCGCCGACGTCCACAGAGGACTGGCACTACCTCACGCAGGTGACCCAGGCCCGCGCCATCCGGACCGGCATCGAGCACTTCCGCGGCCACCGGCCGCACTGCATGGGCACGATCGTCTGGCAGCTCAACGACTGCTGGCCGGTGACGTCGTGGAGCGCGATCGACGGCGCCGAACGCCGGAAGCCGCTCTGGTACGCGCTGCGTGACGCCTACGCGGACCGGCTGATCACCATCCAGGAGCGGGACGGCGCCCTCGTCGCGATCCTGGTCAACGACTCGGCTGCGGTGTGGGACACCCCCGTCGAACTGCGCCGGATCACGGTGGACGGCGAGATCCTCGCCAAGTCCGGCACGACGGTTCGGGTGCCCCCGCGCGACACCGTGACGCTGCCGTTCGGCGACGTCGCCGGGAACCCGCCGCAGGAACTGCTGGTGGCCGACACGGGCGCCGAGCGCGCGATCCGCTTCCTCGCCGACGACCTCGACATCGCCTACCCGGAGCCGCGGTTCGAAACCGCCGTCACGAGGACCACGACGGGCTACGACATCACCGTCACCGCCCGGACCCTGGTCCACGAGCTGGCGGTGTTCGCCGACCGGCTGGCCCCGGACGCGGAAGCGGATCGGTGCCTGCTCACGCTGCTGCCCGGGGACCACGCGACGATCAGGGTGTCGACGCGCTACCAGCTCGATCCGGCCCGGCTGACCACTCGGCCGGTGTTGCGCTGCCTGAACGACTGAGGCTCAGGAGCCGGTGGTCTTCGTGCACGACACCGGCCGCCCGAGGACCACACAACGATCCGCGTGACCACGCACTACCAACTCGACCCAGCCCGGCCAGTCCTGCACTGCCTCAACGACTGAAGCTCAGGAGCCGGTGATCTTGGCACACGACACCGGCCGCCCGGGGATCACACGACGATCCGCGTGACCACGCACTACCAACTCGACCCAGCCCGGCCGGTCCTGCGCTGTCTCAACGACTGAGCCTCAGGAGTCGGTGGTCTTGGCGCACGACACCGGCTGCCCGGGCCCCGGCGCGGTGGCCCGGGCCAGTTCCTTCTCGGCGTCCAGCAGGATGCGGCAGGTCAGCGTGAGACCGCCGGTCGGGGTGGCGGTGACCTCCGCCTTCTGGCCGGCGGCCACCACCACGTCCTGCTTCCACGGCACGCCGACCGGGCCCTGGACGCTCTGCTGCTTGATCTCGTCCTGGTAGCGGTCGGGCGAGTTCGCGTAGCCGACCTTCGCCAGCGTCCCGTTGTCCTGCCCGGTCACCTCGTAGGTGATGGCCCACGACTTGCCGGTCGGGTTCGAGCACCCCGCGACGCCGGCCAGCGCGCCGCAGAGAACGACCGTCCCGAGCACTGCGTTGATCTTCATGCCCCGACGGTAGAGGCGGCGCCCGGACCCCGGCATCGCACCGAAGACCGATCAGCCGATAGTGCGATGGTCTTAGCCCCCGGAGCAATCTTGACATCTATGGAACGCCGTTCCAGACTGGCCGCATGCGGTGGCAGGCAGCGTGGACCCAGGCGATGACCGACTTCCGCGCCGACGACGAGGAGCCGCCCTTCGCCGACGTCACCGTGCGGATGACGGTGCCCGTGAGCATCGGCGGCGACCGCGTCCGGGCGGAGCTGAGCAACCGCTTCGGGGACGCGCCCGTCGTGGTCGGCCACGCCGCGATCGGCGTCGACCAGGCACTAGAAGTCACCTTCGACGGGCAGCGCTCCACCGAGATCCCCGCGGGCGAGTCGCGGTGGACGGACCCGGTCGAGCTGGCCGTCGGCCACGGGGATCACGTCGAAGTCGACCTCTACCTGCCCGAACCGACGCCGTACGCGACCGCGAACGGGTTCCGGTTCCAGCGCTCGACAACCCCGGGAGACGTCGTGGGTTCGCGGCGGTTCCCGGCGGGCGAGACCGGACTCGCGGCCGAGGGGACCGGGTGGTCCCTGCCCTCCGGTGGCCCGTTCCTGCGCGCCGTCGAAGTCGCCGGGACGGACGCCGGCGCGGTGATCGTGTGTCTCGGCGCGTCCATCACCACCATGGGCTGGCCGCAGCTCGCCGCCGCGATGCTGCCCGCCGAGGCGCGGATCGCCGTCCTGAACCGCGGGATCCCGGGCAACCGGCTCCGGCACGACGCCCCGCCCGCGACCCCGTCCTGGGGCCGGTCGGGACTGTCCCGGTTCGACGACGACGTCCTCGGCACCTCCGGCGTCACCCACGTGGTCCTCGCCCACGCGGGCAACGACATCGGCCTGCCGGGAGACCACGCGCCGCTGGGCGAGCTGCCCACGGCCGGGCAGCAGATCGGCGCCTACCGCCGGCTCGTCGACCGGGCGTCGGCGGCCGGGCTCGGCGTGCTCCTCGCGACGATCACGCCCATGGCGCCCGAGCAGGGCGCCGACCGGGAACGGATCCGCGCCACGGTGAACGACTGGATCCGGACGTCCGGCCACGAGGTCGCCGACTTCGACGCGGCGATCCGCTCCACCGCGGACCCCACCCGCATCGCGGCCGAATACGACGTCGGCGACCACCAGCACCCCAACGTCACCGGGGAAAACCGGCTCGCGCGGGCGATGGCCGAAGCCATCACGCGGTCGCTGCGGTGAACCGGGTGCCGGGAGCGCCTCCCGGCACCCGGGACGTCAGCCGCGCTGCATCTCGCCGAGCACCAGCACGCGCCCGTCGAAGTACGTGCGCTGGATGGCCGCGTTGGAGTTGCTGCCCTGCAGGTATTCCGACCACTCCATGAAGTACGTCCACTTCGGCTGCGAGGCCAGCAGCTCCGGCGACGGGATCGTCCCGGTCTCCCCCAGCGCGATCGGCTTGCCGTGCGAGACGTTCAGCATCGCCTGGTAGTCCGAAGAGGACGAATTCGCCTTCATCCAGACGTCGAGGGCCGCGACGTCGACGTAGGCGTCACCCGGGTAGTAGCTGGCGATCGAACCCATGTTGACGTCCTTGACCGCCCAGTCCCACACGATGCTCGTGAGCCCCTTGCCCACCAGGTAGTCGTGGGTGATCCGGTAGAGGCCGGCGCTGCCGCCGAGGCCCGGGCGCCCGCCCCACCACGCCCAGCTGTCGTTGAGCTCGTGCAGCGGCCGGAACAGCAGCTGAACCCCCGCGTTCTGCAGCTGCTGCAGGTACGGCACGATCTCGTCGAGGCGCGCCTTGTAACGGTTGTTGAGGTTCGAGCCGTTCGTCATCAGCTCGCTCCACTGGGCGTCGCTGAGCTTGCTCATCACGCCGGACGACCAGTCGCACGAGCTGCCCTGCGTGGGCGGGCACATGTGCCAGGTCATGGTCACGACCGCGCCGTGGCTCCATTCGAGCTTGGCCTGGTCGATCACGGCCTGCCGGTTGGCGACGTCCGAGCCGCCGAAGAAGAAGTCACCGCCCCACAAGCCGGGGTACTGGCCGGTGATGTCGTGCACCTTGGCGGTGTAGAGGGACGGCTGGTTCGCGGGTTCCTTGTTGTGCTGCCCGGCGATCGTGTACTGGCCGGAGATCTGCTTGAGGTAGTTGAGGGTGCCGCCGGCCCGGGGACTGGCGACGGCGGCGCCGGGCGTGGCCAGGGCCGTGGCGACGAGCGCGGCCGCGGCGAGGATCGAACGAGTCTTGCGCGAGCGTGGGGACACAGGCTGGCTCCTCTGCGGTGAGGACGTATTAAGCGCTTAAGCATGACAGCTTCGACGTGCTTCGTGTCAAGACATCCCGTGACAATCCGCCGAGGCTTGTCCTGCTCGGTGACAATCGTTGACCGGCGGTATCGCCGCTGCTCTACTGGCTGGACCGGCACTTAAGCGGTTGACCTCCGGAACGGAGCCCTGCCTTGTACGCCAAGACCGTCCTGCTCGTCGCGATCGCCGCCACGCTCTGCGTCGCACCCCCGGCACACGCGGCGGCCGGCCCCGGCCCGCTCACCGGCCTGGCCGGCAAGTGCGCAACGGTGGCCGGCGGCGGGACCGCCGACGGCACCCGCGTCCAGCTGAGCACCTGCACCGGTTCCGGCGCGCAGAGCTGGACCGTCCAGGACGACGGCACGATCCGCGCGCTCGGGAAGTGCCTCGACGTCCAGGGCGGCTCCGCCGCGAACGGCACCCCGATCCAGCTGTGGGACTGCCTGGGCAACACGCACCAGAAATGGCGCTACGACAGCACTTCCGGCCGCCTGGTCAACCCGGCGACGGCCGGCTGCCTCGACGTCACCGGACAGTTCAGCGCGGACGGCACGCCGTTGCAGCTGTGGACGTGCAACAACCAGACCAACCAGCGGTGGACGCTCCCCGGCGGTCAGGCGCCGGCCTGCCCGCGCCCGACCGGGCAGTCCGTCGTCTCGGTCGACTACGGCGGAAAGCGTTACCCCGTCACGGTCTACGTCCCCGCGAACGCCCCGGCGACCGCGCCGCTCGTGCTCAACCTGCACGGCAGTGGCAGCACCGGCGCCGGCCAGCTGAGCTACTCGAACATGGCGGCCGCCGCCGACGGTTACCTCGCGGCGTTCCCCGAAGGCGCGATCGCCTACCAGGGCGGCCTTTCGTGGAACGTCCCCGGCGTCGGCACCCCGCCGGCCGGCGCGCGCGACGACGTCGGCTTCCTCGACCAGGTCATCACCACGCTCACCGGCTCCCTGTGCGCCGACCCGCACCGGACCTACCTCACCGGCTACTCCGGCGGCGGCCGGATGACGTCGGCGTTCGCCTGCGCGCGGCCGGACCGGATCGCCGCGATCGCCCCGGTGGCCGGGCTGCGCGCGGGCCGGCCGACGCCCGGGAACACGTCCGTCCCGGACCCGGCGTCCTGCCGGCCGGGCGTGCCGGTTCCGGTGATCGCCTTCCACGGCAGGCAGGACGCCACCAACCCGTACGACGGCGGCGGCACGGACCTCTGGCAGTACTCGGTGCCCGTGGCGCAGCAGCGCTGGGCGGCCATCGACGGCTGCACCACCGGCCCGGCGACCACCCAGGTCAGCACGCACGTCACGCTCACGACGTACTGCGACGTGCAGCTCTACACCGTCGCCGACGGCGGCCACACCTGGCCCGGCTCCCCGCAGGCCAAGCCGGAGAACGGGAACACCACCCACGAGATCGACGCGAACACGCTCATGTGGCGCTTCTTCGCCGCGCACTCGCGGTAGGCGGCGGGCTCCTCACTCCCCCTTCGCACGGCGGCGCGGGGCCGCCGAGCGGGGTGGGGTCGAGCGCATGTGGTCGCGGACCGGGGCCAGCAGGCCGGCGAGGGCCTCGACGTTCTCGCGCGAGAGCGGCTCGAAGAGCAGGCCGCCGACCACCTCGATGTGCCCGGGGAGCACGTCGGCGAGCCGAGCGCGGCCGGCGTCGGTGATGGTGACCGTGATGCTCCGCTCGTCGTCCGGGGACGGGGCGCGCACCACCAGGCCCGCTTTCTCGAGCAGGCCGGCCTGGTAGGTCAGGCCGCTGCGGCTGTAGACGACGCCGTCGGCCAGGTCGGTCATGCGGTGGCTGCCCGTCGGCGAGTCGCCGAGGCGGGCCAGCAGCTGGAACTGCACGTAGCTGAGGTCGCCGGCTTCGCGCAGCTGCTGCTCGACCGTGTGCCGGAGCAGGCTGGTCACCTCGATGAGGTCGAAGTAGACGCCGAGCTGCACGGGGTCGAGTGACAGGGGTGCGTCGGGCATGACCGCAGCCTACTGCTTTGAATTCGAAGGGGTTCCGTGAACGCGGCCATCCGCTGAGGCACACTGGCGCCATGTCCCTGTCCGACCTGGGCGCCGCGGTCCGCCGGCTGCGCGAGCACACCGAGCCCGCCACCGCCGGGCTGCCGTCCGGCGGGCTGCGGCCGGCCGGGCGCCGGGTCCGCGGCCTGCGCCGCGAGGAGCTCGCCGAGCTGGCCGGGGTGTCCGCGGACTACATCCGGCGGCTGGAGCAGGGACGGCGGCACCCGTCGGCCGGCGTGGTCACCGCCATCGCCCGCGCGTTGCGGGTCGGCCGCGCGGACTACGAGCGGCTCTGCGCCCTCGCCGGCTACGCCGCGGCCGACGGGCAAGTGCCCCGCGAAGCCGGGACGGCGGCGATGCGGCTGCTCGAGCGGTTCGACGGCACCCCGGCGTTCCTGACCGACGCGGCGTGGAACGTCGTCGCCGTCAACGGTGCGTGGCTGGCGCTGGGCGGCGGCGGGGCACCGGCCGGGCCCGCCCGGGACTGGAACGTCGCGTGGCGCACGTTCTGCGACGCGCGCGCGGAGATCGGCCGGACCGAGGAGCACACGGCCGGGTTCCAGGCCGCGCTCGCCGCCCGGCTGCGTGACGCGCACCTGCGCTACCCGGCGGACGCGTCGCTCGCCGGGCTCGTCGACGAGCTGCGCAGCACCAGCCGTCCGTTCGACACGCTGTGGCGCACGCCGAAAACCGTGACCACCTACGAGAACCGTGCCGTGTTCCGGCATCCGGACGGGGACGGCATCACCCTCGACGGCGCCCTGCTCGACGTGCCCGGTGACGGCCTGATGGCGGTGGTCCTCACCGCGGCGCCGGGCTCGGCCGACGCGGCGCGGCTCGCGGAGGCCGTCCGCGCCTCGGGCGCGCCGGCCGTGGTGAAGGTGGGCCAAACCGGCCCAGGCTGATCGGGCCCGCGGCCACGACCCTGAGGTCCGTGTGGATCAAGGGAACCCCCGGTGACCGGTATCACTTGCTTCGAATTCGAAGCAGCAGTACCTTGGTCCCCAGTTGCTTCGAATTCGAAGCACATCGCTCTCGGCAAAGGTGAGAACTCCGATGAAGGCAGTGCGTTTCCACGAGTACGGCGCCCCCGACGTCCTGCGCTACGAGGACGTGGACCAGCCGGTTCCCGGCGCCGGGCAGGTCCGGATCCGGGTCGCCGCGACATCGTTCAACTCCGTCGACGGCAACATCCGCGGCGGCTTCATGCAGGGCCCCATCCCGGTGGCGCTGCCCCACACCCCGGGCATCGACGTCGCCGGCACGGTCGACGCGCTCGGCGAGGGCGTGACCGGCGTCCGGGCCGGCGACGAGGTCGTCGGCTTCCTGCCGATGGACGGCGACGGCGCCGCCGCCGAGTACGTCCTCGCGCCGGCCGAGATCCTCACGCCCGCGCCGAAGAACGTCCCGCTGGCCGACGCGGCCGCGCTGCCGCTGGTGGGACTGACCGCGCGGCAGGCGCTGTTCGACCACGGCGAGCTGAAGTCCGGGCAGCGCGTGCTGATCAACGGCGCCGGTGGCGCGGTCGGGGGGTACGCCGTGCAGCTGGCCAAGGGGGCCGGGGCGTACGTCATCGCCACGGCGAGCCCGCGCAGCGGCGACGCGGTCAAGTCGGCCGGCGCCGACGAGGTCGTCGACCACACCGCCACCGGCGTGACCGCGGCGGTGACCGAGCCGGTCGACGTCGTGCTCAACCTGGCGCCGGTCGACCCGGCGGAGCTGGCCGCGCTCGTCACGCTGGTCCGGCCGGGCGGGGTCGTGGTGAACACGACGGTGTGGATGCCCGCGCCGTCCGACGAGGACCGCGGCGTCCGCGGCGTCGACCTGTTCGTCCGCAGCGACGCCGGGCAGCTGGCGGAGCTGGTGGCGCTGGTCGACCGCGGCGAGCTGCGCGTGGACGTCGCCGAGCGGGTCCCGCTGCCCGAGCTGCCGGCGCTGCACGCCCGCGCCGCCGAGGGCGCGGTGCACGGCAAGGTGGTCGTCGTCCCGGCCTGACGCCCGGCCGAGCCGTCACCGCTTCCCGGTCTCCGCCGCGCACTGCCGGCGGTATTCGCTCGGCGAGAGACCGTAGGCGCCGCGGAAGACCTGGCTGAAGTGCGCCGGGCTGCCGAAGCCCCACCGAGCCGCGACGGCGTTGATCGGACGCGCGCTCAGCCGCGGTTCGGCGAGGTCACGGCGGCACTGCTCGAGGCGGCGCCGCCGGATCCAGCCGCCGACGGTGTGCCCGTCCTGGTGGAAGAGACTGTGCAGGTAACGCAGGGAGATGTGGTGCGCGGCGGCGATCGTCTCGGGTGCCAGGTCCCCGTCGCCCAGGTTGGCCCGGATGAAGGCGTGGATCCGGGCCAGCAGCGCCCGCCGCCGGGTGCCGGGCGGCACGGTGCTCTGGGCGTCCAGCGCGTGGGCCAGCGCGGCCATCAGCACGTCGACCGTCAGGGTCGACAGCCGGGCGGCGTCGGCCGGGTCGAGCTCGTGCAGGTGGCGGGCGAGGTGCAGCAGGAACTGCGACGACAGCGCGCCGACCCCCGACGAGCCCGGGATGCGGACCGCGGTCAGCTGCCGGAGGTCCTTGGCGGGCAACGGAAGCAGCGAACGCGGGAAGCGCAGGAGCAGCAGCTGGCTCGTCGGAACGTCCGGGGCGAACTCGCCCCCGAAGGGCCGGGAGGTGTCGTACAGCTTCAGATCCCCCACGCCGTACTCCGCGCACTGGCCGTCCTGCCTCATGAGGCCGCCGCCGCGGCCGAAACAGCCCAGCGTCGCCTGCACGGCACCGAAATCGCTGATCCCCACCTGAGCCCGGAATGCGCTTTCCCCGCGCGGGTCGCAGCGGAGATCGTAGGGCGCCCAGAGCTTCGCGTTCACCTCGCGCCAGTAGGCGAACCCTTCACCGTCCGGCGCCTCCGCGGTGCTGATCACGTCCATGGTCCCCCTGACCTCGCCGGGAAGAATTATCGGACGCCCCGAGATTCGGCGCTTTCCGCATGGCCCGGGGCCGCGTTCGGCTACGGTGGCCGCGTGCATCCGCAGTCCGCGGTGGTCCGCGCGCTCTTCCGGGGTACCGGCGGGCGGCCGGCCGTGCTCGTCGAGCTGGTTCTGCTGCTGCTCTGGTTCCTGCTCTTCGCACGGCTCGACGCCGCCGTAGGCCAGGACTTCGCGGCCGCCGACGCGCACGCGCTGGCCCTGCAGGCCGCCGAACACGCGGTGCACCTCGACGTCGAGCGGAGCGCGAACGCCTGGCTGGCCGCGAATCCGGTGCTCGGGCACCTCGCGGTGTACCTGTACCGGCTGTACTACGTGGTGGTCGCCGGCGTGCTGCTGTGGGTGTTCACCCGGCACGCCGGCGTCTACCGCCGGGTCCGGCGGACGATGGTCGCGATGACGGCACTGGTCCTGCCGGTCTACTGGGCCGTGCCGATGTCACCACCGCGGTTCGCCCTGCCGGGTGCCGTCGACATCGTGGCCGGGTACGACATCCTGGGACAGGCCGGCCGGGAGAGCTGGACGCACCCCAGCCACTGGACGGCCATGCCCAGCATGCACGTGGGCTGGTCGCTGTGGTGCGCGTACGCCGTGTGGACCGCGCTCCGGGGCACACGGCCGCGCCTGGCCCTGGCGGCGTGGTCGTTCCCGCTGCTCATGACGGCGGACGTGCTCGCCACCGCGAACCACTACGTGCTCGACGTCGCGGGCAGCGTCGCGCTGCTGGCCGCCGCCATCGCCGTCGCGGCGCTGTGGGGCCGCCTCGCCGGGTCCGGAACGGCCGGCCGGGACACCGCGGCGGCCGGCCGGCGTCTCACTTCCCGTGGGGATCGGTGCCGTTGAGGGTCGCGACGACCTGGTCGTAGTCGCCGCGGGCTTCGCCGTAGCGCAGGAACTTGACCCGCTCCACCTGGATCTCCTTGGCCTCCGGCTGCGTCTCCACGATGCCCAGCACCTCGGCGACGAACTCGTCGAGCGGCATGGCCTGGTCGTTCTCGGCCTGGCCGGGCATCAGGTCCGTCTGCACCGAGGGCGGGACCAGCTCCACGACCCGCACCGAAGTGTCGGCCAGCTGCAGCCGCAGCGACTCGCTCAGCATGTGGATCGCCGCCTTCGACGCGTTGTAGCTCGGGGTCACCTTGAGCGGGGTGAACGCCAAACCCGACGAAACGGTCACGATCGTGGCGTCCGGCCGGGTCCGCAGGTGCTCGACGAACGCGGCGATCAGCCGGATCGGGCCGAGCACGTTGGTCGTCACGACGTTTTCGGCCGATTCGAGGAACGTGCCGGGCTGGTGCCAGTCCTCGGCGCGCATCACGCCGGCCATGGTCACGAGCACGTTCAGCTCGGGGTAGCGGGTGAGCACGTCCTTCGCCGCGGCCTGGATGCTCGCGGCGTCCGTGGTGTCGATCCGCACGGTGCCGATGCCGGGGTGCTCGGCGGCGACCTGCTCCAGCAGCTCGGTGCGCCGCCCGCCGACGACCACGGTGTTGCCCCGGTCCTTGAGGGCGACGGCCAGGGCGAGGCCGATGCCGCTGGTCGCGCCGGGGATGAAGAGGGTGTTTCCGGTGATGTCCATGTCTTCAGTTTCGCCGGTCCCGGCGGCCGCCGGCAGAGATCGCTCATCGGGGGATCGGCGATCCCTGGTTGCGGCCGCGCCGGGCGCGATACTGGAGGGATGGATCGAGCGGAACTGGCGGCCTTCCTGCGACGACGGCGGGAGGAGCTGCGGCCGGAGGACGTCGGGCTCCTGCCGGGCGCCCGCCGCCGGACGGCCGGGCTGCGGCGCGAGGAGGTCGCGTCGCTGGCGGCGATGTCGACGGACTACTACACGCGCCTGGAGCAGCAGCGCGGCCCGCAGCCGAGCGAGCAGATGCTGGCCGCGCTGGCCCGCGCGCTGCGGTTGAGCAACGACGAGCGCGACTACCTGTTCGTGGTGGCCGGCCGCACCGCCCCCTCCCCCGTGGCGACCGCCGCGCACGTGGCCCCGGCGCTGCTGCGGGTGCTGGACCGCCTGGCGGACACCCCCGCGCTCATCATCTCCAACCTGGGAGAGGTCCTCGTGCGCAACCGTCTCGCCGAGGCGCTCTACGGCGCCGCCGAGCACACCGGGCTCGCGCGCAGCGAGATCTACCGCTGGTTCACCGACCCCCGGGAGCGCCTGATCTACCCGGAGCACGACCGCGACCGGCAGAGCCGCGCCCTGGTCGCGAACCTGCGCGCCGCGCACGGCTCGATGGGCCCGCAGTCCCGGGCGGGCGAGCTGGTGCGGGCGCTGACCCGCGAGAGCGAAGAGTTCGCCCGGCTGTGGGAGCGGCACGAGGTCGCGAGGCGGTTCGAGGACCACAAGGTGCTCGTGCACCCGCAGCTCGGCGAGATCGAGGTGGACTGCCAGGCACTGTTCACCGAGGACCAGTCGCAGACCCTGCTGGTGCTCACCGCGCCCCCGCGCACGGAGGCGTTCGAGAAGCTGCAGTTGCTGGGTGTGCTCGGCAACGAGCGGTTCGAAGACGCCCGTTAGGTTCCCGCCGGGCCAGTCGGGGTACGCATAGGGTGGCCGCCGGAACCCGAGGGAGCACCACATGGACGAAAACCTGCTTGCCGAGCGGGACGCCGTCCGGCGCGTGGACGAGGTCACCACCGCGCTGGACCGGCTGGCCGGCACCTTCCAGGAGGAGGAGACGCTGGCCGAGGTCCTGCAGCGGGTGTGCCAGCAGGTCGTGCACGCCGTGCCGGACGCGGAACTGGCCAGCATCACCCTGCTGCGCGACGGCTCCCCGTACACCGCCACGGCCACCGGCGACAGCGCGCACCACATCGACCAGGCCCAGTACACCGCCGGGGAGGGCCCGTGCCTGGAGGCCGCCCGGACCGGCGAGCTCCAGCGGGTCAAGGTCGCCGAGGCGGCCCAGCGGTGGCCCGAATTCGCCACGGCCGCAGCCGAGTCCGCGGTACTGGGCTACCTGTCCGCGCCGCTGTTCATCGACCACGAGTACCACGGTTCGCTCAACCTGTACGACACCGGCGGCAACAGCTTCGGCGCCCTCGACGCGGCGCTGCTGGAGCTGTACACCACCGCCGCCGAAGCCGCCCTGCGCAGCTCACGGCGACACCAGGCGGCCCGCGAGACCATGGCCCAGCTGTCCACGGCCCTGACTTCCCGCGCGGTGATCGACCAGGCCAAGGGCATCTTGATGGCCCTGCACCGCATCACCGCCGACGACGCCTTCGAACTGCTCGTCAAGGCGTCGCAGGAGCGGAACGTGAAGCTTCGCGAAGTCGCGGAGGACTTCGTCATCACCGCCATGGGCGCCGAAAAGTCCACTTAGGACATACGTGTGGCCGGTGCCCGGGAACCCGATCACGTGTGAGACTGGACAACGCCGATCCCCACGACAAAGGAGTCCGCATGGGTAAGGTGTTCAGCCGCCGCACTGTCCTCGTCACCGGCGCGAGCGTCACCGCCGGCCTGACGGTGCCCGGCATCGCCCACGCCGGTGGAACCGGCCGCGCCGGATTCACCCTGGACGCGCAGACGCTCGACGGCGGCGAACAGGTCACCTCGGTCACCCTCGCCACCGCCCGGTTCGGGCCGCTCGACCCGGCCGGCCTGACCACCGGCACGTTCAGCGTGCACGCGAAGGCCACCAGCCCGATCGACACCGGCGGCCAGGACATCGGGTACGACCTCGACCGGCCCGTGACGGCCGCGCGGCTCGACCACCGCGGGAACGTCGTGCTCGACCTGAGCTACGGCGAGGGCCAGCCCGGCGGCGGCACGCTCGGCTACATCAACAGCAAGGGCCGCAACGTCCGGCTCAACCTCGCGTACACCATCACGCAGCACGAGCCGCTCCGCTCGCGAGGCGGGCGGCCGGTCACCATCACCCGGTTCACCCAGGGCCCGCTGGTGAACGCCGAAGTCGACGCTTTCGACCACCACACCTCACGTTCCGGGATGAAGTACCGGCTGTACTCCCCTGCCCACCGAAACGGCAGGCGGCCGCTGATCGTCTGGCTGCACGGCGGCGGCGAAGGCGCTTCGTTGCCCGACAACTACTACGACAACGAAACCACGTTGCGCGCCAACCGCGGCGCGCTGGGTTTCGCCACCCGTGAAGCGCAGGCGATCTTCGGCGACGCCTACGTCGTCGCCCCGCAGAGCACGTCCGCCTGGATGGACGACGGCCCGCGGTTCGCGCCGCTCATCAACGAGATCGTCCGGGACGTGCTGCGCACGCGGCCGGTCGATCCCGCGCGCGTGTACGTCGTGGGCTGCAGCAACGGCGGCTACATGAGCGTGAAGATGACCACCGTCTACCCGCGCACGTTCGCCGCGTCGGTGCCGATCTGCGGGGTCGTCGCCGCCCGGGAGGCGGGCGGCCCGCCGCTGGTGCCCGACGCCGAGCTGGCCGCGATCAGCACCCCGACCTGGCTGGTCGCCTCCCGCGACGACGACACGGTCGACCCGCAGGCCAACACCGTCCACGCCCACGAGCTCATCCCCCGCTCGTCGATGACGCTCTACGACCACGTCATCCGCGACGGCCACCAGTTCCCCGGCCACTGGTCCTGGATCTACGTCGCCCGCAACGACCCGAGCATCGGCGGCACCCACGTCTGGCAGTGGATGGCCCGGAAACACCGCTGAACCCGAAGGTCAGTGCCACCGCTGGTCCACGTGCAGGTGGCAGTCCCACAGCACGAGCCGGGTCCCGTTGGCGGTACTGCCGTTGTCGGCCAACCCGACGCACTTGTCCGAGGGCGTGTTCTTCCACGCCCACCCACCGGGCACGGCGACCCAGCTCCACTGCTGATCGGGATGTCCGTGGCAGTCCCACAGCACCAGGTCGGTCCCGTTCGCGGTGCTGCCGTTGTCCGCCAGCCCGACGCACTTGCCGTTCGGGTAGCCGGACGCGGTGCTGCGCACCAGGGGGCCGTTGCCCCAGTACCAGTACTGGTCGACGTGGTAGTGGCAGTCCCACAGGACCAGCCGGGTCCCGTTGGCCGTGCTGCCGTTGTCCGCCAGGCCGACGCACTTGTCGGCGGACGAGGCCAGACTGCGGATGGTGTTGCCTTCCACGGCGTTCGCGGGAACGACGGCCCCGGCCGTCAACGCCAGCGCTCCGGCCAGCGCCAGCACCGCTCGAGAGAATCCGCGCATGAGTGAGCCCCCTTGATCGCGTGCAGTCCTCGTGGACACGGGACAGCATCGCGGGTCACTCGCCGCGGCGGACCCGCCGAGGGGGCGGCGGAAGGGGCAGCAGAAAGACACCGCGGCAGCGGGAGACCACCGGTCCCCCGCTGCCGGGCAGGTCACTTCGTCAGGAACTCGTCCAGGCGCAGCGCGCGGTTCACGATCCGGACGTCGCCGATCCAGCCGTGGAACACGTTGTCGAGTGCGCCGCCGTACTCGTGGCCGCCCAGGAGCCACGTGAGGCCGAGGGAGGCGATGCCCACGGAGTCGGTGAAGGGGTTGTCGGCCACCAGTGAGCTTTCGACGTAGACCTTGGTGTGGTGCCCGTCGTTGACGACCGCGATGTGCCACCACTGGTCTTCGGCCAGGCCGTGGCTCCAGTTGGTGGTCGGGTAGGTCTGGCTGAGCGGGTAGCAGTTGAACTGCACCTCACGACCGTTGTTCGTGGTCATGAGCTGGGCCACCGGCTCCTTCGGGTCGGTGTTCTTGCCGTGCTTGCCCGCGTCGCCGGACGCGCCGCGGCGGACCAGGACGGGCATGTTGCCGTTGGTGCCGCCGTCCCAGTCGCGCGGGATCTTCACGAACGTCTCGATGGTGTAGCCGCGCTGGAACGTCTCGGTGTTCAGCGGCGCGCCCGCGCCGGTGCTCAGGTACGCGCCGTGCAGCGGGCTCCGGCCGCCGGCGAACCGGAGACTGGCGTGGCCCGGCTGGTCGGGGTGGTGGTCGTCGGTCCAGACCAGCGCGTCGGGGACGGTGCCGGCGACGGACTGCAGCGTGAGGTCGTTGCCGTGGCCGGAAAGGTCGCGCACCTTCTGGCCGGCGGTGACGGGGCTGCCGTTCGGGCCGACGTTGTCGAAGCGCCAGTACGCGAGCGTGCCCGGCACGAGCACCTTGCCGGCCGGGCGCGCCGGGCGGACCGGCACCGGGATGAAGCCGGAAAAGCGCTGCTCGAAGTCGAACGGCATCGAGAAGCGGTCGACCGGCGTGGTGAGCCGCGACTCCAGCACCTCCATGCGGTTGCGCTTCGCGGGGTCCTTCTCGAGGATCCACGGCGAGATCGTCTCGACGTCGATCGTGTTGCGCTCGAGGTCGAAGTGGTACAGGCGCAGCATGCCGCCGCCGCTCATGTACCGGTTCTGGTAGTTCGTGATGTGCAGGTGCACGTCGTGGCCGGCGGTGTTCT
The DNA here is from genome assembly GCF_034929455.1 of Amycolatopsis heterodermiae. Lineage (NCBI taxonomy): Bacteria > Bacillati > Actinomycetota > Actinomycetes > Pseudonocardiales > Pseudonocardiaceae > Amycolatopsis > Amycolatopsis heterodermiae. Next base: position 75,639 of record NZ_JAYFSI010000022.1, read on the forward strand.
TCTTCGTCATGCGGCCCGAAGGCCAGTAGTGGCCGTTGAGCGTGAGGAAGATCTGGTCGTTGTCCTTGATCAGCGTGTCCCACACGGTCTGGCCGTAGCCGCTGAACTCGGCGTTGTTCTCGGGGTCGCCGGACTCGTAGGGGTAGACCTCGTCGCCGTAGGTCGACCCGACGATCTCGTGGCAGGTCAGGATCACCGGCAGCTTCGGGTGCTTCTTGATGACGTCGTTGGCCCAGGCGAAGCCCGCGGCCGACGTACGCCAGTCCATGGCCAGCAGCAGCCATTCGCGCCCGGCGGCGCGGAAGACGTGCGCGGTGTTGTAGCCGCTCGCGTCGGAGCCGAGGAACGACTTCTGCCGGCGGAACCGCTGCGGGCCCATGGTCTGCAGGTACGGCGTGGTGCCGCGGGTGTCGTCCCCGGACACGTCGTGGTTGCCCGCGAGCACGCTGTAGGCGACGCCGGCCGAGTCGGCGATCTTGAACGCCTTGTCCACGGCCTGGAACGACGTGGCGTCGGCGTCCTGCGTCAGGTCGCCGAGGTGGGCCAGGAAGACGATGTTGTTGTCCGGTTTGCCGCTGTTCTCGATCACGTACCGCAGCGACGCTTCCTGCGGCTCCGGGTTGATGCTGTTCTGGCTGCCCCAGTAGAGGTACTGGGTGTCCGGCATGATCGCGACGGTGAACTGGAGGCTGTCGCCGTCCGGGTTCCACCGGCCGCCGCCTCGGTTAGCGCTGTCCGCGGGCTCGGCCTGGGCGGGTGCGGCGCCGAGCGCACCCAGCGCCGTCGCGCCGACGCCGGCCAGGCCCGCGTTGCGCAGGAAGGACCGTCGGGTCGGGCCCGCCTGGTTTTCGCGCATGATGTGCCTCATTCGGTTTTCGGGAGAATCCTGCAACGGCCCGGACGCTATTCCCGCCTGCTTGAGCCGACACGAACACCAGATGTCCTGCTCACGTCGGCTCCCTTACGTCGGCGCCTTTCGGGGTTGACAATCCTTGTCCTGCTTGACAATTCCTGTCCTGTTCGAGATCAGCCGGCCTCTTGACCAGCAGGTCGACCGCGCCCACCGCGAGCCGGTGGGTGTCCTGGACGACGGTGGCTCGCAGGGGGCTGCTGCCGGTGTCGATCAGCGTCCTGGCTTCGAGGACGCCGTCGATGCCGATCACGACAGTCGCGCGGGTGGCCGCCGACGGAGCGACCAGGAGGGCGTCGACCGCGTCGACCGCCATCTCGTCGTTGGTGCAGAAGACCGCGTCGAGGCCACGACCGTCCGGCAGCCGGCCATTTCCCCGAGTTCACCCGTGTCGTATCCGATGAACGCGGTCCTGGCCGGGTATTCGGACTCGGTGGGGAAAGGCTCGAGATCGGCGAAAACGACCGGCAGCCGGGATTCCCGGCAGAACGTCACCAGATCCTCGCGCAGCCGGAGCACTTCGCCGGCGACGATGATGCCCCCGATGCAGGCTTCCTTCCGGCTCTGGATGCGGCGCACGTGATGCGCCTGCGTCCCGGCGTCGTAGTCCCGGTCCGGCACCCGGAGCACGAGGTCGATGTCGTTGCGGTCGAGCGCGCTGTGCACCCGAACGCCGGCGACAGCGGATTCGTCTCCGTCACTCTCCGGTGAGGGCCCGGTAAACCGGCCGCAGCAGGTCGGTGACGTCCTCGCCGCCCGCCGTGATCGGGAACGGCGGGGCCTGGTCCAGGAGCGCGTCGGACGGGGCTCCGTGCAGCGGGGCCGCGCCGTTCAGGCCCGGGGCCGGGGCGCTGTCGAAGAAGGTGTCCATGACCTCGGTCAGGGCCGGGAACTCGGGATCGGCCGGTTCGGCGGAGATGAGCCGGTTCTTCAGTTCCTCCAACAGCGTTTCGCGGTCCCGGCCGCGCAGCGCGAGGACGGTGAACGGATCGTCGCCGACCCGCGCAACCAGCGCGGAGAACACCGCGTTCAGGTGGCCGCACGGCACTTCGGCGTCCGGGCAGGTGCAGTCCAGGGACACTTCCCGCGCCGACGACGGGAACAGCGGCAGCCGGAGCGCCTTGAAGATCTGTTCGACGTCACGGGGCAGTTCGCCGCGCAGGAGCTGGACCGTCAACGACGCTTTCGCCGCGAGGGCTTGGGTGATCGCCGCCCAGTCCGCTTTCCCGAACGCCGTCAGCCCGAGCCGCACCTGGTACGGCCGGCCGTCCCGCACCTCGGCGTCGACGCGGCCGGCGCCGACCTCCAAAGAGCTGACGCTCCCCTGCCCGTGCGCGGGCAGGAGGACGCCGACCGCCGTCAGCGCGCGGATGAACCGGGTCGCCCACCACGGGAGCGGCTCAGTCATCGATCGCCTCCTCCCCCAGGGCGAGCACCCCGCGCAGCGCGTCCGCGGACAGCTCCGTCAGCCCGCTTTCGCTCTCGCCGACGACCAGGCCCGCGAGCGCGCGCTTCCGGGTGATCAGGGTGTCGATGCGGTCTTCGATGGTGCCCGGGCAGACGAACTTCCGGACCTGGACGGTCCGTCCCTGCCCGATCCGGAACGCCCGGTCGGTGGCCTGGTTCTCCACGGCCGGGTTCCACCAGCGGTCCAGGTGCAGGACCTGGCTGGCCGCGGTCAGCGTGAGCCCGGAGCCGCCCGCTTTGAGCGAGAGCAGGAGGATCCGCGGCCCGTCGCCGGCCTGGAAGCGGTCCACGATCGCGTCCCGCGCCCCCTTGGCCAGGCCGCCGTGGAGGAACGCGACTTCGGCGCCGAGCCGGTCCGTCAGGTGGGGCACGAGGAGGTGGCCGAATTCGGTGTACTGCGTGAAGCACAGCACCCGGTCCCCCGACGCCAGGATTTCCGCGAGGACCTCTTCGAGGCGGGTGACCTTGCCGGAGCGGTGCCCGATCGGCGAGCCGTCGTGCAGCAGGTGCGCGGGGTGGTTGCAGACCTGCTTGAGCTTCGTGATCGCGGCGAGGATGTTGCCCCGGCGCTTGATGCCCTGGCTGTTCTCGATCTTCCGCATCATCTCGTCGACGATCGCGCGGTACAGCGTGCCCTGTTCGCGGGTGAGCCGGTACTCCTGCCGGATTTCGATCTTCTCCGGGAGCTCGGGGACGATCGCGGGGTCCGTCTTCACCCGGCGCAGCAGGTACGGCTGCGTGAGCCGGCGCAGCGTGGCGGCCATGGCGGTGTCGCCGCGGCGCTCGATCGGCGCCGCGAACCGCTGCCGGAACTCGAACCGGCTGCCGAGCAGCCCGGGGTTGAGCAGGTCCAGCACCGACCACAGGTCCGCCAGCCGGTTCTCCACCGGGGTGCCGGTCAGCGCGAGCCGGTGCCCGGCCGTGAACCGCCGCACCGCCTTGGCCGTCGCGGTGTCGGCGTTCTTGATGGCGTGCGCTTCGTCGAGCACCAGGCGCCGCCAGGTGACTTTCTCGAGTTCGCCGGCGTCACGGGCGGCGGTGGCGTACGTCGTGACGACGAGGTCGGCCGCGGCGACCTGCTCGGCGAGCGTGTCCCCGTGCGCGCGGGCGCTGCCGTGGTGGGCGAGGACGCGCAGGCCCGGCGCGAAGTTCGCCGCCTCCCGCTGCCACATGCCGACCAGCGACATCGGGCACAGCACCAGCGTCGGCCGTCGATCGTCTTCGACCCGCTCGAGCGCCTCCAGCGCCAGCGTCTGGACGGTCTTGCCGAGGCCCATGTCGTCGGCCAGGCACGCCCCGAGCCCCAGCGCCGCCATGAAGGCCAGCCAGGCGACGCCTCGCCGCTGGTAGGGGCGCAGCGTGGCCCGGAACGACGGCGGCAGCTCGACCGGCCGCAAACCCTCGTGGACCCGCTCGGCCAGGACGTCCCCGACCCAGCCGCCGGCGCTGACGCCGGTGACCGGGAGCGGCGCCTCCCGCGCGAGGCTGACCAGCTCAAGTAGCTCGGCCGCGGTCGGCGGCTCGGTGTGCCGGTGCGGGTCGCGGCGCAGGAACTCAAGCCCGGCGCGGAGCCGATCGGCGTCGACGCTGATCCACCGGCCCCGCAGCCGCACCAGCGGAGTCTTCGCCGCCACGAGCCTGGCCAGCTCCTCCTCGCCGATCTCGGTGTCGCCCACCGCGATCGACCAGCGGAACGCGGCCAGCTCGTCGCGGCCCACCCGGCTGCGGGTGACGACCTGCTCCGACGGCGTGCTGCGGACCGACAGCCGCAGCCCGAGCCGGCGCCGGCCGTCCCAGGTGGCCGGCAGCTGCGCTTCGAAGCCGGCCTCGAGCAGCCGGGTCGCGCCCGAGGTGAGGAACCGTTCGGCCTCCTCGACGGTCAGGTCGTACTCGGACGGTTGGGTCCGGCGCAACGCCGGCGCCAGCATCGGCTCCACCAGCGCGGCCCGGCCCAGCTCGGCGACCAACAGCCCCCGCGGGTCCCGGACCAGCCCGTTCGCCTCGCCGGACCAGATCTGCCCGGCCGAGAGCAGCAGGCTCGGATCGGCCGTCGCGCGCAGCAGGAACTGCAGCTGCCACTTGGTGCCGTCGCCGGTCTGGTCGTCGGGATCGGCCTCGGCGGGCAGGCGCAGGGTGCCGACCTCGGCCAGCCGGAAACACGCCCGGCCGTCGACGACGTCGGTGTCGGCGACCTCGTCCCACTTCGCGACGGCGTCGGCCAGGACGCCAAGCTCACTCAGCGGCAGCTCGACGCGGGCGGCGCCGCCCTGCAACGCCGACAGCCACACGCCGACCGCGCCCCGGCTCCCGCGCAGGTCGGCGGGCGGGTCCGCCCGCGCCAGCCGGTCCCGGACCGCCGCGTCGACCAGCGTGTGGAGGGCGTCGGTGACGAGCGCGCGCGGCGAGGCGCCGGTGAGCGGCGCGATCTGCTCGGCCCGCCCGGCCGGCGGCATGGCCTTGACCAGCGCGTCGAACGCGACGAAGTCCACACCCTGCAGCACCGGGCGCCACCGGGCCTCCGCCGCGTCGCCCTGGCGGACCAGCGTCGGCAGCACCCGCCCGCGCCGCACCAGGTCCGCGGCCAGGCGGGCCACCGCCCGCAGGTAGGTGACCGAAGCGCCGTAGGTGGCCGAGTCGTCGAGGTCGTCCAGCTCGGTGGCGTCCACGATCAACGCCGGCACCGACCACGGCCGCAGCGTCGGCGCCGGGCCACGCCGGCTCGGCGGCAGCTCGGAGGAGGCGAGCGGCCGGTTCGCCCGCGACGGCAGCAGCACCGTCGCCGACGTCGGCTTGCCGGGGTGCAGCGCGGTCAGCTGCGCGCTGGAGACCGCGAACGGATGCGGCAGCGCGATCTGCGCCGAGCGGCTCGACGTGCCGGCCGGGCGCCGGTCGTGCTCCGCCCACAGCAGCAGACCCCGGCCCGGCGACCACAGGGCGTGCACCAAGGGCAAGGTCTGGAGCTCCTTCGTCCGATCCGGCTTCCCCGCAGATCGTCGCACGGCGGCCGGGGCACTCGCCGGTCCTAGTCCACCACGATCGCCTTGAAGCTCTCCGTTTGCTTGCGGATGCCTGCCTCCGTCGGCAGCCGCTCGATGGACGAGGCACCGAAGAACCCGGCGATGCCCTTGGTGTTGTCCAGCACGTACTTCGCGTCGGCGGGCTCGGCGATCGGCCCGCCGTGGCAGAGGCACAGGATGTCCGGGTTGACCCGCTTCGCGGCGTCGGCCAGGGCCTGGACCCGTTCGGCCGCCTCCGGGAGCGTGATCGCCGTCCGCGCCCCGATCGTGCCGGACGTCGTGAGTCCCATGTGCGGCACCAGGATGTCCGCGCCGGCCCGGGCCATGTCGGCCGCCTGCTCCTCGTCGAACACGTACGGCGCGGTCAGCAGGTCCAGCTCGCGGGCGGCGCGGACCATGTCGACCTCGAGGCCGTACCCCATGCCGGTCTCCTCGAGGTTGGCGCGGAAGGTCCCGTCGATCAGGCCGACGGTCGGGAAGTTCTGCACCCCCGCGAACCCGGTTTCCTTGACCTGCTTGAGGAAACGCGGCATGACCCGGAACGGGTCGGTGCCGCACACCCCGGCCAGCACCGGCGTGGTCCTGACCACCGGCAGCACCTCGGCGGCCATCTCCATGACGATCGCGTTGGCGTCGCCGTAGGGCATCAGCCCGGACAGCGAGCCCCGCCCGGCCATCCGGAACCGCCCCGAGTTGTAGACGATCAGCAGGTCGATCCCGCCGGCCTCGGCGGACTTCGCGGTGATGCCGGTGCCGGCGCCCCCGCCGATGACCGGCTTCCCGGCGGCCACCTGCGCGCGGAACCGGGCGAGGATCTCTTCGCGGCTCATCGGGTCTCAACGCTCCTTCGGGGTCGAGGTGAGCTGGCGGTGCAGGGTCTCGGCCATGGCCGCGCCGAAGCCCGGGTCGTTGAGGGCCAGGTCGTGCTCGTGCACGGTCACCGCGGAGCCTTCCAAGCCCGTGCGCAGCGCCTCGAACAGTGCGGCGTCGGCGTCCGCGTCCCGGAACGGTGCTCCTTCGACGTCGACCGCGCTGACCCCGCGCAGCGGGATGAACAGGTCCGTGGGCCCGGTGGCCGCGGCCAGCTTGCGGGCGATCCGCCGGCCGAGTTCGGCCATCTCGCCTGCCGTCGTGCGGACGAGGGTGACCGTGGGGTTGTGCACGAGGACGTTGCGGCTTTCGAACTGCGCCGGGAGCGTCTCCCGCGGGCCGAAGTTGACCATGTCCAGCGCGCCGAGGCTGACCACCTGCGGCACGCCGAGCCGTCCGGCGACCTCCAGCCTGTCCGGCCCGGCGCTGAGGACGCCGCCGACGAGGTCGTCGCACAGTTCCGTGGTGGTCAGATCGCAGACCCCGGCGAGCATGCCGGACGCCACCAGCTTCTCCATCGCGCGGCCGCCGGTGCCGGTGGCGTGGAAGACGAGCACCTCGTAACCCAGCGCGGTCAGCCGCTCGCGCGCTTCGTCCGCGGCCGGGGTCGTGACGCCGAACATGGTCAGCCCGACCAGCGGGGCGTGCTCCTCGGTGCCGGTCCGGGCCTCGTACGCCTGGGCCATCGCAGCGATGCCGGCCGCCGCGTTCCCGAGCACCGCCGCCGAGACGGAGTTGATCCCGGCGACGTCGACCACGGAGTACATCAGCGTCGCGTCGACCTCGCCCACGTAGGGCTGGACATCGCCGCTGGCCATCGTGGACACCAGCAGCTTGGGCACGCCGACCGGCAGGGCCTGCATGGCCGGGGCCGCGACCGAGGACCCGCCCGACCCGCCGACGGCGAGGAGGCCGTGCAGGCGGCCCTGCCCGTGGAGGTCGCGCACCACGGCGGCCGCGCCGGCCGCCAGCACGGTCATCATCTCGCCGCGGTCGCGCCGGTCCCGCAGCTGCCCGGCGTCGCCCCCGGCGGCCGCGATGACCTCGTCCGAGGACACGTCGGCGAGCGGGCTTGCGGAGAACGACCCGGCGTCGACGGTCAGGACGTCGACGCCGTGCCCGGCGAGCCGCTCCCGGAGCCAGGCGTACTCCGCACCTTTGGTGTCCAGCGTTCCCAGGAGAACCACGGTCGCCATCGACAGCCCCTTCGGTCGGGCCGGACCGTCTCGCCGCGGGCCGGCCGCCCTTCATTCTGCGCTGTCGTGGCCGGCCCGGCTGATCGTCATCATGGCGTCGCCGCCGCGCTGGAACTCGTAGTCCACCGGCCGGATCGCCGTGTGCAGCCCGGCGGCCGCCAGCTCGGCGCGCACCGGCGCCAGCTCCGGGTTCTCGGCCAGGCCCATCGACACCAGCGGGAACACGCGGACCTCGCGCCCGACCCGCGCCAGCTCGCGCAGGCTCGCCACGTGGAACTCGCGGTCGAAGCGGTCGGCGTAGCTGAACAGCAGGTGCGAGCTCAGCACCAGGTCGAACTGCCGGTCCGCGAACGGCAGCGCGGGCAGTTCGGCGTGGACGTAGTTCTCCGGGCGCGCGGCGCGGTCGGCCGCGAACAGCTCGGCCGACCGCGTCCGGGACTCCAGGTAGTGGTCCGGGTCGCGGAAGTACGTCCACACGTACTCGTCCGGGTGGGCCTGGTGGTAGGCGTACCCGCGGCCCAGGCTCTCCAGCGCCGCCTCGCGCACCTGCCCGACCGGGCGCTCGTAGACCGGGTCGCACGCCAGCGCGTGCCCGCCCGCCGCGGTGAGCTCCGCGGTCAGGCTCGCCGCGCCGCCGGGGCAGTCGAGGACGCGCCCGGCGAGGTCGGCGCCGGTGAGGGCGAACATCCGGCGGTACTCGTCGAGCGAGCGCGAGCTGACGAGAACCGCGCCGATGCGGTTTTCAGGGCGGAATTCGTCCGTTTCGGGCATTGTCGTCCCCCCATTGATCCGGTCGGTTATTTTCGCATTTTCGCCGAGTCGGGCGAGAACAAACCGGTATTCTCCCCTCTCGGGATCGAGGGAGGGGTTGTCATGCACACATTCCGGCGGTGGGTCACCGCCACGGTCACGGTCGTCGCGGTCACCGCGCTGGGCGGGTGCGGGCTGCTCGGCGGGTCGGACGACAACGCCGGCGGCAACGACAAGGTCGAGAAGGCCACCGTCAAGGTCGGCATCATCCCGCAGCTGCTCGACATCGCCGGCTTCGAGCGGGCCCGCAGCGCGGGCTACTTCGGCGCCGCCGGCCTGCAGGTCGAGCTGGTCACCATCAAGAGCGCCACCGAGGCCGTGCCCAAGCTCAAGACGGGCGAGCTGGACTTCGCCTTCGGCAACTGGTCGTCGTTCATCGCGGCCCAGTCGGAGGGGGCGGCCGACCTGCGGGCGGTCGCGGACGGCCTGCAGGCCAAGCCGGGCATGACGGCACTGGTCGCGATGCCGCAGTCCCCGATCACCTCGGCGAAGGACCTGCCGGGCAAGTCGGTCGGCGTCAACGCGCTGGTCGGCAACGTGACGCTCACCAGCAAGGCGGTCGTCAAGGCCGCCGGTGCCGACCCCGGCCGGGTCCAGTTCAAGGTCATCCCGACCGCGGACGCGCTGAACGCCCTGAAGACCGGGCAGATCGACGTCATGTCGCTGCAGGAACCGAACCTGACCATGGCCAAGCAGAAGCTCGGCGCCAAGGTCGTGGCCGACCGGGCGACCGGGCCGGTCGCGGACTTCTCGATCAGCGGCTACGTCGCGCCCGCGGCCTTCGTCAAGAACAACCCGAAGACGACCGCCGCCTTCGCCGGCGCCATGGCCAAGGGCCAGGGCGACCTCGCCGACCAGCAGCTGGTCCGCAAGACCCTGCAGGACTACGCCAAGCTCGACCCGGGCGTCGCGCAGGCCGTCGGCACCGGCGTCTTCCCGACGGCGGTCGAGGGGGCCCGGCTGCAGAAGGTCGCCGACCTGATGCTGACCTACGGCGACCTCAAGAAGAAGTTCGACGTCGGGCCGATGCTCTACCAGGCGCCGGCGTCGTAGGTCATGCGCCGGATCCTCCGCCGCCTCGCCGGAGTGGCGGTGCTCCTCCTCGGCTGGGAGGGGTTCAGCCGCTCCGGCCTGATCGCGCGGGAGTACTTCCCGCCGCCGTCCGAGGTCGTCGTCGCGCTGGCCCGGATGCTGGGCGAGCGCGAGTTCCTGCTCGACCTGATCGCGACGCTGCTCGCGTGGCTGATCGCGGTGGGCGTCGCCGTGCTGGTCGCCGTCCCCGCCGGCCTGCTGCTCGGCAGCATCCCGCTGGTGCGCACGGCGGTCGGCGCGGTGATCGAGTTCCTGCGGCCGATCCCGGCGATCATGTGGTTCCCGCTCTTCTACATCATCCTCATGGACGGCGCGGAAACCAAGATCATGCTCGCGGCGTACGCGGCGGCCTGGCCGATCCTGTTCAACATCGTCTACGCGCTGGGTGAGGTCGAGCGCGGGTACGTCGAAACCGCGCGGTCGTTCGGGCTCGGCCGGCTGGCGATCCTCCTGCGGGTCAAGCTGCCCGACGTGGTCCCGTTCGCCATCACCAGCCTGCGCATCGCGGCGACGTTCGCGTTGCTGGTGGTGGTGTCCACTGAGCTGGTGTTCGGCGGCGACCGGGGCGTCGGCATCTACCTCATCCGGTACGGCGAGGAGAGCGGCCGCCTGGACATCGTACTGGCCGGCGCCGTCGTCGCCGGGGTGCTCGGCTACCTGAGCAACAGCGCTTTCGCGGCGCTGCAACGGAAGTTCGTCGTGTGGGCGCCGGGTGAGGTGCGATGACCGGGCGGACCGAGGCGCCGGCCCGGCTCGTGGCCGGGGTGCTCCAGCGGTGGGCGGTGCTGATCGGGTGCCTGCTCGTGTGGCAGGCGCTGACCGCGTACTTCGACGACACGTACTTCCCGACCCCGGTCGAGATCGCCGGGAAGATGCACGAGCTGTGGTTCTCCGGCCCGGCGAATCACCTGTTCCTGACGCAGGTGGCGATCGAGAACATCCTGCCGAGCCTGGGCCGGCTGCTGGCCGGCTGGCTCGTCGGCGGCGCGACCGGCGTCGTGCTCGGGCTCGTGCTGGGCCGCTCCCGCGCCGGGCTCGACTACGCCGACGCGATCGTCAACTTCGGCCGCGCGCTGCCGGCCCCCGCGCTGCTCCCGGTGTTCCTGGTGCTGTTCAAGATCGGCACCCCGGTCCAGCTGGCGACGATCGTGTTCGGCGTGATCTGGCCGGTGCTGCTGAACACCGTGCAGGGCGCGCAGTCGGTGGAGCCGGTCATGGTCGACACGGCGCGGGTGTACGGCACCTCGCCGGTGCGGCTGCTGGTGACCGTCGTCCTGCCGGCGTCGCTGCCCAAGATCTTCTCCGGCATGCGGATCGCGCTCGGCCTGTCCCTCGTGCTCATGGTGATCTCCGAGCTGGTCGGCGCGACGAACGGGATCGGCTACCAGTTCCAGCTCGCCGGCCAGAGCTTCGACCTTCCCGCGGTGTGGGCGTGGATCGCGCTGGTCGGCATCCTCGGCAACGTCCTGAACGGACTGTTCCTGCTGGTAGAGAATCGTGTTCTCGGCAAGCACCGGGCGTCCGGGGCGGAGTAGCGCCGCTCAGCCGAGTTCGAGCCGCATGTGCCAGCGGACCCGGCGGTCGGCGCGCGCCTGCGTCGGCCTGATCCGCTCGAACCCCGCCGCCTCGAACAACGTCGTCGTGCCGACGTGCGCGGCGCTCGAGCTGATCCGCGCGCCCTCGGTGTCGACCGGGAAGCCCTCCACCGCCGGCGCCCCCTGCTCGCGGGCGTACTCGACGGCGCCGTCGAGCAAGGCCCGCGACACGCCGCGCCGCCGGAACGGCGACCGCACCACGAAACACACGACGCTCCACACGGGCCGGTCGTCGAGCGCCGGGATGGTCCGCGACCGCACCAGCCGTTCCATCCGCGAGCGCGGCGAGACCCCGCACCAGCCGACCGGCGTAGCGCCGTCGTAGGCCACGACCCCCGGAGCGGGCGAACCGGCGCACAGGTCCCGGACCCGCGCGGCCCGCTGTTCACCGCGCAGGGCGCTGTACTCGGCCGAGGTGATCCGGTAGGCGAGGCACCAGCAGGCCCGCGGGTTCCCGCCCGGGTTGAGCAGCGCCGCGACGTCCTCGAACCGCGAAGCGGGACGAACCTCCCAAGCTTCCACGTCGGTCACCGGGCCACCATGCCACACGCCGAAACGTCACGCGCGCAGGCGGAGCAACGCCTTACCCAGCTTGGTGCGCTCACGCAGGCAGACGACCATGATCGCGGCGAACCAGGCCACCGTGAGCAGGCTGAGCCAGTTGCCGAGCACCGCGTTGAGCCCGCTGATCCCGGCGCCCAGCGCGCAGGCGACCACGGTGCCCGCGCGGTGGCGGCGGTGCCGCGCCAGCTGGTGAACCCCGAGCCGGATCGCCGCCTCACGCAGCCCGGGGTCTTCAGGGACCCGGCCGGAGCGGCTGGCCCGGGCGGCGGCACGGAACTGCGGCCACGTCAGCTCTTCCCCAGCGGCCCGCCACATCTCGTGTTCCGCGCGGGCGTTCGCCGGTCCCGCCACCGCACCGACCACCGTGCCCCCGCCGACGCCCACCAGCACGGCGACCCAGAGCGGAGCGTCGGGCAGGGCCACCGTCGCCTCCATCAGCACCACGCCGACCGCGAACCACGCCCCGAACCGCAGCCCCAGCTGCCAGGCCCGCCGAGATCCCCCTCGCGTCCTCATCCCCTCATGGTCGGCCCATCCGTAGAGGGCCGCCCGGCGGCTACGCCATACGGCCCATCAGGAGGCCGGAGGCTCTTCCACCAGCGCCTGGCTCAGGTCGCGCAGTGCCCGCAGCTGGGACGCGCTCAGCGTGCGGGTCATCGCCGTGGCCACGTGCCGCGCGTGGGCGCGGCCGAGGCGGCCCTGGACCGCGCGGCCCTCGTCGGTCAGCACGATCCGGGACGCCCGGCCGTCCCGGGGGTCGGACCGGCGCTCGACCAGGCCGCGCTGCTCCAGGCGGGCCACGAGGCGGGACACCCCGGCCTGCGTGAGCAGGACGTCGTCGAGGAGTTCGGTGATCCGCAGGCCCTCGTCGTGGCCGGCCAGTGCGTAGAGCACGCCGTACTCGGTCGGGGCGAAGCCGCCCCACGCGCCGGCCTGCTCGAATTCGCGGGCCAGGGTCGCCTGGGCGCGGAACAGGGCCTCCCACGCCTCGTTCGCCAATCGGAAGACACCGGCCATCGACTCGTTCGACCTCCTCACGCACAGCGTAGGCCGCCGGGAATACATGCGCAGTCATGTTGTTCTACTCGCTGTCAGCGTCCAGCACCAGAAGGGCAGCGCCAGATGACCACGCCGGAACCTCTCGTCTTCGGTCTCGACACCTTCGGCGACGTCCCGGAGGACGACTCCGGCCAACTGCTCTCCCACGGCGACGCGATCCGCCAGGTCGTCACCGAAGCGGTCCTGGCCGACGAGCTGGGCGTCGACGTCATCGCCCTCGGCGAGCACCACCGGCCGGAATACGCCATCTCGACGCCGGAAACCGTCCTGGCCGGCATCGCGACCCGCACCGAGCGGATCAAGCTCGCGTCCGGGGTCACCGTGCTGTCGTCGGACGACCCGGTGCGGGTCTTCCAGCGCTTCGCGACCGTCGACGCCCTGTCCCGCGGGCGCGCCCAGGTGATCCTCGGCCGGGGGTCCTTCACGGAGTCGTTCCCGCTGTTCGGCTACGACCTGAAGGACTACGAGGTGCTGTTCGAGGAGAAGATCGACCTCTTCGCCCGGCTCCTGGACGAGAAGCCCGTCACCTGGGAGGGCACCACCCGCGCCCCGCTCGAGAACGCCGACGTGTTCCCCAAGACCGACTCCGGGCGCCTCGACACCTGGGTCGGCGTGGGCGGCTCGCCCCAGTCGGTCATCCGCACGGCCCGCTACGGCCTCCCGCTCATGCTCGCCATCATCGGCGGAGCGCCCGCGCGGTTCGCCTCCTACGTCGACCTCTACCGCCGGGCCGCCGCGCAGTTCGGCACGACGGCCCACCCCGTCGGAATGCACTCCCCCGGCTTCGTCGCCGACACCGACGAAGAGGCCGTCGAAACGTTCTGGCCGCGCTACCGCGTCATGCACGACCGCATCGGCGCCCTGCGCGGCTGGCCGCCGATCGGCCGGGCGCAGTACGAGGCCGAGGTCGCCGACGGGTCGCTGTACATCGGCTCCCCCGCCACCGTGGCGCGCAAGATCGCGGACGCCGTGCAGACGCTGGACGTCGGCCGCTTCGACCTCATCTACACCGTCGGCAGCCTCCCGGCGTCGGCCCGGCTGCACGCGGTCGAGCTGTACGGCACCGAGGTCATCCCCCGGGTGCGCGCCCTGCTCGCGGAGAAGAAGGTGTCGGCATGAGCCGGGTTCGCGTCGGCATCGTCGGTGCCGGCAAGGTCGGCACCGTGCTCGCCCGGCTGGCTCTCGACGCCGGCTACGAGGTGCTGATCTCCGGTTCCGGTGACCCGGCCAAGATCGCGCTCACCGTCGAGGTGCTGGCACCGGGCGCCGTGGCCACCACCACGGCGGACCTGGCCGCCCGGTCGTCGGTGGTGATCCTCGCGCTGCCGCTGGGCAAGCACACCGCCCTGCCCGCCGAGGCGCTCGCCGGCAAGCTGGTGATCGACGCGATGAACTACTGGTGGGAAACCGACGGGATCCGCGCCGACCTCCGCAGCTCGACCAGCGAGATCGTGCAGGCGTTCCTGCCCGCGTCCCGGGTCGTGAAAGCCTTCAACCACATGGGTTACCACCACCTGGAAGAAGAAGCCCGGCCGAGCGGCGCCGACGGCCGCAAGGCGATCGCCGTCGCCGGCGACGATCCCGCCGATCTCGCCGCCGTCGCGCGGCTGGTCGTCGCGTTCGGCTTCGACCCGGTGCTCGCGGGCTCGCTCGCCGACGGCGCCCGGCTCGAACCCGGCCGGGCACCCTTCGGCGCCAACGTCGGCGCCGACGACCTGCGCACGATGATCGGCTCGGTCAGCGAAGGAGCAGAGGCGTGAAGTTCCAGGTTCTCGACATCCTGCCGCACCTGACGAACCCGGTGAGCGGCCGCCAGGTCCGCACCGACGAACGCTTCGCGCAGGCGCTCACCTCGGCGCGCTACGCCGAAGAGTTCGGGTACGACGCCGTCGCGCTCGGCGAACGCCACGCGGGCCCCTTCCTCAGCAGCGGCGTCACGGTACTGCTGGGCGCGATCGCCGCGACGACCAGCCGCGTGCGGATCCAGACCGGCGTGTCCGTGCTGTCGATCCACGACCCGCTGCGGGTGGCGGAGGACTACGCCACGGTCGACCAGCTCTCCCGGGGACGGCTGGAACTGGTCATCGGCAAGGGAAACGAGCTGCGCCAGCTGCCGATGTTCGGCATCGAAAACGGCGACCAGTGGGACGCGCTCGCGGAGAAGTACGAGCTGCTGCGGCGGCTCTGGCGCGAGGAGGACGTCACGTGGGAGGGCCGGTTCCGCGGTCCGCTGAAGGACGTGACGAGCCTGCCGCGCCCGTTCGCCGGCGCGCCCCGGATCTGGCACGGCTCGGCCACCACGGCGACGTCGGCCGAGCTGGCCGCGAAGTGGGGTGATCCGCTGTTCTCCGCCAACGCGATCCAGCCGCGGGACAACTACACGGTCCTGATCGAGCGCTACCGCGAGCAGTACGCCGAGCACGGCCACGACCCGCGACTCGCGTTCGTCGCGGCCGGCGCCGGGTTCCTCTACCTGGCCGACACCACGCAGGAGGCGCGGGAGGCGTTCGGCCCGACCTACGAGAAGATGGTCGCCTTCTTCAACCGGCCGGGAAACCACACGCCGGGCAACGCGATGACGTTCGCCACGGTCGACGACGCGATCGCCCGCGGGCCCGTCCTGGTCGGCAGCCCGCAGCAGATCGCCGAGAAGATCCTGTGGTGGCACGAAGCCTTCCGGCACGACCTGCAGTCCTTCAGCCTGCCCACCATGCTCCCGCACGAGCAGCAGCTCGAGATGCTGGAACGGTTCGCCGGCGAGGTCGTGCCCGTGGTGCGCAAGGCGGCACCCACGGCACTGTGGACGGACGCCGACCCGTACGGCGGACGTCCCGCCGCGTACGGGCGCACGTCTCCCCTCGAAGCCCGGTAACCCTCACATCGCGTATTGGTACGCCGGGTACGTCAGGTAACCGTCGTCGCCGCCCTGGTAGAACGTCGCCTCGTCGACCGGGGCGATCGGCAGGCGGTTGCGCAGCCGCTCGACGAGATCGGGGTTCGCGAGGAAGGCCCGGCCGAAGCTGACGAGGTCCGCGCCGAGCCCGAGCCAGTGCTCGGCGTCCGTCCGCCCGGTCTGCTTCGGCCCCATGGGAACGGAAGGGTTGACGATCAGCGTGCCCGGCCATCGGCGGCGCAGGTCGAGCAGCACGCTCTCGTCGACGGTGGCTTCGAGGTGGACGTAAGCCAGCTCCAGGCGGGCCAGCTCGCGGAGCAGCGCGGTGTAGAGCTCGGCGACGTCGGTCTCCTCGACACCCCAGAACGAGCCGCCCGGGGAGAGCCGGATACCGGTCCTGGCCGCTCCGGCGACCGCCGCCGTCTCCTCGGCCGCTTCGACGGCGAACCGGATCCGGTTGGCCACCGTGCCGCCGTAGGAGTCGGTGCGCAGGTTCGCATTCGACGACAGGAACTGCGAAATCAGGTAGCCGTTCGCCCCGTGCAGTTCGACGCCGTCGAACCCGGCGTCGAGCGCACGGCGGGCCGCCTCGGCGTAGGACCGGGCGTGCCCGGGCACCTCGGCGGTTTCCAGGGCCCGCGGCACCGGAGCGGGCTGCGGCCCGCTCGGGGTGAACACGTCACCGGCCGCGGGCACCGCCGACGGGCCGACCGGCCGGGTGCCGGTCGTGTCCGGGTGGGAGACCCGCCCGCCGTGCATCAGCTGCGCGAAGACGCGCCCGCCGTTGGCGTGCACCGCGTCGGTCACCGGGCGCCACGCGGCGACCTGCTCGCCGGTGTGCAGGCCCGGCGTTCCCGGGTTCGACTGCCCGGCCGCGCTCGGCTGCACCCCTTCGGTGACGATGAGCCCAGCGGTCGCGCGCTGGGCGTAGTACGTCGCCATCGACGGGGTGGCCAGGCCGCCGGCCGCCGCGCGGACCCGGGTCATCGGGGCCATCACGACCCGGTTGGGCAGGACCAGCCCGCCGATCTCGTGGCGGTCGAAAAGCGTTGTCACGTCAGGCTCCTTCGCTCGGTGGGGCCCGGCACGGGCCTGACGATCACGCTAGGATCTGACATCAGTGTCAGGGGAAACCCTTCGTGTCACGGGTCACAACCGGGAGGACGTCGTGCGGATCGGCGAACTGGCGTCACGAGCAGGGGTCAGCGTGCGATCCCTGCGCTACTACGAACAACAGGGCCTGCTCACCAGCACCCGCAGCACCAGCGGGCAACGGCACTACACCGACAACGAAATCGAACGGGTCGCGTTCATCCAACGGCTGTTCGACGCAGGCCTGTCCAGCCGCACCATCGCCGATCTGCTTCCCTGCGTGGAATCCCCGAGCGAAGGCACCTCGGACGCCGCGTTCGAGCGGATGCAGCAGGAACGCGACCGGCTGACCCGGCACATCGCCGACCTCACCGACACCCGCGACTCGCTCGACGGTCTCCTCGCCGCGAACCGGGCGCACCGCGAAACCCTGCCGGCGGCCGCCGGCCGGTAGGCGCTCAGGTCGATTCGACCAGCTCGGCCATCCGGTCGAGGGTCCGGCGCATCGCCCCGCGTGCCGCCCACCGGCCCAAAGTGACCACCACGCGCAGCGGCTCCCGGCTCAGGTCCCAGCTCTCCCGGACCAGCGTGCCGTCGCCGTCCGGCTCGAACTCGTACCGCCAGATCCGGCCGCCGAACAAGACCAGGCGCCACTTGACCGAGTCTTCGTGCGGCCGGCTCTGCCAGGCGAACCGCCGGCCGGGTACGGCCTCGATCACCGTGCTCGTCATGACGTACTTGCCGCGCAGGTCCATCCGCATGCCGAAGTGGTCGCCGAGACCGAGCGGCCGGACCGGTGAGCTGACTTCGATCGCCTCGACCAACGAACCGGACCCGTCGATGTCCTTGTGCCGCAGGGGATCGGCGACCAGCGCGTACATCCGGCCCGCCGGGGCGGCGATGCGGCGTTCGACGGACACGACCCAGCGGCTCATGCCGCCACCCTATCCACCGCCGTCACGGATCGGTGATCACGGCGGGCCCGGAGCACGAGGACCAGGTTCGCGCCCAGCGCGGCGCCGACGATCCCCAGCACCGGGACGACGAACCCCGTTCCGGCCAGTGACAGCAGCCACGCGCCCGCCAGCGCGCCGGCGACCGCGGCCAGGGCGCCGGTGAGCCGGCCGCCCGAGCCCGGGGCGGCGAGGTACGCGCCGAGCCCGATCAGCAGCCCGGTGCCCGGCACCACCACGGTGGGACCGGCGATGAACCAGGAAGGCGCGAGCGTCCAGGCGTACAGGACGCCCAGGAACCAGCCGCCCAGGCCCAGCGGCAGCACGATCAGCGCCCGGACCCACCAGCGCGCCCCGCGCTCTGCTGTACGGCGCCGGCGGGCGAGCAGGCCGAGCACGAGCAGGCCGAGCAGCACCCCGCCGGTCGTCACGCCGACCAGCAGCCCGGCGATCGCAGACATGCTGAGCGGCACCGCGGCGAAGTCGACCGGGCGCCGGTCGAACTGTGAGCTGTCCACGCGGCCGGTGTCGAAGAACGTGGTCAGCAGGTGCTTGCCCGCTTCGGGCCGGTGTCCCCAGAAGTCGTCGGTGTGGCCCAGGCCCGGCAGGACCACCTGGTGTCCGCGGGACAGCGAGGGCAGCAGCTCCTTCGTCGCGTTGACCGGCGGCGTGGAGAAGTCGAGCTCGCCACCGATGAGCAGGGTCTCGACCGCGCTCGGCCGGACCGTGCGGTACGCGGCGTTTTCCGGGCTGTCCGGCCAGGCGTTGTAGAAGCCCGACGGGCCGCCCCAGAGGAAGTCGGTCGAGGCGTTGCCGAGGATCGAGCCGGGATCGCCGCCGTCGGCGTAGTAGCGCTTCGCGTCGGGGGCGTCGAGCATCGAGAAGGACGCGAACTCCCCCCAGACGGTGGAGGTCGGCAGGGCGAGGTCGGCGAGGACGGACATCGCCCACTTCGCGCTCGGCCCGCCGTCGAGGTAGGCGTCGATCGCCGCGGGCGCGTTGTTCGGCGCCGACGCGCTTCCGTTGTAGTGCATGGCGTACTGGCTCAGGACCCGCACGTTGGTGTCCTTGATGGCCAGCGGTCCCCACCGCGACGGCATCGTGGCGACGCCGTCGCGGATGGACGCCGCGAGGTCGGGGGTCTTCGCGGCGCAGGCGGCGTCCGCCCGGCACAGGTCGGCGTACTGCCCGAACTGGGCGTCGGTGGTCCGCGGGTTCCAGAGCAGATGGCCGGGCGGGTTGACCGAGATCATGGCCGAGCGCAGCAGCGAATCCGGGTGGCGCCACCCGTAGACCATCGCGGTCCGGGTGCCCGCGCTGGAGCTGACCAGGTCGATCCGCTGGTAGCCCAGGGCTTTCCGCGCCGACTCCATGTCGTCCACGCGCTGGGCGGCCGAGTAGCCGGTCAGGTCCACCCCGGAGCGTTGCAGCCGGTTCGCGCACTTGCCGAACGCCTTGCTGGTGGCGGGAAGGGCGTCGGCGCCGGTCATCCCGCCGGACGACTGCAGGGCGTCGGTCACCTCGGGGCAGTCCAGCCGCCGTGAGCCGTCGACGCCCCGGTAGCCGACGAGGACGACGTCGTGGTGGTCGGTGAGCCGGGCGGCCTGGGGGAAGTCCATGTTCGACAGTCCCGGGCCGCCGCCGAGCCGGAAGACCGGTTCGCCCGCGGGTTGCGCGGTGGCGCGGATCCGGACGACGGGCAGCGCGATCAGGCCGGACGCCGGGTTCGCGCGGTTCTCCGCGACCACCAGCGTTCCACAGTCGGCGGCCTGGGCCCCGGCTTCCGTGTCGAAGGTGCAGGGCTGGACGGTCAGGGTGTCCGGCGCGGCACCGCGCGGCACACGGGGGGTGCCGTCCGGCCAGAAGACGACGGTGCTCAGCACGATCAGGACGGCCGCGATGCTCGCGAAAACCACGACTCGGCGGCGGGGAGGGGGAAAGCGCATGGCGGCACGTTATGAGCGGCGACCACCCGAGGGCGTCATACCGGGCTGTGATCGCTTGTCCCTCCAGGGAGTGACTTCCGGCCGGTGCGCGCCGGGCACAATGGCCGGATGCCCAGCAGCACGAACGAAATGGCCCGCCGGTGGCGCGCCCGCACCGGCACGCACCCGGCGGAACGATCGCTGGCGCGCCAGTCGCTTCTGGTGGGCGCGTTCTGCCTGGTCATCGACGTGGCGAGCTTCGTGACGCGGGGACCCGCGCCGGGGCCGTGGAACGTGCTGCTGCTGGCCGGAATCGTCGTCGCGGACGCCGTTCTCGTGTCGTCGCCCCGGTATTCCGGCTGGGTCGCGCTCGGGCACGCGCTGCTGGTTCCCGCGCTCGCCTTCGTCCTCCCCGGCCGGAGCGCGAGCACCGCCGGCCAGCTGGTCAGCGCCTACCGCGCCGGGGCCTGGCTGCGCGGCCGGCCGGCCGGCGCGGCACTGGCCGTGCTGTGCGGCGGTGTCCTGTGCTCGCTGCTGATCAGCGGGCTGACCGCGCCGGCCTCGCTCGTGACCCTGGTGTCCGCCAACGCCTTGCTGCCGTGGCTGGTCGGGCGGTACACCACGGCGCGCAAGGCGCACGTGGACGAACTGCGCCACCAGCGGGAGGCGGCGCTGCGGGACGCGGAGGCCGAGGTGGCCGCGGCGGTGGCCAAGGAGCGCGAAACGATCGCCGTCAACCTGCACGACGTCATCTCCCACCACGTCAGCGCGATCGGCGTCCACGCCACGGCGGCGCGGCTGAACCTCGCGGCCGTGCCGGTGCCGGCCGACGGCTCGGTGCGCACCTCGCTCACCGCGGTGGAGCAGTCCAGCCAAGCGGCGATGGTCGACCTGCGGCGGCTGCTTTCCCTGCTGCACGAAGGTGATCGGTCACCGGAGCAGCCCGGCGCCACGATGCTGCCGGACCTGTTCGACGGCGTCCGGTCGTCCGGGCTGCAGGTGACGTTCGTCGTCTACAACGACCCGCACCCGCTGCCGCGGGCCGTCGACACCACCCTGTACCGGGTGGCGCAGGAGATGATGACGAACACGCTGCGGCACGGCGACGGGACCGCGGCGCGGGTCGAGCTCGACTACGGCGGCGACCACGTGGGACTCACCACCCGCAACCGGATCGCGGCCGCGGGCGGCTCCCCCGGGCTCGGGGTCGGTCTCGACGGGATGCGCAAGCGGGTCGAAACACTCGGCGGGACCGCGTCTTTCGGCGCGGCCGGGCACTATTGGGAGTCGAGCGTGACCATGCCCCTGGGAGGTGGATCGTGACCCTGCGCATCGTGATCGCCGACGACCACGCGATGTTCCGGTCCGGGTTCCGCGCGGTCCTCGACGCCCAGCCGGACATGGAGTGCGTCGCCGACGTCGGCGACGGCTACAGCGCCGTCGAAGCCGTCACCGCGCTGGACCCGGACCTCGCCGTCCTGGACGTGCGCATGCCCAAGCTCGACGGTCTCGCCGCCGCCCGCGAGCTGATGTCGTCCGGGCGGCGGGACCTGAAGATCGTCCTGCTCACCACGTTCGGCACCGACGACTACGTGCGCTCCGCGCTGGCCTCGGGCGTGAGCGGGTTCGTCCTGAAAAGCCTGCCGCCGGAAGAGCTCGTGACCGCGATCCGCGTCGCCGCCCGGGGCGACACCTACCTCGACCCGTCGATCACCAGCCGGCTCGCCCCGCGGCTGGCCGACGCGCTGGCCCCGGCCGTCCCGGACCGGGACCGGGCGCCCGGCCTGGACCGGCTCACCGCGCGCGAGCGCGAGGTGTTCCTGCTGATGGCCACCGGTTTCTCCAACACCGAAATCGGTGAACAGCTCTACGTCGGCGAACAGACCGTCAAGACGCACGTCTCGCGGGTGCTGGCCAAGCTCGGGCTCCGGGACCGGGTGCACGCCGTGCGCTTCGGCCACCACCACGGCCTGATCGAGCCCCACGACACGTCGGGCTTGTGAGACGCACTCGCCGTCACAGCTGCCCGAGGTGCTCGTCGCCCTCCGGCAGCGGGCTGACGGTCTGGATGATCGGCGGCGCGGCGAACAACCCGCCGATCGCGGCCGTGAGCGCGGCCAGGGCCGGTGCCTTCTCGTGCTCCCGGAACGCCTCGGCCGAAACCCACTTCTCGATCAGCACGAACGTCGACGGCGAGCGCGGATCGCGGTGCAGGGCGTAGCGCTCGCAGCCGGGCTCGCCGTGCACGGCGCGGACCGCGACGCGGAACGCTCGCTCCACCTCGTCCTCGTGACCTTCCTCGACGACCAGGGTGACGACGTTGACGACCGCATCGTTCGAGCTCACGGAACCCTCCGAAATCGCTGACGGTTAACGCGATCGAAGGTACGAGCTGACACCAGTGTCAGCTGAAGGGCTTGGTGACGACCGTCACCGGCGCAGTCCGGCGAGGGCCGCGTCGAGGATCGGCTGCCGGTACTCCTGGTCACCGGGGATCTTCGCGACGGCCATCACGAGATCGAGGATCTGGCCGAGGTCGAGGCCGGGATCGATCTGCCGCGCGTCCTGCGCGGCGGCGAGCAGCGGCCGGCCGGCCGCGAGCAGCCGGCCCCGGGTCTGGAAGACCGGGTCGGTGGTGTCGGTGTGCTCGAGCAGCCCCATGACGACCGGCCGCTTGGTGGTGACGTACCGGAAGAACCGGCGCAGCCAGGCCGTGAGCCGCTCCCCCGGGCTGTCACCCTCGACGGTCCCGGCGGCGGCGCAGACCTCGTCGACCTCGTCGACGAGCAGCGCCTCCAGCAGGTCGCGGCGGGTCGCGAAGTTGCGGTAGAGGGTGGCCGAGCCGACCCCGGATCGCCGGGCGATCTCGGCCATGGACGTCTCGGCCCCGGTGGCGGCGAACGCGGTGCGTGCCGCGTCGAGGATCCGCTGGCGGTTGCGGGCCGCGTCGGCCCGCTTGGCGGGCGGCTGGTCGGTCATTCAGGCGTCCTTGCGTAAGTGGGGAGGGTCCCCATATCATCCGGGCACCCTCTCCGTTTCTCTCGGAGACTCTATCGAACCCGCCCGAGGATCCGCCATGAGCATCCCGAACACCCCCGTTCACCGCCGGCTGGTGCTGGCGATCTGCTGCCTCAGCGTGGGCGTGACCGGCATCAACCTCACCATCGTCAACGTGGCGCTCCCGTCGATCGCGGCGGACCTGCACGCCTCGGTCAGCAGTCTGCAGTGGACGGTCGACGCCTACTCCCTCGTCATGGCCTGCCTGCTCGTGCTGTCCGGCTCGATGGCCGACCGCTTCGGCCGCAAGCGGATCTTCCGGCTCGGCCTGTCGCTGTTCGCCCTCGGTTCGCTCCTGTGCGGCCTCGCACCCGGCGCCGGGTGGCTGATCGCCTTCTGCGGCCTGCAGGGGGTGGGCGGCTCGATGCTCAACCCGGTCGCGATGTCGATCATCGTCAGCGTGTTCACCGACGACCGGGAACGGGCGCGGGCGATCGGCGTGTGGGGCTCGGTCATCGGGGTCACCATCGCGGCCGGGCCCGTGCTCGGCGGCGTGCTGGTCAGCGGGATCGGCTGGCGATCGGTGTTCTGGGTCAACGTCCCGATCGGGCTCGCCGCCCTCCTGCTCACCCAGCGGTTCGTCCCCGAGTCCCGTGCCGCCCGCGCCCGCGCGTTCGACCCGCCCGGCCAAGCGCTGATCGTCGTCCTGTTCGCGTCGATCATCGCCGCGACGATCGAGGGTCCCCGCCTCGGCTGGGCCGACCCCCTGATCGCCGGACTGGTCGTGCTCGCCGTCCTGGCCCTCCTGGGGATCCTCACCGTCGAGCGCCGGCGCGCCGAGCCGCTGATCGACCTGCGGTTCTTCCGCAGTCCCCCGTTCTCCGGCGCGAACGTGATCTCCGTGATGATGTCGGCCAGCCTCGGCGGGTTCCTGTTCCTCAACACCCTCTACCTCCAGGACGTCCGCCACTTCGGCCCGCTGCACGCGGGACTGATGATCATCCCGATGGCCGCGGGCCAAGCCGTCGCCGCGAACCTTTCCGGACGGCTTCTCGCCGCCCGTGGCCCCCGCCTCCCCCTCACCCTGGGCGGCGCGCTGCTCGCCGCCGGCGGCTTCCTGCTCGTCCCGCTGACCGAGCACACCGAAAGCGCTTACCTGCTGGCCACCTACGCCGTTTTCGGCCTCGGCGCGGGCCTGGTCGGCCCGCCGGTCACCAACACCGCCGTCTCCGGGCTGCCCCGTGACCAGGTCGGTGTCGCCGGCGCGCTCGTGGCCTGCGCCCGCCAGTTCGGCGTCGCCATCGGCGTCGCCGTCACCGGCTCGATCGTCGCCGGCACCGGCACCGCCTTCGTCGGCGCGAGCCACGCGGCCTGGTTCGTCCTCGGCGGCTGCGGCCTCGTCGCACTCGCCCTCGGCGTCCTCTCCACCAGCACCTGGGCCAAGACCGCCGCCACCCGCAACGGCCGCCGCCTCACCCCGAGCCCCGACCCCGAATCCGCCGGGGTCCGGCGCTGAAACCGCACTGCGCGCACAGCGATCACTCTTCAGTGAAAGAAATCGGCGGAATCGCACCGGACGGCCCACCCGGCCGCACGAAAAAAGACGCAAACGAAGAGTCACTGCTCCGTTCGACGGAAAAACAAAAGGCACTCGAACGGCCTCACCAACAACTCACTGAATCAGCCTAGTAACCATCCGTTCGTTTAACGCGATTTTCACACCACATCCTCAATCAGTGAAAGAAGCGTGAGAACGAATGAGACGCAGGCTATGGGCGTGCGCCGCAGTGACGGGAATCGCGGCTCTGCTCGCGAGTTCCGTCCCGGCGAACGCCGTGAACGGGAACCTTCCGGGCGGGACGAGCATCGCGGTGGACATCACCGGGCCCGCCGACAACGCCGTCGTCCCGCCCGGGCCGGTGACGGTCACCGGAACGGCGGCGGTCGGCACCGGCGTCGCGGTCAAGGACACCGCGCTGACCTACGTGCTGGACGTCTCCGGCAGCACGGCGTCGAGCTGTTCGAGCACCAACGTGCTCGGTTGCGAAATCATCGCAGGCAAGAACCTCAACACCAACGCCGCGAGCGCGAACACGGTCGTCGGGCACGTCGGCGCCGTCGTGTTCGGCTCGTCGGCCGCGCCCGCGGACGTCGTCCCGGCCGCCGGGGACCAGTTGCTCACCGGCCCGGCCACCGACGCCAACACCAACGGCACCCGTGACGTCGACGAGGTGCTGAACTCGGCCGTCATCGGCGGGGTCGGGCAGTTCACCTCCAAGAGCGTCGGCAGTGGCACCAACTACATCGCGGGCATCGGCTCCGCGACCACCGTCACCAACGCCCAGACCGAAGCCCGCAAGATCGTGGTGTTCATGTCGGACGGGGTCGCCTCGGGCGACGTGCGGCCGGCCGCGGGCGCGGTCCCGGCGGACGTCACCTACTACACCTTCGCCGTCGGCGCGGGCTCGAGCTGCGCCGGCACCAGCTACAACGCCAGCCTGCAGGCCATCGCGGACCTCACCCACGGCACCTGCACCGCGGTGCCCGACCCGGCGAACCTGCCGAACGTGGTGCCCGGCCTGATCAGCGCGAAGCTGACCGGCCTGACCCTGAAGGTCGACGGCGGCGCCGCGATCCCGGTCACCAACGTCACCCCGGGGCTGCCGCAGACCGGCCCGGCGTCGGTGAACTTCACCGTGCCCACCCCGCCGCTCGGCGCGGGCACGCACGAACTGTGCGTCACCGCGGCCGGCACCGACGGCGGCGGCGCGGGCGCGGTCACCGACTGCACGCACGTGCTCGTCAACGGACCTCCCGTGGTCTCCGCGGGTGGCCCGTACACCGGTAACGAGGGCTCGGCCGTGCCGATCACGGGCACCGCGACCGACCCGGACAACCCCGGCGTGGGCACGACGTGGACCATCACGCCGTCCTCCGGCGTCGACCCGGGCACCGCGTGCACGTTCGGCAACACGCACGCCCTGTCGACCACGGTGACCTGCAACGACGACGGCGTCTTCACCCTGACGCTGACCGCGGACGACGGCGTCAACCCACCGGTCGTGAAGACCACCACCGTCACCGTGGCCAACGTTGCCCCGGCCGTCACCATCACCGCACCGGCCGACGGCGCGCTGGTGAGCCCCGGCACCCCGGTCGCGGTCACCGCGCCGTTCACGGACCCGGGCAGCCACGACACGCACACCTGCACCGTGGACTTCGGTGACGGCGGCGCGCCCGTGGCCGGCACCATCACCGGCCCGACCTGCCAGGCGAGCCACAGCTACACGGCCTCGGGCAGCCACACCGTCACCGCGCGGGTCGCCGACGACGACGGCGGGGCGGGCACGGCCGTGACCCACGTCGTGGTCAACGCCGCACCGGTGGTCACCGCGGGCGGGCCGTACTCCGGCCAGGAGGGCACCGCGGTCGAGATCGCAGGCACCGTCACCGACCCCGACGGGCCGGACCTGACCACGCACTGGACGATCGCCCCGGCCTCGGGCGTCGACCCGGGCGCGGCCTGCACGTTCGGCAACGCCGACGCGCTGTCCACCACCGTCACCTGCGACGACGACGGCGTCTGGACGCTCACCCTGACCGCGTCCGACGGTATCGCCCCGCCGGTCGTCAAGACGACGACGCTCACGCTGAGCAACGTCGCCCCGCACGTGACGATCTCCGCACCGGCGGACGACACGGTGTTCACCCACAACGCCCCCGTGGGGGTCACCGCGCCGTTCACGGACGTCTCGACGCACGACACGCACACCTGCACCGTGGACTACGCCGACGGCAGCCCGGTCGTCACCGGCACGGTCGCGCAGGGCCCGGGTTCGGGCACCTGCACCGCTTCGCACGGCTACACGGTTTCCGGCACGTACAACGTGCTGGTGAAGGTCACCGACGATGATGGCGGTTCCGCGACCGCCGTGGCCAAGATCATCGTCAACGACCCGCCCGTGGTCGTGCCCGGCGGCCCGTACGCGGGCAACGAGGGCGCCGCGGTGTCCCTCGGCGGAACGGTCGTCGATCCCGACGGCCCGCCGTCGGCGGTGCACTGGAGCATCGCCCCGCAGTCCGGAGTGGACAGTGGGACGACGTGTTCCTTCGGCAACGCCGACGCCCTGGCCACCACGGTGACGTGTGACGACGACGGCGTCTTCACGCTCACCCTGAGCGCGAACGACGGCCTGCACCCGGCGGTCGTCCAGACGACCACGCTCACCCTCGCCAACGTCGCACCGGTCGTGGGCATCACCGCGCCCGCGGCCGACAAGGTGTTCGGCCACGACGCGCCGGTGGCCGTCACCGCGCCGTTCACCGACGCGGGCAAGCACGACACGCACACCTGCACGGTGGACTACGCCGACGGCGGTCCGCCCGTCACCGGGACGGTCGCGCAGGGCGCCTGCACGGCCTCGCATGCCTACACCGTCTCGGGGACGTACACGATCACGGTCAAGGTCACCGACGACGACGGCGGGGCCGGCACCGCGACCGTGCGGATCGTCGTCAACGACCCGCCGGTGGTCGCCACCGGCGGTCCGTACACCGGGAACGAGGGCGGTGCGGTTTCGCTCACCGGCGGGGGCACCCCCCCCCACCGCCCCCCCCTCCCCCCCCACTGGGGCCTCCCCCGGCGGC
>NZ_JAYFSI010000023.1:0-92464 GCF_034929455.1 Amycolatopsis heterodermiae
CCCCCCCCCCCCCCCCCCCCCCCCCCCCCCCCCCCCCCCCCCCCCCCCCCCCCCCCCCCCCCCCCCCCCCCCCCCCGCCCCGCCGCTCCCGTTACGCGTGTGCGGACCTTCGCGCCGAACCTGTTACGCCGGAACGGGTGCGCTCAGTGCGCGGAGCCGTCCTTGGCCGGTTCCACCAGTTCCACGAGCACGCCGCCCGCGTCCTTGGGGTGGACGAAGTTCACCCGGCTGTTGGACGTGCCGCGCTTCGCGTCCTGGTACAGCAGGCGCAGGCCCTGGCTGCGCAGAGCGGCCGCCGCCGCGTCCACATCGGACACGCGGTACGCCAGCTGCTGCAGTCCCGGGCCGCTCTTCGCCAGGAACTTGCCGATCGCCGAGTCGTCGCGCAGCGGGGCCAGCAGCTGGATCTGCGTCTCCGTGCCCGCCGTGCCGGGCGCGCGCAGCATCGCCTCGCGCACTCCCTGCTCTTCGTTCACCTCCTCGTGCGCCACTTCGAGGCCGAAGTGCGCGCGGTGGAACTCGATGGCCGCGTCGAGGTCCGGGACCGCGATGCCGACGTGGTCGATGGCCGTCACGAACGGCCGCAGGGCGTCATTCATGGAGGCAGGATAGGCGGCCGCGGCCTCGCGGCGAGGCGGAATCGTCGCGTGCCCCGCCTCACACTGGCTCCATCAAGAAGGCAGTCCCCCGGGTATGGTCGAACGAACTGCCCATGCGCCGAAGCTTGGAGGACGCCGTGTCCGGTTCCGTGATCCTGGGTGCCGCCCGTACACCGATCGGGCGCCTGCTGGGGTCCCTCAAGGACTTCACGGGCGCGCAGCTGGGCGGGGTCGCCATCAAGGCCGCCCTCGAACGCGCCGGGGTCGCCCCGGACGCGGTGCAGTACACGATCATGGGCCAGGTGCTCACCGCCGGCGCCGGCCAGATCCCGGCCCGCCAGGCCGCGGTCGCGGCGGGCATCCCGATGAGTGTGCCCGCACTGACGATCAACAAGGTCTGCCTCTCCGGCCTCGATGCCATCGCACTGGCCGACCAGCTGATCCGCGCCGGTGAGTTCGACATCGTGGTCGCCGGCGGCCAGGAGTCGATGACCCAGGCGCCGCACCTGCTGCCCAAGTCCCGCTCCGGCTTCAAGTACGGCGACACGACCCTCGTCGACCACATGGCCTACGACGGTCTCTTCTGCGCCTTCGACCAGGTCGCCATGGGCGCCTCGACGGAGAAGTACAACTCCCGCTACGGCGTCACCCGCGAGCAGCAGGACGCGTTCTCGGCGCGCTCCCACCAGCGCGCGGCCGAAGCCATCAAGAACGGTTACTTCGCCGACGAGATCGCGCCGGTCTCCATCCCGCAGCGCAAGGGCGACCCGGTCGTCTTCGACACCGACGAGGGCGTCCGCGCCGACACGACGGCCGAGGGCCTCGCCAGGCTGCGTCCCGCCTTCGCCTCCGACGGCACCATCACCGCGGGCTCGGCGTCGCAGATCTCCGACGGCGCCGCCGCCGTGGTCGTCGCCAGCAAGGCCAAGGCCGAGGAGCTGGGCCTCACGGCGATCGCCGAGATCGGCGCGCACGGGGTCGTCGCCGGGCCGGACGCGAGCCTGCACGAGCAGCCGTCGAACGCCATCCTCGCCGCGCTGGCGAAGGAGAAGCTCGCCGCCGACGCGCTCGACCTGATCGAGATCAACGAGGCGTTCGCCGCCGTCGGCCTGGTGTCGACCGACAAGCTCGGCGTCGACCCGGAGAAGGTCAACGTCAACGGCGGCGCCATCGCCCTCGGCCACCCCATCGGGGCGTCCGGGGCGCGGCTGGCCGTGCACCTGATCCACGAGCTGCGCCGCCGCGGCGGCGGGCTCGGCGCCGCCGCGCTGTGCGGTGGCGGTGGCCAGGGCGACGCCCTGCTGCTGCGGGTGCCGACGGCGTAGGTGACCGCACCACTCGACCTCGACGACCTGGTCGGCCGCGCGCGGGACGGGCAGCCCCGTGCCGTCGCGCGGCTGCTCTCGCTCGTCGAGGACGCCCACCCCCGCGTCGCGGAGATCGCGCGGGCGCTGACCCCGCACACCGGGCGGGCCCGGATCGTCGGGCTCACCGGGCCACCCGGCGTCGGCAAGTCGACTTCGACGTCGGCCCTGCTCACTGCGTTGCGCGCGGAGGGCAAGCGGGTCGGGGTGCTCGCGATCGACCCGTCTTCGCCGTTTTCGGGCGGAGCGCTGCTCGGTGACCGGATCCGGATGACCGAGCACGCCACCGACCCCGGGGTGTTCATCCGGTCGATGGCCACGCGCGGGCACCTCGGCGGGCTCTCGTGGGCCACTCCGCAGGCGGTGCGCGTGCTCGACGCGGCCGGCTTCGACGTGGTGCTGATCGAGACCGTCGGGGTCGGTCAGTCCGAAGTGGACGTCGTGAAACTGGCCGACACCACCGTGGTCCTGCTCGCGCCGGGCATGGGCGACGGGATCCAGGCCGCGAAGGCCGGGGTGCTGGAGATCGCCGACGTCTTCGTCGTCAACAAGGCCGACCGCGACGGCGCGGACGCCACCGTGCACGACCTCAAGCAGATGATCTCGCTGGCGCGCCGGGAGATCCGGGGACCGAGCTGGCGCCAGCCGATCGTCCGGACGGTCGCGGCCAAGGGCGAAGGTGTCGACGACGTCGTCCGCGCGCTCGCCGACCACCACGACTGGCTGGTCGCGCACGACGAGCTGGGCCGCCGCCGGGTGGCGCGGGCCCGTGACGAGGTCGAGGCCATCGCGCTGCGGCGGTTGCGGGCCGAGCTGGCTGACCTGCGCGGGGGCGGACGGCTGGCGGGGGTGGCCGAGCGGGTCGTGGCCCGGGAGCTGGATCCCTTCGCCGCGGCCGACGAGCTGATCGCGGACCTGCGCGGCTGACGCTCGGCGTCGCTCCCCGTGGATGCGCCGCACGTGGACCAAGTCGCTGACGAGTTGGCGAAGTACTGTGAATACTCCTTGCCACGGAACACTTCTTCTTTGCCCGGTGGCCATGTGCGTCGTCATGATTCTCCCTCGCCGTGCGGCGCTTTGCCGCGTGATCGACATCGTGCTCAGGGGGTCCGACAATTTCCGGGGGTCGTCGCCGCGGTTCACCCGACCGGATGATATGGGCGACTTTCGCCGGTTATTCCTGTCGGTGCCGCGCCCTAGACTGCGGGACGCTCCGGAACCGGGCGATCACTGGGAGGGCGTGCAGGATGAAGAAAGCACTGGTCACCGCGCTGGCTGTCGGCGCGTTGTTCGCGGCCGGGAGCGGCGTCGCGACCGCGGACGACACCCCGCCACCGCCGAAGACCACACACGGGCCGTGCCAGTACACCGAGACGCCGGACGAACCGGCTTCGCGGCCGGTGCCGCTGCCGCCCGACCCGCGGCACACGCCGAGCCACGGCAAGGTGGACGTCTCGGTCCCGACCACCCAGGGTGCGCTGCCGCTGCGGCTGGACCGCGCGGAGGCGCCCTGCACCGTGCAGAGTTTCCTGCACCTGGCGCAGCACCGGTTCTACGACCGCACGGTCTGCCACCGGCTGACTTCGTACCCGACGCTGAAGGTCCTGCAGTGCGGTGACCCGAGCGCGACCGGGGAAGGCGGGCCGGGCTACAAGTACAAGGACGAGCTGCCGGTGGACCTGCCGCCGGCACCGACCGATCCGACCGGTGCGCGGAAGGTCTACGCGCGGGGGTTGCTGGCGATGGCGAACGCGGGACCGGACACGAACGGTTCGCAGTTCTTCGTCGTGTACGGCGATTCCGCGCTGCGGCCGAACTACACGGTGTTCGGCACGGTCGGCGCCGCCGGGTTGAAGACGCTCGACAAGGTGGCTGCCGGCGGGATCCAGCCGACCGCCGAGGACCCGGCACCGGTGGACGGGACGCCGGTGCTGAAGACGGAACTGCTCCGGGTACGCCCCGACTGCTGGTTCTGACCTCTGGTGACGCCCGACGGCTCGAATCCGGCCAGGAGTGCTTTCCTGGCCGGATTCGAGTCTTCGATCTTGTTACCGCCGAACCATTCGGTTACCTGATCCGGTAATCGCGCCTGGCGTCCTAAATTTGTCAGGCCATCCTGGCCGCTCCTCGTGTAACGGGATCTGCGCTGCGCACGACAATGTCCCCGTGCTCGCAGCGGGCTTTCCGAATGATGGGGGAAAGCATGAGGATGACAGGACTGGAACTCCTCCAAGAGGCGATCCGATCGGTTCCGGTACCGGGGGCTCCACCCAGGCTGTCACTGGACGGTGCCGCGATCGGCCTGTCCTTCCTCGATACCGTTCTACGGCTGAACCACGTCCGGAGGCTCACCGAGCGCATCTCCCTGGTCGAGCACCGGGTCGCGCGGCGGACCATCGAGGTCGACATCCGGCTCGGGATGCTCGACGAGGGCCAGGTCCAGGCGTCCGATCTGTTCCGCAGCATTTCGAGTCACGAACCGCTGCCGACCGGGCGGCGGAGGCGGCCTACCCGGGCGGGGCAGCTGCAGGAACTGTGGGTTCCGGTGGCCCGGATTCCGCGCACCGCGGCCCCGGTGGATGTCCTCGATGCGTCCGGCCGGAAACTGCCCCGGCTCACTCAGTACGAGGCATCGAGGCTGCTCGCCTCGGGCCTCTACCGATTGCTGCGCGGGATCCTCACCAGCTTTCCCGAAGCGCAACGGGACACTGAATTGGGACGGCTGCTCTACCAGCGCCACGAGCCACGTTGGCTCATCCAGTCTGCGTTGCTCACCTTGTTCACCGATCGCAGCGGTCCTCGCAGCCCGCGCACGCCGGAGACCACGCCAGGAATGAGACTGGGGCGCGGTGCTGATCACCGTGCGCTCGCTTTGCGCATCTTGGGCGAGCGGTACCGTCCTCAACTGGAGGACTACTTCAAGCTCCTCGAGGTCGCAGTGAACGACTTCTTGCTCGTAGTCGCCCTCGACCGCGGAACAGACGAGCACTTGCTGACCTACGACGCGCCGCTACGCGCAGATCGGTCCCGCCGACCGTGGTCCGCCGGAAGCAGCCTGCGTACCAGCGGCCGCGGCTACCTCGTTCGCTACGAGGGTTCGATCCCGGCCGGTCTGCGCTCCTATCACCTCGTCGTCGAGACGGAACCCGGAGTCGACGTCGAGCACGTGTACTTCACGACCGATGGCGACCGGATTCAGGCAGAAGAGCTTTCGGCCGATTTGGGTGTGCTGTCGTCCCGGATGGCTCAGGAGCACACCGCGCCCCGAGGCGACGCGGCCAACAAACTCCTGGAACTGCAGACGCAAGTGACTTTGAGGAGCCTGTCGGAGCTCGTCAGGAGACGTCGCTGGGACGCCGAGAGTGCGGGGTTCGACTTCAAGGACGACAGGTTGATCGCCGCGAGCCAGCTGAGCTGGGCAGCGATCGCGGGCGAGGCGAAACAGATGGAGGGCGGCGAGCTGGACAACTCCCTGGTGCGACACCAGCTCGTCGCACCTGAGGTACTCGCCGACGCGGCGGCAGAAGTACGTACTGAGGAACTGGGACTCGATCTGGCGACCGAGGACGACCCTGTCGGCAACCGCGCGAGCTTGTACTGGCGTCGCCGGGCAGTCCGGTCGCCAGGTGGGGCCGAGACGAAGACCCGGGCCGGGATCCTGCTGCGTGACGCGGCACCCTCCGGGCCGGCGACCGTTCTGTGGTACGCGCTCAGCGTCGCGTCCATCGCGTATGTGACCGCTGCGTTCACAGCACACGCATGGTGGCCCTACTGGGGTGCGGCGGCCAATGGGTGGCCGGCAATTCCCAATCCGGGTCCGCTGATCGCCGTCCTCCTCCTGGTCCCAGGGTTCCTTTACACGCGACTTCCCCTGCCCGACCGCCACTCGGTCGCCGGGCAGCTCCGCGCTTTGCCGCGGCTGGTGGCCCAGGTCTGCATCGGGTCGATGGCGTTGTTGTGCGCGGCCGTCGCGGCCGGAGTCGGGCACCCGATGATCGTCATCGCTTTCGGCGCGGCGACTGCGGTGCCCTTGGGCGCCGGGTTGTTGCTCGTTCCGGCAATCGCCAGGGCACGGGCCTCCGCCAGCGGCGACGCGAGAGTGGTCGAACACATGCGCCTCATCGGTGCGCCGCGGTGGGTCGACGGCCACGGCCGGGGTCGCGATCGGCTGCGGAGCGCCGACGTCACGTACAAGTCGTCGGGGTCGATCTCGTGACCGGGGCGACGCCTGACGGCGAACCGGCCACAGAGCGTTCGGTCAAGGCTCTCGCTGACCTGGCACGGGCGGGGTACTCGTCGCTGCGGCAGCCGCTGACAGAGGTCGAATTCGAGGTGCACCACGTCATCGACCGGCCCGGCTACCTTTTCGAACTGGTCGTCGGCGAGGAGAACCAGCAGCCGCCCAAGGCTCGCTTCTTCCTGGAGACCCTGTCGTCCAGTGCCAACGGCGCGGGCCTCGTCGTCGGAACCCGCACCGACGGTCCACCCAAGAACCTCCGGATCCGGGACCACGGCAGCAGCGAAGAACCCGGACTGCACTTCGAGCAGACGGACGACCGATTCGTCTTTCGCGGCACGGCGAGGCCGAACCTCACGTTCTTGGCCGAATCGGACCGCCGGTTCGAGGGGATCATCGCGATCGCGGACGAGCCCGGCCCGGTCAAACTGGCCCACGGCCTGCTGATCAAGCATCTGATCGGCATGGTGAGCCGGATCGCGGTCGAGGTGGCCGAGGCCCCGCTGCTCTCCGTGCAGTGCCCGGTACAACTGCCGGTGGAAGGGGACGCGGAGTACCGGGAGTCGCAGATCCCGAGATCGTCTTCACCGGCGGTCCGGTTCTCCATCGCCCTGCAACGCCCGAGTGTCGCGCTCAACCTGCGGCTCGCCGACGAGTTGATCCAGTACTGCGACGACCGCGGCTTCCGGCTTTGGCTCGCCGACACCCGGCAGGGTTACCGCACCGGCAATTGGTTCTCTGTGCGAGCACATCGGCCGAAGGACAAGGATCCCGTAGCTCTGCCGGAGAGCGGGCCCGATGACCGGATCGAGACCATCCTTCCGGTCACCTTCGTCGGTCCGGCCAGGGTGGGGTCGACGCACGCACTGGTGTCGATGCTCGAGCGCTTTCCCGGCGTGGGCATCGTCGGCTCATCGATCACGTTGCTGGACGACCTGGCCTTCATCCATCTCCAGCTCGGGCTCACCGTGAAGGTCGAGGCGGACGACGTGCCGTTGTGCTACAGCACGGGCCAGGATCCGAGGACCGCTCTGGTCGAGGCGCTCAAGGGTCACGCCGAGGTGCCGAACGGAGCGGTGACAGGGGAGAGTTTCTGGGATCGCGTCGGCGACTACCAAACCCTTGTCGGGCCCGCGCAACCCGCCGTTCCGGTATTGCAGAATCGGCGCCTCGCGTTGTGGGTCTCGTGGCAGATGGAACGGACCGACCGTGGGATCGCCACCGCTGTCCGTGCGCTGTGGACGGCGTTCAACAGACTGGGTTTCGGCGTGCCGGACGCCGCGGGAGCGGTTCTGGATCTGCCCAACCTCGAATATCTCATCTGCCGGGACCTCGGGAACTCGCTGTTGCGAGGCAAAGGCAAGTTCTCCGTGCCCCTCGCCGATGTCTTCCGCAAGTTCCGCGGCGGGACGCTCGAGACAGGGCCGTCGAAGTTCTGTGTCGGCCTTGAAGACGCGTGGAAAGGGGCGCTGGACGGCGAGCCGGACGCGGCCGGGGTCCGGGAAGTCACTGTGGTGTGGCGGGAGTACTGGCTCGGCCACTGGGCTGCTACCTCGGTCTGAGACGGGGGTTAGGTGGTGATTTCCCAGAGGGCTTCTATCAGGGTTTGGACTGCGCTTGCGAAGGCGTGCTTCGGAGGGGCGGCGTAGCCGACTATCAGGCCTCCTGGGCGGTTTGGGTCCATCCAGTACGTGCCCAGGCCTTCGATGCCGATGGCGCGGCGGCGGCACGCCGCCAGCGCTTCTGTTTCCGTGGGGCCGTCGGGCGGGAGCATCAGCAGGAGGTGCAGGCCCGCCGCTATGCCGTGGGGGCGTACTGAGTCCGGTAGGGCCGTCAAGAGGCGGGCGCGGCGGGAGCGGTACTCCGCGCGGCTGCGGCGGACGTGCTGGTCGTAGCCGCCTGAGTCGATCAGCTCGGCCAGGGCCAGCTGGTTCAGGAATGCCGGGCGGGAGCCGCTGTCCGACATTGCTGCGCGGACCGGCTCGACCAAGGACCGTGGCAGGACCAGCCAGGCCAGGCGCAGCGCCGGGGCCAGGGTTTTGCTTGCTGTGCCCGCGTAGATCACTCGCTCCGGGGCCAGGGCTTGGAGCGCCCCTACCTGCTGGTGGTCGAAGCGAAACTCGCCGTCGTAGTCGTCCTCCAGGATCAGGGCGCCCGAGCGGGCCAGCTGGGTTCGGCGGTGTGGGGCGAGTGTGACGCCGGTGGGGTACTGGTGTGCCGCGGTGACGACCACCGCCGGACTGTCCACTGCGGACACGTTGATGCCCTCGGAGTCGACATCGACTCCGACGACGGAAGAGCCCTGTGCCGTCGCGATGTCGCGGTACATGCGCAGGGACGGGTTCTCGAACGCTATCTCGTTGATGTCCAGCCCGCGAAGGGCCCGGGCCAGGATGGCGATCGCGTGCGAATAGCCGTGGCACACCACGATCCGGGCCGGGTCCGCCACCACTCCGCGGCTGCGCGCCAGGTACGCGGCCAGCGTGTCGCGCAGTTCCGGGGCGCCCAGCTCGGACTCGTAGCCGAACGCCGCTGCCGGGGTGCGCAGCAGGGCGCGGCGGGTCGCCGTGATCCAGGCCTGGCGGGGGAACGCCGTCAGGTCCGGGCGGCCCGGCCGCAGGTCCCAGCGGGGGGCCGGGTCGCGGGGTGCCTGCCTTGGCGCGGACTGGGGGAGCGCGCCCGCCGTCGCGACCCGGGTCGGCGCGCCCTGGGCCGTGCGCAGGTAGCCCTCGGCGGCCAGGTCGGCGTAGACGCGGGTGACCGTGCCGCGGGCGATGCCCAGGTCCTGGGCCAGCGCCCGGGTCGACGGCACGGCCGCCCCGGGCTGCCAGCGGCCTTCGCGGATGGCCGCCCGGATCGCCGCGGCCAGGCCGGTGCGGCCGGTCTCCGGCTGCCAGCCGAGGTGGACGTCGAGCCCGGAACTGGACCACGAATCTGCCATGTGACTGGACCATACCCGTGGACCAGTGCGAGCTAGCGTGGACACCATGACGAAGCGGATCGGACTCGGGCACGCGCCCGAGATCTACAAGGCGATGGCGAACGTGCAGGCCGAGGTGGACAAGGCCGCCGCGAACGCGGGGGTCGACCAGAAGCTGATGGAACTGGTGAAGATGCGCGCGTCGCAGCTCAACGGCTGCGCGTTCTGCCTCGACATGCACAGCCGTGAGACGCTCGAACTCGGCGAGTCGCCGCGGCGGCTGTTCGTGCTCGACGGCTGGCGCGAGACGACCCTGTTCACCGAGCAGGAGCAGGCCGCCCTCGCCCTCACCGAGGCGATGACCCGGCTGGCCGCGACCCAGAGCGTCCCCGACGACGTCTACGACGAGGCCGTGCGGGTGTTCACCGAGGACCAGTACCGCGCCGTCGCGTGGCAGGTCATCGCGATCAACAGCTGGAACCGGGTGGCCGTCACCAGCCACTCGCCGCTGCCGAAGCGCGACGCGTGAGCGCCGCCGCGCTCAAGGCCCTGCACGTCCCGGGCCGGCCGCTGGTCCTGCCGAACGCGTGGGACGCCGACACCGCGAAGGTCGTCGAGGCCGCCGGGTTCCCGGCGATCGCGACCAGCTCGGTCGCCGTCGCGGCCGCGCTCGGCTTCCCCGACGGTGAGAAGGCTCCCGTCGACGAGATGTTCGCGGCCGCCGCGCGGATCGTGAAGGCCGTCGGCGTGCCCGTCACGGTGGACGCCGAATCCGGCTACGGCCTGGACGGCGCCGAACTGGCCGCCCGGCTCCTGGACACCGGCGCCGTCGGCCTCAACTTCGAGGACACCGACAGCGCCACCGGGCAGGTTCGGCCGGTCGCCGTGCAGGCGGAGCGCATCGCGGCCCTGCGTGAGGCCGCCGGTGACGGCCTGGTGATCAACGCCCGCGTCGACTCCTTCCGCGGCGCGAGCGACCCCCGTGACGTGCTGGCCGGCAACGTCGCTCGGGCCAAGGCGTACTTCGAGGCGGGCGCCGACTGCGTCTACCCGATCCACCTGCGGACCCCGGACGTGCTCGCGGAGTTCGTGCAGGGCGTGGGCGGCGCCGTCAACGCGCCCGCGTGGCCGGGCGGCCCGGGTATCGCCGGGCTCGCCGAGCTGGGCGTGGCGCGGATTTCGCTGGGCGGCGGACTGTGGGGCCACACCCGGAAGTTCCTGGCCGGCACGCTGGCCGAGGTCGCCAAGGGAAACCTGCCGTACTGACGGGGAATGGCCGAAGGCCGCCGCGAGGGGATCGGGAACACCCTCGCGGCGGCCTTCGGTGTCGGTGGAGCTAGTGCGAGACGGCCTTCTCGGCACCCGCACCGGTCAGGGAGCGGACCTCCATCTCGGCGTACTTCTTCTCGTTGTGCTCCTTCGACAGCACCGTGCCGAGCCACCCGAGGAAGAACGCGATCGGGATCGAGACCAGGCCCGGGTTGTCGAGCGGGAACCAGTGGAAGTCGACGCCCTGGATCATCGACGCGCTCTTGTGCGTCTTTGGGTCGATCGGCTTGCCCGAGACCGCGGGCGAGAACACGATCAGCACGATCGTGATGGCCAGGCCACCGTAGATCGACCACAGCGCGCCCTGGGTGTTGAACCGCTTCCAGAACAGCGAGTAGAGGATCGTCGGCAGGTTGGCCGAAGCCGCCACCGCGAACGCCAGCGCGACCAGGAAGGCCACGTTCTGCCCGTTGGCCAGGATGCCGCCGAGGATCGCGACCGCGCCGATCACCAGCGCGGTGATCCGGGCGACCTTCACCTCCGAACCCGGGGTCGCCTGGCCCTTCTTGACGACGTTGGCGTAGACGTCGTGGGCGAACGACGCCGACGCCGTGATCGTCAGGCCCGCCACCACGGCGAGGATCGTGGCGAACGCGACCGCCGCGATCAGGCCGAGCAGCACCGGGCCGCCCAGTTCGAGCGCGAGCAGCGGCGCCGCGGAGTTGGCGGCACCCGGGGCGGCCTTGATCTTGTCCGGCCCGACGATCGCGCCCGCGCCGTAACCCAGCACCAGCGTGAACAGGTAGAACACGCCGATCAGCACGATCGCCCAGACCACCGAACGACGCGCGTCGCGCGCGGTCGGCACGGTGTAGAAGCGCATCAGCACGTGCGGCAGGCCCGCGGTACCCAGCACCAGCGCGATGCCGAGGGAGAAGAAGTCCAGTTTGGACGTTCCCGTGGCGCCGTACTGCTTGCCCGGGCCGAGCAGCGCCTCGCCGGTCTTGCCGCCCTTGTCGACGGCGGCCTGCAGGAGCGAGGAGAAGTTGAAGCCGTACTTGCCGAGCACCCACAGGGTCATCACCAGCGCGCCGATGATGAGCAGCGCGGCCTTGATGATCTGGACCCAGGTGGTGCCCTTCATGCCGCCGATGAGCACGTAGGCGATCATGATCACGCCGACGATGACGATCACGAGCGACTGGCCGGTCTTGCCCTCGATGCCCAGCAGCAGCGCGACCAGGCCGCCCGCGCCGGCCATCTGCGCCAGCAGGTAGAAGAACGACACGACCAGCGTCGACGTCGCGGCCGCGGCCCGCACCGGGCGCTGCTTCACCCGGAACGCCAGCACGTCGCCCATCGTGAACTTGCCGGTGTTGCGCAGCAGTTCCGCCACCAGCAGCAGCGCGACCAGCCAGGCCACGAGGAAGCCGATGGAGTAGAGGAAGCCGTCGTACCCGTAGATGGCGATCGCGCCCGCGATGCCGAGGAACGACGCCGCCGACAGGTAGTCACCCGAGATCGCGATGCCGTTCTGCGGGCCGGTGAACGCGCGGCCGGCGGCGTAGTAGTCCGACGCCGTCTTGCTGTTGCGGCTGGCCCGGAACACGATCACCAGCGTGATGATCACGAACACGCCGAAGATGCTGATGTTCAGGAGCGGGCTGCTGCCTTCGACGCCCGCGGCGAGTGTCTTCACGCCCGCTCCTCCTTTTCGATGTCCTCGCGGATCTTCTCCGCGATCGGGTCGAGACGGCGGTTCGCGTAGCGGACGTAGAGCCCGGTGATCACGAACGTCGAGACGAACTGCAGGAGACCGAAGATCAGGCCGACGTTGACGTTGCCGAACACCTTCGTGCTCATGAAGCCGTGCGCGTAGTCGGCGAGCAGGACGTACAGCAGGTACCAGAGCAGGAACAGGGCCGCCATCGGGAAGACGAACCGGCGCAGGCGGCTGCGCAGCTCGCGGAACTCGGTGCTGTTGTGCGCGCGTTCCCAGACGGCCTCGGCCGTTTCCGGGGGTCCGCCGGGTTCCGTCGTGCTCATGGTGCTCCCTCGCGACGTTGCGGAATGTGGTCCGGGTCACCGTAGGGAGGCGTGAGGCTCGCGTGAAGAATCAGCGGTTCAACAGCCTCGCGAGACGACGAACGGTTGACGAACGGTCGCGCGGCCTGGCCGAACGGGGTTCGTCCAGGTGCAGACGGAGCATCGCGGACGTCGCCCAGAGCGGTGGCCGCCCGCGCAGGGAGACCAGCGCCATTACGCCGAACGCCAGCGGTACCGACCAGGGTGCCGGTTGCTGCACCAGGATCGCCACCCAGCCGTGCAGCTGCGGGCCGGCGAGGGCGAACAGGATCGAGCCGGACGACGCGACGAGCCCGGTCAGCACCCCGGCGATCCCGCCGGCCGCGGTCAGCTTCGGCCACCAGATGCCGAGCACCAGCAGCGGGCAGAACGTCGACGCGGCGACGGTGAAGCCCCACGTGACGAGCACCCCGGCGTCCAGCTCGGCCGAGCGCAGCGCCAGCAGCACCATCACGGCGGCGACGCCGAACACCGCGAACCGCAGGCGGCGCAGCCCGCCGGGCACGAGGTCGTGGGCCAGCGCCCCGGACATCACCAGCAGCAGCCCGAGCGACGTCGCCAGGAAGGCGGCGAACGCGCCCGCGGTCAGCAACGCCGTGAAGAGGCCGCCGGCCCAGCCACTGTCCACTTGGTACGGCAGCGCGACGACGACGGTGTCGGTCGCGCCCGACAGGTACAGCCCGGGCACGAGGACCCGGCCGAGGACGCCGTAGACGCCGGGGAAGAGGTAGAAGATCCCCAGCAGGGCCACGGTGATCGCGGCGGTGCGGCGGGCGGCGCGGCCGTCCGGGCTGGTGTGGAAGCGCATGAGCACGTGCGGCAGGCCCATCGTCCCCAGCATGGTCGCGATGAGCACGGACCACGTGCCCAGCAGCGGATATCCCTGGTCGCCGAGGTCGAGCAGCGGGCGCCGCCAGTCCGGGCCGCCCAGCGGGGCGCCCCCGCGGACCGCCGGGACGGCCGTGCCCTCGTCGAACACGACGACGTCCTGGCTGTGCGCGGTGAACTCCCCTGGCTGCAGGGTTTCCGCGAGGTTGTTGCGCCGGACCGCGGTCGGCTCGCGGATGACCATGGTGACGTCGACCTCGAACTTCACCGACGTCTCGCGGGTGAAGTGGGTGAACTCGACGGGGTTCAGCGCGTCGGCCCGGTTGACCGCGCCCGCCTGCAGCACCAGCCAGATCGCCGGGATCAGGAACAGCAGCAGCTTCAGCACGAACTGGAACGCCTGCACGTAGGTCGCCGCGCGCATCCCGCCGAGGGCCAGGGTGACGCTGACCGCGGCCCCGGCCAGCACCACGCCGACCCAGTACTGCGTGCCGCCGACCGCCGTGAGCACCAGGCCGGCGGTGCGGAACTGCGGGACGACGTAGATCGTGCCGATCACCAGCACCACCACCGCGGCGAGGCGGCGCAGGGCGGGGGAGTTGAGCCGGGCTTCGGCGAAGTCGGGGACGGTCAGCGCGCCCGAACGCCGCATCGGCGCGGCGACCAGCACGAGCATCGCGATGTAGCCGGCGGTGAAGCCGACCGGGTACCAGAGGGCGCCGATTCCGTCCTTCACGACGAGGCCGGCGACGCCGAGGAACGACGCCGCCGACAGGTACTCGCCGGACACCGCGGCGGAGTTGACCAGCGGCGAGATCCGCCGGGACGCCACCAGGAAGTCCGACGTCGTGCGCATCGCGGCGACCCCGCGGACGCCGATCAGCAGCGTCACGAGCACGACCGGCGCGACGGCGAGCGCGACACCCACTAGCCGTCGTCCTCGAGACGCTCGGCTCGGCGCAGCTGCCAGCGCGCCAGCAGGGCCATCGACGGGTACGGCAGGACCGCGATCATCAGCCAGGACAGGGGAATCCCCAGCAGCCGCACCGAGTCCAGGCCGGGGAACACCGCGAACACACCGGGCAGGCCCAGCAGTAGCGCGAACATCAGCACCAGCGCGGGAAGGCCGCTACGGCGTTGCGCCCGGTACAACGCCGTGGCGCGCTGGGTCTCCGCCGGCGGCAGCCGCGGGACCCGCCAGCGGCCGCGCGACCGGCGTCGCGCGTGGGCCAGGCGGGTCTGCGGGCTGGTGACGGCCACCCGCCGGATCCGGCTCATCGCGCGCCCGGCCCGAGCTGGCCGCGCTGGGCGGCTTCGAGCAGCCTGTCGCGCAGGTCGCGGGCGTGGCGGCGGCTGACCGGGACGTCACCCGCCTCGGTGTGCGCGAGCAGCCCGCCCGCACTGTCGCTGCGCAGCTCCAGCACCGCGCCGACGGCGAGGAGGAACCCGCGGTGCACCCGGCTGAACCCGGTGCCCTCCCAGTACTCCTCGAGCCGCGAGATCGGCATCCGCACCAGGTGCACGCCGCCGCGCGTGTGCAGCCGGACGTAGTCGCCGTGCGCCTCGACGAACAGGACGTCGTCACGGCGGACGTAGCGGGTGCGGCCGCCGGACTCGACCGGCAGCGCGGCCATCGCGTCCGGCGTCGAGCGCGGAGACGGCGTCGCCATCCGGCCGACCTTCTCGAGCGCTGCGGCCAGCCGTTCGGCGCGGACCGGCTTGAGCAGGTAGTCGACCGCGCCGATGCCGTACGCGGCGACGGCGTGGCCGTCGTGCGCCGTGACGAACACGATCACCGGCGGCTCGCTCAGCTTCGCCAGCAGGGACGCCAGTTCGAGCCCGTCGAGACCGGGCATCGAGATGTCGAGGAACACGGCGTCGAACCGGTCGGCCTGAAGCAGCTTCAACGCCTTCAGCGCGTCACCCGCGCCGACGACTTCGCCGACTTCGGGGGCTTCGCGCAGCATCGTGCACAGCTCGTCCAACGCCGGCGGCAGATCGTCGACGGCGAGCACCCGCAGGCCCGTCACGGCAGCACCCCCGGCTGGAACCGCGGCACCCGCACGATCACCCGGGTGCCGGCGCCGACCTCGGTCTCGACGGTCAGGCCGTACCAGGCGCCGTAGACGTCCCGCAGCCGTCTGTCCACATTGGCCAGTCCCAGACCGGCCGGGTCGTCGTCGCCGAGCCGCCCGGCGAGCAGGTCCGCGGCCCGCTTCGGATCCATGCCGACCCCGTCGTCCTCGACGAAGATCACGCAGTCGTTCCCTTCCGCCTGCCCGTGCACCTGGACCAGCCCGGCCTCCGGGCGCGGCTCGATGCCGTGCCGGATCGCGTTCTCCACCAACGGTTCCAGCACGAGGTAGGGCACGGCGACGGCGAGGATCTCCGGCGCCACCCGCACCTGGACGCGCAGCCGTTCGCCGAGCACCGCCCGCTGCAGCGCCAGGTACGTCTCGATCGCGCGGAACTCCTCGGCGACGACGGTGTACTCGCCGTGGCGGGACAGGCTGTAGCGCGTGTAGTCGGCGAAGTCGAGCATCAGGTCGCGGGCGCGGTCGGGGTCCGAGCGCACCAGCGACGCGATGACGGTGAGCGCGTTGTAGACGAAGTGCGGCGACATCTCGGCCCGCAGCGCGCGCAGCTCGGCCTGGGCGGCCTGCTCGGCCGACGCCTCGAGCCGGCCGCGCTCCAGCGCCCGCACGACGAGGTCCGCGGCCTGGCCGGCGACGGAGTCCCGGACGTCGCCGACGACGAGCAGTGCGCCGGCGAGTTCGTCGTGGACGTGCAGCGGCAGCACCAGGACGTCGTCGGCGGAGCCCGGTTCTTCGCTGTGGAGCACGCTGTCGAGCACGGTCGCGACGACCTCGTCCGGCCCGGGACGGCCCGACCACAGCAGCACGCCGGACAGGTCGGTGAGGCCGAGACCGGGGAAGCCGAACAGCCGCCGCAGGCCGTGCGCGGCGCGGCGGGCGCGGGTGCCGGACAGGCCGTCGCGCAGGTCGTCGGTGATCCGGCGGGCCGCGGCGAGCACCGGCAGCGGATCGGCGCGCGAGGCCGCCCCCAGGCGCAGCACGGTCATCGGGCCTCCCCTCGGCGACGGTGTCCAGGGCAGTAGATCCTACGGTGCCGTCGTCCCGCTAGGCCGGTTGCTCGCGGCCAGGAGGTCCGCGTCGGCCGGGAACGGCCGGTCGGGCAGCGAGATCCAGCCGGTCGTCCGGGTCTCCTTCACCGCCACCGACACCGGCCGGAACGTCGTCGGGTCGAGCCCGTCGCTGTGCCGGACGACCTCGTCGAAGAACCACGTCGAGGTGATCAGCGCCAGCACCCCGCGGGAGGACTTGAGGGCCTCCTTGAGCGGGGGCGCCTCCAGCAGCCGGAACGAGTGGTTGATCGACGGCGCGGTGACGCCGTGGTCGTCGTAGGCGACCTCGCCGGCGTGCAGCGCCATCCGGAGCCGGATGCGGGCCCCGGCCTCGTGCGTGCGGTTGTGCCGGTGCAGCGCGACGGCGAGCGCGGCGGGCAGGAACTCGACGAACAGTCCCTTCGGGACCTCCGCCGGCGCGAGGACGAAGACGCCGTCGCCGCAGTCTTCGCGCCGGCATGCTCCCCAGGGGACACCAGCGTCGTCGAACGCTCGCACGAGCGCGCCGTAGAGCCCTTCGCGCAGCTCCAGGCGGTGCGGCGTGGTTCGGTGCCGGTCGCTGTACCCCTCGACGTCCACCGCGAAGATCGTCCGGTGCACGGCTGGTCGTTCGTAGTTCATCAGGCGCTCCCGTCAGGTGCACGTGCAGATGCCTGTGCAACCAGTGTGACGCAAGACGG
The DNA here is from genome assembly GCF_034929455.1 of Amycolatopsis heterodermiae. Lineage (NCBI taxonomy): Bacteria > Bacillati > Actinomycetota > Actinomycetes > Pseudonocardiales > Pseudonocardiaceae > Amycolatopsis > Amycolatopsis heterodermiae. The sequence continues at coordinate 17,128 of NZ_JAYFSI010000023.1, forward strand.
CCGTCAGGGGGAAGGCTCCGGGCGGGTGGTGATCCACGTGAAAGCGGCGGAGCCGGGCCGGGTCTCGGCACGGCCCCGCCGCCGGTCGGGGGAGCGGGTCAGCAGCTCTGCTTGTAGAAGTACTGGGAGTTGGCGTCCATGTCGTCCTTGGTGATCGAGTGCAGCTGCGCGGTGAGGTTCCGCATCACCGGCTTGCCCTCGAGCGCCGCGACGGCCTGGTCGACGCCCTGGGTGCCGATCGCCGCCGGGTCCTGCGCGATGAGGGCCTGGTACTGGCCGTTCTTGAGGCCCTCGACCTCGGAGGGGCTGGCGTCGAAGCCGATCAGGTTGACCGCGCCGACCTTGCCGGAGTTGCGGAGGCCGGTCGCCGCGCCTTCACCGGTGTTGAGGTTGGTCGCGAAGACGCCGATGAGGTCCGGGTTGGCGGCCAGCGCCGCGGTCACCTTGGACGCGGCCTGGTCGGGCTCGTTCTGGGTGAACTGGACGCCGACGGACTTCAGGTTCGGCGTGTTCTTCAGCTCGTCCTCGAAGCCCTTGACGCGGGCGGCCGTGGTCGACGTGCCGGCGATCGTGTCGAGCACCAGCACCGAACCGCTCTTGCCGGCGGCCAGCTTGGCCATCGTCTGGGCGGCGAGCTTGCCGCCCGCGGCGTTGTCGGAGGAGACGGACGACTCGGCCACGCTCGTGTCCTTGAGCGAGGTGTCGACCTCGACGATCTTCGTGCCGCGGGCCTTGACCTGCTGGATCGGCGCGAGCATCGCCGTGTCGTCGGTCGGGGCGATGAGCAGCGCGGCCGGCGGGTTGGCGCCGAGCGCGTTGACGAGCTGGGTCTGCAGGGGCGCGTCGAACTTCTGGGGCGCCTGCGTGGTCAGCTCGTAGCCGAGCTTCTTGGCTTCGGCCTGCGCGCCGCACTGCAGCGAGATGTAGAACGGCTCGGCCTGCACGCCCGGGATCAGCGCGAGCTTCTTGGCGTTGGCCGAGTTGGCCTGGCTGCTGCCGCCGCCGGTGTCGCCCACCGTGCCGGAGCCGCACGCGGTGAGCAGCGCGGCGGCGGACGCCAGCGCCCCGGCCGCGACGAGCGTCTTGGTCAAGTTCATCGGAAGCACCTCTTTGTACTCGGGGGAACTCAGCGGGAGTTGCGTTGACGACGACGCCGTTGGTCGAACCAGACGGCCGCGATCAGCACCGCGCCGACCGCGATCATCTGCCAGAAGTCCGGGACGCCGGTGATGTTGAAGCCCTTCTTCAGCACCGCCGGGATGAACACGCCGATCACGGTGCCGAGCACCGAGCCGACGCCGCCGAAGAGGCTCGTCCCGCCCATCACCGTGGCCGCGATGGCGTTGAGGTTGTCGCTGGTGTGCCCGGTGATGGTCGTCGAGTTGTAGTAGGCCAGCGAAAGGAACCCGGCGAGCCCGGCCAGGACACCGGTCAGCGTGTACACCTTCATCAGGTGGGCGGTGACGCCGATGCCCGCCCGGCGCGCGCCTTCGGCGTTGGACCCGATGGCGAAGGTGTAGCGGCCGAACTTCGTGGTGTGCAGCAGCCACGCGCCGATCAGGGTGATCACCACGGCGATCAGCACCAGGTTCGGGACGACGCCGAACGACGTGCCGTACCCGAGCTGCTTGTTCAGCACGACCGGGACCGTGCGCACGTCGCTGCCGTTGTTGAGCAGCAGGGACGCGCCGAGGGCTGCGCCCATGGTGCCGAGCGTGACGATCAGCGGCGGGATGCCCGCGACCGCGATGAGGAAGCCGTTGATCAGCCCCCACACCGTCCCGGCCAGGATCGCGACGACCAGCCCGACGATGATCACGCCCCAGCCCGCGCCGGCGGCGTCACCGCCGGACATCGCTTCCATCGTCTTGCCGCTGACCATGCCGGCGAAGATGAGCACCGAGCCCACCGACAGGTCGATGCCGGACGTGATGATCACGAACGTCATGCCGACCGAGAGCACCAGCAGCACGGCCGTCTCGATGAGCAGCAGCTGGAAGTTGTACACCGTCGGGAACGCGTCCGGCGCGAGCACGCTGAACACGATGATCAGCGCCACCAGCACCAGCGCGATCCAGAACGTGTTGGCACCGACGAGGCGCTTTCCCAAGGGGCGCTTGGTGAAGCCTTCCTCCACAGTGGACTGGATCTCGGGCGCGCTCACGCGGCCTCCTCCTGCACCAGCGCGCCGGTCATCGCGGCGACCAGGTCTTCCAGCTTCGTGTCGGGCCCGGCGAACCGGGCCACGCGCTTGCCGAGCCGGAGCACCTCGACGCGGTCGGCGACCGACAGCACCTCGGGCATGTTGTGGCTGATCAGCACGACGGCGATGCCCTTGTCTCGCACCTTCTTGATGACGTCGAGCACACGCTCGCGCTGCACGACGCCCAGCGCGGCCGTCGGCTCGTCCATGAACACGACCTTGGACGCCCAGACGACCGAGCGTGCCACCGCGACGCTCTGCCGCTGCCCGCCGGACAGCGAGCCGATCGGGACGTCGGTGCTCTGCAGCGTCACGCCGAGCCGCTGGAACTCCTCGATCGCCTGGCGGCGCATCTCGGCCTTGTCCAGCATGCCGAGCTTGCCGAGAATGCCTTTGCGGTGGATTTCCCGGCCCAGGAACAGGTTCGCGGCCGGATCCAGCTCGGGGGCGACGGCCAGGTCCTGGTAGACGGTCTCGATGCCGAGGCGCCGGGCCGTCGTGGGGGAGTCGAAGTGCGCCTCCGCGCCGTCCAGGAGGATCTTCCCGGACGTCGGCTGCTCCGCGCCGGAGAGGCACTTGACCAGGGTGGACTTGCCGGCGCCGTTGTCGCCGATCAGCGCCGTCACCTCACCCGCGCGGGCCTGGAAAGACGCGCCGCGCAATGCCTCGACCGACCCGTAGTGCTTCGTCAGGTCGATCGCGTCCAGCAGGATTTCGCTCATCCGGTCCGCCCTTCCAGGGCCGGCGGGCGGCAGCGGATGACCGTCGCGGTGCCGGACAGTTCGGTCTGGCCCGCGTCGAACGGGACGACGAACGTGTCGCCCTTGGCCAGCGCGTGCTCACCGCCGTGCTCGGTGCGCAGGGTGCCTTCGCCGTCGAGGACGACCAGCACCGCGAACGACGGATCGAGTGACAACGTTGTCATGTTGCTCGTCCGAAGCTGCTCCGCTTGGAAGAACCGCTCCGAGCCGGCGGCCAGCAGGTCGACGGTGTCGGCGGTGTCGCCCGCGGTCCGCTTGATGATGGTCTCGAGGCGTTCGGCGTCCCAGCCGGACGTGTCCAGCGCCTCGATCGCGGTGTCGAAGCCGAGCCCGAGGTGGCCCTTCTCCGGCGACGCGAGGAAGTCACGCCACTCGATGGTCAGCGAGAAGTCCGTCGGCTGCTGGAGCTCGACGACGAACACGCCCTCGCCGATCGCGTGCGGCAGGCCGGAGGGGATGTAGACGGTGTCGCCCGCGGTCACCGGGACGCTGTTCAGCGCGCTCAGCATCGACGGCACGTCCTGCTCCCGCGTCCACTCGGACACGGTCGCCTTGGTGAGCGTCTCCTTGAAGCCGGGGTAGACGCGCGGGTCGTCGCCGTAGGTGCCGACCACGATCCACGCCTCGGTCTTGCCGAAGTGCGAGTCGAAGTGCTGCTTCGCGAACGCGTCGTCCGGGTGGAAGTGGACGGGCAGCCGCTGGCCCGCGTCGAGGAGCTTGACCAGCAGCCCGGTCGACGTCCCGAGCGCCTCGACGTGCTTCGCGCCGAGCCACGCCGGGGCGTCGGTCTCGACGGCGTCGCGCAGCCAGGCGCCGTTCGGGAGCCGGGTCAGGCCGTTGGTCTCCTGGCCGAACATGGTGCTGACCGACGCGACCCAGTCCTCCGGGCCGAACTTCTTGTCGGACGAGGCGCCGCGCAGCGCCGCGATGGCGTCGCCCCCGCGGTAGAACTGCGGCGGCTGGTTGGCCGGAAGCCGGATCGGTTCGAGGGTCACGGGGCGACCTCACCGGAACCACGGGCGACGAGATGCACGGGCAGGACTACCTTTCTCGGCGGGGACTGATCTCCTTGGACACGGGCGAAGAGCAGCTCGGCCGCGGCGTGGCCCAGCGCGCTCACGTCGTGCGCGATCACGGTGACGGGCGGGTCCAGCAGGTCCGCCAGCTCGAAGTCGTCGAAGCCGACCATCGCCGGGCGGTACTCGGCGTGGGCCAGCGCGCGCAGCAGGTGCACGGCGACCCGGTTGTTGCCCGCGATCACGGCGGTCGCGGCGTCGGGCCCGTGCAGCAGGCGCTTCACGGCGTCGCCGATGAACTCCTGCGTCGGGGTGTGCATGGAGACCAGGGACTCGTCGTAGGAGATCCCGTTGCGCACGCAGCCTTCGCGGAACCCGCGCAGGCGCTCGGCCGCGGTGAAGATGTCCGGGCTGTCGCCGAGGAACGCGATCCGCCGGTGGCCGTGCTTGGCCAGGTGGGTGACGGCTTCGATGGTGCCGCCGAGGTTGTCGACGAGCACGGTGTCGGCGACGATGTCGCCCGCCGGCCGGTCGATGAACACCACGGGCGTGCCCGCGCGCATCTCCGGCACCAGGTAGCCGTGCTGCAGGCCGGCCGGGACGACGAGGATGCCGTCCACCCGCCGCGCGCAGAACTCCAGCACGAGCTCGCGCTCGCGGTCGGAGTTCTCCTCGGACGAGCCGGTGAGCACCTGGCGGCCGAACGACGTCGCGATGCGCTCCACCGCGCGGTTCAGCTCGGAGTAGAAGGGGTTGCCGACGTCCTCGACGATCAGCCCGATGGTCCCGGTGGTCGACCCGCGGCGCAGGTTGCGCGCGCCGAGGTTGCGCCGGAACCCCAGCTGCTCGATGGCCGCCATGACCCGCTCGGCGGTGTCCGGGTGCACCGCCGGTTCGTCGTTGACCACGCGCGAGACGGTCTTGATCGACACGCCCGCCAGTCTGGCCACGTCGCTCATCGTGGCCCGGCGGCTGGCCGTGCGCGTGCTGCCGTCCCGGTCCCGGCCGGGTGGAGACAACGTTGTCATAGTGCACGGGATTGAACGCCACGGCCCGGGTGCTTGTCAACGCCTCGCGTGCGGATTGTGCCGATTCGGCTACCGAAGTTGTAGGTCAGACGGCTGATCAGCTTGTCCGGAAGTGGACAGGTGTTGACAGCTCTCTTGACTGTCTCGTGAGCCGCTGCCCAAGGTGGCCCGGTTCGACCGAGCGCGCGACAAGGTTGTCATTCACCGTCCTGGTCGCGCCGATGAGGTGAGAGGCGATGGCGATGGCGCGAGCGCGCTGGAGAGCCGGTTTAACCTTCCTGAGCTTGGCAGTCGTGGCCGCGGTGGCTCCCGCGATGCCCGCTGCCGCGGCTCAGGCGACCGATTTCGCGAAGTGGGTCAACCCGTTCGTCGGCACCCGGCCCGGCGGCGAGGACCACGGCACCGGGGGCGGTGCCGGCAACACGTTCCCGGGTGCGGTGGCGCCGTTCGGCATGGTGCAGTGGAGCCCCGACACGGTGAAGTCCCAGCCCGGCGGGTACTTCTACGACGACAACGCGCTGAACGGCTTCAGCCTGACGCACCTTTCGGGAGCGGGCTGTTCGACCTATCAGGACATTCCGTTCATTCCGTACGTCGGTGAGGTCTCGACGTCCCCGGCGACCGACCCCGGGCACTACACGTCGAAGTTCTCGCACGCCAACGAGCACGCGACGGCCGGCGCCTACGACGTCACCCTCGACAGCGGCGCGAAAGTCGAGCTCAGCGCGACCCAGCGCACCGGCTCCGCCCGGCTGACCTACCCGGCCGGCGCGTCCTCGACGCTGCTGGTCAACACGTCCGGCTCGGTCAACGGCACCGACGACGCGTCGATCACCATCGGCAAGGACACCATCAGCGGCTGGGCCACCAGCGGCCGCTTCTGCGGCGCGCAGAACAGCTACCGCGTCTACTTCTCGGCCAAGTTCGACACGCCGTTCGAGTCGATCGGCACCTGGAAGAACGGCGCCGTGACGCCGGGCAAGTCCGCCGAAACCGGTGGTGCCAAGGCGAAGGTCGCGCAGCCCAACGGCGTCAACGCGTCCATCGCGCGCCCGGCCAAGGCCAAGCAGCAGGACACCACCGTGTCCGGCCCGGGCAGCGGCGGGTACGTCACCTTCGCCAACCTCAACGGCGCGCAGGTGAACGTCCAGGTCGGACTGTCCTTTGTGTCCGTCGACGGCGCGAAGGCCAACCTCAAGGCCGAGAACACGAAGAAGTCGTTCGACACCGTGGCCGCGGCCGCGCGCAAGGCGTGGAACGACCAGCTCGGCAAGATCGCCGTCACCGGCGGCTCCGACGCCGACCTGACGACGTTCTACACCGCGCTGTACCACTCGCTGATCCAGCCGAACGTCTTCTCCGACGTCGACGGCCAGTACCCGGGCTTCGACGGGCGGATCCACAAGGCCGACAAGGGCCACGCGATGTACACGAACTTCTCCGGCTGGGACATCTACCGCTCGGAGGCTCCCCTCCTGGCGACGATCGACCCGAAGGAGACCTCGGACATCGTCCGGTCGATGATGGCCTACGCCGAGCAGGGCGGGTCGTGGGACCGCTGGACGGTGGCCAACGACTACACCGGCGTGATGAACGGCGACCCTTACCACATCATCGTGTCCAGCGCGTACGCGTTCGGCGCGCGTGACTTCGACGCCCAGAAGGCGTTGCTGCTCATGATCAAGGGCGCCACCCAGCCGACGCAGGGCTACACCGAGCGGCCGGGCCTGGAGGACTACCAGAAGCTCGGTTACGTGCCGGGCGCCGGCGCGGACACGCTCGAGTACACCAGCGCCGACTTCTCCATCGCCGAGTTCGCGAAGCGGCTCGGCGACAGCGCGACGTACACGACGTTCATGAAGCGCGCGCAGAACTGGCAGAACCTCTACAACCCGGGCACCGGTCACCTGCAGCCGCGCAACGCGGACGGCTCGTTCGCCGGCACCTACGACCCCGCCAGCTCGCAGGGCTGGGTCGAGGGCAACGGCGCGCAGTACGAGTGGATGGTGCCCTACGACCTCGGCGGCGTCGTGACGGCGTTCGGCGGGAACACCGCGACCCAGTCCCGGCTGGACACCTTCTTCACCAAGCTGAACGCGGGCACGCAGGAGCCGTACGCCTTCATGGGCAACGAGCCGAACTCCAACGCGCCGTACGTCTACTCGTACGCGGGCGCCCCGGCCAAGACCCAGTCGATCGTGCACCGCTCGATGGACGAGCTGTACAACCCGAACCCCGAGGGCCTGATCGGCAACGACGACCTCGGCCAGATGTCGGCCTGGTACGTCTGGTCCGCGCTCGGCGTCTACCCGGAGATCCCGGGCCGCGCCGAGACGCTGCTCGTCACCCCGCGCTTCGAGCACGCCGTGCTCACCACCGGCGCGGGCAAGAAGATCACGGTCAACGCGCCGGGCACCGGCGACTACGTGGGCAGCCTGAAGGTCAACGGTGGCGCGGCTTCGAAGGCGTGGCTGCCGGAGTCGCTGATCTCCAGCGGTGGCACGCTCGACTACACCCGCTCCGCCACGGCCACCTCGTGGGGCAGCGCCGCGGCCGACGCACCGCCGTCGTTCCGCGAGCAGGAGAAGCCGAGCCTGTCCTTTGTGGACCCGGCCCGCGCGGTGACCCCCGCGGGGTCGACGTCCCAGGCTTCGGTCGGCGTCCAGGACCTCTCCGGTACGGCCCGGACCTGGACCTACAGCGCGGGCAGCGTCGACGGGATCACCCTGACCCCGGCGTCGGGCAGCATCGCCGTGCCGGCGGGCGGCAAGGCGCACGCCGACGTGACGGTTTCGGTTCCGGCCGGCCTGGCCGACGGCGCCCGCCGCATCCCGGTGACGTTCTCGGCGCCGGGGGTGGCTTCGTCGCAGGCGGTGCTCACGGTGCTGGTCGCGCAGCCGAACAGCTGGCTGGCCACGGTGAACAACGCGGGCATCTCGCCGGACTCCGACTCGTCGGCGGCCAACTTCGACGGCGGCGGCTGGAGCTACTCGGCCGACGCGCTGGCCGCGGCCGGCGCCACCCCGGGCGGCACGGTGACCAGTGACGGCATCAAGTTCACCTGGCCGTCGTTCCCGAAGGGCGACCCCGACAACGTCATCGCGAACGGCCAGACGGTGAACGTCACCGGCACGGGCACCCGGCTCGCGCTGCTCGGCGCCGGCTCGAACGGCAACGCGCAGGGCACGCTGACCATCACCTACACCGATGGCAGCAAGTCGACGGCGACGATCGGGACGTCCGACTGGACGCTCGGGGGCGGCGGTGCCCAGCCGTCGTTCGGCAACCGGATCGTGCTGTCCACGCCGTACCGCAACGCCGCGGGCAGTGACCCGCAGCAGATCCGCACGATGGTGTTCGGCACCAACCCGATCACCCTCGACGCGGGCAAGACGGTGGCCAGCGTGACGCTGCCGTCGAACGTCAGCGGCGGCGTGCTGCACGTCTTCGCCATCGGCATCGGCTAGCAGTGTGATCGGTCCGTGAAGGCCACCTTGAGGGACTCTGAGTCCCTCAAGGTGGCCTTCACGGCTTTTCGTCGTTTCAGGGAGGAAGCTCGATGAGGAGCAAGGTCCTGGCGGGCGCGCTGGCGCTCGCCGTCGTGGCGACGGGGGTGAGTCCCGCCGTCGCTTCGGCTTCCGGCGGGGACGCGCTCGACGCCGTCAACACGTTCATCGGCACGCAGGACGAGGGCAACACGTTCCCGGGCGCGTCCGCGCCGTTCGGGATGACGCAGGTCAGCCCGATCACCTCGCACTACGCCGGCTACCGCTACACCGACACCGCGATCCGCGGGTTCGGCCACTTCTTCCTCTCCGGCGCGGGCTGCTGGGAGCAGGGCGGCCTCGTCTCGACGCTGCCGACGACCGGCGAGATCGGGCCCGGAAAGGCGTTCGACACGACCAAAGCGGCGACCTTCGACCAGACGAAGTACGCGGCGCCGTTCACCCACGACGGCGAGGTCGGCAAGCCCGGCTACTACAAGGTCCACCTGACCGGTTACGGCGGCGTCGACGTCGAGACGACCGCGGCGACCCGGGCCGGTGCCGAGCGCTACACGTTTGCGCAACCCGGTGACCACAACGTCTTCGTCAACGTCGGGCAGGCCAACGACAAGGAACCGGTGACGGGCAGCAGCATCCGCGTCGTCGACGACCGGACCGTCGAAGGAACCGTGGAGTCGCAGGCGTTCTGCGGCGGCAAGGCGTACACGACGTACTTCACGACGAAGTTCGACAAGCCGTTCAAGGCGTCCGGCACGTGGTCGCCGACCGGCGGCACCCCGGGCAGCCGCTCTTCCGAAGGCGGCGCGGGCCTGCGCGGCGCGTGGCTGACGTTCGGCGGCGCGGGCCAGGTCACCGCGACCACGGCGATCTCCCAGGTGGACGCGCAGGGCGCGCGGGGCAACCTGGCCGCCGAGCACATCCGGTCGTTCGACGTGGCGAAGGCCGACGCCCAGCGCACCTGGCGCCGTGAACTGTCCATTGTGGACATCAAGGGCGGCACGACCGACGACCGGACCGTCTTCTACACCTCGCTGTACCACGCGCTGCTGCAGCCGCTGACCGCGAACGACGCGGACGGCCGGTACTACGGTTTCGACAAGAAGGTCCACCGTGCGGTCGGCTGGACCTACTACGACTTCTTCTCGCTGTGGGACACCTACCGCACGCAGAACCAGCTCCTGGCGCTGCTGCGGCCGGACCGCGCTCGCGATATCGCCAAGAGCATCCTCGCCATCCACGACCAGGGCGGCTGGCTGCCGCGGTGGGCGTACGCGAGCCAGGAGACGAACACGATGACCGGTGACCCGGTCACGCCGTTCCTGGTGGACCTTTGGCGGTTCGGCGCGTTGTCGGGCAACGAAATGCGCGCCTACCAGGCGTTGCTGCAGAACTCGACGCAGATCCCGCCCGCGTCGTCGCCGTTCCAGGGCCGCTCGGGCAACACGAGCTACCAGGCCGACGGGTTCGTCCAGTACGACCCGGACTTCCCGAAGAAGGGGCAGGACACCGACCCGAACCACGGCGCATCGGCCACCCTCGAGTACGCGCTCGGCGACTGCTCGCTGTCGATCATGGCGGCGTCGCTCGGGAAGAAGGACGACGCGGCGGCGCTGGCCGCGAAGGGCCGGACCTACCAGACGCTCTGGGACGAGTCGCAGACCGACCGCGGCTTCACCGGCTTCTTCCGGCCGAAGGTCGCGGGCGGCGCCTGGTTCACCCCGGCGACCGGGCCGTACACGCCGGAGGGCGAGGACGGCTTTCACGAAGGCACGGCGTGGCAGTACCAGTGGCTGGTCCAGCAGGACGTGCCCGGCCTGGTGCAGCGGATGGGCGGCCCGGCGGCCACCGGCCAGCGCCTGGACGACTTCTTCGCCTACGACCACCTGGTGCAGGACCCGGCCAAGGCCGTCCGCGAGGACTGGGTGGTCGGGCCCTACAGCTACTACAACGCCTTCCGCTACAACCCGAACAACGAGCCCGACCTGCACTCGCCGTGGATGTACGCGCTCACCGGGCGGCCGGCGAAGACGTCCGCGGTCGTGCGGGCCGCGCACACGCTGTTCACCAACGCGCCCAACGGCGTCACCGGGAACGACGACCTCGGCACGATGTCGGCCTGGTACGTCTTCAGCGCGCTGGGGCTCTACCCGGCCGTCCCAGGGACTGGGAATTTCGTGCTCAACGCGCCCCGGTTCTCCCGCTCCGTGCTGCACCTGGAGAACGGCCGCGACGTCACGATCAAGGCGCCCGGTGCGGACGGCTCGAAACTCCAGTACGTCTCGGGGCTCGAGGTCGGCTCGAAGCCCAGTGACCGGGTGTACGTCGGCTTCGAGCAGCTGAAGCGTGGCACCACGCTCGACTTCGGCATCACGGAGGACGCCGCGAAGACGACGTGGGCGACGTCACCGTCGTCGGCACCGCCTGCACCCTGCGGGAAGTAGACAACGGACCCTCACGACCGTGGTCCAGACCACAGTGGACCACGGTCGTGAGCAGGGTCACGGGCCCCGGTGTTCCCGTGAGGGCGATCACGCCTCACACTGGTCTCAGAACGTCCGACAGCGCTGTTGACGTCCACGGGCAGTCCGCCTTGGACGGTGCGTCGGACGTTTTCTCATGTCACGACCAAAGTGGTGAGACCCCACAGGAGGAAGAAGTGTCCAGCAAGGCCGCTCTAGTGTTCCGCGTGGCCGCAGTTGCCGAAGCCCTGTCCTGGGCGGCGCTGCTTGTCGGGATGTTCCTCAAGTACGTCGTGCACTCCTCCGGTGAGGGCGGCGTGCCCGTCATCGGCATGGTGCACGGCGTGATCTTCGTCCTCTACGTGGTCGTCTCCCTGTCCGTGGCGAAGCCGCTCGGCTGGCGTCCGAAGACGCTGGTCCTGGCGCTGCTCGCGAGCATCCCGCCGCTGTTCACGTGGCTGTTCGAGAAGTGGGCGCTGCGCAACGGCAAGCTCGACGGCCCGCAGCGGCTGTCCCACGGCGGTGTCGGCCTGTTCCAGGTGCAGGAACCCGTCGCCGCCTGATCCCGGCATGTGAGAAAGGCCCGCACTTCGGTGCGGGCCTTTCTGCTACTCGGTGAAGTCGCCGGTGGCGCGGCGCACCTTCGTCAGCAGGTCGGTCAGCTGCTCGGTCTGCCGTTCGGTCAGCCCGCTCAGCCCGAAGTCGATCTCGGTGACCGCCACGGTCGCGGTCTCACGGCGCTTGCGGCCCTCGTCGGTGATCTCGACGAGCGTCGTGCGGCGGTCGGTCGGGTGCGGGACCCGCTTCACGAGCCCGTCGCGCTCCAGCCGGTCGACTATGTTGGTGACACTGGTGGGGTGCAGCTGGAGCCGCTCGCCCATCACCCGCATCGGCAGGCTGGCGCTGCGGGCGAAGGTGAGCAGCACCAGCGCTTCGTACCGGGCGAAGGTCAGGCCGTGCGGCTTGAGCGCGCCGTCCACCGCGGACTGGATGATCTGCTGGACCCGCATCACGCCGGTGACCGCGGCCATGGTGCCGGAGGGCCCGATCCGGGCCTCCCAGAGCTGTGCCGCGCGGGCGATCGGGTCGAACGGCAGCGGACGGTTCATGACACGCGAAGTTACCAGCGGGTACCGGCGAGTGTCGCACGACCGGCGGAAAGAGCACCGAAGAAGGGACTTCCGAGCATGATCGTCGCGTTCAGTGTCAGCCCGTCCGGCGGGGAGCCCGACGGCGGAGTCAGCGAGGCCGTCGCCCGCGCGGTGAAGGTGGTCCGCGAGTCCGGGCTGCCCAACTCGACCAACGCCATGTTCACCAACGTCGAGGGTGAGTGGGACGAGGTGATGGACGTCGTCAAGCGCGCGGTCGAGGCGGCGGGGGAGGGCTCGGCGCGCGTCGGGCTCGTCCTCAAGGCCGACATCCGGCCCGGCTTCGCCGACCAGCTCGAGGCCAAGGTGGACCGGATCGAGGCCCACCTGCGCGAGTCCTAGGGGAGCGGCGGTGTGAAGGCCACGGTCCAGCGGCCTTCTTCGGTCGTCACCGTCAGCGGGTAGCTGAACGGCCGGCCGTCGGCGAGGACGCCGTCGACCGTCGCGCGGGTCGGGTCCCGGTCGTCCGGGGCCAGTCGGACCGTGACGGCGTGGACGCCGTTGCCGGCCAGCACCGCGACGTAGTCCTTGGCGAAGTCGTCCGCGCCGGAGCCGGGGTAGTCGAGCAGGCCGGCCAGCGCGTCGGCGTCGTGCTCGGCGAGCGCGGTGGCGAGCTGGTCGCGCAGCTCGGCGGGGGAGGCCGCGCCCGGGTCCGGTTCGTGCACGATCAGCAGCGTCACCGCGCCGATCCAGGCGACGGCGGCGGCGACGGACAGCCCCACTTTGATGTCACGCCGGATGTGCACCCGCCGAGCGTGCCGCAGGTGGGCGGTTCCTGCCAAGCGGACGGGCCGGGCCACCCGGTGAAACGCTCCGGCGCGCGTGCCAGGATGGAAGCGTGACACAACCACGCGGATCTGCAGCGAAGTCAGCGGCCCTGTCCGCCGCCCTGTCCGGCGCGGTCGACCTGTCCGCGCTCAAGGCCCGCGCCGAAACGGCGCGCCCGCAGCCGGCCACGCCCGCCGGCCCGGCCGGCCCCGGCGGCGAGGGCCCGCCCCCGCGCGCCCCGTCCTCGTCCGAGGCCGTGATCGATGTCACCGAGGCCACGTTCCAGACCGAGGTCGTGGAGCGGTCGCTGCACCAGCTGGTGATCGTCGACCTGTGGGCCGAGTGGTGCGGCCCGTGCAAGCAGCTCTCCCCGGTGCTGGAGCGGATGGCGGGCGAGTCCGGCGGCGCCTGGGTCGTCGCGAAGGTCGACGTCGACGCCAACCCGAGGATCGCGCAGCTGTTCGGCGCTCAGTCGATCCCGACGATCGTCGCCATCGGCGGCGGCCAGCCGGTCGACGCGTTCTCCGGCGCGCTGCCCGAGCCGGAGATCCGCAAGTGGATCAACGCCCTGCTCGACGCCCTGCGCGACAAGCTCCCGGCGATCCGCGAGGCGGAGGCCGGTGGCGCCGGCCCGGTGGAGGAGCCGGAGGACCCGCGCTTCACGGAGGCGGAGGAGGCCTTCGAGCGGGGCGACTTCGCTGCCGCGCAGGCGGCTTACGAGCGCATCCTGGACGTCGAGCCGGCCAACGAGCTGGCGAAGAACGCCCTGGCCCAGGTCAAGTTCACGGCTCGAGCGGAGGCTGCGGACCCCTCGGCGCGTACGAAGGCCGACGCTGATCCTTCGGACCTGGAGGCTCAGCTTGCGGCGGCCGATCTGGACATCGCGGAGAACGATGTCGAGGCTGGGTTCAAGCGGCTGATCGACGTGGTTCGTCGTACTGCTGGTGATGACCGCAACAAGGCACGGGAGCACCTGGTGGCGTTGTTTGATCTTTTCGACCCGGCTGATGAGCGGGTCATGAAGGCACGGCGGGATCTGGCGAGCGCTCTGTTCTGAGCCGCTGATCTGAGGTTTGGTGTTGTGAGGGGCACCTTCATGGCTTATGTCCATGGGGGTGCCCCTCGCGGCATTCCGGCGATGGCGGGGGCGCGAGTGGACCGTTCGCACCGCCGGGAGCACGAGTGGACCGTTCGTGCCGCGCGCGTGACGAACGGTCCGGTGGCGCCGCGCCACGGCGCGAAAGGACCGTTCGCACTGCGGCGAGCACGAGTGGACCGTTGGTCGCGGTGCGCAAGGGGTGCGAGTGGACCGTTCGTGCGGGTGCGCGAGTGGACCGTTCGCACCGCGGAGCGCACCAGCGGACCGTTCGCACCGAAACGCGACCGAACCGACCCACCCCCAGACACGAAAAAGCCCCCACCAAGCAGGTGGGGGCCTTCCCAAGCAACGAACCTCAGCCGTACTGCTTAGAGCAGACCGACGACCCCTCCAAATACCCCCGACGCAGCGACTCCACCCGGTCGAAACCGCTGTCCGGGCGCTTTCCGTTGACGTCCGCGGCGACCAGGCTCTCCGGCTGCAGCAGGTCCGCGATCGCCTCGTCCAGGTCGCCCGCCGACAGCCGCAGGTCGCCCGGCCGGTTGGTGAACGCCGCCCACGCACCCACCAGGCACGACGTCCGCAAACCCGCGTTCGGGTTGTCGATCGACGCCCCGACGCCCTTCTGGATGCCCAGCGCGTACCTCGACGCCACCTCCGCGAACGCCGCGAAGTCGCCCATGCCGCCCGGGTCCTCGCCCTTCATCTCGGCGTCGCGGTCGATCGGCTGGGCCAGTTCGGACAGCTTCGCCAGGTCGATGCTCACCGTGTTGTCGTCCGGGCAGTAGGACGCCGGGGCCGTGGTGCTGCAGCTGCCGCCGTCGTTGATCTCCGGGGCCGCCACGCCCGCGCCCTTGAACGCCTCGTCCAAGCTCTTCTTCAGCAGCTCGACGGCCTGGTCGTTGAACTTCGCGTCGCCCTTGCTCGTGTCGCCCTTGTCGAACGGGCGCTCGGTCAGCCGGGCCTTCACGTTCTCCGTGTTCATCGCCGCGCACTCCTTCGGGCCCTTCTCGAACCCGGCCTGGAACGCGAACGTGCGGTCGAACGCCGTGCCGTGCGCGCCCTTGTCGGCGGCGCTGGTGCCCGCCTGGTCGCGGATCAGGAACATCGACGCCATCACCTGGTTGAGGCCGTCGGACGTCGACACCCGGTAGTACTTGCTCTTGTCCTCGGCGACCCAGCGGAAGTAACCACCGGCGAAGCAGTCGGCCTGCTGCTCCTTCACGACGGTCGGGGTGCTCTTGGTGATCCCGGCCTTGTCGCCGAGCCGGTACTGGACGGCGTGGCCGAACTCGTGCGCGAGCACGACGACGACCGACATAGGGCCGAACCGCTTGCGCAGCATCGGCAGCAGCACCCCGCGGTCCCACGCCACCGAGTCGTCGGTCGGGCAGTAGAACGCGTTCACGAGCTTCTTCACGCTGCCGCAGCCGGTCTGCTCGGTGTCGGTCTGCGCGTCGTAGGACAGCAGCGACTTCACCGGCTCGAACCGCACGCCGAAGTCCGACTGCAGCATCTCGCCCCAGTACGTCTGGACGTCGTCGATCGCGGCGGTGGCGAGCTTGTCGTCCTCCCCACCGTCGGCGTTGCGGACGTCGAGGCTCGGGGTCGGCGCGTCCGGCTTGAGCCCGCTCTCGAAGTGCGTCACCGGCAGCCCGGCCACCGAGCCGGCACCGGTGTCCGCGACCGGCCCGGAGCCGCTCTTGCCGCTGCACCCGCTCACGGCGACCGCCGCGACGGCGAGCAGGGCGACCAGCCCGCGTCCCCCTCGGATCATCTTCACGTGCTCCACTCCCGACCTGCGCGTACCCGACGGCCAGGACCATACCCAGGGCTTACGGGGCGTGTGCGCGTAATCCCCGAAGTACTCCCCGAGCAGCGCGCGCGGCGGCCCGATATCGTCGCTGTCCATGCGTGCAGTCCGCCGGTTCACCGTCCGCGCCAGCCTGCCGGAGTCGCTGTCGGGACTCGGTGCGCTCGCCACCAACCTGCGCTGGACGTGGCACCCGCCGACGCGCGACCTCTT
This sequence comes from Amycolatopsis heterodermiae, assembly GCF_034929455.1. NCBI lineage: Bacteria > Bacillati > Actinomycetota > Actinomycetes > Pseudonocardiales > Pseudonocardiaceae > Amycolatopsis > Amycolatopsis heterodermiae. Next base: position 33,142 of record NZ_JAYFSI010000023.1, read on the forward strand.
CGCGTCGATGGACGCCGAGCTGTTCAACGCCGTCCGCGACCCGCTGCGGATGCTCACCGCGCTGCCGCCGGCCCGCCTCGACGAGCTCGCGGTCGACGACGACTTCCTCGAACGCGCCCGCGTCGCCGCCGTCGACCTGGAGAACTACCTGTCGGAGCCGCGCTGGTACCAGCAGCGTGACGACGCGGACCTGCCGCCCGCCGTCGCCTACTTCTCGATGGAGTTCGGCGTCACCGAAGCCCTGCCGAACTACTCCGGCGGCCTCGGCGTGCTCGCCGGCGACCACCTCAAGGCCGCGTCCGACCTGGGCGTGCCGATGGTCGGTGTCGGGCTGCTCTACCGCAACGGCTACTTCCGGCAGTCGCTCTCGCTCGACGGCTGGCAGGTCGAGCACTACCCGGTGATCGACCCGAACGCGTTCCCGCTGGAGCTGCTGACCGCGGGCGGGCGCCCGGTGCTGATCGGCGTCGCGATGCCGGGCGGGCGCGAGCTGTGCGCGCAGATCTGGCAGGCCCGCGTCGGGCGGGTGCCGCTGCTGCTGCTCGACACCGACACCGAGGCCAACGACGAAGACCTGCGCGGCGTCACCGACCGGCTCTACGGCGGCGACGCCGACCACCGGCTGCGGCAGGAGATCCTCGCCGGGATCGGCGGCTTCCGCGCCGTCCGCAAGTACTGCGAGCTGACCGGCCACCCGCAGCCGATGGTGTTCCACACCAACGAGGGCCACGCCGGGTTCCTCGGGCTGGAGCGGGCCCGCGAGATCGTGCAGGCCGACGGCCTCGCGTTCGACGAGGCCATGCCCGCGGTCCGCGCCGGGACGCTGTTCACCACGCACACCCCGGTCAGCGCGGGCATCGACCGGTTCCCGGTGGACCTGGTGCAGCGCTACTTCAGCGACGGGCGCCTGGTGCCCGACATCGACCCGCGGCGCGTGCTCGCGCTCGGCGCCGAGGACAACCCGGGCCTGTTCAACATGGCGCACATGGGCCTGCGGCTGGCGCAGCGCGCGAACGGCGTCTCCCAGCTGCACGGCCGCGTCACGCGCAGGATGTTCTCTCGGCTGTGGCCCGGCTTCGACCACGACGAGGTGCCGATCTCGTCGGTGACCAACGGCGTCCACGGCCCGACGTGGGTGGCGCGCGAGCTGAGCACGCTGCTCGGCCGCGAGTGGGGCCTGGACACCGGTGAGGGACCGCTGCGCGACGGCGTCTCGGACGCCCAGCTGTGGGCGCTGCGGCGCGAGCTGCGCGAGAAGCTGGTGTTCGAGGTGCGGCGCCGGGTGCGCGCGGCGTGGCTGCAGCGCGGCGCGTCCCCGCTGGAGCTGGGCTGGGTGGACTCGGTGTTCGACCCGGACGTGCTGACCGTCGGGTTCGCCCGCCGCGTCCCGACGTACAAGCGGCTGACGCTGATGCTGCGCGACCCGGACCGGCTGCGGACGTTGCTGCTCGACGAACGACGGCCGATCCAGGTCGTCGTCGCCGGGAAGTCGCACCCGGCCGACGAGAACGGCAAGCAGCTGATCCAGCAGATCGTCCGGTTCGTCGACGGCGCGGACGTCCGGCACCGGATCGTCTTCCTGCCGGACTACGACATGTCGATGGCCCGGTACCTCTACCGCGGCTGCGACGTCTGGCTGAACAACCCGGTGCGGCCGCTGGAGGCGTGCGGGACGTCGGGGATGAAGTCGGCGCTCAACGGCGGGCTCAACCTGTCGATCCGCGACGGCTGGTGGGACGAGTGCTACGACGGCAGCAACGGCTGGGCCATCCCGACCGCCGACGGCGTCGCCGACCCGCTGCGCCGCGACGACCTCGAGGCCGCGGCCCTCTACGACCTGCTCGGCCAGCAGATCGCGCCGCTGTTCTACGACGGTGACGCGGGCGGCGTCCCGTCCGGCTGGCTGTCGATGGTGTGGCACACGCTGGAGACGCTCGGCCCGCGGGTCCAGGCGTCGCGGATGGTCCGCGAGTACGTCGACAACGGTTACCTGCCCGCGTCCCGCACGGTCGCGGCGGCCACCGGCGACGGCTACCGCGGCGCGCTGTCGCTGGCGGACTACCGCACGAAGCTCGAGGTGTCGTGGCCGCGGCTGCGGATCTTCGACTCGGAGCTGCAGATCGAGGCGGCCGAGCCGCTGGTGGTCGGCACGGAGGTGACGATCCGCGCGCGCATCGACCTGGCCGGCCTCGATCCGTCCGAAGTGGACATCCAGGCGGTGGTCGGCCGGGTGGGCGACGACGACGAGCTGCGCGACCCGGTCACGGTCCCGATGACCGGCGACGGCATCGGCGCGTTCGCGGCCCGGCTGAAGCTGCCGCAACCGGGCGCGATCGGGTACACGGTGCGCGTGCTGCCGAAGCACGGCCTGCTGGCGACCCCGGCGGAGCTGGCCCGGGTCGTCCTCGCCTGACGGAAAGCCGCGTCTGACCTGGAGCAACTCCAGCCCAAAAGCTTGAAAACCACACCGCGCGACGGCGCTGCCCGCGTTAAGTTGGGGGCATGCGCTTCGGACTCTTCGTCCCGCAGGGCTGGCGGCTGGACCTGGCCGGCATCGACCCCGCGGACCACTGGAAGACCATGCTCGGCCTCGCGAAGCACGCGGAAGCCGGGCCCTTCGAATCGATCTGGGTCTACGACCACTTCCACACCGTGCCGGTGCCGACGGAGGAGGCCACGCACGAGGCGTGGTCGCTGATCTCGGCCTTCGCCGCCGCGACCGACACCATCCGGCTCGGGCAGATGTGCACCTGCATGGGCTACCGCAACCCCGCCTACCTGGCGAAGGTCGCCGCGACCGCGGACACCATCGCCGGCGGCCGCGTCGAGATGGGGATCGGCGCCGGCTGGTACGAGCACGAGTGGCGGGCCTACGGCTACGGCTTCCCGGGCGCCGGCGAGCGGCTCGGGCAGCTCGACGAGGGCGTCCAGATCATGCGGGACCTCTGGACCACCGGAACGTCCACTCTGGACGGCAAGCACTACCAGACCGATGGGGCGATCCTGCGCCCGTTGCCGCCGCAGGAAGGCGGGATCCCGCTGTGGATCGCCGGTGGCGGTGAGAAGAAGACGCTGCGGATCGCGGCGAAGTACGCGAAGTACACCAACTTCGCCGGCGACCCGGAGACGTTCACCCGCAAGTCGGACATCCTCGCGCAGCACTGCAAGGACGTCGGCACCGACTACGACGCGATCGTGCGCTCGGTCAACCACAACGTCGTGATCGGGGAGACCGAGAAGGACGTCCAGGACAAGCTGGCCTGGCTGAAGTCCCACCTGGCGAAGTACGCCCCGGGCGAGGCCGGCGAGGGCTGGTACGCCAACTTCGCGAACGGCCCGACCACCGGCACGCCGGAGCAGGTCACCGAGAAGCTCGCCGAGCTGGGCGCGCTCGGCATGTCCTACGCGATCTTCAACTTCCCCGAAGCCGCGTACGACCGCGCCGGCATCGACCTGTTCACATCGCAGGTCGCTCCCGCGCTGGCCTGAGAACCCGAGGAACCTAGGGAACCGCCGGGCTTCCGCCGGTCTGCACGGGCAGGCCGGCGGAGGCCCAGGCCCGGAAGCCGCCGTCGAGGTCCGTCGCGCGCGGCAGGCCCAGCCGTTGCAGGTCGGCCGCCGCCAGGCTCGACGAGTAACCCTCGTTGCACAGCACGATCACCGTCGAGTCCGGCGTCACCGCGGGCAGCCGCCAGTCGCTGTCCGGTGCCAGCCGCCACTCCAGGTGGATCCGCTCGACGATCACCGCGCCGGGGATCTCACCCTCGGCCTGCCGGTTCGCGTGCGGCCGGATGTCGACGAGCAGCGCGCCCGCCTCCTGCAGCTCGCGGGCCCGGGCCGGGGTGACCCGGTCCAGGCCGGACCGGGCCTTCTCCAGGAACGAGTCGATCGCGCTCATCGGCCGACGATAGCGGGCAGCGGCGGGATTTCGGCCGGGACGTCGGCGAGCGTGGCGTACTCCCGGGTCGGCACCAGCGGCGGCGAGTACGCGTGGACCGTCGCCGCCGGAGTCTCGCCGATGCCGGTGACCTGGTGCGCGCGCCCGGCGCCGAAGCCGAGGCCCTCGCCCGCGGTGTGCGTGCGGCGCCGGACCGGGCCGCCGGGGTAGCGGTACTCCTCGCCGACCTCGCCCTGCAGCACGGTGAACGAGCCGGACGCGCCGCCGTGGTCGTGCGGCTTCGTCTGCTGGCCGGGCAGCCACGACAGCAGCCACAGCTCGACGCCGTCGGTCAGGGCCAGCCGGGCCCACCAGCGCTGGTCCTCGTCGAACCGCAGGATGCCCCGCAGGCCGGCGGTCAGCTCGGTGGTCACGGTGGCGGTCAGCTCCGCCAGCTCACGCGGTGTCCAGAGCAGCCGCGACGGGTGCAGCAGCTCGGGCAGCAGCGGGTCGGTCAGCTGCGGGTGGATCTCGACGGCGGGACGGACGATCGAAGTGGTCAACGCGGGTGCTCCTCGGACGCGAAGTGATCGGGACGCGGGGCCAGCACGGCACCGGCCGCACGCGTCCGGACGAGGACGCGACGGGTCAGCGGAGCCGTGCCGGGGTACACCCGGCCGAAGCGACGAGAAGCAGGTCGATCGCGCGACGGCGCCAGAACGAGCCCCGGGTCACCGGGGGCACGGGCGCGTCTGCCGACATGCTGCCGATCCTGCCACAACGGCGCCGGGACCTACACTTCCGGACTGCGGCGTTCCACGTCGTGGACGTCTCCGACCTGCCGGTTCGCCGTCTCACCCGGGCGGGTGCGCACGCGCGCGCGACGGCAGACAGAATGGGGTTCGTGAGCGAGCCGATCCAGCCCAGCGAACTTGACGACCTCGTGGTCCGGATGGCCGGTGTCGGCGTCCGCCGCGGGACCAACGACCTCCTCGCCGGCCTCGACTGGAACGTCGAACTGGACGAACGCTGGGTGGTGCTCGGCCCGAACGGCGCGGGCAAGACCACCCTGCTGCGCCTGGCCGCGGCCGAGCTGCACCCGAGCACCGGCGAGCTCGACCTGCTCGGCGAGCGCATCGGCAAGGTCAACATCTTCGAGCTGCGCCCCCGCATCGGTTTCACCTCCGCCGCGATCGCCCAGCGCGTCCCGGGCGACGAGCTGGTGAAGGACGTCGTGGTGAGCGCCGGCTACGCGGTGGTCGGCCGCTGGCGCGAGGAGTACGACAAGCTCGACACCGAGCGCGCGACCGAGCTGCTGGGCGCGATGGGCATCGGGCACCTCGCCGACCGGACGTTCGGCACGCTGTCCGAGGGCGAGCGCAAGCGGGCCCTGATCGCCCGGTCCCTGATGACCGACCCGGAGATGCTGCTGCTCGACGAGCCGGCGGCCGGGCTGGACCTCGGCGGCCGCGAGGACCTCGTCGCGCGGCTGTCCGCGCTGGCCCTCGACCCGGACGCGCCGGCCATGGTGCTCGTCACCCACCACGTGGAGGAGATCCCGCCGGGGTTCACCCACGCGCTGCTTCTCCGCGACGGTCACGCGGTCGTGTCGGGCCTCGTCGACGACGTCGTGACCAGCGAGAACCTCTCCAAGACGTTCGACCAGGACCTGGTCTTGGAACGCTCTGGGGATCGCTTCTTCGCCCGCCGTCGCTAGGCTGTCCTTACCCGCCGGTAGCGTGCTGGCAGATCGTCAACGAGGAGGATGGGCGTGGGAGAGTTCGTATCGCTGGAGGTCAAGGACGGGGTCGGCACGATCCGGCTCGACCGGCCGCCGGTCAACGCCCTGAACGCCCAGGTCACCGCCGAGCTGGCGGAGCTCGCCAAGGAGGTCTCCGAGCGCGACGACGTCCGCGCGGTGATCCTCTACGGCGGTGAGAAGACCTTCGCCGGCGGCGCGGACATCAAGGAGATGGCCACCCGCACCTACCCGGAGATCGCGAAGTTCGGCGCCACCCTCACCGGGACGCTCGCCGCGATCGCGAACATCCCGAAGCCGGTCGTCGCCGCGATCACCGGGTACGCCCTCGGCGGCGGCCTCGAGCTCGCGCTGACCGCGGACCGCCGGGTCGCCGGCGACAACGTCAAGGTCGGCCAGCCGGAGATCCAGCTCGGTGTCATCCCCGGCGCGGGCGGCACCCAGCGCCTGGCCCGGCTGATCGGGCCGAGCAAGACCAAGGACATCGTCTTCACCGGCCGGTTCGTCAAGGCGGAAGAGGCGCTGGCGCTGGGGATCGTCGACGAGGTCGTCGCCCCCGACGACGTCTACGCCGTCGCCCACCAGTGGGCGTCCCGGTTCGCGAACGGTCCGGCCGTCGCGCTGCGCGCGGCCAAGGCGGCCATCGACGGCGGCCTCGACACCGACCTCGCGAACGGCCTCAAGCTCGAATCGCACCTGTTCGCCGCGCTCTGGGCGACCGAAGACCAGCAGAACGGCATGAAGTCGTTCATCGAGAACGGCCCCGGCAAGGCCACTTTCGAAGGGAAATGACGCCTTGACCGACGTGAACGACCCGGCCCCGCACCCGCACGCCACCGCGGAGGAGGTCCAGGCCGCCTGGGCCGACCCCAAGCTCGCGAACGTGCTGTACCACGACTGGGAAGCCGGCACCTACGACGAGAAGTGGTCCATCTCCTACGACGAGCGCTGCATCTCGTACGCGACGGACGTGTTCAACGCCGTCGCGGGTGATGACGGCCAGCCGTACCAGCACGCGATGGAGCTGGGCAGCGGCACCGGGTTCTTCCTGCTGAACCTGATGCAGGGCGGCGTCGCCAAGAAGGGCTCGGTCACCGACCTCTCGCCCGGCATGGTGCAGGTCGCGCTGCGCAACGCCGAGAGCCTCGGCCTCGACGTCGACGGCCGGGTCGCCGACGCCGAGCGGATCCCGTACGAGGACAACACGTTCGACCTGGTGGTCGGGCACGCGGTGCTGCACCACATCCCGGACGTCCAGGCGGCGTTCCGCGAGGTGCTGCGCGTGCTCAAGCCGGGTGGCCGGTTCGTGTTCGCCGGTGAGCCGACCAAGATCGGCGACTTCTACGCCCGCAAGCTCGGCCAGTTCACCTGGTTCCTGACGACCCGGGTGACGAAGCTGCCCGCGCTGAGCGGCTGGCGGCGTCCGCAGGAGGAGCTCGACGAGTCCTCGCGCGCCGCCGCCCTCGAAGCCGTCGTCGACATCCACACCTTCGACCCGTCGGAGCTGGAGACGATGGCTCGCGGCGCCGGGGCCCAGGACGTCCGCGCGGTCACCGAGGAGTTCGCCGCGGCGCTGGCCGGCTGGCCGATCCGGACGTTCGAAGCCGCGGTGCCGCAGGAGAAGCTGACCGTCCGGTGGCGGCTGTTCGCCTACAAGCTGTGGCTGCGGCTGTCCGCTGTGGACAAGAAGCTGCTGGCGAAGGTGCTGCCGCGCGAGCTGTTCTACAACGTGATGATCACCGGGACCAAGCGGCCGTCCTGAGTGGGCTATTCCTTCACCCTCGGCGACGTCGCCCACCTGCGCTCCGGCGCGGGTGAGGCGGCGCTCGCCGAGGTCGCGGCGCGGCCGCTGACCGACCACATCGCCGACGTCGCCGCCGTGCGCCGCGTCGTCGGCGAAGAGCGCGCGGCCGCCGTGCTGGAAACCGTGCTTCTGCGCCGGAAAGCCGTCGGCAAACTGTCCGGTGTGGACTGGCTGTTCACCTCGGACGCGCTTCAGCAGGCGAGTGCTTCCCTGGTCGCGCGGCACCGGGCTTCCCGGCTCGCGGGGCTGGACGTCCACGACGTCACGTGCTCGGTCGGGGCCGACCTGGTCGAGATCGCCCGGGTGGCGAAGCGCGCCCTCGGGTCCGATGTGGACCCGGTGCGGCTGGCGATGGCGCGGCACAACGGCGTCTCCGCGGGCGTCTCGTTCGGGCTCGCGCAAGCCGACGCGCTGCGGCCGGTGAGCCGCTCCGGCGTGGTCGTCGCCGACCCGGCCCGGCGTGACTCCGCCGGACGCCGGGCCTGGAAACCCGCCGACTTCACCCCGCCACTCGACGGCCTGGTCGAGGCGTACCCGGGGCGTCCGCTGTCCGTGAAGTGCGCGCCGGGCCTCGACTTCGCGATCGCGCCGTGGGCGGACGAGGTCGAGCTGGTGTCCCTCGACGGCCAGGTGCGCGAGTCCTGCCTGTGGCGCGGCCTGGGCACGGGCGTCACCCGGCGGGCGAGCGTGCTGCGCTCGGACGGGACACAGTGGACGGTCACCGACGCCGAACCGGACGACCTGCCGGCGCGGGCGCCGGGGGAGTGGATCGTCGACCCGGACGGTGCCGTCGTGCGGGCCGGCCTGGTCCGCCACTACGCGGCGCGGCACGGGTTGTGGCAGCTGGACGAGCGCATCGCCTACCTGACCGGGGACACACCGCCGCCGGGGGTGCGCGCGTTCCGCGTGCTGGAGCAGGGCCCGTACAGCGAAAAGGCGCTGAAGGCCGTCCTCAAGCGACACGACGTCGGACGGCTCGAGATCCTGATTCGCGGCCTGGACGTCGACCCGGACGCGTTGCGCCGCAGGCTCAAACCACGCGGTTCGGCGGAAGCTTCGGTGGTGTTGACGCGGATCGGCCGCGCGCCGGTGGCGTTCGTGTGCCGCGCCGAGCGGGTTTAGGTGAACAGGAACCAACGTAGGGTGGAACTCCAGGTGAACGTGACGTAGGTTCCCTCCGTCGTCAAGTCTGCACTGGAGGGTCGCCCGTGTCCGGAAAATGGTCAGGTCTCGTCAAGCTCGCCGCCGCCGCGGCGATCGGCGCCACCGTCGCTTCGGGGGCCACCGCGCTGGCCGGCTCGGACGACGCCACCGCCGCCCGCGCCAAGGAACCGGCCAACATCGGCCAGGTCAAGAACGACGTCAAGGCCTACTACGGCGACTACCTCGACGCCGCCGGCAAGCACCACTACTCCGACACGAGCCGGTTCGTGAAGGACACCAAGAACGTCGTCGCCGACGCGAAGCGCTACCTGCAGCAGCAGCTGGGCTGGGTGAAGAACCCGGCGATCGTGCTGGACGTCGACGACACCTCCGAGGTCACCTACGGCTGGGAGGCCGACAACGACTTCGGCTTCGACCCGGTCAAGCAGCAGCAGGCCATCGACAACGGCACGTTCACGGCCAACAAGCCGGTGCTGGAGCTGAGCAACTGGGCCGCGCAGCACGGCGTCAAGGTCTACTTCCTGACCGGCCGCAACGAGCTGCAGGGCCCGCAGTCGCTGAAGAACCTCGCGAACGAGGGCTTCCCGGCCCCGGCCGGCGCGTTCTTCAAGCCGAAGGTGACCGCGCCGGACTACCTGCCGTGCGGCCTGACCTGCAACACCGTCCAGTACAAGTCGGGCACGCGGGCGCACATCGAGGCGACCGGCGCGAAGATCGTGCTGAACCTCGGTGACCAGTTCAGCGACCTCGAAGGCGGCTACGCGCTGCGTCCGGTCAAGCTGCCGAACCCGATGTACTACCTGCCCTGACGGCGGAATAACCGCCGGGTCCCGGGTGCTGCTCCCAGTACACGACCTTTTCGAGGAGCTGACATGCCGGAGAAGAAGGTGCTGGTCCCGGGCCCGGACCACCCGATCACCGTCGAGCCGACGAAGGCGCGCGTGGTGGTCAAGGCGGGCGGGCGCGTGGTGGCCGACAGCCGCAACGCGCTGACGCTGCAGGAGTCGAACTACCCGGCGGCGCAGTACATCCCGCGGGCGGACGTCGACTTCAGCCTGCTGGAGCGGACCGACCACGAGACGTACTGCCCGTACAAGGGCGACAGCAGCTACTACAGCCTGAACGCCGGTGACGTGCAGGCGGAGAACGCGATCTGGACGTACGAGAAGCCGTACGACGCGGTCGCGGCGATCAAGGACCACGTCGCGTTCTACCCGAACGTCGTGGACTCGATCGAGCTGATCGAGGACTGAGCTGGACCTCGACCTGCTGCGGACGTTCCTCGCGGTCCACCGCGCGGGCTCGCTGACCGGTGCGGCACCGTCGCTGGGCTTGTCCCAGCCGACGGTGACCGCGCAGGTCAGGGCCCTGGAGGAGCAGCTCGGGCAGCAGCTGTTCGTCCGGCGCGCGCGAGGCGTCACGCCGACCTCGGTGGCCGACGAACTGGCGGCCCGCATCGCCCCGCACGTCGACGCGCTTTCTTCCTTGACCGTCGGCGGGGTCGACCCGTTCGCCGCGCCTGTCCACCTGGCCGGACCGGCCGAGCTGACGACGGTCCGGGTTCTCCCCGCACTGGCGGGTCTGGTCGCCTCCGGCCTCAAGCTGCGAGTGAGCTTCGGCCTGGCCGACGACCTCCTGGCCGGGCTGACGCAACGCCGCTACGACCTGGTGATTTCGACGATCCGGCCTCGTGGCCGCTTCACGGCCACCCCGCTGACCGACGAGGAGTTCGTCCTGGTCGGCCCCCGCGGCTTCACCGGCGACCCGCGGACGGCGCCCCTGGTGGCGTACGCCGAGGACCTGCCGATCATCCGCCGCTACTGGCGTTCGGTGCTGGGCGTGCGCCCGCCACCCGGACCCGCGGTGGTGGTCCCTGACCTGCGGGGTGTGCTGGCGTGCGTGCTCGCGGGCTTCGGCGTCAGCGTGCTGCCGCGGTACTTGTGCGCGGCGGAACTGGCGTCGGGCTCGCTGGTCGCTTTGCTGGACCCGGCCGAGCCGCCGATCAACACGCTCTTCGTGGTGACTCGGGTGGAACCCTGCCGGGCCGGGCCCGCGGCAGTGCGGGACGCCCTGCTCGCGGACGCCGCCCGGTGGTGACTCAGCCCGTGTAGCCCGCGAAGATCTTCGCGAACTCGTACTTCGCCTGCGGCACGTTGGTGCACTTGTACAGCGCGCCCGTGCACGCGTTGGCGTCGCGGCCCGCCTCCCAGAACGACAGCATGCCCAGGTGGACCGTCTTGGCGAACGCCACCAGCGCCTTCGCGTCCTTCTGGTAGAAGATCTCGTTCTGCGAGTCGTTGACGCCGATCATCGGGGTGACGCCGACCTTCTTCCACGCCGCCGCGTCGCTCAGGCCGTACAGCGACTTCAGCTGCGCCTGCGTGGCCTTGGCCGCCGAAATCGCCTTAGCGCCCTGGTCGCCCGCGCCCTGGTAGTAGTCCATCGCCATGATGTTGACCAGGTCGAGGTTCACCCCGGCGTCCTTGGCGGCCTTGACGACGTTGAGCCCGTTCGCGTCGAGGCCGGTCGGCAGCGCCGGCAGGGTCAGCGAGATCTTCAGCCCCGGGTTGTTGTTCTGCAACGTCTTCAGCGCCTGCGAGCGGCGGCTGATCGACGCCGGGTCGGCGACGGCCGCGCCCTCGATGTCGAAGTCGGCGTACTTCAGGCCGTACGCCTTGACGACCGCGTCGTACTCGGCCGCGACCTGGGCCGACGTGCTGCACGCCTGGGCCAGCTCGATGCCGGACGCGCCGCCGAAGGAGATCTTGACGTCGCCGCCGGCGTTGCGGATCTTGGTGATCTCGTCCTTCTGCCACGCCGTGCGCGGGTCGTAGGCGCCGAACCAGCTGGCCTTGCAGCCGTAGGAGTTGACGAAGGCGAGGGTGAAGCTCTTGACGCCGCTCGCGGCGGACATCGCCGACAGGCTGGGTGTCGGCCACGCCCCCATGTCGACGTAGGGGCCGACCGGGATCGGCGAGCCGGCCGCGGCGCCGGCGGGTGCCGCGAACCCGGTGGCCAGCACGGCCAAACCGCCCAGGGCGGCCAGGAGCGGACGGAGACGGGACAGACGCATGGGGGACCTCCACGACGACGAACGCGGCGGCGGGAATTCCTGTCCTAATTGGTATAGACCATTAATGTGGTCCGGACCATAGGCCGTTCGGGGGCATGACCGCCGGTGACGGGCGGAACCGGCCCCGGAGACCGGTTCCACCCGTGCTCACGCGGCCGCCGGAGTGCGACGGCGCCCCCGCTCCAGCCACCACTGGGCGATCAGGAAGGGGATCACCCAGCCCGTCCACGTCGTGACCCCGGCGATCGCCTGGCCCATCGCCAGCTCGCTGCCGCCGAACGTCGTGTCCAGCTGCGGCGCGAACACGATCGCCCACAGCACGCCCCAGATCCGGTTGCTGATGATGGACATGCACAGCACGAAGCTGCGGATCATCCAGCGCCGGTGGTCGCCGAAGCGCCGGGCGCGCGCCATCCGGTAGCCCTGCACGGTGCAGCCGAACCAGAGCGTCGCGAGCAGGACGTTCGACACCGCCCCGACCGGCCCGAACGGCGCGGCGACGGCGATCGCGAAGCCCGCGATGGACGCCGGGATGGCGCCCGCGAAGACGTACACGCGGCCGGTCCGGCGGTGCACCACCGGGTGCTTCCGCCGCAGCCACGGCCAGATCTGCAGCGAGCAGGTCACCATCGCGATGGTCGCGAAGCCGATGTGCGTCACCAGCACCGGGTAGTACCAGCCGACGCCCGCCGGGGCCGGGATCCGCGACTCGGCGGGGTCCAGCCCGAGGTAGGGCGGCAGCGAGTACACCAGGAACACGGTGACCAGCAGCCCCAGCGGGAACACCCACGGGCGCCGCCACCACGCTGTGCTGCGCCGGGCCTCCCCGGTCGACGCCGGCTTCTCGGTCGTGGTCATGCCGTCCCCCTGTCTCTTACGGTGTATCCGCACCGTATTGACCAGCGGGAGGACGCGACAATCCTTGCTGACGACAATGGGGGAGTACCCTGAAACCGTTCTAGGTGTGAGGGGGAAGTGTTCTAGTACGGATCGGGGTGTTCGTGGCCGAGCAGGCGCCGTACCTGCGGATCGCGGCGGACCTGCGCCGCCGGATCACCGCCGGTGAGCTGAGGCCCGGCGAGCGCGTGCCGTCCACCCGGTCGCTGGTCCGCGAGTGGGGCGTGGCCATGGCAACCGCGGCGAAGGCGCTGACCGTGCTGGGTGAGCAGGGCTGGGTGCGCGCGGTGCCGGGCAGCGGCACCGTGGTGAGCGACCGGACCCCGCAGAAACCCCCGCTGGGCCGCGCGCGGCTCGTCCGCGCGGCCATCGCGCTGGCGGACGCCGAGGGCCGCGGGGCGCTGTCGATGCGCCGGCTCGCCGCCGAGCTCGGGGTCGGGCCGATGGCGCTGTACCGGCACGTCCCGGACAAGGAGGAGCTGGTGCGGCTGATGGCCGACACCGCGCTCGGCGCCGAGGAGCTGCCCGAACCGGGGCCGGCCGAGTGGCGCCCGCGGCTGGAGCTGGCCGCGCGGACGCAGTGGCGCGCGTACCGGCGGCACCCGTGGCTGGCGCCGGTGATGCTGCACTCGCTGGTGCGGCCGCCGGTCGTCGCGAGCGGGCTGCGGCTGGTCGACTGGATGCTGCGGGCGCTGGCCGGCACCGGGCTGCACCGCCGCACGCGGCTGCAGGTGATCATGACGCTCAACGGCTGGGTCGGCGGGCTCGCCGTCAGCCACGCGTTCGAGGTCGAGGCCGAGCTGGACACCGGCATCACCGGCTCCCAGCGGCTCGAGGCCGACATGGCCGTGCTGGTCGGGCACCTGGAGTCGGGCCGGTTCCCGGCGCTCACCGAGACGATCACCGGGCTGAGCGACGTCGACCTCGACGAGGCGTTCGAGTTCGGCCTCCGGGTGCAGCTCGACGGGATCGCCGTGCTGCTCAAGGAGTCCTAGACTCGGCGCGATGCGCATCACCACGGAACGGCTGACGCTGCACCCCTGGTCCGACGACTTCTTCGACGACCTGTTCGCGATGGCCCAGGTGCCCGAGACCGTCCGGTACGTCGGCACCGGCGAGCCGTGGACCCGCGAGTACACCCTCGCCAAGCACCGCGCGACGATCGAGCACTGGGCCGAGCACGGCTTCGGCTGGTTCGCCGTGTCGGCGGCGCCCGGTTCGTTCGACGGCGTGGTCGCGCTGGTGTGCCGCGACGGCGTCGAGTCGGGCATCGGGCATCCCGCGGTGGAGATGGGCTGGTGGATCGCGCGGCCGTGCTGGGGCCGCGGTTACGCGACCGAGGCGACGAAAGCGGTGCGGGACCACGTCTTCGCGTCCGGGTTCGCGGACCGGCTGCTGGCGGTCTACGAGCCGGCGAACGAGGCGTCGGGCCGGGTCGTCGAGAAGCTGGGGTTCACGACGCACAGCACGTTCACCCTCGAGGGACGGCGGGAGCGGCGGGCGGTGCTGGACCGCCCGCGCTGACCCGTCCTACGCCGTCGCCGGAACCGGGACGTCGCCCACCCAGCGGTGGATCGCCTCCGCCAGGCCGGTGCCGTCCGAGCCGGTCGTCAGCCAGGCGACGTGCCCGTCCGGGCGCAGCAGCAGCGCCCGTACGTCCGAAGTGGACTGTGCGGCGACCACGTCGATTCCCGGTGACCACGCGGCGAAGTGGTGATCGTCGGTCAGGTCCAGCAGTACCGGACGTCCCGGGTGCAGCAGGGCGGCGAGGTGCGTTTCGGGGCCCCGCAACGGGATGTCCGGCGCGAGTCGGCCGAGCCACGGGTGGTCCCCGGGTTCGTAGCGGGCGTCGAGCCCGGTGATGATCTCGGCCAGCGCGCGGTTGCCGCCCGGGTGCGCGGCGACGCGGCGCATCAGGTCGGCCAGCGGTTCCGGCCCGGCCTCTTCGAGCGCGACCTGCGCGCGGGTGTTGGCCAGGATGTGTTCCCCCGCCGCGTGTCGCTCGGTGTGGTAGCTGTCGAGCAGGCCGTCCGGCGCGGTCCCGCGCACCGTCGCGGCGAGTTTCCAGCCGAGGTTGAACGCGTCGTCGAGGGCGACGTTGACGCCGATCGCCCCGGCCGGCGGGTGGATGTGCGCGGCGTCGCCGGCCAGCAGGACGCGGCCCTCGCGGTAGCGCTCGGCCAGCCGCGCGGCGTCGCCGAACCGGGTCAGCCAGCGCGGTGCGCGCAGCTCGACGTGCCGGCCGAGCACGCTGTCCACTTGGGACTGGAGCCGGCCGAGCGTGACCGGGGTGTCCTTGTCCGCGGGCGGATCGTCCTCCCGCACGACGATCCGGACGTACCCCGGTCGCGGGATGACGAACAGCGTCCGGCCGTCCGGTCCGGCCGAAACCCCGTACGGCAGCTCGCATTCGACGTCGCCGAGCAGCGCGAACCACCGGGCGTCGACGCCGGGGAAGCCGATCCCGGCCTGCTTGCGCACGGTGCTGCGCCCGCCGTCGCAGCCGACGAGGTACCGCGCGCGGATCGTCCGTCCATTGTCGATTTTGACGGTGACGCCGTCCTCGTCCTGGGTGAAGCTCTTCAGTTCGTGACCGGGCAACAGGTCCGCGCCGAGTTCCCGTGCCCGCGCCTCCAGGACCTCTTCGACGCGGGTCTGCGGGATGCCGAGCGAGAACGGGTGGTCGGTCGCGGCGCCGTCGAGCAGCAGTGGCCCCGGCATCCCGGTGGCCGGCGCGTGCGGCACCCGGTGGCCCTCGGCGACCAGGCCTTCGGCCAGCCCGCGCCGGGCCAGCAGGTCGAGCGAGCGTGAGTTCAGGTTGAAACCCCGGCAGTACGGCGGCTTTTCCGGGTTCCGTTCGACGACGGTGGTGCGCACGCCGGCGAGCGCGAGCTCCGCGGCGAGCAGCAGGCCGGCGGGTCCGGCGCCGGCGACGAGGACGTCGGTTTCGAGATCGGGCACGGTCTTCCCCTCAGAAGTGTTCGGGCCAGGGCAGGGAGCCACTGCGGATTTCGGCGGCGGTGTGGCGCGCCCAATGGAGTTCGGCCTGCCACGCGTGCTTGACGTACTCGACCTCGATCATGAACAGCCGCGGCGCCCCCTGGCCGACCGTGTCCGCCAGCGCCGTCTCCGCGCCTTCGACCCGTTCGGCGAGGTGCCGGGCGCGTTCCTCCAGCGCGTCGGCGGCCCGCTCCGGGCCGAGCGCGCCGAGGTAGGCCACGGCCGCGACGAACTTCGGGTACTCGTCGACCGGGACGCGCACCAGTTCGTCGAGCCACGCGACGAACTCCTGCCGGCCGAGCTCGGTGTGGGCGTAGACGGTCCGCTCCGGCCGGTTGCCCTCCCGGACCGTCTCGACGGGCTCGATCCAGCGGTGCTTGGCCAGGGACTCCACGGTGTCGTAGAGCGAGCCGGGGTTGATCTTGAAGCTGGTGTCCTTGTTGCGTTCGCGCAGCGTGGACGCCATTTCGTACGGGTGCATCGGGCGTTCGAGCAGCAGGCCCAGCAGGGCCAGCGCCAGGGTGTTGCGGATCTTGCGGGCTGCCATGGTCGTCAGTCGCTCCCTATTAGTCGGTTCCGACTATACGGGTCCGGTCAAGTCAGGTTCGCGACGCAGATACGCATCCGCGTCTCGGCCTCGGCGACGAGCTCGTCGGCGGCGTGCAGCTTCGCGCGGCCGGACGTCGTCAGGGTCACGGGCCGGGCGCGCCCGGTGGTCGCCTGCTCGGCCACGGTGACCAGGCCGGCCGACCGCAGCCCACCGAGGACGTCCCGCAGCGACTGCCGCGTGACGAAGGTGATCCGGGCAAGTTCGGCCGACGACGCGCCGGGTGGTCGTCGAGCGCGGAGTACGGTGTACTGCGACATTGACAGCTCGAGCGGCCGCAGCCGGTCGGTGCAGGCCTGGTTCAGCGCCAGCTGGGCGCCTAGGAGCACGCATGGCAACCACGACGATCGACACCGAAGCGAAGCTGACGACCCTGATCAACGTCTTCACGGTCGAGCCCGCGCGGCAGCATGAGCTGGTGGACCTGCTGACCGAGGCGACCGAAGAGACGATGCGGCACCAGCCGGGCTTCGTCTCGGCGAACATCCACGCCGGCGCCGACGGCACCCGCGTCGTCAATTACGCGCAGTGGGAGAGCGAAGGCGCGTTTCGCGCGATGCTCGCCGACCCCGCGTGCCAGGGGCACATGAAGGCGGCGCTGGACATCGCGCAGGCCGACCCGCAGCTGTACACCGTCGAGTCGGTGCACCACATCTGAGGTCAGCGCACGTCGAGCGCCGTCACCCCGGAGACGTACCGGCCGCCCTTGACGTCGCCCAGCGGGACGAGCCGCGGCAGCGTGAGCGCGGTGCCGTCCTCCGCGGTGGACAGCAGCAGCGGCCGCCCGCCCGTGGACTCCTCGGCGAGCGTGACCGCGGCGCCGTACCCGTCGTCGCCGACCGCGACCACCGTGGTGTCCGGCCGCGGCAGGACGCCGGCGACCAGCAGGACCAGCCGGAGCGACGGCCCGGTTTCGGTGTGCGTCTGCTGGCCTGTCCCCGACGCGAAGGTCGCGGTCACGGTGCGGGAGGGCAGCAGCTTCAACAGCGACGGCGGCAGCGTGACGGACCGGTGCGCGGTCGTGATCCGTACCGCCCGCTCGGCCTTCTGGGCCGCGGACACGGCGACCCGGACGGACCGGACGTCGTCCACGCGGCGGCTGCGGTCGCGGTCGCCGGGGACGACGAGGTCGACGTCGCGGCCGGTGGTGAGCACGGCGGGGTGGTTGCCGAAGGCCGGGTCGAGTTCGGCGAGGGCAAAGGTGACCGAGCGGTGCGCGGCGCCGGTGACCGTCACGGTCACGCGCAGCGCGGTGTTCTTGCCCGGCGGCAGGACGGGCGCCGCGGCGGCGACCACCTTGGTCAGGTCGACGCCGGTGACCTGCGGATACGTCGTCTCGCCGAGCGCTTTCAGCTGAGCGCTGGTGTAGGACGCCGGAGTCGTCACCGCGCCTTCGACGGTGAGCGTCCGGGTCGACGCCCCGGCGGCGGTCGTGGTCCCGGCGAGCAGCACGGTCGTCAGGGCGAGTACGCGGAACAGCATCCGACCTCCCAGATCCCGCAGATGCGGAGCGAACGCCGAAGTTTAGCCGCTTTCGAGCCATTCCTTGGCAAGCTGTTCGGCGCCCGGCACAACCAGGCTTCGGTCAGCACCTCGCCGAGCGTCGGCACGTCGACGCGGTCGAGTTCGACGAGGATCGGTGGGAAACGGCAAGCGCTCTCCTCGGTCACCTACGGGAGCCCGCGCGCGATCCGGCCGGCGTCTTCCCGGCTCGCCACGGACGTCAGGGCAATCCGTAGGGTGGCCGCATGGCGGGGGAGCTGAAGCGCGCCCGGCTGGGGGTCTCGGTCGTGTTCGCGGTCTGCGGCGCGGCGTTCGCGACCTGGCTGGCCCGGGTGCCGGCGGTGCAGGCGCAGCTGGGGTTGAGCACCGGGCAGCTGGCGACGGGGTTGTTCGGGCTGGCCGCCGGGTCGGTGCTGGCGCTGCTCGGTGCCGGCGCGCTGCTCGCCCGGATCGGCAGCCGCGCGGCCGTCGTGCTCGGCGCCGTCGTGCTGTGCGCCGGACTGCCGCTGGTCGCGTTCGCCTGGTCGGCGCCGGTGTTCGTCGCCGCGCTGGTCGTGCTCGGCGTCGGCAACAGCCTGCTCGACGTCGCGATGAACGCGCACGCGGCGCGCGTCGAGGAGGGGTACGGCCGGCCGATCTTCGCCGGATTCCACGCCTTCTGGAACATCGGCGGCCTCGCGGGCTCCGGCGTGGACGCGCTGATGGAGGCCGCGCACGTCCCGGTGTCGGTGCACTTCCCGATCGCCGGCGCGATGCTGCTGGCACTCGCGTTGTGGGCCGCGCGCACGCGGTTCCTCACCGGCGCGGATCGCGGTCAGGGTGAGGCGGCGTTCGCGTGGCCGAGCCGTGCGCTGGTGCCGCTCGGCGTGATCGCGTTCTGCGGGTTCGTCGCCGAGGGCGCGGTCAACAGCTGGAGCGCGGTGTACCTCGCCGACGTCACGGGCGCGGCACCCGCGTTGGCGTCGCTGGGCTATTTCGCCTTCTCGACGACCATGATCGCGATCCGGCTGGTCGCGGACCGGATCGTCGCACGGACGGGCGCGGTGCGGTTCGCCCGCGTGGCCACGGCGGTCGCGGTGCTGGGGTTCGCCGTGGTCCTGTTCGCGCCGTGGCCGGTCGCGGTGGTGCTGGGCTTCGCCGTGGTCGGGCTCGGCGTGGCCGGGATCGTGCCGATCGCGTGGAGCGTGGCGAGCCGCAAGCAGGCGGACAGGCCGGGCCAGGCGGTGGCTGCCGTCGCCGCCTGCGGTTACCTCGGGTTCCTCGTCGAGCCGGTGCTGGTCGGGGCGCTGGCGACGCGGGTCGGGCTGCACTGGGCGTTGTCGTCGGCGGTCGTGGTGACGCTCGGGATCTTCTTGCTCGCCCCCTCACTGAGGGAGGCCAGCCGTCGCAGCCCTTCGGCCGACGAAGTGCCCGGCGCCGCGGTGTAGACGAGCAGCCGGTGCTCGTGGCCCGGGACCGCGAGGATCTCGCAGTCCAGCTCCAGCGCCCCGGCCACCGGGTGCACGGTCCGCTTGGTCAGCGTCCGCTGCACTTCGACCTCCCGCTCGGCCCACAGCCGGGCGAACTCCGGGCTCGTTTCCCGCAGCTCGTCCACGAGGGAGCGGACCGCCGGATCGGCCGGGTACCGCCCGCCCGCGCGCAGGTCCGCGACGCACAGCCGGGCCAGGTCCAGCCGGTTGCCGGTGATCGTGTCTCCGGTGTCGAACAGCCGTCGCAGCCGGTTGCGGCGCCGCGGCGGCCACGCCGTCGGGTCACCGATCAGCGCGACGAGCATCCGGTTCCAGGCGACCATGTCGAAACCGGCGTCGATCACCATCGCCGGCACGTCACCGAGGCGCTCGAGCAGCCGCAGGACGTTGGCGGGCACCTCGCGCGGCGGGGTCATCGGCACCGGGTGGGTCAGCCGCCGGAGGTAGGCGTGCTCGTCGCCGGTCAGCCGCAGCGCCCGGCCGAGCGCGGTCAGGACCTGCTCCGACGGCCGTGGCCCGCGGCCCTGTTCGAGCCGCACGTAGTAGTCGACGGAGATCCCGGCCAGCAGCGCGACCTCCGCCCGCCGCAACCCCGGCGTCTGCCGCCGCGGGCCGGGCACCAGCCCGACGTCGGCCGGTCGCAGCCGGTCGCGGCGGCTGCGCAGGAAACCGCTCAGTTCCACCCTGTCCACGGTGCCATCATCACCCCGCCCCGGGGTGGTACCGGTTGGCCTACCCCGGCCGGCCGGATCGGGACCAGCCTGGGAAGCATGACGATTCTGGTGACCGGAGCCCGCGGGAACGTCGCCCGCGCGCTGGTGGGAAAGCTGCTGGACGCGGGGCAGGACGTACGGGCGGCCGGACGGGACCCGGGCCGCGCCCGGCTGCCCGGCGGCGTCGAGGTGGTGGCGGCCGACCTGTCCCGGCCCGAAAGCTGGGAGGCCGCGCTGAACGGCGTCACGAAGGTGTTCCTGTACGCCGGGACGGCGGGGCTCGGCGGGTTCCTCGCCCACGCGGGCGGCCTGGCGCAGGTGGTCTTGCTGTCCGCGGCGGGCGCCGATCCCGCGTCGGAAGACGCCATCACCCGCGCCCACGGCGAAGCCGAACAGGCCGTGCGCGACTCAGGGATCCCGTGGACCTTCCTGCGTCCCGTCGGGTTCGCGGCCAACCGGTTGCTGTGGGCCGAGGCGATCCGGTCGGCCGGCGTGGTGCGCGACCCGTTCCCGGACTCGCAGGCGGCGTTGATCCACGAAGCGGACATCGCCGCCGTCGCCGTGTGCGCGCTGACGTCGTCCGGGCACCTCAAAGCGGCGTACACGCTGACCGGGCCCGAATCGCTGACCGTGCGGCGCCACGCCGAGCTGATCGGCCACGCCATCGGCCGTCCGGTCAGCGTCGAACGCCAGGACCTCGACGACTACCGCCGCGAGCTGACGACGGCGTTCGAGGCCCGGGGCCTGGGCACGGTCGGCTCCGCGGACGTCGTCGAAGCGCGGATCCGGAGGCTGGCGGCGCTGGTGGACCGGCCGCAGCCGACCACGGAGACCGTCCTGGAAGTGACCGGCCGGCCGGCTCGCGGCTTCGCCGTCTGGGCCGAGGACCACGCCGCCGAGTTCGCCTAAGCGTGCTCGCGCAGCAGCTTGCGGACGGCCTTCTTGCTGCCCTCGATCTCGACGCGGCCGTCCGCGATCGCGGCGTCGAAGCCGGCCGGGTTCTCGAGGAGGGCGTTCAACGTGACGGGATCGGTCCGGACGACGGCGTCCGGTGCCGCGGGTTCGCCCGGCTCGACGGTCAGCCGGCCGGGTTCGGTGCGGACCGTCCACACGCGACTGTCCAGTTCGACGCGGTAGCAAGCCGAACCGCGCGGGCGGGCGGAGCCGCGGAGGAACAGCAGCACGGACGTCGCGCCGAGCGTCGCGGGCTCGGGGAGCGGGACGTTCACGGCCCAGGCGCCCAGCGCGAGCACGATCGGCTCCAGCTCGCGGCCCCACGCGGTCAGCTCGTAGACCGTCGAACCGGCGGGCGGCGGTAGCGTCCGGCGGGTCACGACGCCCCGGCCCTCAAGCTCGCGGAGCCGGTCGGTGACCAGGTTCGAGCTGGCGCCCGGCAGCGCGCGGCGGACGTCGGAGAACCGTTGCGGCCCCAGTAAAAGCTCGCGCACGACGAGCAGGGCCCATCGCTCCCCGACGACGTCGAGCGCGCGGGCGGTGGCGCACGCGTCTCCGTAGGTCCGGCTGGTCGGCATGGAGCTAATTTACAACTCCGAGGTTGTTTTTAACAACTAGTTTAGCCTACGGTGAAGCTCCGGACGTCGAACGGAAGGAACCGGCCATGGCCGCCCCCGTCGTGCACTTCGAGATCATCGGCACCGACCCGGCGCGCCTGCGCGGGTACTACGCCGAGCTGTTCGGCTGGGAGTACGACACGTCCGGCCCGGTGTCGGACCAGGTGTCGGAGCCGGGCGACTACGGCTTCGTGGAAACAGGTGGCATCCCCGGCGGAGTGGGCGGCGGCGCGTCCTTCGCGCGGCAAACCGTGTTCTACGTGGGCGTTCCGGACGTCGCGGCCGCGCTGGAGCAGGCCGAACGCCTCGGCGGCAAGCGCCGCATGGGCCCGGACCGCGCGCCCGGCCGCGACCTGGTCGTCGCCCACTTCACCGACCCGGAGGGCAACCTGATCGGCCTCGCCGGGCCGGCCTGACGAGGGCTCAGCGCTCCTCGGCCGTGCCCTGGACGTCGGCGCGGCACGCCTCCAGGAACCGTTCGCCCGCTTCGCTGATCCCCGTCAGCACCCGGTCGAGGCTTTCCCGCTGCACCAGCGGTTCCCCGGCATCCAGTTCGGCGAAGACGCCGTTCACCCCGTTGCGGGCGGCCTTCCACAGCTCCTTGCCGCGGCGGCGTGGTTCGTCGGTGCCGAACAGCTCCACCTGGTTGTAGGCCTTGCGAAGCTCGTTGCGGCGTTCGCGCCACCGGGCCTCGATCGCGGGTCGGTCCTCCTGCAGCCCAATGAACTCTGACCGGATCAGCTGGAACGCTTCCTCGCTCGCCGTCGACAGGCCCGCGTAGGCCTTGACCCGCTCGTCGCGCAGCCAGTTGGCCTGGTCCGTGGCCCGCTTCTGCGCTTCGACCCGCTGGGTCGCCTTCAGCTTCCGGCTCTCCACGAACGTGTTCGTCAGCAGGGTGAGCACCACCCCGCCGAGCGTCGCGCCCACGGTGATCAGCTGCGTGGTCGTCCCCGAGTCCATGCCGGGATTATCCCAGCGCGTCGTAAACCGCCTGGACGTACGTGCCGCTGCGGTCGGAGCCGATGATGCCCGGGCCCATCTTGTTCATCATGTACGAGATGGTCAGGCGCCGGTCGAGGTCGGTGATGATCATCGAACCGCCCCAGCCGCCCCAGAAGCAGATGCGGCCGTCCGGGATCGACGGCACCGCCTCGCACAGCGGCAGCCCGTAGCCGATGCCCCAGCGCAGCGGGACGCCGAGCCCGAGGTCGACGCCGTTGGCCTGCTCCTCGAAGATCAGCTCGATCGTGTCCGGGCCGAGCAGGCGGACGCCGTCGACCGTGCCGCCCAGCGCGAGGGCCGAGAGGATCCGCGCGACCGAACGCGCGTTGCCGTGCCCGTTCACGGCGCCGAGGTCCGCGCGGCGCCACGCGGGCGTGTTGGCAGCCTCCGCGTCGATGGCCGGGCCGGTCAGCGTCTTGACGATCACGTTGTCCGCACCCAGCGCTTCGAGGTCGAACTGCGCCGGCGGCGGCGGGACGACGTCGGCGATCCGGCCCCAGTCCGCCTCGGCGGCGCCGATCTGGAAGTCCGCGCCCAGCGGCCCGGCGATCTCCTCGGCGACGAACGCCTTGAGCGGCTTCCCGCTCACCCGGCGGACGACCTCGCCGACCAGGTGCCCGAAGTTCGACGCGTGGTAACCGGAAGCCGTCCCGGGCGTCCACCACGGCGCCTGCGCGGCCAGCCGGGCCGTCGACGTCTCGAGGTCGTAGAGGTCTTCGACGACCGCGGGCTGCTCGAGGCCGGAGACGCCGGACGTGTGCGAGAGCAGGTGCCGGACTTCCACGCTCTCCTTGCCGTTGGCGGCGAACTCCGGCCAGTACCGCGCGACCGGCGCGTGGACGTCGAGGTCACCACGGTCGACGAGCATCAGGGCGGCCAGGCTGGTCACGGTCTTCGTCGTCGACCAGACGTTGGTGATGGTGTGCTCGTCCCACGCGACGGTGCGGGCCTGGTCGCGGAAGCCGCCCCAGAGATCGGCCACGACCTCGCCGTCGAGGTCGATGACGAGGGACGCGCCCAACTCGTCACCCGAGGTCACGTTCTTCTCGAGCGCGGCGCGGACGTCGTCGAAGCGGCTGTCGTGCTTTCCGTGGATTTCGGTCATGCGGGCTACGCTAAGACCTGACGTCGACGTCAGGGGCAAGCGTGCGAATCGGTGAACTGGCCACGAAGACGGGGGTGAGCGTCCGGGCGCTGCGGTACTACGAGCAGCAGCACCTGCTGACGTCCGAGCGCAGCCCGAGCGGGCAGCGGCAGTACCCCGACGGCGCCGTGGGGCGCGTCGAGCTGATCCAGGAGCTCTACGCGGCGGGCCTGTCGAGCCGGACGATCGTCGGCATCCTGCCGTGCGTCGTCACCGGCGAGGTGACGCCGGAGCTGCTCGACCGCCTCGCCGCCGAACGCGACCGCATGACCGCCCGCATCGGCGACTTGACCTCGACCCGCGACCGCCTGGAAACGATCTTCACGACGTCCACCGAGTCCCTGGCCGCGGGAAAGCCCTGCGCTATCCCGGGCTGACGTCACGCGCCCGGTCGATGGCCGCCATGTTCTGCTCGGCCCAGTTCCGCAACGCGGCGAGCGGCACTTCGAGCGACCGGCCCAGGTCGGTCAGCCGGTAGTGCACCTTCGGCGGCACCGTCGGCTCCACCCGGCGCGCGACCAGGCCGTCGCGCGTCAGGCTCTGCAGCGTCACCGACAGCATCTTCTGGGAGACGCCCGGCATCCGCCGTTGCAGCTCGGCGAACCGCACCTCGGCCGGGCCGGCCTCGGCCAGCACCTTGACCGCCATCGACGTCCACTTCGTGCCGATCCGGTCCAGCAGCCGGCGCGTCGGGCACTTCGGGTCGAACAGGTCGCCTCGGCCGGAGGGGGTCACCTGGAGCTCACCACCTGTCGTGAAAGTGCCGTCTTGGCTCTTCGGAAGCCGTTACCTACCGTTTGCCGGTAACCAATGGTAACCACCTTCTCGGGAGGCAGCGTGCGCGAGTATCGGGTCGAGGCGAACGGCATCGAGATCGCCGTGGCCGACGACGGCGAAGGGCCCGCGGTCCTGCTGTTGCACGGCTTCCCGCACACCTGGCGGCTCTGGTCCGCGGTCATCCCGCACCTGGCCCGCGACCACCGGGTCCTCGCGCCGGACCTGCGTGGTCTCGGCGCGACCACGCGCGCCACCGGCGGCTACGACGCCGGGAACCTCGCCGCGGACGCCGAAGCCCTCCTCGACGCGCTGGACGTGCCGACGGCGTCCGTCGTCGGCATCGACGCGGGCACGCCGCCCGCGTTCCTGCTGGCGATGCGACGTCCCGAGCGCGTCCGGCGGCTCGTCCTGATGGAGTCGTTGCTGGGCCACCTGCCCGGCGCCGAAGCCTTCCTCGCCGGCGGGCCGCCGTGGTGGTTCGGTTTCCACGCCGTGCCGGGGCTGGCCGAGACGGTGCTGGCCGGGCACGAGGCCGAGTACGTCGGCTGGTTCCTCGACGCGGGCACCCGGGGCCGCGGGGTGCCGCCGGAGATCCGCGAGCACTTCGTCGCCGCCTACCGCGGCCGCGAGTCCCTCCGGTGCGCGTTCGACCACTACCGGGCGATGCCCGCGAGCGCCGCGCAGATCGCGGACGCCGTCGCGGCCGGCCGTCTCACGGTGCCGACCCTGGCGATCGGCGCCCACCCGGTCGGTGACACCCTCGCCCGCCAGCTCCGGCCGATCGCCGACGACCTCACCGAGCACCTCGTCGAGGACTGTGGTCACATCGTGCCGCTGGACCGCCCGGACGTGCTGGCGCCGCTGCTGACGTCGTTCCTTGACCTCGACCACGCTGGAGCTTCAAGACTGGCCCCATGACGATCTGGATCTGTGGAACCTGCGGGGTCGAGCACCCCGACACCGAACGGCCCCCGGCCGGCACGTGCGCGATCTGCGCGGACGAACGGCAGTGGGTGCCCACCACCGGTCAACAGTGGACGACGCTGGACAAGCTCGCGGCCGACGGGCACGAGGTCGTGCACCAGGAACCGGAACCCGGACTGCACCGGTTCAACCGCGAACCGCGGTTCGGCATCGGCCAGTGGACGCACCTCGTGCCGACGTCCGAAGGCAACCTGCTGTGGGATCCGCCGAACCACCTCGACGCGACGCTGGCCGCGAAGATCGAGGAGCTGGGCGGTGCCGCCGTGATCGTGGCCAGCCACCCGCACATGTACGGCTCGCAGGTCAGCTGGAGCCACCGGCTCGGGCGTGTCCCGGTGCTGGTGCACGCCGCCGACCGGCGGTGGGTGCGGCGCGAGGACCCGGTGCTGCGGGAGTGGTCGGGCACCGAGCGGATCCTGCCCGGGGTGACGCTCGTCGAGGCGGGCGGCCATTTCCCCGGCGCCGCGGTGGCCCACGTCGAAAACGGCACCGGCAATCTGCTGCTGACCGGGGACACGATCGTGCCGGTGGCCGATGCGCGGTGGGTGACGTTCATGCGCAGCTACCCGAACATGATCCCGCTTTCCGCGGGCCTGGTGCGGCGGATCGTCGAGCGGCTCGAACCGTACGAGTTCGATCGCGTGTACGGCCTGCTGGGCGGCGTGGTCCCCGAAGATGCCAAGGGCGCGGTACGCCGCTCCGCGGAGCGCTACATCGCCTGGGTGAGCGGGGCGAACGACGACCTGGCGTGAAAGGACTATTTCTCCGCCCCCTTCAATTTATAGCCGACCCCGGGGCTTGCGGCAAGGCCGGGGTGATGCCGCAGAATTGCCCGCCGTAAGCCGGAAAACAGGGGAAATGGGGATTCTGCGGTGCGTGTTTTGCTGACGACGTGGGGATCACGAGGGGACGTCGAACCGCTGGTGGGGCTCGCGGTGGCGTTGCGGGAACTGGGTGCGGAAGCGCTGGTGGCTGCGCCACCGGACGAGGATTTCGTGAAGCTGCTGGACCGGGCGGGCGTGCCGCTGGTGCCGCTCGGCCCGACGGTGCATTCGGTGGTGGCCGGCCCGAAGCCGCCGACGGGGAAAGATGCGTTCAAGCTCGCTCCGGCACTGGTTGCCGCGCGGTTCGAAACGCTCGGTGCGGTAGCCGGGAAATGTGACGTCGTGGTGGCGACCGGCCTGCTGCCGGCGGGTGCCCGGGACGTGGCCGAAAAGCGGGGCATCCCGTACGTGTACGCGTGCTTCCACATCTTCGGGCTGCCGTCGCGAAAGTTCGCCCCGGGACTGCGGCCGGGCACGCCGGTGCCGGGGGAGGAGACCACCATCGAGGAAAGGTGGGAGCAGGACGCCGCGGCGGTGAACGGGTTGTACGGCCCGGCGCTCAACAGCCACCGGGCGGCGATCGGCCTGCCGCCGGTGGACAACGTCCGCGACCACGTCTTCACCGAGCGGCCGTGGCTGGCGGCGGACCCGGCGCTGTGCCCGTCCGAAGGCATGACGAACTTCGACCTGGTGCAGTCCGGGGCGTGGATCCTGCCCGACGACCGGCCGCTGCCGGATGGCCTGGAGGCGTTCCTGGACGCCGGCGAACCGCCGGTGTACGTGAGCTTCGGCAGCATGGCCGCGTACGCCCCGGCGGGCATCGCCCGCGAAGCCACCGAGGCGGCCCGTGCGCAGGGCCGCCGGGTCGTCCTCGGCCGCGGCTGGGCCGGCCTGGAGGCGATCGACGACGCCGACGACTGCTTCGTCGTCGGCGAGGTCAACCAGCAGGCGCTGTTCCGCCGGGTGGCCGCGGTGGTCCACCACGGCGGCGCGGGCACCACGACGACGGCCGCCCGAGCCGGCGTGCCCCAGGTCGTGGTGCCCCGCATCGCGGACCAGCCGTACTGGGCCGCGAGGGTGGCCGAGCTGGGCATCGGCGTGGCGCACGAGAACCCGGCACCAACGGCCGAGTCGTTGTCGGCCGCGTTCGCCACGGCCCTGGCCCCGGAGACCCGAGCCCAAGCGGCGGCGGTGGCCGGCACGATCCGCGACGACGGGGCGACGGTGGCCGCGAAGCTGCTTCTTGACGTAGCGGGCTCGTGACCAGGTGAGCCGTGCCGCGCGCCGCACCCGGCGGCGCGCGGCACACGCTCAGACGGGCTCGCCGAACCAGCGGGCGAGGTGGTCGTCCAGGTCCCGCTGATCGTCGCCGATCCAGGCGACGTGACCGTCTGGACGCAGCAAGACGCCCGGCACATCCACCGCCGCGGTGGGATCCGCAAGGTGGTCGACCCGCTCCGACCACCCACCGGCGGTCAGACGTTCGGTGCGGTCCAAAAGCAGACCACGGCCGCGGTGCATCAGGTCGTAGAGGCGACCGTCCTTCACGTCGATGTCGCGCAGACGTCGCCCGAGCAAGTCGGGGCCGTCACCGAAGTCGTAGCGGATGTCGATCGAAGTGATCTTTTCGATCAAATAGCGATTCACCTCGTCGAAGTCCATCAATTCGGTGAGCAGCCGGCGCACGGCTTGCGCACCCGGCTCGGGGGACATCAGCTCCATCTGGGCCCGGGTGTTGTCCAGGACGTCCGCGGCGACCGGATGACGTTCGGCCTCGTACGTGTCCAGCAGTCCTTCCGGCGCCCAGCCGCGGACCTGCGCGGCCAGTTTCCAGCCGAGGTTGAACGCGTCCTGAACGCCCAGGTTGAGGCCCTGCCCACCGGTCGGCGGGTGGATGTGCGCCGCGTCGCCGGCCAGCAGCACCCGCCCGACCCGATACCGCTCGGCCAGCCGGGTGGCGTCGCCGAAACGCGACAACCAGCGCGGCGAATGCACCCCGAAATCCGTCCCGGCGATGGCGCGCAGCTGGCGTTTGAAGTCGTCGAGGGTGGGCGGTTCCGCCCGATCGCTGACACCAGCCGCAGGGACCACGACGCTGTAGACCCCTTCGCCGAAGGGCCTGAGCCAGAACGGCTTGCGGGTCTCGCTGATTTCGGCCACCTTGGCGGCGATCTCCTCCGGCGGCGCCTCCGCTTTCAGCTCGCCCATCAGCGTGTCGGTCCGCGAGGGCTCGCCGGGAAAGCCGACGCCGAGCAGTTTGCGCACGGTACTGCGCGCGCCGTCACAGCCGACGAAATACCGCGAACGCAGCTGCTCGCCGGTGTCCAGCTCGACGGTCACGCCCTCGTCGTCCTGCTCGAACCCGGTCACCGTGCACCCGCGCCGGACCTGCGCACCGAGGTCGATCGCGTGCTCTTCGAGGAGCCGGACGATGACCGGCTGCGGAATGCCCAACAGGTAGGCGTGCGCGGAATCCAGGCCCGGGGGCACGGGTTTGCCGATGGCGGCGAAGAATCCGGCGGCCGGACGCTTTCTTCCGTGTTCGAGCAGGCGATCCAGCAGCCCGCGCATGGCCATCAGTTCGAGGCTGCGGATGTGCAGGCCGACGATGCGGACGAACGAAACGGGCTCGGTTTCCCTCTCCAGGACGAGTACCCGTACGTCGTGCAGCCGCAGTTCGGCGGCCAGCATCGCGCCAGCCGGCCCGCACCCGGCGACGATCACGTCGAAGCTGAGGGACGAAGAATCCATGGTGGTGCCTTTCGGGAGTGCCTGGTGGCGGCGCTCCCGGCGACACCTGCGTCAGTCGCCCGGCCGTGACGGCAGGGGGAGCACCCACATCGCTACTGCGTTCATGGGTCTCACCTCCTCGGACGTGTCACGGTTCGAGTGCAAGCTACCGCCCGGCCCGCACCCCGTCCAACGCTTTCCGGCCGCGGTGGATCAGGCGGTCGGACGGCCCGCGCCGGCGTAGTCGTCGCCGTCCTTGCGGTAGCTGTGGACCTGCACGGCCTGCCCGGTCTGCGGCGCGTCGATCATCTGCTGGTTGCCGATGTACAGCCCGACGTGGTGGATCTTCGTCGTCGGCTCGCCGTAGAAGATCAGGTCGCCCAGCTGCGGCTCGGTCACGTGCGAGACGCTGCGGTACTGCGTGTCGGCCGTCCGCATCAGCTTGACGCCCGCGCTCGCGTACGCCGCCGTCGTCAGGCCCGAGCAGTCGAAGCCCGGGTCGTTGCCGCCGGTGCCGTTGCCGCCCCAGATGTAGGGGAGGCCGATCTTGTCGATGGCGAAGTTGACCGCGCTCAGCACCGCCGCGTTCGGCGCGGCCGAGCCCTGGCCGACCGTGCCGTAGACGTTGACCGTCGCCAGCGTCCGGTGCAGGAACAGCGGCGCCGACTGCAACGCGCTCACCGAGTCCCACCAGGTCTGGCCCTGGGAGAGGTCGTGGCCGTCGGCGCACAGCGCGCGGCCCGTGGTCAGCGCGGCGTCGTCGATGTTCTGGACGTCCGGGCCGCTCCCGTTCGCGCTCGCCTTGTACTTGGCCCAGATCGACGGCGACAGCTGCATCGGCCCGGCGGCGTTCGCCGTCGAGACGACCTTGTTGTAGAAGTCGTGCACCTCGATCGTGCCGAGCGCCTTGTCCATCGCGCCGGTCTCGGCGATGTGCCTGCCCTGCGCGCGGCCGTGGTCGGAGGTGACCTTCCCGACCGCCGCCAGCGTCACCCACGACAGGTGACAGCCGGGGATCTCCTTGGTAAGCGTCACCGTGGCCTTGGCGTAGCCGGTCATCGCGCGCAGCGGGATGTCGAGCCACTGGCTGGTCTTGGACGCCCAGGCGTCGAACTCGCTGGCCTGCGGCACCTTCGGCTGGGTCGGCGTCGGCGTGGTCGTCTTCGGGACCACGGTCGTCGACGGCGTCGGCGCGGCCGTCGCGGCGGCGTTCTCGGCCGTCTCCTGCTTCGGCGCGAACTGGATCGCGACCACGAGCGCGGCCGCGATCACGACCACCGCGGCCACCACGATCCCGGCCTTCCGGCGGTGGGGCGCTCTCGCTTCGGTGTCCTTCGGGTCCTCTGTGTCCTCCGGGACGACCACGGGCTCGTCGCTCACCGCGCGGCCCCGGTCAGCCGGTCGAGCACGAAGCCGCGGAGGCCGTCGAGGTCGGTGTCCATCGCGACGTCGATCAGCCGCCCGGGGGAGAACTGCGGATCGTCTTCGCCGAGTTGCCGCCGATCGACCAGGGTCTGGCCGCGCGCCGGCCCCAGCCCGCAGTCGACGTCGACCCGGTAGGTCTCGGTGTGCAGGATCCCGGGCGAAATCGCCTCCGCGACGGCGACGGCGTCGTGCATGACCATCCGGTCTTCACCGAAGACCCGCGTGTAGTGCCGGCGGTAGGTGGAGGTGAGGCCTTCGAGCGTCGCGCCGACCGGCCCGGACGCGGCGAGCTTCGCTAGCCACTCGGCGTCGACGGCGCAGCGGTGCGTGAGGTCCAGCGGCACCAGCACCACCG
The DNA here is from genome assembly GCF_034929455.1 of Amycolatopsis heterodermiae. NCBI lineage: Bacteria > Bacillati > Actinomycetota > Actinomycetes > Pseudonocardiales > Pseudonocardiaceae > Amycolatopsis > Amycolatopsis heterodermiae. The sequence continues at coordinate 63,820 of NZ_JAYFSI010000023.1, forward strand.
GGACGTCCTCCTCGACCAGCACCCGCCGGGCCGCCTCGGGGTCGCTCCAGATGTTGAACTCGGCCGCCGTCGTGCTGTTGCCGAAAGTGACACCACCGCCCATGACCACCAGCCGCGCGATCTTCTCCCGCGCGCCCGGGTGGGCGGCCAGCAGTGCGGCGATGTTCGTCAGTGGTCCGATCGGCGCGATCGTCACCGGCTCGTCCGCCGCCTCGAGCAGCGCGAGCATCAGGCCGACGGCGTCGCGCTCGTCGAGCGGCCGGGTCGCGTCGGGCAGCGTGTCACCGTGCCCGGACAGGCCGTCGCCGCCGTGGACCTCTTTCGCGTCACGCGGCTTCGAGTACACCAGCGGGCGGGCCGCGCCGGCCGCGACCGGCACGTCGGTGCGGCCGAACAGCTCGAGCAGCCGCCGGGCGTTCGCGGTGGTCTTGTCCAGGGGCACGTTGCCGAACACGGTCGTCACGCCCAGCAGGTCGACGTCCGGCGAGACCGCGGCGAGCGCGATCGCCAGCGCGTCGTCGACGCCCGGGTCGGTGTCGATGATCAGCTTCGTGCCCATCCAGCTCCCCTTGCCTGTGAACCCGTCCCGTACACAGGTTACGGTCACCGGCATGACGTCGATGTGGGGTGCGCCCGCTCTTTCGCGGGTGCGGGCCTGGCGGCAGGCCCGCCGCGACCCGCGGCAGGCGAAGTTCCTGACCGCCGACTCGCTGCGCTGGGTACTGCGCAACCGCGCGTACACGCCCTGGTACCTGGTTCGGTACTACCGGCTGCTCAAGTTCCGGCTCGCCAACCCGCACATCATCCTGCGCGGGATGCTCTTCCTCGGGAAGGACGTCGAGATCCACTGCCGCCCCGGCTACGGGCGGCTGGAGATCGGCCGCTGGGTGCACATCGGCGACGGCAACGCCATCCGCTGCCACGAGGGTTCGCTGCGGATCGGCGACAAGTCCGTGTTCGGCCGCCAGAACGTCATCAACTGCTACCTGGACATCGAGCTCGGCGCGGCCACGCTGGTCGCCGACTGGGTGTACATCTGTGACTTCGACCACGTCATTTCGGACATCCACGTCCCGATCAAGGACCAGGGCATCGTGAAGACGCCGGTCCGCATCGGCCCGGACACCTGGCTCGGCACCAAGGTCAGCGTGCTGAAGGGCACCCGCATCGGCCGCGGTTGTGTGCTCGGCGCCCACGCGGTCGTCCGTGGTGACATCCCGGACTACTCGATCGCCGTCGGCATGCCGGCCCGCGTGGTGCGTAACCGCGAAGACGACTACGCCGCCGACGCCGCGCGCCGAGAGGCCGTCGCGGACATGGCCCGCAAGGCGAACAAGGCCCTGCAGAAAACCCTCGGCGAGCAGTAGATCCACTCAGGTTCGTCGTCGCCGATCCGGCCATACTGACCGGGTGGGGGAAGTTCGCGCGTTGTGGACCTCGGTCGTCCTGGCGCTGTGCGTAGTTGGCCTGGTGCTGGTCGTCCCGTTCCTCGTGCTGCAGGGATTCCTGCGGAGCGTGCCGGTGTTCGGCACGAGCTCGCACGACGGCGACGGCTACCTGACCTGGGCGGCCTGGCTCGGCGCGGGACTGCCGCTGATCGGCGTCGTCGTGGCGGCTCTCGGGCGCCGCCGCGGGTGGACGTGGTTCTTCGCGCTCTGTCTGCTCGTAGCCGCCGCGGTGGCCGGCGCGAAGTGGGTGGACGACGTCCGCCACGCCCCACCGCCACCGCCGGAGCCGCGCCACTGCGTCGAGCACAGTGGCGGCGGCACCGAATGCCCGGGCGGCTGACTACCTCTCGAACTACTCCTCGAACGTCATCTCGGGCGGCGGCCGGCGGAAGCCGCGGGTGATCGCCGCCAGCACGACGATCCCGATCGCCAGCCAGACCAGGCCGAAGATCAGCGCGATGCCGTCCAGGTTGACCAGGAGCCAAAGATCGACCACGGCGCCGATCACCGGGAAGACCACCCAGGTCAGCGCCCGTTTCCCGGACCGGTCACGCAGCCACGTCGCGATCACGCTGACGTTGACGAACGTGAACGCCGTGAACGCGCCGAAGTTGATGAACGACGTCGACGTGCTGACGTCCAAGGCCAGGGCGACCAACCCGACGAGCCCGGTCAGGACGATGCCGAACACCGGCGTCGCGAACTTCGGCTGCAGCTTGCCGAAGACCCGCGGCAGCACGCCGTCGCGGCCCATCGCGAACATCAGCCGCGACGCGCTCGCCTGCGCGGCGATCCCCGACGCGAACTGAGCCACGACCAGACCGGCGAGGAAGAACGACGCGAAGAGGTTGCCGCCGATCGTCGTCGCGATTTCGAACGCGGCGGACGACTCGTCGGTGAACGAGCTACCCGGGTGCGCGAGCTGGGTGAAGTACGCCAGCACGATGAAGATGCCACCGCCGATCAACGCGGTGAGCAGGATGGCCCGGGGGATCGTCTTGCGCGGCTCGGTCGTCTCTTCGGTCAACGTCGTCACGGCGTCGAACCCGAGGAAGGAGTACGTCGCGAGCGCGGCGCCGCCGGAGATCGTGCCCAGCGTGGCGCCGGGGTGGAAGAACGGCTGCGTGCTGGCCAGCGGATCCCCGACGTGCAGCACCTGCTTGATCGAAAGTACGACGAAGAAGCCGATCACCAGGATCTGGAACGCCATCAGCACGAAGTTCGCCTTCTCGGCGATCTTGATGCCGAGGACGTTGAGGATCGTCGTCAGCAGGATAAAAGTGATCAACCAGATCCAATTGGGCACGCTCGGGAACTCGGCTGACAGGTAGGCGCCCCCGATCAGCCAGATCACCATCGGCAGGAAGAAGTAGTCGAGCAGCACCGCCCAGCCGACGAGGAACCCGGCGCGCGCGTCGACCGCTTTCCGGACGTAGGTGTAGGCCGAGCCGGCGACGGGGTGGGTGGCGGCCATCTTCCCGTAGCTGGCCGCGGTGAACAGCATCGCGACCAGGGCGAGCAGGTACGCCGAGGGCACCGTGCCTTCGGTCGTCGTCGCGACGATGCCAAAGGTGCCGAGCACGATCAGCGGCGCCATGTAGGCGAGCCCGAACAGGACGACACCGGGCAGGCCGAGCCGGCGCTGCAGGGCGGCCGGGGCCGCGGCCGTGGAGGTCATCGGTCGTCTCCTTCTCGTGGACGCCAGCGGTCCGGGTCGATCCGGCCCTGGTAGAGCGGCAGGGGCAGCGGCGCGTCGGCCGGGGTGAACTGCTCCCACATCCGGTTGGTGCCCGCGGTGCCGTCCCGCCGAACGCGCGCCACCTCGTCGAGATCGATCGTGTGCGCGAGGACGCCCTCACCGGGCCCGGGCAGCGCACCGAGGACGTCCCCCTCCGGCCCGACCAGCAGGCTGTCACCCATGCCGAACGGCCCGGCCGTGTTCACACTGGCGACGAACACCTGGTTGACGATCGCGTTCGCCCTGGCCAGCACGAGTTCCTGGGCGCGGTCGGGGGTGGTGGTCTGGACGGGGTTGAGCACGACTTCGGCCCCCATCCAGGCAAGGTGCCGTGTCACCTCGGGGAACCACGCGTCGTAGCAGATCGAGAAGCCGACTCGCCCCGCGTCGGCCAGATCGGCGACGACGAACTCCTTGCCGGGGTCGTACGGCTCGTGCGGCCGCCACGGGAAGACCTTCCGGTACCAGCCCGCCAGCTCGCCTTGCGGAGAAAAGACCAGGGCCGTGTTGAACAACTCGCCGTGGTCACCTTCTTCGCAAACGGTGCCCGGCGCGAGCCAGATCCCCAGGTCGCCGGCCAGTTCGCCGAGCTGCTTGGTCCGCGACCCGTGCAGCGGCTCGGCGGCGGCCCGCAGCTGCTCGGTCCGTTCGTCCCCTTCACCATCGACGCCGCAAAGGTGCAGCTCGGGGAACGCGGCGAGGCGCGTCTCCGGAAACCGTCGAAGCACGGTCTCGACCTCGCCCGCGTAGTCGGCGAGGACCCCTCCGGCGGGCCTCGGCGGCGCTTGCACCAGAGCGATGGGCAGTGGTCGCGGCATGGACGGAAAATAGTCCATCTTGAACACTTAAACAAGAGTGATCAGGATGAGCAATTTGTGCGGTACGGTCGGTTCATGGCCAAGGCAGACCTGGACGCCCCCGCCCTGACCGGCATCCGGCGGCTGTCGGCGCTGGACACGGTCCGCGCCCGGATCGCCCTCGCCGTCGAGCTGCGCCTGCTGAAACCGGGCGAGCGCCTGCCGCCGAACAGCGACATCGCCCGAGCCCTGGGCGTCGCCGAGATCACGGTCCGCCGCGCCCTGGAGGCGTTGGCCGAAGACGGCCTGATCGAGCGACGCCGCGGCCGCGGCGGCGGAACCTTGGTCGCCGAGCATCCCCCTGGGAAGCGGGTCAACGAGGTCGTCGCCTACTTCGAGTCGGCCGCGGAGGTCCGCGAGCTGATCGACCACCGCCTGGTGCTGGAGACGGGCCTGGTCCAGCTGGTGGCCACACGCCGCCCCGACGTCGAGCGCCTCCGGGAGCTGGTCGCCCGAATGGACACAGCGACAGGCTGGGCGGAGTTCCACGAGCTGGACGCGGAGTTCCACCGGACGGTCGCCGCACCGGGCCCGCCGGCCGCGGTCCGCCAGTACGAGACGGTGCTGGCGGAGCTGTACCGGTTCTACCTGCCGTACCCGTTGCAGAAACTGCGCGAGTCCAACGGCGAGCACGCAAAGCTGGTGAAGGCCCTGGCCTCAGGAAACCGAGAGGCGGCAACCCGCATCACCCGCGACCACGTGGGAGGCCTGCACCAGACGATGTTCGTCGCACTGTCCTGACCTGCGATTTCACCCGTGGTCGAGTTCTGGTCACGGCTTCGGGCCGGAGGTGAGCCGGATCGATCGTGGTCGAGATTCGGACGAGGCCCAGCCGCCCGGCGGTGGTCGGGATCGGGCAGATCCCAGCCGCCGGTCGGGTCCGGACAAAGCCCAGCCTTCCGGCTGTGGTCGGATTCCGGACGAGGCCCAACCGCCTGGTCGTGGGTGGGGGTCTTGCCAGTCCAGTCGACTCCCGCGCACTGAAACAGGTCAGCGGTTGCGCAATTGCTCCCGGACCTCCATCAGGGCGAACCCGAGCAGGTTCAGCCCGCGCCAGTAGTCCGGCCTGTCCGCGTTCTTCTCCTCCCGGGCGAGGCCGCTGCCCCACACCAGGTCCTTCTTCGACGCCTCGACGAGCACGGCGTCACCGGTGCCGAGGAGGAACCGGCGCAGGTCGCGGTGCGCGCCGAACTTGGCGAGGTTGCCGTCTTCGACGATGTCGTAGCGGTGCCGTTCCCACGTCTCGTTGTCGTACCCGGCGACCTCGCGCCCGAGCACCTTCGCCGTCTTCGGGTCGGGTGCCTGCCGGATCAGCTCGGCCTTCTCGTGGTCGCCGAACAGCTCGGCCTTGCCCGCCATCATGTAGTGCTCGGCGGTCGGGTAGCGGACGCCGCCGACCTCGAACGGGTCGAGGAACCACTGGCTCAGGCAGCTCGCCGTCACCTGCGGCGTCTTCGCCGGCGCGTGGCCGTAGAACAGCAGGTACTCGGGCTCCGCACCCTCGTGGACCTTTTCGCGCAACGCTTCGACACTGCGGACTCCGTCGACCTTCACAACCATCCGCCTAGTGGACCACAGCGCTCACAGCAGGAAGTGGAAGAGGGGGCTCCCGGGCTCGATCCGCTCCACCTGTAGCGGGCTCGCGTCCATCCGGGCGAGCAGTCCGGGCAGGTCGGCCGAGCGCGGGATTTCGATGCCGACCAGCGCCGGGCCCATCTCGCGGTTGGTGCGCTTGACGTACTCGAAGCGCGTGATGTCGTCCTCCGGGCCGAGCACCTGCTCCAGGAACCGCCGCAGCGCGCCCGGCTCCTGCGGGAACCCGACGAGGAAGTAGTGCTTCAGCCCTTCGTGCATCAGCGAGCGTTCGAGGATCTCGCTGTAGCGGCTGACGTCGTTGTTGCCGCCGGAAACCACGACCACGACGGTCTGGCCGGGTTCGACGTCGACGACCGTGCCGAGCGCGGCTGCGGCGAGCGCGCCCGCGGGCTCGGCGATGATGCCGTCGGACTGGTACATCGCCAGCATCTCGGTGCAGATCGCGCCCTCGACGACCGACGTCAGCTCGGCGCCGCTCTCGCGGATCAGCGGGTAGGTGACGCTGCCGGCGATGCGCACCGCGGCGCCGTCGACGAACGAGTCGAGCTCGGGCAGCCGCACCGGGTGCCCGGCGGAAAGGGCCGCCGCCATGCAGGCCGCGCCCGCCGGTTCGACGCCGACGATCCGGACCTCGGGGTGCCGCTCCCGCAAGTAGCTGCCGACGCCCGCGAGCAGCCCGCCGCCGCCGACCGGGACGACCACGACGTCGGGGACGAAGCCGAGCTGCTCGATCACCTCCAGCGCCACCGTGCCCTGGCCGGCGACGGTCCGGACGTCGTCGAACGCGGGCACCAGCGTCGCGCCGGTGCGCTCGGCGTCCTCGTTGGCGGCCGCGAAGGCGTCCTCGTACGTCTCGCCGACGACGATGACCTCGATGTGCGCGCCGCCGAGCGTCGCGATGCGCTCGCGCTTCTGCCGCGGCGTGGTCCCCGGGACGTACACGCGCCCGTTCGCGCCAAGGCGGCGGCACGCGTACGCGACGCCCTGCGCGTGGTTGCCGGCGCTCGCGCAGACGACGCCGAGCGCGCGCGTCGGGGCGTCGAGCTGGACGATGAAGTTGTAGGCGCCGCGGATCTTGTACGACCGGACGGTCTGCAGGTCCTCGCGCTTCACCCAGACCTGGGCGTCCACCCGGGACGACAGCCGCGCGCTCGGCTCCAGCGGCGTGCGGGTCACCACCCCGGCCAGCCGCTCGGCGGCCTTTTCGATGGTCGCTGCGGTCACCGTGTCGATGTCGTGCACCTGGGAGAATCTACGACTCCGGCGTCGTACCCGATCCGGCTACCCCTTGGGCACCGCCGGGTACGGGACGAACGTGCTGGTGTTCTCGTCGACCGTGAGCTGCTTGCCGATCGTCGGGAACGCGCGCTGCGAGCAAGCGGGGCGTTCGCAGACTTTGCAACCCATCCCGATCGGGGTGGCCGCCGCGGGCTCGTCCAGGTCCAGGCCCGTCGAATAAACGAGCCGTCCCGCGTGCCGCAGTTCGCAGCCCAGGCCGACCGTGAACGTCTTTCCCGGGCTGCCGTAACCGCCGATGTTGCGCGACACCGTCCGCGCGATCCAGAAGTAGCTCTTGCCGTCGGGCAGCGTCGCGATCTGCGTCAGGATCTTGCCCGGCTGGGTGAACGCCTCGTAGATGTTCCACAGTGGACAGGCGCCGCCGACGCGGGAGAAGTGGAACCCCGCCGCGGACTGCCGCTTCGACATGTTCCCGGCCCGGTCCACGCGCACGAACGAGAACGGCACCGCGCGGTGCTTCGGCCGCTGCAACGTGGACAGCCGGTGGCAGACGGTCTCGAAGCCGACGCCGTAGTGGTCGCACAGCCGCTCGATGTCGTAGCGGAAGCGCTCGGCCGCGGCCAGGAACGGGCCGTACGGGAGGATCAGCGCCCCCGCGAAGTAGTTCGCCAGGCCGACCCGGGCCAGGGATCGCGCGGCGGGGCCGGAAAACGCCCACGAGTCGGCCAGTTCGGTGATCAGGTCGTCGTACTCGAGCAGGGCGATCTGGGAAGCCATCCGGAACGCCTGCTGCCCGACGCGCAGGCTCGGCGCGAGCCGCAACGTCCGGCTCAGGGGTTCGTAGCGGTGCTGCTGACCTGCCGCTTCGTCGATGCCGTCGCTGGTCACTTCGACGCCGTAGCGCTGGGAAAGGCAGTCCTTCAACGCCCCGAGCACCTGGCCGCGCCGCAGCGGGATGTCGGCTGCCATCCTCTCGGCGCGTTCGTCCAGCTCGGCGACGTAGTTCTCGCGCTCGTAGAAGAAGTCGCGAACTTCCTCGTGCGGCAACGCCGAGGCCGCGCTGCCGTGCAGGCCCAGGCCGTTTTCGGTGGTCAGCGCGGCGGTGTTCTCGACGGCGTGGCGGTAGCTGCGGTGCAGCTTGACCAGGGCCTGGGCGATCGCCGGCAGGTTCGTCGCCAGCTCGTTGAGCTCGCTCGTCGTCACGTCGACGCCGAGCGATTCGTCGAGCAGCGCCTCCTTGACGTCGGCCACCAGCCGGGACGTGTCGTTGTTGGCGAAGAACTCGGTGTCCACGCCGAACGCCTGCGTGATCCGCATCAGCACGGGGACGGTCAGCGGGCGCGAGTTGTGCTCGATCTGGTTGAGGTAGCTCGGTGAGATCTCCAGCACACGGGCGAGGTCGGCCTGGCTCATCGCCCGGCTTTCGCGGAGGTGCCGCAGCCGCGCTCCGGCGAAAGTCTTCTCCATCCGAGCCCGCCTTTCCGGAAGGTTTCCGGTCCTGAACGGTTACGTGAACGGTCAAGAACGCGGATTTTCGTGGCCGTTGCGAACCGGTGATTCGCAACCTTTGCAAAGAGCGTACGTACCCTTCGCACAAATTGGCAAATTGGACGACTGGATCGGATTTCCCCTGGCGTGCAAGGTTCAGGTCAAGCAAGGCGAGCAATCGCAAACTTCGCAACACCGGGAGAGTCCGATGACCGAACAGGCCAAGCAGGCGGCCGCGGAGCTGACCGCGAAGTGGGCGAACGACCCCCGCTGGGCGGGCGTGCAGCGCTCCTACTCGGCCGAGGACGTCGTCAAGCTGCGCGGCAGCGTCGTCGAAGAGCACACCCTGGCCCGCCGCGGCGCGGAGAAGCTGTGGGACCTCCTGCACACCGAGGACTACATCCACGCGCTGGGCGCGCTCACCGGCAACCAGGCCGTCCAGCAGGTCCGCGCCGGCCTGCAGGCCATCTACCTGTCCGGCTGGCAGGTCGCGGCCGACGCCAACCTGGCCGGCCAGACCTACCCCGACCAGAGCCTCTACCCGGCCAACTCGGTGCCGGCCGTGGTCCGCCGCATCAACAACGCGCTGGGCCGCGCCGACCAGATCAACTGGGCCGAGGGCAACACCGACATCGACTGGTACGCCCCGATCGTCGCCGACGCGGAAGCCGGCTTCGGTGGCCCGCTCAACGCGTTCGAGCTGATGAAGGGCATGATCGCGGCCGGCGCCGCGGGCGTGCACTGGGAAGACCAGCTCGCGTCCGAGAAGAAGTGTGGTCACCTCGGCGGCAAGGTGCTGATCCCGACCAAGCAGCACGAGCGCACGCTGAACGCCGCGCGCCTCGCGGCCGACGTCCTCGACGTGCCGACCCTCGTGGTCGCCCGCACCGACGCGCAGGCCGCGACGCTGCTGACCAGCGACGTCGACGAGCGTGACCAGCAGTTCCTCACCGGCGGACGCACCGCCGAGGGCTTCTACGAGGTCACCAACGGCATCGACCCGTGCATCGAGCGCGGCCTGGCCTACGCCCAGTACGCCGACCTGCTCTGGATGGAGACCTCGAAGCCGGACCTCGAGGTGGCGCGCAAGTACGCCGAGGCGATCAAGGCGAAGTTCCCGGACCAGATGCTGGCCTACAACTGCTCGCCGTCGTTCAACTGGAAGAAGCACCTGGACGACGCCACGATCGCGAAGTTCCAGCGCGAGCTCGGCCACATGGGCTACAAGTTCCAGTTCATCACGCTGGCCGGCTTCCACGCCCTGAACTACTCGATGTTCGACCTGGCGCACGGTTACGCCCGCGAGGGCATGACCGCCTACGTCGACCTGCAGGAGCGCGAGTTCGCGTCGGAGGCCCGTGGTTACACCGCCACGAAGCACCAGCGCGAGGTCGGCACCGGTTTCTTCGACCAGGTCGCGACCGCCCTGAACCCGACCAGCTCCACCACGGCGCTGAAGGGTTCCACGGAGGAAGCCCAGTTCTGACGCACTTCGCGGGCCGGCGGCGACCCCTGCGCCGCCGGCCCGCGACCCCCACTTCCCTTCCCTGCACAGCTCTGCTCGCGGAGGCATCCCATGGTTGATCGACTGAACTACCGCATCGAGGTCACCGGGCCGGTCGAGGGCCGGTTCGCCGAAATCCTCACCCCGGCGGCACTCGACTTCCTGGCCAAGCTCGACAACACGTTCGCCGGCCGCCGGCGCGAGCTGCTCGACGCCCGCCGCGTGCGCCGCGAGGAGCTGCAGTCGGGGGAGAAGCCGCTCGGCTTCCTGCCCGAGACCCGCCGGATCCGCGACGACGAGTCCTGGAACGTCGCGCCGACCGCGCCGGGCCTGGAGGACCGCCGCGTCGAGATCACCGGCCCGACCGACCGCAAGATGACGGTCAACGCGCTGAACTCCGGCGCGAAGGTCTGGCTGGCGGACTTCGAGGACGCGACGTCGCCGACGTGGCACAACGTGATCGACGGCCAGCTCAACCTGTTCGACGCGATCCGCCGCAACATCGACTTCACCACCGAGGCCGGCAAGCAGTACACGATCGGGGACGACCCGGCGACGATCGTCGCGCGTCCCCGCGGCTGGCACCTGGTGGAGAAGCACATCCGCATCGACGGCCGTCCCGTGTCGGCGAGCCTGGTCGATTTCGGGCTGTTCTTCTTCCACAACGCCCGCCAGCTGATGGCCCGCGGCGTCGGCCCGTATTTCTACCTGCCGAAGCTCGAGAACCACCTCGAAGCGCGACTCTGGAACGACGTCTTCCTGCTGGCGCAGCGCGAGCTCGGCGTCCCGCGCGGCACGATCCGCGCCACCGTGCTGATCGAAACGATCACCGCCGCGTTCGAGATGGACGAGATCCTCTACGAACTGCGCGAGCACGCGGCGGGTCTCAACGCCGGGCGCTGGGACTACATCTTCAGCATGATCAAGAACTTCGCCGCGCACGGCGCCGACTTCGTGCTGCCGGACCGCGCGCAGGTCACGATGACCGTGCCGTTCATGCGCGCCTACACCGAGCTGCTGGTGCGGACGTGCCACAAGCGCGGCGCGCACGCCATCGGTGGCATGGCCGCGTTCATCCCGAGCAAGGACCCCGAGATCAACGCGACGGCGCTGGAGAAGGTCCGCGCCGACAAGGAACGCGAGGCCGGCGACGGGTTCGACGGCTCTTGGGTCGCGCACCCCGGCCTGGTCCCGGTCTGCCGCGAGGTGTTCGACGGCGTGCTCGGCGGCTGGCCGAACCAGCTCGGCAAGCTCCGCGAGGACGTCGACGTCATGGCCGAAGACCTGCTCGACGTCGCGAGCGCCGGCGGCGAAGTCACCGAAGCGGGTGTCCGCGCGAACATCAACGTCGCGCTGCGCTACGTCGACGCGTGGCTGCGCGGCACCGGCGCGGCGGCGATCCACAACCTGATGGAGGACGCGGCCACCGCGGAGATCGCGCGCTGCCAGATCTGGCAGTGGATCCGCAACGGCACGAAGCTCGAGGACGGCACGGCGCTCACCCGCGAGCTGACGGTCGAGTTCCTGGACGACGAACTGGCGTCGGTCCGCGCGGAACTCGGCGACGGCAACCGCTTGGGCGACGCGTACGAGATCTTCACCGAGACCGCGCTCGGCGAGAAGCTGCCCAGCTTCCTCACCACGGGTGCCTACGCGCGGTACCTCACAGACGCCCGGTAGCAGGGCTCCGACGGTCCCTACCTGACGAGGGACCGTCGGCACCACACCCTTGTTGGGATGGTGTGGTCCGGAACTGGTCCGACGGCGGTGGCTCCCCGCCGTCGGACCAGTTTCATTTTTCGGCGTACCTTCCCGGGCATGAGCCTGAGCTTCCCGGGCGAGTCGCCCGAGTACCGCGCCGCGCGCGACAGCCTGCTGGAACGAGAAGTCGCGCTGCGACGCGAACTCGAAGCGATCGCCGAGCAACGCCGCGACCTGCCGCCCGGCGGTCTCGTCCCCGAGGACTATGTCCTCCAGAGCGACAACGGCGACGTGCGACTGTCCGATTTGTTCTCACCGGGCAACGACACCCTGGTCGTCTATCACTACATGTTCCCGCGCGACCCCACCGACGACCGGCCCGGTCCGGCGTCGGGGGAAAGCGCACAACTGACGCTGCAGCAGGGCCCGTGCCCGTCCTGCACGGCGTTGCTCGACCAGCTCGACGGCGCGATGGAGCATTTTTCGCCACACGCCGACTTCGCCGTCGTCGCGCGGGCGCCGATCGAGCACGTACTGACGTTCGCCGCCGAACGAGGCTGGCGCCGGCTGCGGCTGTTCTCGTGCGCGGGCACCACGTTCAGCCGGGACTACCACGGCGAAGAGACCGACGGCAGCCCGCGGCCCATGCTCAACGTCTTCCACCGCGGCGACGACGGGATCCGCCACTTCTGGGGTTCCGAGCTGCTGTACGAGCCGGCCGAACCGGGCCAGGACCCGCGCCACGTCGGGACGATCGAGCCGGTGTGGAACCTGTTCGACCTCACCCCGCACGGCCGTGGTCCGGATTGGGACGAACAGCTCAGCTACTGCCACGAGTGAGCGGTGCGACCGGCCCGGGTCGCACCGCTCACGACGTCAGCTCACCGCGTACGCCCGGAGCACGGTCTGCCGCACCGTGTTCCCGCCGTCGTCGGACGCCGTGGCCCGAAGCGAGACGAAACCCTTCGCCGGGTTCCGCACGCAGATCGTCCAGTGGTCACCCGTGCGCGCGACCGTGACGGGCTGCCATGTGCGGCCGTCGTCGGTCGACGACTCGACGGTCAGCTTCGTCGCGGCACCGCCCCCTTGCCTCTCGACGTACGCCGGGAACGTGAACAGCCGGCCGCCCGGCGCCGAGTTCCGCAGGTCGACGGCGGGGTCGAACCGCGCGGTCAGCAGCGGCAGGGCTTGGCCGTCCGACGCCGACGAGGAGCGGAACGTCCACTCCGCCGAGACGTCCGTCGACAGCGGCCACCAGTCCGCGTGCCGGTGGACTTCGGCGGTGAGCCGGTACGCGCCGTCGGCGTCCGGCACCGGGATCGTCGCCAGCGTCGGCTCGCCCGACGGCTCCACCGGCACCGCGACGCCGTCCCGCCACAGGCTCACCGAACCGGTGTCCCCGACGGAGGACTCGGGCGTGCGCGGCCGTCCCGTGCTGTCGCCGAAAAACGGCAACCAGAGGTCGAAGACACCGTCCTTCCGCCATGCCCACGGCCGCGGCGTCTCCCCTGAGTGGGTGACGATCAGACCGCGCAACGTCGGCCCGGCCACCGCTTTGTTCCAGCTCAGCTGGTACTTCCCGCCTGCCGCCAGGTCGAGTTCCTGGGTCAGGTCACCGCGGAGACCGGCCGTCCACACCGAATCCCACTTGCCGGGGGAGTAGTACTCGAATCGGGCCTGCTGCTCGGCGACGGGCTCGGTGTAGCCGTACCCGACCATGCGGCCGAAGAACTCCCGGCCGGCGACGTAGCGGACCTCCCCGGGCGCGTTGTCGTAATAGGCCGTGTGCACCTCGGCGAGGTCACGCGTCTTGGGCCGCAGCACCCGCGGCGCCGTGACCTGCCGCTCGACGCCGTCACCGAGTTCGTAGCGGAAATTCGGCAACGGGCGGCTGACCACCGTCGCCGACGCCCCGCCGGTCTTCGCGAGTGCGGTGAACCGCTGGCCGGTGACACTCTGCGCGCTCCAGATCGTCGGCATGGTCAACGTCGGCAGCCCGCCGCCGAGCACGGTGGCGGCGGTCGGGTCGCCGGACAGTTCGACCATGCCGAGCTTCGCCCCGGCCTTCTCGACGTTCGCGAGCCGCTGGTAGCCGTCGCCGCTCGCCGTGCCCAGGGGCAGGTGGAGGACGACGAGCTTGCCGCGGGCGTCGATCTTCGCCAGGTCCTCCGGCGTGCCCGCGCCGCCGAACGCCACCGGCAGCGTGGTGCGCCCGCCCGGCGCAGCGGCCTCCAGCCAGACGCCCCGGACGTCGAACGGCGTCCCGTCGTCGGCCGACAGCTCCAGCTCCGGCTCGGTTGCGCGCCGCTCCTGGCTGAAGGCGAACGTGCCGGACGACGTGCCCGGCACGGTCGCGGCGAACGCCGGGTCGAAGCGCGGGTCGAGGTCGAACCGGTCGGCGAAGACGCACGAGCAGCTCGTGATCCGGCTCAGCCGTTCGATGGTCTGGGTACCTCCGCGCGCCGCCGGGTTGTCCGGCTCGAGCGACACCGCTTTGCCCTCGCGCGCGTCGAAGGCCTGCGTGACGTCGTGGTCGAGGACCAGTTCGGGGTGGCTGATGAAGCTGTAGCTCGGTTCCTGGCCCGGCCGTGGTGTCTTGATCACGGTGTTGACGGCGTAGCGACCACGCGGCAGCCGGTAGGTGCCCGGCTCGGCTTGGGTGAGCGCGCCGGTGTCGAGGTCGATGAGCGAGATCGGCGGATAGCCGGTCGGCACCCACGGCTTGCCGTCCCGGTCGGCGAGCCCGACGGTGAGGTCGTACATCTCGCCTTCCTGGCGCACCGACAACGCCGTGCGTGTGCTGACGTCACCGGCCCGCGCGGTGAGGATCCCGGAGTAGGTGCCCGGGTGGCCGTCCCGCGCCGTCGCGGTCAGCTCGACCGGGGCGCTGCCGCCCGCGGGCACGGTGACCGTGGCCGGGAAGGTGACCAGCCCGTCGGGCACGCCGGTGAGCGAGAGCGCCAGCGTGACCGGCGCGGTGCCGGAGTTGTACCAGGTGACCGTGCTCTTCCCGGTCGTCCCGTGGTTCGGCCACGGCAGGTGGACCGACGCGCCGCCGGTGGCGGTGACCGGCGTGGTCGTCGCGCGGGCGACGTCGACCCGGCCGCTGCCGACCGCCGTGGGCGCGGCGCCGACGTCCGCCGCGGTGCTGGTCAGCGCCGCCTTGAGCCGTTCGCCCGCCCAGTCCGGGTGCTGCTGGGCCAGGATCGCGGCCGCTCCGGCGACGTGCGGCGTCGCCATCGACGTTCCGTCCAGCGTCTGGTAGTAGTCGCCGACGGGCTCGCCCAGCGGCGGGACCCCGGCCGGCCGTGCCGCGGTGATCGACTCGCCGGGCGCGGCGACGTCCGGCTTGGCCGCGCCGTCGCCGATCCGCGGACCACGGCTGGAGAACGGGCTGAGGACGTCCTGCTTGGACACGCTGGCGACGGCGAGTGCCGCGTCGGCCGCGGCCGGGCTCGCGACGGACTCGTCCTGGCCGAAGTTGCCCGCGGCGACGACGAAGAGCGTCCCGTACTGGCGCGTTAGCGTGTTCACGGCTTCGGACACCGGGTCGGTGCCGTCGGACGGCCCGCTGCCGAGGCTCATGTTGACGACGCGGGCGTGCGCGTCGGCCGCGGCCCACTGCATGCCGGCCAGCACCTCGTCGAACGTGCCGTTGCCGTCGTCGTCGAGGACCTTCCCGACGGCGAGCGCCGCGTCCGGTGCGACGCCCTTGTACCGCCCGCCGGAGGCCGCGCCGGAGCCGGAGATCGTCGACGCGACGTGCGTGCCGTGCCCGGAACCGTCCGCGACGCTGCCCTTGCCGGTGAAGTCGCGGCTCTGCGCGATCCGGCCGGCCAGGTCGGGGTGCGTGGCGTCGACGCCGGTGTCGAGGATCGCGACCGGCACGTCGCGGCCGGTCAGCCCCGCCTGCCACGCGGCGGGCGCGCCGATCTGCGGCACGCTCTGGTCGAGCGTGGCGCGCACCTTCGCGTTCAGCCACACCTTCGTCGTGCCCGCGGACAGCGTCGCGGGCGCGGTGGTGAGCCGGTTCCAGAACGTCGTCGCGTCCGACTTCGGCTCGTCGAGCGCGGTGTAGCCGAGCGTGGTCCGTTTGGCGGCCACGCCGGTGCGGGCGGCGACGGCCGGGCCGGCCTGGCGCACCAGCAGCGGCACGTGCGGGGTGTGCGCGTCGTCGTAGCCCTGGCGGAGCAGGCCGGTGACGTTGAAGAGCTGCTCGTCGAGCCGCCCGGCCCGGACCAGCTCGGCGGCGTCGCCCGGGACGACGTACTGGTCGCCGCGGCGGGTGTACTGCCGGATCGGCACCGGACGGCCGCGCCGCGCGGGCAGCACCCGCACGTCCGAGCCGCTGACCAG
Source organism: Amycolatopsis heterodermiae (assembly GCF_034929455.1). NCBI lineage: Bacteria > Bacillati > Actinomycetota > Actinomycetes > Pseudonocardiales > Pseudonocardiaceae > Amycolatopsis > Amycolatopsis heterodermiae. Next base: position 79,747 of record NZ_JAYFSI010000023.1, read on the forward strand.
CACCTGGTCGCCGGTGAGCAACGTGATCTTGACCGGCGTCGCGGCCGCGACGCCGTCCGGTGCGGCCCCGGCGGCGGGCGCGCCGAGCACGCCCGCGGCCAGCGTCACCGCGAGCACCGCGGTGATCGGTTTTCTCATCGGATCAATCCTCGCTGTCGATGGACTTTCCGCCTTCTGCAACGGGGCCGGCGTGAGCGGAAGTTGCCCGCTCACGGAATTCGCGGCGATCCGGGGCAACCCCACCGGCGCCCGGCCCGGTTGGACAGAGTGGAAGGCGACGAGGAGGACGCGTGAAACGTTCGGACGAAACGGGGTACCGCGACTACGTCACGGCCCGGATGGAGGTCATGCGGCGCACCGCGTACCTGCTCTGCCGTGACTGGCACCTCGCGGACGACCTGGTGTCGATCACGATCGGGAAGCTGTATCGCCACTGGCCGCGGGCCCGGCAGATGGAGTTCCTCGACGCCTACGTGCGCCGCATCCTCGTGCGGACGTGGCTGGACGAGAAGGGCCGGGCGTGGCGGCGCGAAGAGCCGTCCGAGATCGTGCCCGAGCCGGCGGTGCTGCCGAACGACGACGTCGTGGCCCGGCTGGGCCTGCTCGAACTGCTCGACGCGCTGCCGCCGCGGCGCCGGGCGGCCGTGGTGCTGCGCTACTACTGCGACCTCTCCATCGAGGAGACGGCCGAGATCCTCGACTGCTCCGCCGGGACGGTCAAGAGCCAGACCGCGCGCGGGCTCGACACCCTGCGCGTGCTGATCGCCGCGAGCCGGAACTGAGGGAGGGCAAGTGAGCAAGGAACTGTTCGACGAGGCGATCGGTGCCGTCCCGCCGTCCACCGTGGACGTCGACACGGTGCTGGACCGGGAACGCCGCCGCGCGCGGGTCCGCCGGGTGGCCAACCCGTGGACCGCGGCCGCCGCGGGCGTGGCGGCGGTGGCCGTCGGCGCGGCGCTGGTGTTCGTGCCCGGCGGCTCCGGTGGGACGGCGGTGGCACCCGGCGCGCACGGCACGCCGTCGGCGCCGCCGTCCCCCGAATCGTGCGGGCTCGACCCGCGGCCGACCGGGCCGCCGCTGAGCCAGAACCCGGCCGTGGTCGCCGCCCGGCTCACGCCGGTGCTGAAGGCGGCCGTCCAGCAGCGGGTCGCCGCGGGGACGCAGCTGACCGCGCACGCCCAGGGCGAATACCCGAAGGGGACCCAACACGGGCCGCTGACCTTCTACCACGTGTTCTCCACACCGGTGCTGCAAGACGGCGGGGTGTGCAGCGGCGGTGAGGACTACTTCATGGCCGCGGCGACGACGGCCGACGGGCCGCGGAGGGGCAACGTCTGGGCCATGGTGACCCGGCTCGGCAGCGTCAACGGACCTTCGACCGAGTGCGACAACCTGCCGGAAGACATGACGGGGTCGTGCTCCAAGACGTCCGGGCCGCACGGCGAAATCGTCGTCGAATCGACGATGACGAGCCCCGGCGGCCCCACGGTCGACCGCTCGAACGTCACCAAGCCCGACGGCACCGGCGTCATCGTGGAAGCGCAGAACGTCGCCGGAGACGCGAAGCAGGGCGGCGAGCCCGAGATGCCGGCGCCGCCGCTGAGCCTCGCGCAGCTGACGGCGGTGGCGCTCGACCCGGGGCTGACGCTCTATCCCTGAGCGGCCAGGAGGACCTTCGCGGCCGCACGGGCCGTGCTCGCCTCGCCCGGGTCACCGGTGATCGCGGCGAGCACGGTCGCGCCCTCCACCAGGGAGAACAGCTGGTCGGCGACACCGTGGTCACGAACCAGACCACGCAGGTAGGTCCGCAGCTCGTCCTTGTGCTTGCGGATCGCGGCGGCGATCCCGGGCGCCGGTTGGCCGAACTCGCCGAACGAGTTGACGAACGCGCAACCGCGGAAGCCGGGCTCGCGGAACCAGTCGTGCAGCCAGTCGAACACGGCGAGCGGGTCGTCGCCCCGGGCGTGGACGAATTCGCGCAACGACCGCCGCCAGCGTTCGTCGCGGCTCAGGAGATAGGCCTCGACAAGGTCGTTCTTGGCCGGGAAGCATTGGTAGAGCCGTTTGAGCGAGACGCCGGACCGCGCACGGACGGCGTCCATCCCGACGGCCTGCACGCCGTGGGCGTAGAAGAGCTCCTCGGCGGCCTCCAGCAGCCGGTCGGTCGCCTCCGTGGGATTCATGTCACCTGCCTCTGGTGCGGAGAATGAGCGTTCTCTACTCTAGCGGCAGGCTTGGAGAACGGACGTTCTCCCGGTTCCGGTCTCGGAAGGAGCCCGTCCATGACCCCGCGTCCGCCGTTCCCGCCGTTCGACGAGGACACCGCCCGCCAGAAGGTCCAGGCCGCCGAGGACGCGTGGAACACCCGCGACCCGGAGCGGGTCTCGCTGGCGTACACGGAGGATTCGGTGTGGCGCAATCGCGACCAGCACGTCGTCGGCCGCGCGCGGATCGTCGAATTCCTGACCGCGAAGTGGGAGCGCGAACTGGACTACGCCCTGCGCAAGGAGCTGTGGGGGTTTCGCGGCAACCGCATCGGCGTCCGGTTCCAGTACGAGTCCCGCAACGCCGACGGCCAGTGGTTCCGCAGCTACGGCAACGAGCTGTGGGAGTTCAGCGACGAGGGCCTGATGCGCCGCCGCGAGGCGAGCATCAACGACGTCCCGATCGCGGAGGCCGACCGTCGCATCTTCGGCCCGCGCCCCGAGTCCGAGCACGGCGTCCTGCTGCCGGTCTTCTAGCCCTCCGCCCTCAGCGGAACCATCCCCGCCCCGCCGGTTCCGTCGGCATTCTCGGGTCATGACGGCACCGGCGTTCGGCGGCGAAGTGAGCGAGTACTACCAGCGGTTCCGCCGCGGCTACCCGCCCGAAGTCGCGGACGCCCTGGTCAGCGCGTGTGGTCTCACACGCGACGACGTCGTGCTCGACCTCGGCTGCGGCACCGGCCAGCTCACCCGGGTCCTGGCGCCGCGAGCCGGCGCCGTGCTGGGCATGGACCCGGAACCGGACATGCTGGCCGAGGCCCGCCGGGCGACGACCGAGCCGAACGTCACCTGGCTCCTGGGCGCGGACACCGATGTCCCCGCGTTGACCACAGCCCTCGGCCCCGGCCGGCTGGGCGCGGTGACCGTGGCGCAGGCGTTGCACTGGATGGACCACGAGCAGCTGTTCGCGGCGGGCCGCCCGCTCCTGCGCCCCGGCGGCGGTGTCGCGGTGGTGACCAACGGCGAGCCGCTGTGGCTCCAGGACACCGCGTGGTCGACCGCGCTACGACAGGTCCTGTCCGACCACCTGGGCGTCCCGCTGCACCGGACGTGCGGCACCGACGCGGCAAGCCAGGAACGCTACCGAGACGCTCTCTCGGCCGCCGGATACGCCGTCGACCTGCGGGTTGTCGAATACTCGGCCACGCTCACCGTCGAGGAGATCGTCGGTGGCGTGTTTTCGGCGATGAGCCCGGACCAGCTGCCGGCTCCCGACGCGAGGCCCGAATTCGCCGAGCGCGTCCGGCGCGCGGTCGAGCCCTGCGGTCCGCTGCGTGAACACGTCCATGTCCGGATCTTGACCGGGGTTCGCTGACCGGCGATTCGGTCACGGTAGGCGATTACGTAGCCGCCCGTGGTGTTCTCCCTATTGTTTCGCCGGGAGGGTGCGCGGATGCTCGCTGCGTGGTGCCCGTCGCGCCACTGCTCCCCGAGGAGTCCCGATGACCAGCAAGTTGAGCGCTTTCCTTGTCTCGCTAGTCGCCCTTTTCGCCTGCGCATCCGTCGCCGCCGCGGCCACGGCCGCCCCGGCGGCGCACCCGGACCGCGTCCAGGTCCGCCACTTCTGAGCCCGCCCGGTACCTACAGTTCCGGGATCCCGGCCGCGACCGGCTCGAACGCGTTGCCGGTGGCGATCTTCGGCCGTGGCAGTTCCACCGGCTCACCCGGCTTCGCGCGCCGGTAGACCGCGGCGGTCGCCTCGGCGATCCGGCCCCAGTCGAAGTCGGCGGCCAGCCGTGCCTGTGCCGCCTGGGCCCGCCGCGCCGCGGCGTCCGCGTCGTTCAGCACGGCGGTCACTGCGTCGGCCAGGGCACTGACGTCACCCGGGCTGAACGCCAGCCCGGTCTCGCCGTGGACCACGACCTCACCCAGCCCGCCGGCGGTCGACGCCACCAGCGGCGCCTTCGCGGCCGCGGCTTCCAGGGCGACGATCCCGAACGGCTCGTACCGGCTGGGCAGGACCACGGCGTCGGCCGCGGCGAGCGCCGCGCGCAGGTCCCGGTCGGACAGGTGCCCGACGAAGTCGACCGCGCGCCGCACCCGCAGCTTCCGCGACTGCTCGACGAGCTCGTCGAAGTGTCGTCCTTTTCCGGCGACGACCACCCGCGTGCCTGGATGGCGTCGCCGGATGCGGGGGAGCGCGGCCAGCAGGTCCTGGACACCCTTCTCCCACTCGAGTCGTCCGAAATAGAGCAACAGCGGTGCCCCGGCCGGGCTGTAAGCCTCGCGGGCGTGGGCGATCTCGTCGGCCGGCACCTGCCAGCCGCGTTCCTCGATGCCGTTGTGGATCACGGTGACGTCGTCGGCCTCGAGCTCGAAGAGGTGCGCGACCTCGCGGCGCATGGCCTGCGAGCACGTGATCAGGGCGTCGGCCCGGTTGGCCAGCCACCACTCGACCGAGTGAACTTGCTGGTTCAGCGGGTGCGACAGCCAGCCGGAGTGCCGTCCGGCCTCCGTGGCGTGGATCGTGCCGACGAGCGGCACCCGCGCGGCCTCGGCGATCGCGATGGCCGGGTGCGCGACCAGCCAGTCGTGCGCGTGGACGACGTCCGGCTGCCAGCTCCGCAGCAGATCCTGCGCGGCCCGGACCATGGCGTGCCCCATGGCCAGCGTCCAGGCGACGAGGTCGCGTTCGAAAGTGACGTGCATCGGGTCCTCGGCGACCCGGATGATCCGCACGCCTTCGACGACGCGGTCGGTGCGAGGGTGCGTCCCGGCGTCGGTGCCGGCGGCGTGCCGGCACAGGACGACGACCTCGTGACCCTGCCGGACCAGGTGACAGGCGAGCGCGTGCACGTGCCTGGCCAGGCCACCGATGGCCACTGGCGGGTACTCCCAGGACAGCATCAGCACACGCATGCGGAGAGGTTACTCGCGAGTCGGAAGTGCCCGGCGGCACCCGGGGAAGCCGACTCACGAGGGATGTCGCTAATGTGACGACGATCACTGGCCGGGCCCGGGATCTCTGCCACCATCGGCCAGGATGACTCCTCCTGAAGACACCGGCTGGCGGCGGCTCGACCCCGTCCTGCCCACCCCGTGGTCCGGTGACGTCGGCCCGGACAACGCGCTGCCCGAGTACCCGCGGCCCCAGCTGACCCGGCCCCGCTGGCTGAACCTCAACGGCGTCTGGGAGTACGCGGGCTGGCCGGCGGCTGCGGGCGAGCCCCGGCCGTCCGGCTACGCCGAGCGAATCCTGGTGCCGTTCCCGCCGGAGTCGGCGTTGTCCGGAATCGGACGACGCGACGAGGTCCTCTGGTACCGCCGCCTCGTCGAGATCCCGGACGACTGGCGCGGCGACCGGGTCCTGCTGCATTTCGGCGCGGTCGACCAGAAGGCCCAGGTCTGGGTCAACAACCAGCTGGTCGCGACGCACGAGGGCGGTTACACGGCGTTCAGCGCGGACATCACCGACGTCCTGCGGTCGGCGGGCCCGCAGGAGCTGACCGTCCGTGCCGAGGACCGCACCGACATAGAGCCCTTCCCGGTCGGGAAGCAGCGCAACGCCCCTGGCGGAATTTGCTACACGGCGTCGTCGGGCATCTGGCAGACGGTCTGGCTAGAGCCGGTGCCCGCGGCCCGCGTCGAACGGCTGGAGCTGACCCCGGACCTCACCGGCGTGACGGTCTTCCCGCAGGTCACAGGCGGCGACGAGGTCGTAGTCGTCCTTTCGACCACCGACGGCGAGGTGGCGCGCGGCTCAGGCGGAGCCGGCACGTCGGTGCGCGTGGACGTTCCCGAACCACACCTCTGGACCCCCGACGACCCGCACCTCTACACCCTGGAAGTCCGGCTGCTCGACCGCCACGGCGCGGTCCTGGACGAGGTCGGCAGCTACACGGGCCTCCGGACCATCGGCCTGATCCCCGACGCCGACGGCCGCCCGCGGATCGCGCTCAACGGCCGGATCACCTTCCTCCACGGCCCGCTCGACCAGGGCTACTGGCCCGACGGCATCTCGACCGCGCCGACCGACGACGCCCTGCGGTTCGACCTCGAAAAGACGAGGGAGCTGGGCTTCAACTTCGTCCGCAAACACGTCAAGGTCGAGCCGGCTCGTTGGTACTTCTGGGCCGACACGCTGGGCCTGGTCGTCTGGCAGGACATGCCGTCCCTGACGGTCTCGTTCGACGGCCCGCCCGGCATCGCGCCGGACCCGGTCCCACAGGCGCGCGAGCGGTTCGAAGCAGAACTGATCAAAATGATCACACAACTGCGGGCGGTCCCGTCGATCGTCGGCTGGGTGCCGTTCAACGAGGGCTGGGGCGAGTACGACACGGCCCGGGTCGCGGAACTGGTCAAGTCGCTCGACCCGACCCGGCTGGTGATCGCCAACAGCGGCGTCAACTGCTGCTTCTCCCGCCCCGACACCGGCGCGGGAGACGTCTACGACGACCACACGTACGTCGGTCCCGGTGAACCGGCGGTCCACGACGGCCGCGCGATCGTCGACGGCGAGTACGGCGGCCTCGGCCTGGTTCTCGACGACCACCGCTGGCCCGGCCCGCCGAACGCGTACGAGATGACCCCGACGTCGGAACGGCTCACCGAGCGCTACACGGAGGTGAGTGCCGGCTTGGAGCGAGTGGTCGCGGAGCGCGGCCTGTCCGGCGCCATCTACACCCAGACGACGGATGTCGAAAACGAGGTCAACGGCCTGCTGACGTACGACCGGGAGGTCATGAAGGTCGACCCGGCGGTCGTGGCGAAGTGCGTCCGCGCGGTGATCGACGCGGGCTCTGCCTGATTTCGGCAACACCCCCGGCGCAGTGCTGCTGACAGGCAGTCGTCGGACTTCGGCAACGACAGAGACCGCTTTGGCAACTGTTGGAGGCCGGGGGCCTAACCTTCGGCAACCGCCGCCAGCATGGCGTCGCGGCCGTGGTCGAGCGCCGACAACAACGCGCCTCGCAGCGCTGCCGAGTCCGTCACCGCGCCCGCCTCCACCCGGACCGGGCCTGGCGCCGCGGCGATGACCGTCTGCCGGATTTCGGCCACCAGCTCCGGACGGCTCCCGGCCGGGCCGCCCAGCAGGACCACGTCCGGGTCGACGATGGTGCAGATCGCGGCCACCGCCCGGCCGAGCGTCTCGCCCAGCTGCCGTAGCCGCGAATCGGCCGCGGCGTCTCCCTCGGCGGCGCGTGAGAGCGTGGTCAGAATCGCGTCCACATCCAGCGACGGCGCGTCCGACCTGCCGAAACCCTGGCCGGCCAGCGCCTCGGCGAGCGTCGCGCCGGAGCTGTCCAAGTAGCCGATCTCGCCCGCCAGACCGTGCGCACCGCGGATCAGCTGATCGCCGACGTAGAGACTCACACCGAGCCCGGCGCCGACATAGACGTAGACGAAGCTCTTCGCGTCCCGCGCCGCGCCTTCCCGGCGTTCGGCGAGTGCCGAGAAGTTGACGTCGTTGTCGAGCAGGACGTCCCGGCCGATTTCGCCGGCCCGGATCGTGCCTTCGGGGAACGGCGACCCGGGCAGCGCGACGACCTCGTGCGTCACCGGGTCGACCGGGTTGGCCACCGAGACCGCCGTCGCGCGGATCGGCCCCGGTCCCCCGGCGCTCGCGGCGGCGACGGCGGCGCGGACCGCCGTGGTCATCGGGCGACCATCCGGCGCGTGGTGGTCGGCGGCCAGGATCGCGCCGGTCAGGTCGGTGGTCACCGTGCGGATGCCCTGCTGGTTGACCTCCGCGGCGACGACCCGGCCGGCGTCCGCGGCCAGTTCGTAGAACGTCGCGATCCGGCCGCGGCGGCCGGTCTGGTCCGTGCCGGTGGCCCGCAACGCGCCCGCCGTCTCGAGCCGCCGGACGGACTCGGAGATCGTCGGCTTCGAGATCCCGGTGGTCGCGGCCAGTTCGGCGCGCGTGGTCCGGTTGTGGACGAAGACGTGGTCGAGCACCGCGCGGTCGGTCATGGCCCGCAGCATCGCCAGGCGCGGGAGCGGCCGGTCGGGGTCGGACATCGCACCTCTTGTGGCCGGGAACGGACGGGGTTACCGTAGCGAGGACATTCTAGTAAGGAGTCCTAACCAAAAGATCGCGGAGGACACCGATGACCACCACAGAACTGCCGGCGAACATGTCCGAGGCCGTCACGCGGACCAAGAACGAGCTGCGCGCCCGGGTCGGCGACGTCGCCGGCGCGTTCGCGGAAGTCCGGGAGTGGATGCGGCGGGAGGTCGACGCCGTCGCCGCCGACCAGGACGCTTTCCCCGTGGTCCGATTCCGTGACATCGCCGACGGGACCGTGCCACAGCGGACCGTGGACGCCGTCCGGCGGCGAGGCTGCGCCGTCGTGAAGGGCACCTTCGCGCGCGAAACGGCCGAAGGCTGGGACGCCGAGCTCGCCGCCTACCTCGCCGACAACGACTTCGCGGGGACCTACCAAGGCCCGGCCGACGACGTCTTCGCCGGGCTCGCCTCCGGTCAGCCGCAGATCTACCCGGTCTACTGGTCGAAGCCGCAGATCCAGGCGCGCCAGCACGAGAACATGGTCGCCGTCCGGCGGTTCCTCAACTCCTTCTGGCGGTACGAGTCCGAGGGCCGCGTCTGGTTCGACCCCGATCGCGACACGGCCTACCCCGACCGCATCCGGCGGCGCGCGCCCGGGTCGGCGTCGCTCGGGCTGTCCGCGCACACCGACTCCGGCTCGGTCGAACGCTGGCTGCTGCCCGCCTACCAGCAGGTGTTCCGGCACGTCTTCGCCGGAAACTGGCAGGAGTACGACCCGTGGGACGGCGCCCACCGCACCGAAGTGGACGAATTCCCGTCCACCGTCATGTGCTCGGCCTTCCGCACCTTCCAGGGCTGGACGGCGTTGTCGGAAATGCGACCGGGCGACGGCGTCCTGCAGGTGGTGCCGATCCCGTCCGCGATCGCGTATGTCCTGCTTCGCGCGCTCCAGGACGACATCCCCGACGACGACCTCTGCGGCGCGGCCAACGGCCAGGCGTTGCCGGTCAGCGACAAGTACCACGACGACCTGCTGCCCGCGCTGACCTCGATTCCCGCCGTCGAACCGGGCGACACGGTCTGGTGGCACGGCGACGTCATCCACGCCGTCGCCGACGGCACCAATCCGGATCGCTGGGGAAACGTCATGTACATCCCGGCGAGCCCCCACTGCGCGAAGAACGCCGCCTACGCCGAAAAATGCGGCCGGGCATTCTCGGCCGGCAAGAGCCCGGGCGATTTCGCGCCGGAAGACTACGAGGTGAACTGGACCGGCCGCGCCACCATCGACGACCTCAACGACGTCGGACGCGCTCAACTCGGCCTGTGAACGTGCCGGGGCGGGAGGCCACCGCCCCGGCACGGCGGAGCCGGGATCTACAGGTGCAACCAGAGTCCCAGGTGGAGACCCAGGATGTTGATGTGACCGTGGTGATGGTGGTGGCCGACGCACAGCAGGCAGTGGCGAGCCTGGCCGGCCGCGTCGGACTGCGGCGCGGCCGAGGCCGTACCCACCGCCGGTCCGGCCAGCAGCAGCCCGAGTGCCACGGGGAACGCGGCCAGCGCGGCCCGGCGTCTGGAGGTGCTCATCGGTGATCCCTTCTCGCACGCTACGACGCCGGAATGGCGTCGTGAAAAGTATTCGGTGCGGAGCGGGGAAAACGGCAGGCTGATCACCCGGAGTTCGACCGTCCGGATCACGAAAACCGTTTTCAGGCGTGTTTCCGTGATACCCGAACGGCCGCTGGAACCCGTCGATCCGGTGAATTCCGGGGACTCCGGGGGAGCGCGCCCCGGGCCGCCGTCACGCGGGAAGGGCCGCCTCGATGGCCTTGACGACCGTCTCGTCCTCGGGCTCGGTGCGCGGCCGGAACCGCGCCAGGACCTCACCGTCGGCGCTCACGAGGAACTTCTCGAAGTTCCACTGGACGTCGCCGGACGCGCCCTCGGCGTCCTCCGTCTTGGTCAGCTCCGAGTACAGCGGATGCCGCTCGTCGCCGTTGACGTCGATCTTCTCGAACAGCGGGAAGGTGACGCCGTAGGTCGTGGAGCAGAACGTCTGGATCTCCTCCGCGCTGCCCGGCTCCTGCCCGGCGAACTGGTTGCACGGAAAACCGACCACGGAGAAACCCTGGGCGCCGAAGCGCTCCTGCAGCCGCTCGAGGCCGGAGTACTGCGGGGTCAGGCCGCACTTCGACGCGACGTTGACCACCAGCATCGCCTTGCCGGCCAGCGAACCCAGCGAGCTGTCCTGCCCGTCGAGCGTCTTGACCGGAATTTCGTGGATCCCCATCCGATGGGTCCTTTCTCTAGTGCTTGAGCGCCCGGGCGTCGAGGTGCCCGAACGGTCCGTCTTCGGCGCGGTAGGCCGCGGCCAGTTCCTCACCCCGCGCGCGGTCGCCGCGGCGCAACGCCCCGGCCAGCACGTCGAAGCGTTCGGTGTGCACCGCGGCCCGGCGCCGCGCGTAGTCGGCGGCGGAGTCCTTGGTGACCATGAACGCCCAGTCGCTTTCCAGCGCCAGCATCGCCTCGGCGACGGCCTGGTCGGCGACGGCGTCACGAGCCGTGGTCGGCACATCGGCGACGAGGTCCAGCATCCGTTTCTGCAACGCCGTGTTGGCCTCGACCATGTCCTGGACCTGCTCGCCGTCCCAGACGCGCCAGTCCTTGCCCGATCCCCACGACGACGCGGGCAGGTCGATCGGCGGGCCGACGTGCCCGGCTTCGAGCGCGCCCTTCAGCGTCGTCACGCGGACCCCGGCCTCGGGCAGCGCGCGCAGCACACCCTCCAGCCAGGCCGGTCCTTCGTGCCACCAGTGCCCGAACAGTTCCGTGTCGTATGCGGCGACCACGAGCGACTCGCGCCCGTGTTGCCGCTTCAGTGACCGCAGCCGCGTGACCACGGTGTCGACGAAGTCCTTGACGTGCAGGCCCAGCACGTCCGCGGCGAGTGCCGGGTCGTACGGCTCCTTGTCCTGCGGCTGGATGGTCTTGCCGGTGACCCGCGATGCCTTGAGACCGACCTCGTGCGCCCAGGTGTGGAAGTCGCGGTACGCGGCGTGGCCGGGGTAGCCGGCTTTCGGCGACCAGACGCGGTAGGTGACTTCGAGGTCGCGGCCGAAGGCGAGGACGTCGCTGTCGCCGACCGGCCGGGCGGCCCAGGTCTCGCCGCGCAGCGACGGGCCGTCGACCATGAAGCGCCGCACGCCGGCGGCCGCGTAGTCCGTTTCCATACCAGGCGCGTAGCCGCACTCCGGCGCCCAAATTCCCTCGGGTCGCGAACCGAGCCGCAGCGCCGTGTCGGTGAGGCCGGCGTTCAGCGCGAACTCCCGCACGCGCGGGTCCAGCAGCGGCTGGAACGGGTGGGCCAGCGGCCCGCCCAGCACCTCGATGGTCGAGTTGTCGACCAGGGATCGCAGGATCGGGGAGAAGCCGTGCCGCCAGCGCGTCCCGAGTTCCTCGGCCGCGCGGACCGCGGTCCGGTGCTCGGCCGCGGCCAGCTCGCGCAGGATCGGGTCGTCGCGCCACAGCGTCGACGCGTGCTGGGCGCGCAGCTGCCAGTGGCCGAGCCAGTCGTGGCACGCGCGGATGCTGTACGGGTCGTCGAGCTGCGCGGCGAGCACCGGCGTCATGCCGAGGGTCAGCACGTCCCGGCGGCCTTCGGCGGCAAAGCGTTCGAGCAGGTCGACCATCGGCAGGTACGAGTGCGCCCACGCCTGGTACAGCCATTCCTCACCGACCGGCCAGGTGCCGTGGTGCGGGAGCCACGGCAGGTGGCTGTGAAGGACGAGGCAGAACGTGCCCTCGTAGTCGTCCGTCACCGGCGCACCGCCACGGCGATCAGGTCCAGGCTCGCGTCGAGGTCGTCGCCGTGGATGTCGAACCCGGCCACCTCGATCGCGGCGACGTCGGCGAGCAGCGCCTCCGGCCAGACGGCCTGCCCGGGCAGCTCGCCCATGACGACGTCCAGCTGCGCGTCGATGATCGAGCCGCCGTACCGCTCGTCGAGCGCGCGGACGGCCTCGCCGTGGTGCAGGCCGTGCAGTGTCTCGACCTCGAAATCGGCGTCGGCGAGGAGCCCGGCCAGCTCGGACGGCGCCAGCTCGCGGGTGTGGTACGGATTCAGCGGTGTGTCGCTGTCCGGGGTGAAGGTGAGCCGATTCGGGGTCGTGACCAGCAGTTTTCCTCCTGGCGACAACACCCGCCAGCACTCGGCAAGGAACCCCGCCTGGTCCCAGAGGTGCTCGATGACCTGGAAATTGGCCACGACGTCCACCGAAGCGTCCCGCAGCGGCAGGTATGCGAGGTTCGCCCGCGCGACGGCGACCTCCGGGTAGCGGCGGGCGACGTGCTCGGTGGTCGGCACGTCGTAGTCAAGCGCGAGCACCCGGCGGGCCTTGGTCGCGACGAGCCCCGCGCCGTAGCCCTCGCCGCAGCCGGCTTCGAGCACCGTCGCGTCCGCGCAGTGGGGGAGCAGCGCGACGTACGCGGCCTCGTGGCGCCT
>NZ_JAYFSI010000024.1:0-74832 GCF_034929455.1 Amycolatopsis heterodermiae
GCTAGCCCTGGACGCGCCGGACCTCGCCGAGCGGGCTGTCCCCGGGTTCCGGCAGCGACGCGGCGGGGTGCTCGGCCGTCCACTGCGTCGCGACGGCGATGTCGTTCTTCAGCGCGGTGATGAGGTCCTCGGCGGAGGAGTAGGCCTGCTGGTCGCGCAGGTGGGCGCCGAGCCAGACGACGAGCGTCTCGTCGTAGAGGTCACCGGTGAACTCCAGCAGGTGCGCTTCGAGCAGCCGGTAGCCGTCGGCGCCGTAGTAGGTCGGCCGCCGCCCGACGGACACGGCCGCCGCGACGCGGGTGCCGTCCCCGCGCTGCACCCAGCCGGCCCACACCCCGTCCCCGACGGAGCCGTCCTGGTCGCGGAGCGCGATGTTGGCGGTGGGGAAGCCCAGCTCCCGGCCACGCTCGTCACCGTGCTCGACCGTGCCCCGCACCACGAAGTATTCCGGCATCGTGTCCCGTCCTCCCGAGGTCGCTCCCCGTCCACGGTAGCGCGCCGGCGACCGGGCGATCAGCCCGTGGACGGGGGTGACGCGGGCCACTTCTCAGAGGTGCCCGGTGTCGAGGCGCACGGGGGCGCGGCCCACGACGGGCAGACCGAGCCGCGCGGCCACGACCCGGCTTAGCGAACCGCCGCGGGTGACGACGATCTTGTGCGGGCGGTTGCTCGCCGGATGGGTCCACGACGCGGTATGGGGGTGACCAGGCGAGCTTGGTATTCGGCGGTCTCGATGCCTTCGTCGTGGTCGAGCCGTTCACCGATGGCAGGACGAACGCTCGTCGAGCCATGAATGCGGCCGCCCGCCCGCGATGCCGCAGGACTGCTGTCGCAGGTCGGACCGCAGGTTCGCCCGCACCGTGAAGACGGTCGCAATCGGCTCGGCGGTCTCGATGGTCTGCCGCAGACCGGAGCTGTGCCGCTCGGCCTCGCTGTCGTGCGGTGCCGGCTCACGCAGGGGCCGACGGTGAGGGCCGAGTCGTACCAGCCGCCGACGAGGCCTTCCACATGGTGGGTGGCCTCGGGGTGGGTGACGACGTAGAGGCGGCGCACCTCAGGTGAACGTCAGGACCGTGTCCGCCAGCACCGGCGCGTCCTCGCGCTCGACGGCCGACGTGCTGACCAGCAGGCGGTCGTCGCCGCGCCACACGCGGGTGCGCAGCGTCTCGCCCGGGAACACCACGCCGGCGAACTTCGTGGCGAACGAGCCGACCCGCGACGGGTCGCCGTCGAGGAACTCGTTGATCAGCACGCGCGCCACCACGCCGTACGTGCACAGCCCGTGCAGGATCGGGCTCGGAAAGCCCGCGGCCGAAGCGAACGCCGGGTCCGCGTGCAGCGGGTTGCGGTCCCCGCACAGGCGGTAGAGCAGCGCCTGCTGCGGCAACGTCGGCGTCTCGAGGACGAAGTCCGGGTCTCGCGAAGGCCACTCGATGCGGTCCGACGGTCCGCGTGAGCCGCCGAAACCGCCCTCGCCGCGGGCGAAGATGCTCGACCGGGCCGTCCACAGAGGACTGCCGTCGGCCGAGGTGACGTCGACCTCCTGGACGATCACCGCCGCCTTGCCCTTGTCGAAGACGTCCGCGATGCGCGAGCGCGCGACCGCCTTGCCCTCGACCGGGATCGGCCCGTGCAGCGTGATCTCCTGCTTGCCGTGCAGCACCTTCGCCAGGTCGATCTCCACCCCGGGGAACGACAGGGCCGGCGGTTCGAACACCCGCAGGTTGGCCGCGACCGTCGCGAACGTCGGGACGACCACCAGGTCACGCTCGTAGGTGTAGCGCTGCTCGTCCGGGCCCGCGCCCAGCGCCAGGTGGTAGAGCAGCACGTCCGACGGCGTCCAGGCGAAGCTCACTTCCCCGATGTGCGCGCCGATGGCGACGGCGGGATCGATGGGCACGCGGTGCTCCTATTCGTAGCTGATCGAGACGTCGTCGGTGACCGGCAGCGACTGGCAGGCGAGCACGATGCCGTCCGCGATGTCCTCGGCGTCGAGGACCTCGTTGTGCAGCATCTTCACCTCACCCGACTCGATCCGGCACGCGCACGCACTGCATTGTCCCTCGCGGCACGAATACGGCGCGTCGAGACCCGCCTCCAGCAGGTGGTCCAGCAGCTTGCGCCGGCGCGGCCACGGCATCGACCGCGTCTCGCCGTCCAGGGTCACGGTCAGCGACGCGGGCGCCTCGTCCGATTCTTCGACAGGCTCGGGCGCCGCGGATTCGAAGGGATTCCCTGACAGCGACGTGAACTTCTCGATGTGCACCCGCTCCCGCGGCACGCCGAGCTGCCCGAGCGCCTCCTTCACGGCGGCCATGAACGGCGCCGGACCGCAGAGGAACGCTTCGTACGCCGTGAACGCGGACGCCAGCCCGCGCAGCTGCGCGACGTCCGGCAGGCCCTGGACGCTCTCCAGCCAGTGCACCACGACGAGCCGGTCGCCGTACCTCTTGGCCAGCGACCGCAGCTCGCCGCCGAAGATCACCGACGCCTCGTCGCGGTTCGCGTAGACCAGCACCACACGCCCGGATCCCTGCTCCAGCGCGGTCTTCAGGATCGCCATCACCGGCGTGATCCCGCTGCCCGCGGCGAAGAGCAGGAAGTCTTCGTCCACTGAGGACGGTGTGAACACCCCGGCCGGCGCCAGCACGTCCAGGCTCATCCCGGCCCGCAGCTCGTCGCAGATCCAGCTCGACCCGTAGCCGCCGTCGGTGCGCTTGACCGTCACCTGCACGCGGTTCTCGTGCGGCGCACTCGACAGCGAATAACACCGCGCCACCGAGCCGGTCCGCTCGCTCGGGATCCGCAGGGTCAGGAACTGGCCGGCCGCGTACTGGAACGCCGAGGCGTGCTCGCCGGGGATCTCGAACACCACCGAGCGCGCGTCCGGCGTCTCGACGACGACGTCGGCGACCGTCAGGGTGTAGACCCGCTCAGCCATCCGCGACCACCAGCGTGCCTTCGCGCACCGCGTCGTCGATGCTGTCCGAGAGCTTCGGGCAGGTGTCGAGCAACGCGGTCGGCCGGTCGGCGTCGGCGAACACCGGGCAGCTCTCGGCCGCGTTCGTCGTCCACTGGATGCTGGTGTGGTTGATGCTGTTCTTCTTCACCAGCACGCAGGTCCCGCAGCTGCGGCACTCGTGCGGCCGCAGGCCGCCGGTGAGGAACTCGACGGTCTCCGGCGTGGTCACACCTCGGCCTCCGCCTTCTGCCTGGCCAGGTTCTCCGCCACCTCGGCCGCCCACGCCTCGTTCGCCTTGGAAGTGTCCACTTCGAACTCGAAGCGCCGGGTCATGTCCTCGGTGACGTCGGCGGCGTCGACGTAGAACTGCTGGTACCAGCGGCGAAGCTGGTAGACCGGACCATCCTCTTCGCACAGCAGCGGGTTCTCGATCTGCGTCTTGTGCTTCCAGATCTCGACGTCCTGCAGGAAGCCGGCGCCGATGCCCTTGGCCAGCTTCGCCGCGATCTTGTCGGCGTGCTCGTCGGAAAGCCCGTCCTGCTTCTTGACCTTCATCCCGTACTGCAGCACGAACGACGTCGGCGTCACGGGGTAGTGGCAGTTGATCAGCACGCTCTGGATCTCGTACCCCTGGAAGGAGTTCACCAGGTCGTTGATCATGTACGACGGCCCGAAGTACGACGCCTCCGACCGCAGCAGGTTGTCCTCGCCGCCGTAGTTGGACGCCATGCCCATGTCCGGGCGGCCCTTGGTGTTGAGGTACTGCGTCGCGATGTGGCCCTCGAAGACGTTCTTGAAGTACGTCGGGTAGGCGTAGTGGATGTAGAAGAAGTGGGCCATGTCCACGACGTTGTCGATGATCTCGCGGCAGTTCGAGCCCTCGATGAGGATCGAGTCCCACGTCCAGTTGCTCCACTCGGAGCTGTAGGCCGCCTCGATCCGCGGGATCGCCAGTTCTTCCGCCGGCGGGTTGCCCTCGGGGTCGTGCCACACGAGCAGCTGGCCGTTCTGCTCCAGCGTCTGCCACGAGCGCGTCCGCGCGCGCAGCGGAACCCGCTTGGCGTAGGGGATCGCGACGCACTTGCCCTTGCCGTTCCAGCGCCAGTCGTGGAACGGGCAGGCCACCTCGTCCCCCTTGACCGTGCCCTGGGTCAGGTCGCCGCCCATGTGCCGGCAGTAGCCGTCGAGCACGTGCAGCTCGTCGTGGCTGTCCGCGAAAACCACCAGCTTCGTGCCGAACGCGGTGATGGCGTGCGGTTTCCCGTCGCGGAAGCGCTCGGCCAGGCCGAGGCAGTGCCAGCCGCGGGCGAACCGGGTCGGTGGCTCGCCGGCGTAGATGGTCCTGACCGAGTTGTCAGCTTGCGTCATCGCTCGCCTCCCGTGGTCTCTTGATCTTCGCGGGCCAGCCGCGTCGCCGCAAGGTAGCCGAACACCATGGCCGGGCCGATGGTCGCGCCCGGCCCGGCGTACGTCCGGCCCATCACGGCCGCGCTGGCGTTGCCCGCGGCGTACAGGCCCGGGACGGCCGAGCCGTCCTCGCGCAGGACCTGCGCGTGTTCGTCGGTGCGCAGGCCGCCCTTGGTGCCGAGGTCGCCCGGCACGATCTTCACCGCGTAGTACGGCGCCTTGTCGAGCGGCCCGAGGCTGGGGTTGGGTTTGTTGCGAGGGTCGCCGTAGTAGTGGTCGTACTTGCTGAGCCCGCGCTGGAAGTCCTCGTCGACGCCGTTGCGCGCGAAGCCGTTGAAGCGCTCGATGGTCGCTTCGAGGGACTCCGCCGGGACGCCGATCTTCTCGGCCAGCCCGGCCAGCGAAGACGACTTCGCCGCGATCCCGGCCTTGAACCAGCGGCCGGGCAGCGGCTGGCGCGGCCCGATGCCGGTGAACATGTACCGGTCCTTGTAGCGCTGGTCGAACACCAGCCAGGTCGGGATGTGCTCGCCCGGGCCGTCCCCCTCGCCGTACATCGCGTGCACGGCCTCGACGTACGGCGCCGACTCGTTGACGAACCGCTCGCCGCGCGCGTCGACCATCACGCACCGCGGCCGGGAGCGCTCGGCCAGCGCGAACCACGGGCCGCCGGTGAGCGGCAGGGTCGGGCCCCACCAGGCGTCGTCCATCAGGTCGAGGGCGGCGCCGAGCTTGAGGCCGGCGGTGATGCCGTCACCGGTGTTGGCCGCGGCGCCGACGGTCCACTCGGTGCCGATCGGCGCGCGCTGGTACTTCTCGCGCATCTCGAGGTTCTGCTCGAAGCCGCCGCTGGCGAGGATCACGCCGCGCCGGGCTCCGATCGTTCCCTGCGCCGTGACCACCCCGGTGACCCGGTCGCCTTCGACCTGCAGGTCGACCAGCGCCGTGTCGAGCCGGACGTCGACGTCCGCCCGGGTCAGGCCGATCCGCAGCCCGGCCGCAAGCGCTTGCCCCATGGCCAGCAACCGCTGGCGGCGGACCTTCCCGGCCAGCCACTGCGTGCCCAGCGACAGTAGCCGGACGGCCCCGCGGGGGTGCCGGGCCAGCAGGCTCAGCCAGCGGTAGTCCGCCTGGGTGATCGGGACGCCGAGCGGGGGAGCGCTGTAGGGCGGTTCGAGGTGCGCCAGGTCGTCGCCGAGCAGGTGGCCGTCGAGCGCGACGGGCTCGACCGACCGGCCGCCGGGCCGCCCGCCGGGCGCCTCGGGGTGGTAGTCGCTGTAGTCGCGGACCCAGCGGAACTTCAGCGGGGTGTGGTCGCAGACGAACCGCAGCACCTCGGGGCCGTGGGCGAGGAACGTGTCGCGCCGGACGGCCGGGACGACGTCCCCGACGATCGAGGCGAGGTACTCGCGCGCCCGCTCGGGCGGCTCGTCGATCCCGGCGGCGCGCAGCGCGTGGTTGCCCGGCAGCCAGACCCCGCCGCCGGAGCGCGCGGTGGACCCGCCGAAGTGCGCGGCCTTCTCGAGGACGACGACACTCAGGCCGCGGTGGGCCGCGGCCAGCGCGGCGGTCATCCCGGCAGCGCCGCTGCCGACCACGACGACGTCGAACTGCTCCGTCATGCCACCTCACCTGTAACGTGTTCCACTACATGAGTATCCAGTTGGGAGTCGCTTTCGGCCACCATAGACGAGAACGTGTTTCAGTTCTAGGGTAACGAACCATGGACGAACTCGTCGCGGACGTGGTCATCGTGGGGTTCGGGGCGGCCGGCGCGTGCGCCGCCCTCGAAGCCGCCGACGCCGGTGCGGACGTCGTCATCGTCGAGCGCTTCGCCGGTGGTGGCGCCAGCGCGGTGAGCGGTGGCGTGGTCTACGCGGGCGGCGGCACCAGCCAGCAGCAGGACGCCGGCGTCGGCGATTCCGTCGACGCGATGTACGACTACCTGCGCCTCGAAGCCGGGGACGTCGTCTCCGAGAAAACACTGCGGCGCTTCTGCGAGGGCAGCCGCGAGATGATCACCTGGCTGGAGGGCAACGGCGTCCCGTTCGAAGGCAGCCTCTGCCCGTACAAGACGTCGTACCCGAGCGACAAGTACTACCTCTACTACTCCGGCAGCGAGGCCGCGGGCGGCTTCCGCGACGCGGCGAAACCGGCGCCGCGCGGCCACCGCGTCAAAGGCCCCGGCACGTCCGGGAAGACGCTGATGACCCGGCTCGCCGAAGCCGTGCGCCGGCGCGGCATCCGCGTGCTGACGCAGACGCGGGTGCGCTCGCTGGTCACCGAGCAGGGCGTGGTCACCGGGGTCGTCGTGGACACCCTGCGCGACGCGTCCGCCTCGGTGAAGGCCCGCCACCGGCGGCTCGCGCAGTACTCCGCCAAGCCCGGCATCTACGTCCCGGCGGTGCGGAAACCCCTGCACCGGCGCGTCGAACGGCTCGAACGCGCGCACGCCCGCGAGCTGCGGATCACCGCGCGCCGCGGGGTCGTCCTCGCCGCCGGCGGGTTCATCGCCAACCGTGAGATGGCCCGCGAACACGCGCCTGCCTACCGCGGCGGCCTGCCGCTGGGGACGGCCGCCGACGACGGTTCGGGCATCCGGATGGGCGTCGAGGCCGGGGGAGCGACCGCGGAGCTGGGCCGGATCTCGGCGTGGCGGTTCGTGACACCGCCGAGCGCGTTCCTCGGCGGGATCATCGTCGACGCCGCTGGGCAGCGGATCATCGACGAGTCCCGGTACGGCGCCGCCGTCGGCGAGCGGCTGATCGAACGGCACGACGGCAAGGGCTGGCTGCTGGTCGACGCGCCGATCGTCGCCGAAGCCCGGCGTGACGGGAGCAAGCAGAGCCAGTGGTTCCAGGGCCTGCAGCTGCGGTACCTGTTGCGCCGCGGGCGGGTCGTCGGGTCCACGCTCGACGAGGTCGCGCGCAAGGCCGGGGTCGACGCGGCGGGGCTGCGCGCCAGCGTCGAGGCCTACCACGGCGCCGAGGACCCGATGGGCAAGCCCGCCGAGTTCGCCCGGCGCCTGGACAACCCGCCGTTCTCGCTCATCGACGTCTCGGTGCGGCCCAACCTCGGCTACCCGACCCCGATGCTCACCCTCGGCGGCCTGGTCGTCGACGAGGACACCGGCGCGGTCCGGGACGCCGAGGGTGCGCCGATCAAGGGCCTCTACGCGGCCGGCCGCACCGCGGTGGGAATCTGTTCCAGGTCCTACGTCAGCGGCCTTTCGCTGGCCGACTGCGTGTTTTCCGGCCGCAGGGCGGGGATCAACTCGGCCCTGGCGCAGGGTGTTCTCGACAAAAACGAGAACGTGTTCTAGTCTTGCGGGAGTGAACGCGAGAGAGGACTGCGCATGAGCGAGCAGGTGATCGCCGGGGTCCGGGACCTCCTGCCGGTCCTGCGGGAACGGGCCCAGGACACCGAGGACGCGCGCCGCGTGCCCGAGGAGTCCGTCAAGGCCCTGCAGGAGACCGGGTTCTTCAAGTTGCTGCAACCGAAGCCGTACGGCGGTTTCGAAGCCGACCCGGTGAGCTTCTACACCGCGGTGAAGCTGATCGCGAGCGCGTGCGGGTCCACCGGCTGGGTCGCCTCCATCCTCGGCGTCCACCCGTGGCACGTGGCGTTGTTCGACGCTCAGGCGCAGGAAGAGGTGTGGGGCGCCGACGAGGACGTGCGGATCTCCTCGTCGTACGCCCCGATGGGCAAGGCGGAGGTCGTCGAAGGCGGCTACCGGCTGTCCGGTCGCTGGAGCTTCTCCTCCGGCTGCGACCACTGCACGTGGGTGCTGCTCGGCGGCCCGGCCTTCAAGGACGGCAAGCCGGTCGACTTCTGCACGTACCTGCTGCCCATCGCGGACTACTCCATTGTGGACGTCTGGGACACGGTCGGCCTGCGGGGCACCGGGTCCAACGACATCGTCGTCGAGGACGTCTTCATCCCGCAGCACCGGGCGCTGAGCTTCATCGCGACGTCGAAGTGCAAGGTGCCGGGCCAGGCCGTGAACCCCGGGCCGCTGTACCGGCTGCCGTACGGGTCGGTGCACCCGAGCACCATCACCGCGCCGATCATCGGCATGGCCCAGGGCGCCTACGACGCGCACGTCGAGCACCAGCGCAAGCGGGTGCGCGCCGCGTACGCCGGTGAACAGTCCAAAGAGGACCCGTTCGCCAAGGTGCGGATCGCCGAAGCCGCCAGCGAGATCGACGCCGCGTGGCTGCAGCTGACCCGCAACATCGACGAGCTGTACGAAATGGCCAAGCGCGAGGAACGGCTGCCCAGCGACCTGCGGCTGCGCGTCCGGCGGGACCAGGTGCGCGGCACGGAACGGGCGATCAGCGCGATCGACCGGCTCTTCGAGAACTCCGGCGGCCGGGCCATCCAGCGCGGCACGCCGATCCAGCGCTTCTGGCGCGACGCCCACGCGGGCCGGGTGCACGCGGCCAACGACGCCGAGCGCGCCTACGTCATGTACGGCACCGGGGTCTTCGGGCTCCCCGTCGAGAACGCGATGTACTGATGGCTTCTCCGGAAGGGAAGTACGTCCAGGCGGGCAGCTTGAAGCTGCACTACCACGAGGCCGGCGCCGAGCACGCCGAGACGGTGATCTTGCTGCACGGCGGCGGGCCCGGCGCGTCCGCGTGGAGCAACTTCGGGCGCAACCTGCCGGTGCTCGCCAAGCACTACCGGACGATCGCCGTCGACCAGCCCGGGTTCGGCCGGTCGGACAAGCCGACCGAGCACCCGCAGTACTTCCGCCACAGCGCGGACGCCGTCGTCGGCCTGATGGACGCGCTCGGCGTCGAAACCGCGCACTTCATCGGCAACTCGCTCGGGGGCGGGGCCGCGGTCCGGCTGGCGCTGAACCACGGCAAGCGCGCCGGGCGGCTGGTGCTGATGGGGCCGGGCGGGCTGAGCGTCAACATGTTCGCGCCCGATCCCACCGAGGGCGTCAAGAACCTCGGGAGGTTCGGCGCGAAACCCAGCCGTGAGCGCATGGAAGCGTTCCTGCGCATCATGGTCCACGACCAGGCGCTGATCACCGACGAGCTGATCGACGACCGGTTCGCCGCGGCGAACACCCCCGAGTCGCTCGCCGCGATGCGGGCCATGGGGATGTCGTTCGCCCAGCCCGAAACCTACGAAGAGGGCATGCTCTGGCGCGACGCCCACCGGCTGCGCCAGCGGGTGCTGCTAATCTGGGGCCGCGAAGATCGTGTCAACCCGCTCGACGGCGCGCTGGTCGCGCTGAAGACCATCCCGCGTGCGCAGCTGCACGTGTTCGGCGGCTGCGGACACTGGGCCCAGCTGGAGAAATTCGACGAATTCAACCGGCTGGCCCTCGACTTCCTCGGGAGTTCCTGATGGGCATCAGGTCACTGGGCTACCTCCGCATCGAAGCCACCGACATGGCCGCGTGGCGCGAATACGGGCTCAAGGTGCTCGGCATGGTCGAGGGCGCGGGCGAGAACCCCGACGCGCTCTACCTGCGCATGGACGACTTCCCGGCGCGCCTGGTCATCTCGCCCGGCGCGGCCGACCGCCTGGCGACCACGGGCTGGGAGGCCGCGAACGCCGCCGAGCTGGCCGAGATCCGGTCGCGGTTGGACAGTGCGTCGGTGCCCTACAAGGAGGGCACGCCCGAAGAGCTGGCCGACCGGCGCGTCGACGAGCTGATCAGCTTCGACGACCCGTCCGGCAACACCCAGGAGGTGTTCCACGGCGTCGCGCTGCAGCACCGGCGCGTGGTCAGCCCGTACGGGCACCGGTTCGTCACCGGCGAGCAGGGCCTGGGCCACGTCGTTTTGTCTACAAAGGACGACGAGGCGTCGCTGCGGTTCTACCGTGACGTCCTCGGGTTCCGGCTGCGCGACTCGATGCGCCTGCCGCCGCAGATGGTCGGCCGGCCCGCCGACGGTGCGCCCGCGTGGCTG
Source organism: Amycolatopsis heterodermiae (assembly GCF_034929455.1). Lineage (NCBI taxonomy): Bacteria > Bacillati > Actinomycetota > Actinomycetes > Pseudonocardiales > Pseudonocardiaceae > Amycolatopsis > Amycolatopsis heterodermiae. Next base: position 10,303 of record NZ_JAYFSI010000024.1, read on the forward strand.
CGGTTCTTCGGCTGCAACCCGCGCCACCACAGCCTGGCGTTCCTGCCGATGCCGACGCCGAGCGGGATCGTGCACCTGATGGTCGAGGTCGAGCAGACCGACGACGTCGGCCTGTGCCTCGACCGCGCGATCCGGCGGAAGGTGCCGCTGTCGGCGACCCTCGGCCGGCACGTCAACGACCTGATGCTGTCGTTCTACATGAAGACCCCCGGCGGTTTCGACGTCGAGTTCGGCTGCGAGGGCCGTCAGGTCGACGACGAGAACTGGATCGCCCGCGAAAGCACCGCGGTTTCCCTGTGGGGCCACGACTTCTCGGTCGGCGCCCGGCCGCCCGGCGCGCCGTGACGGCGATGGCCGTCGACCAGACGGCGTTCCGCGGTGTGCTCGGCCACTTCTGCACGGGCGTCACCGTGGTCACCGGCCGCGACGGCGACACGCTCGCCGGGTTCGCCTGCCAGTCGTTCGCGGCGCTGTCGCTCGACCCGCCGCTGGTGCTGTTCTGCCCGTCGCGGACGTCGCGCACCTGGCCGGTGCTCGCCGCGGCGGGCCGGTTCGCGGTGAACGTGCTGGCCGAGGACCAGCAGGAGGTCAGCGCGGTGTTCGGCGCCCGCGGCGAGGACAAGTTCGCCCGCTTCGGCTGGACGCCCGCGCCGTCCGGGGCGCCGCTGCTCGACGGCGCCCTGACCTGGATCGACTGTGAGCTGGAAGCCGTGCACGAGGCCGGCGACCACTACGTCGTGATCGGGCGGGTCACGGCGCTGGGCGCACCGTCGGACGCGCGGCCGCTGCTGTTTCACCGGGGCCGCTACTCGGTCACCGAACCGGCGAGGGACGCACTGGCGGCGCTGATGCCGTGGCCCCGCCCGGACGACTGGCTCTGAGTCTCACCGCCGGCGGAGACCGTCGACGATCACCGTCACGATCTTGGGCACCCGCGTGTCCCACTCCGCCTCGGGCACCCGCGACAACGCGCCCAGGAGCAGGATGACGTCCGCCGCGTCGACCTCGGCGCGGATCTCGCCGGCGGCCTTCCCGCGGTCGAGCAGCAGCTCGAGGGCCTGGTCGAGCCGGTGGTGGTGGTCCGCGTAGAGGTCCTGCCACGCCGAGGCCTCGATCGCCGCCATGACACCGCGTTTGACGCGGGCGTACTCGACCAGCCGCGCCAGCCAGCCGGTCAGCGCCTCGAGCGGCGGGTGCTCGGCCAGCAGCGGGGCGACGGCGTCGACGAGCTGCGTCAGCTCGAACCGGTACACCTCCGCCAGCAGGTGCTCGCGAGTCGGGAAGTGCCGGTAGAGCGTGCCCTGCCCGACGTCCGCGGCCTTGGCGACCCGGTGCAGCTTCAGGTCGGCGGCCGCGCCGTTGGACTCGCTCAGCTCGGCCCGCGCGGCCTCGACGATCCGGTCGCGGTTCGCGACCGCGTCCGACCGGCGCTCCCGAGTGGCCACGGCGCCACCTCTTCCTCGTAGCAAAGTGGACAACTGTCCGGTACGGTCGCAGGGTAACCGGACAGTTGTCAGCTTAACGTGGGAGAGCTGGGATGAGCACTTTGGGCAGCAAGGTCGTCGCGATCACCGGGGCCAGCAGCGGGATCGGCGCGGCGACGGCGCTGGAGCTGGCCGCTCGCGGCGCGGCGGTCGTGCTGGGGGCCCGGCGCACCGACCGGCTCGACGCGCTCGCGGCGCGCATCCGGGACGAGGGCGGCCGCGCGGAGGTGCTGGCGGCCGACGTCACCCGGCGCGCCGACGTCGAGGCCCTGGTGGCACGGGCGGTGGACCGGTTCGGGCGCCTCGACGTCCTGGTGGGCAACGCCGGGGTCGCCCGGACGGCGCCCGTGGCGGACCTCGACGTCGACGACTGGAACGCGATGATCGACGTCAACCTGCGCGGTGTCCTGCACGGCATCGCCGCGGCGCTGCCGGTGTTCCGGCGTCAGGGCCGCGGGCACTTCGTCACCACGGTGTCGACGTCGGGGCTGAAGGTCGTGCCGACGCAGGCGGTCTACGCGGGGACGAAGAACGCGGTGCGCACGCTGCTGGAGGCGTTGCGCCAGGAGTCCACCGACGGGGTCCTGCGCACGACGTCGATCTCGCCGGGGTTCGTGCGCACCGAACTCGTCGACCACCTCGACGATCCCGGGCAGCGGGCGCAGGCGCAGGAGGCGATGGCCACGCTCGGGATCGGCCCGGACGCCGTGGCGCGTGCCATCGCGTTCGCCATCGAGCAGCCCGACGACGTCGAAATCGGTGACATCACCATCCGGCCCGCCCGGCAGGGCTGAGCGGTAACAGCGGCCGTCGTGAAGGCGACTTAACACGGTCCCCGCCGCTCGAGGAGGAGCCTGTGCAGCTGTCCGGTTTCCCGGCCGCGGAGGTCGAATTCGACCGCGCGGGCCGGCCGGCCGGCGACGGGGGCGCGGCCGTGCGGGCGCTGGCCGCGGACCGCGCGACCACGGATCTCGTGGTCCTGTGTCACGGCTGGGACGACGGCCCGGCCACCGCCCGGGAGCTGTACGCCGCGCTCGCGTCTTCGCTGCGCGAGGTGTCCGACGGCCGGCCGATCGCGCTCGCCTGCGTGCTGTGGCCGTCGCGCCGGTACGCCGCGTCCACCGGCCTGGAGGCGCGGCTGGACCTGCTGCGGACGCTGCGGCCCGAGCACGCGCCCACCATCGACGCGGCCGCCGACCTCGTCCCGGCGCTGCCGGCCCGGGCGACCGCGCGCACCGCGTTCGCGGCCGCCGTGCTGTCGGTCGCCGCGCCCGGCTCGCAGGACGTCGAGGACGCGTCGGCGCAGTTGCTGACCCTGCCCGGCGGCACGGTGATGGACCGGCTCGCGAAACCGGCGTCCGGGTTCGTCGAGGCCGCGCGTCAGCTGCTCGACTACCTGACCTACTACGAGCTGAAGACGCGCGCGGGCGACGTGGGGGAGCGGGGCCTGGCGCCGCTGCTCGGCGCGATCGCCCGGCCCGGCCTGCGCGTCCACCTCGCCGGGCACGGCTTCGGCGCCCGGCTGGTCACCGAGGCCGCGAAGGCCCGCCCGACCGCCTCGCTGGGCACGCTCACCCTGCTGCAGGCGGCCCTCTCGCACCATGTCTTCGCCGCGGACGGGACGTTGCGCGAGATCCTCGACCGGCACGTCGTGACCGGCCCGATCCTCGTCACGCACACCGCGTACGACCTGGTCGCCGGGGTCGCCTTCGAGATCGCGTCGCGCATCACGGGTCTGGACCACGGGTGCCTCGGGCGTGACGGAACGCGGGAGACGGCCGAAGCCGTCACAGCCGAGCTGCTGCCGGCGGGCGGGAGTTATACGTGGCGTCCGGGCGTGCCGCACGACCTGCTGGCCGACCGGTTCGTGCACGGGCACACCGACGTCTGCGGCCCGGAAATCGCTCACGCATTGTTGTCGGCGATCGCGGCCAGTTAGCTCGACCGGGTGGTTGTGCACCGGTTCACAGGTGGGCCGCGTCCCATTCACGAGAGAAAGCCGACACGTCGCGCGCACACTGGAAACGCAGAGTCCGGTTTCCGGGGAGGAGTGTGCCGCGCATGCGAGGTCGGATCGCCCGGTTCCGGCGCCGGTTGTTCCCCGGCCGCAACCCGCTCGCCCGTTTCGGCGACCGCGTCGAAGCCGCGCTGCTGGGGCTGATGGTCGCGGGGGCGCTGCTGGCCCTCCCGTTCGCCGCCGCGTTCGGCTCCGACACCTACGCCGCGCAGACCGCCCGCGCCGCGCAGGAGAGCAGCACCCGGCACCCGGCGACGGCGATCGCGCTCGCCGCGGCCCCCACCCAGACCTACAGCACCGACGGGGCCGGCGCCCCGGCGGACCAGACCACCGTCCCCGCGGCCTGGTTCGACTCCCGCGGCACCCGGCACACCGGCGACGTCCTCGCCGACTCCGGCAGCCCGAAGGGCACCCACGTCCCGGTCTGGCTGGACCAGCGCGGCGAGCTGACGACCGAGCCGCTGTCGGCGTCGACCTCCGCCGCCGACGGCGTGTTCGCGGCGATCCTGCTCTGGGTCGGCGTCACCGGTGGCCTGGCCGGGCTCTACGGCCTCGGCCGGTTCGTCCTGGACCGCCTCCGCTCGGCGGCGTGGGACCGCGCCTGGGCCGAAGCCCGGCACGACAGCCGGTTCTGAGGCTCACTTCCAGCGGAAGTGCACGAACACCCGGCCGAAGTTGTCCTTGTCCTTCTCGATCCGGTGGTAGAGCGCCTTGATGTCCTTGCGCTCGAGGAACCGCAGCACGTGCTTCTTCAGCTGCCCGGACCCCTTGCCGGGGATGATCTCGACGAGCGGCGCCTTCTTGGCGACGGCCTCGTCGATGATCCCCTGCAGGGCCTTGTCGATCTCGCCGCCGCGGTTGTAGATGTCGTGGAGGTCCAGCTTCAGCTTCACAGGGCCTGCCACCAGCCGTCGACCGGCGGGGGCTCGGTGACGTCGATCCGCTCGCCCGGACGGGGGACCGACAGCGGGATGTCCGCCGCCTTCGCCTCGCGCCAGACCCGGTCGGCCGGCTCGCCCCACGGGTGCATCGCCAGGGAGAACGTCGCCCAGTGGACCGGGACCAGCAGTTTCGCCCGGACGTCGAGGCCCGCCGCGACCCCTTCCTCCGGCGTCATGTGGATGTCCGGCCACTGCGGGGCGTACGCGCCGATCTGGACCAGCGCGACGTCGAAGGGGCCGTGTTCGGCGCCGATGCTCGCGAAGCCGTCGAAGTAGCCCGTGTCGCCGGTGTAGAAGACCCGGTGCTCCGGGCCGATCAGGGCCCAGGACGTCCAGAGCGTGTCGTCGTTCGTGATGCCGCGGCCGGAGAAGTGCTGGGCCGGCGTCGAGACGAACCGGATGCCGGCCACCGTCGCGTCCTCGTGCCAGTCCAGCTCGATGATCCGGTCGGCCGGGACGTGCCAGCGCTCCAGGTGCGCGCCGACGCCGAGCGGCACCAGGAACGGGGCCTCGGTCGACGTCACCAGTGAGCGGATCGTCGCCAGGTCCAGGTGGTCGTAGTGGTCGTGGGAGATGACGACGGCGTCGACCCGGCCGACGCCGGACAGCGGCACCGGCGGCTCGTGCAGCCGCCGCGGGCCGGCGAACGTCGCGGGGGAGACCCGGTCGCTCCAGACCGGGTCGAGCAGCACGCGGGCGCCGTCCAGCTCGACCAGCGTCGACGCGTGGCCGTACCAGGTGAGGTGCAGGCCGGTGCTCGTCTCGACCGGCTCGTCCTGGACCAGCGGGATCGCGCCGGCGGGTTTGCGCAGCTCACGGTCGGTGCCGAAGAACATCTCGCGGAAGATGGTGCTCATCGACGCCGCGGTCATCGGGTGCCGCGGCGCCACGTTGCGGAACACCTTGCCGTCGAACTGCGGCGACCGGCGGACCCGCTCGGCACGGGCGCCGGCGGCCTTCGCGCCGAAGGCTGCCGGCAGGTCTCGCAGAGCCGCGATCGTCTTCCTCATGTCTCGAGTCTACGAACGGTTCCTGAGAGGCGCCCCAGCTTCATGCAGGTGGGTGAGCGCCTGCCGGTAGGACTCGACCAGGCTCGTCTGCCGGTACGGGATGCCCAGCTCGGCGCAGTACGCCTGGACGATCGGCTGGGCCCGGCGCAGGTGCCGCGACGGCATGCTCGGGAACAGGTGGTGCTCGATCTGGTAGTTGAGGCCGCCGAGGGCGACGTCGACGACCGCGCCGCCGCGGACGTTGCGGGAGGTCAGCACCTGCTTGCGAAGGAAGTCGAGCTCCGGGCGCCCGGTCAGCGTCGGCATGCCCTTGTGGTTGGGCGCGAAGATCGATCCCATGTAGACACCCCACAGTCCTTGGTGGACGGCGAAGAACAGCAAAGCCATGCCCGGCGAAAGCACCGTGAGCAAGGCGCTGAAGTAGACGGCGAAGTGCGTGGCGAGCAGTGCGGCTTCGACACCGCGGCGTCGCAGGCCCGGCTTGCGCACCGCGCGGATGCCGGACCAGTGCAGGTTCAGCCCTTCGAGGGTGAGCAGCGGGAAGAACAGGAACGCCTGGTACCGCCCGATGAACGCGGGCACGCCGCGGGCCGCGCGGGCCTGGTCCTTCGACCAGACGAGGATGTCCGGGTCGACGTCCGGGTCCAGCTCCTCGTGGTTCGGGTTGGCGTGGTGGCGGGTGTGCTTGTCCATCCACCAGCCGTAGCTCATCCCGACACCGAGGTTGCCCGCGACCATCCCGGCGATCTCGGTCGGCCGCCGTCGCCGGAACACCTGCTTGTGCGCGAGGTCGTGGGAGAGCAGCGCGATCTGGCCGAACATCACGGCCTGGAACGCGGCGATCGCCAGCTGCCACCAGGAGTTCCCGAGGAAGGCGAAGGCGACCCAGCCGGCGGCGAACAGCGTGGTCACGACGGCGATCCGGGCGGTGTAGTACCCGGGACGGCGCCGCATCAGGCCGGCGGCGGAGATGCGGTGGCTCAGCCGGGCGAAGTCGCTGCCGGTGTGCACGAGGTTGTCTGTGGTCACGTGCTCGAGTCTTCGCGCGCACGCTACCGCCCGGAATCCAGCGCGCCGGTGGGTGCTTCGGGGGGCCAGCCCTACCGGACGGCCTGGTATACGCGGATCTCGCGTACTCGAAACCGGATCTCACGTGCTCGAACCGGATCTCACGTGCTCGAACCGGATCTCGCGTGCTCGGGGGCGGATCTCGCGTGTCTGGAGGGGTGTCTCGCGTGATTGGAGAGGCATCGCACGTGTCTGGAGGGGCATCTCGCGTGATTGGGGCGCATCTCGCGTGATTGGAGAGGCATCCCGCGTGATTGGAAGGGCATCACACGTGTCTGAAGGGGCATCACATGTGATTGGAGGGACGACACGTGTGTCTGGAGGGACGACACGCGTGTCTGAGGGGACGACACGCGTGTCTGAGGGGACGACACGTGTGCTTGGGTGGACGACACGCGTACCTGGGCGGACGACACGCGTATCTGGGTGGACGACACGCGTGTCTGGGTGGACGACACGCCCGGGTGGCGTACGCCGCCCGGGCGTGTCGGGCGAGCAGGTTGGTCTGCGTTCCGGGCTGGTCGGGGGCAGGTGTCCAGCGGCTCGGCCCGGTTCGATGTCCTGTTCGCCGCGACCGCGCGGGAGGGGGCGCGGTCCGCCTCGGGAGCAGCAGCCGCGCGCGGAAAGGCGCGCGGAATTTAGCTTGGGCGTATGTGTGGCAGGTGGTGGTGTGGGGGGCCGAACAGCAGGGATGCCGAGTGGGCGCGCTTGAAGTAGCGGTGTGCCGGGTGCTCCCAGGTGATTGCGATGCCGCCGTGCAGCTGGATCATCTCCGCCGCCACCTCCGAGAGCACCTCGGAGCAGTGCACCTTGGCGACCGCGGGCAGGTCCGCGTAGGCCGCCGAGCGGGCCGTCTCGACCAGGACGTGCAGGTCGGCCATGCGGTGCTTGAGCGCCTGGAAACTCCCGATCGGCCGGCCGAACTGGTGGCGCTGTTTCGTGTATTCGACGGTCAGTTCGAGGGCCCGGGCCGCCGCGCCGGTCTGCTCGGCGGCGAGGAGGAGGCAGGCGAAGTCCCGCAACGGCCCCAGGTCCAGGGGGCCGAGCCGCCGGGCGGGGGTGTGGTCGAACGTCACCGTGGCGAACCGCCGGGTCTCGTCGAGCGAAGGCACGTGCTCGCGGACGGCGTCGGACGGGTCCACTTCGTACAGTCCGTCTCCCGCGGCCACCAGGAGGATCGAAGCGGTGTCGCCGTCCAGGACGTAGTGCGCGCGTCCGTCCACAGTCGACAAATCGCCTCGGCACGCGGCGGCGTCCCAGCGGCCGTCCTCTCCGGTCCAGGCCAGCGCCGCGACGGCCCCCTCGGCGAGCCGGGGGAGCAGCTGCTCGTCACCGGTCGCGAGCACCGCTTGGGTGGCGACGGCCGAGCCGAGGAACGGGACGTCCGACAGCACGCGGCCGAGTTCCTCCGCGACGATCCGGAGTTCGGTGAGCCCGGCGCCGAGGCCGCCGTGCTCCTCGGGGATCGCGAGCGCGGGCACGCCGATGTCGACGAGGGCCGGCCACGGCGTGGCCTCCCGCTCCAGGAGCTTCCGGACGGTGGCGCGGAGCTCGTCCTGTTCCGGCGTCATCCGACCGCCGCCAGGACACGGCGCCGGTGCACCGCGGCGGTGCCCCAGGCCGTGGTCAGGGCGCGCACTCGCAGCAGCCGGCGGCCGAGCGGGTGCTCGGCGGTGTAGCCGATGGCGCCGTGCACCTGCAGTCCGGTGCGGGCCGCGAGCAGCGCCGCGTCGCCGCAGGCCACCTTCGCCGCCGAGACGTCCTCCGGCGCGAGGGTCACGGCCGCGCCGTGGAGCAGCGGCCGCGCCAGCTCCAGTGCCGTGACGACGTCCGCGAGAAGGTGCTTGACCGCCTGGTACTTCCCGATCTCGCGGCCGTACTGCCGCCGCTGCCCGGCGTAGGCGACCGACGTCGAGAGCAGCCAGTTCCCGGCACCGAGCAGCTGCGCCGCCGTCGCCAGGACACCGAGGTCGAACGCGCGTGCCGGGTCCAAAGCCGGGCCGAGGTCCTCGCCCGGAACGACTTCGAACAGCCGCCGGGACGGGTCCACAGAGGACAGCGACGCGCCGGGCGTGAAGGTGCGCAAACGTTTGCCGTCCACCAGGACCCGCAGGTCCGCGGTGTCCGCGTCGAGGGCGTAGGGCACGTGCGGGGCGAAGACCACCGACGCCCGGGTTTCGCCGGAGGCCACCGAGGCGAGCACCGGGTCGTCGAGCAGCGCGGGCAGCACCGCCACGGTGTCGGTCCACGGCCCGGGGACACCGTGGTGGCCGAGTGCCTCGAACGCGACCACGAGATCGACCGGCGACGCGCCGAGACCGTCGTGCTTCTCCGGGATGCCGAGCGCCGTGACGCCCAGCTCGGCGAGCTTCGGCCAGTCGTCGGTGGTGGACAGCAGGTCGTGCAGCGACGCGGCGAACGCCGTCTGCTCGGCGGTCAACCCGAACCTCATCGATCCTCCCGCGGCAGGCCGAGCAGGCGTTCGGCGACGATGGTGCGCTGGATCTGGTCGGTCCCGCCGTAGATCGGCCCGGCCAGCGAGAACAGCCAGCCGTCGCTCCAGCGGCCGTGCAGCTCGGCGTCCGGGCCCAGCAGGTCGAGCGCCGTCTCGTGCAGCCCCACGTCCAGGTGCGACCAGAACAGCTTGTTGACGCTCGACTCCGGCCCGAGCTGCCCGCCCTCGGCGAGCTTGGTGACCGTGCCGAACGTGTAGAGCTGGTAGGCGCGGGCGCCGATCCACGCGTCGGCGACCCGGTCCGCGGTGGCTTCGGGACGGCCCGCGCCGGACCACAACGCCGTCAGCCGGTCGGCGGCCGCGAGGAACCGGCCGGGGCTGCGCAGCGACAGGCCGCGCTCGTTGTTGGCCGTGGTCATCGCGATCTTCCAGCCCGCACCGGGCTCGCCGATGACGTCGGCGTCCGGCACGAAGACGTCGTCGAAGAAGATCTCGGCGAACCCCGGCTCGCCGTCCAGCTGCGGGATCGGCCGCACGGTCACGCCGTCCGCGCGCAGGTCGGCCATCAGGTAGGTCAGGCCGCGATGGCGTTCGGCTTCGGGGTCGCTGCGGAACAGGCCGAACGCGCGATCGGCGTAGGCGGCCCGGGAACTCCAGGTCTTCTGTCCGTTGAGGACCCAGCCACCGTCCACTCGGGACGCCGTGCTCCGCAGCGCGGCGATGTCGCTGCCCGCCTCCGGCTCGGACCAGGCCTGCGCCCACACCTCTTCGGAGCGGGCCATCTTCGGCAGGATCCGGGCCAGCTGCTCGTCCGTGCCGTGGGAGAACAGTGTCGGCGCGAGCATGAAGATGCCGTTCTGGTTGACCCGCAGCGGCGCGCCGGCCGCGTAGTACTCCTCCTCGAACAGCACCCACTCCAGGAGGCTCGCGTCGCGGCCGCCGTACTCGGCCGGCCAGGAGACGACCGACCAGCGCGCGTCGGCCAGCCCGGCCTCCCACTCGCGGTGGGCGGCGAACCCCTCGGGGGTGTCGAACGAGGGGAGCGGCTCGGCGGGGACGTGCGCGGCCAGCCACGCGCGGGCCTCGTCGCGGAACGCCTCGGCGGCGGGGGAGAGGTCGAGGTCCATCACCGGTCCCGCATGGACTTGGCGTCGAGCCCGGCCAGGGAGTCGCCGGACACCTCGGCGTTGTGCGCGTGCGCGAAGTGGTGCAGCCCGAACACACTGTCCATTCCGGACCGCAGGCCCATCTGGTCCTCGGCCTGGTTCACGGCCTTCTTGGCCAGCGCGAGCCCGAACCGCGGCATCTCCGCGATCTTCTCCGCCAGCCGGAAAGTCTCGGTCTCGAGGTCGGCGCGCGGGACGACCCGGTTGAGCATGCCCCAGTCGAGGGCCTGCTGGGCGGTGAAGCGCTCGCCGGTGAACAGGACCTCTTTGGCCCGGCGTGGCCCGAGCACCCAGGGGTGCGCGAAGTACTCGACGCCGGGAATCCCCATCTTCACCACGGGATCGGCGAAGAACGCGTCGTCGGACGCGACGATCAGATCGCACACCCAGGCCAGCATCAGCGCGCCGGCGATGCACGCGCCCTGCACGGACGCGATCGTCGGCTTGGGGATCTCCCGCCAGCGGCGGCACATCCCCAAGTACACTTCGGACTCTCGCGCGAACCGCTGGTCACCGCCCGCGGCGTCGACGTGGTCCCACCACATCACGGCCTTGCGCTCGAACGAGACGTCCGCGTCACGGCCCGGCGAGCCGATGTCGTGCCCGGCCGAGAAGTGCTTGCCCGCCCCGGCCAGCACGATCACCTTCACCTCGGCGTCGCCGACGGCCCGGGTGAACGCGGCGTCGAGCGCGTAGGTCATCGCCGAGTTCTGCGCGTTGCGGTACTCGGGCCGGTTCAGGGTGACGACCGCGACCGGCCCGCGCACCTCGTACGTGACCTCCTCGCCGATGTCGCTCATGCTTCCTCCCGCAGAACTCGTTTCAGCACCTTGCCCGACGGCGTGCGCGGCAGCTCGTCCCGGAACTCGACGCGCCGGGGCCGCTTGTAGTTCGCCAGGTTGGCCTTGCAGTGGTTCAGGACGTCCTCGGTGGACAGAACGACGCCCGGTCGCAGCCGGACGTAGGCCTTGCCGACCTCGCCGTACACCGGATCCGGCACGCCTACGACGACGGCCTCGGCCACGCCGTCCAGCCAGCCCAGCGCCTGCTCGACCTCGGCCGGGTAGACGTTGAACCCGCCGCAGATGTACATGTCCTTGATCCGGTCGACGATCCGCAGGTGCCCGGACTCGGTGAGCACGCCGACGTCCCCGGTGTGCAGCCAGCCCCCGGAATCGATCGCCTCGGCGGTGGCGGCCGGGTCGTCGAGGTACCCGAGCATCACGTTCGGGCCGCGCAGCAGGACCTCGTCACGCTCGCCGAGGCGGACCTCGAACCCGGCCGTGGGCCGGCCGACGGTCCGCGCGACCAGGTCGGGCGGGTCGGTGCGCAGGGACATCGTGGCCACGACGGCCTCGGTCAGCCCGTACGCGGTGAGCACCAGGTCGAAGCCCAGTTCGGCCTGCATCCGCTCGACGAGGGCCACGGGCACGGTCGCGGCGCCGGTGACCGCCAGCCGGAGCGCCGACAGGTCGTACGACGGCCGGTCCGGCGCGTCCAGCAGGACCTGGAAGATCGTCGGGGCGCCCGGCAGCACGGAGATCCGCTCGTCCTGGATCAGCCGGAGCGTCTCGGCGACGGCGAAGGTGCGCTGCGGCACGAGCGTCGTGCCGTGCAGTATCGCGGCCAGGATCCCGGCCTTGTACCCGAAACTGTGGAAGAACGGGTTGATCACGAGGTAGCGGTCCTGCTCGCTCAGTTCGCCGCAGGCGGCCCACGCGGCGGCGACCCCCAGGGCCTGGCGGTGCGAGGACATCGCGCCCTTGCTGCGGCCGGTCGTGCCCGAGGTGAAGAGGATGTCGCTGACGTCGTCCGGCCGCGCGGGGCTGGTGAAGGTGTCGTCGAAGCCGTCGAGCGCGTCCCATTCGGTGACGCCGTCGACCGGGTCTTCCCGGCCCTCGACCGGCATCCGCAGGACGGTGGGCGGGCGCTCGTCGAGTGAAGCGAGCCGGTCCGTGTCGAGGAACGTCCCGGTGATGGCCAGGGCCGAGACCTTGGCGCGGGTCAGGATGTCCGTGGTCTCCCGGGCGGTGAACCGGGTGCTGATCGGCACCAGCGTCGCACCGGCGTAGTGCGCGCCGAGCGCGGCGACCGGCCAGTGCCACGTGTTGGGCGCGCAGACCGCGACACGGTCACCCGGCCCGATCCCCGCGGCGGCGTAGAAGTTCGCGCACCGCCGCACCCGGGACCGCAGCTCCGGCCAGGTCAGCCGGACGTCGCCGTCCACCAGTGCTTCACGCGCGGGGAACCGCTCCGCCGCGGCGTCGAGCGCCGCCGGGACGGTCTCCGTCATCACGGCCTCCCTAGCAAGTGCTTGGTAGGGTAGCCTACGCAGGACCCCCGGTTTTGGCCAGAGGAGGTGACGGTGCCCGACCAGGATTTCCGTGACGAAGTACGGACTTGGCTGGCTGAACACCTACGCGGCGACTTCGCGAAGCTGCGCGGGCGCGGCGGGCCCGGCCGCGAGCACGAGGCGTTCGAGGAGCGCCTGGCGTGGGAGCGCGAGCTGGCGACCGGCGGCTGGAACTGCGTCGGCTGGCCGGTCGAGCACGGCGGCCGCGGCGCGACCCTCGAGCAGCAGGTGATCTTCCACGAGGAGTACGCCCTCTCCGACGCCCCGGCCAAGGTCGGGCACTTCGGCCAGGAACTGCTCGGCCCGACGCTCATCGCGTTCGGCACCCCGGAGCAGCAACGCCGGTTCCTGCCCCCGATCGTCGCCGCCGAAGAACTCTGGTGTCAGGGCTACTCCGAACCCGGCGCCGGCTCCGACCTCGCCGCCGTCTCGACGTCGGCCCGCCTGGACGGCGACGAGTGGGTGGTCACCGGCCAGAAGGTCTGGACGTCGCTGGCGCAGCACGCGGACTGGTGTTTTGCCGTCGCCCGCACCGAGCCGGGTTCGAAGCGTCACAAGGGACTGTCCTACCTGCTCGTCCCAATGCGACAGTCCGGAGTGGACGCCCGCCCGATCGTCCAGCTGACCGGGACGGCGGAGTTCAACGAGGTCTTCTTCGACGGCGCCCGCACCCACCGCGACCTGGCCGTGGGGGAGCCGGGTGACGGCTGGCGCGTCGCGATGGGCACCCTGGCCTTCGAACGGGGTGTCGCCACCCTCGGCCAGCAGGTCGGCTTCCGGCGCGAGCTGACGGCGTTGACCGACCTCGCCCGCACCACGGGCGCGCTCGACGACCCGGTGCTCGCCGAGCGCGTCGACCGCGCCTGGCTCGGCCTGGAAGTCATGCGAGCGCACGCCATCCGCACGCTCGGCGACCGCGGCCCCGGCACGGCGTCGGTCGCGAAGCTCGTCTGGGCGAACTGGCACCGCACGCTCGGCGAGCTGGCCATGGCGATCCGCGGTGCGGCGGGCATGCTCGCGCCGGACGGCCTCGACGACTGGCAGCGGCTGTACCTGTTCACCCGCGCCGACACGATCTACGGCGGCTCCAACGAGATCCAGCGCAACATCATCGCCGAGCGCGTGCTCGGCCTGCCCCGGGAGGCCCGTCCGTGATCACCGTCCCGAAGTACCCGGCGGGCGCGAACCTGGTGCGGGACAAGGTGGTCGTCGTGACCGCCGCGGCCGGCACCGGCATCGGATCCGCCACGGCGAAACGCTGCCTCGAGGAGGGCGCGAAGGTCGTCGTCAGCGACTGGCACGAACGCCGCCTCGGCGAGAAGGCCGCGGAACTCGCGGACCTCGGTGACGTCCACGCGATCCCGTGCGACGTCACGCAGGAGGACCAGGTCCAGGCGCTCATCGACGGCAGCGTCGAGCGGTTCGGCCGGATCGACGTCGTGGTCAACAACGCCGGGCTCGGCGGCACCAAGTCCCTTGTGGACATGACCGACGAGGAGTGGACGCGGGTCCTCGACGTCACCCTCAACGGCACCTTCCGCGCCACCCGCGCGGCCCTGCGCCGGTTCGCCGAACAGGGTGACGGCGGCGCGATCGTCAACAACGCGTCCGTGCTCGGCTGGCGCGCCCAGGGCGGGCAGGCGCACTACGCGGCGGCCAAGGCCGGGGTGATGGCCCTGACGCGGTGCGCGGCCGTCGACGCCGCGCCGCTCGGCGTCCGGGTCAACGCCGTCGCGCCCAGCATCGCGATGCACGCGTTCCTGGCCAAGGTGACCAGCGACGAGCTGCTCGCAGAGCTGACGGCTCGTGAGGTTTCGGGGAGGGCGGCGGAACCGTGGGAAGTGGCGAATGTGATCGTGTTCCTGGCCAGTGAGTACTCCTCGTACCTCACCGGCGAGGTCGTGTCCGTGAGTTCGCAACATGCGTGAGGTGCCCCGATGAGCCCCCAGAAGAACAGCCGGCGTGCGGAGCTGCTGGACCTGGCCGCGCGGCTGTTCGCCGAGCGCGGGTACGTCTCCACGACCGTGCGGGACATCGCCGACGCCGCCGGCATCCTGTCCGGCAGCCTCTACCACCACTTCGACTCCAAGGAGTCGATGGCCGACGAGATCCTCACCGGCTTCCTCGACGAACTGTTCGGCTCGTACGCCGAGATCGTCGCCCAGGGACTCGGTCCGCGTGAGACGCTCGAAGCGGTCGTCGTGGCGTCGTTCGACTCGATCCACCGGCGCCCGGCGCAGGTCGCGATCTACCAGAACGAGGCCAAGCACCTCATGCAGCTGCCGCGGTTCGCCTACCTCAACGACCGCAACGCCGAGTTCCGCAAGCTGTGGAACGGCATCCTCACCGACGGCGTCGCGGACGGTGTCTTCCGCGCCGACCTCGACGTCGAGCTGACCTACCGGTTCATCCGCGACACGGTGTGGGTGGCCGTGCGCTGGTACAACCCCGAGGGCGCGCTCACCGCGCAGGACGTCGCGGAGCAGTACCTCGGGATCCTGCTGGACGGCATCGCTCAGAAGGGAAGGCGACGTGGCTGAAGCGTATGTCCTGGACGCGGTCCGCACGCCGGTCGGCAAACGCGGGGGAGCCTTGAGCACGGTCCACCCGGCCGACCTGGGCGCGCACGTGATCCGCGCGATCGTCGAACGGACCGGCGTCGACCCGGAACTGGTGGAGGACGTCATCTTCGGTTGCGTCGACACGCTCGGGCCGCAGGCGGGCAACGTCGCGCGGACGTCGTGGCTCGCGGCCGGCTACCCGCAGCACGTGCCGGGGGTGACGGTCGACCGGCAGTGCGGGTCGAGCCAGCAGGCCGTGCACTTCGCCGCGCAGGCGGTGCTGAGCGGTACGGCGGACCTCGTGCTGGCGGGCGGCGTGCAGAACATGAGCGCGGTCCCGATCGGCGCGGCGATGCTCGCCGGGCGCGCATACGGCTTCGAGGATCCGTTCTCCGGGTCGAAGGGCTGGCAGGAACGCTTCGGCGCGAGTGAGGTGTCGCAGTTCCGCAGCGCGGACATGATCGCCGGGCACTGGGACATTTCCCGCGTCGCGATGGAGGAATTCGCGCTGCGGAGTCACCAGCTCGCCGCGGCGGCGTCCGACGGCGGATTGTTCGACGACGAAATAGCGCCGTACGGAGAATTCGGCAAGGACGAAGGACCACGCCGGGACACGTCCCTGGAACGCATGGCGGGATTGAAGCCGCTGTCCCCGGAATCCCGCATCACGGCGGCGGTGGCGAGCCAGATTTCGGACGGCGCGAGCGCGACCCTGATCGCGTCGGAGGAATTCGTCCGCGAGCACGGCCTGACCCCGATGGCCCGCATCCACCACCTGTCGGTCCGCGCGGCGGACCCGGTCTGGATGCTCACCGGCCCGATCCCGGCGACCGCGCACGCGTTGCGTCGCACCGGGTTGACGGTCGGTGACATCGATCTTTTCGAAGTGAACGAGGCGTTCGCGAGCGTGGTACTGGCGTGGCTCGACGAGACGGGCGCCGACCCGTCGCGGGTCAACGTCAACGGCGGCGCGATCGCGCTCGGTCACCCGATCGGCGCGTCCGGCACCAAGCTGTTCGCGACCCTGCTCCACGAGCTGAAGCGCCGCGGCGGCCGGTACGGGCTGCAGACGATGTGCGAAGGCGGCGGCACGGCCAACGTGACGATCGTCGAAAACCTCACCTGAGGCCGGACACAGCTGAGGCCGGTTCGAGGGTTCCCGTTCCCTCGAACCGGCCTCGGCCGGTGCAACCCCGATAGCGCACCATCTCCGTGACGGCCTTCCCACCGGCATACCCTTCCGGCGAGAAGGCCCCCACGGTTCACCCGTCACGGCGGTCACCCGCCGGGACGCTCGACCCCGGGCCCCCGCCCGGCGAGCCGGAAGAAGGCCACCTCGAGGGGTGTCGGGTTCCCTCGGGATGGCCCTCTCCTGGCCCGCCGGACGCTCGGCCCGAGTCCGGGCGCGAGGCGGGCAGTGGGGACGTTGGGGGCCGGCCACCACGCCGCCCAGCCGCGGAGGGGACGTGGTGGCCGGCCAAGGGACGAGGGCCGCCGCGCGCAGCCTCGCCCCGGTCTTCGTTACCTCCCCATCGGGATGGCCATGGTCGGCGGGGACTGCGCGGGGAACGCCGTGGTGACCCCCGCCGGCACGACCGGCAGGGACTGCGCGGCGAACGCGGTGGTCGGGATGTTGTTGGCGAACTCGCTCTCGAACTCGCGCTCGAAGGCCTGGGCGTCGAAACCGCTCTCGAACTCCGTCGGCACGTCGGCCGCCAGCGCCGCGAGCGACGGCTCGACGACCGGGACCTCGGGAACCTCGGAGACCGGGGCGGGAGCGGGCTCCGGCTCGGGCACGAAGTCCGGGGCGGGCAGCCGGCGGTCGAGCTCGGCCATCCAGTCGAGCATCGCGCGCGGCTTGTCCCACGCCGAGATGCCGACGAGCCGGCCGTCGCGGATGAAGCCGGTGATGCCGTCGGCCAGCGTCACAGTGTCTTCGGCCAGCGACGGCATGCCGCACATCTGCAGCCGCGTGTCGTACAGCGTCGACCACGCCCGGGGGAGCGGGGTGAACGGCTTGGCGCTGGACTGGCCCATCAGCAGGTTGTCCGCCGCGTGCCGGGCCGACTCGACGGCGTTGATCCAGTGCTCGACCCGCCGCGGGGTCTCGTCGAAGCGCAGGTTCGGCCAGCGCGCGATGTCCCCGGCGATGACGACGTCGGACGCGCCCTCGGCGAACAGCTTCGCGTCGCACAGCACGCCGTCGCTGATGTCGAGGCCGGAGCCGCGCATCCAGTCGACCGACGGGACACTGCCGATGGCGAGCACGACGACGCTGGCGACCAGCAGCTGGTTGTTCGTCAGGTGCAGCCCGACGGTGTCCTTCGTGCTGATCCAGTGCCGCACTTCGCTCTTCATCGCGAGTTTCGCGCGGTGCTCGTGGTGCGCCTCGACGATGCCGCTGGAGACGCGGTCGCCGAAGCGGTGCAGTGGCGCCTTCGCGTGACCGACCAGGGTGACGTCCCGGCCGATGTGCCGCATGCTCGCGGCGAACTCGTTGCCGATCAGGCCGGCGCCGATCACGACGGCCGGCTTCTTGCTGGCGTTGAGGCAGCGCCGCACCGCCATCGAGTCCTCGACCGTGCGCAGGATCCGCACGCGCGGGTCGTGCCGCGGCGACCCGGGCAGGTGCCGCGGGTAGACGCCGGTCGCGGCGATCAGGCCGTCGTACCAGAGGGATTCCCCGCCGGGCAGGTGCACGACCCGCTCGGTCGTGTCGAGGTGCGTGACCCGTGCGCCGAGGCGCCAGTGCACGTCCAGGTCCGGCAGGTAGTGCGAAAGGCCCACGTCGCTGGGCCGTTCGGTCCCCATCACGAGCGCCTTGGAGACCATCGGGCGGTGGTACGGGCGACGGGCTTCGTCGCCGATCAGGACGATCTCGCCGTCGAAGTTCTGTTCCCGCAGGCGTTCCGCGGCACGCAGCCCGGCGACGCCCGCACCGACGATGACGATCCGGTCGCCGTCAGCCATCGAGGTCCCCTCTCATCACGACCGCCTGCATCGGGCAGCAGCGGGCCGCCATCTTCGCCTGTTCCATGGTGGTTTCGTCCAGCAGCCGCGTGTGGAAGCGCAGGCGGCCGTCCTGGCCGAGGTCGAACACGTCCGGCGCCTCCATGGCGCAGATGCCGTAGAGCTCGCAACGGTCGTTGTCGACGCTGATCCGGGGCCCGCTACCGGGCAAACGGAGGGGCATGTCAGGCCACCTGCTCTTCCACGAGTCCGATGCGTTCGAGGGTCCGGGCCGGCAGGAACCGCAGCAGCGACACCGTCGCCGCCGGGATGAGCAGCGTGATGCCACCCAGCCAGACGACGGCGAGGTGGCCGTTGGCGATCGAGCCGAACCAGGCGTGCAACGCGGTCAGCGCCACGGCCGGGTAGGCGCAGCGGTGCAGCCACAGCCAGCGGCGGTACGAGGTGAACCGCTGCAGGCCCGCGGTGAGCGCGATGGCCAGCATGACCTCGAAACCGACGATGCCGATGCTGTGCCGGATCTCCTGGCCGGACAGGAACGGGAGGAACAGGTACTGCAGGGAGTAGGGCTGGATCGTCAGGTAGAAGAAGCCCAGCGCGTGGATGCCGCCGAAGATCAGCGTGCCGGTCGCCAGCACCATGTGCGAGCTGCGCAGGGCCTTGCGCCCGGTGACCGAGCGCACCCAGCCGGTGGCGGTGAGCACACCCCAGGTGAGGGTGAGCATCATCGCCGCGTACGACGCCCGGGCGGCGAAGGCCGCGAGGCCCCGCGCCGCCGGGTCGGTCTTCGGCTGGAACTGCTGGGTGATCAGGATCGTCGCGTCGTGCCAGGTCTCAACCATGACTGCTCCCGGCACGAACGGCGGTGGCGGGACGGGACGAGGTCCGGGCGCGGCTGCGGTTGCCCTTGATCTGGCGCAGCACGTAGAACAGGCCACCGCCGACCAGCAGGAACAGGGCCGCCACCACGGCGATCTGGGACGTGTCGAGGCCGAGCGGGGCCCCGGCGGGCGCCGCGGTCGTGGAGACCGCGGGCTCCGGGAGCGCGGTGTAGTCGACCATGCCGGTGCTCTCGAGCATCGTCATGTGCCGCATCACGGCCTGGTTGCCGACGGTCGCGAACGCGCGGACGTCGTCGTTGCGGGTGCCGGCGCGCAGCTGCGCGAGGATGGCGAACACCTGACCGTGCGCCGCGCGCAGCCGGTTGGCGAAGACGCGGTCGAACGCCGGCCCGGGGGCCGCGTTCATCTCTTCGAGCAGCCAGCCGCGCTGTTCGTCGGAGGGCTGGTCGGGCACCGGCGAGTTGAGCTTCGCCGACAGCGCGCGGGTCGCGACGTCGAGCCGGCCGTGATCCATCATGATCGCGAAGCCGACTTCCTTGACCAGCGGGCTGCCCTTCTGCATGGCCATCATGCCCGAGGGCATCTCCCACAGCCCGGCCTGGCGGACCTTGGTCAGCAGCACCGAGTCGGTGGGCGAGACGGCCGTGGTCTGGGCGGTGGAGGCCGAGCCCGGCGCGAGCAGCGCCAGCACCGCGACCACCACGAACAAGATCCGGACCAGCGGCCGGGAGCGTTCGAGCGCGGTCGGCGGGTCGAGCTCCAGCGCGGTGAGCTCAGATGCCGAACGCATTTTGCCTCCACTCGTCCTGGGTGAGCGTGATCTTCTTGCCGTCCGGCGCGATCGGGAACCACGCCTGGTCGGCGCCTTGGCCGGAGGTGTCGGCGGGTTCGCTGTCGCCGGTGAAGTGGTACAGCGGCCAGCCGGCGAGGGTGAGCTGCTGGCTGCCGTCTTCGCGGGTGATCTGGCCGATCAGGGACGTGTCGACGCCGATCGGCGCGGGGCCGCCGACGTTGACCGGGATCCACTTCGTGGCGCAGGCACCGTTGCAGTTGGACCGTGAGGGGTCGGTCGTGTCGCGGTCGTAGCGGTAGATCGTGTAACCGGTTCCGTCGACCAGCATGAGCCCCAGGTCGAACGTCTTCGCGGCGCGGAGCTGGCTCTTCGCCGGGTCGTTCGGGTTGGCCGTGATCGGCTGGGGCATGGCGAGGGTCATCTGGCCCGGTTGCTGGGCGGGCATCTGCATCCCGGCGCCCCCACCTGCGGCGTAACCACCCGAGGTGGTCGCGGCGCCGGCGGTGCAGGCGGTGAGCAGAGCGAGTGCGGTGAGGCACACGGCGGCGGGGACCACCGGTCGGGGAATGCGGATCACTGCTCCTCCGTGGGGCATGACTACGCGCTGTTGCCGGGGGTGCAACGGAAAAGCGCGCGAAAGATCCACTGTGGACGACTGGTCCGGGGTGGATGCGGAGCGTTGCGGGGGACAACGCCTTGTCGGGGTCTTCGGTAGGGGATACGGACACGGTAGGGAAACGGTTCAAAAAACTTTCGGCCGCTCTTGCCCGGCACTTGGCACTAGACGTAGGCCGTCCGGCGCACCAAGATGTCCGGCGTGGGACGGCACACTCGAGCGCTGAGACCCGTCGAAGATCAGGAAGTCGTTGTTGAGCCCAACGACGCCCATGACGATCTGGCGAAGGCGCTCTACCAGGAGTTCGGCGGGTCCCTCATGGCGTTCGCGCTCCGGCTGACCGGCCACGACCGGCAGTGGGCCGAAGACGTCGTGCAGGAGACCCTGATCAAGGCGTGGCGGAACGCCGACAAGCTCGACCGCCAGCCGGAGATGCTGCGCGCGTGGTTGTTCACCGTCGCCCGCCGCACCGTCATCGACGGCTGGCGCAGCCGCAGCGTCCGTCCCCAGGAGCTCGAAGAGATCGAATCCGACGCGATCGCGGTGTCCGACGAGTCGGACCGCACGCTCGCCGCCATGATCGTTTACGAAGCGCTGCAGGGACTTTCGCCCGAGCAGCGCGAGGCCATCCAGCAGACCTACCTGCGCGATCGCACCGTGAACGAGGTCGCGGCCACGCTCGGGGTGCCCCCGGGCACCATCAAGTCCCGCATCCACCACGCCGTCCGCGCCCTGCGCCGTGCCCTGCGTGAGCGGGGGTGAGCTGAGGGTGGCCGGGTCCGCGCACACCGACGTCGCCGCGTACGTGCTCGGCGTCCTCACCGAGGCCGAGAGCACGCAGTTCGAAGCCCACCTGATGAACTGCCCGCACTGCCAGCTCGACCTGATCGAGCTGTACCAGCTGCCGGACGTCCTCGACCTCGTGAAACGCAGCTGGCCGGAGCCGCCGATGCCGGCGCCCAGCCCGCGCACCCTCGCCCCCGGGCCCCGCGTGCTGCGCGGCCTGATGGAAGAGGCGTCCGTGAAGCGCCGCCGGCGCAAACGGCTCGGCATCATCGCCGGGACCGCGGCCGCCGCGCTCGTCGTGGCCGGCCCGCTCGTGACCCTCGCCGTCCGGCCGGCCGACGCCGTCCCGCCCGCGTCGCTCTCCGCGCCGAGCAGCAAGCAGCCGCCGCCCGTGACGAGCGTCCCCGCGACGTCCACTGCGCCGCCGGGTCAGCCCGGCAACGGCCAGACCTACGGCCGCGGCAGCGGCGGGTCCGCCGTCAGCGCCCTCGTCACCGTCCTGCCGGTGGAGTGGGGCAGCCGCATCGAGCTCGAGCTGCGCGGCATCGTCGGGCCGCTGAAGTGCCAGCTGATCGCCGTCTCCGTTTCGGGCAGCGAGGGCGTGGTCGCCAGCTGGTCCGTGCCGCCCAAGGGCTTCGGCATTCCCGGCTCGCCCGAACCGCTGCGGCTGCAGGGGTCCACCTCGACGCCGATGGACCAGATCGGCCGGTTCGAGGTCCGTGGCGCGGACGGCACCGTCCTCGTCATGGTGCAGCGCTGACCGCGCGACGCTGAATCAATTTTTCTCATTTATCGCCGTGACCTGGGTGAATGCTGTCCGGTTGCGCCGAGCTAGATAACGAAAAGATAACGGGCCGGTCGCTTTTGAACCTCGCGCCACTGGCGTCCGTATCCCCCAATGCATCCCCCTGATGCACCCCGATAGACACCCGAGCCGGAACCAAGTGGCGCCGGGCAGCGACGCCGGACCATTCGGCGGAGGGCCCCGGACACCACTTCCCCCGGGTTCCGCACCACATCACGACCTCAATTATCGGTAGTTCTTGCCCGGGCTGCCGCGCTGTTCGGCGCGCCCGGAAAAACGAACGAGGTGAACTAGTCCATGCCCCGGAATTCTCGGTCCCCCGTGACGGGCAAGCATCGTGTTGCCCGTCGAACCAAGATCGCGATGGGCGCGATCGGCCTGGCGATCGCCGTCGGCGCACTCGCCGTCGCGGTCTCGACCGGCCGCACGGGCGAGGCCAGCGCGGACCCGGCTGACCCGTCGTTCTTCATCGACATCAACAAGGTTCCCGCCGGCAACAACGTCAACGCGGCTTTGGCGAAGAAGGGTGCCCAGGGCTCCTTCACCGTCGACTGCGGAACGAACGCCGACGGCGGCCACCACAACCCGGACAACTTCATCGCCCAGCCCGGGATCAAGAACGGTGCGCAGCACCTGCACGACTACGTCGGCAACCTGACCACCGACGCCGACTCGAGCCTCAAGAGCCTGCTCGCCGGTGGCACCACCTGCAAGAACGGTGACAAGTCCGCCTACTTCTGGCCCGTCATCCGGATCGACCGCGAGGACAACGCGGCGAACGCGAGCGAGAACCAGCAGGCGCAGCAACAGCAGCAGGGCAAGACCGGCGACGTCCAGCAGGACCAGAGCGCCGCGGACGCCCAGGCTGCGGACGCGGCCGGACAGGGCCAGGACCAGGCGACGGCGGACCCCAACGCCGCCGACCCGAACGCGGACCCGAACGCCGCCGATCCCAATGCCGACCCCAACGCGCAGGACCAGAACGCGCAGGACCAGAACGGTCAGCAGCAGAACGGTCAGCAGAAGAAGAACAACGGCGGCGGCGGGACGCGCGGTGGCCAGAACGCCCAGCAGCAGGACGACCAGAACGCCCAGCAGCAGGACCAGCAGGCGCAGGACCGTCGTCGTGGTGGCCAGAACGGCGGCCAGAACCAGGGCGGCAAGAACAACGGCGGCAAGAACCAGGGTGGCCAGAACGGTAACCAGAGCAGCAGTGCCGCGGCGCCCCCGACCGACGTGCTGGGTGGCCCCGAAGGCGCGAACGAAGAGGTCGGCGACAACGACGGCGAGATCGTCGAGCCCGAGTCCGCGACCCTGAAGTTCATCGGCGGTGGCGCCAGGAACGTCGTCGCGATGCCGCTCGGCCTGAAGATCCTCTACGGTGACGCCAAGCAGAGCACCAACGGCCCGGCCAACGCCCGGCCCAGCTGGACCTGCACCGGCTTCGAGGACCGGCTGACCGACCTCTACCCGATCTGCCCGGCGGGCAGCAAGGTGGAGCGCATCCACGCCTTCCCGAACTGCTGGGACGGCAAGAACACCGACAGCGCCAACCACCGCACTCACGTGGTGTTCGCCAACCAGCAGGGCAAGTGCCCGCAGGGGTTCAAGAACATCCCGCAGCTGCAGGTGACGCTGGTCTACAACGTCCCGCAGGACGTCCAGCAGAACGGTCAGTACAAAGTGGACGCCTTCGCCCAGGAGAAGCACAACCCGCGGTCCGACCACGACGACTTCGCGAACGTGATGAGCAACCGGATCATGGGCCGCCTGGTCAACTGCGTCAACTCCGGCAAGGCCTGCAAGGAATAACGGCTCCGCCCGACCGCAACCGGCCATCGCTCCAAGAAGGGTGAACGTCATGAACCGTGCTCGCCCGGTCGCTGCCGCTCTGCTCGCCGTCGCCGGCCTCGCGCTGGTCACGGCCTGTGGGACCAATCCGTACGCCACGTCCGGCACCACCGTGCAGCCGGCCGCGCTCGGACTCCAGCAGCAGCAACCGGCGAGCACGGTTCCGGCGGGTGCCGGCCAGGTCCAGCTCGTGACGTCCACAGTGGAGGGTCTCGGCACGGTCCTGGCCGACACCGAGGGCCACACGCTCTACCGGTACGCGAAGGACACCGCCAAGCCCCCGAAGGCCGTCTGCGACGGGGCTTGCGCCGAGATGTGGCCCCCGCTGGTCTCCGACACCCCGGCGCTCGCCGCCGGTGTGGACGCGCAGCTCATCGGCCAGGTCACCAGACCCGACGGGCAGAAGCAGGTGACCGTCGGCGGCTGGCCGGTCTACCGGTACGCCAAGGACACCGGCCGGGGCGTCGCGCTCGGCCAGAACGTCAGCGCGGACTGGGCGGCGATCGCGCCGACGGGGGAGAAGGCGGGCCAAGGCTCGGCTTCCTCCGCCACGGAACCCGCGAAGCCGACCACGATCGGCACCACCGAGGTCGGCGGTCTCGGTCCGGTCCTGACGGACCAGGCCGGGAACACGCTCTACCTGTTCACCAAGGACGGCAAGGACTCCGGAACGTCCACTTGCGACGGCGCGTGCGCGAAGACGTGGCCGCCGGTGGTGGTGGACGGCCGGATCACGGTCGCCGAGAGCGTCGACACCGCCCTCATCGGGCAGATCCGGCGCTCCGACGGAACCATGCAGGTGACCGTCGGCGGCTGGCCGGTCTACAGCTACAGCAAGGACACCGCGCCCGGCGAAGCCAACGGGCACGGAGCCGGGAACACCTGGTACGCCGTGGAACCCAGCGGCTGCAAGGTCGACCCGGCCCGCAGACCCGACGCCCAGCAGGCGGTCGCCACGTCCTCCTCCGGCGGGTACTGACCCGCCCCACGATCCCCGGCCCGGCGAACACTTCCCTCCACCTCACCCCCCCCGTTCGCCGGGACGGTAGCAGTACGCGGGACCACGGTCCCGTTCGTGAGTCACCGGCCCGGTGGGTGTTTCCCCTCCACCTCACCCCCCTTTGCCCACCGGGCCGGTAGCACCACCGGGACCACGGTCCCGCCCCCGAGCCCCGGCCGGGTGGACGACTTCCCTCCACCTCACCCCCCTCGTCCACCGGGCCGGGATTCCTTTCCCCCACAACGATCCACTGCGGATCAGGCGAAGGAGGACAGTCGCGGGAGCAGCTCCCGCCCCGAGTTCCGGTCCGGCAGGCACTTCCCTCCACCTCACCCCCCCTCGCCCGCCGGCCCGGAACTCTCCCCAACCACCCGAGTCGACCCCCCAATCACGCGTGATGCCCCTCCAATCACGCGAGATGCCCTTCCAGACACACGAAATGCCCCGCTGGACACGCGACTTCCGTCCTCCATCACGCGAGTCACGTCCCCAGTCACGCGAGATCCGCTTACGGTCCCGCGAAATCCGGTCTCCGAGCTTCCACGCTCCCCCCGGATCCCGGCCCGGCGACCGCCCCCCTCGGTCGCGGGCCGTTCCGCAATCCCCGGTCCGGTGGATGCTTCCCTCCACCTCACCCCCCTCATCCCCCGGACCGGCTCAGCTGCGGTCCCCGTGCTCCGGCACGGGGACCGTGGCCCAGAAGTCCAGCGGGACGCGGCCGACGCCCCGCCCGGCCGAGTCGAGCAGCCGGCCCATCAGCTTGACGCTCCGCAGCGTGACGGCCCGGCCGGTGATCTCCAGCCACGGCAGCTTCGCGGCCAGGACCCCTTCCAGCGCCACCGTTTCGTGCTGCGACGGCAGCCACACCACCAGCATCAGGTTCGCCGCCCCGGACACCGCCGCGCACATCCGGACGTCCGGCAGCATGGCCAGCGACCGTGCCGTGGTCTCCAGCTTGTCCGGCGGCACCCGCAGCCACAGCGTCACCGTGATCGGCGCCGGGGACGCCGACCGCGCGATCTCGCACCGCACGCGGATCGCGCCCCGGGCCAGGAGCGCGTCCAGCCGGCGCCGCACGGTCGTCGCCCCGACGCCGAGCTCGGCCGCCAGCGCCGCCGCCGACACCCGCGCGTCCACCCCGAGCGCCAGGATCAGCGCCCGGTCGGCCTCGTCGAACCGCAGCGGGGCGCGGTGGCGCACCGGCTTCGGCGTCAGCGCTTCCCGTTGCCCGGGCGAGATCGCGCGCACCCGCCACCGGCTGCCTTCGGTGAACATCCGCGGCGACACGACCGTCCGCACCCGCGTGACGCCGGGGGTCGCCGCCACCCGGTCCAGCACGTGCGCCCCCAGCTCCCGCACCGTCGGCGCGACGACGTGGACGAGCAGGTCACCCGGCCCGGCCACGCATTCGACGGTCACCACGTGCACGTCCGAGGCCAGCTCATCGGCGACGCGCAAGGTCGTGCCGGGTGCACAGTCGATCTCGACGAACGCCAGGGCGAGCTGCGCGGTGAGCTCGCCGCCCGCGTACGCGGTGAGCCACGCGTCGCCGCGTTCGACGAGCCCGTCCCAGCGCCGGGCGGCGGTGACCGCGCCCAGGCCGAGCGCCTTTCCGAGCGTCGACCAGGACGCCCGCGGCGCCGCCTGCAGCGCGTCGACCAGTTTGAGGTCCTGCTCGTCCAACATGGCGGATTCTTCGCTCATCGGCCCTCGAAACGGTGGTTCTGTGGGTTTTTCCCCGCCATTGTGCTCGACTCTCGCATGATCGGCGGATGACTCTGCGCTCCGACGCCGCCGTCCTGCTCGACGATCTGGTCTCCCTGCGCCGTGACCTGCACCGCATCCCCGAGATCGGCCTGCACCTGCCGCGCACGCAGGACCGCGTCCTCGCCGCGCTCGACGGCCTCGGTCTCGAACTCACCCTCGGCAAGAACCTCTCCTCGATCACCGGAGTCCTCCGCGGCGGCAAGCCCGGCGGCACGGTCCTCCTGCGCGGTGACATGGACGCACTTCCGGTCACCGAGGCCACCGGCGAGGAGTTCAGCTCGACCCTCGACGGCGCCATGCACGCGTGCGGCCACGACCTGCACACCGCGGGCCTGGTCGGCGCGGCCCGGCTGCTCGCCGCCCGGAAGGACGACCTGCCCGGCGACGTCGTGTTCATGTTCCAGCCCGGCGAAGAGGGCTGGGACGGCGCCGGGCACATGATCGAGGAAGGCGTCCTGACGGCGTCCGGCAAGCACGTCGACGCCGCGTACGGCCTGCACGTCTCGGCCGCGAGCTACGTGAAGGGCCAGTTCACGGCCCGGCCCGGGACGCTGATGGCGGCGTCCGGCGCGCTGGCCGTGCGGGTTCTCGGCGAAGGCGGCCACGGCTCGTCCCCGCATGACGCGCGCGATCCGATCCCGGCCGCCTGCGAGATGGTGACCGCGCTGCAGACGATGGTGACGCGCACCTTCGACGTCTTCGACCCGGTCGTCGTCACGGTCGGGATGTTCCACGCCGGCACCCGGCGCAACATCATCCCGGACGACGCGCGCTTCGAAGCGACCCTGCGCTCGTTCTCGCCGGAGACGGCGGCCCGCGTCGGCGAGCGTGCCGTCCAGGTCTGCCGCGGCGTCGCCGCCGCGCACGGCCTCGACGTCGACGTCACGTTCGAGCCGGAGTACCCGGCGACGGTCAACGACGCCGGCGCGTACGACTTCGTCGCGGACACGATCCGCGACGTCTTCGGCGAGGAGCGGTTCACCGAGATGGCCGAACCGATCACCGGGTCGGAGGACTTCTCGCGCGTGCTCGAGCGCGTGCCCGGCGCGTACCTGTTCCTCGGCGCCTGCCCGACGGACCCGGCGACCGCGCCGGACAACCACTCGCCCCGCGCGAGGTTCGACGACAGCGTGCTCGGCGACGGCGCCGCGCTGCTGGCCGAGCTCGCCGTCCGCCGGCTCGAGATCCTGGCGGGGTGACCCCGTGCGCAGCTACCACTGGCCCCCGTTGCTCCCGGTGCTCGCGCTGGTCCTGATGCCGTTCCTGCCGTTCGTCAACACGACCGGGCTGTGGCTCGGGCTGCCGCGGATGGTGGTGTGGGGCGCGTTCTGGTGCCTGATGTTCACCCCGGCGCTGCTGTGGTCCGAACGCCTGCTGCGCGCGGCGGGGGAGGAGGACGACGCGTGATCCTCACCTTCACCCTCGCCGGCATCGTCCTGATCGGCGTGCTCGGCTTCGTCGGCCGCCGCAAGCCCGTCGCCGACCTGGCCGAGTGGACCGTCGGCGGCCGCCGCTTCGGCGCGCTCACGATGTGGTTCCTGCAGGCCGGGGAGGTGTTCACCACCTTCACCTTCCTCGGCATGGCCGGGCTCGCGTTCTCCGGCGGGGTCGCCGCGATGTACGCGCTGCCGTACGTGCCGATCGCCTACGTCGTGCTGTTCTTCCTCGCGAAACGGCTTTGGACGATGGGGAAGGACCGCGGTTACCTCACCCAGGGCGACTTCCTCGAAGACCGCTACTCCAGCCGGACGCTCGGCACGCTGTCCGCGGTGCTCGGCGTGATCTTCGTGCTGCCGTACCTGCAGCTGCAGATCACCGGGCTCGGCCTGATCGTGCGGCTGGTCACCGGCGACAACGCGTCCGGCACGCTGAGCATGGTGACCGGCAGCGTGCTGATCGTCGCGTTCGTGCTGTGGGCGGGGCTGCGCGGTGTCGCGGCGACGTCCTACTTCAAGGACGGCGTCATGCTCGTCGCGCTGGTGGTGCTCATCATCGCCGTGCCGACGCACTTCGCGGGCGGCATCCCGGCGGTGTTCCACAAGATCGAGCAGCTGCACCCGGAGAAGCTGATCGTCCACAGTGGAGCGAACGACCACGTCTGGTTCATCACGAGCATGCTGGTCAGCGCCATCGGCGTCGGCCTGATGACGCTGCCGCACTCGTGGCCGGCGCTGATGTCCGCGCGGGACCCGAAGGTGCTGCGGCGCAACTACGCCTGGATGCCGGTGTACGAGCTGTGCCTGCTGCTGCCGATGGTCATCGGGTTCGCCGCGATCCTCGTGGTGCCCAAAGGCAGTGACCCGAACGGCGTACTGCTGACGCTGTCGAAGGACGCCCTGCCCGGCTGGGTGACCGGCGTCGTCGTGGTCGCCGCGACGGCCACCGCGATGGTTCCGGCGGCCGGGATCCTGATCGGCATCTCGTCGCTGGTGGCGCGCAACATAGTCCGTGTCCGCAGTGGCCGCAAGCAGTTCTGGATCAACCACGGCACGGTTGTGGTCGCGAGTACCCTTGCCCTCGTGCTCGGCATCTTCCGGCCGGACCTGCTGGCCAACCTGCTGCTGCTCACGTATTCGGGCTCGGTCCAGCTGGCGCCGGCCAACCTGCTCGGCTTCCTCCGGCGCGTGCCGGTCGGCAAGGGCCCGGTGCTGGCCGGGCTGGTGGCCGGCGAGCTCGTGGTCATCTGGCTGACCTTTGTGGACACTCACCTGGTCGGCACGGTCAACGTGGGCCTGGTGGGGCTCGGCGCGAACGTCGTCGTGCTCGCACTGGCTGCTCTGGTCCAACGACAGGCTTCTCCCCAGGAGGCGGCGTGACTCGCACGGTCTTCACCGGCGGTTCGGTGTTCGACGGCACCGGCGCGGACCCGGCGGCGGCCGACGTCGCCGTCGAACACGGGCGGATCGTCGACGTCGGCACGGACCTGGACGGCGACGAGGGCGTCGACTGCACCGGCGCGGTGCTGCTGCCGGGCCTGTTCGACTGCCACGTGCACGTCACGGTGTCCGACATCGGGCTGCTCGCGCGCGTGCAGAAGCCGTTCTCGTACCAGTTCTACGAGGCCGCCCGGAACCTGTGGGCGACGCTCGGGCTGGGCATCACGACCGTCCGCGACGCCTCCGGCGCCGACCTCGGCATCAAGCAGGCGGTGGACGACGGCCTGATCCCGGGGCCGCGGCTGCAGATCTCGATCGGCCTGATCAGCCAGACCGGCGGCCACGGCGACGCGTGGAGCCCGTCCGGGATGTGCGTCCCGCTGCTCGTGCCGCACCCGGGCCGCCCGGACGCGACGGCCGACGGCCCCGACGAGATGCGCCGCGTCGCCCGCACGCTGCTGCGCGCGGGCGCGGACGTGCTGAAGGTGTGCACGACCGGCGGGGTGCTCTCGCCGCGCGACGACCCGCGGCACTCGCAGTACACGCCGGAGGAGCTGGAGGTCCTGGTCGCCGAGGCGGCCGCGCAGGGCCGTCCGGTGATGGCGCACGCGCAGGGTTCGGCGGGCATCAAGAACGCCGTCCGCGCGGGCGTCCGCTCGATCGAGCACGGCATCTACCTCGACGACGAGGCGATCGAGCTGATGCTCGGCCACGGCACGTGGCTGGTCCCGACGCTGATCGCCCCGGTGAACGTGGTCCGCGCGGCCGACGCGGGCGTCGACCTGCCTTCGGCCGTCGTCGCCAAGGCCCGCGAGGTGGTGGAAGCCCACCGCGACTCGGTCCGCCGCGCGTACGCCGCCGGCGTCCGCATCGCGATGGGCACGGACAGCGGCGTCGGCCCGCACGGCACGAACCTCGAGGAACTGACCCTGATGGCGGCGTGCGGCATGACGCCCGGCGACGTCCTGGAGGCCACGACGTCGTCCGCGGCCCGCTTGATGGGCCTGGACGGCGAGCTGGGCCGCCTCGAGCCGGGCCTGCGCGCGGACCTCGTGGTGGTGGCGGGGGACCCGTACGACTTCCCGGGCTTGGCGGGGAACATCCGCGAGGTCTGGAAGGACGGCACCCGGGTGGTCTGACGTCGTGTCGTCCGCCTGAGTACGCGTGTCGTCCAGCCAGGTACGCGTGTCGTCCCTTCAAACACACGTGTCGTCCGTGCAATCACCCGTGTCGTCCGTCTGAACACGGGTGATGTCGCTGAGGGCAGGGGCGCTCCGGCGGCTCGGTGCCGGGTGCGCCCGCGGATTCCTCCGGAACTCCGTGCCGGAGCGCGAACTCGTGTGTCCGAAGGGTCGACACGCGTGATTGCGGCGACGACACGGCGCTGGGGTCAGCGCGCGGGTCAGGCAGCGTCCGGGGACAGCAGGTCTCGCAACGCGGCCGCGAACTTGACCGGGTTCCGTTGCGGTGCCAGGTGGGCGCCGGGCATTTCCGTGAACGGCAGGCCCAGCTCCAGCGCCAGGATCTTCGCCGGCTGGTAGTGGTAGCGGCCGCGGCTTCCCTCGCCGGCCACCGGGAGGACCTCCGTGCTCGCCCGGCGCAGCGCGCGCAGGTCCGGCAGGTAGTCGAAGAACGGCGTCAGCTCGCGGTCGAACAGCCGGATCCAGTCGGCCTCGTGCGGGAGGCGGAGGTTGGGCAGGTTCGGCAGCGCGGCACCTGCGATCGCGTCCGCGAAGCGGGTCACCGCCGTCATCAGCTCACCCGAACGGGCCAGCTGGACCTGCTCGGCCGCCGCTTCGAGCCAGCCGCTCGCATCCGGCATCAGGTGGACGGCCGGCGGCTCGTGCGCGACCAGCGTCGACACGCGGTCCGCGTGGCGGGCGACCAGCTCGAGGCCGATCAGCGCGCCCGCGCTCGAGCCGAACACCAGCGCCGGGGTGTCCGTCACGTGGTTCAGCACCGCCAGCGCGTCGTTCGCCTGCAGCGCCACCGGGACCGGGCCCGTCGTGGTGTCCGTGCTGGCGAAGTGGCCGCGCCGGTCGTAGGTGACGACCGTGTAGTGCTCGTACAGGTGTTTCGCCAGCGCACGGTAGGCGTCACCCGATCCGGTGCCGCCCGAGATCAGCAGCAGCACCGGCCCCTCGCCGCCGCGGCGGACCTGGAGCTCACCGTCCTCCACCGGGCAACGGCTTTCCGAGATCATGCCGGAAAGTCAAGCACACAGCCCGCGCAGGATTCCTTCGGCGTCGCTCACGATCCGTTCGATCAGGTCACCCACCCGGGGGAGATCCGCGAGCAGCCCGACGACCTGCCCGGACGCCAGCACCCCGGCCGCGAGGTCGCCGTCGACGAGTCCCGCGCGCAGCAGCATCGGCGTGTTGGCGGCCATCAGCACTTGCGCCCACGTCCGCTGCCCGCCGCGCTTCATCCGGATGCCCTCGCGGGCCAGCGAAGCCCAGGAAAGGCCGGTGAGCCGCCGGAACCGTCCCGCGTTCGCCGCCGACCGGGCGAGACCGCCGAGCGTCCCGGACGCCTCCAGCCCGTCAACCAGCCCGGTCCGTAACACGCGGTGAGGTAAGCCATCCACCTTCCGGGTGACGACCGTGCCGTTCAAGTCGTGCGAGAGGTAGGCCTGCTTGACGGCGTCCGGCACGGTGCTCTCCCGCGTCAGCAGGAACCGCGTGCCCATACCGATCCCGGCCGCGCCGTAGGCCAGCGCGGCGGCCAGCCCGCGGCCGTCGAAGAACCCGCCCGCCGCGACCACCGGGATGTCGACGGCGTCGAGCACCG
The DNA here is from genome assembly GCF_034929455.1 of Amycolatopsis heterodermiae. Lineage (NCBI taxonomy): Bacteria > Bacillati > Actinomycetota > Actinomycetes > Pseudonocardiales > Pseudonocardiaceae > Amycolatopsis > Amycolatopsis heterodermiae. The sequence goes on from NZ_JAYFSI010000024.1 coordinate 42,454, forward strand.
ACGGCAGCAGCAGCGTCGTGGCGACCCCGCCGGTGTGCCCGCCGCCCTCGCCGCCCTGGACGACGACCGCGTCCGCGCCCCACGCCGCCACCTTCTCGGCGTGCCGCGCCGCGCCGACCGACGGCACCACGACGACTCCGTGGTCCTTCAGCTTCGCGATCATGTCCTTCTTGGGGGCCAACGCGAACGACGCGACCCGGACGTTCTCGCGGATCAGCAGGTCGACGCGGCGGCCGGCGTCGTCGGCGTCCGCGCGCAGGTTGACCCCGAACGGCGCGGACGTCCGGCTCTTGACCTCCTTGACAGCGGCTTCCAGCTCGTCGAACGTCATCGTCGCCGAGCCGAGGATGCCCAGCCCGCCGCCCTCCGCGGTCGCCGACACCAGCCGCGGCCCGGCCACCCAGCCCATCCCGGTCTGGACGACCGGGTGCCGGACGCCGGTCAGCTCGGTCAGCCGCGTCTTCATTCCGGGACTTCCTTCTCCCGCAACGACTTCGGATCCAGCTCGGCGATCAGCTCCAGCTCCTCGGCGGTCGGCTCCCTCGACACCGTGACGCCCTCGGTGACCAGCGGGAACCCGGTCGCCGCGACGACCTCCCCGACCGTGACCCCGGGGTGCGTCGACACGAGCCGCGCCGCGTGGTCCGGCCCGCCGAAGTCGAGCACGCCGAGGTTGGTCACCACGCGGTGGACGTCGTGGTAGCGCAGCCCGGCCTCGCGGGCCCGGGGGTAACCGACGCCGGAGACGACGTCGACGTGGTCGACGAACACCCGGGTGCTGTGCCGCGGCACCCAGTAGCTGGTGCGGTGGTTGGCCGTGTTGCCCGGGCCGCCGCGCACGCCGAGCAGCTGCTTCTTCGGCTTTTCGTGGTCGCCGATGGCGGAGATGTTCTGGTTGCCGTGCCGGTCGACCTGGTTGGCACCCATCACGACGTGCCGCTTCCCGTGCGGCACCACGGTGTCCAGGACCTTCCGGAACGGCTGCCAGCCCTCGATCACCGGCTTGCCGACGGGACTTTCGAGCAGGTACGCCTCGCCGTCCGACAGCAGCAGGTCCGGCTCGAACGTCAGCCGCGCGAGCCGCGCGCCGAGCGCCGGGACGTACCCCATCGGGCTGATCAGGATCTCGCCGTCGCCGCGGAACAGCTCCGCGCACGCGACGACCGCGACGTCCGCGCGCGTCATGCCGCCTCCTCCGCGAACCGCGTGACGGCCCGCTGGTAGTCCGTCTCGTCGCCGGCCAGGAACCGGTCCGCGAACGCCGGCCAGGCGTCCGGGTCCTTGGCCGCCGCGGCGTAGTGCCGCTGGAACCGTTCGTCCCGGCCGTAATCCGGCGCGGCGGACGTGAAATGGGCGCCACGCGGGGTTTCGACGACGCCGTGGACGCTCGCGCGGTTGAGCAGCAGGCTCTGCACCGGCGCCTGTTCGGTCAATTCGGCTGTCGGAACGACTTTTTCCGTGGACACGTAACACTTGTCGGCGGCGAGCGCGAACAGCTCGTCGAAGTACGGGTCCGGGCCGAGGTACTGCGCGTTGCCGCGGGCGTCCGCGCGGTTGAGGTGCACGATCGCGGCGTCGAGGCGCAGCGCGGGTACGGCGAGCAGCTCCTCACCGTCCTCGTAGGGGGAGCGGACGGTCTTCAGTGACGGCGAGATCGTCATGACGTCGGAGCCGAGCCCGGCGCGGGTCGGCAGGAACGGAAGCCGTTGCGCCGCCGCGGAAAGCCCGGTGCCGAGGATGCCCTCGTCGTACTCGGTGACCTCGATCGACCCGGCTTCGCGGACCCGGTTGAACCACGGGTCGAACGGCACCGAATCGAGCGTCACGAACCCGAAGACCAGCCTTTTCAGTTTGCCCGCCGAAGCCAGGAGACCGACGTCCGGGCCGCCGTACGAGACGACCGTGAGGTCCGTCAACGACGACCGCAGGATGGCCCGGACCAGCGCCATCGGCTTGCGCCGTGAACCCCAGCCACCGATGCCGAGCGTCATGCCGTCGCGCAGTTCGCCGACGACGTCGTCGGCGCTCATCCGCTTGTCGCTCAAGGCTTTCCCTTCTCCAAGAATTCCTGCCGCGCGCCGTCCGAGACGCCGGCGAGGTTGAGCTGGAACGTGAACCCCTGCTCGAACCGGTAGCTGCGGTGCACGGGCTGGACGTCGATGCCGTTGATGGCCTGCTTGGCCGCGCGGATCACGCGGGTGTCCTTCGCGGCGATCTGCCGTGCGACGGCGAGTGCGGCTTCGTCGAGGTCCTCGCGGGGCACCACCGCGTACACCGAACCGTGGTGGTGCAGCTGCTGCGCGCTGATCTTCGACGCCGTGTAGTACAAGGCGCGCATGAGGTGCTGCGGCACCAGCCGCGCCAGGTGCGTAGCCGCGCCGAGTGCGCCACGGTCCACTTCGGGCAGTCCGAACTCCGCGTCTTCGCTGGCCACAACGATGTCCGCGTTGCCGACCAGCCCGACCCCGCCGCCGAGGCAGAAGCCCTGCACCGCCGCGATCACCGGCACGAGGCAGTCGTACACCGCCGAGAACGCCGCCGCGCAACCCTCGTTCGCGCCGATCAGCGCGTCGTAACCGGGATCGCGCTGGATCTCCTTGATGTCGACGCCCGCGTTGAACCCGCGGCCTTCCGCGCGCAGCACGACGACGTGCACGTCCGGGTCGCGACCGGCTTTTTCGATCGCCTCGGCGAGGTCGAACCAGCCGCGCACGGTCAGCGCGTTCACCGGGGGAGCGGCCACGGTGACCACGGCGATCCCGGGCTCCGGGGTGTGCGTCGAAACCGTCATCGGCACCTCTCGCGGTTAACAACCTAGCACTTGCTTGGTACGTTAGCATCGGCACGACGAAAGCGGGAGGTCGCCGGTGACACTCGAACTCGGCCTGGAAGGCACGGTCGTCCTGGTGACCGGTGGCGTCCGCGGCGTGGGCCTGGGGATCTCGCAGGCCTTCGAGCAGGCGGGCGCGCGGGTCGTGACCTGCGCGCGCCGGACGCCGGAGTCGTCGCCGGGGGAGGCGTTCTTCCCTTGTGACGTCCGGGATCCCGACGCCGTCGACGCGCTGGTCGAGGCGATCTCCGCGCGCTTCGGCCGACTGGACGTCCTGGTGAACAACGCGGGTGGTGCGCCCTTCGCGGACACGTCGGCGGCGTCACCGCGCTTCCACGAGAAGGTCGTCGGGCTGAACCTGCTGGCGCCGCTGATCGTCGCGCGCGCCGCGAACGCGGTCATGCAGCAGCAGGACAGCGGCGGCTCGATCGTCAACATCAGCAGCGTGAGCGCGCTGCGGCCGTCGCCGGGGACCGCGTCCTACGGCGCGGCGAAGGCGGGGCTCGACAACCTGACCACCACGCTCGCCGTCGAATGGGCGCCGAAGGTGCGGGTCAACGCGCTCGACGTCGGCATGGTGCGCACCGGCAACGGGTACGGCGACCCCGCGGCGCTCGGCGCGACCGTGCCGCTCGGCCGGCTCGCCGAACCGGCGGAAGTCGGGGCGTGCGCGGTGTTCCTGGCCTCACCGCTGGCGTCCTACGTCAGCGGCGCGCGGCTCGTGGTGCACGGCGGCGGCGAGCGTCCGGCCTATCTCGACGCGATGGAGGAGAAGTCATGAACGGCTTGGTCGAAGGGCGCGTCGTGGTCGTCACCGGCGCCGGGCGCGGGATCGGCCGGGCGCACGCGCTGGCGTTCGCCGCGGAGGGCGCGCGGGTGGTCGTCAACGACCTCGGCGCGGCCCTGGACGGCCGCGGCGGCGAAGCGGGTCCGGCGCAGCAAGTCGTCGACGAGATCCGCGCGGCGGGCGGGGAAGCCGTGGCGAACACCGACGACGTCGCGTCCTGGGACGGCGCGGCTTCGCTGGTCCGTGCGGCTCTGGACGCCTTCGGCGGCCTCGACGTCCTGGTCAACAACGCGGGTTTCCTGCGCGACCGGATGCTGGTCAACCTGGCCGAGGACGAGTGGGACGCGGTCGTGCGCGTCCACCTCAAAGGCCACTTCGCGCCCCTGCGGCACGCGGCGGAGTACTGGCGTGGCGAGGCGAAGGCGGGCCGTACGCGGGCCGCGCGGGTGGTCAACACGAGCTCCGGCGCGGGCCTGCTGGGCAGCGTCGGCCAGGGCAACTACTCGGCGGCGAAGGCGGGCATCCTCGGCCTGACCACGGTCGCGGCCGCGGAGTTCGGCCGCTACGGCGTCACGGTCAACGCGATCGCCCCGGCCGCGCGCACCCGGATGACGGAGAAGACGTTCGACATGGCCGCCCCGGACGACGGCTTCGACGCGATGGCCCCGGAAAACGTGTCCCCGCTGGTGGTCTGGCTGGGCAGCGAGGCGTCGTCCTCGGTGACCGGCCGGGTCTTCGAGGTGGACGGCGGCCGGGTCGGCCTGGCGGACGGCTGGCGCCACGGCCCCCAGCGCGACAAGGGGGCCCGGTGGGCGCCGGCCGAGCTGGGCCCGGTGGTGGCGGAGCTGCTGGCGGAGTCCGTGGACCCGGAGCCGGTCTACGGCGCCTGAGGCGCTCGACCGGCTCCGGATCCACGGTGTGCCGCTACCCGGTCCGGGCTCGGCGATCTTGTAACGGCTCACGGACGGCCCGCGACGTACCCTGCGTTACTCCATCGGCCGGAGGGTGGCATGCCGCATCGAGGTGGACATCGTGGCGTAGCCCGTCGCGCGCGTTCATCTCAGCTGCCCTTCGCCGGCGTCGTCGACGAAGTACGGTTCCGCCTTCAGCAGCTTGCGGTGATCGCGGAAAACCTGCTTGTGCACCTTCAGCGACCGGTACCCCCTCTCGATGCGGCCGTCCTTGAACCTCTCCAACTCCGTACTGACGGACGCGACGGAGCCGCCGATCGCGGCCGCGACGTCCACCAGCCTGAACCCGATGTCGATCGTGACCGTGCAGGCGTCCTCCTCGGTGCCGTGGCGCTGCGCCTGCCGGTAGAGGAAGGCCAGGAGGCGGTCGTGGACCTTGTGCGCGGCGAAGGCGAGCGTGGCGTCGCGGACGCGGCTGCGTTCGGCGATCGCCGCCATCAGGAGCAGGGCCGCCTTGGGGTGGCGCTCCAGGAACCGGAGGAACGCGACCCGCGGAACCTCGAGCGCGGTGGCCGCCTTCGTCACCGTGAGGGACACGTGGCTCTGCTTGTTCCGCAGGCAGGCTTCCGCGCCCAGGATGTCGCCGGCGCCGCTCACGTCGACGATCATCTCGTGGCTCCCCGGCAGCGCCGTGCGCCCGACCTTCACGATGCCGGAGCGGAGGAAGTACACCGGCGCGGCCAGGTCACCCTGGTTGCAGATCTTCGTGCCGGACCTGCACTCGATCATCCGTCCCGCACCCCGCAGGGCCTTGTAGTCCTGCACGGGAAGCTGCTGGATCACGTCCCACTGGGCGTCACCGCTGTGCGTGCTGGGCATCGTCAGGCCACCGCCGTCGAAAGTGCGGACAGGATCACCGGAAGCGTCGCGACGAGTGACGTCACCGCCGCCAGGAAAACGACGGGGTGCCGGGTCGGGCGGGCCAGCAACAGCCGCGCGAGATACGCGATCAACATCAGATAAAAGATCGCGACGAGCGAAAAGGTGATCACGGACAAATGATCACGACTGGTCTGTACCATAGGTGTTGTACCTCTTTGCTGGTTGTTTCTTCGCCGAGTCCGTGCAGGGGTGGCGGGGGAGCTCGCGTGGTCAGGGCGCCCGTCACCGGTTGGGGTTAACCAGACTTTAGAGGGTGGTCATCAGGCGGCCTAGAAGTAACACGGCGTTACGTGCAGGTGAACCCATCCGTGGTCAAGTAAGGCTGACCTCTCTTGACGTCCCCTCGCTCGCGGGCGAATGTTTACCCTGGGTGACAGCCGATGACAATAGGGACGGCCCCGTCGAAAGTCGAACGAGTGAATGCCGTCTCGCCAAACAAATGGCTCGAAATTCCTGATTCTGAACCATTCGGCTCCGACTGTTGGTAGCGTAAGTGCTGCGCAGGGTCTGTTCTCTTCGTCGAGTCCGGCTTGCTGCGGCAAAGACGTGAGCCGTGGTCCGGGGGTGGTTCCCCGGCTCGGCTCACGTTTGTTGCGGAACGTGACCGTGCGCTGTTTTGCTTCTTGCGTTCCGCAAGCGCAAAGCGAAAATTTCGGTCGGCAAAGCTACGGAACCGTAGGTTTGGGTTTGCCGTGTGACCTACATCACAGGGTGATCTCGCGGTTGAATTTTCACGGATGTTCGGATCGTGAACCGATGTTCGTGGGTGCTCGTCGGCGCCGGGCCGCTAGCGTGCGGGCATGGCGCGACGAACCATTCTCAGCGGCTCCACCTTCGAGGAGCAGATCGGCTACGCCCGCGCGGTGGTCGACGGCGGGCGCGTGTACGTCTCCGGCACCACCGGCTTCGACTACTCGACGATGACGATCTCCGACGACGTCGTCGAGCAGGCGGCGCAGTGCCTCCGCAACATCGAGGCGGCGCTGACCGAGGCGGGCTGCACCCTCGCCGACGTCGTCCGGGTGCGGTACCTGCTGCCGTCGAGGGCGGACTTCGAGCCGTGCTGGCCGGTGCTGCGCAAGGCCTTCGCGGACGTCCGCCCAGCCGCGACGATGCTGGAGTGCGGCTTGGCCGACCCACGCATGAAGATCGAGATCGAGGTGGACGCGCACCTGCCCGCCTGACTGTGCCTTCCAAAACTGTCGGTGGTGGGTGGGATGCTCCCGGCATGACGAGTTGGCAGGAGTTCCGCGAGCAGTCACCTTCGCTGGCCTCACGGGTGCACGCCCGGTTCACAGCTGAGAAGTCCCACGTGCTGGCCACCCTCCGGCGCGACGGTTCGCCGCGGGTGAGCGGGTCCGAGGTGGACTTCCACGGCGAGGAGGCCTACATCGGCTCGATGCTCGACGCCCGGAAAGCCCAAGACCTCCAGCGCGACAACCGCTTCGCCATCCACGCCTACCCAGGCATAGAAGAGGGTGGCGACGCAAAACTGGCGGGAGTGGTGGCGGAGCTGACGGACAAGGCGGAAATCGCGGCGCTGCAGGGGAATGACGAGCCCTGCCACCTGTTCCGCCTGGGCCTCAGGGAGGTCGTGCTGACCTGGGTAGCCGACGACACGCTCTTCGCGGAAAGCTGGCGGGAGGGGAAGGGAACGGTGAAGTTCGCCAGGCCGGGCAACGGCCCCGCGGAGGTGGTGGAGTAGCCAGACGACCCAGGGTTCAAGCCGACGATCACACAGCTGCGCGCTCGGTGCCGAATTGCCCGCTCCGCATCTGTCGGCCACGCGGAGAGGAACGTTGCCGGCTCTGACCCGGCCACGCACAACCCGCGTGCACCAAACGCGGGCCTGCGGGGTGGAATCCGCATGCGCTGAACGGCCTGGCGGGGCTTAATCCACCTGCGCGGCATCGACCGGCCGGCGAGGTGGAGTCGGCCTGGGCGGAACTGATCGGCTCTGCGTCCAACCGGACCCGATGCGTCAGAGGCGTTCGATGATTGTCGCGGTAGACAAAGCCCCGCCGGCGCACATCGTCACCAAAGCCGTCGACGCGTCCCGGCGCTCCAGCTCGTGCAGCGCCGTTGTCAGCAAGCGGGCTCCCGTGCTGCCCACCGGGTGACCCAGTGCGATCGCGCCGCCGTTGACGTTGACTCGCGATTCGTCCGGCGAAAGCGTCCGCTGCCAAGACAGGGCCACCGAGGCGAACGCTTCGTTGACCTCGAACAGGTCCGGGTCGGCGATCGTCATGCCTGCCCTCGACAGCACTCGCTCGGTTGCGCGGATCGGGCCGTCCAGGTGGTAGTACGGCTCCGCTCCGACCAATGCCTGCGCGATGATCCGGGCTCGGGGACGTAGTCCCAGGGCGGAAGCCCGCGACGAGTCCATCAGCAGCAGGGCTGCCGCGCCGTCGGAGATCTGGGAGGACGTTCCTGCCGTGTGGATGCCGTCCTCGACCACCGGCTTCAGGCGGGCGAGGCCTTCGGCTGTCGTCTCGCGCAGGCCCTGGTCGCGGCCGACCAGCCGGGTTTCGCCGGTCGGGGCGCCCGACGCGTCGAGCACCGGGGCCTTCACCGGCGCCACCTCGCGGTCGAAGTGCCCGGCCTCCCACGCGGCCGCCGCCTTCTGCTGGGACGCGGCGCCGAAAGCGTCGACGTCGAGACGCGTCAAGCCTCGGCGCACGGCGATGCGCTCGGCCGCGCCGTACTGGTTCGGGAGGTCGATCGACCACGACGCGGGCCGCGGTGAGCCGTCCGCTCGATTGGTGCCCAGGGGGACGCGGCTCATCGCCTCGACCCCGCAGGCGACGCCGACGTCGATGGCGTCCGCCGCGATCAGGCCGGCGATCAGGTGCGTGGCCTGCTGCGCCGAGCCGCACTGGGCGTCGATCGTGGTCGCGCCCGCCGTCTCCGGCAGGCCCGCGTGCAGCCACGCGGTGCGCGTGACGTTGTTCGACTGCTCGCCGGCCTGCGTGACGCAGCCGCCGATCAGCTGCTCGACCAGCGCCGGGTCGATCCCGGCGCGGTCGAGCAGGGCCAGCTGCGCGGCCCCCAGCAGCTCGGCCGCGTGCAGGCCGGCCAGCAGCCCGCCCCGCTTGCCGATCGGGGTCCGCACGGCTTCGACGACAACCGGCACGCCCATCTGGTCCCCTTCGTCGGAAAGACTGTTCAGTAACCCAAAAACTAGAACAAGTTATCGTTCGATGCAAGGCGGTGCAGCGCTGGCGTGATCTCGATCTTGACCGAGTGAGCGCTCGTTCACCTGGCCTCATCGGTAAAGTTAACGGGTTTCACTGAACGCCCTTCCGTTAGTTAACACCGTATGCTTCAATCCGGTTAGAACGTGTTTCAAGCCGAACCGTGGGAGGCAACGTGGCCGCTCCGCTCATCCCAGCAGGTTTCGACTTCACGGACCCGGACCTCTATGCCCATCGGCTTCCCTTGGCCGAGTTCGCCGAGCTCCGGCGGACCGCTCCCGTGTGGTGGAACCCCCAGAAGACCAACACCGCCGGCTTCGGCGACGACGGCTATTGGGTCGTCTCGCGGCACGCCGACGTCAAGGAAGTCTCCCGCGACAGCACGCTCTACTCCTCGAGCGAGAAGACCGCGATCATCCGCTTCGACGAGAGCATGACCGAGGATCGCCTCAACGCGAACCGCCTGGTCCTGCTCAACATGGACGCCCCGCAGCACACCAAGCTGCGGCGCATCGTGTCGAAGGGCTTCACCCCGCGGTCGATCGCCAAGCTCGAGGACACGCTGCGGGACCGCGCCGCGAAGATCGTCTACGAGGCCAAGAAGAAGGGCACGGGCGACTTCGTCACCGACGTCGCCTGCGAGCTGCCGTTGCAGGCGATCGCCGAGCTGATCGGCGTCCCGCAGGAGGACCGGCTCAAGATCTTCGACTGGTCCAACCAGATGGTCGCCTACGACGATCCCGAGTACCAGCTCGAGCCCCTCGAGGCGTCGGCCCAGCTCATCGGCTACGCCTGGAACATGGCCGAGGACCGCCGGAAGTGCCCGATGGACGACATCGTCACGAAGCTGATCCAGGCCGACGTCGACGGCGAGGCACTGGGCTCCGACGAGTTCGGCTTCTTCGTCATCCTGCTCGCGGTGGCCGGCAACGAGACCACGCGCAACGCGATCACCCACGGCATGAAGGCGTTCCTGGATCACCCGGCCCAGTGGGACCTGTTCAAGGAGCAGCGCCCGAAGACCGCGCCCGACGAGATCGTCCGCTGGGCCACCCCGGTGGTCGCCTTCCAGCGCACCGCCACCCGCGACACCGAGCTGGGCGGCGCGCAGATCAAGCGGGGCGACCGCGTCGGGATGTTCTACAGCTCCGCGAACTTCGACCCCGAGGTGTTCGACGACGCGGAGAAGTTCGACATCCTGCGCGAGGACAACCCGCACGTCGGGTTCGGCGGCACCGGTTCGCACTACTGCATCGGCGCCAACCTCGCCCGCCTGGAGATCGACCTGATCTTCAACGCGATCGCCGACGTGATGCCGAACATCGCCGAAGCGGAACCCCCGGTGCGCCTGCGGTCCAGCTGGCTCAACGGCATCAAGCACTACCCCGTCCGCTACGCCTGAGCCGGGAGCACCGGCTGCTACGTGGAAGTCTCGCCGCGGTAAGGCATCCACTGGTAGCCGGGCTCGAACGGTTCGAACCCCGTCGACCGGGGCAGCGCCCGGTGGACGTCGTCGGACACCACCAGCCCGGGGAGGCCGCCCGCCGCGAGGTCGTCCGCGTATTCGGGGCTCAGTTCGCCGTTCTCGAACCAGATTTCGCCGAGCTCCCAGCCGACCGCCGCGAGCCGGTAACCGGTGCACTGCCGGAGCAGGTCGTAGAGGCTCCACCCGAGCGCGCTCAGCTCCTCGGCCGTGAGGTCCAGGCGCCGGGTGCGCTCGGCCAGTTCCACCGGCAGCGCGTAGCCGACTCCTCGTGGCACGACGGTGACGCGCGATCCCTCGCCGACCAGGCTGTCATGCAGGCTCGCCTGCCGCGCGCCGGCGCGCAGCGGCGGGCAGGCCCGGATCAGTCGGCGCGCGGCTTCGGCCTCGGCCACGTTGGTCCCGAAGTCGATGTCGAGCAGGAAGTAGATCGCCACCGCGGAACCTTATTACGCCTGAGGCAGCGTCCGGAGGAAGTCGAGTACCCGCTGCCAAGTGCGGGCGGACGCGGTCTCGTTGTGGTCGGGACCCTCGGCGTCGGTGTAGAAGTGGCCGGCGCCGGGGTAGGTGAACACCTCGGCCGCGGGGTTGACCACGCGCCAGGCGGCGACCTCGGCCGGTGGGGCGATCGGGTCCGGGTCGGCGACGTGCACCTGCACCGGTAAGCCGGGACGCGCCGACGACGGAATGGCCCCCAGCGCGTGCAGCAGCACGACTCCCGCCGCGTCGGGACGCTCCGGGAGGACGCTCTGCACCACGCCGCACCCCATCGACACCCCCATCAGCACCGAGGACGGCGGCACGCTGCGCACCGCCTCGGACGCGCGGGCGCTGATGGTCGTCCAGCCGACGTGGTCCATCAGCGCGAAGCCCTCCTCGAGCGTCGGCGCGGTCGAACCGGCGTAGAGGTCCGGCGTGACGACGTCGTGCCCGGCCGCCCGCAGCCGTCCGGCCGCGCCGAGCTCGACCGGCCGGAGCCCCAGCACCGAGTGGAAGACCACGATGTTCACCATGACGTGATGGTCCCAGAGCGGCCGGCTGCCATGATGACGCGATGGCCCAGCGAGCGACCGTCGACGTCGAGTTCACCATCCGCGTCACCGATCCCGGCCGCGCGGCGATCTCGGTCGCCGCGGCCAACGCCGACACCGAGGACCTGGACGTCTCGTGGCAAGGCGGCAGCGAAGCCGTCCTGTTCGAGCACGGCACCCGCGCCGACGTCTTCGACCTGCCCGAGGGCGAACACCGCGTCACCTACCACGCCGAGCGCGACCTGACCGACGCCGAACCCGAGCCGGTCACGCTCTCCGACGTCGCCGTGTTCACCCGGCCGAGCCGGTACTGCCCGTCCGACCGGATCGGCGGCCTGGTGGCGCCGGAGCTCTACGGCCTGCCCGACGTCCGGTCCACTGTGGACGCCATCGTCCGGCACGTCAACGGCCGCCTCCTCTACACCGTCGGCGCCACCCGCCCCACCGACGACGCGATCGACACCCTCCTGGCCGGCGAAGGCGTCTGCCGCGACTTCGCGCACGTGTGCGTCACGCTCTGCCGGTTCTTCGACATCCCGGCCCGCTACGTCGGCGTCTACGCGCCCGGGCTGTCGCCGATGGACTTCCACGCCGTGTTCGAGGCCGCGGTCGACGGCCACTGGTACGTCTTCGACGCCACGCACCTCGCGCCGCGCCAGAGCATGCTCCGGATCTCCACCGGCCGCGACGCCGCGGACACGTCGTTCCTGGCCACCCTCGGCGCCAAGCTGGACTTCCTGGGCAGCTCGGTGTTCGCGACGACCGACACCGAGCTGCCCCAGGACGACTGGTCCGAGCTGGTCGTGCTCAGCTGAGGCCCGGCGAGCGGGTGATCGGCCGGCCGGAGTGCGTGTTGGGTGCGCGAAGAGGCCCTCGGCTGGGTAGACAGTGTCCGTGAAGAGTTCCCCCAAGGCCCCGAGCCCCTGGGCGCGGGCCCGTGCCCGGTACCGGTGGCTGGACCACATCGCCCGCGCGACCAACCGCTACATCGACCGCGGCGGCTACCACTACGTCGCGTCGATCACCTACTTCAGCCTGCTGTCGCTGGTGCCGCTGCTGATGGTGGTGTCGTCGGCGGCCGGGTTCGTGCTGGCCAGCCAGCCGGGCCTGCGCCAGACGATGGTCGAGGCGGTCGTCAGCACGCTGCCCGGCGGGCTGGGGGACAAGGCCACCGACCTGCTCACCGGCTTCGTCGACCAGCGGACCAGCGTCGGCGTCTTCGGCCTGGCGATCGGCCTCTACTCGGGCTGGAACTGGATGAACGCGCTGCGGGACTCGCTGACCGCGCTCTGGGGCCAGAACCGCTCGGACCAGCCGCTGCTGCGGCTGATCGCCGTCGACCTGCTCGCGCTGCTCGGCCTGACGGCGGCGCTGCTGGTGTCGTTCACCCTGACGCTCTCGGGCACCGCGCTCGGCAGCTACCTGCTGCGGCTGGCCGGGCTCGACGACACGAGCTGGGGGCACCAGCTCGTCTCCGCGTCCTCGGTGCCGCTGTCGCTGGCGGCGGACTGGCTGGTGTTCCTCTGGGTGCTGACCCGGCTGCCGCGCGAGCCGGTCGGCGTCCGCAGCGCGGTGCGCGGCGCCGTCGCGCTGGCGATCGGGTTCGAGGCGCTCAAGCTGGCCGGCGGGGTCTACCTCCGGCTGATCAGCAACTCGCTGACCGGCATCGCGTTCGGCTCGGTGATCGGCCTGATCTTCTTCATCTCGCTGGTCGCCCGGATGCTCGTCTACGTCACGGCGTGGACGGCCACCGGTTCGGACGCGCCGCCGAGGCCGGTGCAGCCGCCGGCGCCGGTGGAGCTGAAGCCGGTGATCGTGGTGGACCCGCCGGTCGCGGTGCCGGCCACGATCGGCGTCGTGACCGGGGTGCTCGGGACGCTGCTGGCGCTCAGGTGGCGACGTTCGCGAGGCTGAACAGGCGATCCAGCTGGTGGTCGATCAGGGCGAGCACGGCCTCGGGGGTGCGCTGGCCCAGGATGAGGCTGGTCTGCAGGCCGTCGACGCTCGAGAGGAGCAGTTCGGCCTCGGGCAGCAGGTCGAGGTCCGGGGCCACCTCGCCGCGTTCCTGCCCCCAGGCCAGCAGGTCCGCGGTCAGCCGTTCGAGCTCCGGCGGCGCGGCGCTGAACGCCGCCGCGAGATCGGGGTCGGTCAGCGACCGGACGAAGTAGGCCAGGTGCACGAGGTAGCGCGTGCGGCGCTCGTCGTCCAGCGGGAGCATCCCGACCAGCATCGTGCGCAGGACCTGGCGCGGCGTCGCGTCCGCCTCCGGCCCGACCTCGGCGCGGGTGTGCTCCTCGGCGACCTTGTTGAGGATCTCGAGCGCACCCAGCAGCAGGTCGTTGCGCGTGCCGAAGTAGTACTGGACCAGCCGCAGCGAGACGCCGGCCTCGGCCGCGACCTTGCGCAGCGACACGTCCTCCAGCCCGCGCGCGCTGGCGATCCGCCAGACGGCCTCGGCGATCTGGCGGCGGCGTTGCTCGTGGTCGGCGAGTCTCGGCATGGTGGGTCGAGCGTATCAACGCGGCTTGTCGGCGCCGACCACCCACATCGAGAAGTACTGCGACCCACCGCCGTAGGCGTGCCCGAGCGCGACGCGCGCGCCCTCGACCTGGTAGTCCCCGGCCCGGCCCATGACCTGCTTCGCGGCTTCGGAGAAGCGGAGCATGCCGGACGCGCCGATCGGGTTGGACGAGAGCACCCCGCCCGACGGGTTCACCGGCAGCCGCCCGCCGATCGCCGTCTCGCCGGCTTCGGTGACCTTCCAGCCCTCGCCTTCGGCGGCGAACCCGAGGTTCTCCAGCCACATCGGCTCGAACCACGAGAACGGCACGTAGATCTCGGCGACGTCCACTTCGGACATCGGGTCCTTGATCCCGGCCTCGGCCCAGAGCGCGGCCGCGGCGTCGCGCCCGGCCTGCGGGTTGACCTGGTCACGGCCGGCGAACGTCGTCGGCTCGGTGCGCATCGCCGTCGCGTGGATCCAGGCCGCGCCGCCCTCGACGGCGTCCCCGGCGGCCTCGTCGCCGAGCACCATCGCGCACGCGCCGTCCGACGACGGGCACGTCTCGTCGTAGCGGATCGGGTCCCACAGCATCTGCGACGCCTGCACCGACTCGACGGTGATGTCGGCCTGGCGCAGGTGCGCGTACGGGTTGAGCGAGCCGTTGCGGCGGTCCTTCGCCGCGACGATCGCGCCGATGTGCTCGGGCGCGCCGGAGCGGCGGATGTAGGACCGGACGTGCGGCGCGAAGTACCCGCCCGCGCCGGCGCCGACCGGCATCTGGAACGGCGGCAGGATCGACAGGCCCCACATCGCGTTCGACTCGGACTGCTTCTCGAACGCGACCGTGAGCACCCGGCGGTGCACCCCGGACTGCACGAGCGACGCCGCGACCAGCGCCGTCGACCCGCCGACCGAACCGGCGGTGTGCACGCGCAGCAGCGGTTTCCCGTTCGCGCCGAGGGAGTCGGCGAGGAACAGCTCGGGCATCATGACGCCCTCGAACAGGTCGGGCGCCTTGCCGAGCACGACGGCGTCGATGTCGGCCCACCCGACCTGGGCGTCGATCATCGCGCGGTCGATCGCCTCGCGCAGCAGGCCCGGCATCGAGACGTCGGTGCGCTTGGCGCGGTGGTGCGTCTGGCCGGTGCCGAGCACGGCCGTGAGCTGCTTGGTCATCGTGCCTCCAGCACGGCCAGGAGGTTCTGCTGCAGGGCGGGGCCGCTCGTCGCGTGCGCCACCGCCTTGCGGGACTCTCCACTGTGGATCCGCCGCGCCGCCTCACCGATGCGGGCGAGCCCGGCGGAGAACATCGGGTTCGCGGCCAGCGCGCCGCCCGAGGGGTTGATCTTCACGCCGTCACTCAGCTTCAGCGCCGACCGCAGGATGAGCTCCTGGTGCGTGAACGGCGCGTGCAGCTCGGCGAGGTCGACGCCGTCGAGGTCGAGGGCCTTGGCCGCGATCTCGGTGGACGGGCTCCGCGTCAGGTCGCGGGCGCCGAGCACGGGGGAGTCGACGCGGTGCTCGATCCCGGCGATCACCGCCGGGCGCTCGACGATGTCCCTCGCCCGTTCCACTGTGGACAGGATGATCACGGCGGCCCCATCGGTGATCGGCGCGATGTCGTGGGCGCGCAACGGGTCCGCGACGTACGGGGTGTCCAGCAGCTCGGCGGCGTCCAGGTCGCGGTTGCGGGCGGCGACCTCGGCGAGGTCCTTTTCGGACCACAGCCCGGCGTCGAGGCCCATCCGCGCCTGGATCCCGGCGATCGAGATCGAGTCCGGCCACAGCGGCGTGACGACGTACGGGTCGAGCTGCAGCGCGAGCACCCGGCGCAGCTGCCCGGCGCTGGACTTGCCGAAGCCGTAGACGAGCGCCGTCTCGACCTCGCCCATCCGGATCTTGAGCCAGGCCTCGTAGAGCGCCCAGGCGGCGTCCATCTCGACGTGCGACTCGTGGATCGGCGGGAACGCGCCGATCGCGTCGACCGCGGCGATGAACGAGAACGCGCGCCCGGCCAGGTAGTCCGAGGAGCCGGAGCACCAGAACCCGATGTCCTGCTTGGACAGTCCGGTCAGCGCGAAGACCTCGGCGAAGATCGGGACGAGCATCTCCACGCCGTTGGTGGTGCCCGGGGTCTCCCGGACGTTCGGGGCGTGCGCGAAGCCCGCGATCGCGACGTCTGGCATCAGGACCTCACAGGTGGTGGGCGAAGGTTTCGTAGGCCGCGTCCGGCTCGCCGGTCGGCTCGAAGTGGTCGATGTTCTCCAGCGACGTCCACCACTCGTCACGCGGCTTCCAGGCGGCGCGCACCCGCAGGCCCATCCGGACGTCCTTCGCGTCGCAGCCGAGCACGAGGTGGAGGAACGCGATGTCGGCGCCGTCGAGCAGGATGTAGGCGGCGACGTACGGCGGCTTGATCCGCTGGCCCAGGAACGGGACGTTGACGATGCAGAACGTCGTCACGATGCCGGTGTCGGGGAGCTCGACCTCGTCGGTGGTGGGCACGCCGTCGGTCGGGCAGGAGCCGCGCGGCGGGATGTAGACCTTTTGGCAGGCGGGGCAGCGCTGCCCGATCAGCTTGCCTTCGGCCAGGCCGCGCAGGTACCGGCTCTCCTCGGGCGACGCGGAGTGCTGGTAGCGCAGGTGCACCGGCGTGATGACGACGCTGACCGGGGCGCCTTCCTCGCGGTCGGCGACCGGGGGAGCGGGCTCGGTCGGCGTCGTGTCCTCGGCGTCGGCGGGGAGGAAGTAGGCGATGTCGCGGATGTGCCCGACGGTCTCGTCGGCCCAGCGCACGCGGACGCGCTGTCCACTGTGGATGTTCTCGGGCGAGCCGGCGTCCACGGCGTGCAGCATCGCGGTGTCGGCGCCGTCGAGCTTGACCAGCGCCCAGGCGAACGGGCGGCTCAGCGGCTGGCCGTCGAGCGGGTGCGGGCACCACGACCAGGAGACGACGGTGCCCTCTTCGGCGACCGGGACGAACTCGCCGAGCGGATCGGCCGTCACCGGGTCGTACTCCACCGGCGGGACGTGCACCCGGCCGTCGCTGCCGCGGTTGCCTTCTATGCGGCGCTCACGCAGGGCGTTCACGAACCGCCCGACCACCGGCCCGGTCGAGCGCGTGTAGTCGAAGCCGATGTTGAGGGGTGCCGCCAGCGGTGTCTCGGTCACGGGGTTGAGTGAAACACGTTCTCGATTCGTCGGCAAGATTCACTGCCGGACGGTTGCCTGTAGGTGGAACAGGTTCTAGATTTGCGGTATGACGACGACTGCCGCGAAGACGCTGGGCCTGTGGAACATCGCCGCGGAAGAGCCGGAGAAGACGGCTCTGGTCGACCCGGACGGCCGGTCCGTGTCCTACGGCGAGCTGGCCGCCAAGGCCAACCGGTACTCCCGGGGGCTGCAGGAGCTGGGCCTCGACGTCGGCGACGTCGTGGTGCTGCTCCAGCCCAACGGCGACGAGCTGGTGGCGGCGTATTTCGCCGCGATCCAGGCCGGGCTGTACGTCGTGGTGGTCAACTGGCACCTGATCGGGCCGGAGGTCGCGTACATCATCGGCGACAGCGGCGCGAAGGCGTTCCTCGCGCACGAGCGCTTCGCCGACGTCGCGGTCGCCGCGGCCGACGAAGCCGGGTTGCCCGCTTCGGCGCGCTTCGCGGTCGGCGACGTCCCGGGGTTCCGCCGGATCGAGGAGCTGGGTGCGGGGGAGGGCGACGGACGTCCGTCGCGGCGTACCGCGGGCTCGCCGATGCTGTACACGTCCGGCACGACCGGCCGGCCCAAGGGCGTCCGGCGGCCGCTGACCGGCACCGACCCGGACGAGGTGCCGGCGGCGTCGACGTGGTTCTTCGGCGTGTTCGGCCTCGGCCCGCACGACGACCACGTCCACCTGTGCGGCTCGCCGCTGTACCACACGGCGGTGCTGAACTTCGTGGCGATTTCGCTGCAGCTGGGGCATTCGGCGGTGCTGATGGACCGCTGGGACGCCGAGGACATGCTGCGCCTGATCGAGGCGCACCACGTCACGCACAGCCACATGGTGCCGACCCAGTTCCGCCGTCTGCTGGGTCTTCCCGACTCTGTCCGCTCTCAATACGACCTCTCGTCGCTGCGGGTGATGATCCACGGCGCGGCCCCGTGCCCGCTGGAGGTCAAGCGCCAGATGCTGGCGTGGTGGGGCCCGGTGGTCACGGAGTACTACGCGGCGACCGAGGGGGGCGGCACGGTGATCAACGGCGAGGACTGGCTGCGCAAGCCGGGCTCGGTGGGCCTCCCGTGGCCGGGCTCGACGATCAAGGTCCTGGACGACGCTGGTCTTTCGCTGCCGGCGGGCGAGACGGGCACGGTGTACATGCAGATGGGCTCGTCGGAGTTCTCGTACCACAACGACCCGGAGAAAACGGCCGCCGCCCGCGTGGGTTCGCTGTTCACGCTGGGCGACATGGGCCACCTGGACTCCGATGGCTACCTGTTCCTGCACGACCGCAAGGCGGACCTGATCATCTCGGGCGGGGTGAACATCTACCCGGCGGAGATCGAGGGCGAGCTGGTGATGCACCCGTCGGTCGCGGACGTCGCGGTGTTCGGCATCCCCCACGAGGACTGGGGCGAGGAAATCAAGGCGGTGGTCCAGCCCGCCCCCGACGTCACCCCCTCGCCCGAGCTGACCGCCGAACTCCTGGCGTACGCGGCGACGAGGCTGGCGAAGTTCAAGCTCCCGAAGTCGATCGACTACCTGGAAGAGCTACCCCGCGACCCGAACGGCAAGCTGTACAAGCGCCACCTACGAGCCAAATACGTGTCGTAACCCGCGTGATGGGGGCCGGAACTCGCGAGTTCCGGCCCCCATCACGCGACATCCGTCTTCACTCACACGAGTTCCGGCGAGCCGACCCGGGTAATCGCCTGTGATCCCAGCGTCGGCACGTGTGATCGGAACGCCAACTCGCGTGATTGACGGGACGACACGACCAAATCGCGCCGTGTCGACCCGCCAATCACGCGTGTCGTCGCGGCAATCACACGTGATGCCCGCTCAATCACGGGCGATGCCCCTCGGATCACACGTGATGCCCGCTCAATCACGGGCGATGCCCGTCGGATCACGTGTGATGCCCGCTCAGTGGCCTCGGAAGTCCGGCTTGCGCTTCTCCGAGAACGCTCGCGGCCCTTCCTTTGCGTCTTCCGAGGCGAAAACCTCGATGCCGTACTGCGAATCCAGCTTGAAGGCCTCCTCCTCGTGGAGTCCCTCCGTGTCGCGGATCGTGCGCAGGATCGCTCGCACCGCGAGCGGGCCGTTGGCGTTCACCAGCGAGGCCAGCTCGAGGGCGCGGGAAAGTGCCTCACCGTCCGGGACCACGTGACCGATCAAGCCGATCGCCAGAGCCTCGGCGGCCGTGAGGTGACGGCCGGTCAGCAGGATGTCCGCCGCGACCGTGTACGGGATCTGGCGCGGCAGGCGCACCGCCGAGCCGCCCATCGGGAACAAGCCCCAGCGGGCCTCGGAAACGCCGAAACGGGCTGACGAACCCGCCACCCGGATGTCCGTTCCCTGCAGGATCTCCGTGCCGCCCGCGATGGCCGGGCCCTCGACCGCCGCGATCAGAGGCTTCGTCAGTCGACGGCCTTTCAGCAGGCCCGGGATGTGTGACGGATCAAAGCGACCCGATGAAAAGGACTCCGAAGGCGAGTTCCGCGACATCGACTTCAGGTCGGCCCCGGCGCAGAACGCGCCGCCCGCGCCGGTCAGGATGCAGCTGCGGATCCCGTCGTCCGAGTCGACCCGGTCCCAGGCTTCGACCATGATCGACATCATCTCGCCGGTGATCGCGTTGCGCGCCTCCGGGCGGTTCATCGTGACGATCAGCGTCTGGCCCTCTTGTGCCACCAGCGCGTGCGGTTCACCCACCGAATCCTCCAGAAGAGCAGCAGTGCCATTGCCCAGAACGATAACATGTTCTACTTTGAGGGCGTGGCACTCAACATCGCGGATCTTCTGGAGCACGCCGTCGACGCCGTGCCGGAGCGCGTCGCGGTCGTGTGCGGCGACCGGCGGGTCACCTTCGCCGAACTGGAGGCGCGGGCCAACCGGCTCGCCCACCACCTCGCCGCGCACGGCGTGGGACGCGGATCCCACATCGGGGTCTACTCCCGCAACTCGATCGAGGCCCTGGAGGCGATGATCGCGGCGTACAAGCTGCGCGCGATCGCCGTCAACGTCAACTACCGCTACGTGCACGGCGAACTCGCGTACCTCTTCACGGACGCCGATCTCGTCGCGCTCGTGCACGAGAGAAGCTACGCCGACAAGGTGAAGGCCGTCCTGCCCGAGGCGTCGAAACTGAAACACGTTGTCGTCATCGAAGACGGCAGCGACGGCGACTTCGGGAGCTACGGCGGCGTCGAGTACGAGGCCGCCATCGAAGCGCAGTCGCCCGAGCGCGACTTCGAAGAGCGCAGCAACGACGACCTCTACATCCTCTACACCGGCGGCACCACCGGCTACCCGAAGGGCGTCCTCTGGCGCCACGAGGACATCTGGCGCGCGCTCGGCGGCGGCATCAACTTCGTCACCGGCGAGTACGTCCCCGACGAGTGGACGCTCGCCGAGCAGGGCAAGGCCGGCAGCCTGACGCGCCTGCCCGCCGCGCCGCTGATCCACGGCGCCGCGCAGTGGGCCGCGTTCGGCGCGCTGTTCACCGGCAGCCCGGTGGTGTTCGTGCCGCGCTTCGACGCGCACGAGGTGTGGAAAGCCGTGCAGGAGCACAAGGTCCAGGTGCTCACCATCGTCGGTGACGCCATGGCGCGCCCGCTCATCGAGGCCTTCCGCGAGGGCGACTACGACGCGTCGTCACTCGTCGCCGTGTCGAGCCACGCCGCGCTGTTCTCGCAGTCGGTCAAGCAGGAGTTCGTCGCGCTCGTGCCGAACGCCGTGATCACCGACGCGATCGGCTCGTCCGAAAGCGGTTTCACCGGGATCGGCATGGTGGGCAAGGACTCCGACCACAGCGCCGGCCCGCGCGTCAGCTTCGGCAAGGACGCCATCCTCCTGGACGACGACGGCCACCTCGTCGAGCCGAAGGCCGGCGCGATCGGGCTGATCGGCCGCCGCGGGCACGTCCCGCTCGGCTACTACGGCGATCCCGAGAAGAGCAAGACGATCTTCGTCGACATCGAAGGCGTCCGGTACGTCGTCCCCGGCGACTACGCCCGCTACGAAGAGGACGGCACGGTCACGCTGCTCGGCCGCGGTTCGCAGTGCGTCAACACCGGCGGCGAGAAGGTCTACCCCGAGGAGGTCGAAGGGGCGCTGAAGTCGCACCCCGACGTCTTCGACGCGCTCGTCATCGGCATCCCGGACGAGCGGACCGGCCAGCGCGTCGCCGCCGTCGTCCAGCTGCGCGAGGGCGCCGAGCCGGACCTCGCCGGGATCGAGCAGCACGTCCGCCACGAGGTCGCCGGGTACAAGGTGCCGCGCACCGTGTGGCTGGCCGAGGAGATCGGCCGCTCGCCGAGCGGCAAGCCGGACTACCCGTGGGCCCAGCGCTACGCCGCCGAGCACGACCCGGCGGCGGCCCAGCCCGTCTGAGGAGGAACACGAGTGCGGACATCGCTGTGCGACCGGCTCGGCATCGACCTGCCGATCGTCGGGTTCACGCCCTCGGAGCACGTCGCCGCGGCGCTGAGCCGGGCCGGCGGGCTCGGGGTGCTCGGCTGCGTCCGGTTCAACGACGCGGCCGAGCTCGACCGGGTGCTGACCTGGATGGACGAGAACACCGGCGGCAAGCCCTACGGCGTCGACATCGTCATGCCGGCGAAGATCCCCGCCGAGGGCACGCAGGTCGACCTCTCCAAGATGATCCCGGAGGGGCATCGCGAGTTCGTCGACCGGGTGCTGCGCGACCTCGCGGTGCCGCCGCTGCCGGACGACACCGACGAACGCGCCGGCGTCCTCGGCTGGCTGCACTCGGTCGCCCGGTCGCACGTCGAGGTCGCGCTCAACCACCCGATCAAGCTGATCGCCAACGCGCTCGGCTCGCCGCCGACGGACGTCATCGGCCAGTGCCACGACCGCGGGATCCCGGTCGCCGCGCTCGCCGGGAAGGCCGTGCACGCGGTCCGGCACGTCGAGAACGGCGTCGACTTCGTGGTCGCGCAGGGTTACGAAGCCGGCGGGCACACCGGCGAGATCGCGTCGATGGTGCTGGTGCCGGAGATCGTCGACGCCGTCGACGTGCCGGTGCTCGCCGCCGGCGGGATCGGCTCCGGGCGCCAGGTCGCCGCGGCGCTCGCGCTCGGCGCGTCCGGGGTGTGGATGGGCTCGTACTGGCTCGCCACCGAGGAGTACCTGCAGACGATGGGGGAGTCGGCGGCGATGCAGCAGGCGCTCGTCGCGGCGTCGTCGTCCGACACGGTGCGCACGCGGATCTACACCGGGAAACCCGCGCGGCTGCTGAAAACGCGGTGGACCGAGGCGTGGGCCGCGGCGGACGCACCCGAGCCGCTGCCGATGCCGTTGCAGAACCTGCTGGTTTCCCACGCGCACAACCGGATCCACGCGGCCAACGACCCGAGCGTCGTCTCGATGCCGGTCGGCCAGATCGTCGGCCGGATGAACGGCGTCCGCCCGGTCGCCGACGTCGTCGCGGACCTGGTTTCGGGCTACGAAGACGCACTGTCCCGATTGGACAAGACGCGCTGAAGGGGGCCCGCCGCGGCGGGCCCCCTCTTCGCGGAAGCGGTTACAGCGTGGCGGCGGCCGCGGCGATCTTCGACGCGAACGTGCTCACCTCGGTGTAGACGCCGGGAGCGTGCGGCCGGGCGCAGCCGTCACCCCAGGACACGATGCCGACCTGGATCCACGCGTTGTTGTTGTCCCGGCGGAACATCGGGCCGCCGGAGTCACCCTGGCAGGTGTCGACGCCACCCGCGCTCAGGTTGCCCGCGCAGATCTCCGCGCTCGGGATCAGGTCGGGGTAGCTGCCGCCCTGGGCGGCGCAGGTGCTGTCGGCCACGAACGGGACGGTCGCCTTCAGCAGGTACCGCTGCTGCCCGCCGCCCTCGGTCGCCGCGCCCCAGCCGGCCACGGTGAACGTGCCGGTGTTGTAGGTCGACGTCGTCGCGATCGGCAGCGTCGAGAGGCCGGTGACCGGGCTCGCGAGCTTGATCAGCGCCCAGTCGCCGCCGGTCGAGGTACCGTAGGTGGGGGACTGGTAGACGTAGGTCGACTTGATCTTCTTGGCGCTCGTGCTGTTGAGGTCGACCACGCCGACGGTCGCGGTGATCGACGTGTTCGAGCCGGTCCGGCTGACGCAGTGCGCGGCCGTCAGCACGATCTGGTTGGTGTAGAGCGCGCCGCCGCAACCCATGGAAAGCCGCACCATGAACGGGAATTCGCCCTGGGCGGCCCGGGTCCCGCCGACGACGTCGGTGGACGGCGGCTGGGCGGCGGTGGCGATCGCCGGGGTGGCGAACGACGCGGCCGCGGCGACGGCCGCTACGGCGGTGGTGACGTTTCTGAGCAGGGTGAACCAGCGCTTGGGAGCCAAGGGGATCAGTCCTTCCAGTGTCCACAAAGGAAGCGGTTGCCGACGGCGGCCCCACGACTACACCAGGTGCCCGCACACCCGGACAACCGACTTTCTTCGGATGTTTCGGGCGGTTGGGTGATTTCTCACCGGCGCATCCGGCGAACGCCGTAGGCCGATGCGCCCAGTGACAGGACGCCGGCGCCGGTCAGCACCGACGTCCACGGCAGGCTGAAGGCCAGCACCACGCACCCGGCCAGGCCGAGAACGGCTACGAACCGTGACGAGCGCAGCGTCAGCGCCGCCGCGTTCGCGACGGCGTAGTACATCAGCACGGCGAAGGACGAGAAGCCGATCGCGGCGCGCAGGTCCAGGGACGCCGCGAGCACGGCGACGACCAGGCCGACGGCCAGTTCCGCCCGGTGCGGCACGCCGTAACGCGGGTGCACGGCGGCGAGGAACCGGGGGAGGTGGCCGTCGCGGCTCATGGCCAGCGTCGTGCGCGAGACGCCGAGGACGAGCGCGAGCAGTGAGCCGAGCGCCGCCAGCGCCGCGCCCGCCCGGACGACCGGCGCGAGCCACCCCGGGACGGCGGCCGCGATCGGGTCCGGGGTCGCGGCGAGCGCGGCCGGGCCGAGCCGGACGAGCAGCAGTACCGCGAGCGCGGCGTAGACGACGAGGGTGATGCCGAGGGCGAGCGGGATGGCCCGCGGAATGGTGCGAGCGGGGTCGCGGACCTCCTCGCCGAGCGTCGCGAGCCGCGCGTAGCCCGCGAAGGCGAAGAAGAGCAGCCCGGCCGCTTCGAGGATCCCGCCGGTGCCGGGCCACGCGACGAGCGGCCCGCCCGCGTGCGGCCCGACGCCCATCGTCACCGCGGCGACGGTGAGGACGAGCAGCGTGCACGTCACGATCACCCGCGTCGCCAGCGCCGAGCGGTGGACGCCGAAGTAGTTGACGGCGGTGAGCGCGGCGACGACGGCGACCGCGACCAGGCTCCGCCACGGCTGCCCGAGCCCCGGCGCGGCGTACGCGACGACGGTCAGCGCCATCGCCGCGCAACTCGCCGTCTTCCCGGTGACGAATCCCCAGCCGGCGAGGTAACCCCAGAATTCACCGAGCCTTTCCCGGCCGTATACGTAGGTTCCGCCGGATTCCGGGTGAATCGCCGCGAGGCGCGCGGAAGACGTCGCATTGCAGTACGCCACGACGGCCGCGACGACCAGCGCGGGCAGCAGCCCGGCGCCCGCGGCGTGCGCCGCCGGGGCGAACGCGGCGAACACGCCGGCCCCGATCATCGAGCCCAGGCCCAGGAAAACGGCGTCGGCGAGGCCGAGTCGGCGGGTCAAGGGGGCCGGTCGCATCCGGGTGATCCTCCGTGTGTCGGCCGTGTTGCGCGCCACAGCGAACCACGGCGTCGGCGGAAACGAATAGGGTCGATTCCGTGCCCGCCCCTTCACGCTATTCCCGCCTGTCCGCCGACGGTCCCGTCCTCGACGGGATCCCCGAGCACGGCCGTGTCCCGCGGTACTACGCGGTGAAGGTCGAGCTGCTGGCGGTGATCGCGGAACTCGGTGAAGGCTCGGTGCTGCCGACGGAACGGGAACTGTGCGAGCGGTTCGAGGTGTCGCGGGCGACGGTACGGCAGGCGGTCAGCGAGCTGGTGCTCGAGGGCAAGCTCAGCCGGCGACAGGGGAGCGGCACGTACGTCGCCGGCCCGAAGCTCATCCAGCCGCTGGCCCTGGTCAGCTACACCGAAGGCCTGCGACGCCAGGGCATCCGCCCCGGCCGCAACGTGGTCACCCTCGAGCGGCGCCTGGCCGGCAGCGCGCTGGCGGCCGACCTGCAGGTGACGTCGGACGCCGAGGTGATCCACATCGAGCGCGTCCTGCTGGCCGACGAGGAGCGCGTCGGCCTGGAGTCGACATATCTCCTCGCCGCGCGCTTCCCGACGTTGATGGACGTCTTCGACCCCGAGCAGTCGCTGTACGCCTGCCTGAGCGAACAGCTCGGCGTGGTGTTCGACGGCGCCGAGGAGCGGGTCGAGACGGTGCTCGCGACGCCGCGCGAGGCGCTGCTGATCGGGACCAACCCGGCCCTGCCGATGCTGCTGATGCACCGCGTGTCGTGGGGCCCGGACGGCGCACCGTTCGAGCGCGTGCGCTCTTTGTACCGCGGCGACCGGCTGAGCTTCATGACCCGCCTGGGCCGCGTCGACTGACCTGTCACGTTCCTCGCGCACGTCTCGTTCCTCCCGTATCCGATTGGGGAGGACACCATGAACATCGCGCTCTGGACCGGGCAGATCGTGCTGGCGGCGCTCTTCGCGCTGTCGGGGGCGCTCAAGTCGACG
Organism: Amycolatopsis heterodermiae; assembly: GCF_034929455.1. NCBI lineage: Bacteria > Bacillati > Actinomycetota > Actinomycetes > Pseudonocardiales > Pseudonocardiaceae > Amycolatopsis > Amycolatopsis heterodermiae. Next base: position 68,012 of record NZ_JAYFSI010000024.1, read on the forward strand.
ATGTCGCGGGAGAAGATGCTCGAAACCGGGCAGACCGGCGCCGCCGCGTACCCGCTGCCGGTGGTCCGCTTCACCGCGATCTGCGAGCTACTGGCCGTGCTGGGCCTGATCCTGCCCCGGCTGCTCGGCGTCGCCCCGGTGCTGACGGGGTGGGCCGCACTCGGGCTCGCCGTCGTGATGGTGGGGGCGATGGCGATGCACAGCAAGCTTGCGATCGCGGGCCACAAGCCGGCCGAGTGGCGCAACGTCGGGGTGAACGCGGTCATCTTCGCGGCCTGCGTCTTCGTCGCCGCCGGTCGCCTGTGAGGGTGACGGCGGATGCGGGGGTGGTCGCTCGACTTCGCTGCTGCGGGCTGCGGACGTATCGGGGTGCTGGACGATGGCCCGCGCCCGGGCGATCGTGGGTTACAAGCCCGGCCGAGTGGCGCGATGTCGGGGTCAACGCCCGTCCGGGGCGGGCTCGACTTCGCGGTGGGATGCGGCCGGGTGGGCCGCGCTCGGGCTTGCCGTCGTGAGCGTGGGTGATCGCTATGCGCAGCAAGTTCGCGATCATCGGCCCGGCCCGGGTGTGCACCTCGGTGGTCCTGTTCGCGTTCTGCGACTTCGTGACGAGGTCCGCCGGAAGCTCCCGGAGCGCCCGCAAAGATAACGGAACGGTAACTCATCCGGTCCAATATTCGGTGGCGCTTCATGCCGTGTTCGCCGTTGGGTCAGGCGCTGTTGGCGCGCGGCCGCGAGCGTGTGCGGCGTGCGAATCCTCATCGTGGGTGGTGGCGTGCTCGGCACGCTGCACGCCTGGCAGGCCGTCGAACGCGGCCACGACGTCGTCCAGCTCGAAAGCGAACCCGAGGCCCGGGGCGCGTCCGTGCGCAACTTCGGCCTGGTCTGGGTCGGGGGCCGGGCCACCGGCGCCGAACTGGACACTGCGCTGCGGGCGCGGGTGCTGTGGGAGCGGATCGGCGAGCGCGTTCCGGGGCTCGGCTTCCGTGCGAACGGTTCGCTGACCGTCGTCCGGACCGAGGCCGAACTCGCCGTCGCGGCCGAGGTCGCCGCGGGGGCCGAGGCCGCCGATCGCGGGTACAAGCTGCTCGACGTCGCCGAAACCAAGAAGCTGAACCCGGCGCTGCGCGGCGACTTCAGAAGCGCGTTGTGGTGCGAACGCGACGCCGCCGTCGAGCCCCGCGTCGCGCAGCCCGCCCTGCGCGCCGAGCTGGCCCGCAGTGGCCGCTACACCTGGAAGCCCGGCCGGGAGGTCCGGCATCTGAGCGCCACCGGCGTCGTCGACGACCGGGGCGAGCGCCACGACGGCGACGTCGTCGTGTTCTGCACCGGCGCGTGGACCGGCGGGCTTGTGCGCGAGCTGGCCGGCGAGCCGCCGGTGCGGAAGGTCCGGCTGCAGATGGCGCAGACCGAGCCGCTCGGCGAGGAGCTGACCACCAGCGTCGCCGACGGTGACAGCTTCCGCTACTACCCCGCCTACCGCGGTCCGGCCCTCGAGACCCTCGAAGCCGGGCAGCCGCAAAGCAAGGTCGCGCAAGAGCACCGCATGCAGCTGCTGCTCGTCCAGCGGCTCGACGGCTCGCTGACCATCGGTGACACCCACGAGTACGACCAGCCGTTCGCCTTCGACGTCACCGAAGACCCGTACGAGCACCTCGCCGAGGTCGCCGGGGCGCTGCTCGGCCGTCCGCTGCCGCGGATCCGGCGCCGGTGGGCGGGTGTCTACGCGCAGACCACCGACACCGGCCGGATCGTCCACCGGGAGCGTGTCGCGGACAACGCGCTGCTCGTCACCGGGCCGGGCGGCCGCGGCATGACCTGCTCGCCCGCCATCGCCGAAGACACCGCCGAGGAGCTGAACCTGTGACCACCGAACTCGTCGTCCTGGACATGGCCGGCACGACCGTCGCCGACGACGGCCTCGTCGTCCGGGCCTTCACCGCCGCGATCGGCGCCGTCGGAGTGTCCGAAAAGGACGATCGCTACGAGGGCATGCTGAAGTACGTCGTCGACACCATGGGCCAGTCGAAGATCACCGTCTTCCGCGCGCTGCTCGACGACGAAACCCAGGCGCAGCAAGCCAACGCCGCGTTCGAAGGCGCGTACGGCGACCTCGTGCGCGGCGGCGCGTGCACCCCGATCGACGGCGCCGAAGACGTCATCCGCGGCCTGCGAAAGAACGGCGTCAAGGTCGCCTTCACCACCGGCTTCGCCCCGGCGACCCAGCTGGCCATCCTCGACGCGCTCGGCTGGCGGGACCTCGCCGACCTCGCGCTCGCCCCCGGCGACGGCGTGCGCGGCCGCCCGTTCCCCGACCTCGTCCTCACCGCCGCACTGCGGCTCGAAGTCACCGACGTGCGGCGGATCGCCGTCGTCGGCGACACCGCGTCCGACGTCCTGTGTGGCCGCCGCGCGGGCGCGTCGGTCGTCGCCGGCGTCCTCACCGGCGCGGGCCGCCGCGAAGACCTCCTCGAAGCCACCCACGTCCTCGATTCCGTTCGCGAACTTCCCGCCGTGCTAGGAGAAAACCGATGAGAAAGACCATTGCCGTGCTCGCCGTGGCGCTGACCGGCCTGCTCGCCGCTTGCGGCGGCACCGGCGCCGGCGCGTCCGGCGGCAAGACCGTCACCGTGTACACAGTGGACGGACTGGAGGACTGGTACACCGCCCGGTTCGCCGAGTTCAAGCAGCAGACCGGCATCACCGTCGAAGCCGTGACGGCCGGCTCGGGCGAGGTCGCCTCGCGCGTCGAGAAGGAGAAGGCCAACACGAAGGCCGACGTCCTCGTCACGCTGCCGCCGTTCATCCAGCGCGTCGCCGGGCAGGGCCTGCTCCAGGCGTCCGCCCCGGCCGGCGCCGACCAGGTCCCCGCCGCGCAGAAGGACCCGCAGGGCCGCTACTTCGCGATGATGAACAACTACCTCAGCTTCATCCACAACCCGGGCGCCACCCCGAAGACCTGGGACGACCTGCTCGACCCGAAGCTCAAGGGCAAGTTCCAGTACTCGACGCCCGGCGAGGCCGGTGACGGCACCGCGGTCCTGCTGCAGCTGCAGCACGTGCTGGGGGAGCAGGGCGCGCTCGACTACCTCGGCAAGCTCGAGGCGAACAACGCCGGGCCGTCGTCGTCCACCGGCAAGCTGCAGCCGAAGGTGGCCAAGGGCGAGCTGCTGGTGGCCAACGGTGACGTCCAGATGAACCTCGCCGAGATCGCCAAGAGCGGCGGCTTCGACGTGTTCTTCCCGGCCGACGCCCAGGGCAAGCGCTCGACCTTCGCGCTGCCGTACTACGCCGGTCTCGTCACCGGCGCACCGCACGCGGACGAGGGCAAGAAGCTCCTCGACTTCCTGTTCTCGCCCGAGGTCCAGGCCAGGACCTCGGACGCGTTCGGCATCCCGGCCCGCGCCGACGTCACCGCCACCGGCGCCAACGCCGACAAGATCAAGGCCGCGCTGCAGGGCGTCGACGTCTGGAACCCGGACTGGACCGCCGTGCTCGCCAAGCTGGACGCCGATCTGGCCGCGTACAAGAAGGCCGTCGGCCGATGACCCCGGCGGTCGAGTTCCGTGACGTTTCCGTCCACTTCGGACGGACGACGGCGCTGGCCGGGCTCGACCTCGCCGTGGCCCGCGGCGAGACCCTGGCCCTGCTCGGGCCGTCCGGCTCGGGCAAGTCGACGGCGCTCAAGGCGCTGGCCGGGTTCGTGCGGCCCAGCTCCGGGCGCGTGTTCCTGGCCGGGCAGGACGTCACCGACCTGCCGCCGCACAAGCGCGGCCTCGGTGTCGTGGTGCAGAGCTACGCGCTGTTCCCGCACATGCGCGTCGCCGCGAATGTCGCCTTTGGACTCAACGCACGGCGGGCCCCGCGCGCCGAGGTCGCGTCGCGGGTCGCCGAGGTCCTCGACCTCGTCGGCATGGGTGCCTACGCCCGGCGGTACCCGCGCGAGCTGTCGGGCGGGCAGCAGCAGCGCGTCGCGCTCGCCCGGGCGCTGGCCATCCGGCCCGACGTCCTGCTGCTCGACGAGCCACTGTCCGCATTGGACGCCGCGCTGCGCGAGGACATGATCGCGGAGCTGCTGCGGCTGCGCGCCGAACTGCCGGACACGACGCTGGTCTACGTCACCCACGACCAGGGCGAGGCGCTCGCGCTGGCCGACCGGATCGCCGTCATGCGCGACTCCCGGCTGGTCGAGACCGGCCCGTGCGAGCAGCTCTACCGCCGCCCGGCGGACGGGTTCACCGCGAGCTTCCTCGGCGCGGCCAACCTCATCCCGGTCGAGGTGATCCACGACGGGACACCGTCGACGGTCCGGCTGGGCGGCCGCGAACTGACCGCCGAGCCGACCGGGGCGCTCACCCCCGGCCAGGCGGTGGCGCTGGGGGTCCGCCCGCACCGGGTGGGCGTCGGCGCGCCGGGCGCGGACACGCTCCCGGCGCTGGTCCGGGCGGTGCAGTGGCGCGGCAGCGGCTACCGCCTGGACCTGGAGCTGGAGGCGACCGGCGGCACGATCCGCGCGGAGGTCGCCAACGTCGACGGGCTCGCCGTCGGCGCGCCGGTCGGGGTGTCGATCCCGGACGGCTGCCCGCTGGTCGGAGTCGGCTCATGACCGGGCTCGCGCTGGAAGCCACCGTCGCGCCGATGCCGCGGCGGGCGTCCGGGCGGCGCGGCCGCGGGCTCTGGCTGTTGCCCCCGCTGGTGGTCGTCGCGGTCTTCTTCGGCTACCCGCTCGTGCTCGTGGCCGGGCAGTCCCTGGCCACGGACGACGGCGTCGGCCTGGCGAAGTGGGCCGAGGTGCTCGGCTCGGCGGAGTTCCGGAACGCGGCCTGGCAGACGGTGCTGCTGGCCCTGGGCGCGACCACCGGCTGCGTGCTGCTCGGCACGTTCTTCGCGCTGGTCGTCGCGTTCGTCCCGTTTCCCGGGGCGCAGACGCTGTCACGGCTGGTCGACACCGTGCTCGCGTTCCCGTCGTTCCTCATCGCGCTGGCGTTCACCTTCCTCTACGGCAGCGCGGGCGTCTTCGGCGCCGGCGGGTTCCTGTACTCGCCGTGGGGTGTGCTGCTGGCCGAGATCACCTTCTACACGCCGTTCGTGATGCGGCCGGCGCTCGCGGCGTTCAGCCAGGTGCCGGGCGTGCAGCTGGACGTCGCCGCGGCGCTGGGCGCGAAGCCGGGGCGAGTGCTGTGGCGGGTCGTGCTGCCCGCGGCGCTACCGTCGCTCGCGTCGGGTGCGTGCCTGACGCTGCTGCTCGCGCTGAACGAGTTCGGCATCGTGCTGTTCCTCGGCGCGAAGGGCGTCACGACGCTGCCGATGCTGGTGTACGGCAAGGGGATCGTCACGTTCGACTTCCCGGCGGCGAGCGTCGTCGCGCTGGTCGACGTCGCGATTTCCCTGCTGCTGTACGGGAGTTACCGGGTACTGGGCGAGAGGGGCCGTGATGCTGCTGTGGACGCGGCGTAGCAAGGCGCTGCTGTGGCTGGTGTTCGGCGTGCTGTTCGCCGTGGTCGTCGCGGCGCCGCTGGTGATGATCGTGCTCGCGTCGTTCGCCGGGCACTGGACCGGCGTGCTGCCGGGCGGGTTCACCCTCGGGCACTACACGGAAGCGTTGTCGGGGGAGACGTTCGCGAGCCTCTCGGTGAGCATCCAGACCGGCGTAATCGCGGGCGCGGCGGCCGTGCTGCTCGGCACGTGGGCCGCGCTGGCCGCGGAGACCGCGCCGCGGCGGCTGCGGCGGATCACCGACACCGTGTTCCACCTGCCGATCGCGGTGCCGTCGGTGGTGCTGGGCCTGGCGCTGCTGGTGGCGTTCAGCCGGCCGCCGCTGGCGTTCAACGGCACGCGCTGGATCGTGCTGCTCGGGCACCTGCTGATCCTGCTGCCGTTCGCCTACAGCACGGTCTCGGCCGCGCTCGCCCGCGTCGACCCGCAGCTCGCGCAGGCCGCGGCCTCGCTCGGCGCGTCGCCGGTGCGGGTGCTGCTGCGGGTGCGCGTCCCGGTGCTGCTGCCGGCGATGACGGCGTCGGCGAGCCTCGCGCTGGCGATGTCGATGGGCGAGCTGGGCGCGACGATGATGCTGTACCCGCCGGACTGGCGCACGCTCCCGGCGAGCATCTTCGCCCTGACCGACCGCGGCCAGGTGTTCCTGGCGTCGGCGGCGACGGTGTTGCTGCTGGTCGTGACGCTGGCCGGGGTCAGCCTGCTGGGACTGGTCCGGGGACGAGCCGCCCATCGGTGACGTTCCGGGCCTCTTGACGGCGCGGTGCAACCTCCCGGCACCGGATTCCGTCTTGGCGGTATGCGCAACGCGGTGAAACTGCTGGGGACGGGCCTGCTGCTGGTCACGCTGACGGCGTGCGGGGCTTCTTCGACCGGGGCCGGGGCCCCGCCGGCTTCGTCGGCGCCGCCGGCCGGCAGCACCGGGCCGGAGACGCCCACCACGGCACCGACGGTGCCGGGCACGGTGACGCCGACGTTCGACCCGCCGCCCCCGGGCACCGTCGGCCGCCCGACGCAGGGCATCGCGCCCGGGGACAACGTCATCGCCGAGAGCCAGGTCGACGCGCGCGGGCTGCCGGAGGGCTACCCGCGCACGCTGACCCGCAGCATCGACGGCAAGCAGGTGATCCTCGGCGCCGAGGAGGGTGGCTGCCGCCGCGTCTCGGCCCGCCTCGGCGACCAGACGGCGGCGCAGGTCGTCGTGCTGGTCACGGTGACCTCGCCGCGGAAGGGCCAGATGTGCCCGGACTACATCAGGGAGATCAGCATCCCGCTGACCCTGGCCGCGCCCCTCGGCACCCGCACGGTCGTCCTCCGCCAGGGCTAGG
>NZ_JAYFSI010000025.1:0-67007 GCF_034929455.1 Amycolatopsis heterodermiae
CCTAGGCCAGGTCGATCCGCGCCAGTTCGAGCCGGCGGTACCCGTGGTCGTCCAGCGACCAGACGTCGAGCACGGCGCCGTCCAGCTCCGGGTACGCGACGACCAGCCGGGCGGGCTCGGCACCGTCCGCCCGGTAGACGACGTCCACCGGAATCCCGGCTTCGAGCTGCCAGCAGAGCTGCTGCTGCTTCGGCGTGAGCCGCCCCGCGTAGCGGTCGCTCATCGCCCGCGCGAGCTGCCCGCGGTGCAGGTTCGGGCCGGTCGGCGGGGCCGCCAGCAGCCGGTCCGCGTGGTCCAGCGGGTCGAACGGCCGGTCGGTGGCCTCCTGGACGCCGATGGTGACCTTCGGTTCGGCCTGCTCACGGGACGGCAGCACGATGCTCCCGTCACCGGCGTGGTGGGTCGGCGCGTAACCGGCTTCGCGCAACGCCTCGAGCGTGCCGGCAGCGTCCACAGTGGACGTCAGGACGGTCGGCGCCACCGCACGCAGGCCGAGTTTCGCGAGCCTGCGGTGCGCGGCGAGTTCGGTGAGCACGGCCGGCTCGCCGACGACGACGCTCGCGACGTCCAGCACCTGCGCCTCGCCGTGGCGCCGCGCGACGTCGTTCACCAGGTACACCAGCGGTTGCGGCAGCTCGCCGGAGGCGATCCCGCCCAGCTCACCGAGCAGCTCGGCGGCGGTCACGCCCTGGTCGAAGGCCCGCCGGACGGTCGACGGCGAGAACCGCCAGCTGGTCGCCGTGCCCTGGGTCTCGCGGTCGGCGGCACGGTCGAGCAGCGTGGCGAGCCGCGCGTCGGGGGAGCCGGGCACGATCGCGGTCAGGTCGGTGCCGAACAACGCCGTCGTGCGGGCGCGAGAAACCAGCTCTTCGGTGACTTCCACCAGCTTTTCCGGGGCGAGCAGGGCACGCCCGGCGGCCGTGACGGCGCCGTGCGCGAAGACGCCCAGCAGCTCGCCCTCGACGAGCGCGGCGGCCACCTGTCCGGCGAATTCGTCGGTCACCAGCATCGGCGCGTGCCACGTGGCCAGCTCCGTCACCGCGTCCGCGCCGGTGATCCCGGTGCCCGGCTCGAGCCGCGCCAGCAGCCGCACGACCAGCTGCCGCACCTGCGTGCCGGTGTCCGGGCGGGCCGGCTCCCACCAGGTCGTCAGCAGCAGGCGGTGCAGCAGCGCCGGGGCGGGCCGGACGACGTCCGGGTCCGGTTCGAGCGTCGGCGGGGCCGCCTTTTGACCGCGCCGCGGCGGGTCGGGCTCCTGAACCAGCAGCAGACCCGTCTGCACGGCGAGGTCGATGGCCAGCTCGATCTCTTCGGCGGTGCCGCCGGTGTCCTTGGCCACCTTCTTGATCAGCCGCGACCCGATCGTGCCGTCCTTGAGCAGCGGAAACGGCTCTGCGGCGGCGAGTTCGAGGATCGCCGAGACGCGGTCGAGCAGGCGCAGGGCGGCGGCCGACGACGAGGCTTCGGCCGCTTCGGCGCCGACCTGCGTCAGCGGGCATGCGGGTTCCGACGGCGTGAACGACAGGTGGTGCTCCGGCCCGCGCAGGGCCAGCGACACCTCGACGGCCATCGCGGCGCTGCCGTAGTACGTCGCGAACAGCAGGCCGTGTTCGAACGCCCAGGCCTCCGGCGTGCCCGGCAGCGGTGTCACGGAGTTGATCTCGGGAACGCCCTCGGCCATGTCCCGCAACAGTTTCCGCACCGGCTCCGGCGCGGTTGCGGCGAGTTCGCGCACGCCGTCGGCGTCCCGGAAGAACCGCACGAGGCCGAGCAGCAGCTCCGCCCGCCGTCCGTCGGCCGGCAGCCCGACGGCCCGTGACAGCTGCGCGAGCCGCGTCGTGCCGAGCTCGCCGAGCAGGTCCGCGGCCGGCTGGCCGAGGCCGTCCGGGCGGAAGTTCGTCGCGTGCAGCAGTTCCGGCAGCGTGACGCCGCCGGGTTCGCGCCAGGCCAGCACCCGCTCTTCGAGAGCGTCCACAAAGGACTCGACGACGGCGGGTTCCGCGCCGAGCAACCGGGCGACCTCGGCGACCGGCGCCGGCTGCGACCCCAGCGCGTGACACAGCTGGAGGGCCCGCAGCACCTGCGCGTGCGGCGTCGTCAGCCCGAGCAGGGCCGCGTTCACCGAGGCCGCCGACGCGAGCCGCGCGGCGACGACGTCCAGCCGCCGCGGCCACGGCTCCTCGAGCACGTCCGGCCGGTGGGCCAGCACCGTCGCCAGGCCCTGCCGGTCGAGGCCCGCGAGCCGGCTGAGCAGTCCGTCGGCGGTGGTCATCGGCCCAGGCTAGATCACCGTTCGCAGGCGACGCCGTCGCCGTCGCGGTCGAGCGCCGGCCGGTAGCCGGGCTCGCCGCGGTGCAGCGGCGCGGCGCCGGCGGCCTTGGCCGCGGAGCAGTTCTTGTAGTACGCGGCGGAATCCTGTTCCGGGGCCGGTGCTTCTTCGGTGGTCGGCTCGGGCGCCGGCTTCGGCGGCGCGGCCTTGGTCTCCGGCGCGGGCGGCTGCGGCGTGGGGGTCGGGGTCGGTGCCGGGACGTCGATGGCGCCGTTGCACGGCGGCGCCCACAGGCCGCTGGTCGCTTGGCGCGCCGTGGTTTCGGCGGCCGCGAGCGCCGGGGCCGCGGCACTCGTCGCGTACTTGAGGTAACCGTTCTGGATGGCGAGAGCCGCGTAATCCTGCCCGCCGGCCAGTGTCACGGCGACGCCGTCCACCGTTTCCGCGCCGAGCTGGACGGTTTTCCCGTAAAGGGTCGACGTGGCCCAGGCCAGCGATTCGGCCGCGTAACAACCGGTGCTGGTGACGGGGGCGATGACGCCGAGCACGCGGACCGTTTTGCTGGTGCCGTCACTGCCGTTCACGACGACGTTCGCGCCGTCCGTCACGGTCCCGACCGTGTAGGTCACGGCGACGGGCGTGGGGGTCGGCGTCGCACTGGTCGCGCTGGTGGGAGCCGTGGCCGGCGGGGTGGCGGCGGCGAGCTTCGGCTCGGGTGCCTTCCCGAAGACGGCGCCGAGCACGAACAGGACGCCGAAAGCGGCCAGGACGATCTTCAGCCAATTCGGTAGGCGCTTCATGCCGGTTTCCCTCGTTCCTCGAACGCGACGTGCCGACGGTGTACTCGGGAAATCTCCCGCCGTTGTTACGCCGCGGACCGTGATCGACCACCAGTCGTTATCCGGCGGAATGTCACCGTCACGATCACGTCACGAACAGCGTTTCCGTCGCGAAAAAGCGTCACGAACCCGAGCGGGGAAACGACCTGGCGGACGTGATCGAATCCCTCCCGCTGCTCGGGGCCGGTGGCTACCCCGCGCAGGGCATCGACTTCACCGCCCTGGAGATCCGGACGACCGGCCTGCGCCCGGGCCGGGTCGTCGAACTGGCCGCGGTGCGCGTCCGCGCCGACGGCGTGGTGACCGGTGAGCTGACGACCCTCGTGGACCCGGGGCCCGGCGTGCCGCCCGGCCCGGTCGTCCTGCACGGCGTCACGCGGGAGGACCTGGACGGCGCGCCGTCGTTCGGCGCGGTGCTGGGGTCGCTGCTGAACCTCTGCCGCGGCAGTGTCGTCGTGGCCCACGACCTGCCGTTCCTCACGGCCTTCCTGAGCAGCGAGGCCGCGCGGCTCGGCGCCCGCGTGCCGGTGCTGCCGGGCGTGGACGTGCTGGCCGCCGCGCGGTCCGCCGTCCGGCTGCCCAACTTCCGGCTCGCCACGGTCGCCGGCGCCTTCGGGGTGCCGAGGCCGGGTCAGTCGGCACTGAGCGGCGCGCGCACGGTCGCGCGGCTGGCGACCAGCCTCTTCGGACGGCACGGCTGCACGTTCGCCGTCGCACCGGCGCTGCCCGCGCTGGCCACGTTCGCCGAGGGACCGATGCGCCCGCGCGCCGACGTCGCGCCGGTCGAGCCGGGGTGGATGGCCGAGGCCGTCGACCGGGTCGACGGCGAGGACGCGTACCTGGACCTGCTCGCCGGCGTCGTCGCCGACCAGCACCTCTCGCCGCCCGAGGTGGCGGCCCTGGCCGCGTTGGCGGCCGAAGCGGGGTGGGACGAGGCCCGGGTGCGCGCGACGCACGAGCGGTTCGTGGCGGCGGTGCGCGCGGTCGCGGAAGGGGACGGCGTCGTGACGGCGGCGGAGGCGCGGGAACTGCGTCAGGTGGCCACCGCGCTCGGCGTCGACCTCGGCGGTTTCGGGCCGTCCAACGGGCCGAAGCCGACCCGGGTCCTGGTGCTCGGCACGACGGCCGCCGCGGACCGGCTGCGCGCCCGCGTGCTCGGGGAGGGCGTCCAGCTGGCGAAGAAGCTGACGGGGAGCGTCACGCACCTCGTGACGGACGCGACGGTGCCGGCGAACGAGCCGCGGCTCGCGCGGGCCGCCGAGCTGGGCGCGGTCGTGCTCGGGGTCCGGGAAGCGCCGTTCGCGCTCGGGTTCGAAGCCCCGCCGGCGGCCCGGCCTGCCGTGACCGCGCCGGGGAAGCGCGTCGGCGGGCGGATCCTGATGGGTGTGGGGCTGCTGCTGATGTTCGTCGTCGTCATCTCGATGTTCGGCGGCGCGGCCTTGGCGGGCGGGATCGTGTTCGCCGTCCTGGGTGTCGGAGCGTTGCTCGGTGGCTGGTGGATGGCCGAGCCGGGATCGGGTTCACTGGGGGCATGACGGCGATTCCGGAACTCGCGCTGCGGCAGATCGAACGGTGGTGCGCCCAGCGGGTCCCCGAGCGGGTCCTGGACAAGGTCCGGGTCGAGTGCCGGACGCGGGGGCGGACCGTCACGATCGTGGAGTGCCGGGCGCCGTGGCGGCCGCAGGCCGGGCCGGAGTGGACCGAGCAGAAGATCGCTCAGCTGCGCCTGGACGAGTACGGGATCTGGTCGGTGCGCTGGGCCGACCGGAACGGCACCTGGCTGACCTATCCGGACGCGCCGGTCGCCAGTACGCCGCCGGCGTTGCTGGCCGAGATCGACCGCAACCCCAACGGCATCTTCTGGGGCTAGGCCGGCGGCGGGAAGCGCACCTCGTTGCGGTCGATCTTCGCGTGCGCCGCTTCGGCCAGGTCGACGCCGAGACGGTCAGCCAGCTGGAGCAGGTACAGCGTGACGTCGGCGATCTCGTCCAGCACGTTCGCTTCCAGGGCCGGATCCGCGCGCCACGCGTCGGACTCCTCGGGGGTCAGCCACTGGAACAGCGAGGTCAGCTCGCCGACCTCGCCGGACAGCGCCATCACGAGGTTCTTCGGGGTGTGGAACGGCTCCCAGGAGCGGGCGGCCGCGAAGCCGCGCAGCCGCCGGGTCACGTCGTCGAAGGTCACGCGGCCGATTCTCCCCGGGTCGTCACGGACCGCTAACGGCCGTATGGCGGACTGACGTTGACCGGTGAATCTCTCACTCAATAGGTTGACCGTCGTCGGGAATGCTTGCGGGGCCAGGTGCTGGGAAAGGAACGTCTTGAAGTACCTGCGATCCGTGCGCGGACGCATGCTGGGCATCGCGTTCGTCCCCGGGGTCGCGCTCGTCGTCGTCGCGCTCGTGATCGCCGCTTTCCTGATCCACCAAGCGGATCGGACGCGCGAGCAGGCGACCGAGACGGCGGCCGCGGCGGACCGGACGGCCCGCGCGGTGGTCTCGTTGCAGGCGCAGCGGGGCGAGGCCATGGCGACACCCGACCACCGGGCTTCGGCGTACGCGATTTTCACCCAGCGGATCGACACCACGATCGCCGGCCTGCGCGACTACGCGCGCCGCGCGCCGGACGCCGAATCCGCCTACCAGCAGACCACCGCGGTCGACCTGCTCTGCGTGGCGGAAGGCATGTACCGCGCCGATTCCCTCGCGCTGGCGGGCCTGGACAGCGTGACGCGGCGGTCGTTCACCACCGCCGTGGCCGCCTACCGGGCCCAGCTCGCGCAGCTCTCCGGGCAGCTGACGGAGACCGGCCGGGAGGCCTACGAGTCGATCACCCGCAGCGCCGAATGGAGCACGCTGGCCGCCGTCGAGGACGCCCTCATCGCCGCCGAACCGTTGCCCATCCCCGAATCCACCTGGCGCAGCGCCGCGTACAGCGTCTCGCAGCAGCTCGGCGTGCTCTACAGCCGCCAGAGCCAGTACGCCGTCCAGCTGACCCTCGACGACGGCCGCCGCACCCTCGCCGGCGCGCTCGCCGCGAGCACGGCGATCCTGCTCTCCGCCGTCCTCCTGCTGGTCGTCGTGCGGCGGCTGGTGGCGCGGGTGCCGGTGCCGGTCGTGCCGATCATGGTGCCGACGGTCCGGACGGCCATCCCGCGACCCCGGCACACACGGTCACCGGAGCCGCGGGCGCCGGAACCGTGGCCGAAGAAAGCCGTGTTCGAGGACCTGCGACGCCGATGACGATCTCACGGAGAGTCATGGATTGCTCCGAAAAGAGCACGCGGTTGGCCCACACGCCGCGACGGCACCGTCGGGCAGACTGGTGCGCGTGAGTCCCCCCTCGGATCTTCGCCCCTACCTGCGCACTTTGGACGCGGAGACGCTGGCGGACCTGTTGCACGCCCAGGCCGAGCGCGACCCTGAGCTACGACATTCGCTCGAACTGCGCGCCGCGACCCAATCCGGTGACGTCAGCGAAGCGCACCGATTGCTGGACACCGCGGTGACCGACGGGAACGTCGAGTACACCGCGAAGGTCGGCGCGGTCCTCGACACGCTGCAGCGGATGCTCGACGTCGGCAGCCGCGCCGACCTGGCGCCGCTGGCCCGCCGCACGGTCGACGACATCGGCGAGATGTACGAACAGGCCGGCGACCACCCCGGTGACCTCGGCGAACGCCTGGACCGGGCCGCCGAGCTGTACGCCCGCGCGTGCGCCGCCCGGCCGCCGGACCCGGAGAAGCTGGCCGACTGGATCCTCGAGGTCGAGTTCGACGGCCCCGGCCGCCCGGCCATCGACCTCGCCGAGTTCGCGGCGCCGCTGGGCGAGCCCGGCCTGCGCCGGATCAAGTCCACTGTGGACGATGTGCTCGCCGCGAGCGGGCCCGGCCACCGGCGGGACGTGGCCGAGCGGCTGCAGGAGCAACTGGCCGAGGTGCTCGGCGACGTCGACGGGCTGGTCGCGATCCTGTCGGCCAAGCCGCCGCGCCGCGAGGTCAGCCTCAAGATCGTGCGCGTGCTGCGGGCCGCGGGGCGCCACAGCGAGGCCATCGCGCACGCCGCCCGCGCGCTCACGCCGCACAAGAACGTCCCCGCACCCGAGCCGCCACAACCGCCCGAAGAGGACGACGACGTTTCACGGCGCCGCAAGGAGTTCGACGCGAAACCCGGCCGTGAGACCTACGCCGCCCTGCGCGAAGCCGCGACGGACGCGGGGAAGTGGCCGGTCCAGCGCCGGGCCGCGCTGGCCCGACTGCGCGAGCTGGCCGGGGAGGGCGTCGAGCACGCCGACGAGCTGGCCCGCCTCCTGCTGGAGGACGGTCGCGCCGACGAAGCCTGGCGCGCCTGCGTCCGGTTCGGGGCGTCGCCGCAGGTCACGCGGGAGCTGGCCGAGCTGCGAGCGGCCGAGCACCCGGCCGAGACGATCCCGGTGTTCCGCGAAGAGGTCGACGAGCTGATCGAGCGGAAGGACCCCCAGGCCTACCAGGAGGCCGCGCGCCGCCTGAAGCTGTTGCGCACCTTGCACAAGCGTGCCGGGACACCGGACGAATTCACCGCTTACCTCGCCGCGCTGGCGGAAACCCACAAGCGGAAAACCCGGCTGATCACGGAAATCCGCACCGCGCGCATCGCGTTGCCGAAAGCCGTAACCTCGCCGCGCGCGGCTCGTTGACCGGCTGAACCGGTTTGCACGTGCATCCGGCATCGAGCCCGCCAAGGCGGTCACACCGCTTCTGGCCAGTGATGTCGCGGTGGCCCTGTTCCGCCGTCCGGCTCGGCGCCTCCCCGTCGAGCAGCCGGCGGGACCCGCGCCAGGGCCACCGCGACCTGCTCAGAGCCCCGATGAAAACATGAGTCCATGAGCCCGGTGAGTCGCGCCCGCAAGAAGGCCCCCCAACCCGTCACGCACAGCGTGACCGGTCTGTTCAAGGACGTCCTGAACGACTTTTCGGCGCTGGGCGCCGACCCGGCGGCGGTGGACGTCGAACTGCTCGCCTCCGAGGTGCTCGGGCAATTCCACGACGTGCCGGTCGAAGACGGCGAAGAGCCGCTCGGCCTGGAGCTGATCGCCTTCGCCCAGCGCAAGATCACGCCGGGCGCGGCCGCGCTGCTGGCCGCGCTGGCCGTCGTCGCGGAGACCGACGTCGAGCGCAAGGCCGCCGACGCCGGACTGGAGACCGTCCTCGGCCGCGGGATCCCCGCGCCGCCATGGGCCGGCGGGCTGGGCCGGGTCACCGCGGGCGAGTGCTGGCGCACCGGTGACGTCTACGGCGACGAGTCGTCGCTGCTGATCGTGTTCGCCCACGGCGACCAGGTCCACGGCCTGCTCGCGCTGCTGGACTTCACCGAGGGCGGCCGGGTGCGCGACCTCGTGGTGATCGACCAGCCCGGCGAGGTCCTCAAGGAGATGCGGGACCAGGCCGAAGCCGACCCGGAGCTGGTCGTGCTGGAGGCCGTCGACCCCGCCGACGCGCACCGCCTGATCGCCGACGGCCTCGACGCGACCGACCACCTCGACGAGGCCGACGTCAGCGAGGACTACGCGCGCTTCCACGCGGTCGCGCTCACCTGGTGCCGCGCCCTGCCGGAGCCGTCGCTCGTGCCCGAGGTGTCCGAGTGGTCCGCCGACGAGCGGGCGGCCGTCGTCGAGCAGTTCGTCGTCGCGAGCGGTGAGGACGCCGACGCGGCGCGCGCGATCGGCAGCCTGCTGCTGGAGCACGGCCTGCGCACCGACCCGGCGAACCCGCTGCGGGTCGGCCCGGAGAAGCTCGCGCGGTTCCTCGAAGGCCTGCTGGGCGAGGAGTACGAGCTCGACGCCGACCACGAGGACGCCGTCGAGCCGGTGGTGCTGGCCTGGGCGCAGTGGGCGGCCGAGCGGGAGGGCCTGACCGAGACGGCGACCGCGGCCCTCGAAGAGGCCGTCGCCGAGTACCTGGGCGAGTACAACGACGAGGACGACTCCCCGCTGGAGCGCTACTTCGGCGACGTCGGCGACCTGTCGCCGTCCGAGCTGGCCGACGCGCTGGAACGCCGGATGTTCGCCGTCCCGTCGCTGACGGCGGAGATCGGCGACGAGGAGGTCGACCTCGACCCGGGTGACCCCGAGCAGCGCCGCGCGCTCGTCATCGCCGAGGCGGACGAGGACGAGGAAGAAGAGCGGCTGGTGCTGCGCGCCACCGTCGTCGACCAGCTGTGGGAGGACGAGCCCGCCGAAGCCTGGCAGGCCGTGCAGCGCCTGCAGGAGGGCGAGCTGGACCGCGTGGAGATCTTCGACCAGCTGATCGACGCGCTGGCGGGCACGCTGCTCGAATCGGAAGAGCTCGAATACGACGCCGACGGTTACCTGGAAGCGCTGGCCGAACTGGGCTGACTCAGGTGATGGGGCCCGCCGGTTCGACGGCTACCCGAGATTTTGGGGGTCCGGGTGGCGAAGCCCCCGGCCCGGGGCGTAGCCCCGGAGGTCACAGTCTTCCGGCGGCGCTCCTGCAACCGGTCGTCGAAGTCGACGACGAACGTTCCGGCGGCCATCGCGATCAACAGGGCCAGACCGAGCACCGCACCGACCCACGTGAGGATCATCGTGAACATCGCGGGCCTCCTCCCCAGCTCAGAGCCGTTTTCCTGACTCCTTCAGGGTCGCTTCCGGAACGGGCCTCCGGTATCGGCCAACCGGTTACGCCTGGACGCGCCGCCTCGGCCGATCGGCCGAGAAACGAGCGCCGAGAGCGACAACGCGTGCTCGGCCGTTCGCCCACAGTGGAAAAGACGACATGTGGGTGAACGTCCGGGGTGACGGTGTCAGAGTTTGCGCAACCGGACGCGGTTGATGGTGTGGTCGGCGTCCTTGCGCAGCACCAGCGTCGCCCGGGGGCGGGTCGGCTTGATGTTCTCCATCAGGTTCGGCTCGTTGATCGTCCGCCAGAGGTGGCTCGCTTCGGCGCGGGCCTCGTCGTCGGGCAGGCCGGCGAAGTGGTGGAAGTGCGACGCCGGGTCCGCGAACGCCGTGTGCCGCAGCTTCAGGAACCGCTCGACGTACCAGCGCTGGATGTCGTCGGTGTGGGCGTCGACGTAGATCGAGAAGTCGAACAGGTCCGACACCATCAGCCGCGGGCCGGGCTGCAGCACGTTCAGGCCCTCGAGGATGAGGATGTCCGGCTGCTGCACGACCTGCTCCTCGCCGGGCAGGATGTCGTAGGCCAGGTGCGAGTACACCGGCGCGGCGACGCGCTCGGCGCCCGACTTGACGTCGGTGACGAACCGCAGCAGCGCGCGGCGGTCGTAGCTCTCCGGGAAGCCCTTGCGGTGCATGATCCCGCGGCGCTGCAGCTCGGCGCCCGGGTAGAGGAACCCGTCGGTGGTGACGAGGTCGACCCGCGGGTGGTCCGGCCAGCGGGCGAGCAGCGTGCGCAGGACGCGGGCCGTGGTCGACTTGCCGACCGCCACGCTCCCGGCGATGCCGATGACGTACGGGACCTTCGTGCCGCGGGAGTCGTCACCGAGGAACGTCGTGGTCGCTTCGTAGAGCCGCTGGCGCGCGGCGACCTGCAGGTTGATCAGGCGGGACAGCGGGAGGTAGACGTCGGCCACCTCGGCCAGGTCGACCTGCTCACCGAGGCCGCGCAGGCGCAGCAGCTCGTCCGCCGTCAGCGGCAACGGCGTCGAACTTCGCAGTTCCTTCCACTGTTCCCGGTGCAGCTCGACATAGGGGCTGAGTTCGCGGACCCGGGTCATCGCACACTCCTCCGGCCGTCGCCTGCACTGGCGGACGTTCACCTGCTCGATTAACGGTAGGGCTTACGGCCGGTGAACGCGCTGTGATGTAGTCCACCCCCTATCTTGGGGTGATCACCGCGGGTGACGATTCCCGAAGACGTCGTCCCAGGCCGCCGCGACCTGGCGCGCGCACGTCGCCGGGTCCACCCCGCCGATGCCGGTGCCGAGCCCGGGCATCGCGATCGTCTCGACGGACTCGCGGACCGGGCCGTGGTCCAGCTCGCCGTCCCGCCACTTCAAGAACACCGCGCGCGCCGCGAGGTAGGGGTGGACGGTGTCGGGCGGCAGCAGCTCGCCGGGCTCCCGCATGGTCGGCGCGCTGATCAGCCACGCCGGCTCGGCCTCGCCCGTCGCGACGATCACGGCCTCGCCGATCGGCAGCTCACCGCCGTGAAACGCCAGTACGGCGCTGCGGACGTGCTGTTCCACGCCGGGGAACGCCCGCGCGTAGACGGCGTCGATGCCGCCGCGCATCCAGCCGTAGGAGTTCGCCGGGCTGACCACGGCCTGGGCGACGACGTCGAGGACCGACCCGCGGTGCACCCGGACCCGGCCCGCCACCCCTCTTTGGGGGGTCCGGGTGGCGAAGCCCCCGGCCCGGGGCGAAGCCCCGGTTGTCATTGTTTCGGCAGCGGTGGTCCAGGCGGTGGCGAGTGGTTCATCGACGGCGCACAGCACCAGCTCCGGGGAGCGAGGGGAAACCGGCGGGTGGGTGCCCTCTCGGCCGGTGTGCGTGCCCGAGTCGGCGGTCACGCTCCTAGCATCGCAAAAAATGCCACCCGGCGTAACCGGTGCCGGTACCGGCTGTCCGAGTGAAAGTCGCCACGCATGGGCCCCGTAACCTGGGTGTTGTGTCACGGATCGCATACTTCGGCCCCCAGGGGACCTTCACCGAACAGGCCGCGCGGATCCTCGCCGGCGGCGAAGAGCTGGTTCCGGTCGAGACCGTCCGGCTGGCGATGACGGCCGTCCGCAACGGCGAGGCGGACGCCGCGTGCGTCCCCATCGAGAACTCGGTCGAAGGTGTCGTCCCCACGACGCTCGACGCGCTCAGCGAGTCGACGCCGCTGGTCGCCGTCGCCGAAGCGATCCTGCCGGTCCACTTCAGCGTGCTCACCCGTCCGGGTGACCGCGAGATCCGGACCGTAGCGAGCCACCCGCACGCGCTCGCCCAGGTCCGCGACTGGCTGGAGGCGAACCTGCCCGGCGCGAACCCGGTGGCGTCGTCCTCGACGGCGGCGGCCGCGGTCGGCGTGCTCCAGGGCGACTTCGACGCCGCGGTCTGCGCGCCGGTCGCCGTCGAGCACTACGACCTCGAGGTGCTGGCCACCGAGGTCGCCGACGTCACCGACGCGGCGACCCGGTTCCTGCTGGTCCGCCCGCCGGGCGACCTGCCGGAGCCGACCGGCGCCGACCGGACGTCGGTGGTGGCCGCCGCGGTGAACCGCACCGGCACGCTCGCCGAGCTGCTCACCGCGCTGGCCGACCGTGGGATCAACCTAACCCGCCTCGACGCCCGCCCGACCCGCAACAACTTCGGCGAGTACCGCTTCTTCATCGACTTCGAGGGCCACGTGGCCGAGCCGCGGATCCTCGACGCGCTGACCGCGCTGCGCCGGCACTGCCGCACCCTGCGCTTCCTCGGCTCGCACCCGCGGGCCGACCGGGTCCGCCCCACGATCGAACCCGGCTTCGGCAACGACGACTTCGTGGACGCGTCCGTGTGGGCCGACGCCGTCCGCAAGGGGGACCTGGCGTGAGGCTGCTGCTCATCCGCCACGGCCAGACCGAGGGGAACGTCCGCGGCGCGCTCGACACCGCACTGCCTGGCCCGCCGCTCACCGAACTGGGGCAGTCGCAGGCCGTGGACCTCGCCGGCCGCCTGTCGGGGGAGCCGGTGGTCGCGGTCTACGCGTCGCAGGCGACCCGGGCCCAGCAGACCGCCGCGCCGCTCGCCGCGCAGTTCGGCTTGGAGGTGCAGGTCGTCGACGGCGTGCACGAGGTCGTTGCCGGTGACCTGGAGGGCGCCACCGACCACGCGTCGATCCGCGTCTACATGGACACCGTGCGGAAGTGGACGCTCGGCGAGCTGGAGCCGTCACTGCCCGGCGGTGAGAGCGGCACGAGCGTGCGCACGCGGATGCTCGACGCCGTGGGCGGCCTGCGGGCCAAGCACGAGCAGGCCGACCCGGACGGGGTGGTCGCGCTGGTCAGCCACGGTGGCGCGATCCGGCTGGGTGCCGAGTGGCTGGCCCCGAACGTCCACGCCGACGTCGCCAACGCGGCCCTGATCCCGAACACGGGCATCGTCGAGCTGCTGGCGCGGCCCGAGGGGCAGTGGCACTGCCTGACCTGGGTCGATACGCCACTCTGACCGTCACGAAAGTGTGATGCTGTCACGTTTAGGACACTTTCGGTGGGGAATTAACAACTGAACCAACCTGCCGCTGATCCGTGCGTCTACCCAGCAGCACCACACCAGGGAGGCGATTGAAAATGGTTCGGACGAAGCTTTCGCGCTTGCTGCCGGTCGTCGCGGCTTCCGCGGGCGTTCTGGCGCTCAGCGCCTGCGGCGGTGGCGGGACCACCCCGGCGGCGAGCACGTCCACGCCGTCGACGTCCGAGTCCCCGACCTCGTCGACGGCCCCCACCGCGCCGCCCAGCACCAGCAACCCGGCACCGGCGTCGTCCTCACCGGTCGCCGCGCCCGCGGACAACGGGCTCTGCAAGTCCGGGGACGTCAAGCTCGCGCTCGGCCAGGGTGACGCCGGTGCCGGCTCGCTGTACCGCTCGCTGGTCATCACGAACTCCAGCGGCAAGCCGTGTGAGATCCAGGGCTTCCCCGGCGTCTCCTACGTCGGCGGCACCGACGGGCACCAGGTCGGCAAGGACGCCTTCCGCGAAGGCAGCAAGGGCAACGCCGTCAAGCTGAACCCGGGCCAGTCCGCGGTCGCCGACATCCAGTTCGTCAACGTGCGGAACTTCGACTCCGCGACCTGCCAGCCGACCGATGTCAAGGGCCTGCGGATCTACCTGCCGCAGGAGACCGCGTCGAACTTCGTGCCGGCGCCGGGCACGGGCTGCGCGAGCACCAAGATCCCGGGCAACCAGCTCGCGGTGAAGACGGTGCACCCCGCCTAGAGGCGGCCGCAGATCTCCTGGGCCTGCACCAGGTGCCGCTGCCCGGAGATGTCGTTGAAGTGCAGGCTGAGCACCATCCGGCTGACACCGTCGATGTGGTCGGCCAGCGGCTGGTAGGTGGCGTTCACCTGGGCCGCCGCCGCGGAGAGCTCGCGTGCGGCGGTCATCCGGTGGAGCCGCTCCGGCGTGAGGCCCGGGGTCAGCGACGGATGCTCGTCCCGGCTCGTGTCGGGCAGCTCGCCGACGCGGTCGAGCGCCTGGCACGCCGCGAGGGCGTCGTCGAGGGCACCGGCGTGCACCCCGGACAGGCTCCAGAGCAGGCCGAGCACGCCGCCGCCGAGGACGAAGCCGGCCACGGCGCACAGCACCAGCATGCGGCGCGACTGCGGCACGGGCGCCGCGACCTCGCCGGCGTCGCCGGAGTCGGCCGCCGGCTCGTCGTAGTCGGGCTCGGCGTCGGTGCCGGTGTCCATGGTGCGCATATCCGCCTCCCACCACCTGGGTGATGAGGTATTTCAGCTCACATTTGCGGATCCTGGTGCCCCGAGGCCCCGGCTGAGGCCGATTCGTCATCCAGCGCGGTGCGGGTCAGCCCCAGCCGAGCTCGTGGAGGCGGGCGTCGTCGATGCCGAAGTGGTGGCCCAGCTCGTGCACGACGGTGATGAGGACCTCCTCGACGACCTCGTCCTCGTCCTCGCACATCGAGAGGATCGGCTGCCGGTAGATCGAGATCCGGTCGGGCAGCACCCCGCCGTACGACGACGTCCGCTCGGTCAGCGCGATCCCGTGGTAGAGCCCGAGGATGTCCGGCGCCTCGTCGTTGAACTCCTCGACCAGCACGACGACGTTGTCCATCGCCTTCGCGAACTCCGGCGGCACCTCGTCCAGGGCCTCCGAGACCAGTTCCTCGAACCGCTCCCGGCTCATCTCGACGGGCATCAGCCGTTCTGCTTCGAGGTCGGCGGCGCGGAGCTCGACGTCGCCGGGCCGCCGCCACCGTCCGAAGGCGGGCCGTCGGCGGGCGGGCCGTCACCCGGCTGGCCGCTGTCGGCGCCGGCCGGCGCGGCCTTGATGCTGCCGGTCACGGCCTGCAGGCCGCTCTTGTCCGGCAGGAGCGCGGCCACCTTGCAGTTGACCTTGGTCGAGCCGGCGTCCCAGCTCTCCTGCTCGCGCAGGTCCCAGCTGAGGATCAGGTGCTTGGCGTCGAGGTCGGCGCCGCCGGTGTAGTCGGACGCCGATTTGGTGCACTCGGTGTCGAGCCAGCTCTTCTGGTCGTCCTGCGACGGGTAGGCGTCCTTGAACTTCGACTTGAGGTCGAGGGTCGCGACGATCTCGTAGGAGTGCGGCTTGGCGCAGTCGATCGGGTCGCCGACGCCCTTGCCCTGCAGCGCCAGGCAGGTGCCGGGATCGAAGGCCAGCGACTGGTCCTGCTGCTTCGCCGGCCCCTTCGTCGGCAGCAGCTTGCCGGCCGGGCCCGCCCACTGCAGGCCGCAGCGCAGCTGGCGGTCGCCGTCGTCCCACTGCGACGTCGTCGGGCGCAGGAGGTTCGTCGTGAGCTTTCCGTACGGATCGAGGTTGTGCCCGAGGTACGGCTTCACGTCGGCGGTGCACTTCTGCTGGGCGATCTGCTGCCACTGCTCCAGCGTCGGCGTCGGCGCGCCCTCCGGGAACTGGGCGCCGATGTCGACGAGCGTGGTCACTTCGAACAGGTGCGGCTCGGTGCAGGCGACCTTGCGCGCGTCGCTCGCGTCCGGGTTGTCCCAGGTCAGGCAGCTGCCGGGGGGTGAGTGGAAGGCTTCTTCGGCGGCCGCCGACAGCTTGCCGGCACCTCCGCCGACGCCGCCTGTGATGCCGCCGCCCCAAGAGAAGACGACACTGAGGGCGAGCGCGATGAGCGCGCCCGCGAAGATCCCGCCCATCACGACGCGGGTGCGCAGCGTCTGCGAGGCGGAGGGGAACCGATCGGCGCTGGAAGACATCGCAGTCCATGATGCCCGCGTCGCGCGAGACGTGCGCGATCCGGGTGGTTAGGGTGGTCACGGTTTCGTGGTGGCCGGTGATTACGGAGCGTATATGACGCAGGACAACAACACTGGGGACCAGCCGCCCCCGGAGCCGCCGAAGCGCGGTTCCATGAGGTTCCAGGACTCGAACACGCAGCCCCGCGAGCCTTCGCTGGCCGAACAGCGAGCCCGTCAGCAGGCGCTCGCCCAGGAAGAACGCGACGAGGAGCTGGCCCGTCAGGCGGACGCCAAGGCGGCCACCCGGCGCAAGATCCTCATCGGCAGCGGTGTCACGGTCGGGCTCGTCGGCCTGGTCGCGACGTTCTACGCGGTCGCCAAGCCGGCCGGTGACGTCACCGCCGTCTGCACCGACTCGAACGGCATCGTCCAGGGCGACGACAACTGCGACGAGACCTACGTGACCAGTCACGGCGGGTACTCCAGTGGTGGCTTCCTGTTCCTGCCGATCGGCGGGGGCGGCTACAACAGCTACCGCTACAACTACGGCGGCACCGGCACCATCGGCCAGCGCGTGTCGGGTGGTTCGTACGACGCGCCGTCGTCGCGGACCAGCGTCAACACCAAGTCGGGCAAGTCCGTCCAGCGCGGCGGCTTCGGCATCAGCGGCAAGAGCGGCGGCACCGGGAGCACCGGCGGCACCGGCAAGAGCGGGGGATCCTAGGTGTACCGGGACCGGCGTGAGCCGCGGCGCGACTGGCAGCGGATCGTCGAGGAGCAGGGGCTCGTCTACGGCACGCCGGCCCGTGACAGCAGCGGCCGGGTGCGGCCGTACTGGGACGAGTCCGTGCACTACGTCTTCGACATGGACGAGGTCCTCTCGCTCGAAGCCGACGTCGAACTGCTGCACTCGATGTGCCTGGAGGCCGTCGACAACGTCGTGACGACCGAGGGCTACCAGCGCTTCGGCATCCCGGAATGGGTCTGGCCGCACATCGCGGAGTCGTGGAAGCGGCAGGACCCGCACGTCTACGGCCGGTTCGACCTGCGCTACGACGGCAAGTCGCCGGCGAAGCTGCTCGAGTACAACGCGGACACGCCGACGACGCTGCTGGAGGCCTCGCTGCTCCAGTGGCACTGGAAGACCGACGTCTTCCCGGACGACGACCAGTGGAACTCGATCCACGAGAAGCTCGTCGAGCGGTGGGCGTTCCTGCAGGAGAAGCTGCCGTCGAACGAGCTGCACTTCACCTGGTCGGCGGCCGACCCGTCCGGCGAGGACAACGTCACCACGGCGTACCTGCAGGAGACGGCGGCCGAGGCCGGCCTCGACACGGTGGGCCTGGCGATCGAGGAGATCGGCTGGGACCCGGTGCTCAAGCGGTTCGTCGACCTCGAAGAGCAGCAGATGGCGACCGTCCTGAAGCTGTACCCGTGGGAGTGGGTGGTCGACGAGGAGTTCGGCCGCAACGCCGTCGAGTCGCTGCCCCGGACGCTGTGGATCGAGCCGCTCTGGAAGATGATCCTCTCCAACAAGACGCTGCTGGCGGTCCTGTGGGAGAACTACCCGGGCCACCCGAACCTGCTGCCCGCGTTCGCCGACGACCCCGGCATCCTCACCGAGTACGTCCGCAAGCCCAAGCTGGGCCGCGAGGGGGCGAACGTCCAGATCGTCGCCACCGGCTACGAGACCCAGACCGACGGCGTCTACGGCGCCGAAGGGTTCGTCTACCAGGCCTTCGACCCGCTGCCCGAGTTCGACGGCTACCGGCCGGCGCTCGGCGCGTGGATCGTCGGCGACAGCTCCGCGGGACTGGGCATCCGGGAGACCGGCGGGCTGGTCACCGACGACGGTGCGGCATTTGTCCCACATCGCATCCCCGAGTCGTGATACAACACCGTCGCTGATCAGCTCTTTTCTCCTGGGAGACAACTCGTGAACACGACCCTTGCGCTGTCCGACACGTTCGGCTCCGACCTCGTGCGGGGGATCGGCGCGATCCTGCTCTACGGCGTCATCGGCCTGCTGCTGATGTTCGCCGGCTTCTACGCCATCGACTGGACCACGCCCGGCAAGCTGTCGAAGCTGGTCACGCAGGGTCTGCCGAACGCGGTGATCGTGACCGCGTCCGGGCTGCTCTCGATGGCGTTCATCGTCGTCGTGGCGATCTTCAACTCGGCGAGCGACCTCACCGAGGGCCTGATCACCTCGCTCGTCTACGGCCTGCTCGGGATCGTCGTCCAGGTGATCGCCGTCCGGCTGCTGGAGTGGGCGACCCGCATCGACGTGGCGTCGACCATCGAGAGCGAGAAGTTCGCCCCGGTGAGCATCGTCGTCGCGGCCGCGCACATCGGGCTGGGCCTCGTCGTGGCGGTCGGCATTTCCTGACTCGCGGCATCCAGGTGAGCCGGGCCACGTGCGTGGCCCGGCTCTCTTGTTCCCACTAGCGTGGAGTTCGTGCGCCTGCTGAGGACACCGGACGACCGGTTCACGGACCTGCCCGACTTCCCCTTCGAGCCGCGGTACGTCGAGCTCGACGACCCGCACGGCGGCGTGATCAGAGTCGGCTACGTCGAGGCCGGCCCCGCGGACGGCCCGCCCGTGCTGCTCCTGCACGGCGAGCCCAGCTGGTCGTTCCTCTACCGCAAGATGCTGCCCGTGCTGGCCGCGGCCGGCCTGCGCGCCATCGCGCCCGACCTGGTCGGCTTCGGCCGGTCCGACAAGCCCGGCGACATGGTCGACCACACCTACGCCCGGCACGTCGAGTGGATGCGCGGGTTCGCGTTCGACGCACTGGACCTGCGGGACGTCACGCTCGTCGGCCAGGACTGGGGCGGCCTGATCGGCCTGCGCCTGGTCGCGGAGCACCCCTCACGGTTCGCGCGCGTGGTGGCGTCCAACACGGGCCTGCCGACCGGCGACCACGACATGCCGGCGGTGTGGCACGCCTTCCGCGAGGCCATCGAGAAGGCCCAGGTGCTGGACGTCGCCCGGTTCGTCCAGTCGGGCTGCAAGACGTCGCTGACGCCCGAGGTGCGCGCGGCCTACGACGCGCCCTTCCCGAACGAGATGTACAAGGCCGCGCCGAGGGCGATGCCGGGCTTGGTGCCCTACCAGCCGGACAACCCGGCGTCGGCGGCCAACCGCTCCGCGTGGGAAGTCCTGACCGAACTGGAACTGCCGTTCCTGGTGGCCTTCTCCGACGGCGACCCGATCACGGGTGGTCTGGCCCCGGTCCTGCAGCGGTCGTTGAAGGGCGCGCAGGGCCTGGAGCACCCGGTGATTGCGGGCGCGGGCCATTTCCTGCAGGAAGACGCAGGCGAGGAACTGGCCGAACACGTGGTGCGCTTCATCCGGGGCTGAGCAGCCCCCGTTTTCCACGCAAGCGGAGGGCACCGACGGAATCGGTGCCCTCCGTTCTTGCGTCTGCCTGAACCCGGTACCTCATGGTGACTCCTCGGCTACAGTCGGGTCAACGAACCGGGGACCGAGGGGGAAACATGGTTCATCGAGGTAAAGAGTTCGGCGTCGATCTGTACGAGCTGGAAAAGGTCGCGAAGGTGGACTTCCCGACCGTGTCGGCCGACTACGGAGACGCATGCGACGCCCGGAGCAGTTCGGAGGCGACGCGCTCGGGCCGGTGTACCAGGCGTATTTGGACCTGCACGACACCGTGATGGGTTTCATCGGGGAAACCAAGGCCAACCTGGACGACACGGCCATCGTGCTGGACAAGGCGGCGCAGCACTACGCCGCGACAGATCAGGCGGCGCACGACGAGCTTTACCGTCGTGCGCAGAACGACCCGGAACTAGGCGGCAAGCTGTGAGTTTCGACCAGCTCATGCAGCACGCCAGGGATATCACGGACAAGGCCGTTGCCCTGACGGCGAGGGAGATCGCCCAGAAAAAGGCGACGCAGTCCGGGGCGAACCCCGACCCCGAGGCCATCCGGCGGTCCTACGCTTTCATCGAATCGATGTTCGAGCCGTTCTCCAGGTTGCCCGATCCGGCCGGGTACGACCCGTTGATCGCCGACTTGAACGCGGCGATGGCGAAGCTGAACACCGGTTCCGTCAACAACACGGAACTCAGCAGCGACGTGACGTTCGTGAACCCGCACCTGGACAAGATGACGACCGACGGTGGATACCTGCAAGGCTGGACCGGGGACGCCGCGATGGCCTTCAAGGCCAACTTCGTCGACACCTTCAGGTCGATCGCCGGGAACCAGTTCACCGTGCTGTCCATCCTCAAGGGCATCCTGCAGGCCCACCGGGAGATGTGGCTCCGGGCACGCGCCGACATCGACAAGATCGCGGAGAACACGAAGAACGCCCTCGACAACGCCGGTGGCTGCGGCAAGAACCAGTGGACCTTCGACTTCTCGGTGCTCTCCGCGGTCAGTGCGATCGGTGGAGTGGTCGTCGCGGTCGCGACCGGGGGTGTCGTGCCGCTCGCCGCGATCGGGGCGCTCGCGTCGGTGGGTGGTGCGGGCGTGGCCGGGCTGACGGCGTCCGGAGACTCGGCCGAGGCGATCATCAGCTCGATGAAGCAGGGTGTCGACGAGCTCGCCAAGCACATTCAGGAGGTCGAGACCCAGCAGATCGCGCAACGGGTGCAAGCGTTGACCGAAGCTGTGCACGGGAACAAGGACAAGATCGTTTCTGCTCGCCCGAACCTGGCTGGAATGAGCGACCACGACCTCGTCGGCGACGGCGGCATGGGTAAGTCGGACTAGGGGGAGGGAAAGCACCGTGGTGGACTTGGCCGAGAGGCTGGACGGCATTCGAGTTCGGGTGCGGGCTCCGGGGGCGGATATCGAAGCGGAGCTGCGTCAGCGCACCGGTATCACGATTTCGTTCGGCGAAAGCGTCTACGACTTCATCAACGAATCCGCGCTGGAGACCGTGCTGGCTTCCCTGGCGCGTCTGCTGTGGGCGGGTTGGCAACGTCAATATCGGGCCGCGATCGACGAGACGGATCTCAACATCGATGCCGATGACTTGCGGGATTCGAATTTCTTCGCCGACCGGGCCAAAATTGTGACTTTGGGTGCATCGAACGACAAGCGGATCACGATAACCGCGGTGGGCATGGAAAATTACTCGGTTCAGATCGCGCCGGGTACCGTCCGCGAAGTACCCGAGGACCGGTTCGCGGTGAACGCCGCCGAAGCGGCCACGAAGTTGATCCAAGACTTCCAGGCCAAGGTGGATGAGCTCAAGAAGCGGTACTACGAATGACGAAACGCAAGCTTGTCTTGTCCGTGGTCGCCGTGGCCGTGGTCGCCGCCGCTGGAATCACCGCGGTGGTGCTCTCCACCGGCGGTGAGCCGGCGGCGCGGCCGTGTGACATCCCGGATTCGGTTCGGGAGCAGCCCGCTTCCGCGAAGACCGCACCGGGTGGCGGCGGAATCGAAGTCGCCGAGAAAGGGGTCTCCTCGACGGGCTTGGTGAGCATGGGAGCCGTCCTGCGCAACACCAGCGACCGGGTCGCCTACCGGACCAGGGTGGCGCTCGAGGTGAACGTCTCCGTCGACGGCTTGCCACCGGGGCCGGTCCAGGGGCCGTTGATGACCATGGAGATCCCGGTGCTGGTGCCGGGCCAGCGGGTGGGCATCGGCCGGCCGCTCATCAAGGTGACCGCGACGAACAAGGTGACCTCGGCCGACGTCGACCCGCAGACGACCACCTGGCTTCCCGCCGGTGCGCTCGGCGGGTTCAGCCCGGTGACCGACACCTACGAATCCACCAGCCGGGTCAAGGCCGCGCTGCCGGCCGACGCCGTCCGGTACACGGAGCGCTCGGCCAACTGCCGGGCACTGGCCAGCCGCCGGACCGCGGTGGTGTTCCGGGACACGACCGGCAAGATCGTCGGCGATGGCCTCCTCCCGCCCGACGGCCGGGGCAATCCGGCCGGCAGTCCACAGCAGCGCCCGGCGAGCCCGTCGTGCTCACCGGGCGAACGCAGTACCTGGATCGTGCCGTTGCAGGACATCCCACCGGAAACGGACGACAGCCGCACCGAGTTGTACTCCTACTGCGACCTGAACCTCCCGCCGTCGGACGTCAACGACGCGGACTGAGCAGCCCCCGTTTTCCACGCGTCCGGGAGTGTCAGGCCCTCCCGTTAGGCTGGAATCGGGGGCCTGCTCAGGTCAGGCGAGTGCCGCGTGGGTCGCAGCCAGTGCGTCGACCAGGATGTCCAAGCCTTCCTGGGCCTCGTCCGCTGTCAGGGTCATCGGCGGGCCGAGCCGCAGGACGTTGCCGTGCAGGCCGCCCTTGCCGATCAGCAAGCCGCGCTTCTTCGTCTCCTCCAGCATTCGGGCGGCCGCCGGAACGTTGGGCTCCGTCGTGCCCGGCTTGATCAGCTCGATGCCGATCATCAGGCCCTTGCCGCGCACCTCCGCCACCAGCGGTGACGACGCCGCGCGCAGGCCGTCGAGGAGCTGGCGGCCGCGGGCTGCGCAGTTCGCCTGGAGGTCGTGGTCCTTGATGTAGTCGAGGACGGCCGTCGCGCCGGCCATCGAGACCGGGTTGCCGCCGAACGTCGAGAACGACTGGGCCTGGAAGCAGTCCAGGACGTCGCCGCGGGCGACCACGCCGCCCACCGCGAGGCCGTTGCCGAGGCCCTTCGCGAACGTCATCATGTCCGGCGTGACGCCGTGGGCGTCGATGCCCCAGAAGTGCTCGCCCGTGCGGCCCCAGCCGGTCTGGACCTCGTCCGAGATGAACAGCACGCCATAGGAATCGAGCACCTCCTTCATCGCCCGGAACAGGCCGTCCGGCGGGAGGCTGAAGCCGCCGACGCCCTGGATCGGCTCGGCGATCAGGCAGGCGACGTCGCCCGCCGTCGCCGTGTCCAGGACGTCGACCAGGTCGGCGACGCAGGCCTTGATGTAGTCGGCGTCCGACAGGTCGCGGAACGGGCTTCGATAGCGATAACCGCCGTGGACGTAGTTGACCTTGACCGGGCTCAGCGCCGACGCCGACCAGCCGCGGTTGCCGGTGATCGCGACCGTCCCGAAGGACCGGCCGTGGTAGGAGTTCCGCATGGCCAGCACCTGGTTGCTGCGCCGGAACTGCGTCGCGAGCATCAGCGCCGTGTCGTTCGCCTCGCTGCCGGAGTTCGTGAAGAACACCTTCGCGTCCGGGATGCCGGACAGCGACGCGATCCGCTCGGCCAGCTCGACCTGCGAGCGGATCAGGTACAGCGTCGAGGTGTGCAGGATGCCGGTGTCGAGCTGCTTGCGGACCGCGTCGCCGATCTCCGCGACGTCGTAGCCCATCGAGTTCGTCAGCACGCCGGCGAAGAAGTCGAGGTAGGTGCGGCCCTGCGAGTCGGTCATCCGCCGGTCGTGCGCGTGCACGATCTCGATCGGCTCCTCGTAGAGCAGCGACATCCAGGACGGCATCACAGCGCGGTGGCGGGCGAGCAGCTCGTCGGTCATCGGGGCGCCTCCTCGGGGTCTCCCAGAAGTATGGGGAGGCCGCGAACAGCGCTTCAACGATCAGACTGTCGGGATAACCCAGTAGGGACGCACAGTCTGTACGGACTACCCTCTGTCTTCGTGATTGACCCCAGGACTCTGCGCGATGACCCGGAAGCCGTGCGCGCGTCGCAGCGCGCCCGTGGCGAGGACGAAGGAGTGGTCGACAAGCTGCTCTCCCTCGACTCCCGGCGCCGCTCCTCGATCGCGGCCGCGGACAAGCTGCGCAACGAGCAGAAGCTCCTGGGCAAGCAGATCCCGAAGGCCCCGCCGGAGGAGAAGCAGCAGCTGCTGGCCACGGCCAAGGAGCTCGCCGCCCAGGTCAAGGCGGCCGAAGCAGAGCAGAACACGTCGTCGGAGGAGTTCGACCAGCTCTTCCGGACCGTGGCGAACCTCGTGCACCCGGACGCGCCGGTCGGCGGCGAGGACGACTTCACCGTCGTCAAGCACGTCGGCGAGCCCACCAAGTTCGACTTCACCCCGCGCGACCACCTCGACCTGCTCGAAGCGCTCGGCGGCGTCGACATGGAACGCGGCGCGAAGGTGTCCGGCTCGCGGTTCTACTTCCTCACCGGCGTCGGTGCGCAGCTGCAGCTCGGCCTGCTCAACATGGCCATCGCGCAGGCGCTCGAAAACGGCTTCACGCCGATGATCACGCCGTCGCTGGTGCGCCCCGAGATCATGGCCGGCACCGGCTTCCTCGGCCAGCACTCGAGCGAGATCTACCACCTCCAGGACGACGACCTGTACCTCGTCGGCACGTCGGAGGTGCCGCTCGCCGGCTTCCACGCCGACGAGATCCTCGACCTGAACGACGACGCGAAGCGCTACGCGGGCTGGTCGTCCTGCTACCGCCGCGAGGCCGGCTCGTACGGCAAGGACACCCGCGGCATCATCCGCGTGCACCAGTTCGACAAGGTCGAGATGTTCGTCTACACCAAGCCGGAGGACGCCGAGGCCGAGCACGAGCGGCTGCTCGGCTGGGAAGAGCAGATGCTCGCGAAGATCGAGGTGCCCTACCGGGTCATCGACACCGCGACCGGCGACCTCGGCACGTCCGCGCACCGCAAGTTCGACTGCGAGGCGTGGATCCCGACGCAGGACACCTACCGCGAGCTGACCTCGACGTCCAACTGCACGACGTTCCAGGCCCGCCGCCTCTCGGTGCGCTACCGCGGCGAGAACGGCAAGCCGCAGATCGCCGCGACGCTCAACGGCACGCTCGCCACCACGCGGTGGATCGTCGCGATCATCGAGAACCACCAGCAGGAGGACGGCTCCGTGCGCGTCCCGGCGGCGCTGCGTCCGTTCGTCGGCGGCAAGGAAGTCCTCACGCCGCGCTGAATCCGGCGGATCCCCGGTGCTCTCCCGTTCGTCCCAGTAAGGTCCGGGCCGAACGGGAGAGGACTCAACGTATGCGCGTGAAGTGGCAGGTCGCGGTGGCCCTGGCGGCCCTGACCGTGGTGTCCGGCTGCACGGTGGCGGTCGGCGGATCGGCGTCGCCGGTGCCGGGTCAGGGTGCGATCGTCAAGGACATCGACGCCTGCTCGCTGCTCGACGAGGCCCAGCTCGACGCCCTCGGCTACGAGATCAAGGGCCGCTCGGTCAAGGAGAACAAGGACCGGCTCCAGACGCCGATGTGCCTGTGGAACACGAAGGAGGACGTCGATCCGTCGGCCGTCCTCAACGTCGGCTACACCACGGACATCGACTTCAACGAGTACATCGCCGGCGCCGTCGCGAAGTCCGGGCCGCAGCAGATCGCCGGGTTCACCTGGACGCAGTACCCGTCGATCATCGGGGACGACTGCGTGCTGTACGCGCTCCTCGGGGACAAGTCCTTCGCGTACGTGAGCGTCTCGGAGCCGCCGCTGGACAAGGCGTGCGAGCTGGCGAAGGCGGTGGTCCCGCAGGTCGCGGCCCACCTGCCCGGCGGGCAGGACGCGCCGTCGATCACCCCGACGAGCCCGGCGAAGGTCGAGCCGGGCGGGCCGCTGCTGTCGGTCGACCCCTGCACGATGCTGAAGCCGGACCAGGTAGCGCAGCTGCCCGGCATCTCCCCCGAGGGCAAGAAGGACAACTCCTCCACGGTGCCGAACGCGGCGTTCTGCCTGTGGGACGACACCGACGGCGACGAGGGGCAGAAGGCGTTCGAGGTCTGGCTCGGCCCGAGCACCCCGGCGGCCGACTGGCCCGGCACCAAGGGCGTCTCGGCGACCGAGACCGTCGACGTCGGCGGCAAGAAGTGGGGCATCTTCCCGAACATGGGCGGCCTCCGCGCGACCTGCGGCGCCACCCTGGCCGTCACGGACACGTCGTCGGTGGAGGTCGTCAGCGGGTTCATCGGGGACGACACCAAGACGTGCGACCTCGTGAAGAAGGGCCTGCCGCTGGTGACGGCGAACCTGCCGGGCTAGGCGGACACCTGGTCGGCGATGTGGCGCGCGATCTCCAGCGCGCTCGTCGCGGCCGGCGACGGCGCGTTCAGGACGTGCACCTGGTCGCGCGCGGTCTCGATGAGGAAGTCGTCGACGAGCGAGCCGTCGCGGCGCATGGCCTGCGCGCGGACGCCGGAGCCGTGCCGGACGATGTCGTCCTCGGTCACGGCCGGGACGAGCCGGGCGAGACTCGCGGCGAAGCGCTTCTTCGAGAACGAGCGCCGCACCTCGTCGAGCCCGGTCGGGATCGCGTACTTCTTCGCGAGCCGCCAGACGCCGGGGAACGCGGCGACCTCGGCCACGTCCTTCGCGGAGAAGTCGGCCCAGCGGTAACCCTCGCGGCGCAGCGCGAGCACGGCGTTGGGGCCGGCGTGCACGCTGCCGTCGAGCATGCGCGTGAGGTGCACGCCGAGGAACGGCAGCGTCGGGTCCGGCACCGGGTAGATCAGGCCCTTGACCAGGCCACGGCGTTCGGGCTTGAGCTCGTAGTACTCACCGCGGAACGGCACGATCTTCGCGGACGGCGTCAGCCCGGCCAGCCGCGCGACCCGGTCGGAGTGCAGGCCGGCGCAGTTGACGAGCCCGTCCGCGACGACGACGTCGGAGCCGGTCGCGACCTCGACCCCGCCGTTCGCGCCGGCCCGGATGGCCATCGCGGGGCTGTTCAGCCGCAGGTCGACGCCGGCTTCGTCGAGCAGCCGCACGAGTGCCTGGCAGACGGCCGGGAAGTCGATGATCCCGGTCGACTCGACGCGCAGCGCGGCGACGCAGGCCACCTCGGGCTCGTACTCACGAGCCTCGGCGGGGGAGATCTTCTTGGCCGGCACGCCGTTCGCCTCGGCCCGTTCGGCGAGCGTGTTGAGCGCCGGGATCTCCTTCTCGTCGGTGGCGACGACGAGCTTCCCGCACACCTCCACCGGCACGCCGTACTGGCGCGCGAAGTCCACGATGGACCGGTTGCCCGCGACGGACATCCGCGCCTTGAAGGAGCCGGGCTTGTAGTAGAGCCCGGCGTGGACCACGTTCGAGTTGTGCCCGGTCTGGTGCGCCGCCCACCGCGGCTCCTTCTCCAGCACGGTCACGTCCAGCCCACGCCTGGTCAGTTCCCAGGCCACGGCCAGACCGACGATTCCACCCCCGACGACCACCACGTTGCGCACGATCGACCAGGCTACGCGAGTCCCCGCGATCCGCCGACCAGGTGGTTCGGGAAACCGCGCCGAACGGCAGCGGGGTAGCGGCAGGCGGTTTCGGGGTGCCGCTCAGTCCGCCAGCCCGGCCGTCGTCAGGGCCTTCTGGGCGCTCATCCCGAGTCCCACCACATAGGCCTGTTCGAAACCCGCCGCTCCCAACGACTCCCGCACCCGGGCCCGGACCGCCGCCACGTCCGGGTCGCCGTTGATCGCCGTCCCGCGCACCGCCGCCGCCGCGCCCAGCAGCACCGCCGCCTGTTCCGGGTGGACGGCCGCGCCGGCCAGGCCCTCCAGGGCGAACGCCACGACGTCACCCGCGTGCCACCGGCGTCCGACCTGCAACGCCTCGCGGTACAGCCCGGCCGCGTCGGCCACCCGGCCTTCGCCCAGGGCCAGCCAGCCCAGCGCAATCAACGCCGCCGCGTGGACCGTCTCCGCCGAGAACGAACCGCCCTCGCACTCCGCCAGCGCCCGCTCGCACCACGACCGGGCCGTCGGCAGGTCACCGTCCAAGCGGGACAGGGTGGCCAGTCCGATGTAGGCGGCCGCGCGGGATTCCGGCATGCCCGAGCGGCGGGCCGTCGACTCCGCGAGCTCGTAGTCCGCCCGCGCGCCCGCGTGGTCACCCTGCAGCAGGCGGGTCCAGGCGCGGCGGGTGATCAGGTCCGCGGCGTCGTCCGTCGCGCCCAGCTGGTGCATCAACGCGAGCGACTCGTCCATCTTCACCAGCGCCTCGGCGTACTCGCCGCGCCAGCTCAGCAGCTGCGAAAGGTGGTCCAGCGCCATCGAAAGACCCCACCGCTCGCCGAGCTCGCCGAACTGCAGCGCGCCCTCGCGCAGGCCCTCTTCGGCCTGGACGAGGTCGCCGGTCATCATCGAGCGCAGGCCGAGGCCCATCGGGACCATCGCCCACGTCCACGGTTCGCCGTGCGCCAGCATCACCTCGCCGCGCCCGTACATCTCGGCGTCGTCGGCGGGCGGCCCGATCACCACGGCCAGCAACATGATCAGCATCGGGTGGCGCGGCGACCACATCGAGTCCCTGGCGTACCGGCGGGCCAGCGGCACGTACGGCGCCAGCGCCTCCTCACCCGGCATCCCGGCGAGCGCGCTGAGCAGGCAGAGCAGGAACTCCTCGACGTACTCCGCCTGCACCTCCGGCCCGCAGCGCTTCACGACCTCCAGCGACAGCACCGCGCCCTCGAATCGCCGCCCGCGCATCCACCAGTACATCGCCAGCGACGTGACCAGCCGCAACGCGATGACGACGTCCGCGTCGGCCGCCCAGCGCAGCGCCGCCAGGACGTTGTCGTAGTCGGCGTCGATCCGGGCCAGCCAGTCCAGCTGCGCCGCGGTCCGCAGCAGCGGGTCCGCCTCTTCGGCGAACCGCAGGAAGTACTCGGCGTGCGCGCGGTGCAGGGTGTCCGTCTCGCCCGCTTCGGCGAGCTTCTCCGCGCCGAACGCGCGGATGGTCTCCAGCATCCGGAACCGCCCGCCGACGGCCTCGACCAGTGACTTGTCGGCCAGCTCCGGCAGCAGGGTGTCGTCCGCGCCGCACACCTCGGCGGCCGCGGCGAGGGTCGCCCCGCCGGGGAAGACCGTCATGCGCCGCGCCAGCCGCCGCTCCTCGTCGTCGAGCAGGTCCCAGCTCCATTCGACGACCCCGCGCAGCGACCGGTGCCGCTGCTCGGCCGTGCGGCTGCCGCGGGCGAGCAGCCGGAACCGGTCGTCGAGGCGGGCCGCGATCTCGCCGACCGGCAGCGTCCGGACGCGGGCCGCGGCCAGCTCCAGCGCGAGCGGCAGGCCGTCGAGCGCGGCGCAGATGTGCTGGACGTCGCCGATCGTCGACTCGTCGAGGGCGAACGCGGGATCGCTGGCGGCCGCGCGGTCCGCGAACAGCCGGACGGCCGGGAACTCGCCGGCCTGCGCGGCGGACGTCCCGGGCGGCGGCACGGCCAGCCGCGGCACCGGCGCCAGCTGCTCACCGGTGATCCCGAGCGGCTCGCGGCTGGTGGCCAGCACCCGCAGCCCGGGGCACGCGCCGAGCAGCCGCCCGGCCAGCCGGGCCGCGACGTCGACGACGTGCTCGCAGTTGTCGAGCACCAGCAGCGTCGTGCGGTCGCGCAGCGCCGCGACCAGCCGGTCGGCCGGGTCCTGCGCCTCGCGCTGCCGCAGCGTGGTGTCCCGCAGGCCCAGCGCGCCGAGCACCGCGCCGACGACCTCGCCGGCGCCGTGGGGCGCCAGCTCGGCGAACGCGACCGGGCCCTCGGCGGCCGCGGCGGTTTCGACGGCCAGCCGGGTCTTGCCGGTGCCGCCCGGCCCGAGCAGCGTGACGAGCCGGGCGCGCGCGAGCAGCTCCGAGACCTGCCGCAGCTCGGCGTCCCGGCCGACGAAGCTGGTCAGCTGCGCGGGCAGTGCCGGGATGGCCGGCTTCTCGGTCTCGCCGCGCAGCACGGCGAGGTGGACCTCGGCGAGCTCCGGGCCGGGGTCGGCGCCCAGCTCGTCGGCCAGGGTGCGGCGGGCGTCCTCGAACGCGGCCAGCGCGTCGGCGGACCGGCCGGCGACGTGCAGCGCGCGGACGAGCTGCGCGCGCGGCCGCTCCCGCAGGGGGTGGGCGGCGACCGTCTCGCGCAGCCCGGCGAGGACGTCCTCGGCCTGGCCGAGGGCCAGCCGGGCCTCGACGTGGTCGTCGGCCGCCTCGGCCCGCAGCTCCGCGAGCCGGGCGGTCTGGGTGACGGCGAACGGCGCGTCCGCCAGGTCGCTGAACGCGTCCCCGCGCCACAGCGCCAGCGCCTCACCCAGCACGTCGGCGGCCTGCGCGTGCTCCGCGGCCTTCAGGTGCGCGCGGCCTTCGCGCACGAGCCGGGCGAAGGCGAGAGCGTCCACTTCGTCCGGTTCGACGTCCAGGCGGTAGCCCGCCGCGGTGAACTCGACCGGGGCGAGGTCCTTCAGGGCCGTCC
Organism: Amycolatopsis heterodermiae; assembly: GCF_034929455.1. NCBI lineage: Bacteria > Bacillati > Actinomycetota > Actinomycetes > Pseudonocardiales > Pseudonocardiaceae > Amycolatopsis > Amycolatopsis heterodermiae. The sequence goes on from NZ_JAYFSI010000025.1 coordinate 30,068, forward strand.
GCAGCCGGGACACCTGCGATTGGAGGGCGTTGGCCGCGCCGTCCGGCGGGTGTTCGCCGTACATCCCGTCGATCAGCCGCTCGGCCGGGACGAACCGGCCGGCCTCGAGCGCGAGCAGCGCGAGGAGCGTTCGCGACCGCGGGCCGCCCACCGCCACTTGCGTGCCGTCCGGGCGCCACGCGGCTACCGCCCCCAGCACCCCGAATCGCATGTGCCCAGCGTAAGACGTTCGGCGGGGTGCGGTGGGGATCACTCGAAAGTGGGGTTCGGCGTGGGGCTGTCAACCGAATGATCCGGCGTATATACACTTCGCCGGGTCCCCACGCAATGGGAGAGGTATGCCGACCGACAGCATTGCCCTAGGTCAACCGACCGTGGGCGAAGAAGAGCTAGCCGCCGTCGCCGAGGTCTTCCGGTCCGGCTGGCTGGCCGGGGCCGGTCCGGCGTGCCGCCGTTTCGAGGAACGGTTCGCGCAGGTCACCGGCACGGCGCACGCGCTGGCGACCGCGAACTGCGGTTCGGCGCTCTTCCTCGGCCTCAAGGTCCTGGGTGTTCAGCCCGGTGACGAGGTCGTCGTCGGCGACTACACGTTCCCGGCGACGGGCCACGCGGTCGTCCAGGCCGGCGCCACCCCGGTGTTCGCCGACATCCGCCCGGACGTCTTCAGCGCCGACCCGGCGCACGTCGAGGCCCTGATCACCCCGCGGACCGTCGGCATCCTCGCCGTCGACGTCGCGGGCCAGCCGGGCGACTTCGACGAGTACCGCGCGATCGCCGACAAGCACGGCCTCTGGCTCTTCGAGGACGCCGCCTGCGCCGCGGGCGCGACGTACAAGACGCGTCCGGCCGGCAGCCTCGCCGACCTCGCCGCGTTCTCCTTCCACGGCCGCAAGGGCATCACAGCGGGCGAGGGCGGCGCGCTCGTCTCGGACCGCGAAGACCTCATCGCGCACGCCCGCAAGCTGCACACCTACGGCATCGAGCCGGCGATCAGCCGCGAAGGCTCGAACGCGCTGCCGATCCCGGAGTTCCACGAGCTCGGGTACAACTTCCGCATGTCGGACGTGCAGGCCGCGATCATGGGCGTCCAGCTCGACCGCCTGCCGGACCTGCTGGCCGCCCGCCGCTCGGTCGCCAAGCGCTACCACGAGGCGTTCGACGACGTCGAAGCCTTGACCGTCCCCGTCGAGCTGCCCGACCGCGAACACCCGTGGCAGGCATACCTGCTCACGGTCGCCCCGTCGATCAGCCGCGACACGCTGGCCCTGCGCGTCCGCGAACAGGGTGTCCAGTGCAACTTCGGCACCTACGCCTCCCACCTCCAGCCGATCTACGGCCCCCAGACCCCGCTGCCCGTGTCGGCCGACGCGTTCGCGCGTCAGCTCGCCATCCCCATGCACGCCAACCTGACGGACGCCGAAGTGGCGCGCGTCGGCGAGGTCGTGCGCGCCGCCGTGCAGTCACTGTCCTGAAGCCACCGACCGAGGAGAAATTGGTGTCCGACAAGAAGGTCCTGTTCACCGGGGCCGGTGGGTTCATCGCCGCGCACGTCATCCCGCTGCTGATCGAGGGCGGCTACACCGTCCGCATCTTCGACAACATGACCCGCGGCGATCGCGCGCGCGTCGACGAGTTCGTCGCCACCGGCAAGGTCGAGCTGGTCGAGCAGGACGTCCGCTACGGCGGCGCGGTCCGCGAGGCCATGCGCGGCTGCACGCACGTCATCCACTTCGCCACGGTCTCGATCAACAAGTCGATCGCCGACCCGGCCGAGTCGATCGACATCAACATGGTCGGCAACCACAACGTCTTCGCCGCGGCGGCCGACGAGGGTGTCGAGCGGCTCGTGTTCGCCTCGACCGCGTCGGTCTACGGCGAGCCGAAGCGGCTGCCGATGCACGAGGACGACGAGCTCAAGCCGCTCACGCCGTACTGCATCTCGAAGCGCGCCGGCGAGGACCTGCTCGGCTTCTACGAGCGCACCAAGGGCCTGTCCTGGAACGCGCTGCGCTTCTTCAACGTGTACGGCCCCGGCCAGAAGATCGAGGCCTACTACACCTCGGTGATCAACCACTTCATCCAGCGCCTGCGCGCCGGCCAGCCGCCGATCATCGACGGCCGCGGCGACCAGTCGATGGACTTCGTGCACGTCGCCGACCTGGCGCGCGCGGTCGTGGCGGCGCTGGAGTCGGAGCAGGCGAACCTGCCGATCAACATCGGCACCGGCATCGACACCTCGATCGCCGCGCTGGCCAAGATCCTCATCGAGGCCGTCGGCGTCGACGTCGAGCCGCTGTTCAACGAACGCGACGTGCTGGTCACGCGCCGCGCCGCCGACATCACCCGCGCCCGGAACGTGCTCGGCTGGGAGCCGCGGATCACTGTCGAAGAAGGTATGCGACAGCTGGTCAAGGACTCCGAGTGAGCACCACCGCGGGCCCTGCCCGAGGACGTGCGATGCGCATCGCGGTGGTCAACAACTTCTTCCCGCCGCGGGTGGGCGGGAGCGCGCACATGTCGGCGTCGCTGGCGGCGCAGTTCGTCGAAGAGGGCCACGAGGTCCTGGCGATCACGGCCGCCTACGCCGACGCCCCGGCCGAAGAGGAGCGTGACGGCTACCGCGTCGTGCGCCTCCCGGCGACGAAGATGCCGCAGGTCGGCCTGTCGATCGACTTCGACATGAGCTTCGCGTCGGTCCGGCCGGGCAACTGGCGGCGGCTGTGGAAGCTGCTCAACGAGTTCAAGCCGGACGCGATCCACCTGCACGGCCAGTTCTTCGACCTGTCGTGGCTGGCCGGGATCTACGCGCGGCGGCGGAACATCCCGGTGCTGCTGACCATCCACACCCTGCTGATCAGCGACAACAAGCTGTACGGCGGGGTGTTCCGGATGCTCGACGCGGTGCTCGTGCGGCCGATCCTCGCCTACATCCGGCCGCGGTACGTCATCCTCGACAAGCTCGGCGTCGACTACTGCGTCGAGCGCTACGGCACCAGCGACGCGAACTCGGAGTACTTCCCGATCGCGGTCGACACCGGCCACTTCGCGAAGCCGGTGACGAAGGACGTCCGCGCGGAGCACCAGATCGGTGACGCGCCGCTGATCGTCTCGCTCGGGCACGTCATCCCGCTGCGCAACCGGCTCCCACTGATCGAGGCTCTTCCGTCCATTTTGGACAAGCACCCCGGGGTGCGGGTGGCGATCGTCGGCCGCGTCTACCACGACGCGTTCCTCAAGCGGGCCGCCGAACTGGGCGTCTCCGAGGCGCTGATCGTCACCGGCGCGGTGCCGAAGGAGGACGTCCCGGCGTACTTCGCGGCGGCCGACATCGTGACGCACGACCTCAACGGCGGCTGCGGCACGGCGTCCCTGGAAGCGATGCTTTCGGGCACGGCGACGATCGCGTCGGTCACCGAGGACAACTACCCGGGCATCGAGCTGCGCAACGGTGAGAACGTGCTGCTGGTCCGCCCGGACGACGCGGAAGCCGTGGCCTCGACGGTCATCGGCCTGCTCGACGACCCGGAGCGGCGCGCGGTGATCGCCCAGCGCGAGAGCGAGATGGTGCGGTCGAACTTCGGCCTCGACGTCGTCGCCGAAGAGCACCTGCGGACCTTCGAGAAACTGGTGTCGGACTCCCATGTTCTTCGATGACGAGCGCAGCCACCGGCTGCGCCCGCAGATCCTGACCGAGCTCGTCTCGCAGTACATGAACGACGCCGAGCGGGCGAAGTACTACGGGCTGCCCGAGACGTGCCGGGTCCGCGAGCGCGTCAAGATCATCAGCCCCGAGAACCTCAAGATGGGCGACCACTGCTGGGTCGGCGAGGGCGCGGCGCTCGACGCGAGCGGCGGCCTGGAGATCGGCGAGCACACGAGCATCGGCCTGAACACGCTGATCTTCACCCACTCCAGCTGGCTCGCGAACATGACGCTGCAGAACCACTCGGGCAGCGACCTGATCGAGCGCAAGCCGGTGAAGATCGGCAAGGGCTGCTTCATCGGTGGCCTGGTCGTCATCATGGCGGGCGTGACGATCGGCGACTTCGCCACGGTCCAGCCGAACTCGGTGGTGGCCAAGGACGTCCCGCCCCGCACCCTGGTGGCCGGCAACCCGGCCCGCGTCTTCCAGCGCTACGACGAGGAGTACATCCAGTCCGAAGTGGACCGGGTGCGCGCGGAGAACACCCGCCGCCGCGAGATCGCGGAGTCACACGGGCAGAACACTTCGGGCTGGGGAGCCCCATCGGGCGACTACTCGGAGCAGTAGCTTTGTGGCAGCCTGACGTGCGATGATGACGTCCAGTTACCGCGGCGGAGAAGGCGATGAGTGTCATGGAGTGGCCTCACCACCTCTTGTCCCTTGAAGACTGGATCGACCTGCCGGAAACCCCGGAGTACCAGGTCGAAGCGGTCGAAGGGGTTCTTGTCGTGGCGCCGCGCCCGTTGTTCCTGCACCAGCGAGCCGTCAACCGGCTGACTTATCGCCGAGAAGCCGCTCACCGTCCGAGTGCCCGACGTGGTCGTGGTCGGGAACACCGTGGTCCACGCGAACCCGGCGCGTTGTGACGCCTCTGACGTCCGGCTGGCGATCGAGGTGATCTCGCCGGGCAGCAGGCGCACCGACCGGGTCACGAAGTTCTCCGAGTACGCCGAGGCGGGGATCGACCATTACTGGATCGTCGATCTGGACCCGCCGGTGAGCTTGGTCTGCTACCGGCTGATCGATGAGGATTACGAGGACTTCGGCGAGCAGGCGGGATACGCGGAACTCGAGTTCGAAGGCGCGCCGCTCAAGTTCGACCTGAACGCATTGACTCCCGACGCACAGAGGCCTTAGAGCCGGTCTCCCAGCAGCTTCATGATGGCCGCGTAGCTGTCATCGGTGCCTTCCGCGTACAGGAACAACTGTGCGGTCCGCAGCTGCCCGTGGCTCTGCTTGGCGACCGACAGGACGGTGCCGCCGTCCGAGCCCGTGGACTTGCAGTGCATCGCCGCGTCGCCGACGCCGGGCACCGTCACCGGTGCCGTGCAGCCGGTCTTCGACGCCGTGATGAAACTCGCCGGTGACGTCGAGTTCGTGCCGACGAACAGCTCTCCCAGGACACCGGCGCCGTACTGGCATTCGTACGCGGTGCCGACCTTGGTCTTGACCTGACCGAGGTCCTTCGAGCCGCCGCTCATCGACTGGCCGGTGAGCTTCAGGATTTCGTCCGAGCTGAGGAACGGGCACGCCGCGCTCAGCGTCACCGGTGAGGCCGCCGGGGTGAAGGTCGGTGCCGTCGGCTTCGGTTTGCTCATCGAAGTGGATGACGGCGGCGCCGGCGTGGTTGCCGGCGCCGCCGCCGTGGAACCGCCTGAACACGCTGTGACGCAGGTCAGCAGGCATGCGGCGGCGAAGATTCCCCCCAAGGTGCGCACGGAGCACAATCTAGCGCCCGGTCACCCAGTGCAGGATATCGGTTACGCAACGTTTCAGCCGTGGCCGACGTCCGTGCGTCCCGTCGGCAGTTTGTCGCCCGCCGCGTTGTACGCGCGCAGGCGGCCCGGGTCGGTCGCGGTGTCGAACCAGAACACGACGACGTTCGGGTCCGCGCTCCAGCGGGCCTGGTGCGCCACCACCGACGCGCCCCCGATCTGAGCCGTGATCTTCGCCGCCGGGCCCGCGTAGTAGCCGAAGCTCGGGACGTCGTGGCCGTCCAGGTTGGCGCCGCCGGTCACCCCGTGGAAGCCCGGGGCCTTGTCGCTGCCCGAGGTCTCGTTCACGATGATCACGTCCTTGAGGCCACCGGCGGCGTCGCGGATGCCGCCCATGATGCCGAACGTCGTCTGCGGGAGCCGCGGTTCCGTCACCTTGACGCCGTAGAAGACCAGCTCGCCGGAGCTGTCGCGGATGCCGGTGCCGATCACCTCGCCCAGCACCTCGTGCTCCGAAGCGGCGCGGCGGGTCGGCGGCGGCGAGACCGGAGCCGCGGCGAGCTGCGCCGGGGCGGCCACGGGCGCGACCGGCGACGTCTCGGCGTTCGCGCTGGTCAGGACGCCGGACACCACCAAAGCACCGCACGCGACGACGACGGTACCGGCGATGACGAGGCGTTTCTTCATGGGTTCGCTCCCTCGTAGGCATGATCGGCCACCGGGGATTACGGGCGTACGCTCGAAAAGGTTGAGACGCGCCCGCGCAACCTTTCCGGGGCCCGGCCGTCGCTGGGGGCGAAAGGGGTGACGCATGGCGCGCGGTGACGACGAGTTCGCGGACTTCGTGCGCGCGTCCTCGGCCCGGCTCACGCACGCCGCGTTCCTGCTCACCGGCGATCGGCACCAGGCCGAAGACGCCGCGCAGACCGCTTTCACCCGCACCTACGCGGCCTGGTCGCGGGTCCGCCACAAGGACGCCTACGGCTACGCCCGGACCGTCCTGATGAACCACGTCATCGACGGCTGGCGCCGCCCGATCCGCGAATACGCGACCGAGACGATGCCCGAAGGGCCGGACCGCGTCGACGTCGACCAGGCCGTCACCCAGCGGGAATGGCTCACGTCGGTGCTCAAGACGCTGACCGACCGCGAACGCGCCGTCGTCGTGCTGCGGCACTTCTTCGACCTGCCCGAAGCCGACGTAGCGCGCGAACTCGGCGTCTCGCTGGGTACCGTGAAGAGCACGAATTCGCGGGCGCTGGCCAAGCTGCGGATCGAAGCGGGTACCGAAGACACGCTGATCGGAGGGAGCGGACGATGAACGATCTCGACGACTTCCGCGCCGCGCTCCGGCAGCCGCCCAGCGAGCCCTTCGCCGAGCCGGACCTGACCCGGATCATGGCCGACGGCACCCGCATCCGGCGCCGCCGCCGGGTCCTGACGACCACCGGCGGGCTCGCCGCCGCGGTCGTCGTCGTCCTGGTGGTCGTGTTCGCCGTCCAGTGGCGCCAGCCGGCTTCCGTACCGGTCGCGCAACCGCCGGCACCCCCGTCCGCAGCTTCGTCGGTCCCGCCGCCGACGACCGCCACCGAGCCCCCGCCCGAGCCGCTGGGCGACGTCGTCGGCACCGGGATCAGCACCGCCGCCGGGGAGATCGTGATCTTCGCCAAGGCGGTCGACGAGCCGCAGATCCTGCCCGGCATCCACTTCGGACTGGTCGCCGGCTTCCGCAAGGGCGGGAACCTGGAACCGGTGCTGGCCACCAACGAGTTCCGCGGCTCCGACCGCTCCTTCGGCTTCCACGCCACCGACGGCGGCGAAGTCCTGCGCGACCAGGTCATCCCGGTGTTCGGCTACTTCGCCGGCGCGGCCACGAAGATCACCACGACGGTGCACGGCAAGACCGTGGAAGCGAAGCTGGCGAACTGGACCGCAGACCCGAGCGTGGTCATCTTCTGGTTCGCCACCACGGACGTCCCGGACTCGGCGTCCCTGACCCCGCTGATCGCCTACGACAAGAACGGGAACCGGCTCACCAAGTAGTGAGCCGGTTCCGCGGTCAGGCGGCGGCCTGCGTGAGCACCTGCTCGACGACGTGGTGCGAAGGCAGGATCAGGTCGCGCTCGGTGTCGGCGTCGATCTTGCCCTCCAGCAGGTCGCAGAAGCGGTCCAGCTGCGTGGCCAGCGGCTCCCGCGCGGTGACCAGCTCCGGGATCTCGATGACCGTCTGCTGCCGGTAGCCGAGGCCGTCCGGGGTGACGGAGTCGTGCGAGACGTGCCGGTAGATGGTGACGTCGCGGCGCAGCAGGTCGATCTCGATCAGCCGGTCCAGTTCGGACACCATGAGCGAGCGGACCTTCTTCTGCCCCAAGCGGGACGCGGACACCGTCGCGAGGCCGGTCGGGAACGACAGCACCGTCTCGATGGTGTCCTCGGCGCCCTCGACCGACGACGGGTGGAAGTACCCCGCGCCGGACGTCACGCGCGCCGGGGTCGCGCCGCCGAAGAACTGGATCGCCAGGTCGACGTCGTGCACCAGCAGGTCCCACGCGACGCCGGTCTTGATGCGCGGCGCGTACGGGCCGTGGCGGCGGGCCATCAGGTGGATCGGCTCCTGCACCAGCGCCCGCGCGGTCATGACCGCCGGGTTGTAGCGCTCGAGCAGCCCGCACATCAGCGCGACGCCCTGCTTCTTCGACAGGGCGACGATCTCCTGCGACTTCTCGTAGCTGTTGCAGACGGGCTTTTCGACCAGCATCGGCTTGCCCTGGCCGAGGATCTCCTGCGCCAGGTCGTAGTGCGCCTCGGTGGCCGAGGCCAGCACCACGGCGTCCACATCGGACAGTGAGCCGATCTCGGGCGTCCACTGGGTTTCGTACCGCTCGGCGACGGTCTTGCCGGCTTCTTCGCGCGGATCGATCACGCGGACCAGGTCGACGCGTTCGTTGGCGGCGAGCACGCGGGCGTGCAGGGAACCCATGTTCCCGGTCCCGACAAGAGCGATCCGATGCGTCATGCGCCCAGTACCTCGCGAACGGTTTCGATGATGGTGTCCAGGTCGGACTCGGTCAGGTGCGGGTGCACCGGCAGCGAAAGGGCCTGCTCCGAAACGGCCTTCGCGACCGGGAAGTCCTCGACGCGCGCGCCCGGGATCAGGTCGTGGCCCCGGTAGCAGTCGTAGTCGAAGACGATCTTGGGGTAGTAGATGCCGTTGCCGATGCCGCGCTCGGTGAGCGCCGCGGCCAGCTCGTCGCGCGAGAGGAACGCGTGCGGCCCGACCAGCACGGTGTACTGGTGCCACACGTGCTCGCGGCCCGGCAGCACCTGCGGGATGTCGAGGCCCGGCGTGCCCGCGAGGCCTTCCGAGAGCCGCTTCGCGTTCGCCTGGCGGGCGGCGGTCAGCTGGTCGAGCTTCGCCAGCTGCGGGATGCCGACCGCGGCGTGCAGGTCGGTCATCCGGTAGTTGTGGCCGGCGACCTCGTACTGGTACCGGGCGCGCATGCCCTGGTTGCGCAGCACGCGCAGCTTGTCGGCCAGCGCGTCGTCGTCCGTCGTGATGACGCCGCCCTCGGCGGTGGTGATGTTCTTCGTCGCGTACAGCGAGAAGCAGCCGATGCCGAACGAGCCGGCCTGCTTGCCCTCGAACGACGCCCCGACGGCCTGCGCCGAGTCCTCGATCACCTTCAGCCCGTGCTCGGCGGCGAGCGGCGTGAGCTTGCCCATGTCCGCGGTCTGGCCGTAGAGGTGCACCGGCATGAGCACCTTGGTGCGGTCCGTGACGACCTTGGCCACGGCGTCGGGGTCGATCGCGAAGTCGTCGCGCCGGATGTCGGCGAAGCGGACGGTCGCGCCGGCTTCGAGGATCGCGTTCAGCGTCGCGACGAAGGTGAACGGCGACGTGACGACCTCGTCGCCCGGCTTCAGGTCGAGCACCTGGAGCGACGCGACGAGCGCGGTGGTCCCGTTGTTGACCGCGATCGCGTGCTTCGTCCCGGAGACCGCCGCGAAGGCGTCTTCGAAGCGCTTGACCATCGGTCCCTGTGCGATGGCGCCGGAACGCAGGACCTCGACGACGAGGTCCTCCGCGTCGCGGACGTCGACCACGGTGATGGGGATCATGGGCAGTCTCTCTCGGCAGGCGATTTGAGCGCGTCCGGTACAGTGAGCCGCCGGTTCTGCGCCCGGCCGCCCTGCATGAACGCGGGCCACACGTTACCGGGCGCGGTAGCACGCCCAGTACCCAGCCGCCGACGAACGGACACCCGACCCGTGGCCAACCGCATCCACCCGACCGCCGTCATCGGCGAAGGCGTCGAACTCGGCGAGGACAACGTGATCGGGCCGTTCACGGTCGTCGCCGGGCCGGCGCGGATCGGGGACGGCAACTGGATCGGCCCGCACGTGACGATCGGCACGCCCGGTGAGGACCGTCACCGCGCCCACCCGGCCGCCTGGGACGAGGCGCCGGCCGGTGACCCGGATCACGACGGCCACGGCGTCGTCATCGGCAGCCGCAACCGGATCCGCGAGTACGTGAGCGTCCACCAGGGCACCTGGCGCGCCACGACGATGGGCAGCGACGGCTACTACCTGCGCGGCTCCCACATCGCGCACGACTGCCTGGTCGGCGACGCCGTGACGATCGCGTCCAACGTCGTGACCGGTGGCCACTGCCACATCTGGGACGGCGCGAACCTCGGCATGGGCGCGGTGCTGCACCAGAAGGTCGTGGTCGGCCCCGGCGCGATGGTCGGGATGGCCTCGGCGGTGCGCCGCGAGGTGGGCGCGTTCACCATCGCCGTCGGCAACCCGGCGCGGGTCACCGGCGTCAACGTGGTGGGCCTGTCGCGCCGCGGCGTCGACGAGGAGACCATCGAAGCGCTCGGGCCCTGGCTGAAGGGCAAGGCGGGGCTCCCGGACAACACCCTGCCCGGCGACCTCTCTACCTTGGTCAAGGCGTGGGACGCCCGCCCGCGCGAGGAACACTAGGAGTCATGGCTATGTCGGATGTCGCCCCCAAGCTGCGCGAGGTCTTCGTCGAGGCGCTGGACCTCGAGGACGGCGTGGACGTCGAGAACCTGAAGTACCGCGACCTCGAGGCGTGGGACTCGGTCGGCCACATGGCGCTGGTCGCGGCCATCGAGGACGAGTTCGACGTCGAGTTCGACACCGACCAGGTCATCGACATGTCGAGCTTCAAGGTCGCCGTGGACATGGTCACCGAGCTCCAGTCGAAGAATGACTGATCTGTCCGGTCGCGTCGCGCTCGTCACGGGCGGGACGCGGGGGATCGGCCTGGCCACCGTCCGCGCTTTGGTGGATGCGGGCGCGACGGTGGTCCTCACCGGCCGCGACGAGGCTCGCGCCAAGGAGGCTGCTTCGGCGGCCGGCGCCGCGGCGGGGCTCGCGCTCGACGTCACCGACGCGAAGGCGGTGTCTTCGCTGGTCAGGGGCGTCGCGAAGGAGCACGGACGGCTCGACATCGTCGTGGCGAACGCCGGGATCATGGAGGACGCGCTCCTCGGGATGATCCGCGAGGAACTCGTCGACACGACGTTGAGCACGAACGTCGCCGGCACGCTGCACACCGTGCAGGCCGCCGCGCGGGCGATGATGCGCAAGAAGACCGGCTCGATCGTGGTGCTCGCCTCGATCGTCGGCGAGTACGGCAGCGCCGGCCAGACGGTGTACGCGGCGTCGAAGGCAGCGGTGGCGAACATCGCGCGCTCGGCGGCGAAGGAGCTCGGCCGGTCCGGGATCCGGGTCAACGCGGTCGCGCCCGGCGTGATCGAGACCGACCTGACCGCGGGCCTGAGCGAGGACGCGAAGGCCGAGAACGCCGGCAAGACGCCGCTCGGGCGGCTCGGCCGGGCGGAGGACGTGGCGAACGCGATCCGGTTCCTGGTGAGTGATGAAGCGTCCTTCATCACCGGCCAGGTGCTGGGCGTCGACGGAGGCTTGGTGTTGTGACGCTGTTGGGTGCGGGAGCCCGGCTGGTCGATGTGGCCGGGGGCCGCACGCTGGCGGGGGCGGAACTGTCGGCCGAGGTCGGCCGCAGGATGGAAGAGCTGGCTTCGCTGCCCGTCGGCGTCGTGTTCGCGCGGATGTCGGTGGACCTGCCCAGCGTGCTGACCTACCTCGGCGCGTTCGAGACGCGGCGGGCGATCGCGCTGATCGACCCGGCACTGGACGTCGACGTGCTCGCCGGGCTCGTCGAACGCTTCCGTCCGGCGGCGGTGCTGTCCGCTTCGGGCGACGCACCCGCCGGGTACGTCACGCGCGGTTCCGACTGGATCCGCTCGAGCGCCGAGGGCGTCACACCGCACCCCGACCTGGCCGTGTTGCTGCCGACCAGCGGGTCCACCGGCAACCCGAAGCTCGTCCGGCTCTCGCGCCAGGCGATCCTCTCCAACGCCGACGCCATCGCGCAGGTGCTGCACATCGACTCCGGCGAGGTCGCGCCCACCTGCCTGCCGCTGCACTACAGCTACGGCCTGTCGGTGCTGAACTCGCACCTGGTGCGCGACGCGACCGTCGTGATCGAGCCGTCCGGCGTGCTCGGCCGTGGCTTCTGGGACGCGGTGAACACCTACGGCGTGACATCCCTCTCGGGCGTCCCGTACCACTACGAAATGCTGCGACGGCTCAAGTTCGACCCCGCGAAGTACCCGACGCTGCGCACGCTGACGCAGGCCGGCGGGAAGCTGCGCGACGAGCTGATCACCGAGTTCAACGACAAGATGATCGCCGTCGGCGGCCGGATGTACGTCATGTACGGCCAGACCGAGGCCGCGCCGCGGATGACGACGGTGCCCGCCGAACGGCTGGCCGAAAAGCTCGGTTCCGCCGGGCCGGCGCTGCCGGGCGGCACGTTCGCCGTCCGCCGTGACGACGGGTCGGAGACCACGCACCCGAAAATTGTCGGTGAGGTCGTCTACCGTGGGCCCAATGTGATGCTGGGTTACGCGGACGACGAGTCCGGCCTGGCCAAGGGCGACGAATACGGCGGTGTGCTCGCCACCGGTGACCTCGGGTACCTCGACCAGGACGGGTTCCTGTTCATCACCGGGCGGCTCAAGCGCATCGGCAAGGTGTTCGGCAACCGCGTCAGCCTCGACGATCTCGAGCAGGCCGTGCGCACCGCGGCGGTCGGGATCGACGTCGTGGCGGCCGTGCCCGCCGGCGACAAGGTCGTGCTGTTCGCCGAGGGCGTGGACAAGGACATCTGCAAGGACGCGTCGAAGGCGCTGTCCGAGCGGCTGCACCTGCACACGAGCGGGTTCGACGTGCGCCCGATCGAAACCGTGCCGCTGCTGGCCAGCGGCAAGATCGACTACCGGTCGTTGGAGGCGAAGGTATGAGCGTGTTCACTCGGTCGCAGGCCGACCGGGAAGCCTTGCTGCTGCCCGAGCTCGCTTCTCTGACGTCCCACCATCGGGCGAATTCCGAGGGTTACGAGCGGATCCTGTCGTCGCTGGGAATCGCACCATCCGCGTCCTTCGCCACGATCGCCGACCTGCCCTGGCTGCCCGTGCGGATGTTCAAGACGCACGACCTGAAGTCCGTCCCGGACAGCGAGGTGTTCAAGACCCTCACGTCGTCCGGCACCACCGGCGCCGGCGCGTCGCGGATCTACCTGGACAAGGAGGCGGCGGGCGCGCAGACCAAGCAACTCGGCGCGACCCTGCAGGAGGTCCTCGGCGGTGAGCGGCTGCCGATGCTGATGGTCGACACCATCGGCATCATCAAGAACCGCCGCTCGTTCTCCGCACGCGGTGCGGGGGTGCTGGGCATGGCGAACTTCGGCCGCAAGCACACGTACGTGCTCGACGAGAACGACCGGCCGGACGTCGAGGCCGTCAAGAAGTTCCTGGCCGAGTACGGCGACCGGCCGTTCCTGATCTTCGGCTTCACGTTCATGGTCTGGCAGTACCTCTACGAGGTCGCGCGCGACCACGGGCTCGACCTGTCGAACGGCATCCTCATCCACAGCGGTGGCTGGAAGAAGCTGATCGACCGCGCCGTGGACAACACCGAGTTCCGGCGGCGGTTCAAGGAGGACACCGGGCTCACCCGGATCCACAACTACTACGGGATGATCGAGCAGATCGGCACCGTGTTCCTCGAAGGCCCGTCCGGGAATTCGCTGTACTGCCCGGACTTCGCCGACGTCGTGATCCGCAACCCGGAAACCTGGGAAGAGCAGCCGGTGGGGGAGCCGGGCGTGATCGAGGTCGTCTCGACGCTGCCGCGGTCCTACCCCGGGCACGTGCTGCTGACCGAAGACCTCGGTGTCTGCAACGGGATCGACGACGGCGACTGGCCGGGCAAGCACTTCTCCGTCCTCGGGCGGCTGCCGAAGGCCGAGGCCCGCGGCTGCTCCGACACGTTCTCGGGAGCGGCGGCGTGAGCACCCTTACCCAGCGCTTTCCCGTTGCTCCTTCCGTTGCCGTGACCGACCTGGTCGACGAGCTGCGCGCGTCGCCGCCGGGCGGCCGGCTGCGCGTCGGTGACCCGCGGGTCGTCGAGTTCATCACGAAGTTCGCGCGCAAGCTGCTGGCCCCGGCCACCGCGCGCCGGTTCCCGGAGCTGGCGTCCCTCGGGTTCTTCCTGCGCAAGGGCGAGATCGCCAAGGCGCTGTCCACTTTGGACACCGCAGGCGGCGCGCTGCGGTTCCCGCGCGGGCTCGTGTTCCACGTGCCGCCGGCGAACGTCGACACGATCTTCGTCTACTCCTGGGCGCTGTCCGCGCTGGCGGGCAACCACAACGTCGTGCGGGTGTCGTCGCGCTCGGCCGGTGCCGCGGAGGCGGTGCTGGAGGCGCTGAACGCCGCACTGTCCGAAGTGGACCCCGACACGGCGGCGGCGATCACCGCCACCCAGCGGATGGTCACCTACGACCGCAGCGACGAGGTGAGCGGCGCCCTGTCGCTGGCCGCCGACCTGCGCGTCATCTGGGGTGGCGACGGCTCGGTCGCCGCCCTGCGCCAGTACCCGCTCGCGCCGCACGCGCGTGACCTGACGTTCCCGGACCGCTCGTCGTTCGCCGTCGCCTCGGTGGCGGGCTGGCAGCGGGCGTCCTCGGACCAGCGTCGCGCGGCCGCCGAGGGCTTCTACAACGACTCGTACTGGTTCGACCAGGCCGCCTGCTCGTCCCCGCGCGCGGTGTTCTGGGTCGGCGACGCCGACGGCGCGCGTGTCGCGGGCCAGGAGTTCCGCACCCTGCTCGCCGAGGTGCTGGTGGCGAAACAGCACGTCACGGAGCCCGCGATGGCGGTCCAGAAGCGCGTCTCGGCGTACGGCGCGGCGGTCGACGGGCTGGTCAAGGAGATCGCGTTCGAGGGCAACGGCCTGGCCACCTTGGAGTTGACCGACTCGGCGGTGATGCCGCGTGAGTGGCTCGGCGCCGGCACCTTCGCGAACGCCCAGGTCGACTCTCTGTCCGATTTGGTCCCGATCGTCCTGCGCAAGGACCAGACGGTCGGCCAGTTCGGCTTTACCACGGAAGAGCTCACGGCGTTCGCGTACGAGCTGGCCGGTCGCGGAGTCGACCGGATCGTGCCGTTCGGCTCCGCTCTGACCTTCTCCGCGGTCTGGGACGGTTACGATCTGCTGGCCGAGTTCAGCCGCCTGGTCACCGTGCAGGCCTGAGGAGATACGTCGATGACGACACTGGAGTCGCCGGAGTGGGAGACGCCGGCTGCCAAGAAGCAGCCGAAGTCCACCAAGGCGAAGATCCTCGACGTCGTCAGGTGGGTCGCGATCCTGCTGGTCATCGGCTTCGCGGCGAAGCAGCTCGCGTCGAACTGGGGTGAGTTCTGGCGGACCCTGCACGACGTGGCGTGGCAGTCGTCGCTGCTGAGCCTGGTCGCGCTGGTCGCGGCGATCATGGTGTCCACCTGGGGCTGGCAGGTGATGGTCGACGACCTGGGCAAGCCGATCGGCTACGCCCGCGGCGCGCAGATCTGCCTGGTCGGCTCGCTCGGCAAGTACGTGCCCGGCTCGGTCTGGGCGTACCTGCTGCAGATGGAGCTGGGCCGCAAGGCGGGCCTGGCCCGCGCCCGGATCTTCACGGGCTCCCTGATCCAGCTCGGCGTCGGCGTGGTGTCGGCGCTGGTCGTGTCGCTGCTGGCGGCCCCGGCGGTGTTCAGCAACAGCCCGCGCGCGCTGTGGCTGTTCGTGCTGATCCCGGTCGGCCTGGCGATGCTGCACCCGAAGATCCTGACGTGGGGCACGTCGCTGGTCCTGAAGATCCTGCGCCGCCCGCCGCTGGCGCACCCGCTGACCTGGAAGGTCATCGGCAAGGTCTTCGGCGCTTCGACCGCCGCCTGGTGCCTACAGGGCATCCACCTGTGGCTCCTGGCGAACTCGGTCGGCACCCCCGGCTTCAGCGGCTTCGTGCTGTGCGTCGGCGCGATGGCGGTGGCGATGACCGTGGGCACGTTCGCGTTCATCCTCCCCAGCGGCGTCGGCGTCCGCGAGGTGGCCCAGGTAGCGGTCCTGACGGCGAGTGGCCTGACGGTCGGCCAGGCCACGGCGTTCGCGGTGGCCTCCCGGGTGATGTTCACGGTCGCCGACCTCCTGACAGCGGGCGGCGCGGCCCTGGCGGCCCGCTCGGTGCGCGGCAAGACCGCGGCACCGGCCTGACCTGCCGATTCACTCTTGGCCTGTGGACAACTAGGCCGCCTGGTCCACCCACAGCGCCGCAACCGTCCCCTTTCGTCACCGTGACGCAAGCACACTTTCGGTGCTGTCACGGCAATCCACCCCGATTTCGCCCGATCGGGCAACTGCCCACAGCCTTGTACCCAAGTTGTCCACAGGCTCTGCGCACATGTGGACAACTCGGCCCGAAATCGCCTTTGCGGCAGGTCCAGCCAGGCCCGCAACGAGCAGGCTTCCACGGTCGGTCAGCGGTGAACTGCCGGCCGTGCTCGGCCAGGCCGGGTGGGTCAGACCGGGGCGCGCGTTCCCGTCGGGCCTCGCTCAGAAAGAACCGCGGTCGTCGTAGAGCCCGGCTCGCGTCACGGCCGCGCTAGTCGGACCGCTGAGACGACCTCCCCGTCCGCCACTCGAGGTCAGCGATGGCGCCCGCGCGATCCACCGGCGCGGGGAAGGCGGGGGAGTATTCGCCGGGCCTCGGCCACGGCGGCACCACAGGCCGCGCTTCTCGGAGCCTCCCGGCGGACGATTCCCGGCGAAGTCGACTTCGCAGCGCTACAGATGATCGCGGAACGTGGCCGACGTCGAGGCGGGTTCGCGTCCGCTCTGACCCGAAGCGCAACCTGCTGCGCGGGGGTGCCCACGCCACCGCAGGCGGATCCGAAGCCGACTCGCGAACGCCAACCGCCGTCGGTGAACCCAGCCGATCCGGACCCTCAGGGCTGGAGTCGATAAATCACCGAGTCCGAGTTGTGCCACGCCTCCCGCAGGAACGGCTCCCCGGCCAGCCCGATCAGCCCCGGCTGGTACGGCTTGTCCGGCTCCGTCGACGGCTTGCCCAAGATCACCCAGTGCACGTTCAGCCGCTGCACCGCCGCCCGCACCGAGGGGTCCGTCGCGTAGTCGCGGAAGTGGTTCGCCAGGAGGATTGCGTCCGAGGGTGGGAAGGTCTCGTCGAAGTGGGCGGCCACCGTGCGGACGCCCGACAGGGCGTACGTCCACGCCGTTCCGTCGAAGCGGTCGTTCATCGCCCACTCGCCCGGCTTCGCCAGCCTGCCCAGTTCCTCCATCGCCGCCGCCTCGCCCGGTGTCACCCGCAGCTTCGACGGGTCCGCGGCCTGGTAGCCGGTGGACACGCGGGCGCCGTTGGAGCGGTAGTACAGGCCGTTGGACAGCAGCACGAACCCCAGCAGCACCACCACCGCGACCGCCACCGCCGGCAGCCGGGGGATACGAGAGCACAGCCAGGCCTGCGTCGAAGCCAGGCCGTGGGCGGCCAGGACACAAAGCGGGATCGCCGCCATTGCGAAGAAGCGGTACGGGTCGTCCCACCACGGCCTCGACAGCGCCATCACGATCGGTGCGTTCGACGACGCCACCGCCATGTACGCCAGGCCCGTTACCGCCGCCGTCAGGCCGATCCAGCGCAGCGCGCCCGCCCGCGTGAAGAACACGATCCCCAGGAACAGGGCCGCCGACAGCCAGATCTGCGGGTGCGCCTCCTGGTGCTGGAACCCGAGCAGCGCGCCCAGCGCCGTCGTCGCGCGCCACTCGCTCGGCCAGCCGTAGTACGGCACCGCGCTGTTCGCCAGGCCGAGCGCCCCGAACAGCTGCAGCCACGCCACCAGCAGCGACACCGCCGCGATCGGCAGCAGCGCCAGCAGGTCACGGCCGATCCGGCGCCAGCCGCCGAGCCAGCGCTGCACCAGCAGCGGGCCGGCGAACAGGACGCCGCCGAACAGCGTCGACGAGTGGACGCACAGCAGCCCGACCGCGGCCAGCACCAGCACCAGCCCGGTGTCGGGCGCGACGCGCTCCAGGTACCGCCGCAGCGCCACCGCACCCAGCGGCGTCAGCGTCAGCCCCAGCGCGAATGGCAGCAGCGGCCCGCGCTCCATCGACTCGTAGACGCCCATCACCGGCGCCACCGCCGTCAGCGCGACCGCGCCGGCCAGCACCGCGCGGCCGCGGAACTCGCGCACCAGCGTCACCAGCGACAGCGCGAGCAGGCCTGGCAGCAACACCGTGTTCGCGTCCAGCGTCTCCGGGATCGACGTCCCGCTCAGCCGGTACGTCACGGCTGCCAGCAGGTGGTACGCGTTGGGGTAGAACACCGGCGGCGCGTCGCCGTACCAGTTCACGTGGCCGGTGCCGAACAGGCTGCCGTCGCCGGTGTCGGCGATGTAGCGGACGGCGTTCCCGTGGTAGACGGCGTCGAACCCCTGCGGCAGCGCGCCGATGTGCCCCAGGCCGAGCAGGGTCGCGTAGACGCCGACCGCGGACGCGAACAGCAGGCACGCCACCACCGCGAGGTGCCCGCGCCGCGCCCACAGGCCCGGTTCGGGCTCCGGTGCCCACCTGCGGACCGTCAGCTTCCGGACACCGAAGGCGATCGCCGCGAACACGACGGTCGACAGCGCGTAGGTCAGCGGCGTGAACGACCAGCCGACCGCGGCGGTCCACGGTCCGGTCAGGCCACCGATGGCGTAGCTCAGCAACGGCGTCAGCCCGGCCAGGGCCCAGCCGCGCAGCCCCGCCGCGAAACCGGTTACGAGGCCCGGCACGGCGATGACGACAATGGCGACGGCGACGGAGAGCACGCTGGAGACTAAGCCGACAACGGCCGGACCGGCAGTTCGGGCCAAGGCTCTGATCAGGCTTTTTGCCCGTAATTCCGGGGTCGTCACTTCAACCGTCGGAAGAGCCACCCGATCGGGTTATATTGACCCGTGGTTCGCCACCCGATGACCGATAACCTGGCGGGGCCGGCTGGGGTGGCGAAGTGAGGGGGCCGGGTGGTTTACGCGCTCGTGGTGGCGTGGCTGGTGCTCGCCGCGATCGTGGTGCTGACCTGGGGCCGCCTGGGCACCGATCGCGGCTGGCGCGGTGTGGTGCTCGCGCTCACACTCGGCCTTTCCCTGCTTCACCAACTGCTGTTCGCCACCGTCACCGAAGACGCGCTCGTTTCGTTCCGGTACGCGGTGAACATCGCCGACGGCAACGGGCCGGTCTTCAACCCCGGTGAACGCGTCGAGGGTTATACGAACTTCTTCTGGTTGGTGCTGATCGCCCTTCCGCGTGCCGCATTCGGCGCCGACGTGCAATCGACCGCCGTCGCGTTCGGGATTCTCTCGGCGCTCGGTTGCGTGTTGCTTTCCTACTTCCTCGCGAACCGGATTGTTGCCGCCGCCGCACCGGAGGGTGCCGAGCCGCGGCCGGCGATCGGCATCGCCGCCGCGGTGCTCACAGCGGCCGCCGGCGGGCTCGCCGTCTACGGGGCGTCCGGTTCCGAGGTGCCGCTGTTCGTGCTCCTCGTCCTCGCCGTCTGTTACTCGCTCGCGGCGCGCCGCCCGGTCGTGGCCGGAGTGCTCGTCGCGTTCGCCGTGATGACCAGCCCGGAAGGCCTGGTCGTCGGGGTGCTGGGCGGCCTGTGGCTGGCCGGCGCCGCCGTCAAGAAGCAGCACACCTGGTGGGCCCCGGCGGGCTACACGCTGGGCGCGCTGGTGTTCCTGATTCCCCGGCTGGCCTGGCGGCTGACCTTCTACCAGCACTACCTGCCCGCCCCGGTGGCCGCCAAGCTCGGTGGCCCGTTCGGCGCGCAGGTCGCCGGTGGCTGGCCCTACCTGTCCGGGTTCGCCTTGGCGCACCAGGGTTTCCTGCTGCTCGGCCTGGTCGCCGCCGTCGCGTTGCTGCTGCGTCGCTCGGCCGGCGCCGCGCTCGAATCCCGCGCCCTGATCTGGCTGCTGTTCGCCATGGCGGCCGGGCTCGCGGCCGCCGCCGTGGTGTCGGGCGGCGACGCCGGTCCGTCGTGGCGGCTGCTGGCCGCGGTGCCGCCGCTGCTCGCCGTGGGGTCCGTCGCGGCGTACGGCGTGCTGACGGCGGACGTCGAGGTGAAGCCGTCGCCGCGGCCGCGGGTATGGCCCACCGGCACGCGGCTGGTCCCAGTGACCGCCTGCGGCCTGGCCGGGATCGCCGTGCTCGTCTCGGTGTTCAGCCCCGACATGCTCGGCCGGGTGCGCGACTGGCACACCTACGGCACCCAGCTCACCGAGATCGGCGGCTGGCTCGGCACGTACCTGCCGCCGGGTTCGGTGGTCAGCGCCGCCGCCCCGGGCGCCCTGTCCGCCCGCGGCGGGCAGCTGCTCATCGTCGACGTCCTCGGCCGCACCGACGAGCACATCGCCCACGACGGGCGCCACGACGGAGGGTTCGCCACCGACTACGACTACGTCGTCAACAGCCGGCGCCCGACCGTCGCGGTCCCGGCCGACAGCGGTTACGCGGACAGCCAGCGCTGCACCATCGACCCGGTCTACGCGGGCCAGTACGAGGTCGCCACCTTCCGCCGCGTCGGCACGCCGTACTGGGTCGCCGTCTACCCGCGGACGGAGCAGGCGAGGATCGTGGTCGACGACCTCGACAAGGACCCGGACTTCCGCTACGTACCCTGTCCCACGTGAAACTCGACGTCCCGAAGCAGCGGCTGAGCACCGAAGCCGCGCTCGGGATCGGGGTCTTCGTGGCGGCGTTCGGCCTGTTCGTGGTGCGGTTCCTGGTGCCGCGCCCGATCGCGATGTCCAACAACGGCGACGGCCTGCGGGTGCTGTGCGGCGCCGGCATCACCTGGCACGGCGGGCCCGAGCCGTTCATCCACCTCGCCTACAGCGCCCCGCCCGGCGTGCCGCCGTGTCAGCCCACCTACCTGCTGACGCAGAGCTGGCTCGCCGATCTGGCCGTCCGGCTCGCCGGGGTCTTCGGGTTCCCCACGACGCTGAGCCTGGTCGTCCTGGGTCTGCTGAGCAGCCTGATCGCCGCTGCCGCCATCACCGCGATCGTGCTGGGCCTGCCGTACCGGCGCCGGGCGCGGCTGGCCGTGGCGGCCGGGTTGCTGCTGGTCGTCGCCGATTCGGCGGTCTTCGGGTACTTCGCGGCGGTGCTCGGCGAAGGCGCGGCCTTCCTCGGGCTGCTGCTGATCGCCGGTGGCCTGCTGCTCACCGCGCGCGAGGGCCGGTGGAGCTACGCCGGCATGGCCGTGACGCTCGCCGGCGGTGTCCTGGCCGTCAACGCCAAGGTCCAGACGCTGACCATCCTGCCGATCCTGGTGGTCGCGATCCTGCTGGTGCGGCCGGGCACGCTGCGCGGGGCCCGGCGGTGGGCCGCGGCCGTGCTGGCCATCGGCGCGCTCGGGGCCGTCACGCTGTACGCGCAGCAGACCGTCCAGCCCGCCGTCACGCCCGAAGGCACGCTCGCCGAGCTGCCCGGCGACGACTCGCGCGAGATCAACATGGTCAACTCGATCTTCCTGAACATCGTCGACGGCAAGCACGACACCCAGGCCGACCTCGCGGCGCTCGGCCTGCCGCCGTCGTTCGCGCAGTACGCGGGCAACGGCTGGTGGCACCCGCACCCGGTGCGGATCGACCCGCTCTACCCGCGCTACCGCGACAAGATGGACCGCGCGAACGTCATCGGCTACTTCGCGAGCCACCCCGGGCGGACGCTCGAGGTGCTGAACCGCGCCGCGACCGACCAGCTCACCGCCCGGCCGGACTACCTCGGCAGCTTCGACCAGTCGGCGGGCTTCGCGCCGCACGCGCAGGAGTATCGGGTGCCGGTCGTGTCGTCGCTGACCGGGCTGATCGCGCCGCTCGGGCTGTTCGCGCTGGTGCCGCTGTGGCTGCTGGTGCTGGCCAGGGCGTGGTGGCAGCGCCGGAGCGCGCTGGGCGTCGTGCTGGCGTTCCTGTTCACGGTCTCGGCGACGCAGTTCGGCCTGGCGGCGCTCGGCGACGGCATCGAAGGCGTCAAGCACCAGTCCGTCGCGCTGTTCGCGCTGCTGGTGGCCCTGGTGCTCGCGGTTCCCGTCCGGCGGGACGACGTGCGGCCGGTGTGAGCTTCGCCCGGTTTGTGTTCTTCCCCGCTGTACAGCCGTCCGTAACCTACGGTCCCGTAACCTGGCGAGATGGCTGACTTCGTGTACCCGCCCGTGATCGCGGCGGCCCGGACCATGTTCCGGGTACTGGACAACCGCATCCGGGTCGAGGGCGCGGAGCACATCCCGCGCACCGGCGGCGCGGTCATCGCGTGCAACCACGTGAGCTACCTGGACTTCATCTTCTGCGGCCTCGGCGGGCGCCCGGCCAAGCGGCTGACGCGCTTCATGGCGAAGCAGGAGATCTTCGACAACCGGATCGCCGGGCCGCTGATGCGCGGGATGCACCACATCCCCGTCGACCGCGCCGCCGGGCTCGCGTCCTACCGCGAGGCCCTCGCGAAGCTGAAGGACGGCGAGGTCGTCGGCGTCTTCCCGGAGGCCACGATCAGCCGGTCGTTCACCGTCAAGGAGATCAAGTCGGGCGCCGTCCGGATGGCCGCGGCGGCGGACGTCCCGGTCGTGCCGATGGCCCTGTGGGGCACCCAGCGGCTCTGGACGAAGGGCCGTCCGAAGGACCTGACCCGGCGGCACGTGCCGATCTCGATCCTCATCGGCGAGCCGATGCACCCGGCGAAGGGCGACGACTGGGACGTCGTGACGAAGGAGCTGCGCGACCGGATGAGCGCGCTCGTCGACCGCGCCCAGGCCGAGTACCCGGACCAGCCGGCCTCCGACGAGGAACGCTGGTGGCTGCCCGCCCACCTGGGCGGGACCGCGCCCACGCCGGAGGAAGCGGTCGAGCTCGACCGCCGCTCCTGACTCAGAACCAGCGTTCGAGCACCTGTGCGACGCCGTCGTCCCCGGCCGGCCCGGTGACCTCGTCGGCGACGTCGAGCACCTGCTGGTGGCCGTTCGCCATGGCCACGCCGTGGCCGGCCCAGCTGAGCATCTCGACGTCGTTGGGCATGTCGCCGAAGGCGATCACCCGGTCGGCCGGGACCTCGAAGCGCGCGGCGACGTCGGCGAGCCCGGTCGCCTTGGTGATGCCGTGCGCGGCGATCTCGACCAGCCCGCCCGACGACGAGTAGGTGACGTCGACGTCGCGGTCGAACAGCGAGTTCACCGCGCTCGCCATCTCTTCGGACGTCATGCCGCGGTGGCTGACCAGCAGCTTGATCGCCGGGTGCCCGAGCACCTCGGCGCGCGGGCCGGTGCGGCCTTCGCCGTCGCCCCACGGGTTGTGGTAGTCCGGCTCGATCACGAAGTTGCGCATGTCGTGGTCGACCGCGCCGGTGGCGACGCGCTCCGAGGCGAGCCGGCAGCCCGGGAGCGCCTTGTCCAGCGCGCTCGCGATGTCGTGCAGCAGGGCCGGTTCGAGCAGGCCGTGGACCTCGACGATCTCTTCGGCACCGCAGTCGTAGAGGACGGCGCCGTTGGCGCACACCGCGTACCCGGTCAGCTCGAGCGGCCGCGCGATCGGCGCGATCCAGCGCGGCGGCCGGCCGCTGGCCAGCACGAACGGCACGCCCGCGTCGACCACCCGGCGGACGGTCGCGATGGTGCGGGCGCTGAGGGATTCGGAGGGGCCGAGCAGGGTGCCGTCGACGTCGGACGCGATCAGAAGGGGTCTCTCCACCCCGCCATTGTCCCTGACACGTTCGGGTGGGGCCCCGCCCGTCCGTGCGATTGTCGGTGGGTGACGATAGCGTCCGGCAGTGTGCGAGTAGGCATCGTGATTCTTCCGGAAGATCGTTGGTGGGCGGCCGAGCCGAAGTGGCGGGCCGCCGAGGAATACGGCTTCGACCACGCCTGGACGTACGACCACCTGGGCTGGCGCAACCTGGTCGACGGCCCCTGGTTCTCCGCGGTCCCCACCCTGACCGCGGCGGCGATGGTGACGTCCCGTATCCGGCTCGGCACGTTCGTGGCCTCGCCGGTCGCGCGGCACCCCGTGCCGTTCATGCGTGAGCTGACCACCCTCGACGACGTCTCGGACGGCCGGTTCATCCTCGGCGTCGGGGCGGGCGTCACCCACCAGCACTACGACGGCGAGGTGCTCGACGCGCCGGAGCTGACGGCGAAGCAGCGCGCCGACCGCTTCACCGAGTTCGTCGAGGCGCTCGACGGGCTCCTGATGACCGACAAGTTCGACTTCGACGGCGAGTACTACAAGGCTCGCGGCGCCCGGAACCTACCGGGCACCGTCCAGCGGCCGCGGCTGCCCTTCGTGGTCGCGGCGAACGGCCCGCGCACGATGACCCTCGCGGCCCGTTTCGGCGCGGGCTGGGTGACCACCGGCAAGGGCGGCGAGACCGCCGACGACTGGTGGCGCGGCATCAAGGAACTCACCGAGGTCTTCGACCAGCGGCTCGACGCCGTCGGCCGCGAGCGGGCGGGCATCCAGCGCCACCTCAGCCTGGACGCGTGCCCGGTGTACTCGCTGAGCAGCGTGGAGGCCTTCCGCGACGCCGTGGGCCGCGCGGGCGAGCTGGGTTTCACCGACGTTATCTCGCATTGGCCGCGCTCGTCGTCGCCGTACGAGGGACACGAGTCGGTGCTGGAGCAGGTGGCGAACGACGTCCTGCCGAAGCTGAAGGACTAGGCCGAACGGGTGACATCTGCCTGGTCGGGAAACCGATTGCCGTCCCTGAGGCGTCCTTCACAGCAGACGTCAAGGATCACCCCGGGGGTGGTTGGGGGACGGGAGGCCCTCGTGGCCGCGGCACGGGGCGCCGCGGCCACGAGGGCTTTGTCTTGCGTCGAACCGGCTACTTGGTGATCCGGTAGATGACCGCGCCCGGGTTCCGGTAGACGACGGTCACGAAATCGAGCCCGTCCAGCTTCTGCAGGCCCGGCGCGATCGGCGTGTCCCGGCGGATGGTGCCGCTGCCGACCAGCACGTAGTGCACGTTCAGCTCCCGCGTCACCGCGCGGACCCGGGGGTCGGTGTCGTAGTCGCGGAAGTGCACCGCCATGTAGACGGCGTCGGGGTTCACCGCGCCGGCGTCGTAGTGGGCGGCCACCGGGTGCACGCCGGTCAGCGCGTACATCCAGGCGGTGCCGTCGAGGCGGTCGTTGAGCACCTTCTGGTCGCCGGGAATGCCCAGCTCGCCCAGGCGGTCCATCGCGTCGATCTCGTCCTGGCTGACCGGCGGGACCACCTCGCCGGGCAGGCCGTTGTAGTAGAGCAGCGAGACCGTCTTGGCGTTGGCCGCGCGGTAGAACCCGCCGGTCAGCACGCCCATCGCGACCACGATCAGCACCGCCGTCGCCAGCCCGACCCGGCCGGTCAGCCACGGCCGCGCGCGCACCCAGGCGCGTCCGGTCGCGACCTTCGCCAGCCACCGCTGGGCCTCGCTCATGCCGTGCGCCGCGATCAGGCACATCGGGATCGCCGCCAGCGCCATCAGCCGGAACCGGTCGTTCCACCAGGGCCGCGACAGCGAGATCACCCAGTCTTCGCCGCCGAAGCACGCGACGACGACGAACAACGCCGACAGGCCCAGCGCCGAGAGCATCACCCAGCGCATCCGCCGCAGCGCGACCAGCGTG
Organism: Amycolatopsis heterodermiae; assembly: GCF_034929455.1. NCBI lineage: Bacteria > Bacillati > Actinomycetota > Actinomycetes > Pseudonocardiales > Pseudonocardiaceae > Amycolatopsis > Amycolatopsis heterodermiae. The sequence continues at coordinate 55,572 of NZ_JAYFSI010000025.1, forward strand.
AGCGCGCCGAGCGCCAGGAACACCGTGAGCCAGATCTGCGGCACCGGCAGCACCTGCTTGAACGTCGCCAGCATGGCCAGGGCCTTCCACACCGGCATGTGCGAGCCCCACGGGTGGTACGGGTACGACCCGGACGTGAAGGTGATCGCGCCCAGGATGTGCGGCGCGGCCAGCAGGCCGGCCCCCAGCATCACCGGGATCATCTTCAGCACGTCGCCGCCCACGACCCGCCAGGCGGCCTTGCCCTCGGGGACGCCGTCGACGCGACGGCCGCGCAGCGCCCGGTACCAGCGCTGCACCACCAGGGGCAACGCGAAGAGGATCGCGCCGAACAACGCGCTCGAGTGCGCCGCGAGCAGGCCCACCGCGCCCAGCGCCAGCACCGCGCCGGTGTCGACCCCCGGCCGGACCACGAACCGCTGCAGCGCGACCGCGGCCAGCGGCGTCAGGACGATGCCCAGCGCGAACGGCAGCAGCCCGCTCGACACCGACTCGTACGCGCCGGTCGTGGCGCCGCCGGCGACCAGCGCGGCGCAGCCCGCGAACACCGCGCGGCCGCCGAGCTGGCGGACCAGGGCGACCATGGCCAGGGCGAACAGCCCGGCGATCGGCATCGTGACCGCGTTGAGCGTCACCGGGATCGACGTCCCGGAGAGCTGGTAGACCAGGGCGCCGACCAGGTGGTAGGCGTTCGGGTAGAAGGAGCCGTCGGGGTACCAGTTCAGCGTGCCCATGCCGGTCAGCGAGCCGTCACCGGTCTCGGCGATGTACCGGATGCCGTTCGCGTGGAAGACGGTGTCCCAGCGCTGGAAGACGGCGGTCGTGCCGCCGCGGCCGGACACCACCACGGCGATCGACACCGCGGTCGCGATCCCGACGCAGGCGGCGACGGCCAGGTGCGCCCGGCGCGTCCACGGCTCCCGCGGCTCCTCGGCCCCCGGCGTCATCCACCCCCGGGCCACGGCCAGCCGGCGCAGGCCGTACAGCACGACGGCGAGCAGCAGGGTGCAGGCGGCGACGCTCAGCGGGCCGTACGGCACGTGCACGATCGCCAGCCAGGGCCCGGCCAGGCCGGTGATGGCGTAGCTGAGCAGCGGCGCGAGCCCCGCGAGGGCCCAGCCGCGCAGGCCGGCGGCCCACCCGACGACGCCGCCGGGGATCGCCAGCACGGCCACGTAGGTGGCCACCGCGGCGAAGTAGCTCCAGAAGTCCTCGGGTGCAGGCACTGCTTTCCAGGTGTGTCGTGGGCCGAAATGTGATAGTCGGGTGCGGGCCGGGTCAGCGGACTGCGTACCCTCGACGCCCGTGAGCGCGCACACGAACCCCGCCAAGATTACTGAAGCCGATTTCGCAGGTTACGACCTCGTCGTCGTCGGGTCCGGATTCTTCGGCCTGACCGTCGCCGAACGGGCCGCGGCCGAGCTGGGCAAGAAGGTCCTCATCCTCGAGCGGCGTAGCCACATCGGCGGCAACGCCTACTCCGAGGCCGAGCCCGAGACCGGGATCGAGGTGCACAAGTACGGTGCGCACCTGTTCCACACCTCGAACAAGCGCGTGTGGGAGTACGTGAACCGCTTCACCGAGTTCACGAACTACCAGCACCGCGTCTTCGCGCGGGTCAAGGACCAGGTCTACTCGTTCCCGATGAACCTGGCCCTGATCAACCAGTTCTTCGGCAAGTCCCACACCCCGGACGAGGCCCGCGAGCTGATCGCGAAGCAGTCGTCGGAGTTCGAGACCGGCGCCGCGCAGAACCTCGAGGAGAAGGCGATCTCGCTGGTCGGGCGCCCCCTCTACGAGGCGTTCATCCGCGGGTACACCGCGAAGCAGTGGGAGAACGACCCCAAGAACCTGGGCGAGAACATCATCACGCGCCTGCCGGTCCGGTACAACTTCGACAACCGGTACTTCAACGACAGCTACGAGGGCCTGCCCGTCAACGGGTACACCGCGTGGCTCGAGAAGATGGCCGAGCACGAGAACATCGAGATCCGGCTGAACGTCGACTACTTCGACGTCCGCGAGCACATCCCGGCGGGCACCCCGACCGTCTACACCGGGCCGCTGGACCGCTACTTCGACTACTCGGCGGGCCGGTTCACCTGGCGCACCGTCGACTTCGAGTCCGAGGTCGCCGAGACCGGTGACTTCCAGGGCACCTCGGTCGTCAACTACAACGACCAGGAAGTCCCGTACACCCGGATCATCGAGTTCCGGCACTTCCACCCGGAGCGCGACTACCCGAAGGACAAGACGGTCATCTTCCGGGAGTACTCGCGCTTCGCGAAGGAAGAGGACGAGCCGTACTACCCGATCAACACCCCGGAGAACCGCGAGAAGCTCGAGGCCTACCGCGAGCTGGCCAAGACCGAGGCGCGCGAGCGGAACGTGCTGTTCGGCGGCCGTCTCGGCACCTACAAGTACCTCGACATGCACATGGCGATCGGCTCGGCGCTCTCGGCGTTCGACAACAAGATCGCCCCGCACCTGACGGACGGCGCGCCGCTCGACGGGTCCCTCGATGCTTGAGAAGGGCGCCCCGGCGGGCGAGGTGGCGGTCCTGTCGAAGGCGCAGGGCTTTCTGAAGAGTGACATTTCGGTGAAAGCCGCGCGCGGCATGTCGCACTTCGGCGAGCACGCCATCGGCTGGTTCAGCATCGGCCTGATCGGGGCTGCGGTCGACAAGAAGCGGCGCAAGGACTGGCTGGTCGCGTCGGCGGGCGTCGTCGGCGCCCACGCCGCGTCCATCGCGGTGAAACGCGTGGTCAGGCGGCCGCGACCGGATCACCCGAGCGTCGAGGTCCTGGTCGGTACGCCGAGCAAGCTGAGCTTCCCGTCGTCGCACGCGACGTCCACTACGGCGGCGGCGGTGCTCTACTCCGGATTGACCGGGCGTAACCTGGTGCCCGCCCTGGTACCGCCGATGCTCGCCTCGCGGCTCGTGCTCGGCGTTCACTATCCGACAGACGTTCTGGCCGGTGCGGCCCTCGGGGGGCTCGTCGGTGGTCTGATACGACGGAAGCTGAAGAAGAACCCATGAGCGAGACGACCGAGCAGCGCGACAGCGACGAAGCGGCCGTGACTCCTGAGGCACCGGAGACCCCGGTGACTGAAGTGTCTTCGGAGACCACCACGGCGACCGCCGAACGTGGGCCGTTCGGCCTCGTCGGCGGCGTCATCAAGACGGCGCGGCCGCGCCAGTGGGTCAAGAACGTGCTGGTCTTCGCGGCCCCGTTCTTCGCCTTCTCGAAGTCGACCGACCGCACGGGCCTGCTGCTCGACGCGATCGTCGCCTTCGTGGCCTTTTCCCTGGTGGCGAGCTCGGTCTACCTCATCAACGACGCGGTCGACGTCGAGGCCGACAAGGCGCACCCGACCAAGCGGAACCGGCCGATCGCGGCCGGGATCGTGCCGGTACCCGTCGCGTACGGGTCGGCGGTCGTGTTCTTCCTGGCCGGTCTCGGCGTGTCGTTCGTCGCCAGCTGGCAGCTGGCGATCGTGCTGGGCGTCTACGAAGCCGTCCAGCTCGGTTACTGCTTCGGCCTCAAGCACCAGCCGGTGGTCGACCTCGCCATCGTCGGCTCGGGCTTCCTGATGCGCTCGATCGCCGGCGGTGTCGCGGGCGGGCTCGCCCTGTCCCAGTGGTTCCTGCTGGTCACGGCGTTCGGTTCGCTGTTCATGGTCGCCGGCAAGCGCTACGCGGAGATCATGCTGTTCGAGCGCACCGGGGCGAAGATCCGGTCGTCGCTGAAGAAGTACTCGGCCAGCTACCTGCGGTTCGTCTGGGCGACGTCGGCGGCGATCCTGATCATGTCCTACTGCCTGTGGGCGTTCGAGATCCGCCAGAGCGAGCACAACTCGGTCTGGGCGCTGATCTCGATGGTGCCGTTCGTGGTGGCGGTGCTGCGCTACGCGGTGGACGTCGACGGCGGCATCGCGGGCGAGCCCGAGGAGATCGCGCTCAAGGACCGCGTGCTCCAGGTGCTCGGCGCGACCTGGGTGGTCACGCTGTTCCTGTCGTTCTACCTGTGAGTTCCGGCGTGGCTTCTCATGGCGGATCGACAGGTTGGCTTCAGGTTCAGCACAGCTGACGGGGTCACCCTGAGGTGGTGGGGGCGGGCAGCGCGCTCGTCCCCGTAGACCACAGGAGCGACCATGACCGACCAGCCGCGCGACCCGAACCAGGTCCCGCCGAACGCGGGCGCGGAGCAACCGACCGCCGAACAGCCCACGGCCCAGGCCGGTGCGGCTGAGCAACCGACCACCGCCCAGCCGTCGGCGGGTGGGGCCGAGCAGCCGACCACCGCGCAACCCACCGCCGGGCAACCGGCGGAGCAACCCACCGCCGTGCAGCCGTCCGCCGCGCAGCCCGCGGCCGGGCAACCGACCACGGCGCTCCCGTCGGCCGGGGAACCCGCCGCACCGGGCCAGCCCGGTGCCGTCCCGGCGGCCGACCAGACCGCCGCGCACGGCCAGGCGGCCCCGCCCACCCCGCAGCTCTCCCAGCCCGGCCCTGGCCAGACCTACGGCGCTCCCGCCTACGGCGCCTGGGGTGCCCCAGCAGCGGCCGCACCACGCCAGCCGGGCGGGTTCCGGCGCTTCGTCGGGCACCGGGCCACCCAGCTGGTGGCCGTCGGCGTGCTAGGCCTGCTGATCGGCGGGGGCATCGTCGGCGGGATCGCGGCGGCCACGAACCACGGCCCCCGCGACGGCCGTCCGGGCATCCACCGCCAGTACAACGGCCCCGGCCCGGGCATGGACGGCCGCGGCGGCTTCGGCAACCGCGGCGGCGGCAACTCCGGCAACACCAACGGCGGCAACACCAACGGCGGCGCCGGAATTTGACCCATTCCAGAGTCGTCACTTTCGTAGGGAAAGTGACGGCTCTGGGGTCACTTGATACCGGTCAGATCACGGATGCGTCACGAGCAGGGTACGGTGCTTGTGATGCGAACCGCCTCCGCAGAACCCCGTGAGGCCACCGGTGCGCTGCCGGTGGCCGAGCCCGTCACCCGTCCGTGGGTCCTCCCGGCGGGTGCCGCGGTGGCCTCCGCCGTGGTGTTCGCCCTGGTCAGCCGCCATCTGATCGACGACACGTACATCACGCTGTCCTACGCCAAGAACCTCGCCTTCCACGCGCACTGGGGCCTGATCGAGCAGGGGACGGCGAACACCGCGACGTCCCCGCTGAACGTCCTGGTCCTCGGCGCGGTCACCTTCGTCGTCCGCGACGCCGTGCTGGCCGCCGGGATCGTCTTCGTCGCCACGCAGGTGGGGCTGGTGCTCGGCCTGCGCCGGCTGGCCGCCCGCACGGGCCTGCCGCCGTCGTTCGCGCCGCTGACGTTCGGCCTGCTGCTGGTCAACCCGCTGCTGCTGTCGTCGGTCGGCCTGGAGGTGGCGCTCGGCGCCACCGGCGTCGTCTGGGCGCTGGTCTACGCGGGGGAGCGCCTTCCCGGCCGCCTGGGGCTGGTGATCGGGCTGCTCGCGCTCGTCCGGATCGACCTGCTGCTGGTCGCCGCCGTGGTGTTCCTTGCCCGCCGTGAGTTCTGGGACGGCATCTGGCGGACGGCCTTCGGCGCCCTCGTGGTGACGCTGCCGTGGTTCGCCTTCAGCTGGCTGGTGCTCGGCTCGGCCGTGCCGGACACGCTGGTCATCAAGATCACCCAGCAGTCGTGGGGCCCGTTCAGCTTCACCAACGGCCCGCTCCTCTACTGGCGCAACTTCCCGGGCGCGGCCACGCTGTCGTTCCTGCCGCTGCTGCTCGGCGCCGTGGCCGGCGTGGCCTGGCTCGTCCAGCTCCGCCGCGGTTCGGCAACGGCTCGCCGCCTGACGCCGTTCGCCGTGCTCGCCATCGCGGGCGCGCTGCACTACCTCGCGTACAGCCAGCTCGGCGTTCCGCCGTACCACTGGTACTACGCGCCGAGCATCATCGGCGCGACGATCTTCCTGTCCGCCTGCGTCACGGCGGCCCCGGCGCGCGCGAAGCAAGCCGCGTGGACCGGCGCCGGCGCGGTGCTCGCGGCCAGCGTCGGGGTGTACGTCCTCCCGGGGATCCCGCGCCAGTTCGCGCCGATCACCAGCAACCACGCATCGACGACGGAGTACCGCGAGATCGGCCAGGAACTGGCGGCGATCGCCCACGGCCGCACCGTCGAGACGGCCGGCGAGGTCGGCGCGCTCGCGTACGCGTGCGACTGCGAGCTGGTGGACGAGTTCTCCGACCGCGGCGCGGTCGACCCGGCGATCACCGAGACGAAGCGCCGCAGCGGCGAGCTCGGTCGGGCGCTGCTCGAAGCCAACTTCCACAACTTCGACCACAGCGTCGCGCCGATCAGCCCGGACCTGGTCCTGGCGACGACCCGCCGCACCCCGCCCCTGACGGCCCTGGTGAGCTGGCGCATCGACTCGCCGTGGATGGGCACGCAGAACCTCTACCTGATGCCCGCGCACGCCGCCGGGAACTGACTCAGCTCCGCAGGGCCGTGACGTCCAGCGTCAGCGTGAACTCGCGCCCGCCCAGCCGCTTCCCGTACGTCATCCCGAACGCGAAGCGGTCGACGACGGTCGCCGCGCGGGCGGTGAAGCCGTCCGGCATCAGCGTGACCGCGTCGATCGCGCACTGGACGCGGCCCGCCGTCCCGCGGACCGTCACGACGCCGTCCAGCAGCCACTGCGCCCCGTCCTGACGCGGGCGGCCCTCGGTGAACGTGATCAGCGGGTGCTCGCGGCCGTGCAGGAACCGGCGGGACTGCAGTTCGGTGTCACGCAGCCGGTCGCCGGTCGACAGGCCTGTCGCGTCTATCTCCGCCGTCACCAGCGACGCCGTCACCGGGTCGCCGACGAGCACCGTGCCGCCGCGCAGCGGGAACTCGCCGTCCACGGTCGACATGCCGAACAGGTGCGTGCCGGACACGCCGACCCGGCACCGCGCCGGGTCCAGCCGGTACTCGCCGGGCGGCGGGATCTCGATCATCGGCGCGCCCACATCCGGTTCATCGTGCCCTCCCGCGCGAGCAGCACCTGGGTGACCACCTGGAGCACCACGAAACTCGCGATCGACAGCACCGTATCGAGCCCGGGCACGCTGTCCACCGGGAACGTGTACGCCAGCGCCACGCTCAGCCCGCTGTGCACCAGCCCGCCGACGCCCCAGACCACCGTCAGCACCCGCCAGACCCGGCGGAACGACGGCGTGTCCGCCCACCGCGCCTCCAGCGCCTCGGCGCGGTGCGGCACCAGCGCCAGCGTGGCCTGGTAGGTCGTCGGACGGCGGCCGATCCACAGGCTCGCCAGCATCCAGACGCCGATCAGGATGCTGAACCAGGCGCTGCGGACCAGCTGCAGCCGCGCGTCGCCGGTCAGCAGCGACGTCACCAGCCCGATCCCGACGATGAACAGCACGAACAGGCCCATGCCGTCGACCCGCCGGTGCCGCAGCGCCAGGTACAGCACGCGCAGCGCGGGCGGCAGGCCGCTGAACGTCAGGGCCCAGATCGGCGCGACGTCGAAGGCCCGCAGCAGGTAGTACCCGCCGACCGGCGCGGCGATGTCGCAGAGCAGCGCGACGAGCGATTTCCCCATGCCCCGAGCCTCGCGGCCGGGAGGGGCCCGAGCCATCGTCGACCTGGCTCCTACGCATCCACCGTCCGGTTGATGCCGGCCATCAACCGCTTCCGGGTGAGCTTCATCCCGAGCAGCAGGCAGCCGACGGTCAGCGCGGTGTCGAGGAACGGCACGACGTCGACCGGCAGGGTGAACGCCATCAGCACGACGGCGCAGCCCAGCAGCACGCCGCCCACGCCCCACCAGAGGGTCATCGTGCGCCACGGCCGCCGGAAGTCTTCGCCGGCGGCCCATCCGGCTTCGAGTTCGGCGGCGCGGGCCGGCTGGAGCGTGCCGATCGCCCGGAACAGGAACGGCCGCCGTCCGACGACCAGGCTCCCCAGCATCAGCCCGCCCAGCAGCAGCCCGACCCAGGCGCTGCGGACCAGCAGCAGCCGCGGGTCGCCGGAGATCAGCGCCACCGCGCCGTTGACCACGAGCACGGCCAGCACGAACGCGCCGATCGCGTCGATCCGCCGGTGCCGCACCAGGACGTAGCCGGAGCGGATCGCCGGCGGCAGCGCGCTGACCAGCAGCGCCCACAGTGCGTCGACGTCGAAGGAGCGCAGGACGTAGAACAGGGCCATCGGGAGGGCGACGTCGCGCAGGAGCATCGTCAGCCTGGCGCGGTCACTCGAGGTGTTCGTCATGACGAGAAGTCTGTTTCGACGGCCGCCACGACACCTCGGCTCACGGGTCGGGCCCGGATGGAAATCCGGGCTCCACCCGCGGGTGGAGACCCCAGTAGAGATCTCAGATGGGGAGCTTGCGGAAGATCGGCCGCGGGACGTGCCGCAGCGCCGACATCACCAGCCGGAACGGCGCGGGCGCCCACACCAGGTCCTTGCCGGCCCGAGCGGCCGACACGGCGATGTCGGCGACCTGCTCGGCCGTCTGCGCCAGCGGGGCGTCCTTCATGCCCTCGGTCATCTTGGTCTTGACGTGCCCCGGGCGGACGACGGTCACCTTCACGCCGTGCGGCGCGAGGGCTTCGCCGAGGCCCAGGTAGAAGCCGTCGAAGCCGGCCTTGGTCGAGCCGTAGACGAAGTTGGAGCGCCGGACGCGCTCGCCGGCCACCGACGACAGCGCGATCACCGTGCCGTGGCCCTGGGCCTTGAGCTTCTCCGACAGCGCGACGCCGACCGACACCGCGGCCGAGTAGTTCACGGTCGCCAGCTCGACGGCCTTGGCGTGGTCCTGCCAGAGCTCCTCGGCGTCGCCGAGGAGGCCGAACGCCACGACCGCGACGTCGACGTCGCCGCCCTCGAACGCCTTGTCCAGCACGCCGGGGTGCGACGCCAGGTCCTTCGCGTCGAAGTCGACGGTCGCGACCTCGGCGCCCTTGTCCTTCAGGCGCTGCGCGGCCGCGTCCAGCCGCGGCGACGGGCGCGCCGCGAGCACGACCCGCAGCGGCTTCTCGGCGAGGTACTTCTCGGCGATCGCCAGTGCGATGTCGGACGTGCCGCCGAGCAGCAGCAGGGACTGGGGGTTGCCAACGGCGTCGATCACAGTGCGAGCCTCCGGCTCATGTCAGAGGCGAAAACGCCTTCGGGGTCAACGGCGGCGCGGACCTTGCGCCACTCTTCGAGCCGCGGGTACATCTTCGCGAACGTCTCGGGCGAGGTGCGCGAGTCCTTCGCGGTGTACAGCCGCCCGCCGAGTTCGAGGACGTCGTCGTCGAGCTCCTGGCAGAACCGGCCGAGCCCGTCCTTGATCGGGAAGTCGACGCAGACCATCCAGCCGGGGTGCGGGAACGACAGCGGCGCCGCGTTGCCCTCACCCATCCGCTTGAACACGTTGAGGAAGGAGACGTGCCCCGACTCGGCGATCTTCTTGACGATCTTCCGCAGCGGCTCGGCCGCGCCCAGCGGCGTCGAGAACTGGTACTGCAGGAAACCCTTGGAACCGTAGGCCCGGTTCCACTCGCCGAACATGTCCAGCGGGTGGTAGAAGGCGGTCAGGTTCTGGATGACGCCGCGGGCATCCTTCGGCGTCTTCCGGTAGTACAGCTCGCCGATCGTGCCGAAGGTCAGCTTGTTCGCCAGGCCGTTCGGGAAGACGTCCGGCAGCGTCGCGAGCTGCGGAGCGTCGAACTTCAGCGGGTTCGCGCGCAGCTTCGGCGGCAGTTCGTCGAGCTTGGCGAGCGAGCCGCGGCCGAAAGCGGCCCGGCCCAGCTTCGAGCCGGTGGAGATCGTGTCGAACCACGCCGAGGAGTACGTGTACTTGTCGTCGGAGCCGTTGCTGACCAGCTCCAGCGTCTCGTCGAGGTTGTTCGTGCGCTCGTTGTCGGCGAGGAAGTACGCCGTCTCCGTCTTGGTCATCCGGATCGTGGCCCGGACGATGATCCCGGTCAGGCCGATGCCCGCCACGGTCGCCCAGAACAGCTCGGCGTCCGGGCCGTCGGGCGTCAGCGTGCGGACCTTGCCGTCCGCGGTGATCAGGTCCATCGACACGACGTGGTTGCCGAAGCTGCCCGCGCTGTGGTGGTTCTTGCCGTGGATGTCGTTGGCGATCGCGCCGCCGATCGTCACCTGGCGCGTGCCCGGCAGCACCGGGACCCACAGGCCGTACGGCAGCGCCTCGCGCATCAGCTGGTCCAGGCTCACCCCCGCGTCGAGGTCGACGAGCGCGCTGTCCGGGTCGATCGAGTGGATCCGGTTCAGCGCCGTCATGTCGACGACCAGGCCGCCCGCGTTCTGCGCCGGGTCGCCGTAGGAGCGGCCGAGCCCGCGGGCGATGACACCGCGTTCACCGGCCTGCGTCACGGCGCGGGCGATGGTTTCGACGTCTGCGGTGCTCAGCACGTCGGCGGTGGTCGGTGCCGTCCGCGCCCAGCCCGTGAGCGTGCGACGCTGTGTGTCGGGTGCTTGGGTCACCCGACCAGGGTAGCCACGCCGAACGACGCCCGGAACGTGACCCTGAAGTGCTCGCTTCTACACTTTGCGCATCAAGGCACAAGCGCCCGCGCGGGTGACCATGACTCAGGCAACGAGGTAAAGCAGTGGTGGCGACCGATCCGCAAGCCGACATCGCAGCTGCTCAGCCGTCCAACATCGGACTGCTCGGGCAGCTGATTCGCTTCGCCCTGATCGGTGGCTTCTGCGCCCTGGTCGACCTGGGCACGTACACGCTGCTCACCCAGGTGGCCGGGATGGCCACTTCACCGTGGGTCGACGTCGCGCGCGCTATCAGTTTCATCGTGGGCACGACCACGGCGTTCTTCCTGAACCGCAAGTTCACCTTCTCCGGCGGACGGCGCGACGGCAAGGCGCAGGTCGGCTCGTTCGTCCTGCTCTACACCGTGACGTTCTTCGTCGCGGTCGGGGTGAACCAGCTCATGCTGCAGGTGCTGCCGGAGTCCGCGTGGCAGCACACCCTGTGCTGGGCCGTGTCGCAGGCGACTGCCACGGTGATCAATTTCGTGATGCTCAAGTGGGTCGTGTTCCGCGAGCCGTCGACCAAGGAGAACTGAGGAACTTCATGCCCGGTAAAACAGCTACCCCGGCGCCGACCACCCAAGCCGGCGCGGCCGCCGAGACGCGGTTCACCGAGCACGCTCCGCAGGGTCGCCTGACGGCGCAGCGCGGCCTGTACGCCGGCCCCGCGCCGATCGTGAGCAAGGACCTCTACGCGGAGCTCGAGTGGGGCTCGGCCGTGCGCGAGCGTGCGGCGATCAGCCTCGAGCCGGCCTCCAAGGTCTCGGGCAACACGTACTTCGGGCGTTTTCCGGCGTCGTACTGGCAGCGGTGGACCACCGTGACCGAGGTGTCGGTCGAGGCCGTCGTGACCGGGACCGGGCTGCTGTCGATGGGTGCCTCCGACGTCGAAGGTGAA
>NZ_JAYFSI010000026.1:0-60142 GCF_034929455.1 Amycolatopsis heterodermiae
CGCCGCCGGCTCCACCCGGCAGCGGAACCCGGCTTCGCCGAGGCGCCGCCACAGGTCGTGGTCCTCCCCGGTCCGGCAGACGCCGAAGCCGCCGATCGTGTCGAACGCGTCCGCGCGGACGCCGAGGTTGGCGCCGTAGACGTTCACCCCGCCCGACACCACCGCGTGGTAGCGGCGGGCCGCGTGCGGCGAACCGGGGAACGGACCCGCCAGCTCGGCCGGGCCGGTGACCGCGTGCGCGCCCCGCTCGACCCGGCGCAGGTGCTCGCGCGCCCAGCCCGAGCCGACCTGCGTGTCGGCGTCGGTGTTGAGCAGCAGCACCTCCGAGGCCGCGTGCCCGGCCAGCTCGGTCCGCACCGCGTGCACGCCGAGGTCGCGGACCTCGCCGATCTTGCGGGGCCGGCCGGTGACCACGACGCGGCCGGTCGCCCAGCCGCCGAACACGGCACGGGCGCGGGCGGCGGTGTCGTCCGCACACCGGTCGGCGACCACGCACACCGCCCGTTCGACGCGCGCGGGCAGCCGCCACAACGCCCGCCGCAGCGCGCGCAGGCACGGCTCGATCAGGTCCTGCTCGTCCCGGGCCGGGACGACCACGCCGACCGCCGTGATCACCGGCGCCTCAGCACGTGCAGCAGGAACGCCTCGTCCGTGTGGGCCACCACCTGCTCGAACGCCGGGTGCGCGAGAAGCCGTTCGTGCGTCTCGGCGGCGTCGCGGGGTGCCTCCGGCGCCCACGGCCGCCAGTGGAGGGCGACCAGGTCCCCGCCCGGCGCCAGCGCCGAGGCCGACGCCTCGATGGTCGCCGTGAGGTCGGCGTCGTCCAGGTAGTACAGGAGTTCGCTGTACACCAGCAGATCCACCGGTCCCTCCGGGATTCCCGACGGGACAGATCCACTGTGGACGTCCACATGGGACAAGTCGGCGACCGCCGATGCGGCCCGCGCGACAGCCGAAGGCACCGGGTCGAAGGCGTACAGCCGGTCGCAGCGCCCGGCCAGCTCGCGGGTCAGCAGGCCGAGCCCGCAGCCCGGCTCGACGATCGTGCCGTAGTGCTCCCGCGGCAGGGAAGCGAGCAGCACGGCGCGTTTGCGCCGCTCGTACCAGCCCTCGGCGACGTGCCACGGGTCGTCGTCGGCGGCGTAGAGCTGCGCGAACCGGCTCACCGGCGCCGAACGCGCGGGCGGCTCGCGGAAGAACGTCTCGGCCGGGCGGTCGAAGTGCGCGAGGACCTCCGGCGGCAGGATCGGGTCCTCACCCCGCGGCCCGGGCTTGAGCTGGGAGGGGAACGCCGCGACGGCGGCGGCCTTCGCGGCCCGCTCGGCGCCGGTCAGCCGGTAGGACCGGGCCCGCTGCCAAGGAAGCTTGTCGTCCGCGGGATTCCGCCAGTGCCACAGCCAGATCGGGTACGACCAGCGGTGCGCGGACACCGGCGCGGCGGCGAGCGCGGCCCGCCCGGCCGCGCGGTGGTCCGGGTGCGGGTCTTCCGGCCACGGCAGCAGCACGAGGTCGCACCCCAAGGCATGCTCCCGCAGCGCGTCGGTCATCGTGTCTTCGTGCTCGGCGAGACCCGAGTCGGGCAGGCCGAGCCAGACCGGTTCGACGTCGGAAAGTCCTTGCTCCCGCAGGGAATCCCGCAGTTCCCGGCGCCGCGTGCGGCCCAGCTCCCGGCGTTCGTCCGGCCCGGCGTCCGGGAACGCGGCTTCGCCGTCGGTGGCCACCACGAGCGTCACGGCCGTGCCCGCGGCGTGCAGGTGCTGCAACAGCCCGCTCGCGCCGAGGGTTTCGTCGTCCGGGTGGGCGGCGACGACCAGCGCGCGGGTGAACGGATCGTCCGTCCACCCGGGAAACCCCCGGGTCCACGCCGATTCGGGCGTCATACGCTCTCCCCGGCGTCCAGCACCTGACGGCCCAGCGCGGCGAGGTCGCGTTCGGCGTGGTGCTGGCGGACGTAGACCCCCAGGTCGGCCAGCCGCTGCGCGAACCGGCGGTCGCGGCCCAGCGGGCTCGCGCCGGTCAGCCGGGGCGCGTGGTCGAGGATCTCGCGGACGGCGTGCTCCACCCCGGCGCGGCACGTGCTGGCGACGTGCCACGGGTCGGCGGCCTGCTCGATGGTGCCGGCCGCGTGCAGCAGCAGCGTCTCGGCCGAGCGCAGCGCGGCGTGCATCGCGCCCAGGTGGGCCAGCTGGTGGTCGTCGGCGCGGCCGGTCTCGCGCAGGTACGCCACGACGCCGTCGAAGACGCCGGCCGCCCCGCCGAGCCAGACGGCCGCGACCCCGCCGCCGCCGAGGGCGAAACCGGGCCGGCCGATGTACCAGTCCGGCGGGCCGATGAGGGTGTCGGCGGACACCAGGATGCCGTCGAAGACGACGTCGCCGCTGTCGGAGGCGTCCATCCCGACCGCCTGCCAGGTGTCCGGGTGCCGCTGCACGCCCGGGTCGGTGAGGTCGACGTCGACCAGCCGGTCGCCCGCCGCGACGAGCGCCCGGTCCAGGAGGGACAGCCCGGAGCAGAACCGCACGGTGCCGCCGAGCCTGCCGTCTTCGAGGACCGCGCCGGTGCCGCCGGACTTCGCCGCCCAGACGCCGTAGAGCGCGCCGGGCACGGGGGTCAGGCCGGCCTCGCCGAGGATCGCGACGGCGTCGGTGTGCCCTTCGGCCAGCCGCGCGAGGGTCAGGTCGATCCGGCCGATGGCGGCCAGTGCGGCCCAGCGGCCGACCAGCCCGCCCGTGCCGGGCTGCGGCAGGTCGAGCGCGCCCGCGGCGTACAGCGTGCGCAGGTCACCGCCGATCGAAGCGGTGGACCGGGGCAGCGGCAGCGGCTTCGGCGGAGCGGTTTCCAGCAGACCGTGTGCCGGTCTGGCCTCCCACGTGATCATGCGGAGCGAGTACCCCGATTCCGGGCGATCATGCGTGGACCGGCGCCGACACGGGTAGCCGCCGCGGGTGGACCAGACGACATCGGCGGCCGGTGACGACATCCTCGGCCAGGGCGTCCGGACGCCGCTGGGCTGGCTGACGCGCGCGTTCCGCGTCCCGGGCCGGGAACGGTACGTCCTCGTGCAGGCGGCGAAGGCGACACTCGCGGCGACCGGGGCGTGGCTGCTCGCGACGTCGGTGCTGCACCTGCCGCAGCCGTTCCTGGCGCCCTACGCCGCGGTCTTCCTCGTGGAGGCGACGGTCTACCGGTCGGTGCGCGGCTGGGCGCAACAGGTCGGCGCGGTCGCCGCCGGCGTCGTCCTGGCGGGCGTCGCCGGGCAGCTGATCCCGTGGCCCGCGGTGGCGCTGGGGCTGGTGGTGTTCCTCGGCCTGCTGGCCGGGTCGTGGCGCCGCTTCGGCGAATCCGGGATCTGGGTCGGCGTCACGGGCATGCTGCTGATCGCCTACGGGACGCCGACGGTGCTGCTCGGCGACAGGCTGATCGAGACGGCACTGGGCGCGGCGATCGGCGCCTTGGTCAACGCGCTGGTGTACCCGCCGCTGTTCGGGCAGCGGATCGCCGCGGCCGCGGGCCGGCTGGCCACCGCGATGGCCGCGTTCCTCGACGCCACGGCCGGGCTGATCCGCGCGGAGGAGCCGCCCGACGACGTCGAGGACTGGCTCGGCGAGGCCCGCGAGCTGCGCAGCCTGGTCACGGCCGCCGCCGACGCCGTCCGGCAGACGCGGGAGGAGCGCGTCCTCAACCTGCGACGGCGGCATCCCCGCTCCGGCCACGACCACGACCGCCGGACCGAGACGCTGATCGAGCTGTGGCCGCCGATCGAGCAGCTGGTCGGCGCGATCCGCACGGCCTCGCAGCACGAAGAAACCTTCGTCCTCCCGTGGCCGGACGCGCGGGCCGCGCTGGCCGACCTTATCGAGACCCTCGGTGACGTCGTCCGCGCCGTCGGCACGACCGGGCACCCGGTCGACCTCGACCACGGCCGGGCGTTGCTGGCCGAGCTCGAGCGGCGGCTCGCCGCGCCGGACGACGGCGTCACCGCGGCGCTCGGCCTGGGCGCGATGACGCTCCCGGTCCGGCACCTGCTGGAGCGGCTGGGTCGGTGGTGAGCCGGCGCGTGCCGCACGTCACCCCGGGGCGCGGGAACACCACGTTTCCCCTTGCGTTGTAACGGGTGTCGGTACGGGTGGGTTCCCGGGCCTCACCCCTTGCCTTCACGGAATTCCGGTCCGCCGGAGCCGTGTCGTGCCACTCGCCGCGAGGCGACCCCCGTACCGGCCTCGAACTCCCGCTTCCGCTCGCAGGCAACCCCCCTCAGCCTTCGCCGGACGGAAGCGGGACCTTTTGCTGTGGTCCTCGTGTCCTGATCGCTATGCTCGGCCAAACGGTCAAACGAGCAGTCGAGGCGGCGTGATGCGGGAGACGGGTGCGGACCGGCGGCAGCGGGTCCTGGCCGTTGTCGAGTCGCGGGGCGAGGTGCGGGTCACCGACCTCGCCGCCGAGCTGGAGGTCTCGGTCATCACGGCTCGCCGGGACGTCGAAGACCTGGCCCGCGCGGGCCGGCTTCGCCGAGGTCACGGCGTCGCGCGGTCGCTGGTGCCGGCCCGCCGGGCGCCGGTGCCGGGGGAGCGCGGCACGGGGGTCGTCGCGCTGGTCGTGCCCGAGCGGCACGCCTACCTCAACGAGGTCGTGCACGGCGCCCGCGCCGCGCTGGAGGAGGACAGCACGCGGATCGTGCTGCACCCGGCGCCGCAGGTCGCGGGGGCGGAGCGGCCGATCGTGGAGCGCGCGCTCGCCGGCGGCGACGTCCGGGGGCTGCTGATCGCGCCGCGCTGGCGCACCGTCGAGGCCGAAGCCGCGGACGACGGCTGGCTGTCCGGCGTCGAGGTGCCCGTGGTGCTGCTGGAACGCCGTCCCCGCCGCGGAAGTGCTTTGCACGCCAGGGATTCCGTGTGCACCGATCACTGGTACGGCATGCACCTGGCGGTGGCCCACCTGGTGGCGCTCGGGCACCGGCGGCTGGTCCTGGCCGCGCGCGACGACAGCCCGACGGCGCGGGCGCTGCGTGCCGCGTTCGCCGAGGTCTGCGCCGCGCGCCCGGAGGTCGAAGACGCGGTCGCGGTGCTCAGCGCGCCGGACGCGGGCGCCGACCCGGCCGCCGTCGCCGACGGGCCGTCACTGGCCGAAGTCGTGCGCGAGCGCGGGTCTTCCGGTGTGGTCATGCACGGCGACGTCGACGCGCTGATGCTGGTGCGGCAGCTGGCCGAGGCCGGGATCGCCGTGCCGCGGGACTGCTCGGTCGTGGCGTACGACGACGTCGTCGCGGCCCTGGGGAGCCCACCGCTGACCGCCGTCGCGCCGGCCAAGGCCGAGGTGGGCCGGCTCGCGGCCGGGCTGCTGCTCGAACGCCTCGGCGCGGACGCCGGCCCGGTGCGTCAGATTGCGGTGCTGCCCGAGCTGAAGGTGCGAAGCTCAACCCGATCGTTTGACCGAGTTGATCGGAGATATTGACCGAAAAACGTTCAGGTGATCAGACTGAGGGCGTCCCCGAAACGCACCCCAGGAGGCACCGATGCGCGCGGCCCTCGCGATGAGCCGGGAAGCGGCGCACGCCGTCCTCGACGAGGACACGCTGCACGCGCTCCGGAAGGTCGTGGACCTCGCCGACGGCGTCCTCGACGACTTCACCGGCGACCCGCTGCGAGACGTCGAACTGCTGATCACCGGCTGGGGCTGCCCGCCGCTGGACGCCGCAGCGCTCGCCGCCGCCCCGAAGCTGCGCGCGATCGTCCACACCGCCGGCTCGGTCCGCGCGCACGTCACCGACGCCTGCTGGGACCGCGGCATCGAGGTGACGTCGGCGGCCGCGGCCAACGCCGTGCCGGTCGCCGAGTACACCCTCGCCATGATCCTGCTCTCGGGCAAACGCGCGCTCGAACGCGCCCGCGAATACCGGGAAAGCCGCACCCGCGACGACTGGCCTCGGGACGTCGGCAACTACCGGCGGACGGTCGGCATCCTGTCCGCGTCGATGATCGGCCGCCGGGTGATCTCCCTTCTGCGACCCCATGACCTGCGCATACTGGTGCACGATCCGTACGTGGGCGACGTCGAGGGAGCCGAGCGGGTGGGCCTGGCCGAGCTGTTCGCGCGCAGCGACGTCGTCAGCGTCCACACGCCGCTGCTGCCCGAAACCCGCGGCCTGGTCAGCCGGGGCCTGATCGGCTCGATGCGCCCGGACGCCGTCCTGATCAACACCGCCCGCGGCGCCGTTGTCGACCAGGACGCCCTCGCCGAAGCGACCGGTGCCGGCCGTCTCCGCGCGATCCTCGACGTCACCGAGCCCGAGGTCCTCCCGCCCGCGCACCCCCTCTGGGACGACCCCCACGTGCTGATCACCCCGCACCTGGCGGGCTCCCAGGGCAACGAACTGGGCCGGCTGGCCGCACTGGCCGTAGCCGAGGTCACCCGCTGGGCAGCCGGCGACGGCTTCGCCCACCCGCTGCGCCGCGACCGGATGGGACTGATCGCGTGAAGCTGCCGCCCGAAGACCGCACCCTGAGCCCGCACACCGGCTACGCGCGCGCCCACTGGGTCGCCGTCGCGGACGGACTGCTCGACGCCGCCTGGCGCTGGGCGAGCCCGGGGAAAGCCCGGCTCGACCTGCCCGGACCCGCGTCGGCCAGTGGCGTCCGCTCGGACGGTCTCGAAGGCTTCGCCCGCACCTTCCTCGCCGCCGCCTTCCGCGTGGCCGGGGACGGCGACCCGCACAACTGGCTGGAGCGTTACGCCGCAGGCCTCGACGCGGGCACCCGCACCCCGGGCCGTGACGACGCCGAGTCGTGGCCGGTCATCCTCGGCCACGACGTTGCCGGGCAGCCGATGGTCGAGTCCGCGTCCGTGGCGCTCGGGCTCCGCCTGACCCGCCCCTGGCTCTGGGACCGCCTCGATTCAAGAACCCAGGACCGCGTCGAAGCGTGGCTCAGAGGCGCTTTGAGGCACACCCCGGCGCCGAACAACTGGTACCTGTTCCCGTTCACCGTCGCCGGGTTCCTCGACGACGTCGGCCGCGGCGACGCCGAGACCGCCCGAGCCCGCGACCGCGCGCTGGAACTCCTGGAGGGCTGGTACCGCGGCGACGGCTGGTACGCCGACGGCGACGGCCGCGCCTTCGACTACTACAACGGCTGGGCCCTGCACCTCTACCCGGTCCTCGACGCCCACCTCGCCGGGAAACCGGCCCACCACGGCGAAAGGCTGCGAGAACACCTGAACAGCCTGAGACTGTGGTTCGGCGCCGACGGCGCGCCACTCCACTTCGGACGGTCCCTGACCTACCGGTTCGCCGCCGTGTCGGCGATCGGCCTCGGCGCGGTCACCGGCGACACCCCGCTGCGGCCGGGCCTGTCACGACGGCTGCTCAGCGGCGCGCTCAAGTACTTCCTCGACCGCGGCGCCGTCGACGACCGAGGAATCCTAAGCCTCGGCTGGCACGGCCCGCACCCGCCGACCACGCAGTTCTACTCCGGCCCGGGCTCGCCGTACTGGGCGTCGAAGGCGTTCGCCTGCCTGCTCGCCCCGGCGGACCATCCACTGTGGACGTCCACAGAGGAGTCCGACGACACGGACACGATACGCGCGGAGCCCGCACCGGGATTCCTGCTGCAGAAGGCGGACGGCGTCGTCCGGCTGCACAACCACGGCAGCGACCACCTGCGTCCCCACGAAGCCGAGTCGGCCGACGATCCGCACTACAGCCGCTTCGCCTACTCCACCTGCACCGGCCCCACGGCCAAGGACAACGCCGCCGACAACCACTTCGCCGTCGTCGCCGGGGGAGTGCGCAGCGTCCGCCGCCGGATCCACCCGCTCGGCGCGGGCCAGGGTGACGGCTGGGGCTGGGCCGCGTCCTGGCACCGGCCGATCTTCAAGACGGCAGCCGTCCCGGGCCTGCGCGTCGAGAGCGTCACGGTGGCGCGCGGGCGCGACGAGGTGCGCGTGCACCGAGTGGTCGGAGCCCCACCGGGAGCGACCGTGGAACAGACCGGCTGGGCCGCGGAGTCCGTGCTCAAACCCCTCAGCGGCTGGACCGGGCAGGACGAGGTCCGCGCGCCGCACGGTACCGCGTACACGCCATGGGTCTCCCTCCCGAGACTCACCGGCGACCTCGACGGGACGACCGTCTTCATCGCCCACGCCGTGCTCGGCACCGAGGCCACCGACCTGGACGTCACCGAAGAGGGCATCCGCTGGCCGGACGGCTTCACGGTCCGGATCACCTTCGACCCCCTGGAGGTGACCGCCGGATGACGCGCTCAGGCGGACTCGCGGACCACCAGCTCGGTCGGCAGGATCAGCGACGTCGGCTTCTCGCCGTCGATCAGCCGCACCAGCATCCGCGTCATCTCCCGGCCCAGCGCCTCGATCGGCTGGCGCACCGTGGTCAGCGCGGGGTGCGTGTGCTGCGCGGTGACGATGTCGTTGAACCCGACCACCGCGACGTCCTCGGGCACCGAACGGCCCCGCTGCCGCAGGACCTTCAACGCCCCGGCCGCCATCGCGTCGGACGCAACGAACACCGCGTCGAGATCCGCGTGCTCGTCGAGCAGCCGCGCCATCCCCTCGACGCCGCTGGCCTCGCTGAAGTCGCCGTGCGCCACGCGGTGGTCGGGCAGCCCGGCCAGCGCGAGGGCCTCGCGGAACCCCAGGTACCGGTTGACGCCGGCGTGCTGGTCGGTCTGCCCGGTGATCGTCGCGATCCGCTGCCGCCCGAGCGAGACCAGGTACTCCACGGCCTGCCGGGCGCCCCCGCGGTTGTCGGCGTCGACGTAGTGCGGGGGCGTGCGGTCGAGCGAGCGTCCACCGTGGACCACCGGCACCTGGCCCTCGTCGGCGATCTTCGACAGCGGGTCGTTCTCCCGCAGCGCCAGCAGCATGACGCCGTCCGCGGCCCGCGACTGCAGGATGCGCGTCAGCCGCGAGCGGCCGCGTTCGGACGCCGCGAGCACCAGCATCAGCTGGAGGTCGGTCTCCTCGATGACGGCGTTGACCCCGGCGATCACCTCGGCGAAGAACTGGTTGGCGAACAACGCCGGGTCGTCGCTGGAGATGGCCAGCACCACCGCGCCGCGCCGGGCCGTGGCCAGTGACCGGGCCGCGGTGTTCGGCACGTACCCCAGCTCCTCGATGGCCCGCTGCACGGCTTCGCGCGACTTCTTGCTGACGTGCGGGGCGTTGTTGATCACCCGGGACACGGTGCCGGTGGACACCCCGGCCAGGCGCGCCACTTCCTCGAGCGTCGACGGCCGGTTGCTCATCGTGCTCGCCTCCCCCGGATCGATCGGACGGTCAGCTTAACAAGACTGTGAGCGCTCACAGGCCGTGCCGGGCGATGACGGCGGCGTACCAGCGGGCGCTGTCCTTGAGCGTGCGCTCCTGGGTCTTGTAATCGACGTGCACCAGCCCGAACCGCTGCGCGTACCCGTAGGACCACTCGAAGTTGTCGAGCAGCGACCACGCGAAATACCCCTTGAGCGGGACACCCCGGGCGATCGCGGACGCACAGGCCCGCAGGTGACCGTCCAGATAGGTGACTCGCGCCCGGTCGTGCACGGGCTCGTCGAAGGCCGCGCCGTTTTCCGTGACGTACAGCGGGATGGCCGGATAGTCCCGTTTCACCCGCGTCAGCAGGGACAGCAGGCCACCGGCGTCGATCTCCCAGCCGATCGACGTCCGAGGGCGGCCGCCGTCGACCTGCGTGACCCGGTCCGAACCGACGTAGGCCGACGGCCGGGGCGCGCCGCCGCCGGCGACGAGCATGGGCGAGTAGTAGTTGACGCCGAGGAAGTCCAGCGGCGCGGAGACGGTCTTCAGATCCCCCGGGAGGACGTGGTCGAACGACGTCACCCCGGCCAGGTCCGCCTGGACGTCGGCGGGGTATTCGCCGAGCAGCACCGGATCGAGGAACAGCCGGTTCTGCATGCCGTCGATCCGCCGGGCGGCGTCGAGGTCGGGCTCGGCGCGGGACGCGGGGGAGACGTGCGTCAGGTTCAGCGTGAGGCCGACCGTGCTGTCCGGCATGGCTTCCGCGGCGAGGCCGTGCCCCAGCAGCAGGTGGTGGGCGGCGCGCACCGCGGCACCGGGCTCCTGCCGTCCCGGCGCGTGCCGTCCGGTGGCGTAGCCGAGGAACGCCGAGCACCACGGCTCGTTCAGCGTCGTCCAGTGCGTCACGCGGTCGGCGAACGCGTCGTGCACGATCGCCGCGTAGTCGGCGAACCGCTGCGCGGTGTCCCGGTTGGGCCAGCCGCCGGCGTCTTCGAGAGGCTGGGGCAGGTCCCAGTGGTAGAGCGTCGGCCACGGCTGGATGCCGTGCTCCAGCAGCGTGTCGACGAGCCGGCGGTAGAAGTCGAGCCCGCGTTGCTCGACCGCCCCGGACCCGGTGGGCTGGATCCGCGGCCAGGCGACGGAGAACCGGTACGCACCGAGCCCGAGGTCCTTCATGAGCGTGACGTCGTCGCGGTAGCGGTGGTAGTGGTCGGCGGCGACGTCACCGGTGTCGCCCTGGTCGACCTTGCCGGGGGTCGCGGCGAAGGTGTCCCAGATGGACGGTCCGCGTCCGTCCTCGGCCGTCGCGCCCTCGATCTGGTAGCTCGACGTCGCCGCGCCCCAGAGAAAACCGGGTTCGAACGTGCTCACGCCTTGACCGCTCCTTCCATGATGCCGCCGATGATCTGCTTGCCGAAGGCCAGGAAGACCAGCAGCAGCGGGACGCAGGCGACGAGCGCGCCGGCGAACATCAGCGTGTAGTCGGTGTAGTAGCTCGTGGACAGCTGGTTCAGCGAGAACTGCACGGTCGGGTTGTCGTTCTCCAGCACCGCGATCGGCCAGAGGAACTCGTTCCAGGTGCTCATGAACGTGAACAGCGCCAGCACCGACGCGCCCGGCCGCAGCGCGGGCAGCACGACCGTGAGGTAGATCCGGAACGTCGAGCAGCCGTCGATGCGCGCGGCCTCGATCAGCTCGTCCGGCACCGAGCGCTCGGCGTACTGCCGCATCATGAACACGCCGAACGCGGAGACGAGGAACGGCACGATCACCGCCTGCAGCCGGTTCTGCCAGCCCAGCTGCACCATGATCATGTACAGCGGGATGATGCCCATCTGCACCGGGATCATCATCGTGCCGAGGATGACCACCAGCAGCCCGTTGCGGCCGCGGAAGCGCAGCTTGGCGAAGGCGAACCCGGCCAGGGTGCTGAAGAAGACGACGGAGACGGTGACGACCACCGACGCGATCGCCGAGTTCACCAGGCCCAGCAGGAAGTTCGCGTCCTCGGCGGTGAACAGCCGGCCGACGTTGCCGAAGAGGTTGCCGCCGGGCAGCAGCGGCGGCGGCCAGTCGCCGACGATGTCGTTGGTCCGGGTGGCGACCACGAACAGCCAGTACAGCGGGAACGCCGAGAGCGCGATCCCGGCCAGCAGCGTGACGTAGACCAGGGGAGAGGTCTTCCGCATCACTTCGAGGACCTCCGGGTGACGAGGAAGTTGACGACCGCGAGGATGGTGATGAGCAGGAAGATCATCCACGCGATGGCCGAGCCGTAGCCGAGGTCGGCGTCGCGGAAGGCCTTCTCGAACATGTACATCGACACGGTCTGGAACTGGCGCAGCGAGCCGCCGGAGATGGCGTACGTGCCCTGCCCGAAGATCAGCGGCTCGGTGAACAGCTGCATGCCGGCGATGGTCGACATGATCACCGTGAACACGATCGCCGGGCGGATCATCGGCACCGTGATGCTGCGGAACTGCCGGATCTTGGACGCACCATCCACAGTGGCCGCTTCGTACAGCTCACGTGGGATCGACTGCATGGCCGCCAGGTAGATCAGCGAGTTGTAGCCGGTCCAGCGCCAGTCGACCATCGTCGAGATGGCGACCCAGGACGACCACTTGTCGGCGCGCCAGTCGACCGGCGAGATACCGACCAGGTGCAGCAGGCCGTTGACCATGCCCGCGTCGCGGTCGAAGATCTGGCTGAACACGATGCCGACCGCCGCCACCGACGTGACGATCGGCAGCAGCACGCCCATCCGCAGCAGCAGCCGGGCGCGCAGCTGCTGGTTCAGCAGCGCGGCGACCACCATCGCGAGCAGCAGCTGCGGCACCGTGGCCAGCACCAGCATGCCGAGGGTGTTGACGACGGCGTTCCAGAAGTCCGGGTCGCCGAAGAGGGTGGCGTAGTTGCCGAAGCCGATGAAGCCGCCGTCGCCGCCGAGGTCCCAGTTGTGCAGCGAGACCCATGCCGTGTAGAGCAGGGGGAACAGGCCGAAGACCGCGAAGACGAGGAAGAACGGGGCGATGTACAGGTACGGCGAGGCCTTGAGGTCCCACCGGGACAGCAGGCTGCCGCGTTCCCGGGGCCTGGGCGGCGCCGGGGGTTTCGCGGCCGTGCGGGGCCGTTGCTGGGTGACCAACTCGAATGTCCTTAATGGAGGCCGGGCGGGACGCGCGGGACGCCTCGCGCGCCCCGCCCGGGGCTACTTGACCAGGCGCCGGGCTTCGTCGATGGCTTTCGCCCACGCCTCGTCCGGCTGGAGCTTGCCCTGTTCGACGGCGAGCAGCGCGTTGGTGAACCGGTCGCCGATGGCGACGTTCGCCGGGCCGAGGTACACCGGCTTCACGGCCTTCGCGCTGGCACCGAAGATCTTCCCGACCGGCGCGCCGCCGAAGTAGGCGTTGGTCAGCCCCTGGACGACCGGGTCGTCGATGGCCTGCGGGGACGATGGGAAGTTGCCCTTCGCCTGGAACGCGCCGATCTGGCCCTGCGCGCTGGTCAGGAACTTCACCAGCTCGACGGCCTGGTCCTGGTGCTTGCTCTGCTTCGGCACGGCGAGGAACGAGCCGCCGCGCACCGCGCCGTTGCCCGGCACCTTGGCGACGTCCCACTTGTCGGCGTTTTCGGGGCCGGCCTGCTTCTGGATGGTCGCGAGCATCCACGACGGGCACGCGATGGTGGCGAACGTGCCCTTCTTGAACCCGGCGTTCCACTGCGGGCTGTACTGGTCGAGGTTCGCCGACAGCCCGCCCTGGATCATCCCGACGGTCTGGTCGTAGGCGCTGCGCACGGCGGGGTTGCTGTCCGCGACGAAGGCGTTCGCCCTGTCGTAGTAGGTGTGATCACCCTGCTGCATCAGGATGTTCTGGTACATGCCGCTGGAGGAGTCGTAGAACTTCGCGCCGGTGTTCGCGGTGAGAAAGCGCTTTCCCGTCGCCAGGTAGGCGTCCCACGTGGGCCAGAGGGCGCCGACCTGGTCGCGATCCACCGGCAGGCCGGCCTTCTGGAACAGGTCCTTGCGGTAGCACATCCCCTGGGCACCGATGTCGGTACCGAGCCCGATCAGCGTCTTGCCGTCGGCGGTCAGGGCCTGGTTCCACTTCCAGTCCAGGTAGTCCGGCTTGAGGGAGTCCGCGCCCTTGTCGAGGAGGTTGACGAACTTGTCCGGCTTCGCGACGTACTGGCTGATGATGCCCTCTTCGAGCGCCACGACGTCGCCGGCCCCGGAGCCCGCGGTCATCCACTGCTGCAGCTTGGGCGAGTAGTCGCCCAGCTTCCCGATGTTCTCCTCCTTGATGGTGACCCCGGGGTGGCTGGCCTCGTACTGCTTGTACAGGGCGTCGTAGCCGAACTGGCTGAACGTCTTCACCACGAGGGTGACCGGGCCGGACGCGCTCTGCTGATCGTTCGCGCCGCCGCAGGCCGCGGCGGCGGTGAGGGTGGCGGCCATGGCGGTGGCCAGCAGTGTCCGCCTGAGTCTGGCAGGCATGAAATCCTCCACTTGCGAGGCCGATTCCGGAACCGCTAACAGTCCGTTCGGCCTACATCACGACTTTGTGAAAACACCTTCACCTGCTGCGACGCTGCGGCTGTGCCGGTGGGACGCTGGCTGGCTTGCGCCAGAATTGGAAGCGCTTACAGAACTGTAACCCGGAGTTGGCGCGGTTGTGAAGAGGCAGCTGTCAAGACCCCGGGACGGTTGACACACCCGCCGTCCCGGGCGCACCATCCCCGCTGACGCTGTGGCGTGCCGGCTCCTTCAAGTCCCCAGGAGTTCCGGTATGTCCGTAAGATCCAGGCTGCTCGCAGCCTGCTTGCCCGCCGTGCTCGCCGTGACGCTGGCCCCGGCCGCGCACGCCGACGCGCCGTACGAACGCGTGCTCAACGGCACCTTCGACACCACCAAGGCCCCGTGGTGGAGCAGCGGGAACACCCCGTCCCGCATCGACGCCGGTCGCCTGTGCGCCGACGTCCCCGCCGGCACGGTCAACCCGTGGGACTCGATGCTCGGCGAGAACGACATCCCCCTGGAAACGGGCCAGCCGTACACACTGCGGTTCACCGCGACGGCCACCGCCGACGTCACCATCCGCGCCGGCCTCGGCCTCGCGGTCGCCCCGAGCACGACGATGTTCTCGAAGACCGCCGCCGTCACGAGCACCCCGAAGACGTTCACCTTCACCGGCAACTCCAGCCTGTCCACCCTGCGCGGCCAGGTGAACTTCCAGTTCGGCGGCGCCGCCAAGGCCTACACGTTCTGCGTCGACGACGTCTCGCTCACCGGGGGCGCCATCGCCCCGGGCGGCGGCAAGGACTACGGCTCACCCGTGCGGGTGAACCAGGTCGGGTACGCGACGACCGGCCCGAAGGAGGCGTCCATTGTGGATGCTTCGACCAAGCCGGTGCCGTGGGAACTTCGCGACAGCACGGGCAAGGTCGTGAAGAAGGGCCGGACCCAGGTGCGCGGCGACGACGCCGCCTCGGGCGACCACGTGCACATCGCGGACTTCGGCGACTACCGCAAGGAGGGGACCGGTTACACCCTCGCGGTCGGCCCGGCGGTCAGCGAGCCGTTCGACATCGCGCGCAACCCGTACGACGGCCTGCGCAAGGACGCCCTGGAGTACTTCTACCTCGTCCGCAGCGGCACCCCGATCGACGCCGCCTACGTCGGTGACGCGTACGCGCGCCCGGCCGGGCACCTCGGTGTCGCGCCCAACAAGGGCGACACGTCCGTGCCCTGCCTGCCCGGGACCTGCGACTACTCCCTCGACGTCAGCGGCGGCTGGTACGACGCCGGCGACCAGGGCAAGTACGTCGTCAACGGCGCGCTCG
Source organism: Amycolatopsis heterodermiae (assembly GCF_034929455.1). Classification (NCBI taxonomy): domain Bacteria; kingdom Bacillati; phylum Actinomycetota; class Actinomycetes; order Pseudonocardiales; family Pseudonocardiaceae; genus Amycolatopsis; species Amycolatopsis heterodermiae. The sequence goes on from NZ_JAYFSI010000026.1 coordinate 15,109, forward strand.
CCGCGTGGCAGCTCATGGACAGCTACGAACGGTCACTGTCCACAGGGGACTGGGCGAGCCTGAAGGACGGCCTGCTGAAGGTACCCGAAGCGGGCAACCGCGTCCCGGACGTGCTCGACGAGTCCCGCTGGGAGGTCGAGTTCCTGCTGAAGATGCAGGTCCCGGCCGGGCAGCCCCTCGCGGGCATGGCCCACCACAAGATCCACGACCTCGCCTGGACCGCGCTGCCGACGCAGCCCCAGGCCGACGCGCAGCCGCGCTACCTGCACCCGCCGTCCACCGCGGCGACGCTCAACCTGGCCGCCGCGGCCGCCCAGTGCGCCCGCGTCTGGCTGCCCTACGACCGCGCGTTCGCGGCGAAGTGCCTGGCCGCGGCCAAGACGGCGTGGCAGGCCGCGCTCGCCCACCCGGCGATCTACGCGCCGTCCGACGACAGCGTCGGCGGCGGCGCGTACGCCGACACGGACGTCACCGACGAGTTCTCCTGGGCGGCGACCGAGCTGTACGCGACCACGGGCGACCGGACCTACCTGAAGTCGATGACCGGCCGGATCACCGCCGACGGGTTCTCGTGGCGCGACACCGGTGCCCTGACCGACCTCACGATCGCCCGGCTCCCGTGGCGCTTCCCCCTGGACCGCGTCCTGGGTGCCCGGCAGCGGGTGCTGAGCGTCGCCGACCAGTACGTGCGCAACGTCAACAGCCAGGGGTACCCGAACCCGTTCAAGGCGGCGGCCTACCCGTGGGGTTCGAGCAGTTCCACCACCAACAACGCCCTGGTGATCGCGACGGCCTACGACCTGACGCACCGGCCGGGGTACCGCGACGCCGTCCTCGAGTCGATGGACTACCTGCTCGGCCGCAACGGGCTGAACCAGTCGTTCGTCACCGGCTACGGCGAGCGGGCCAGCATCAACGAGCACGGCCGGATCTGGGCCCACCAGCTCGACCCGAAGCTGCCGCCCCCGCCGCCGGGTTCGCTGGCCGGCGGCCCGAACAGCGGGTTGCAGGACCCCGTCGCCCAGCAGAACCTGCCAGGCTGCGCGCCCGCGAAGTGCTACATCGACGACATCTTCTCCTACTCCACGAACGAGACGGCGATCAACTGGAACTCGTCGCTCGCCTGGGTCGCGGCGTTCGCCGCCGGCAAGTAACCCCTCCACAAGAAAAGAAGGAGGTCCACAATGCCGTGGACAGCCCGCATCCTCGCGGTGTCGGCACTCTTGCTCGTGGGCACGGCCGAGCCCGCGAGCGCGGCCAGTCCGATCGACCTGACCAGCGGGTTCTACGTCAACCCGGGTTCGGCGCCCGCCCAGTGGGTGGCGTCGCACTCGGGTGACTCGCGAGCCTCGAAGATCAACGCGTCCATCGCGTCGAAGCCGATCGCCAAGTGGTTCGGCAACGACGCGAACATCGGCAGCTCGGTGGCGAGCTACGTCGGCGCCGCCGACAGCCACGACAAGCTGCCGGTGCTGGTCGCCTACAACCTGCCCGGCCGCGACGCGTGCGGCGGCGAGTCCGGCGGGGGAGCCGGGAGCCTCGGCGCGTACAAGACGTGGATCTCGGGGTTCGCGGCCGGCATCGGGACCCACCCGGCCGTCGTGATCATCGAGCCGGACGCGCTCGGCGACTTCGACTGCATGAGCAGCGCGCAGATCGCCGACCGGAACACGATGCTCACCTACGCGACGCAGATGTTCCAGCAGAAGGCGCCGAACACCTACGCCTACCTCGACGGCGGCAACGCGGGCTGGGTGGCGGCGCCGACCATGGCCAGCCGCCTGAAGGCGGCCGGGGTGGCGAACGTCCGGGGCTTCGCGGTGAACGTGTCGAACTACTACACCACCAGCCAGTCGGTGAGCTACGCCAATTCGGTGAAGTCGGGGGTGGGCGGCAGCGCGCAGTTCGTCGTCGACACCAGCCGCAACGCCAACGGCTCCAACGGGAACTGGTGCAACCCGGCCGGGCGCAAGCTCGGCGTCACCGCGCAGATCGGTGGTGGCGCGGAGATGCTCCTGTGGGTCAAGACGCCGGGCGTGTCCGACGGCCAGTGCGGCATCGCGCCGACGGTGCCCGCGGGGACGTTCAGCCCGGACCTCGCCGTCCGGCTGATCGACGGGACGTGAAACCCTTGACACACAATACTGTAAGCGCTTACAAAGGAGGCTGAGCGAGGGAGGTCGCCGATGGGCTGGCGGTTCGCCGTGAGCACGCTGGGCATGCCGGGAGTCCCGGTGCGCGAGGCCGCGAGGACGGCGCTGGCGCACGGGTGTGAAGGCCTGGAGCTGCGCGTGCACCCGGACGAAGAAGTCCACTTGGGACTGGCGAACACGGCCGTCGGCGACTTCCGTTCCCTGCTCGACGACCAAGGGCTGGCCGTCGCGTGCCTGGCCGGGTACGCGAAGGTCTGCCGTCCCGGCCCCGACGGGCCGGTGGTCGACGAGCTGCGCGCGCTGATCGAGCTGGCGCACGGGATCGGCGCGCCGTCGGTGCGCGTCTTCCCCGGCGGTGACGGCGAGGCGCGACCCCGGATCGAAGCCGTCCTCGACGACCTGCGCGGCTCCGGCGTGCGGCTGCTGCTCGAAACCCACGACTCGCGGCCGACCGGCGCCGCGGCCCGGGAGGTCGTCGAGCCGTTCGGCGACCCGGACCTGGTCGCCGTCCTGTGGGACGCGGTGCACCCGTGGCGGGCCGGGGAAGAACCGGCCGTCACGCGCGACGTGCTGGGCCGCTACCTCGGCTACTTCCAGGTCAAGGACGCGGTGGGCCGGGACGACCCGACCCCGGTCCCGCCGGGCGAGGGCGCGATCCCGCTTGCCGAGTGCGGCGAGCTGCTCCGGTCGTGGTCGGGCTGGGTCTCCCTGGAGTGGGAGAAGGCCTGGTACCCGGACCTCGCCGCCGTCGACGTTCCCCTGCGCGCGGCCGCCGCCTGGTTCGGCCGGTACGCGCACCCCGATCAGTGAGGTGGAAATGACAAGTCGGACCCTGGGCGTCGTGCTGAACGGCGTCACCGGCCGGATGGGCTACCGCCAGCACCTGGTGCGCTCGGTCCTGGCGATCCGCGAGCAGGGCGGCGTCCTGCTCGCCGACGGCTCCCGCGTGCAGCTCGAACCGCTGCTCGTCGGCCGCAGCGACGGCAAGCTGTCCGAGATCGCCCGCCGCCACGGCCTGACCCGCTGGACGACCGACCTCGACACCGCGCTCGCCGACGCCGACTTCCCGCTCTACTTCGACTCCCAGCTCACGTCGGTCCGCGAGAAGGCGATCGCGCGGGCGATCGACGCGGGCAAACACATCTACACCGAGAAGCCCCTGGCGGAATCGGTCGAAGGCGCGTTGACGCTCGCCCGGCAGGCGGCCGCGGCGGGCGTGAAGAACGGCGTCGTGCACGACAAGCTGTACCTGCCCGGCCTGCGCAAGCTCGCACGGCTGGTGGACAGCGGGTTCTTCGGCCGCATCCTGTCCGTGCGCGGCGAGTTCGGCTACTGGGTCTTCGAAGGCGACTGGCAGAGCGCGCAACGGCCGAGCTGGAACTACCGAGCCGAAGACGGCGGTGGCATCGTCGTGGACATGTTCTGCCACTGGAACTACGTGCTGGAGAACCTGTTCGGCGCAGTCCGCGCGGTGACGGCCCGGGCCGTCACCCACATCCCGTCCAGGGTGGACGAACAAGGTGACACCTACGAGGAAACGGCCGACGACGCGGCGTACGCGATCTTCGAGCTGGACGGCGGGGTGATCGCGCAGCTGAACTCGTCGTGGTGCGTCCGCGTCCACCGCGACGAGCTGGTGGAGTTCCAGGTGGACGGCACCCGGGGAAGCGCGGTGGCCGGCCTGCACAAGTGCGTGGTCCAGCCGCGCGAGGTGACCCCGAAGCCGGTGTGGGACCCGGACCTGCCGGAGACGCGCGACTACCGCGCCCAGTGGCAGGAGGTCCCGGACAACACCGAGTTCGGCAACGGCTTCAAGGCGCAGTGGGAGCAGTTCGTCCGCCATGTAGTCGCGGACGGGCCCCACCCGTACGACTTCCAGGCAGGAGCGAGGGGCATCAGGCTGGCGGAGGCGGGGCTGGAGTCGTCCCGTACGGGGCGCCGGGTGGAGCTGGGCTGATCCGTCGGCACCGCGGTCGGGTGGGGTCGTCCCGGACTGGGCGGTGGGTGGTGCTGGGCTGACTCGTCGGCACCGCGGCCGAGTCGAGCTGTTGGCGGGCGCCGACGTTGCCGGTCGAAGCGATGGCCGCGTGTGGGGCGTTGGCAGGCAGCCACGGTGTGCCCATGTCCGAGCCGACCTCGGCGGTGAGAGCGGCGATTCCAGGACCGCCGCGCGGATTCGTCCTGGCGGTGCCGCGGGTGTGCCTGCCGCGGCCGAGTGGGGCTGTCGGCAGGCGCCGATGAGGTGCCCGCCGAGGGCGAGTGTCAGGCCGTCGAGGCGATGGCCCAGTGCGGGTCGCCGTGCCGAGTGCGCCGCGGTCTCGTCTCGCACCAGCCGAGCGTCAAACCTTCGGCGTAACCGTGGCGTGCGGGTCGTCGGAGGGCAGCCACGGCGTGCCCGTTTCCAGGCCGAGCCCACCGACATCAGCGGTAAGCGCGGCGATCGTCGCCAGGACCGGCGCTCGGGTCTCGTCCTGGCGGGACACCAGCGACCACGTCCAGAACGGCGTCGGCGCCACGATCTCCCGCCGGGCCAGGTCCGGCGGGATCGGGGTGGTCTGGCCCTTCGGCGAGTTGAGCACCGGGCGCCGCAGCTTGCGGGCGTGGTCGAAGAACGCCGGGCCGGTGATGCCGCCGTCGCGGGTGCGGACGATCCGCGCGCCCGTGGCGTCGGCGAACTCCTCGGCGTAGGCGTTCCAGGACGCCCAGCTCGCGGTGTCACCGTCGACGAGCACCAGCGTGTCCGACGCGCGCACCTCACCGGTGCCGGTGCCGACCGCGTAGAGCCGGTCCGCGCCGATCAGGTCGGCGCGCAGGCCGTGTTCGGCCAGGTCGCCGGCGGTCACCCAGCAGATCGCCAGGTCGATGCTCTCGTCGGCGACCCGGCGCACCTGGGCGTGGGACGGCAGCACCCACGTGTCGACGTGCAGCTGCGCCACGCCCGCGACCCGGCCGAGCAGGTCGTCGGGGCGCCAGTTGACGTACCCCAGCCGCACCGGCTCGCGCGCGCCCATCCCCGCCGCCGTCCGGCGCAGGTCGTCCGCCTGCGTGAGCAGCGACTGCGCCTTCGGCAGCAGGGTCTCGCCGCACTCGGTGAGCGTGACCGACCGGCGGTCGCGGTCGAACAGCCGGCAGGCCAGGTCCCGCTCGAGGGCCTTGATCTGCTGGGACAGCGACGGTCCGGCGATGTGCAGCCGCTCCGCGGCGCGCCCGAAGTTCAGTTCGGTGGCGACGGTCACGAAGTAGCGAAGCTGGCGTAGCTCCATGTGCCGAGCTTAATGCGGTGGGAGCGCGGGCTTCCCCGGTGCGAGGAAACCTGGGTTCACGGCTCTGAAACGGACCGCGCCCGGCCGTTGCCGGGCGCGGTCTGCGTGCGGATCAGGCGCCGGGGCCGGAGTAGATCTCCGAGGCCTTAGGCTCGGTGACCGTCGTCGGCTTGTCCCAGTCGGCGAACTCCATCGTGCCGCTCTTCGGGTCGGCCATGCGCAGCAGGTAGTGCGGCTCGGCGGCGGCCACCGTCGCGGTGCCGTCGGAGCTGGTGAAGGTCAGCGCCGGGACGCCGGCCACGGTCGTCTGCTCGCCGCCGGAGAAGCTCGTCGAGTCCAGCTGGCCGATGGTGTTGTCGGTGAAGGTCTTGTAGTCGAGGAACTGCTTGAACGCCTCGCCGACGCCGGCGCCGATCTGGGACGTCGAGGGGACCCACTTGTCCTTGAGCAGCTTGCCCACCGAGGCCGGGATCCCGGCCTCCTTGATCAGCGAGTCGCTGAACCGGAAGAAGTACTTGTCGCCGACGCGCAGGACCGGCACCTCGGTGCCGTCCTTCACGATGGTGCCGCTCGCGCTGTCCGGGTTGAGCTGCAGGTCGAGGTTGATGTTCCCGCCCTCGGAGATGGTGCCCCGGACGTGCACGGCCTTGGCCTGCTTCGCGGCTTCGACCACGGCGGTGCCGGCGACCTTGGCGTCGAGCGCGGGCGCGGCGGAGGTGGAGGCGGCGGCGGGAGCGGCGGACACGGTGGCCGGGGCGGCGCTGCCGGAGGTGCCCGAGCACCCCGTGCAGATCAGGGCGGCGACGGCCCCGGTGGCGATGAGCGCTCCCAGGTGGAGTCGAGACATGAGCGATGGGTCCCCTCGTGAAGGTCCGGGCGTCCCGGACACGAACGGAGTATCGACCAAGCGGGTGATCCGTTACGCCCTGTTGGTGCAGATCACCCTCGTCGCCCGAAAGTGACCGTTCGGGTGTCTCGGACGGGTTCGTTCCGTGACCAAACCTCGGTCAGCACGGGGCCGGTTGTCACAAACCGCGGTCGCGCGGCATCTCGAGGTCGACCACCGAGACCTCAAGGAGAACCCGTGAACCTCGCACTGTGGATCGCCGCCGGACTGCTCGCCGCCGTCGCGCTGACCGGCGGCGTCAGCAAGACGTTCGTGGCCAAGGAGAAGCTCGCCACGATCCCCGGCGGGCAGTGGACCGGCGACTTCGGCGCCGGCTTCGTCAAGACCCTCGGAATCCTCGAGCTGCTGGCCGCGATCGGGCTGATCCTGCCCGCCCTCGCCGGCGTCGCGCCGGTCCTCGTGCCGGTGACGGCGGCCTGCTGGGTGCTGCTGATGATCGGCGCGATGATCACCCACCTCCGCCACGACGGGGCCGCCAAGTTCGTCGCCCTGAACTTGACCTACCTCGCCCTCGCGGCGTTCCTGGCGTGGGGCCGTTTCGGTCCCGCGTCTTTCGCCTGAACGGCCGCACCGGCGAGTAAGATCGCGATCCACATGGCGGAACCAGGTGGGGACAGGGACGACGTGTCGAACCACACGGAAGGCGCGGAGACGGCCCGGCGGGCGCTGCGGCTCGTCGAAGCCGTCGTGGCGGCCGGGGAACCGGTCGGCCTGCCGGACCTCGTCGAGCAGGTCGGCCTGTCGAAGAGCACCTGCTACCGCCTGCTGCGGGTGCTGCAGGAAGAACGCTACGTCGACCGGATCGACTCGGGTGGCTACTTCGCCGGCAGCCGCCTGGTCGGCGTCGCCGCGGCGGTGCTCCCGCAGGCCGCGCTCTACCAGGCGGCGGCCCCGGCCCTGCGCGCGCTCGCCGAAACGACGGGCGAAACGGCGACCCTGCACGTCCGCAGCGGCGGCCGCGCGGTCCTGGTGCTCGGCGCCGAAAGCACCGCCGAGGTCCTCCGCCGCGCGGCGACGATCGGCGAGACGACCCGGCTCGGCCGCGGGGCGAGCGGCCGGGCCATCCTCGCCGCGTTGCCCGTCCGGGAAGCGGACCGCCTGGCCGCCCAGGCCGACGACCCCGAGGAGCTGCTCGCGGCGCTGGCCGAGGCCCGCACCGACGGGTACGTCCTGTCGTTCGGCGAGGACCACCCTGGTGTGCACGGCATCGCCGCGCCCGTTCCGTCCACATTCGACGGTGACGGCGGCATGTCGGTGGCGGTGTCCGGTCCGGCCGAGCGCTGGACGGAGTCCCGGATGCGGGCCTCGGCGCCGTGGCTGCTGGAGACGTGCTCGGAGCTGGGGATCCTGTTCGCGAAAGAGGCTTGAGCGCCGGTCAGGCGACCTCGTTCAGCTTCCCGGTCGCGACGTCGAAGACGAACCCGCGCACCGAGTCCTTCTTGGGGATGTACGGGCTGTTCTTGATCCGCGCGATCGACTGGCGGACGTCGGTGTCGAGGTCGGTGAAGGCTTCGGCGGCCCAGGCCGGCTTGACGCCGACGTCCTCCTGGATCGACTTCTTGAAGTCGTCGTCGGTGAAGGTCAGCATGCCGCAGTCGGTGTGGTGGATGAGGATGATCTCCTCGGTGCCGAGCAGCCGCTGGCTGATGGCGAGCGACCGGATCTCGTCCTCGGTCACGACCCCGCCGGCGTTGCGGATGACGTGCGCTTCGCCTTCGTTGAGGCCGAGCACGCCGTAGACGTTGATGCGCGCGTCCATGCAGGCCAGGACGGCGACGTGCTTGGCGGGCGGCAGCGGCAGCGGTCCGGAGAACTGGGCGGCGTACTCGGCGTTGTTGGCCAGGAGCTCGTCGGTGACCGACATGGTGGTCCTTCCGCGGTAGTAGTGGTTGGGCCGAGTGGACCCTTCCATGCGGTCATGCGCAACAGTGCCCATGACCTGGGACCGCACTCGCCCGAACGGGTGGCCGCACCCGTCCGGGCACCCCGCCGCACCGAACGCCGTCGCTCAGTTGGCGGTGCCGGTCGTCATGGCGTCCGCGGTCTGGGCCTCTTCCCGCCCGTTTCGTCCACAAAGGACAAGGTCCCGCCTGAACGGGCGGATGGGGTCACTCCACGGTGCGGGCCAGGATGCCGAGGGTCGCGCGCAGGGCCGCTTCCGGGATGATCGGGAAGCTGATCTTGTCCCGGTACCGGTCCTCGATCCGGCTCCAGTCGTAGTACGACGTGACCAGGGTGCCGTCGCCGTCCGGTGCCAGCCGGTAGCCGTACAGGTGGCGGATCGGCGGCTGGATCGTGCCGGAGATGGTCCATTCCAGCAGCGCGTCCTGCTCGTACTCGGTGATGATCACCGTGACGTCGTACTTGCCCATCGGCACGTCGTTGAGGGCCTCGCGGTCCATGTGCACGACGAACTCGTCACCCACCCCGCGGACCGGTTCGCCGTCCGCCGACTGCAGCATCCCCGAGCTGTCGATGGCGACGTGCCCCTGCGGATCGCTCAGCAGGGCGAACACCTTCGCCGGCGGGGCCTCGACCTTGCGGGTCACTTCGAACCGTTCTGCCGTCATGCCACCGAGACTGCCACGGCCGCGCCGGGCACGCCGTCCGGAGCTCAGAGGTCCAGGACCAGATCACCTCCCGGCCGGGCGCAGCACACGAGCGCCGTGCCCGGTGGCGGATCCTCCAGGGGAGCGGGCTCGTACTCGACGGCGCCCGACAGGACCGGCGTCACGCACGTCTGGCAGACGCCGGTGCGGCACGACCAGCGGGTCGGCACGTCGCACGCCTCGGCGAACTCCAGGACGTTCGGGTACCGCTCGCTCCACGGCACCGCCAGGCCGCTGCGGGCGAACGTGACCCGGGGGCCGGTGCCCGGCGGGGGCGCCGGCGCGTGGGGCGGGGTGTGGACGGCCCCGACGATCCCGGGGTTGATCGCCGGCAGCGCGCCGAACAGTTCACTGTGGACGCGGCCGGGCGCCAGGCCGAGTTCGACGAGCGCGTCCCGTGTCGCGGTCATGAAGCCTTCGGGCCCGCAAACGTATGCGGTGGCGTCGACCGGCAAGTCCAAAGTAGACAAAGCGGCTCGGTCGAGACGCCCCCGCCGCGCGCCGGGCGTACCGGGCGGCGGGGTTTCGGCCGTGTAGAAGACGTCCTCGCGGGCCTGGGGGAGACTCGCCAGCAGCTTGTGCGCTTCGGTGGCGAACGCGTGCTCGGCGGCCGAGCGGGTGGTGTGCAGCCAGCGGACGTCCCGGGTGCTGCCCGCCGCGGCCAGCGCGTGCAGCATCGCCAGCACCGGTGTGACCCCGATGCCGGCGGAGATCAGCAGCACCGGGGAGTCGCCGTCGGCCAGGACGAAGTCGCCGCGCGGCGCGGCGACCGGCAGCAGCGCGCCGGGGGCCAGGTGGGTGTGGAGGTAGCCGCTCACGGCACCGTCGCGCTTGACGCTGATCCGGTACTCCGCATCCGACGCGCCCGCCGACAGCGAGTAGCTGCGGACCGGCGCCGGGTCGCTTGCCCCGGGGACCCGCAGGGTGAGGAACTGGCCGGGCTCGGGCCGGGAGAGCGGCGAACCGTCGGCCGCGCTCAGGTGGATCGACGTGACGGTGGTGCTCTCCGGCACGAGCTGGGTGACGCGCAGCTCGCGGAACCCGGCCCAGGCCTGGGTTTCCGGCGCCCGCTCGTCGAGCAGCTCGCGGAACGACCCCTGCCAGCCGGGGCTGAGCGCGGGGATGTCGACGGCCTTGCGGAGGTCGGCGGCGTCCCGGCCGGGCAGGTAGAGGAGCGCGTCGATCGCCGCGACGCTCATCTCGTGGCGCCCGGTCCGGGTGCGGACGATCTCGTCACCCGCGCGGACCCGGCCTTCGCGGATCACCCGCAGGTAGAAGCCCGGCCGGTGGTGCGCGACGAGCAGCGCGGGGATCCGCGGCTCGCCGAGGCGCATCCCCACCCGGAAGCACGTGACGCGCGGCTGGGTGACCTCGAACTCGGCCTCCCCGATCCGGTAGCGGTCGCCGATGTGCACCTCGTCGTCGGCCAGGCCGTCGACGGTGAAGTTCTCGCCGAACTGGCCGTACTCCAGGTCGTCGCGGCCCAGCTCGCCGCGCCAGAACTCGTAGGACTGGCGCTGGTAGACGAGCACCGCGCGGTTCTCGCCGCCGTGGCCGCCCAGGTCGCCCTGCCCGTCGCCGTCGATGTTGAGCCGGCGGGCCATCACCGGGCCGTCGACGGGGTACTTGAAGATGCCGGTGTGGACGGTCCGGCCCTGCCAGGGCACGTCCTCCGGTTTTCCGACGTTGAGGGACAGCAGTCTGGGCACGAGCTTCACTCCGTGGATTCGGCGCGGGTGCGCTGGTAGTGCCGGCGCGCCTTCATGCGGTTGCCGCAGACCGCCATCGAGCACCAGCGCGCGCTGTTGGGTTTGCTGTGGTCGATCAGGAACAGCCGGCAGTCCGGGTTGGCGCACGGGCGCAGCCGGTTCCCGCCCGCCTTCGTGAGTTCGGCCCAGGCGAGGACGACCCGGGACGCGGCGGCGTGGCCAGGCGCGGGATCGAGCTGCCACTGGATCTCGTCGTCCGCGAAGAACGCCTTGTAGCTCAGGCCTTCGACGAACGGCGCGGCTGCCGCCGGGGCGTCCTGGCCGCGCACGATCCGCTGCAGCACGGCACGCGCCTCGCGTACCGCGTGCCACTCCTCTTCGGAGTCCGGCTGGTCGTGGGCGGCGAGCCAGCCGCGGCCCGATGCCGCGTCGGCCAGGTCGTCCTCGGGTGCGCCGTTGCGCACGGGGGTGCTGTTCAGCAGGTCGAGCAGCAGCTTCTCGTAGCTCATCGGTCTAACCTCCCAACTCGTGCTTGACAGGTTACACCCTCCCGTGGTTCTGTGTCTAACCAGTAAGGCAATTCAGAACGGTTAGCCGGAAAGGGGCAGGTCATGGGACTGGCATGGCAGCAAGGACCGCTCTCGGAGCGTTCGGTCGGGCACTTCCTGGTGCCGCAGCCGCTGCCGGAGCGGCTGCTGTTCGCCGAGCCGCTCCGCCGCCGGATGCGCGTGCGCTTCGGCGGGCAGTGGGTCGCCGACAGCGAGGACGTCGTGCTCCTGCACGAGCCGAACCGCTACCCGGTGGCGTACTTCCCGCGCGCCGACGTGGCCGAAGGGGTGCTCGGCGCCGAGCCGCGCACGACGACCCACCGCGACCTCGGCCCGGCCGCCTGGTTCACCGTGCGGGCGGGGGAGCAGGAGGCACCGCGGGCGGCCTGGGCGTACACCGGCCTGCCGGACCACGCCGGCGTCCTGCGTGACCGCGTCGCCTTCGCCTGGCGGGCGATGGACGCCTTCTACGAAGAGGACGAGCGGATCCTCGGGCACGCGGCCGACCCGTACCACCGCGTCGACATCCGGCAGACGTCCCGGCACCTCGTGGTGCGCGACGGCGACCGCGTCGTCGCCGAGACCCGGCGCCCCGTGGTGCTCTACGAGTCCGGCTTCGCCCCGCGCTGGTACGTGCCGCGCGAAGACATCGACCTGACGGCCCTGACACCCGTCGAAGGCCAGACCTTCTGCCCCTACAAGGGATTGGCCGGCTACTTCGACATCGGCTCGCGCGGGCGCGCCGCCTGGTCCTACCCCGAGGCCTGGCCCGAGGTGGCCCGGGTGTCCGGGTTCGTCTCGTTCGAACCGGACGTCGTCGACGTGTGGCTCGACGACCGGAAGCTGGCTCTCGAACCCGGCCAGGCCGTGACCCCGCACGGCGTCGACCGGGGCCTCGATCCCGACGAGCTGCGGTCGCGCGCCGCGGCCGTCCTCACCGGAACGGAGTGATCATGTCCACCACCCTGAAAGACCGCCGCGTGCTCGTCGTCGGGCGCGGCAGCGGGATCGCCCGCGCGGTCACACTGGCCCTGCGCGAGGCCGGCGCCACGGTCGTCGTCGCCGGCCGCGACCCGGACGCCCTCGCCGCGGCCTACGACGACCCGGGCGTCACGGCCGAGCAGGTCGACCTCACCGACGAAGCCGGCGTCGCGGCCCTGGCCGAGCGGCTGGGCCGGGTCGACCACGTCGTGTCGACGGCGTCGGCCCGGGCCCGCGGCGCGCTCGGCGATCTCGGCCACGACACCGTGCTGAAGTCGTTCGAGGTCAAGGTGCTCGGCCCGATCCTGCTGGCGAAGTACCTCGCGCCACGGATGCCCGAGGACGGCTCGTTCGTCTTCTTCTCGGGTTCGTCCGCCCGTAAACCCGCGCCGGGCATGCTCGCCGTGGGCGCGACCAACGCGGCGGTCGACGTGGTGATCCGCGGCCTCGCGGTCGAGCTGGCGCCGATCCGCGTCACCGCGGTCTCGCCGGGCACGATCGACACCGGCGCCTACGACGGCCTGGGCGCCGAGAAGAAGGCCGAGCTGTTCGCGGCGCGCACCGCCACCAATCCGGCGCGCCGCATCGGGCGAACCGAAGACATCGCCGACGCCGTCGTCTTCGCGCTCACCGCCGGCTTCCTGACGGGCGTGACGCTGGGCGTCGACGGAGGTGAGCCGCTCGTCTGAACCCGGGCCTGGAGAGCGCGCTCAGTGGTAGTCCATGTCCGGCCCGGCGAGCTCCGGCACCGCCTGGAGGTCGACGACGCGGAACAGCACCGCGTGGTCGACACCCATCGCCTTGCCGCTCAGGGCGGTGAACTCGGGGATGAACTCGGCGGGCGCGGGGTGGCCGGGGAGCGCGGCCAGGTACGCGGCATGGGCCTCGAGAGAGGCGACACCGCGGCGCAGCGGCTCACCGGTGACCTCCACACCGTGGGTGACGTTCGGGTAGCCGGGAAGTCCGGGGAAGGCGAGCCAGCGCACGTCGTGCGGTTCGAGCTCGCCGATCTGCTCCGGGAACACCCACCGGTTGGCCGCGTCGCGCAGGGCGTCGATCGTCGCGAGGGCCACCACCCGGTGGTCGGCGTGGTCGAAGCCCATCGGCGTCTCGACGTCGTGCCCGTAGCCGAGCACCATGTCGGGCTTGAAGCGGCGGATCTCCCGGCAGATGTCGCGGCGCAGATCGAGGCCGTAGACGAGCACACCGTCGGGGTGCTCGAGCACGGTCAGGTCCTCGACCCCCACGATCTCGCACGCCGTCCGCTGCTCGGCCACGCGCAGCCGGGCCGTCTCCTCGGGCGGGTTGGGCATCCCGGCTTCGCCCCGGGTGAGCAGCAGGTAGCCGACCTCGATGCCCTGGGCCGTCCAGCGGGCGACCGCCGCGGACAGGCCGTACTCCATGTCGTCGGGGTGCGCGACGACGCAGAGCACGCGCCGGAAGGAGTCCTCGGGCAGGGCGGGCACTGTCGCTGGCATGCCCGGCATCCTTCCGTACCCCGGTCTCCGCGACCACCGAAACGACTACGAACCGCAAGGAGGAGTACTGATGGACTACCGCATCGAAGTCGTCACGCTGCCCGTCGCCGACGTCGACCGCGCGGCTCGTTTCTACACCGAGCAGGCCGGCTTCACCCTGGACATCGACTACCGGCCGAACGACGAGTTCCGCGTCGTGCAGCTGACCCTGCCCGGGTCGGCGTGCTCGATCCAGTTCGGGACCGGCCTCACCGACGCGGCCCCCGGTTCGGCCCGCGCGGGCTACCTGGTGGTGGCCGACATCGAAGCCGCGCACCGCGAGCTGGCCGCCCGCGGCGTCCCCGTCGGCGCGATCCGGCACAAGAAGTCCGTGGACTGGCAAGGGGACTTCGCACCGGGACCGGATCCGCGGCGGCGGGACCACGCCAGCTTCCTGGACTTCGCCGACCCGGACGGCAACACGTGGATCGTCCAGGAACGCCGGTGACTCGATGCGTCAGAACACCGAACGCAGCAGGTCCACCGTCTCCTCTTCGGACGGCTGCCGCGGGGCGTTCTTGGTCACCGCGTCGGCCAGTGCGCCTGCTGCGATCGCCGGGATCAGGTCCGTCGTGACACCCAGTTCGCGCAACGGGCGCTTGATCCCGAGCGCGCCCGAGATCTCCCGGACCGCCGCGATCGACGCCTCCGCCCAGTCCGGCTCCGGCGTCACGTGGAGCGCGCGGCCCACCGCCTCGAACGCGGCCGGGGCGGAGGGGGCGGTGAAGGCCATGACCTCCTCGAGCACCGCCGCCAGCGCGATGCCGTGGGGAGTGCCGGTGTGCGCCGTCAGTGCGTGGCCGAGGCCGTGGACCAGGCCGAGGCCGGACAGCGTCAGCGCGTGCCCCGCCAGGTGGGCCCCCAGCATCAGCTGCGACCGTGCCTCCAGGTCGCCGCCGTCGCGGTGGGCTACCGGCAGCCAGCGGCCGATCAGCGTGACCGCCTGGGCCGCGTAGGCCGCCGACACCGGGCTCGACCCGCGCGAGGCGAGCGATTCGATGCCGTGCACGAGCGCGTCCAGGCCGGTGGCCGCGGTCACCGCCGGCGGCAGGCTGAGGGTGAGCTCGGGGTCCAGCACCGCGATCCGCGGCTTCACCGACGGGTGGCCGATGTAGACCTTCCGGCGTGCGCACGGGTCTTCGGTGACCCCGAAGCCGTTGGTCTCGGCGCCGGTGCCCGACGTCGTCGGCACGGCGATCAGGGGCAGCCCGGCCTGGGCTTCCCATAGCCGGTCCGCGTCGGCGGCGGCCGCGCCGGGATTGCCGGCCAGCAGGGAGATGCCCTTGGCCGCGTCCAGCGCCGAGCCGCCGCCGAGGGCGATCACGGCGGCGTCGCCGAACTCGCGCAGCCGCGCGGCGCCGCGGTCGAGCTCGGCGGTCGACGGGTTGGGGCCGACGTCCTCGTGGACGGCGTGCTCGAGCCCGGCCGAGGCCAGGATCTTCTCGACGCGCCCGACGATCCCGGTGGCCCGCAGGCCGCGGTCGGTGACCACGAACGCGCGGGTCCGGGTCAGGGTGTCGACGTAGGCGGGGAGATCGGTGACCACACCGGGGCCGAACTCGGTCCGGGCGGTCGGTTCGATGCTGAGTCGCACGCTAATCCTCCGGGAGCGCGAGCCAGGTGGTCTTGAGGGCGGTGTAGGCGTCCAGCGCGTGCAACGACTTGTCGCGGCCGGCACCGGTCGCCTTGAAGCCGCCGAACGGGGTGATCACGTCGCTGGCGTCGAAGGTGTTGATCCACACCGTCCCGGCACGCAGCCGCCGGGCGACGCGGTGGGCGGTGGTGACGTCCCGCGTCCAGACCGACGCGACCAAGCCGAAGTCGGTGTCGTTCGCCAGCCGGACGCCCTCGCCGACGTCGCCGTCGTAGGTCAGCACCGACAGGACCGGCCCGAAGACCTCCTCGCGGGCGATGGTCATGCCGGGCCGCACACCGTCCACAATGGTCGGTTCGAGGTACGTGCCGCCGGTCTCGGTGAGCACCCGGTCGCCGCCGTGGGCGATCGTCGCGCCGTCGGCGCGGGCGCCGTCGAGGTAGCCCAGGACGCGGTCCAGCTGGACGTCGTCGACGAGCGGGCCGAGCACGGTCGCCGGGTCCAGCGGGTCGCCGATCCGGAACGTCGCCTCGGTGATCGAGACGACCTCGGCGAGCAGTTCGTCCTTCAGCGACGCCGGCACGACCAGGCGCGACCCCGCGTTGCAGGTCTGCCCGGCGTTGTAGAAGATGCCCCACGCGACCGCCGAGGCCGCGGCCGCGAGATCGGCGCCGGGCAGCACCAGCTGCGGCGACTTGCCACCCGCCTCGACGGCGACCTGCTTGCCGTTGGACTCCCCGGCGTAGACCTGGAACAACCGCGCGACCTCGGCCGAGCCGGTGAAGGCGATCTTGTCGACGTCCGGGTGCCGGCCCAGGGCCTGGCCGACGACCTCGCCGCGGCCCGGGACGACGTTGAGCACGCCGTCGGGCAGCCCGGCCTCGCTCGCCAGCCGGGCGAGCAGCAGCGTGGCCAGCGACGTCTGCTCGGCGGGCTTGACGACGACGGAGTTGCCGGTGGCCAGCGCCGGACCGAGCTTCCAGGACGTGATCAGCAGCGCGTAGTTCCACGGGACGACGACGCCGATCACGCCGAGCGGCTCCCGGGTGATCCACGCCAGCGCGTCGCCGGGGGTGGGCGCGACCTCGTCGTAGGTCTTGTCGATCGTCTCGGCGTACCAGGCGATCGTCTCGGCGGCCTTGGTGACGTCGACCCGCCGCGCTTCACCGACCGGCTTGCCCATTTCGAGGGAGTCGAGCAGCGCCAGCTCGTTCGCGTTGTCCATGATGGACTCGGCCCAGCGCAGGAGAATGCGTTTGCGCTCGCGCGGTGCGAGGTCGCGCCACCGGCCGTCCTCGAACGACTCCCGTGCCGCGCGAACCGCCCGGTCGACGTCTTCGGTGCTGCCGCAGGGGATCCGCGTCAGCTCGCGGCCGTCACGCGGGGACGTGCTGGCGAACGTCGTGTCCGAAGTGGACGCGATGGCCCGGCCGCCGACGAACGGCCGCGCCTCGAAGGTGAGCTTGTCCGCCAACGCCTGCCAGTCCTGGTGCGTCAGATCCGCCACCGGGCCACCGCCTCCTCGTCCAGTTCGATGCCGAGCCCCGGCCGGGCCGGGACCGCCAGGGTGCCGTCCGAACCGATCATGAGTGGCTCCGCCAGCATGAAGTCGCGCCGCTGCGGCGTCCAGCCAGGCGGGTCCCACGGGAACTCGAAGAACGGCCCGCCGCCGACCCCGGCGGCCACGTGCAGGTTGGCCAGCACGCCGATGCCGTTGGTCCAGCTGTGCGGGGTGAAGGCCCGGTGCTTGAGCTGCGCCACCTCCGCCAGGGTGCGCGCCCGGAGCATGCCGACCGCGAGCACGACGTCCATCTGGTAGACGTCGAGGACGTCGTTCTCCAGGTACCGCAGCAGTTCCGGCACCGAGTGGTGCATCTCGCCGGCCGCGATCCGGACGCCGGGGTTCTCCGCGCGCAGCGTCCGGAAACCCTCGACGTCCTCGTAGGGGAGGGGTTCCTCGACCCAGAAGACGTCCAGCTCGGCCAGCCGCCGCACGATCCCGCGGGTCTTGGCGAGATCCGACGCCGCCGCGGTGTCCCCGGCCATCCGCCAGGACTGGTTGAGGTCGACCATGATCGCGAAGTCCGGCCCGAGCGCGTCGCGCACCGCTGTGACGGCGGCGATCCCGTCCGCGACGTGGTCCCGGTCGATGCGGATCTTCATCGCGCGGAACCCGGCTTCCCGCGCCCGCAGCGCGGTCTCGACGCGTTCGGCGGGCGGCTTCAGCTCGGCCGAGGACGCGTAGGCCGGGACCGCCTTGGCCGTGTTGCCGAACAGGGTCGAAACCGGGAGCCCGGCGACCTGGCCGATGACGTCCCACAGCGCGACCTCCAGCGGCCAGAACCGGCCGCCGTGGAAGTTGGCCGTCTCGATCGCCTTCACGTGCCGCGCGATGTCGAGTGGGTCTTCGCCGAGGAACAGGTCCTTGACCGCGTCGAACCCGGCCATGGTGTCGCCGGACCCGATGCCGGTGACGCCCTCGTCGGTGCGGACGCGCACGATCGTCGCGTCGAAGTGGCGCCGCGGCCGCGGGTCCCACGCCGCGCGCAGCGGCGGGTCGAGGTCGAGCCGCAGCCGGTCCAGGACGATGTCGGTGATCTTCATCGGTCTCGACGTTATGAGCCGCCGCGGGCCGCGGCAAGCGCCGGCGGGACATCGCAACACGCGTTGCGCTGAGGCCAACTGTTAACGTCCGGAGATGACGCTCCCGGACGACGCGGCCCGGCCCCCGGGCCACGGCCTGCGCCGTGACCTGGACCTGCTGGAGGCGCTGGCCTCACCCGAGGCGCAGCGGGCCGGCGGGCTCGGCGTCGTCCGGCTGGCGCAGCTGACCGGCCGTGAGAAGAGCCAGGTCTCGCGGGCGCTGAAGGCCCTCGCCGAGGAGGGCATCGTCGAGCGCGACCCGGACACCCTCGGCTACCGGCTGGGCTGGCGGCTGTTCTCCCTGGTCGCGCGCACGGCGGAGGATCGGCTGGTGCGCGCCGCCGAGCCGGTGATGCACGCGCTGTCGGCGGACCTGGAGGAGACCAGCCACCTGTGCGTCCTGCGGGAGCAGGAGGTGCTGACGCTGCTCTCGGTGTCCGGGCACTCGTTTCGCGCGCACGACTGGGAGGGCCGCGGCGTCCCCGCGTACTGCACGTCGGCGGGCCGGGTCCTGCTGCTCGACGCGAGTCCGGACGAGCTGTACGTCCGCTTCCCGGACTTCGACGCCGACGACCCGCGCTCGGAGGTCCGCACGCTGCCGCAGCTGTGGGCGAAGATCCAGGAGTGCCGCCGCGACGGCTTCGCGCGCGTCCACGAGGAGTTCGAGGAGGGCCTGGTCGGCGTCTCGGCGCCGGTCCGCGACTTCCGCGGCCGGGTGGTGGCGGCCCTCAACGTCTCGGCCCCCGCCGCCCGCCTCGCGGACCGGCTGGAGGCCGCGGGCCGCAGCACCGCGGCGGCGGCCGCGCAGGTGTCGGAGCACCTGGGCTTCTCGGCGACGGGCCCGCCGCGGACCCGGCTCACCTGAGCGCAGTCCATTGTGGACGTGAGTTGACGTTGTAACGGGACTTTCCGCCAGACCGACCTTGGGGTGCCGAACACGCACACCTGAGGCGGAAGCCATGACACAGAACCATCCCGGGGCCACCACCACCGGCGACGATCGCCGCGAAAGAGCGAAGCGCCGGTGGAGCGCGCTCGAGCGGTTCCTGGCTCTGCTCGTGGCTCTTCTCGGCGTCGGGACCGCCTACCTGACCTTCCTGACCGCGACGGCCAACCACGACAAGAACGAAGCGCAGACGTCGGCCTCGGATTCGAGCACCGAACTGACCTCGGCGCAGCAGGAGAACGCGCGGCTCAAGGCCACCGTCGCGGACCTGCAGAAGCAGCTCGGCGAACGGCAGGCGCCGGCAACGACCGGGACAGTTTCGCCGGGCAGCGGGGGAGCGGTGCGGCACGCGGGCACCCTCACTCTGGCGAGGGATCAGCAGGCGGATCTCGACGCGCCGGCGACCGACCCGCAGTGGACGTCACCCGGGCCGCCCGACTTGGCGTACCCCGACCAGCTCATGCCCACGGCTGCCGCGCTCATGCTCGACCTGCGCGGTGTCACGGCGACCTACGAGACGTGCCGGAGCACCACGGGGTACGCCAGAGCCAGTATCAAGCGCGGCGATCTCGTCGCCGGGCAGAACTTGTGCGTCGAGACGTCCGACAAACGCTTCACCGCGATGAAGGTCACGCGGGTCGAGGAGTCCGCCGTGACCATGGAGGTCACGACCTACGAGAACTGAGCCCCTCAGCCCTTCGCGGGCGGGTCCAGCTGCGCCAGGTGCTCGGTGATCTCCGCCAGCAGGCCCGTCGCGGCTTCGCCCAGGGCGGCCAGCTCGGCCAGTGTCTGGCGAGCGGGCGGGGCGTCGGTCGTCGGGGGCATCAGATCTCCTGGAGGGCGTCGGCGAAGGCGGTGTGCACCCGGAGGTACTCGTCGAGGGGGACCGTCGTGACCGCCCACTCGTGCCAGCGGATGTGGGCCTGGCCGACGCCGAGCTTCGCGGCCGTGGACACGCTCACCGGGTCGGCGCCGGCGAGGATCGCGCGGTGCAGCAGCGGCGGCGTCGAACGCCGGGCGAGGTCGGCCGCGGCCGAGTATCGCGCGAGGTCGGCGAGGGGGTCGCCCCCGTCCGGACGGCGCTGCTGCGGGGGTACCCGGCGGGCGCCGGACAGCACGCTGGTCATCAGGCAACTCCTGGGAGAGCGGTAGAACCACCTCGAACGGCTTCCGGTTACCCGGCCCGATCTTGGATAAACGCGGCCGCTGGTGATCTCCGTCTCACCGGATCGGGGTGGTGCGGCAGGATGGCCCGATGACCGACGACCTCCGAGCCCACGCGAGGGCGCTCATCGACGCGAACCTCTACCTGACGCTGGGCACGGCCGACCCGGACGGCCGCCCGTGGCTGGCCCCGGTCTACTTCGCCCCCGCCGGCGACCGGACGTTCCTCTGGGTCTCCGACGTGGAGGCGCGCCACTCCCGCAACCTCGCCGAACGCCCGGCGGTGAGCCTGGTCGTCTTCGACTCGACGGTGGCGCCGTACCACGGCCGCGCCGTCTACGCGTCCGGCGAGGCCCGGGCGCTGGCGGGCGAAGACCTCGACCGGGCCCTCGGGAGCTATCCCCGGCGCGACGCCCGGGGCGCGTCGGCGATCGGCCTCGACGACGTGATCGAGCCGTCGTCGTACCGGCTCTACGCAGTGACCGCGACGGAGATGTGGGTGCTCTGCCCGCGCGAGCCGGGGCAGCCGTGCGCGCTGCACGGCCGGGGTGGCGATCACCGGGCCGAGCTGTAGCGGTCAAGACCCGGATGGGTGGCTTCGCCGAAGTCAATCTTGATTCATTCCAGATTATCGGGCAGACTCGCCGCCGTGCCCACCACTTCGGAGTTCGAGCGGATGCTGCGCGGGGCCTCCCTGCGCGTCACGCGTCCACGGCTGGCGGTGCTGACCGCGGTACACGTCCACCCGCACGCCGACACCGACTCGATCATCGGGGTCGTGCGGGACGATCTCGGGGAAGTGTCCCACCAGGCCGTCTACGACGTCCTGCGGGCGCTCACCGGCGCCGGGCTGCTCCGGCGCATCCAGCCACCGGGCTCCGTGGCGCGCTACGAAGCCCGCGTCGGCGACAACCACCACCACGTCGTCTGCCGGTCCTGCGGGGCCATCGCCGACGTCGACTGCGCCGTCGGCAGTGCGCCCTGCCTGACCGCGTCCGAGGCCCACGGTTTCGTCATCGACGAGGCCGAGGTCGTCTACCGGGGCCTGTGCCCCGCCTGCTCCACCGCGCCCAGTTCCTGAACACCGTTTGATTCCCGGAAGGATTCCTGTGTCTGACAGCCCTGACGCCGTTGTTGGCGAGATGAACGAGGAGACCGCGGGCGGCTGCCCGGTCTCGGCCGGGCGTCGCAACCACCCGACCGAGGGCGCGGGAAACCGCGACTGGTGGCCGAACCAGCTCAACCTGAAGATCCTGCGCAAGCACCCCGCCGTGGCCAACCCGCTGGGCGAGGACTTCGACTACGCCGCCGCGTTCGCGACCGTCGACCTCGACGCGCTCGCCGCGGACGTCGACGCGGTGCTGACCACGTCGAAGGAGTGGTGGCCCGCCGACTTCGGGCACTACGGGCCGTTCATGATCCGCATGGCGTGGCACAGCGCCGGCACCTACCGCATCGACGACGGCCGCGGGGGAGCGGGCGCCGGCATGCAGCGCTTCGCGCCGCTGAACAGCTGGCCGGACAACGGGAACCTGGACAAGGCCCGCCGCCTGCTGTGGCCGGTCAAGAAGAAGTACGGCCAGAAGATCTCGTGGGCCGACCTGATGATCTTCACGGGCAACCGCGCCCTGGAGACCATGGGCTTCAAGACCTTCGGCTTCGCCGGCGGCCGCGCCGACGTGTGGGAGCCGGACGAGGACGTGTACTGGGGCCCGGAGCGCACCTGGCTGGGCGACGAGCGCTACACCGGTGACCGCGATCTCGAGAACCCGCTCGCCGCGGTCCAGATGGGCCTCATCTACGTCAACCCCGAGGGCCCGAACGGCAACCCGGACCCGCTGGCCTCGGCCCGCGACATCCGGGAGACGTTCGGCCGGATGGCGATGAACGACGAGGAGACCGTCGCCCTCATCGCCGGTGGCCACACCTTCGGCAAGACCCACGGCGCGGCCGACCCCGACGAGCACGTCGGCCCGGAGCCCGAGGGCGCCGGTATCGAGGAGCAGGGCCTCGGCTGGAACAACACCTTCGGTTCCGGCAAGGGCCGCGACGCCATCACCAGCGGTCTCGAGGTCACCTGGACCTCGACGCCGACGCAGTGGAGCAACCAGTTCTTCGACAACCTGTTCGGCTACGAGTGGGAGCTGTCGAAGAGCCCGGCCGGCGCCCACCAGTGGGTCGCCAAGGACGCCGAGGACACCATCCCCGGGCCGGAGGCCGGTGACCCGGCGCGCAAGCCGACGATGCTGACGACCGACCTGGCGCTGCGCGTCGACCCGGTCTACGAGCAGATCTCCAAGCGCTTCCACGAGAACCCGGACCAGTTCGCGGACGCCTTCGCCCGCGCCTGGTACAAGCTCACCCACCGCGACATGGGCCCGATCCAGCGCTACCTCGGCCCGCTGGTGCCGGCCGAAGCCCTGATCTGGCAGGACCGCGTCCCCGCCGTCGACCACGAGCTGGTCTCCGACGCCGACGTGGCCGGCCTCAAGGCCCAGCTGCTCGACTCGGGCCTGACCGTCGCCCAGCTCGTCTCGACCGCGTGGGCGTCGGCCTCGACGTTCCGCGCCAGCGACAAGCGCGGCGGCGCCAACGGTGCCCGCATCCGCCTCGAGCCGCAGCGCGGCTGGGAGGTCAACGAGCCGGACCAGCTCGCGCAGGTGCTGCGCACGCTGGAAGGCGTCCAGGAGTCCTTCTCCGCCGGTGGCAAGAAGATCTCGCTGGCCGACCTGATCGTGCTCGGCGGCGTGGCCGCCGTCGAGAAGGCCGCCAAGGACGCGGGTGTCGACGTCACGGTGCCGTTCACCCCGGGCCGCACCGACGCGACGCAGGAGCAGACCGACG
This sequence comes from Amycolatopsis heterodermiae, assembly GCF_034929455.1. NCBI lineage: Bacteria > Bacillati > Actinomycetota > Actinomycetes > Pseudonocardiales > Pseudonocardiaceae > Amycolatopsis > Amycolatopsis heterodermiae. The sequence continues at coordinate 37,987 of NZ_JAYFSI010000026.1, forward strand.
CGGAGTCCTTCGCGCCGCTCGAGCCGACGATCGACGGGTTCCGCAACTACCGCGGCAAGGGCCACCGCCTGCCGTCGGAGTTCCTGCTGGTCGACCGCGCGAACCTGCTCAACCTGAGCGCGCCGGAGCTGACCGTCCTCATCGGCGGCCTGCGCGTCCTGGGTGCGAACCACAAGCAGTCCTCGCTGGGTGTCCTGACCTCGACGCCGGGTGCCCTGACGAACGACTTCTTCGCGAACCTCCTCGACATGGAGACCGAGTGGAAGTCGACGTCGGAGGACCAGGAGACCTTCGAGGGCCGCGACCGCGCGACCGGCGAGGTCAAGTGGACCGGCTCCCGCGCCGACCTGGTGTTCGGCTCCAACTCGGAGCTGCGCGCGCTGGCCGAGGTCTACGCGAGCGACGACGCCAAGGAGAAGTTCGTCCAGGACTTCGTCGCCGCGTGGCACAAGGTCATGAACGCGGACCGGTACGACCTGGTCTGAGCTGACTGACCGGCCGCGCCCGCGTCCGGCGCCCTCACCCGAGGGTGCCGAACGCGGGCGCGAGTCGTTCCAGCTCCGCGACGTCGGCGAGGAAGTCGTCGGTCGTCGGGGGCATCAGCAGGACGTGGTCCGCGCCCGCCGCCAGGTGCTCCCGGGCCTTGGCCGCGATCGCGTCCGGGCCGCCGTGGGCGACGACCGCGTCCGCCAGGGTGTCCTGGTCGGACACGTCGAAACCCAGGCGCTCCATGGCTTTCCCGTACCACGGCAGGCCCAGGCTGTTGGACACCTTCTCCCGCGCCGCCGCGCGGGCGGCCGCGGGATCGGTCTCGGTGACCACCGTCAGGCCGACCACCAGCAGCTTGTCCGCACCCAGCGTCTTGCGCGCTTCGGTCGTGTACGCCGGGGGCAGGTTCGCCGGGTACGCGCCGTCCGCGGCCTCCCCGGCCAGCGCCAGCATCTTCGGGCCATTCGCGCCGAGGATCCGCGGGTACGTCACCGACGGCGCGGGCGGCCAGGTCTCCGCCGTCATCCGCTCGAGGTAGTCGCGCAGCGTCTTGACCGGGCTGCCGTATTCGCGGCCGACCCCGGCGGCCTGCGGCGCGTGGCCGACGCCGATCCCCAGCACCAGCCGGCCCGGGTACGCGTCGGCCAGCTGGGCCGCGCCCGCGTGCAGCGTCTGCGGCTCGCGGGCCCAGATGTTCGCGATGCCCGTGCCGAACGTGAGCCGTTCCGTCGCGGCGAGCAGCACGCCGAGCTGCACCAGGGCGTCCTTGCCGCCGACGACCTCGTTGGTCCAAGCGGCCCGGTACCCGGCGCGCTCCAGCCTTCGCGCGCCTTCGCGCTGGTCGTCGGCGGAGGGGGAGCGGGTGAACGAGATCGGCAGGTAGACGCCGAGCGGGCCGAGCGCCGCGCGAGCCGTCGTGATGGGGTCCATGCCTCCACGGTGGCGCCGCCGGAGGGGCGCCGTCCAATGACTGTTTCGCGCCGCGTGTTGCGATCCGTGCATCACCGCAGTTCACGGCGCTAGACTGGTCCGGTGGACGACCTCGATCTCCGGCTGGTGCGCAGCTTCACCGTCGTCGCCGAGCACCGGCACTTCGGCCGCGCCGCCGCCGAGCTGCACCTGACGCAGTCTTCGCTGAGCCGGCAGATCACCCGGCTGGAACAGCAGGTCGGCGCCCGGCTGCTCGACCGCACCCCGCAGGGCACCCGCCTCACCGAGGCCGGCGAGGCCTTCCTGGGGCTCGCCGCCGACGTCCTGCGTTCGGCCGCTTCGGCGGTGGCCCACACCCGGTCGGTTGCGCAGCCGAGCCGGATCACCGTCGGCTACACCGGCAACCTGATCGTCACCCCGGCGGTCCGCGCCCTGCGCCACCGCCACCCCGACGCCGACGTCCGGGCGCTGCACCTGCACTGGGACGATGCGCGGGCCGCGTTGCTCGACCACCGGGTCGACGCGGCCGTGGTCCGGCTGCCGCTGCCGAGCACCGGCCTGCACGTGACCGTTCTCTACGACGAGCCGCGCGTCCTCCTGATCCCGAGTGACCATCGCTTGGCGGGCAAGGAATCCGTGACGCTGGACGACATCGCCGACGAGCCGCTGCCCCGCGCGTCCGACACCGAGTGGGACGCGTTCTGGCGCGTCGACCCCCGCCCGGACGGCCGCCCGGCGCCCGACGGCCCGTTGATCACCGCCATCGAGGACAAGATCGAACTGGTGGCGAGCGGTCAGGCGGTGGCGATCATCCCGGCCGGTCCCGCCGTCCCGACCGGCCTGCGCCCGGACCTGACCACCGTCCCGCTGGAGGACGTCGAGCCGGGGCACGTGGCCGTGGCGACCCGCGCGGGGGACCGCAACCGGCTGGTGGCGGCGTTCCGCAAGTGCGCCGAGGCGTGTCTCACCGGGTGAGGCTCTGGTGGCCGAACAGCCCGAGCAGCCAGACGTGGCGGACGGCTTCCCGGGCCTGCTCGTAGGCGTCTTCGGTGGCCTGCCAGATGGCCTGGGTGATCAGCTCGATCGTGGCGGCGACCACGGCGCGCGCGGTGAACGGCGGCGGCGCCGGCAGCGCGGGTTCGGTGCTGCGCAACCAGAGGACGGTCCGGTCGAACACGGCTTCCCCCGCGCGCAGGACCTCTTCGCGGGCCTGGAGCCCGGCGTCGCCGAGGGCGAAGATCTCGAGCAGGACGGCCCGGACGGCCGTGGGGCGGCGGTGCACGTAGTCGACGAGGAAGTCCCCGCACGCCGCGACCGCCGCGAGCGGGTCCGGGGCCGCGGCGGCCACCGCGACCCCCTGGTCGATGAAGTCGCCGCTGAGCACGCGGTAGGCGGCGAGGAAGGCGTCCTGCTTGTCGGTGAACTGCTGGTAGAACGACGTGCGCGAGACGCCCGCGGTGGCCGTGATGTGCCCGACGGTGGTGCCGAGGTACCCCCGGGAGCCGACGTTCTCCAGCACGGCGTCGACCAGCCGGGCGCGCTGCGTGCCGGCGACCTCGTCACGGCTGAGGCTGTGCGGGCCCTTCGGCAGCTTCCGGTGCGCTGTCACGTGCAGACCGTACTGTGCCCGGCCGGAAGACCCGGCCGGGCACAGCGGTCCGTCAGGAGGTCGGGACCTCCGGGGCGAGCGAGTTGCCCGCCGCGATGTGCCCGCAGCTGGACGGCGCGGCCTTCCCGGCGAACCGGTCGTTCAGCCAGAGGACCGCTTCGGGTGCCCAGCGCGCCGCCCCGCCGACGTGGCTGAGCAGGTCGTACTGCTCGTACTTGACGGCGCGGTTGCCGTCGGCGCAGTACTGCCGGGCCAGCGCCCGGACGTCGCCGGCGACCATCACGCCGTCACCGGTCCCGATCCCCGGCGGGTTGCCGAAGGTGCCTTCCAGGAGCCCGTTGTTGCCCTGGGCGATGAACCCGGGGACCGACGGCGTCGGCGCCGAGCCGATGTTGACCTTGTTGACGGCGTCGACGAACGGGAGCACCGAGTTCGGGTTGGCGTACTGCGGCTTGACGAGCTTCTCCCAGGTGAGTCCCGGGTAGCGGCCCAGCGCGTTGATGATCGACGCGTTTTCGACCTCGGCGAGCACCTTCAGGCCGTACGCGCTCGCGTAGGGCTTGAGGTCGATGTCGTAGGACCGGGCGACCCCGACGAGCGCCATCGGGATGACGCCGGACCACACCGGGCTGCCGGCGACGTACTTCAGGTTGTGCGACGGCGCGACGAGCACGCCGCCTTCGGTGAAGCCCACCAGGTTCTTGTTGACGTCCGGCGCGTAGCTCGGCGCGAGCGCGGCCGCCCAGCCGGTCGCGATGGCACCGCCCGAATAGCCGATGAGCCCGAACTTGGTGCTGTCGGTCAACCCCGTCTCGGCCGCCTTCGTCGCGGCGCGGATCGAGTCGAGGGTGTTGGTCCCGTATTCCGGGCCGGCCGCGAAGTTCGCGCTCTGCCCTTCGGTGTCGGGGATCAGGATGTTGTAGCCCAGGAGCAAAGCGGGCGTGACGAGCAGGGACTCCCCGTTGGGCAGCAGCCCGCCGAGGGTGACGTCGCCGGCGATCGCCCGCGACGGGCTGTCCGCCGGGTTGAGCGAGTCGTAGGCCGACTGGTACGAGATGGCCTTCTTGGTGTCCCCGTTGGGACTGCGCACCACCGACGTGACGTTGGCGGCGGGGTTCCCCCGCGCGTCGGTGGTCCGGTAGAGCAGCTGGATCGCGGTCAGCGGCGTGGGGATGCCGACGATGTGGTAACTCAGCGTCCGGGTCTTGAGCACGGCACCCGGCGCGTAGGACGACAGCGGTTCGCTGCCGCTGTAGGTGTAGAAGGAATCGGCAGCCGGGGCCGCGGACGCCGCCGGCGCGGCGGCGACGGTCAGCGTGAGAGCCGCGGCGACGGCCAGCAAGCGGGCAGGCTTGATCATGACTCCCCTTTGAATCATGAAGTGGATCACAATGGTGAATCGGTAACCTACCAGCCAGTAGCAATGAAGTACAGAGGCGTACACCATTCGGGTCGGGGTCGGGTGACCTGCGGTTACGGGGGAGGGGTCCGGTCAGACCAGCGCGCCGCTCGGGGTGGGGAGGTCGTCGGTCCATTCGTCGGTGAAGCTGCTCTGCTTCACCGACGGCACGGCCGAGCACGCCCGCAGCCACGTCTTCATCCCCTGGCGGGCGAGCACGTTGCCCGAGGTGAACCGGTCGGCGAAGGAGCGTGACGTGTTCACGGCTTCGAAGCCGTAGGTCAGCATCCGGCGCTCGTACTCGCCGATCGCGTCGGTCAGGCCGGCTTCGCCGCGGTGGACGGCCTTGATCTGGTGGGCCAGCAGCGCCGCGTCCCGCAACGCCGTGTTCGCACCCAGGCCCATCACCGGCGTCATGTTGTGCACGGCGTCGCCGAGGACGGTGACCGGGCCGGTCCGCCAGGGCTCCACCGGCGTGGCGGCCTTGAACGCGATCGCGTGCACGCCTCCGGGATCGGACTCGGTGACCAGCCGGCGCAGGTCCGGGTGCCAGCCGCGGATCTGCTCGCCCACGACGTCCTTCAGCGCGGACCCCGCCAGACCCTCCACATCGGACGGATAAGCGGCGCGTTTCGCCGCGAACGCCCAGAGCACGTAGTCCTCGACGTCGTCGAGGAGGTCACGGCCGCTCAGGCCGTACGCCGTCAGGTCGATGCCGCCGCCGACCGCTTCGGCGGTGCGTGTCCGGCCGTCGAACACCGCGGTGAACAGGAAACTGCCGGCCGGCGGCAGCACGATGTTCAGCCCGCCGCGGATCCGCGGCGGCAGCCACGCGCGGGTCTCGTCGGTCAGCGCCAGCCGTCCGGCCACGCCGACCGCGCCCGTCGGCACCCGGTGCGCGTGCGGCAGGAGCTGGCCGCGCACCCGGGAGTTGGCGCCGTCCGCGCCGATCAGCAGGTCACCGGTCGCGGTGGCGCCACCGGCGAAGTGGGCCGTCACCGTGCCGTCCGGGTTCACCTCGTACCGCTCGAAGGTGTGTCCGAAGTGGACGTTCGCGCCGAGGCCGGCCAGGAGCAGCCGCCGCAGCGCGATCCGGCTGACCGCGCGGTGGTCGCCGGTCCCGCCGGTCATCAGCTCTTCCTCGACGAAGAGCAGTTCGCGCAGGTGGTGGGTCTGGAAGCTCATGCCCGCGCCAGGATCGCCGGCGGTGGCGGCGAAGGCGTCCCAGAGCGGGGCCGGCAGGCAGCGGCGCAGCGCGCGGCAGCCGAACCGGTTGAGGTGGATGCGGTAGCCCTGCAGCCAGTCGGCCGCCTCGTCGTGGCGCTCGTGGACCTCGACGTCCACGCCGGCCGCCGTGAGGGCCTGGGCGGTCGCGAGCCCGCCGATCCCGCCGCCGATGATCAGTGCTCTCATGTCCGTTCTCCCCGGTTGGCCAGCAGATCCGTCAGTTTGTCCAGCACCCGGTCGTGCCAGGTCACCTCGGCTTCGAGGCGGATGATCACGTGGTCGAACCCCAGCGGCTCCAGTCCGTCGAGGTACGGCGCGGCGTGTTCCTGAAGGTGCTTCCAGGACGCCAGGTCCGCGACGAGCGCGGCCCGGCGGTCCTCGATCAGCGCCCGCAGGGCCGGTTCGTCGAGGTCCTCGGTGTAGGCCAGCGCGAGGTCGACCGGGTCCGGGCGCAGCTTGGTGGTGGTGAGGATGGTGTGGCGCAGCACGGAAAGCTCGCGCCGGCCCTCGTCGGTGATCGTGTAGACCGTGCGTTCGGGCATGTTCCCGACGCGTTCGGTGCGCAGCGCCTCGATGACGCCCTCGTCCGCCATCCGCCGCAGCGCGGCGTAGAGCGAGCCGGGTTTGACGTCCGCCCAGAGCTCGGTGCGGTCGACCTGCGCCGCCCGCCGGATCTGGTGCCCGTGCATCGGGCCGCCCCGCGCCAGGGCGCCGAGGATGAACAACCGAACTGATCCCATGTGACTACTCAAACACGAGTACTAGGGACTGGTCAAGCGCGAGTAGTCCGCGAGGGGTGGCTCAGACCGAGGCGAGCAGCCGGGCGATTTCGTCCGCCGGGTACGGCGTCTTCCGGCTTTCGCCGTGCAGCGCGAAGTAGAAGTCGTTGACGACGGTGGCGAGCGGGGCGTACCGGCGCAGGAGCGCGGCCGCGTCCGGCGGCAGCTCCGGCACCGGCCGGCCCTCGGCGCAGGCGCGCACGAAGTCGTTGCGGACGCGCGGGTGTGGCCACTCCCGCAACGGCCGGACGATCCGGTTGACCAGGTGGGTCAGGACGTAACCCCGGTCGTGCGTGGCGTGCTCGGCGAGGAACTCCGCCTCGGCGTCCGACAGCTCGAACCGCGACGACAGCGTGAGCCCGAAGTCGGTGAGGCAGAGCCGTTCGCCGTCGGTGACGATGTTGGCGAAGTGCGCGTCGAAGTGCTGGACGTCCTGGGTGGCGAGGAACCCGGTGACGTGCCGCAGTTCTTCGTCGACCTGTTGCAGCGGGGCATCCGGCCACTCGGCCAGCGTCTTCGGCAGGTGTTCGAGGAACAGCACGAGGTCGGTGGCCGACGCGTCGAGGGCTTCGAGCCGCCGCCGGACGCCCGGGTCGCCGTGCCAGAACGCGACGTCCCGCTCCAGGTCGGTGGCGGGACGCGGCAGGCCGGGCCGGACGCACCAGCCGTGCAGCAGCGGGAAGTTCTCGCACGCGCCGGTGCGGACCCACTCGCTCGCGTCGCGGTGGGCCGCCAGCTCCCGCCACGCCCCGCCGCCCGCGGAACCGACGCCGTAGTGCGACCACGGCGGCAGGCCGTAGAGGTCGGCGGTCGACCCTTCGTGGCGCTGCTCGACGTCGGTGAGCGCGATCCGCTTCACGAAGACGGGCTCGCCCGCCACCCGCAGCAGCCAGGTCGTGCCGCCGATCCCGGTGCCCAGCGGCGTGGCCGACGCGAGGAGGTCCGGGGCGGACAGCTCCGCCGCGATCCGCTCGTGCCGGGCCAGCCGCGTGGTGATCACGGTTCGACGGTACTCACGGCCGGACGACGGTGAGCGCGAACCGCGCCTGCTCCTTCTCCGCGTGGCCGACGGCGTCGGCGATGTCGTCCAGCCCGAACTCCGTGACGGCGAACCCGCCCAGGTCGAGCAGGCCGGCGCGGGCCAGCGCGATCAGGCTGCCGTTCGCCTCGCGCGGGGCCAGCCACTGCCCGCGCACGGTGATGTTGTTGCGCATCAGCCACGGGTAGGGCAGCGCGAGGTCGTCGCCGCCGAGCATGCCGACGCCGCCCATCAGCACGACCCGGCCGTACTCGCGCACCGTCATGGCCGCGGTCCGCGTGACACTCGCCCCCGCCGACGGCGGCAGCAGGTCGAGGACCACGTCGATCGGACCGGGTGCCGCGTCTCGCATGCGTGCCGTGTCGTCGTCCCCGGTGAGCCGGACCGTCCGGACGCGCGCGCCGAACCGGCGTTCCAGATCGGCCAGCACCTTGGTGTTGCGGCCGGGTGCGACCACGCACGCGGCGCCCATCGCGAGCGCGACGGCCACCCCGGCGCTGCCGAACGTCCCGGTCGCGCCGCTGACCAGCACCGTTTCCCCCGGCTGCAGCTGCGCGGCGAGCAGGCCGCCGTAGGGCACGAGGCAGAGCGAGAGCGCGGCCCACCGCCCGGCGTCGGCGGCGTCGATCAGGCCGAGCGGGACGGCGTTCTCGGTCGGGACCAGCACCTGCTCGGCGTAGGCGCCGTGGCCGAAGTGGCGTTGCAGGAACAGGCCGCCCTCGCCGCGCGCGCTCAGGCCCTGCAGCGTGATGTCCGGCGTGCGCGCGTCGTCACGGGAACGGACGGTCGGGTCGCACAGCACCCAGTCGCCGGGCTTGAGCCGGGTCGCGTCCGGGCCGGTCGCGCGCACCCGGCCGACCGCCCCGGCGCCGGGCACGACGGGCAGCGTGAGCAGGTAGTTCCGCTCGCCGCGGAAGACCTCCCCGGCGTAGGGCAGCACGGGCGCCGCGACGACGTCGACGACCACCTCGCCGGTGCCCAGCACCGGGTCGGGCAGTTCGCGGACCGACGGCAGGGTACCGAATTCTTCGAGTACGGCAGCTTTCATGAGACCAGCCTTCGCGTTCCCGGACGTCATATCCAGGCCTGGTATCATCCTGGGACTACTGCGTGCCACCCGGAGGTCGTCATGGCGGACGTGGCCCGCGCCGGGCTGGGGGAGTTCCTGCGGTCCCGGCGGGAACGGCTGAGCCCGGTGGCGCTCGGCCTGCCGGACCGGCGCCGCCGCCGGACACCCGGGTTGCGCCGCGAGGAGGTCGCCGAACTCGCCGGCATCGGCGTCGACTGGTACGTCCGGCTCGAACAGGGCCGCACGGTCAGTCCGTCGACGGAGACGATCGAAGCGCTGGCCGGCGCCCTGAGGCTGGACGACGCGGAGCGCGCCCACCTGCGGGAACTGGCCCGCAACCCGGCGCGGACCGCGTTCACCCGCGAGTCCGTCCCCGACGCGACGCGGCGGCTGATCGAGAGCCTGTCGCAGCCCGCGTACGTCACCGGCCGCCGCTGGGACGTGCTGGCCTGGAACCGCGCGGCCGTCTCGCTGTTCACCGACTTCGGCAAGCTGCCCGAAGAGGACCGGAACGTGCTGGTGTTCCTGCTGCTCGGCGAGCGGGGGCGGCGGCTGTTCGGGCCCGGCTGGGCGGCGCAGGCCGAGCACACGGTGGCGCAGTTCCACGCCGCGTACGACCTGTGGGCGCCGGACCCGGCGTTCACCGCGCTGGCCGGCCGCCTGCGCGCGGGCTGCCGCGAGTTCGCGGGCTGGTGGGAACGCCACGACGTCGTCCACAGTGGACCCGGCCGGAAGACGTTGTACCGCCCGGAGCCGTCGGTGTACGAGTACGCGACGTTCCAGGCCAACGAGGACCCGGCGCTGCGGCTGACGCTCTACGCGCCGGTGCGGCGGCCGCGGATCAGCGGCAGGTAGACCTCGTCGACGATCTCCACGAGCACGTCGTCGTCCACTGTGGTCAGACCGTGCGTGAGGTATTCGTTGCGCAGCAGGGTGAGTGCGGCGGTCGCGACGCGCGGGTGGCGGGCCTCCGGTGGTGCCTCGCCGCGGGCGACCGCGCGTTCGAGGAGCGTGAGCCACGCGGTGGTACCGCCGTCGCCGGCCTGCTCGTGCAGCTGGGCCAGCAGTTCCGGGTCGTCACTCACGCCGGCCAGCAGGCCGCGCAGGATCCGCGCGGTGGGGGAGGAGCTGTCGCAGTTGATCGCGCGCAGCAACCCGAGCGCGTCCCCGCGCAGGGTGCCGGTGTCGGGCGGCCGCCGGGTGTCCTCGGCCAGGTGCCGGTAGGCGGCGACGCCGAGTGCGGCGCGGTTCGGCCAGCGGCGGTAGATCGTGTTCTTGTTGGTGCCGGCCCGCTGGGCGACGCGCTCCATGGTCAGGCCCGGGTAGCCGGCCTCGGCCAGCTCGTCCGCGGCGGCCAGCAGGATCGCCCGTTCCAGTTCGGCGCCGCGCCGCCGGGTCTTCGCTTCGGTCATCGGTACTCACCGTACCTTGCCGATAGGGTACGGTACGTACCGTACTCTATTTCTTCTGGAGGGCACCCCATGCGAGCCAAGGGCATCGGTTACGACACCGGCATGGCGGTCGGCGGCACCATCCGCCGTCCGTTCGAACCCGGGCTGGTCCGGCGTGAGCTGGCGATCATCCGCGACGACCTGCACTGCACGGCGGTCCGCCTGTTCGGCACCGACCTGGACCGGATCGAGTTCGCCGCGCGCGAGGCGGTTGCGCTCGGCCTGGAGGTGTGGTTCTCGCCGTTCCCGTGGAACACGCACCCCGAGCAGATCCTCGAGCAGCTCGCCGACGCCGCCGAGCGGGCCGAGCGGCTCCGCGTCGCGGGCGCCGAGGTCGTGTTCGTCACCGGCGCCGAGCTGAGCCTGTTCAACCACGGTTTCCTGCCGGGTGACACCCTCCCCGAACGCGTGGCGGGCCTGGTCTCGCGGTCGCCGGAGTCGCAGCAGGCGCTGGCCGGGCTTCCCCGCCGCGTCAACGACTTCCTCGCCCGCGTGGTCGAGGCGGTCCGGGCGCGGTTCGGCGGCCAGGTCACCTACGCGGCGGTGCCGCTGGAGCGCGTCGACTGGACGCCGTTCGACATCGTCTCGGTCGACGCGCACCGCTCGAAGGAGGTCGAGCACCTCTACCGGGAGGGCATCCGCACGCTGGTCGCGGCGGGCAAGCCGGTGGCGATCACGGAGTTCGGCTGCACGACCTTCCGCGGCGCGGCCGACCTCGGCGCCCGCAGCGGCGAGATCCTCGAATACGACGGCGACGTCCCGGTCCGGCTGAACGGCGACTACGTCCGCGACGAAGAAGAGCAGGCGGGTTACCTCCGCGAGCTGCTGGAGGTGTTCACGTCGGAGGGCGTCGACGCGGCGTTCGCGTGCACCTTCGTCTGCTACGGCCTGGTGTACCGCCCTACGCCCCGCGACGACCTCGACATGGCGAGCTGGGGCGTGGTGAAGGTCCTGGAGGAAGGTTCGGGGGAGACGTACCCCGGGCTGCCCTGGGAGCCGAAGGCCGCGTTCGGCGCGCTCGCTGCCTGCTACGCCTGAGCCAGGAACCGCGCCGTCGCCGCTGTGAACTCGGGGCTTGACCAGGCCGTGAGGTGGTCACCGGGCACCCGGGCGAACTCGCCGTGGGGCAGGAGCCCGGCCAGCTCGTCGGCGGTGGCGTGGCCGTGGTCCGCGGCGCCCACCGCCACGAGCGTCGGCGTCGTGACCGCGCGCAGGATGGCCTCGTCCGTCGCGACGTGGGTGCCGAGGACGTGCCGCAGCGCCAGCGGGTCGCCACCGGAGCGCGTGATCCAGTCCGCCGGGCCCGGGCCGGGATCGCGGCCCTCGACGAGCGCCGTCAGCACGCGGTGGTACTCGCCGGTGCGGGTGGTCGACCGCCGGATCGCGTCGAGGCCCTGGCCCGCCACGATCGCGCGGCCGGGGCGGGCGCCGCGGGCGAGCAGGCGCAGCACGACCCGGCCGCCGAACGAATAGCCGCCGAGGTCGTAGTCGTCGAGCCCGAGGTGCTCCAGCAGCGCGAAGCCGTCGTCGGCGAGGACGTCGGGCGGGTAGGCCGCCGGGTCGTGCGGGCGCGCTCTCGCCGTGACCGCGCAGGTCGGGCAGGACCAGGCGGCGGTCCAGCGTGGCCGCCCGCCCGACGTCGAGCCAGTCCCGGCCGCGGCCGAGGAACCCGTGGAACAGCCCGAGCGGACGGCCGCTGCCTACTTCGCGGTAGGCGAGTTCGACGCCGTCGCGGCCGGGGAAACGGGGCATGGGCCGAGCGTAGTGAGTGGCCGCGCCGCGCCGTCCGGGGTGACACTGGGCTCATGAAGGTCGTCGACGGGCAGCGGACGCGCCCGCTGTCGGCGACCTCCCGGTACGACGCCACGCCACCCCTGAGACGCGGTGCGCTGCTGGTCACGGCGTCGCTGGCCGCTCTCGGCGGCGCGATCATCCCGGCCGCCGCGGTCCCCGCGCTGTGGCGGCTCTGGCAGCTCTACGCGATGTTGTTCGGCGCGCTCGCGGCGGTCGAAATCGTCGCCGTGATCGCGGTGCTCGGCTGGCCCACGCGTAAAACCGCCCGGTTCGCCGCGCTGACCGCGGCCGCGTCGCTCGCGCTGTGGGTGGTCAGCCGGCCGCTCGGGCTGCTGACGCGGTTCGACCCGTGGCAGCCGGCGGACACGGTGGCCGGTTTCACCGACTACGTCGCCGCTGCGCTGCAGGTCATCGCCCTGTTCGGGCTGCTGGCCGTCGCCCGGCGGCGGGCGCACCCGAGGCCGTCCACCCTCCGGCGCGTGTCGGCGTGGATCGTGCTGTTCCCCGTGCTCCTGCTGGTCCTGGCGACCGGCACAGCCGGAGCGGTGGCTGCGGGCGACGGCGTCACCGGCACCAACGCCTCGACGCTGCTCGACGGCGCCTCGAGCACGGTCGAGTACTGCCGTCCGTCCGGGATCCCGCTGGCCATGGACGTCTACCAGCCCCGGACGTCCGCGACACCCGCGCCGGTGGTGCTCTCCCTGCACGGCGGCGGGCTGGTCCTCGGCAACCGCCGGCCCACGGGCCCGGGCGCGCTGCTCGACGGCCCGAAGTTCACCGCCGTCCGCGACGCGCTGACGGCGAGCGGCGTCGCGGTCGCGTCGATCGACTACCGCCTCGCCCCGGCGGCGCCGTGGCCCGCCCCGCTCGCCGACGCCCAGTGCGCGGTCCGGTTCCTGACGGCCAACGCGACGGCCCTGCACCTCGACCCGGCCCGCATCGGGGCCTGGGGCATCGGCACGGGCGGCACGCTGGCGGAGCTGCTCGGCACCGCGCCGGCCTTCGGCACCGGCCAGTACGGCGGAGTCCCGGGCAAGGTCCGCGCGGTCGCGGCGGTGTCGGCCCCGGCGGACTTCACGGACTTCACCGGCCTCGACCCGGTCACCCGCGCGTCGATCCTGCTCGCACTGGGCCGGGCCCCGGCCACCCTGCGCGCGGCGAGCCCCCTGACGTACGCGGGCCCGGGCGCCCCGCCGACCCTGATCGCCGACGGCGGCCGCAAGGCGGACGACTACGCGAACCGCCTGCGCACAGCGGGAGTCGCGGTCACCACCGGCGGGTCTGCCGAGGTGACCGGCTTCCTGGTCACGGCCCTGCGCTGAACGAGGAGGAGGACTGCAAACCGTCCAGCTGATAGCTTGACGGCGTGAGCAGCGGACGGGGACTCGTGGCGCCTATCTTCGGCGACCACTCCTATCGCTGCGACTTCTACGGTTGACCGATCCCGCTCCGGATCCCTTTCACCGCCTCGCGCGGTTTCTTCGTCAACCGTAAGGAAAGTCATGACTCTGCCTGCCATCGGCTGGGCGCTCAAGCACATGCCCCTGACCGCCGCCGCCGTCGAAGAGAACACAGAGCTGCTCGCCGGGCGCCGGCTCGCGATGTGCCTGCACGTCGAGCCCAAGACCGGCGCGCTCGTCACCCTCCTGGCCCGCGCCGGGGTCGACGTCACCCTCACCGGCTCGCCCGGCACGACCCACGACGACGTGGCCGTTGCCCTGCGCGAACTCGGCGTCACGGTGCACACCCGCCGCGCCGACGACGACGCCGACCACGCGCGCAACGTCGCGAAGATGCTCGAAAACGAGCCGGACCTCACGCTCGACAACGGCGCCGACCTCACCCTGTCGCTGCTCGGCTCCGGGACACCCGCCGGCTACCTCGGCGGCACCGAGGAGACGACGACCGGCGGCCTCCGGCTGCGAGAACACCCAATCGGCGTCACCCATCCGGTCGTCGTGATCAACGACTCGCGGCTGAAGCTCCTGGTGGAGAACGAGTTCGGCGTCGGCCAGAGCGTCGTGCAGGGCTTTCTCAACGCCACCAACCTGATGCTGCCGGGGATGCGCGCCGCCGTGCTCGGTTACGGGCCGTGCGGCAAGGGCGTCGCGGACACCCTCGCGCGGCTCGGCGCCCGGGTCGCGGTGTGCGACACCGACCCGATGCGGGCGCTGCAGGCCATTTTGGACGGTCACCGCGTCGGCCCCGCCGTGGAGGTCCTCGAAGACGCCCAAGCCGTCTTCACCGCCACCGGCGCTCCCGGTGTCGTCGGCGCGGCCGAGCTGGCGGCCCTGCCCGACGGCGCGGTCCTCGCCGGCGTCGGCCACTTCGCGTGGGAGATCGACGCGGACGCGCTGCGGGCGGCGACCGTGCGCACGGTCGAGTACGGCGAACCCGGCCGCCGCACCGGGCACGTCCTGACCGGCGGCCGCGAGGTCGTCGTGCTCGACCACGGCCGCATGCTCAACCTCACCGCCGCCAACGGGAACTCCGTCCAGGCCATGGATCTCGGCCTGACGCTGCAGGTCCGCAGCCTGGCGGCGGTGTGCGCGGGCGGCCTCGCGCCGGACGTCCAGCCGGTCCCGGCGCCCGTGGAGCGGCGGATCGCCACGGACCTGGTGGCGCGGCTGCGCTGAAACCCGGGACTTGCCCTGGAGCGCACTCCAGGTCCTAACGTGGCGGGTACGCCGACCGCACGTCAGGAGAACGCTTCATGGAGCTCGGTTTTCACCTTCCCGTCTTCGACATCGAGGGCGGCACGACCGCCATCGCCGGTGAGCTCGCCCGCGTGGGCGCCGTGGCGGAGGAGGCCGGTGCGACCTGGTTGTCCTTCATGGACCACTACTTCCAGATCGAGCCGACCGGCCTCCCCGCCGAGTCGAACATGCTGGAGGGCTACACGACCCTCGGCTTCCTCGCCGCGCACACGTCCCGGATCGAGCTCGGCCTGCTCGTCACGGGCGTGACCTACCGCCACCCCGGCCTGCTCGCGAAGATCGTCACCACCCTCGACGTCCTCTCGGGCGGCCGCGCCGCGCTCGGGATCGGCGCCGCCTGGTTCGAGCGCGAGCACCGGGGCATGGGTGTGCCGTTCCCGCCGGTCGCCGAGCGCTTCGAGCGGCTGGAGGAGACGCTGCGCATCGCCGGGCAGATGTGGGACCCGGAGAACAACGGGCCGTTCGAGGGCAAGCACTACCAGCTGGCCGAAACCCTCTGCTCGCCGCAGCCGATCCACCGGCCGAACGTGATGATCGGCGGCAGCGGGGAGCGCAAGACCCTGCGGCTGGTCGCGCAGTACGGCGACGCCTGCAACATCTTCGGCACCTCGCCCGAGGACGTCGCGCACAAGCTGGACGTGCTGCGCCGCCACTGCGACGACGTCGGCCGCGACTACGACGAGATCCGCAAGACGATCCTCGCCAACAACCCGCGCCCGACGCCGGACACGCGCGACGACTTCGTCCGCAGCATGGCCGACTACGCGAAGCTGGGCATCCAGACGGCGATCATCACCCCGACCACGGGTGCACCGGCGTCCTGGATCGAGGGCATGGCACCGGCCGTACCGCAGCTGGCGGACCTCTAGCCCGGCGGGGACGGCGCGATCGCGGGTGCCGGCCGCGCCGTCCCGAAACGGCTATCACGCTTGAACCGCGGGACCGGTTGCCGGGCTTTCCTCCCGGAATGTTCCGTGCTGCCGGATCGCCCCCGTTCCGCCCTAGTTTCGGCTGGACCACGCGAAACAGGGGGAACCACCATGACATCGGGCAGATCCGCCCGGTCGGTCCGCGCTGCCTGCGCACTGACCGCGGCACTCACCCTCTCCCGGTCGAGTTGACGGTCGCCAACATCGGAGACACGACCGCGGATCACGTTTCGGGAAGTGCCGGACGGGAGTCCGGCGCCCACTTCTTGATCTCGGACGGGTGGGGCGACCTGCGGTCGGCGGACGGCGTGTCCTTCGCGCCGGGGGAGAGCCGGACCTACCAACTGCACGGGAAGCATCCACACCCTCGACGAGGTCGATCCGTGGTGGACTTCAGCGCGTACGCCGAGAACGAAGCCGACCACGCCGGCGAAGCGACCCCGGGCACCTCTACGGTGACCGCGACCGCGACGGGAAGCCGTCGCCCGGCGAGGACATCGCCGGCGCCGAGGCCCACCTGATCGGCATCGGCATGTCCCACGACCTGGTCGTGACCACCGGCGCGGACGGCCGGTTCGCCTTCGACGGGATCCCCGTCACCTCGAGTGCCTCCGTGCACTTCGAGAAGGTGCCCGACGGCTGGGTGGTCCCGTACCTCCCGTCGCTGCGGCTGGACGGCAGCGGCGAGCACACCGCCCTCGAGGTGCGGGCGACGCGGCCGCTGACCGACGTCCTGACCGAGACGATCACGCTCGACAAGGCGAGCTACGCCGTGGGCGAGACCGGCACGGCGACCGTCACGCTGCGGAACACCGGCGACCGGCCGCTGACCGGCCTGTACGCGGGCTGCGACCCGGGTGGCTTCGGCCGGGAACTGGAGATCCCGCACGAGCAGTGGGGCGCCTTCGACCCCTGGCACCCGGCGGGCACGCCGGCCCCCGGCGAGCGGCTCGTGCTCACGGTCTCCGGGAAGGTGCCGGAGCGGGCGAGCTACTTCGGCCTGACCGGGCTCAGCTGCTACATCGACCACCTCGACGGCGAGTCGTCCGGCTCCGGGCCGTACACGTCCGCCGAAGCCCGGGTGCCCGGCCGGAAAGCCGATGCGAAGGGCCAGGTGTGGGTGGACAAGAACCACAACGGGCAGCCCGACGCCGGCGAGGGCCTGGCGAAGACGAAGGTCGTGCTGACCGCCGACGGCACCCACCCCGTCGCGCAGGCCCGGACCGACGCCGACGGGTTCGCCACCTTCCGCCAGGTCGACGTGGGGGAGTACACCTTCCGCGCGCGGGGCCCGTGGGTGACGGTCGGTGAAGGGGACGTCTACGTCGTCGCGTCGCCCTACGGTTACGGCGACTGGAGTGTCCAGGTCGCGCCGCGCTGACGGCCCCCGATCCGGTGACCGGCGGGAACTCCGGCCCGTCGCGGTCCGTTGATCGGGTAGCGCACAGTAACCTGGTGAGCGGAAAACGACCGACGACTCCTACGACGAGGGTTCAGTGACCACCGATCCGGCGGCCGAGCAGGCTTCTCTGAGTGAAGCGGCCGACGAGCTCGTCGTGGCCGGGCAGCTCCCGCGCTTCCTGCTGATGTACAAGTTCGCCATCGAAGAGCTGATGACGAAGCTGCGGATCCTCAGCGAGGAGTTCGACTTCGTCCACCGGCACGACCCGATCGAGCACATCACGAGCCGGGTGAAGCGGCCGGAGGCGATCAAGGAGAAGGTGCACCGCCGCGGCCTCGGCAGCGACTGGGTGTCCGCGGCCCGCGAGCTCGACGACATCGCCGGCATCCGCGTGGTCTGCCCGTTCGTCGACGACGTGTTCGCGGTGGCCCGCATGCTCACCGCCCAGGACGACGTCGAGCTGCTGCGCACCAAGGACTACATCGCCCGCCCCAAGGCCAACGGCTACCGCAGCCTGCACCTGATCGTGCGCATCCCGGTGTTCCTGTCCGACCGGGTGGAGAAGGTCAAGGTGGAGGTCCAGCTCCGCACCATCGCGATGGACTTCTGGGCGGCGGTGGAGCACAAGCTGTCGTACAAGTACCGCGACAGCGTCCCGCCGGACTTCGCGGGCGAGCTCTCGGCGGCCGCGGCCACGGCGGCCGACCTGGACGCCCGGATGGCCGCGTTGCACGAACGGATCCGCTAGGCGTTACTCGGGTTTGGCGTCCGTCTTCGGGGCGAACAACGGCCCGGCGGCCCGCCCGGTGACGAAGATCGCCACGACGGACACCGCCCCGGCCCCGAGCGAAACCCCGGCCTCGACGGGCGCGCCGTGCCCGATGAACTGCACGGCCACGAGCGCGAACACGACGAGCGCGGCGAACCCCAGCAGCGCGGAGCCCACCCGGAACCCGAACCACGCCCACTCGAGTTTCCGGCGGTGCCGGTTTTCCACGGTTTCGGCCTCGTAGCGCTGCTGAAGCCGCAGTTCGACGAGCCCCAGGACGCGGTCCGCGGTCTCGGGGTAGTCCTTGTAGAGGTCACGGACGTGGTCGAGCACCTGCGTGCCGAGCCATTCGTCGGCGAGGGAGGGGGCCTGCTCGGTCATGTCCGGTCCTCGCTTTCGCGAGTGATGGTCAGCACTTCGTCGAGTTCGCGCAGAACGTCCCGCCCGGCACCGGTGACGTCCCGGACGGCCGCGATCGTCCGGTCCCCGGGGTGAACCTCGGGCGGCGTTGGTGTGGTCAGGCCGAGGAGGCGACGCAGGCCGCGCCGCGGTGCGGGGGATTCCGGGGCGGGGGCGTGGGCTCGCAGTGCGGCTTCGAGGTCCGCCCGGGGATCGGCGGAAGGCCCGGCTTCCAGGAGCCGCCGGAGTTTCCGGAGCACCCGGGCGCGGGTCGGGCCGACCGAGCCGATCGGCATCCGGAGTTCCTCGGCGACCGCGCGGTAGTCGTCGGTCTCGAGCAGCACCTGAAGGAACCGCTGCTCCCGGCCCGACAACCGCGAGACGTCTCCGGTCACGAGCGTGCGCCGCTCAACATCGGGTACGTAGCCTTGCAGCCGGACCGCGTGGGCGTCTCTCCGCCGTACCTCGCGGCCCACCGCGGCGACGAGCCACAACACCAGGGTGTCTTCGTCGTTGATCCGGCCGACCTGTCGTGGCAGCGCCGAAGTAACGACCTGGACCACGGCCGCGCGATCGGCTGCTCCGAGGCCCGAACGCCGCACAACATTCATGATGAGCGGCACAACAGCGGCCCGAAGGGCGCGCTGAGCCTCGGCGTCCCCGCCCCGTACGGCGGCGAGCAGCGCGGCGACACCCACCCGCTCCACTGGAGGGGTTACCGAAGTCCGCCCGGTTTCGTCCACCTCGTCACTGTCCACCGCCCGTCCGCCACCGGACAAGCGGCCGGACCGGTGGTCACCCCCGCGAGCGCGAGCCCACCGGCGCCAGCACCACGCCCAGCGCGATCAGCTCCGTCAGCGCCATCCCGCGTTCCACCAGGCCGAGCGGGATCAGCGTCCACCAGCGGCCGCCGTCGACGGCCGCGACCACCACCGCGCCCAGGATCACCGCGAACCAACCCAGCGACGCGATCGCGAGCACCCGCGCGAGCCACCGCCGGCCCGGGGAGCCGGGGAACGCCGTGTGGGCGACGATCAGCACCGCCAGTGGCAGCGCGACGAACGCCACCACGCTCGCCACCCGATGCAGCGTGCCGCCGAAGTCCGAGCGGGAGACCGTCGCCCAGTCCGGCTTCGGGAACGCCACGATCACCAGCAGGCCGATCGTCCACAGTGCACCGAGGATCGCCGCGGCCGTGGGCAGCCGGCGCTGGCTGCCCAGCACCGCGAGCCCGGCGGCCGAGCCGAACGCCACCAGGACCACCGCGATGTCGAACACCCACTTGTGGTCGGAGAGGCCGTACTCGCTGATCGTGCGGCGGGTCGCGCTGATCTCGTCGGTCGGCGGGATGACCTGCAGCAACAGCACCATCGCGGCGCCGACGACGAGCGCCGCGATGCCCGCCAGCGAAACCGCGGCGGACGTTCGTCGCGCAGGGACCGTGACCATGAACCGACAGTAGCCGAGGAGTGGTTGAACTCCCGGTGAAATGTCCTTTTGCGCGGCCATCAGTGTGAAGAACCCGTGAAACCAGTACGACTTACGGCGGTTACCCGGCCCGTTTTGGTCCATTACGGTCACTCGCTACCGGTACGTCCGTGCTGCCGGCCTCGGTCAAGGAGGGCTATGCCTGTGGGGAATTCACCAAGACGGCTGGTGCTGCTGGCGTCGTCGGTCGCGCTGGCCGCGACGTTCGTCGCCCTGCCGACCGGCACCGCCGGTGCGGCGCAGAACATCCTGCGTGCCGACAAGTCGGTGGCGCGCTCCTGCTTCGCGAAACTGCAGCCCAAGGGGACCTCGGGCACCGACCGCCGGGACGTCACGTCCACTGTGGACGGTCTGGTGCAGGCCCGGCTGAAGGCCACGTCGGGCAACGAGGGCGACTGGGACATCGCCGTGTTCGACAAGACGACCGGTGCCGTCGTCGCCGCTTCCGCGGCGTTGCGCACCCACGAACTCGCCGAGAGCTTCGTGAAGAAGGGGCAGGAACTCGTCGTCCAGGGCTGCCGCTACGGCGGCTCGGCCGGCCAGGCCCAGCTCGGCGTCGACTTCCTGGCGCTGACGCCGCAGGGCACGCCGACCACCGCGCAGAAGGCGCAGCTGGTCCGCGTCCAGACCCCGACCCGCGCCGACAAGACCAAGCTCACCGGCCTCGGCCTCGACGTCACCGAGAAGGGTGACGCGACCGGCGTCGAGGTGGTCCTCGCCGACGACGCCGACCGCCAGACGCTCAAGAGCAGCGGCCTCACCTCGACCGTGATCCAGGCCGACCTGTCGGCCAAGTCGGTCGCCGACGCGAAGACCGACCGCGCGTACGCGGCCAAGACGCCCAAGTCGGTGCTGCCCTCGGGCCGGACCAGCTACCGCCACCTCTACGACTACGAGTACGAGATCAAGGAGCTGGCCCGGAACAACCCGAACCTGGTGTCGGCGTTCACCATGCCTGAGTCGACCTGGGAAGGCCGCGACGTCATGGGGCTGGAGATCGCCACCGACGTCAAGAACGTCACCGACGGCAAGCCGGTCGACTTCACCATGGGCGTGCACCACGCCCGCGAGTGGCCCGCCGGCGAGACGGTGATGGAGTGGGCGTACGAGCTGGTCAACGGCTACGCGCACGACAACCAGATCCGCAGCATGGTCGGCAAGACGCGCAACGTCATCGTGCCGATCGTCAACCCGGACGGCTTCGACATCTCCCGCGAGGCCGAGCCGAAGGGCGACTTCTCCCGGTTCGACTACGAGATGAAGCGCAAGAACTGCAACGTCAACGACTCGCCGCCGCAGTACGCCACCGGCGTCTGCAAGGCCAACCCCGCCGGCCGGATCCGCGGCACCGACCCGAACCGCAACTACGCCGGGTTCTGGGGCGGCAACGGCGCCGAGATCGCCTGGAGCGGCGACACCTTCCGCGGGTCCGCGCCGTTCTCCGAGCCGGAGTCGCGCAACATCCGCTCGATCGTGTCCTCCCGCCAGGTGACCAACCTGATCACCTTCCACACGAACGCTGCCCTGGTGCTGCGCCCGCCGGGCGTGGCCGACGTGCGGCCGCCGCTGGAGGAGCCGCAGTACAAGGCGCTGGGTGACAAGCTGGCGTCGCGCAACGGCTACACGAGCGAGCCGAGCTGGGCGCTCTACGACACGACCGGCACCACCGAGGACTGGTCGTACTGGGCCACCGCCGGCTGGGGCTTCACCATCGAGGTCGGCGGCGCCGGCTTCCACGAGGCCTACGAGACCGCCGTCGTCGCCGAGTACGCCGGACTGGCGCCGACGACCGGCGCCGGCAAGGGCGGCAACCGCGGCGCGCTGCTGGACATGCTCGCCAACGCCGCCGACCCGCAGCAGCACTCGACGCTGATCGGCTCGGCGCCCAAGGGTTACCAGCTCAAGCTGCACAAGACGTTCCAGACGCCGACGTCGCCGGTGATCCAGGCCGACGGCTCCACCAAGCCGCCGATCTACGTGACCGACGACCTGAACTCGAAGCTGACCACCACCGGCGGGCGGTTCGCGTGGTCGGTCAACCCGTCGACGCGTCCCTACGTCGCCGGCCGCTACGGGCGCGACCCGCAGGGCCCGGCGCAGCAGGGGTACGCGGTGGCCAACCCGGCCGGGGTGCCGCCGATCAACCAGAACTACCCGGCCGACCCCGCGGGTGACTCGTTCACCTTCCACGTCGACGGCCTGCCGAAGGTGGACAACGGGAAGTTCAGCGTAAACATCAACTGGGCCGGCACGTCGACCGACTGGGACCTGTTCATCTACGACTCGGCGGGCAACCTGGTCAGCTCGTCGGCGAACGGCGGCACGACGTCCGAGCACGCCGTGCTGTTCGACCCGCCGGCCGGCGACTACAAGGCCGTGGTGGTCAACTACGACCAGGCCGACCCGAACGCCGTCGACGACTGGACCGGGGACGTCTCGTTCTCGTCGCCGGTCCCGCCGACCTACGGGACGAAGGAGGCCTACCAGCTGACCTGCACGTCGCCGAAGGGCAACCTCGTCGGCGTGGCGGACGTGTTCGCCGACCGCGGCCAGACGATCGACGTCGGTGAGGTCTGCACCCGGTCCGCGCACGCGCAGAAGCAGCGCGCGTCGGGCGGCGCCCGGTAGTTCCCGAAATCCGTGAAGGCCACCTTGAGAGACTCTGA
>NZ_JAYFSI010000027.1:0-40349 GCF_034929455.1 Amycolatopsis heterodermiae
CAACCTCGAGGATCTCACCCGAGCGGACTGCCTGTCCGGCGCCGGAGACGTCGAGGTGTACCGGCTGACGTTCGACTCCCTGGCCATCAACGCAGCTGGCGAGCGTGAGACGATCGCGCTGCTGGAGCAACGCATAGACGCTCTGGTGGCAGGAGGATGACAGTGAGCTACGACGAACTGTCTGGCGCCCGATGGCGCAAGTCCAGCCGATCCGGTGGTGAGAACAACAGCTGCGTGGAGGTGGCCCTCGGGGCACCGAAAGTAGTAGGCATCCGGGACACGAAGGACCGAGAAGGCGGGACGATCATCCTGCCGCAGGGTTCCTTCGACGCCCTTCTCCGGTGCATCACCACGGAGTGATCAGCTGACGGGGGCCCCGGCGATGCGTGAACGCCGGGGCTCCTCTCCAGCCCCGGTCAGAGGCCGATGTCCTCGACCGTGAACAGCCGATGGTTCGACGTCGCGCCGTAGGCCACCGCACCGGTGCCTGTCGTCGTGTTCCGGACAGTTCCGACGATGGCCCACGTTCCCGTGGCCGTTGCCGTGAACGTTGCCTCGTTGCGGAACGGCTCGTTCGCGGCGTTGCTCACGTACCCCTTGTCGTTGATCCAGACCGCGGTACCGCTCGTGTCCACCACGTTCGTGAACTTCGCACGGATCGCGAAGAGCAGACCGGTCCCCGGCGGCCACGTCGCGCCGCTCACCGACGTCGACACCCCGCCCTGGTGCTTCACCCGGTACCGGCGCCCGGCGACGAGGGTTACGACGGCCGAGTCGACGACGGTCTCGGTCGTGTTGAACGAGCTCGACGAGGTCGCGTGAAGGTCGGCGAGCAGACCAGGCGCACGCTGCTCCAGGGTGTCGACCCGCACGTCAAGACTGCCGATGGCGTTGTTGATCTGGAGCATGTCCAAGTAGGACACCGGAGGCCAGCCGGCGGCCCAGTTGCGGAGCACGTAGTTGTAGAGGGTCAAGGTTCCTCCTAGGCCAGGATCGTCGTGGAGTCGAGTAAGGACAGGCCCGGATCGTCAAGAACCCAGGTGTTCGGGGTCGCGGCGAGTCGGAGGGTGAGGGTGTCGAGCGAGCCCTCAGGACCGTCGGTGCGGCGAATGCCGATGATTTGGCAGTAGTACCAGCCAGCGGCAGCCTCGACGATCACGAAGTCGCGCAGCTGCAACCGCGGGTCCGCGGTGATGGTGATCGAGTCGAGCAGCGGCAGAGGGGCCATGGTCTTCTGGAGCGTGACGTAAGCGATCCCGAACGTCAGGACGGAGTCCTGCCGCCAGGGCGAGTCCGGCAGTTCGAGGAGCGCGGTCCCGTGCGTGGGGTCGTTGGCCTGGTACAGCTGTCGTGTGGTCTTCTTGGTATCGAGGCCCCATCCACCGACGGTGAAGTTCGGTGCGGTAGCGCCTGATATTGCGCCGACGTAGACGGGTGCCCCCGATGTGCCGCTCGCTGTCGTGACGTTCAGGCTTCGCTGGTCGGGAGCGAATTCGACGGCTCCGATCCATCCGTCTGGCGCGCCGGTGCCGGGGCTGTCAGCGCGTACGGCGCTGGCCTGCGTACCGAAGAGGTTCGGAGTGGCAGGCGTGGCGGCGGCCGAAACGGATGTAAAGTCCTGATAAATTCCCGACACGTCGGAAAGAGGAATTGTGACAGTGTGAACGGATCCCACTTTTTCGTAAAACTGGCGCGCGTCGGGACTCTGCCAGACAATTTTCCGAATTTGCTGCGTCTGCGTCCACGAGGCCGAGAGCGCGTTCCGATACCTATCCCCTGACGGGCGAATTCGGACATTCTGAACCAAGTCCCGAGTGAGGCGCCTTTTGACATAGACGTCGAGCCCATAATAGACCGGGATCCAGGCAGCCTCGAAGTTCACGAAGTCGAGGCGGCCGAATTCGTTCGTGTGCAGGGTCCCCAGCTCGCCAGCGGCCACGTCCTTCAGAACTTCCCAGGCGCCGCGATTATTGACATCGGGAAGCCAGTTGAGCGAACTCTTGGTAGGAGTACTGAATTTCGGCTCCGGATCGCCCCTCAGGAACCAACCCGGATGCTTCTGGTTTGGGTCGTACGTAACAGTTGTTCCAGCATAGATTTGCAAGTGCTGACAGGGAACGTTTCCCCCAATTGCGAGAACCCGGTTCGCGGCGCCTCGCGGAGTCAGCGTCTTCTTGAAACCTCCTGTTGGGCCGCTTGAACTCGTCTGCGAAATGATGACATCGTCAACGTAGAGATCTACGGTGATTGCCGTTGGCGTAAACTTGACATGGGCGGCCAGGTAGTGCAGCCCCGCGGCGAGCGGAAGGTTATAGCGCCATGCTCGAATAGCACCAGCGTTCGGACTTCCGGAGACAAATGACTCTTGCACGTTAATGGCAGCACTGCCATTGTTATAGATATACAGCTGTATGGTTCCAGGGGGACCGAGCGAAACGTCGTCCAGGACCAGTGAAAGGTTTACCCCGTAGGTTCCGAAGGCCGTGGCGCCGCCATCGGACTTGATCCAAGCCGCCATTCCGACCGTTTTGTTGGGTTCGCTGCTACCGCGGTCCGGGACGTCGACGAGGGTCGGTGTCTGCGCCTGGCCACCTGAGTTGGTTCCGTAGTCGTTCCACGACGCGAACGTGTGGCCGACGCCGTACTTGAGCGGCTTCCAGGTGTTCTCGACGCTGATGTTGTGCGGCGAGGGATACGGACCTCCCATACGCCCGACCGAGGGCAGCCACGAGCCGTGGCACGTCCAGTATGCGACCGCGTCCGGACGCGGCATGGGACCGATCCCACGGCCGGCAGCGCGCATGCATTCCTGGTAGACCCACTCCGCGGAGATCGGGGTGTTCGCGGAGAAATCACCGTTGGCGTTGTATTGCGTGTCGTTGTCAGGGCCAGGCCCAACAGCCCACACGGGAAACGAGACGAGCGCACCGGCAAGGTCTTCGACGTCACCCGCGGTCAGGGTGACGGTCTGGTTTCCCTCGTCGAGCTCGGGCCACCGGATCCAGCCGGTGAACTGCCGGATCGTGCGCGGTCCGGCCGCGGTCGACACGACACGCGAATAGCGGATCGGCGTGCCGTTTACGGTCTTGCCGACGATCGGGCTGGCCGGGTTGTACTGGTCGAAGAACTGCACGGCGGTGAGGCCCTGCTCGGCGAGCGCCTGCGACCAGGCAGCTTGCGCGTCAGGGTCGCTGTAGCGCACCCCGCCCAACTCGACCGTGAGCGTCGAAGACGCGAAGCCCGACACGTCGTCGGCTTCCTCGGGAAGGTCGCCGGACAGTGGGCCCATGTCGTCGACGACCCTGGTCGTCAACCAGGACATGTCGGAGTACTTGTGATCGTAGAGACCGTTGCGGTTCCAGTCGATCTCGACGAGCGACTCGACGATCAGCTCGGACGTTTCGATCGCGGCCGCGAGGTCGGCGTCGTTGGGGAACTGCATCAGAGCTCCAGCAGTTCGAGGGTGAGGTCGCGCCGAGGAAGAACCTGGATCGTCTCGACGGGTGTCAGGATGGACATGGCGGCGCAGTGCTCGCCCTCGTACCAGGCAGCGCCGATCTCGGTGCCGTAGCGGAAGCACGACGGCGGGATGGTGAGGGAGCCCGTAGCGGGCTTGATGAGGTGCGGCCGGATCCACTGGGCGGTGGCCGGCGCGGTGGTGGTGAGATTCCCGCCGGTGGCGGAGACCGTCGATAGGAACGTCCCGGAGCGGTTGTAGAACGCGAGCGCGGACTTGTTCGCGGTCGAGGTGTGTCGAAAGCTGACGACCTGGCCGGGCGTGGTCGGCCAGCGGCCCCAGACCGGGTGAACCCAGGTGAGTTCGGCGTTCGCGGCCCCGTTGGCCCAGAGGATCGTGCTGTCGGCCTGCTGTGTGAGCGAGCCGGACGACACGGCCCACTGGCTCGCCGAGCCGCGGCCGACCGATTGCAGCGGGCGCTGGAAATTCTGGGTCGCCGGGTCGATCACGACGAACGGGCCCGGGCCGCCGATCCGGCGGGCGAGGTACTGAAACCAGCGCGCGTCCGCCTCGGCCAGTTCCGCCCACGACGCGGACCACGTTCGCGGGGTGTTCGGCCGGCCGGTCGTGCGGACGGCGCCGGACAGCATCTGGTGCTTGACCTGGTTGTCCTGTGTGGACAGACGGAGACCGCGGGCGGGGTTCCGCACGGTGCGGATGTCCCACGGGTACCCGAGTAGCACGGTCACCGCCTCTTGTTCAGCACGTTGCCGCGGTTCGCCGCGGCCGCGAGCACCTGTCCGTTCGCCGTGACCTGGATCGGGCGCTCGGCGACGGATGCCGCGAGAGACCGGATCTCGGCGAGCAGGCTGGTTGCCCGCTGCGCGAATTCTTGATCGCTGATGGAACTGGCCGCGGGCATCGCCGCACCGTCACCACCGCGGGCGGCGCTGCGCGGCCCGCCGACGGCGGCCATCTGCGGCGCCGGCGCGGACGCGGCGGCGGCCATGCCCGCCTGGTACGCGGCCGTCGGGCCGGCCGGGATGATGGTGCCGTCGGTCTTCGGGACGAAGAACTCTTCGCCGTCCTCACCGACCTTGTACAGGCTGTTGGCCGTGACGTCGCCGCCGCTGGCCCGGCCGGGGACGACGGTGCTGCCGGGCAGCAGCCCGGTTCCCTCGTTGCCGCGAATCACGGGTGCGGGCAGCGGGTTGTTGATGAAGTTGCGGATGTACCAGTCGTACCAGCGCCGGAGCTGTTCCTCGGCGGGTGAGGTGTTGACGTTGAAGTTGGTGTTGACCGGGTTCGGGATCGCCTTGAGCTTCCCGCCGTAGATGTCGGCCTGCCGCTGGGCGTTCTCCATACCGGGCTGGCCGATCACCGACATGACGTCTTCCGGCGTGAGTGCGTACTTGTCCAGCAGCGTCTGCATCTGCCCGGCCGAAAGCCCCATCGCGCCTGCGAGTTCGCGAAGGCGGCCGTCCTGGTCCGACACGACCTGGGAGGCCGCGGCCATCGCTTCGGGCACGCTCTTGCCCTGGCTGATCGCGAGGTCGTACGCCTGCTGCGCCGCGCCGGCCGTCGCCGAGGCGATGCCGTCGACCAGCGTCTTGAGCCGTGAACCGTTCGCGGTGAAGGTGTTCACGCTGCCGTCGGCGTTCAGCAGTTCCCGCCCGAAGCCGGCAGTCTTGTCGACGTTCTTGCCGAACAGGTCGGCGAGGTCGCGCATCTGGTCGTTGATCCGCTGGACGGCGGCCTCGTAGTCCGGGGACTGGCCGGACAGCTTCCGGAGGAAGTCGATCAGCGCGTCGCCGCGGCGTGACGCGTCGCCGGTCGAGTCTGCCATCGTCTTGATGTCGGCGCTCAGGTCCTTCGCGGCGCCCTTAGCGAGGCCCTGCTCGTAGGTCATCGACTTCGTACTGTCGGTCGTCTTGTTGACGTCGCCCCAGAGGATCCGCAGCTGCCCCTGGAGGGTCGAGGCCATGTCGGCGCCGTCGTCGGCCATCCCGGTCCAGTAGCCGATCTGGTGGCCGGCGTCGCCGACCGCGCCGACGACGTCGTACCACGCCGTCGACTGGCCACCGAGCGACGCGAGGATCTCGTCCTGCTTGCTCTTGTTGCCCTGGTACGCCGCGGTCAAGTCGTCGAGGCTGATGCCGAGTTCGGCGGCGACGTCGACGAGCTTGCGGTCCGAGTTGGCAGCGTCGATCGACGCGAGGTTCTTCTCTGCCAGCGCGCGCGTGTTCTCGCCGAGCACTCCGCCGGTCCGCTCCAGTTCGTCGCGGTAGCTGGCGACGCCGTCGCGGCCTTGCTTCACCGCGGCGTCGGCCTGCTGCTGCATCGACGACCACACCTGAAGCGCGACCACCGCGGCGCCCAGCGCCCGCGTCCACGGGCTGAACACCGTGTCCTTCATCGCGGTCACACCGGCGCCGAACCTGCCGCGCACGCCGTCGGCCTCCGCCATCGCGGACTTGACCTTGTCGACCTGGCCGGACACCCCGCCGAACGTGACCTTGTCGATCAGCTTCAGCGCGGCCACGACCGGCGTCACCGGGCCCGCGATCGAGCCCACCAGACCAGCAATCGGGCTCAGCGTGTTCACCGCGAAGCCCAACACCGACGAGAACCCCGAGATCAGCCCGGGCACGTAGGTCGACCCGAACTCGCCGAACGCACCGAGAGCACGCCGCCAGACCTGCTCGAGATGCTCGATCTCCGGGGCGCTGCCGTTCGCGACGTTCGCGATCAACGTCCCGAGCTCGCCGAGCGTGTCGCGGCCCATCCGCCCGACGACCGTGAGGATCCGCTCGTAAGCGCCCATCCCGGCGACCGAGTTGTCGAACAGATCACCGACGCCGCCTTCGATGTCGCGGATCAGCGACGCCAGACCGCGGCCGGCAGGCGCCGAGCGGGCCATGAACCCGACCCAGTCGTCGGTGAGCTCGACGGTCGAGTCGCCGATCGCGTCGAGCACCGGCCGGGCGTTGTCGAACGCCTCCCACAGGTTCGCCTGGAACGCCGGCGATTTTGCCAGGGCGGCGGCCTTGTCGGCGGTGTCGGACATCGCGTCGCCGGTGACGGTGATGCCGTGCGCGAGCACCGGCTCGATGTCA
Organism: Amycolatopsis heterodermiae; assembly: GCF_034929455.1. Taxonomy (NCBI): domain Bacteria; kingdom Bacillati; phylum Actinomycetota; class Actinomycetes; order Pseudonocardiales; family Pseudonocardiaceae; genus Amycolatopsis; species Amycolatopsis heterodermiae. The sequence goes on from NZ_JAYFSI010000027.1 coordinate 6,574, forward strand.
CGGCCCGCCTCGACTAGCCGCGTGAAGCCGGGCAGGGTCGCGGTCTGCGTGGTGTTGCCGAGCCGGTCGGCGACGTCGCGCATACCGATCAGCGTCTCGACGAACTTGCGGCCTTCGGGGGTGAGCTTCGCGAGCTCGGCGGCGTAGGTGTTCGCCTTGCCGGCGGCGGCCGCGGTGCTGGCGTTCTGCTGCGCCTGCGTGTCGTTGAGGGCCTGCACCGCCCGCTCAACCTGCCGGGTCGCGTCCTCGGTCGAGCGGGCCGCCTGCTCGCGCGCGGTCTGCTCGGCGCGCTGGCTGTCTGCGACGCGGTCGTGCGCCTGCTGCTCGGCTTCCTTCGCCGCGACGACCTGGTCGGAACCCTCGACGCCCTTGCGGAGCGCGTCGGCGTAGGCGTTGACCGCCTCGGTGCCGTCCTTGCGGGTCTGCTGGAGCCGGTCCTCGGCCTCGACGACGTTCAGCGCGGCCCGACGGCCCTGCAGGGAGTCGGCGCCGTAGCGGGCGTTCGCCTCCTCCTGCGCCTGTTTGGCTTCCTCGACGGCGAGGGTGGCGTCTTCGGTGGCCAGCTTGTACGACCCGGCGCGGTCGGCGAGGTCGTCGAGCTGCCGGGCGGCGTCGGCGCGGGCAGCGGTGACGGCGCGGGTCGCGCGTTCGGCGTCCTGCTCGGCGCGCGCGGTGGCGCGCTCGGCATCCTCGACTTGGCGGGCGCCGTCGACGGCGGCCTCGCCGGCGCGGCGGCGGGCGTCACCGATCGCGGTCTGGGCGTTGCGGATGGCGATGGAGTTCGCTAGCGACTGCCCGGCCGATCCAGCGGCGGACGAGTCCGCGGTCTTCTGGTCCGCGCTGTACGCCTTGACGGCCTTAGACAGCGATGCGACGAGCCCGGCTGTGATGCCAGCGGCGGTTGCGACGCCGAGCAGCGCCGGGCCGGCACCGGCTGTTGCGCCCATCGCGACGGTGAGGGCGGCGCCGATCCCCGCTGAGATGAGGCCGGCCTTGACCGCGGCGCCCATGACGGCCCCGGCGCGGAACGCCGACCCGGTGTCGGGGTCCACGCCGACGGTGAGGTTCCGGCGGCGCGCGGTCAGTGCCTCGATCGTGGCCTCGGCCTTGCTGATCTCGGCCTCGACGTCGATGCCGACTTCGCCGCGGCGGCTCTCGAATTCGCGGATCCGGGCCTGCGCGCGGGAGATGTCGGCGTCGATCTGCGCGACGGTCGATTTCTCGCCGAAGGTGGCGAGGGTGGCGCGGGCGCGGGCGACGGCGCGGTCGAGTGGCGACGAGTCGCCGTCGATCTTCGTGGTCGCGCGTTTACGGTCGAGTTCGTCGCTGTCCCGACGGACCTTTTTGGACGTGGCGAAGTAGTCCGATGCGTCGCCGGTGAAGAGGGCGACGAGCTTTCCGACGTTCAGGGCCACACCCGGAACGATCGGCCCGGGGTGTCACTCAGCGGCGATGGACGCCGAGGTCCCGGTCGAGGTCGTCCACTTCGTCATCCGGCTGCTCCGCGGCAGACATCGCGAGCGACAGTCGGGTGAGCGCCTTCGCAGACAGGCCGGTGAGGCGGACCGTGAACCAGCGCCACGACCGTCCATTAAGGACGTCCGGGTCAGACAGCTCGACGCCGTACTCGCGGTGGAAGTCGCCTTCGATCAGCGCCCAGCGGTCGAAGTAGTCGGCCCAGGTGTGTTGCGGGGCTTGCGCTTGCGCGGCTTCCTCTTCGTCGATCCACTCCGGGATGTCGTCCGCGCTGTCGACGTACCCGAAGCCTCGGCCGGGGGGCGGTTCGGATCCGCCTCCTTGCCGAACGTCCACACGCGACGCGCGACGGCCTCGCCGTTGAGGTGCCAAGCGAGCAACGTCGCGCCGACGTGAAGGACCGTCTCGTACTCGACGTTGTCCGCGATCAGCCGCTCGCGCATCTCGTCGCCGAGCAGGCCAAGGTAGATCTCGGTCTCGTCGTAGTCCGCCATGCGCTCGAGGAACTCGGCGGACGGCGCCGCGGCGGGTTCGCCGGCGAGGCGGGCCTTGACGATCCGCTCGGCCTCGGCCCGTAGTGCCTGAACCTGGAGCGCGCGGCCGAAAGGGAGCTTGCTGAAGAACGTGTACTCGGTGCCGTTGATCGGCAGGGTCAGGCCCTCGTCGGTGGTGTCGGCCTGGAAACTGGACAGGTCAGGGAAGGTGGTCACGGTCCGGGTGTCCTTACGGCGTGTAGGTGAACGGGGACAGCAGGCCCGAGCCGGTGAGGTCGCAGTTGAACGGCTCCATGTTCTTGACCTCGCCGCCGGCGCCCTTCCAGTTCGACGTGGCGAGACCGCTGTAGCCCTTGCTGTTGTCGGTCCGGTAGATGCGGACGGACACCTTGGCGTCCGGGCCGGTGAGGAGACCCTTGGCCTTCAGCCACGCCTGGCCGGGGTCGTCGACCTGGGCGTTCACCGGGCCGGTGAAGCCGTCGAACCCCTCGATCGAGAGGGCCCACTTGCGGAACGTGGTGTCGTTGTCCTCCCAGCCCTCGGAGTCGAAGTCGGTCGTGTCGACTTCGTTCGCGTCGATGGTGAGGCCGAGCTTGGTCAGGCCCTTGACCTTGACCCAGGTCGGGGAAACGTCGGTGCCGGTGTTGACCTCGCAGGTCCACAGGCGCGACAGCCGTTTGAAAATGCTCGCCACGGGGGTTTACCTCCTGATCGGTGTTTCGAGCTGGAACGAGACCGACCAGCGGGGACGGCCACGCGCGTCCGGGTCGAGCGGGACCGGCGTCGACGAGGCCGCGTCGCACGTGAGCACGTCGACTTCGTCCACAGTGGATTCCGCCCACCGGGTGTTGAACGTGCCGTCGAGCGCGCGGCGAAGCGCGTCGATGGCCTCGGCGCCCGGCCGAGCCTTCGGCCCGTCGACCGCAGTGCGGTACACCGCCTGGACTTCCGGCGTCTCGTAGTCGATCGTCGGATCGGACCTTGGGAAGCTCGGCAGGGTGTAGACCGCCCAGCAGACGTCGGGCTTGTCGGGCATGCCGTTGCCGTCGCCGAGGAACACCGGCGCACCCGTGCCGGCACCGTCGTAGGTGCCGAAGTCGAGTTCGGCGATGTGCCGGGCGAGGGCAGCAGCGATCACCCCGTGACCATCGGTCCGGGGTGTCACCGCGCGCGGCTATCCGCCCATCGCCTCGCGCACCGCGGACGCGATGTGCTCTTGGTACCGCTCGGCGTTCGCGCGCATCGGGTCGCCGAGGTAGCCGGCCTTCTTGCCGTCCTGGTGCTTCCAGTCGCGGTTTTCGTGCTGGGCCGCGGCGTACGGTTTGTCGTAGGAGACGGCGCCCTCCCAGCCTTCCGACATCTCCACCTGAGACACCTTCGCCGAGCGGGAAAGGTCGCCTTGGTCGTAGGGCACTTCGTCCTGCGACGTCGACTTCAGGTCTTCCATGGCTTCCTTGCCGCCCCGGGCGAACGCGGCCATGAACTCGGCCTCGGCGGCGTCGAGCCCGTCGAGGCTCACGAGACGTACACCTCGTGGTGCATGACGCTCCCGTCGAACCACGTCGCGCTGTCGACCTTCTCGACGCGGCGCCAATCCGGCTCCGCCGCGGCCTTGGCCAGCCGGTCACCAACGTGGGGATCCGCGGCGGCCTCGAGGTAGATCACGCCGGAGAGGGTGACGACGCGGCCCTCGGCGTTCTGGATCTGGCTGGTGGTGTTCTCCCACCGGCCGAACCGCGCCACGGCGTCGGCGTGCTGCTCCCCGTCCGCGCCGTCGCCCAGCGTCTTGCGGTGGAGGACCGAGTCCGGGGTCGGGATGATCCCGCCCAGCAAGCTCACCACGTGCGCACGCTCCCCCCGATGAGGCCGGCCGACTGGAGCGCGTCGACGGCGTCGAGCGGGACGCGGGTGGCGTTCTCGCCGATGCGCGCACCGCCGCCGGATCCGGACCGGCCGGCGGTCGAGGCGGACAGCGTCTTGGTGGAGATGCTGCCGCCGTCGGCGAGGATCGGCGCGAGCCCCCCGAGCCCAGCCTCGACGGCCTCAGCCTTGCGCCGGGCCTTGATGGTCTCGGCGACCGCGGCGATCATGTCGGCGCGGACGCCGTCGTCGAAGGCTCTGCCGGTCTCCGAGTCGACGGTCGGCCACCGGATGATGACGCGCTCGAGCGCGCGCACCGCCTTGGTGATGGCCAGTTCGAGCGCGGGCTCGGTCATGTCGGCGGGGATGCCGCTGTCGGGGTAGGCACGGACTTCGGCGGTGGTGGCCCAGATGAGGTCGGTCACGTCAGGTTCCGATCGGTCGTACAGCGGGGGTGGTCTGCCACGCTGCGCCGTCGTAGCGGCGCGGTGGCGGGGTGTCGGTCCAGGCCGAGCCGGTCCAGAGCTTCACCCCGGACGCGGGCGGCCCGACCGGCGTGGCCATGAGCGCGGCGCGCTCGGTGGCGTCCGGGACGTGCGTGAGGAACCGGAGCTCGGACAGCCGCGAGGTCGTGTCGCTGGTCTCGAGGAGGTTGATCGCCTCGGCCGCGGTCGACAGCGCCGTTTCTGCCGCGAACGAGCTGTGCCCGTTGGGCGGCCCCGGCGTGGTGAGGACGTTGTCGCGGTAGAGATCGATCGAGCCGGTCGTGTGGTCGTACGCGAGTAGGTACCAGTGCTGTTCGGTGCCGGGCGGGTCGGCCTGCGGGCGGGAGGCGAGGTTCTGCGAGGAGTCGCGAACCTGCCCGGCCATGAACCCGCTCAGCAGCAGCACGCCGAACGTGCCGGTTCCGTCGCCGGCCACGTCGACCTGGCAGCGGACCCACCACGTGGTGCCCGCGCCGTATGCCCAGAAGCACACGGCGCGGGTGTTGCTGGCCTGAAGCGCGGCGAGCACGCCGCTCGGTAAGGTGGGCATCGCCGCGCCGGTCTTGCCCAGCGCGGGCCCGAACCGGCCGCCGGTCGTCTGGACGCCGGCCGAGCCGGATAGGTTCAGATCGAAGCCGCCCGGTCCGAAGTCCTTGGCGACGTTTCCGGTCTGCGCGAAGTTGTACGCGGCGATGACGGTCACGACGATGCCGGAATCCAGACGTCGCCGAGCACGGCGTCAGTCGGTGCGTTCGATGCGGCCGACCCTCCGATGTAGATGGTGACGCGCGACGAGCTGCCGCGGGCGGGCCAGCCGGACGCGTACTTGAGGTACCGCGGCGCGTCGGCGACAGCAGCCGCCGCTGCGCCGGCCGCGTCGTACCGCGCGTCGCCCTCGGCTTGCGTGAGGTACTGCGGGTGCGGGTCCGCCGCGTTGGCGTGCGCAGTGACCGCGGCCGCGGCCGTACCGGTCGCTTCCTTGCCGTCGAGCGCGGCCTGTGTCGCCGTGCTGACGGGCTTGTCGGCGTCCGCGGTGTTGCTCACCTGGCCGAGTCCAACGTCCGCCTTGGACAGCGCCACAGCGCCGATGCGGCCGGCGACGGACTGGACGGGCGACGCCGGGTAGGTGTGCTCTCGCCACGAGGCAAGGCTCGTCGCCGGTTCGGCGATCAGTTGCCAGTCGGTGCCGAGATCGGTGCGGGTGCACCAGTCGCCGCGCTGCCCGGCGAGTGCGAGCATCGCGGCCTGCGACGCGACCGCGCCGAGAAAGTCGGCGATCGCGATTGCCGGGATTGCCGCCTGCGGCACGGTTCCCGTGAGGTCCGAATAGGACACGGGGATCGTTGGCTTGCCGGTGAGGCTGGCGTAGGTGCCCGCGGTCGCGACGGGCGCGAGGCTGGCCGTGTTCGCTTTCGTGGCGAGCCCGGCAGACAGCTGCGCGGGTGTGGCGTACACGTCGGTCAGGGTGACCGCGCCTGTGCGGCCGTCGACGGACTGCACCGCTCCCCCGCCGCCGGATCCGCCGGCGACCTCGACGTTCCCAGTCTCGTCCGGGAGGACACCGTTAACGGTGCGGACGTAGCGCGCCCAGCCGCCCGACGGCGCCACCGGTGCATGCGTGGCGAGGTCGAGGTCGTCGAGCCCGTCCGGGACTTCCATCGGGAACGCCCACGCGCGGCCGTCGGCGAGCGTCACGGTCACCTGGTACACCCACCCGGCCGGCTGGACGCTCGGCGAGTTCGTGACCGGGATGGCCTTGGAGATGGCGCCGTCGACGATGGGCGCCGTGATCGTCGCGGGCGGGACAACGGTCTCGTCCACGACGAACCACGGCGCGCCGATCGGCGCGAACGTCGCCGTGCCCGTGACGCCGGTGGCCTCGTCGAGCGGCACGACGGTGCCGACGACGGTCCGTTTCGGCCATGACACGGGCAGCGGCATCGGTCAGTCCTCCAGCGCGTCGCGCGCGGCCTGGACCAGCTCGGCGCCGGTCGGCGCGGGCTTCGGCTGCTTCGGCGCGTTGTCCGGCACGGACCACACGGCCGCGATGGTCGCGAGAGCTGTGATGGTGGCCTGCCACTGCGGCGACAGGCCGGGCGCGATCGCGGCGACCCCGCCAACGCCGAGGATGGCGCCGGCGAGACCCGCGAGAGCCTTGCGGCCGCGGGCGGCCAGGTAGGCGAGCTTCTGCATGAGGGGAGGAACCTCCGGTCAGCCGACGACGTCGATCTCGAACGGGTCGGTCGAGCTGTAGACCACATCGGCCCACAACGCGCCGGGCAGCTCGTAGCGGCGGTGGCCGTCGAGCCGCGAGTTGTAGCCCGGGACGACGTTCGGGTTGTGGCCGATGCCAACGGGGTCCTTACCGGGCATGCTGGCCCAGGCGAACATGTCGCCCACCCACATCGGTTTGGCGGCGGTCTTGGCGCCCGGGGCCAGCCGCGGGCGGACGATCACCGCGGCGCCAGGTGTGCCGGGCAGGAACACCCGCACGGTGTTCTGTTCGGCGTTGGGCGGGGTGACGGTGATGCGTTCCATGAGGTCGACTCCAGTCGTCGAGGTGGTCGGGGTAGATCCGCCGCCGTTTCGGGCGCCGGCCGTGAACGGGTGCAGGACGAGGAGCCGGTCGGTCTCGATGCCGCCGACGAGCGGCTGGAGCGTGTTGTCCTGCCAGGCGTGAACGAAGCTGCGGACGGCGGAGCGGGAACCGCACTGGACGAAGTAGTCGACGTGCCCGAGAGCGGCGTCCATCGCGTCCGAGAAGCCGTAGGCGCCGACGCGCTCGCGGCCGAGGATCGACACCGCGCCGTCCAGGTACGCCTGCCAGACGTCGGCCGTGATGGTGCGTCGGTTCTTGCTGACGAACCAGCGGTCGCAGCAGAACAGGATCACGCCGTCGAACCCGAGGAAGTCAGCGCCGGCTTGCGCGCGGCGTGCGTACGCCTGGCCTTGGGCGAATCCGCCGAGCGGGTCGTCGACGTCGACTTCGAAGAACATCGCGTCCATCGCGAGGCCGCCGGCGAGGAGGCCGTCGTACTCGGCTTCGCTCGTGTGCTTGCGGCCGAGCCGGTCGGGCGCGTCGAGGTAGCGGATGGCGCCGGACGCGGTTTCGCCGTCCGGGCCGATCTTGGTTCGCTTGATGACGTCGGCCGTGAGCTTCGCCGCGGAGTAGTCAATCCACCAGGTGGCCATGCCCGCTACCGTGCGGGCAGGGTGTCACCCTGCTTCGTACAGCGGGGGCGGGTCAGCGATGTCCGCGCCCATGTCGCGCAGCGTCTCGACGACCTGCCGATCCCAGCGCAGGTGCGCGGACACGCGGACCTCCTGCGCGTGCTGTGCCTGCCAGAGGCGACGGGTCTCGGCCTGGAGCTCGGTCACCTGGTCGGCGAGTTCAGCGCTGGTCGCGGTGGTCGCGTTCAGCAGGGCCGTCGTGCCATCGACCTTGAGCTTGCGGGCCTCGGGCCGCGACTTGATCAGCAGCACCACGGCCGTGATCAGGCTGGCCACGGCCACGACCAGGCCGGTGCCGAGAGCCCAGCCGTTCACGAGACGACAGCCTTCCTCGCGGTGTACAGCGCCCGTGAGATCTGCCAGGTCCGCCACAGGGAGGCGCCGGCGAGCGCGAGCAGCATCAGGCCGAAGGCCAGCGCACGGGCGCGGCTGTTCCCGAACGCCCAGACGGCGTAGCAGCTGCACACGCCGAACATCGCGACCAGGCCGGCCCGCTCGGTGAGCACGCCGAGCGCGGTGTGTGCGCGGGCCACGCCCGTGAGGGTCACGACGCAGGCGATCAGGGCGAGCCCGAAGAAGATCCGGCCCCAGGGGCCGGGAAAGTCGCGGATCGTCGTCGTCGCGACGGTCCCGAACGCGGCCAGGCCGGCCGCGCAGTAGATGCCGAACGCGAGGGTCATCAGCACTTCAAACGGGGAGCGCTGCGCGGGTGCGACCACGCGAAGTCACGCGCCGAGTTCGTCGTCGACGGGGCCGCCGTGTCCGCGGGCGACGTCGCGGCGCGTGGCGCGTCGCGGGTCGGCCGTCTCGGTCGGCGGGCCGTCGCCCGTGCCGGTCTGCTCGCTGCCGGTCTCGGTCTGCTCGTCGTCGCTGGTCTGCTCCGGCGCTTCGGCGCCCGGTGCAGGGACCTCGACATAGTCGAGCCGCTGGAGCACGCGCTCCAGATCCGAGCCCGAATCGGCGTGGTTCGGGTGCCCGGCGGTGTGCTGCGCATACCACGGCATGGGGTGTCCTCCAGAAAGTCAGTGTAGGTGAGACCCGGGCCGCGCCACCTTCCCCGGCGCATCCGACCACCACAGCGGACCTCGCGGCCCGGGCCTCGGTCTTACTCGGCGAGCTTCGCGTCGATGCGCGCCGTGATCTCCTCGTCGGTGCCCGTGGCCTCGACGCCGACCTCGGCGGCCTGCGCGATCAGCGCCCGCCGCTTCTCGACGCGCTCGGTGATCTGCGGGACCGTGCCCGAGTCGTCGACGCCCAGTTCGCGCGCCTCGGCCTGGAGCTTCTCCTTGGGCGTCAGCTGCGCGGGCTCGGCGTCCTCGACGTACGGTGTGCCGTCCTCGTTGACGCGGACGAGCGCCTGCTTGGCGTACGCCTTCTCGATGTCCGGCGGGAGCGGGCATTCGAAGCGGAACACGCCGCCGCCCTCACCCTTGAGGTGGACGACCTCGGGTTCGTTCGACTCGGCCACGGTCAGACCGCCTTGGGGAGCAGGAACGGCGTGATCGTGCCGGTGTGGCCGGCGGCGAGGTCGACGTTCAGGCTGCCGTCGGAGGTGCCGAAGCGGCCGGACTCGAACGGGCCGAGCCACGCCGTGGCGCCCGCGGCGACGGCGACGACCAGGTCGCCCTGGCTGGCCGCCATCGCGGGCGGGTAGGTGCCCGCCTTGACGGTGACGTTCTTCGACGTGCCCGCCGTGTTGGTGACGCGCAGGACAGTCCGGTCGAACTGGGCCGATGCGATCGTGTGCCCGTTGGTCGGGTCCACGTTGGTGCCCGCCGGGTCGGCGAGACTGCCGTTCCCGACGAGCTTGCTGTAGGTCAGCGCGGTACGTGCCATGGCTGGCGGTTCCTCCTATCAGCTCTGCTGCGCGGTCGTGACCGCGAGGCAGTCGGGGCGGATGACCTTGGCGCCGTACACGGCCAGACCCTTGACGGCGTCGGAAAAGCCGTCGTGCGGCCGGAACCCCTCGGTCTTGTTGATCTGCTCGGCGAACGTGATCGCGGCGGAGATGCCCGCCTGCACGACGCTCTGGCCGGCGCCCGGGGTGACGGTGTTGTTCGACTCCATGATGTCGAACCCGGCGGCCCGGCCGACCTGACCGTTGCGCAGGGCCTGCCCGCCGTCACCGCTCTCGTTGACCTTGATGAACCGCGGGTCGAGCAGCAGGCGGGAGTGGAACCACGGCGGGACGATGACGTAGCGGCCCTGCGCGGGGACGTTCGCCACGGTCAGCTTCTCGCGCAGCGGCACGAGCACCTTGTCGTACGCGTCGGTCGGGGTGCCGACCGGCACGGTGATGGTGCCGAGGTTGTTCGCGGAAGCGACCTGCGTGTAGAGACTGGCGATGTACTGGTCGACGGTGTCGGCCAGCGCGTACGCGGCCTCGTCCATCGTGGGCTGGATGATGTTGCCCTGCGCCTGACGCTGATTGATGTCGTCGACGTCGAACGCGAAGTACTTCTGCTCCGTGATCGGCAGGACTCGCTGCGCGTCGGAGAGGTGTTCGCGGACGATCGGCTGCCCGGGGACGTAGTCCTTCACGGTCGGCCGGCCGACGGAGTTGATGCGGACGGTGTCGCCCGCCTGGCTGATCTCGCCCTCGTAATCCTTGTTGATCACGTTGGGCTGGCCGAAGACCAGAGTCTTTCGCAGCGCCTTGAGCAGCGCCGCCGACCAGATCTCCGGGATCATGCGGTCGTATGCCACGGTTTTCCTCCTGCGTGGCTCGAAACTGACGAGCCCGCGGAGTCCGGGCGGCTACCTCCGTCCCCGGTGCGCTACGTCCGGGCCTTGGTGCTTGCGCAGTGGTGAGAATGGCCGGGCGGTGTCACCGCGCCCGGCCGCTCCGGCTCAGCTGATGCGGCCTTCGGCCGCGGCTTTCTGGAGCTCGTCGGAGTTTGCGACCAGTTCGTCCTGCGACATCTTGGAGATCTCGGCGCGGGTCCAGGTCTTCTTGCCGCCGGCGGCCTGGGTGCGGTCGCCGCCGGACGCGGCGGCCGGGGCGTCGGTCTTCCACTCGGGGTACTTCGCGGCTTCGGTGTCGACGGCTGTTTTGATCGCGGCTTTGACCGCGGTCGCGTCGTTCTGGTCGACGCCGTTGAGGACGCCGGTGAGGTTGGCCAGGCCGATGAAGACGTCGATGCGCTCGGGCTTGATCCCGGCCGCGGCGGCGAGCGCTTCGGCGGTGGCGGTGTTCGCGCGCTGGTTCGCGGCTGCGAGCACGCCCTCGGCGCGCTTGAGGACGTCCTCCGGCTTGACCGCGGCGGCACCTTCGCCGCTCTGGCCGCCGAAGAGACCGGCCAGCTTGTCGGCGAACGACTTCTCGAACCCGCTCATGCGCTTCTGCACGATCGCGTCCAGGTCGGCCTGGGTGAAGGTCTTGCCGGTTGCCGGGCCGGGTTTCGGCGGCGTGCCCTGCTGGCCGCCCTGCGGCTGGGTGACGGCGGCGGTCGTCCCCGCCGCGGGCGTGACGGGCTGCTGCTGGCCGTCGCCGGGCTGCGCGCCGGCGGGGTCGGTGGTGGCGGTGCCGGCCTGGCCGCCTTCGGCGGGGCCGTTCGTGGGGGAAGGCTGCGTCATGCGGATGAGGGTCGGGCCGTCGTGTCACCACATAGGACGGCCCCGGCCCGCGGGAAGCGGGACGGGGCCGTCGATCGGTGGGTTGTGTTCAGGAGGGCAGGCGGAGCACACCGGCGGTCATGCTCGTTGCGCTGTCCCAGTTGAGGTAGACGCTGCCGTCGGCCTGCCGGTACTCCGGCCCGAACGGACCGGCGACGTACGTCTTGCCCGCGGGCACGACGACTTGGCGGGAGGTGACGGCGAGGCCGTCCGGCGCGGCGGCCGGGTTGACGGGGATGGTGCAGGTGTGGCTGGCGGCGTCGGCGTTCTTGATGACGACGACCTCGCGGCCGTTGGTTGGGAAGCTGTTGCCGTTCGGCGACGCGGTGGCGTCGACGGCGCCGAGCACCAGCTCGGCGCCGGCGCGGGTAAGCGCCTGGGGGGTGATTGCGGTACGGGCCATGGCGGGGGTGTCCTCCTAGGACGGTGGTGAGTAGCTACTCGCGCCGAGGGTCCCGCCGCGCTGTCACTCGGTGAGCGCGGCGCGGACGATGCAGTCCTTGGCCTCCAGCAGCTTCCGCAGTCCCGCGGTCTTCTCCGGCCCGTCGGGGACGTTGTCGGCGATGTGCTCGGCCAGCTCGCCGAACGGGCGGGAGTGTTCCTGGAGCGCGGGCGGCAGGTGCGCGAAGCGGAAGTGCTTGAGCATGCCCTCGGTGGCGGGGTGACGCGGCGGACGGCCTTCGGTGAGGTTTGACATGAGGCCACCGTGCAGGCGCACTGTCACGCGACCGGGCGTTCGCGGTCGCGGCGCCGGTTCTGGCCGGTGTCCTCGGCGTGCTGTCGGATCGCGGCCGAGTTGGCTCGGATGTCGGCACGGAGCTTCCGGGCGGTCGGGGTGTCGCCGAGCTCGGCGGCGGCGGCCTCGCGGCGCTTCAGCTCGCGCGCGCGCCGCTCGAGCGCCCTCAGTTGCTGCTGCTGCTTGTATCCGTCGGGGTTGGCGTCGGCCGCCTTGACGACCGTCAGGCCGGGGACGAACGGGTCGGCGCGGTGGGTGCAGTTCGGGTGCCATAGTCCGGCCGCGCGCGCGGCCGCGACGGTCGCGACAACGCGGTGCCCGCCGAGTTCCTGCCCGGTGGACGTCCCCGTGATTGACAGGAGCTTGCTCTCCCACGGCTCGCAGAGCCGGCACTCGCGCGGGCTGTCCGAGACCTTCACGACGTCGCGGCCCTCCGCGACCATCTGGTCAAGCTGGCCCTGTACGACGGCCTGCCCGGCGACGGTGCGGCCCGCCATGCGTGCGTAGGTGTCGAGGTGCCACTCGCGGCCGGCAGCGTCGGGGAACCGGTCCTTGCCTTGGGCGAGGAGGCGGTCGACGACTTGGGCTACGGCGTCGCGGCGCACGATCGTGCCGGTCTGCATGAGCAGTTCGGCGTCCCGCACGGTCCGCTGGAAGAGGTCTTCGTGCGCGCGGATCACCGGGAGGTGCGCGCCGACGAGCTGGCCGACGAACCTGCGGGCGAGCGCGTCGACGAGTTCGGGCCGGGACTGGAGTGGCCGGCCGAGCGTGTCCGCGGTTCGCTGGCCGATGGTGTACGCCTCGGCGAGCGCCTGCTCGGCGAGGTCGGGCGCGGAGATGTCGAGCCGGGTGGTGATGGCACGGAGCTCGTCACGCAGGCCGAGGACTTCGCGGGCCTTGCGTTCGGCCCAGCCGTCCTGCGTGATGCCGCGGGCGAGTCGCCGCGCCACGGTGATGATCATGCGCTCGGCGGCGACGTCCCATACGTCGAGCAGCGTCTTGAGCACCGTGGCGCCGTCGGCCGGGCTCGCGCCGAGCGGAACGGCGGCGGTCACTGCTGCTCGCCGCTACCCGGCGGCTGCTGCGGGTCCGGCTGCTGGCCGGGGTCGGGCGGACCGAACGGCTCTCCGCCTGTGAGCGGGTCGGGCGCGGTCGCCTTCTCGGCCTTGATCCGCTTGACCTCCTCGTCGACGTCCTTCTGTTCCCACTCGGGGTGAGCCATCTTGACCTTGATCTCGGTCGAGATGGCCTCGGCCTGCGCGAGCAGGTTGATGGTCTCGGCCATCTCCTTCGGGTCTGCCTGGTCGACCGGCCATTCCAGCGCGGGCCGTCCGGTGGGCATCGGCCCGCTGAAGATGTGCGCGTTGACCAGCATCAGCGTTTCGGCCGCCCGGCGGGCACCTGGTTTCCAGTACTGCCGCTTCCGGCCCTGTGTGCTGTTCGAGCGGCGCTCACGGCGGGACATCGCGGTCCCGGAGAGCTGGCCCTCGACGTGCCGGCCGAACGTCTGCGGCGCGTACCCGGCGCGACTCACGATGTTGTCGACCAGCTCGTTCGCGGTGTCGGCGTGCTCCTGCACCCGCAGGGCGAACTGGGCGACGGTGATCGGCGCTGGCTTGCCGGCGTCGTCCATCGGCATGCCGGGCAGCGGGGTGAACGCCTCGGCGTCGAGGTCGAACGCCTTCTCGCGGCCGCCACCGACGAGCTTGCCGAAGAACTGCCGGGCGACGCTTCCCGTGGTCGACACCGGTTCGAGCATCTCGGCGGACGCGAGGATGCGGCCCTTGCCGAGCCGGATGTCGCGGATCCACGAGTCCCAGACCTCGTCGAGCGCGTCGAGGTCGGTCTCCAAGCCTTGCAGGTCGGACCGGCCGTGCGGAGTGTGCACGAGCGGCTGCGGGAGGTCGTTCGGGACGTAGTCGACGAGCAGCTCGTTGCCGCGGATCGCCTTGGTGTTGATCGGCTCGCCGGCCAGGCCAGCGGTAACGGGATGGTCCGTGAGGGGCACTGCGCGGCCGACGTTGGCAGCGCTGCCAAGCCACAGCTCGTGCCGAATCTGGCCGGGCTCGTGGTGCTCCAGCCAGCGCAGCGTGTTGTGCGGGTCGTCGTTGAGCACGGTCACGAAGGTGACAGCCGCGAGTCGGCCGAACCGGAACACCGGGATCGCGTCGTCGTCGCGGACCATGGTCAGGATAGGCCGGTCGGACAGGTTCTTGTCCCAGAGCGGGTGGAGGTAGACGCCGCCGAGCGCGGCCGCGGTCTCGGCGCCCTCGAGGAGGGTGTTGGTCCAGCCGATGTCGTCGGCGAGGGTTTCCCAGGCGTCCGTGACCGCGGTGGCGTCGTCGCCCCAGTCGAGGCGCGGCGAGTCGCCGAAGATCAGTTCGGCGGAGGTGCGGGCGATGTCGGCGGCGAGCGGCATGTGCATCTGCCGGGTCTCGCCCTTGCCGTGCTTGGCGGCGTGCCGCGCCCAGTAGCCGCCGGGCGCGGTGTGCGGGGCGGTTGTGCGCAGCCGGTGCAGGTCGCCGGACCACCACGCAGACCACGACTCCCAGCGGTAGCGCATGGTGTCGTAGTAGTTCTGCGGTGGCGGCCACGCGGAGCCCTCGGCTATCAGCACCGCGCGAGCGTGGGCCCGCGGTGTCACGACCGAGGCGTAACGCGTGCGCGCACGCAAGCGACGTGGTCGGGGAGGACCGAACCGGGGAGGAACGCGCATGCCCAGCAAGGCGACGATCATCGCGGCCGCTACAGCGGTCATCGTCTTGGCCGCCGGTGGTCTCGCTTACTTCCTGACGCGCCCCACCGAGCCCACCACGTTCACCGGCGGTGGCGTCATCACGCTGATGCCCGAGTCGCCGTTCGCGACAACCCGCGTCAAATTCGGCCAAGACGACGCGTGCGAGGGCACCGAGGGATACTCCGATCTCCGCCAGGGGACCCAGGTGGCCGTACGAGACGCGTCGAACAAGCTGGTCTCGATTGGCAAGATCGGGACCGGGATGGCCAACCCCAAGATCCAGCGCGCGTGCGACCTGAACTTCTACGCACCGGACATTCCGATCGGCGCCGGACCGTTCACGGTCACCATCGGCAACCGACCACCAGCGGCGGCCTCGGAAAAGGATCTTCGCTCGCAGGAAGCGTACTTCTCGATCGGCGACTAGGCCGCTTGGTCGACTTCGCTCGCCGCGGACAGCTGAGGCAGCCACGCGCGCCACACGGAGCGGGCGGCCATGATCCCGTAGCGGCCGGCATCCGGGCCGTGGTCGTCCTGCTTGACCGGCTGCTCTTCGCCGCGGGCGAGCGCGGTGTCGTCCCAGACGTAGCCGCACGCCTCGTCCCACAGGTGCGGGCACGCCTTGTGGTCGATGACGAGCCGGCCGCCGGAGAGCAGCGACGCGAACGCGCGGATGCCGACGTCGACGCGGTTGTCGGCGGCGCGGAGACCGGGCCAGCCGTCGGACCGCATCTGGACGCGCAGCGACGCGGCCGACGGGTCCAGCACGGTGAGGGGCGCCTCGGGCAGGTGCTCGATCAGCGGTGACGCCCAAGCGGCGAGCCGGTGGGAGATCTGGGCGTCGGTGAGCTGCCCGGCGGCGCGGCCGTCGTGGCGCCACTCGGCGACGACGTGCAGCCGCTCGGGGACGGCGATGCGGCCGCCGACGATCACGGGGGCGGTGAGGACGATCAGCAGCGCGTGCGTCGGGTTCGATGTGCCGTAGTCGAGGCAGATCCAGCCGCGGCGCCAGGCGCTCGGCGGCGGCGCGGACGCGGTGTGCTTGGTCTCGTCGAGCATGTCGTAGATGGCGCCCTCGGCGGCGACCCAGTGGCCGAGGATGAACCGCTTGTACCAGAGCCCCGTGAATTCGGAGGCGAGCGCGTCCTTGTACTCCTGGGAGAGGCCGGGGTTGTCGTACAGCCCGAAGTGCCACGTGGCGAGGTTCAGCTCGCCGACGCGCAGTAGGTACTTTTTGCGCAGCCAGTGCGCCGGGTTGTCGGGGTTGGTGGTCGCGAAGAGCTTCGCGCCCGGGACGGACAGGCGGCCGAGCAGCTGTGTCCAGAAGTCCTCGGGGATGACGGTGGCCTCGTCGACGTACGCGCCGGCCAGGGTGAGGCCGCGGAGCACCTTCTCGGCCTTCTTGTCGTTGGCGCCGATGACGTGGATCAGGCGGCCGAGGATCCGGCACCGCGGCGCGCCGGCGGTGAAGTTGATCGCGCTCGGTTGCATGTCGGCGATGACGTCGAGCACATTGCGGGCGATGGTGTCGCGAGTACGGCCGATGACGGCGAGCGGGCCGGGCGGCGCGGTGCGGACGTAGGTCAGCCACCGGACGATGGACGCGATGGTCTTCCCGGACCGGATCGAGCCTTCCCAGATGTTGAGGCGCGCGTTGCTGTCGAGGATGCTGTCCTGCTGCTTGACGGACAGGAACGCCCGGGTGTCGGTCACCCGGTGCTGTCCTGCTCGGCGGCCGCGGCGGCGGCCTCGCGGTCGCGGCGCGCGGCGGCGAGCGACTGCTCGAACTGCTCCAGCAGGCCGGACGCCTGGCCGGCGCCGGCGGTCTCGGCGTCGAGGCGGGCGAGGTTCGCGGTCTGTTGTGCGGCCGCGGTGATGGCGCCCATGGTCGCGCGCCAGTCGGCCGGCCCGGCGTCCAGAACGGTCTGCTTGACCTCTTCGCCGACCATGTCGACCTTGACCACGTGCAGGTGGACGACTTCGCCGAAGAGGCGGCGGCGTAGCTCGGCGATGTCGTCGAGCAGGCCGGCTTGCAGCTCGGTGCGGCGCTTGGAGAGGTCGGCGGCCCGGGCGGCGGTGGCGGCCTCGGTCTGCTCGCGACGGTCTTCCCAGGCGTCGGCGAGGTCGGCGTCGGCGGCGACCCGGTACACGGTGGAGACGGACACGCCGAACTCGCGCGCGATGGCGCGCTGAGTCGGGGTGGGGGTCCGGCGGATCGCGTCGGCGATCGCGTCGCGGACCTCGGGAGGCAGAGGCGGGCCGGGCACGCCTGGACCCTGGCCATTGGGTGTCACTGGCATCGCGTGTGGCTTCGAACTCAGTGTCCTCGTTCGAACAGGTGTATTCCGGCGCTCTCCGAAACCGTTGTAGCGTGGCTCATGCGGCGTTTTCCCAGTTCGCGCGTGTTCAGCCCGCGCGACACGGCCCCGCTAATTCCGGCGACAGGCAGAATCGGGTACTGTGCATCTGCCCCCGCTCCAGGGGGAGCCCATCGGTCACCAGCGACTCACCCGCTGTGACCTAGCACACCCTCAAGGAGGAAGGTTTGCCCTGCTCAGAGCGGCTAGTGAACCTCTGAGCCATCCAGCTAAAACTGCACGAAGGCACGAACAGAAGAGTATGGCAGCGAGACTACAGATAAAAGATGCAGCGAAAAGATACAGCAAATTAATACAGCGAAGATTGGAGAATTTTTCCGGATTATCGAGAGAAGCTCCTAAACATGGAAGCGCCCGAACTGCTGGAACAGTCCGGGCGCAGCGGACCAAAAACCCGTCAAACCGGCTAGTTATCAGAGGAGATCGATCCGCTGTGCATTCTAACAGCCCCCGTTGCAACAAGCTCCGCCGCAGGCGAGCACGTCAGCGCTGGTCACAGGCTTACTCCTGGATCTTTGCGGCACTGTCGCTTCTCACGTCACCTCCGTCACAGGATCGGTCAGCAACAGTGACAGAGCGCATGATCGACTTGCTCTTCGACCGTGAAGCAAGCGAGCGCCTTCACAGGCTCGTCCGACTGATCGTGATGGGCGCCGTGTTGGTCGCGGCAATGTTCAGCACCGTACTCATCATCCATCCGCAGGTCATGGACGTATTCACCCGATTGGGTTAACGCCTTTATGGTCGAGAACTCGCAACCTACGGTCCCGTAGGTTGCGAGTTTCCCGGGCACCTACGGAACCGTAGGTTGGCGTTCCGCGCCTAGAGACGCTTCACAGACGACCGGCCGGGGGCGCGCGCCGGCCCGCGGGCTCGACGCTACCGGGGCCGGTGACGCTCCGTCGGCTCTTCCAGGCCCATCGCCTGGAAGAGCCGCAGCGTCGCCCTGGTGATGTCGCTGTTGTTCGTGCTGCTGGGGATCCGCCATAGCAGTTCGGCGAGGGCTACGCCGGCGTGCTTGTTCATCGCGGTGACGTAGCGGGCGACGTTCGGCGCCCACATGCCGTGCAGAGTGGCGACAGGCTGGCCGAGGTCGTCGCCGATGAGGACGAGTTCGGGGCCGGTGTCGTCGATGTTCCAGAACGGGAGCGCGGAGGCGGTGCGGCGCCACTCGTCGGCAAGTTCGCCGATGCGGCGGCGGGTCTTCCGGTCGCGTTCTGCGCGGGGTGTGTCCATGCTGTGCTCCCTGGTGGTGGTGTCGGGCGGGACCTTCCCCGTCCCGCCCGACACCTCGTCACCGTAGAACACGTGTTCGATCGGACGCAAGTCAGGGCTCCGGCTGCCACCCACCGCGGTAGCCCTGCCGGTCGTCGAACTCAACCGCGGCCAAGCGGAGAGTTTCGCAGGGGTAGACGACGAGCTCGTTACCCCGCCAGGACGGGCCGCATTCGAGGCAGTACTCAACTCCGTCCGGCCTGTCGCGTCCCGGCTGGTGCAGCTGGATCGCCCTCCGGGCTGCGCCAATGCGTCGAAGCGCGCGCGCCGGGTCGTGACGCGCGATGTGCTCCAGCTCGGACACCACGAACGGCCCTGCGTTCTCCTCACCGGGCCGAACGGCACCAAGGATCGTCCGGTCACCGACGTGAAGGAAGTAGTCCGTCCCGAAGTCGTCGTCGGTCAACCGGTCGAACTGCCACTCCGCCGCACCGCCGAACGTCTCAGCCGCGGCGCGCGCCGCCCGCTCGTCGTTGTCGAGCTGGGCGGTCAACCACGCCAGGAACTCATCCATCCGCCAATCCTGCCTGATCGTCGGTCGGCGTGCTGCTGGTTGCCGGCGTGACCGCGGTGATCGTGGCCTCGAACGTGCTGCCGTTCGCGGTCACGGTGACCTGGTCGCCGACGGCGAGCACGGGCTCGGCAGGCGGCGGGTCGACCGGCGTGGACGGTGGACGTCCGCGAAGCGACCACTCGAGCACGGGGTTACTCATCGGCGGCCTCGGCGTCCGGCTCGACGTAGCAGCCGGACACGTCGATGGTCGGGTCGTTATGCGTCAGCGCCGAGCCGACGACGTTGCCCGCGCCGTCGACGAGCTCAACGCCGGTCTCGGTGTCGGTGTCGACCGGGCGCACGTAGACCTGGACGTCGTCGTCCGTGATGGCGGTGGCGGTGAATCCGTGGGCCGATCCGGTCCAGCGAACCACGCCGGCGACGGGCGCGTTACGGCCGTCGAGGACCGGCTCGGGCACGATCACGGCGGGGGCGAGCAGACCGATCTGGGGCAGCAGCGCGGCGACCTCGGGCAGCAGCGCGCCTGCGGCGGCCGGTTCGGGTGCGGCGGGCAGTTCGGGCGTGAGTCGGGTGGCGGGTTCGAGGTCTTCGGGCACGGCTGGTGTTCTCCTGTTCAGGCGGCGAGGTCGAGGTCGGACGGGCGGGGTTCCGCGGCATGGTGCGGCGGGAGTCCGGGCAGGGGCAGCAGCAGCTGGCCGGGGCCGAGCAGGTGCCGGCCGACGCGGACCGGGCGGTCGAGGGCGAGCGGCGACACCCACAGGCCGCGGGCTTTCGCCTTGCGGCGCGCGGTGATTCGGCGCTCGGACTCGTAGAGGGTGTGCGCGGCACGGCAATCCGCGCACTTGCACCCCCACTTCGCGTATCGCGAGTTGGTGCCGTGCTCGGGCATCACGGCCGGCGCGGGGTAGCCGAGCTCGGCGGCGACGGCCTTGCGGTCGAGGCGGTCGAGGCCGCCCCAGATCCCCCAGGGCTCCCCGCGCTCGAGGGCGTCGGTGGCGCACTGGAGGCGGACGGGGCAGGCGCGGCAGATGACGCGGCAGGCGTCGGCGGCCGGGCCCTTGGCGTCGATGAAGTCGAGTTCGGGAAACAGGTTGCAGGCGCCCGATTCGTGCCACTCAGGGACGACGCGCGGGAGCCTCGGGGGCTCGTCGACGATGGTCACGCGGCCTCCCCTTCCCGGGCGAGGTCGAGCGCGAGCGCGACCTCGCCCTCGGCGATGATCCGGCCGAGCTCGTCGAGGAGGCGCGCGGCCTCGCCTTTGGTGAGCTCGTTCATGGTCGTGATGCGGGTGCCGAGCAGGTGCGAGATCAGCGCGAGCCGGTCGCCGCGGTCGGTGATGCCCTGGCCCGTGATGACGGTGGCCAGCGCGGTCCGCTGCTGCGGGGTGACGAGGTCTCCCTCCCAGGGCTTCACGGGCGGACCTCGATTTCGAGCCAGAGCCGCCGCTCCCCCGCGCCCGCGTGGATGACCGGCATGTGCTTCGTCATGAACTGCGGGGTGTCGTCCGGGACGAGCTCCAGGCCGATCCAGTCCCGGCGGGGGCCGCGCGCGAGGGCGTCGCACGCGGCCTTGAGCGTCGGGACGAGGTTGTCGGCGTCGCGGCGGCGGTTGTCGCCGGGCCGGTAGTGAAGGGTGACGGTGAGGTGGGAACCGGCCGGGATCTCGGCGCGGCGGGCGCCGTCCCGGACGCCGAGGCGAACCGCGGCGGTGCGCTGGGCCCGCTGGCTGTGGTGCCAGCGGTCGTTGGCGTTGAGCGGCGGTTCGAGCGGGCCGCCAGCACGGCGCCGCATCATCGGGACGTCCACCTCGAACGTCCGGGAACGGCCGAGCGCGCGAACCGCGTTCGAGTTCAGGTGAACCGTCGACGGGTCGATCATGCGGCACCATCCAGCAGCAGGCCGGCCAGGTTCTCGGCGTGCGCCTGGAACCCCTCGCCGCGGTCGCGTCGGAGCGCGGCCTCGTCGAGCAGGCACGCCAGCGGCTCGGCGAGGACGGGCGACGCCAAGGCGATCCAGCGGGCGTCGTTCAGGACGTTCCGCTTCGTCAACCCCGTGTCGTTGCTGAACGTCGGGAGCCACGCGCGGAGGTCGGTGTCGACGCCGCCACCGCTGAGCACGGAGGCGACGTATCCGCCGCCGGGGACGTAGCCGTCGTGGTTGCGCCACGGCCCGGCGGTCGCGGCGGTCGCCCGCTCGCGGAGCAGCTTCGCCGCGGCGCGAAGCTCGTCGTTCGGGTTGGTCACGGGCGTCCTCCGGGGCTGTTCGGGGCGGGGCACGGCGGGATGCGCCGGTCGAGGTGCGCGATCCGGGCCGCGCCGTTGGGGTGGGTGGCCATGGAGTGGGCGGGGTAGCCGCACCGTCCACACGGGACACCACCGAGCGGCACGGCCGTCACGGTCGGGGCGGTCACCGGAACGCGACCCCCTCGAAGCTGTCGAGCCCGTCGCCCAGCCGGAGCCAGCGCGTCACGCCGTAGTCCTCGCGGTCCTCTTCGGACGCCGGGAACCAGTGCCAGCGGCTGGCGACGGCCTCGGCGATGAACTGGTGCAGCGCGTCGCCGAGTTCGGCGACGGCCTCGGCCGAGGGCTCGTCGTCCGCGTCGAGGCTGCGCTCCCCCATCTCGACGGCGGAGTAGCGGACGCGGAACTCGTCGTCATCCGCGACGGCCGCGGCCAGCGCGACGTGCGGGTCGAGGGTGCCGGCGACGACGAACCCGTCCTCGACGAACCATTCGACGGCGATCGGGTTGGTCACTTGTGGACCTTCCCGGTGCCGTTGCAGGTGCCGCACGGGAACGGCGGGGTCTCGGCGGGGTTGACGCCCCAGAGCATCCCGGCGGACGGGCCGTTGCCCGGGCAGACCGGGCAGTCTTTCGTCTGGCCGGGGCCCTCGTCGGGCGCCTGGGCGATCTTCTTGGTGAAGGCCATGGTTAGTGCTCCTGGTCGAGTCGGTGGATTTCGCGGGTCCGGGCCGCGCGCCGGTGTGCGGCGGCCCGGGCGCGGAGGTACGCGCCGTAGAGGCGGAACAGCAGGCTCACGAGGTCGGGCACGCCTGCCCCCTCGTGATCAAGTAGTCCTTGAGGGTCGGGCGCGGGTGGTCCTCGCGGTAGCGGGCGATCTCCCGGTTGTAGCCGCCGGTGACCCGCTCGGCCTCCTCGTCGTAGAGCCGGACCGTCTCGCGGAACGAGGCGACGACGTCGGCGTGCTCGACGCTGCACGGGTGCCGGCGGCACGGCGACCGACCGGGGTCCAGCGACGTCACCGGGTCTCCACGTACAGCTCGTCGATGCTGACGAACCCGAGAGCGGCGAGCCACGCGATGGTCTCCTCGGAGCCGGCCTCGCGCAGTTCGACGTCCGTGCGGGTCGTACAGGTCGCCGCGGTGCAGCCGCAGAGGTCCTGGTGCATGCCCTCGGCGTGGATGCGGTCGATGCGGTCGGAGACGGCGCGGATCCGTTCGAGGTCCGTCCCGGCCAGCCGGTCGGCGATCTCGGGGTTGTCGCGGGAGAAGACGTAACTCACCGGGCGCCGCCGAGCAGCGCGCCGAGGATGAACACGACGAGCAGCGTCACGCGCACGGTGATCGCGGCGACCTCGAGCGTGTGGTCGTGGCCGAGCAGCCACGCCCACACGCGAGCGGCGGGGCCCGCGGGGCTGGTCTGTCTGGTGTGGACGGTCACTGGTAGCTCCCGATGGCGAGGGCGAAGAGGATGACGGTGAGGCCGGCGAGGGCGAGGGCGACGCCGAAGCGACGCACCCACCACCGCCAGTCAGGGCCGGTCACGCGGGCGCCTTGCCGGACGAGGCGCGCGGGTCCTCGTCGCGCCAAGTCCCGTAGTAGTCCGGGTTCCGGTGGTTGCCGGCGTGCTCGGCGTCGAGGAAGCACCGGTAGGTGTTCCAGCGGATGTCGGCGCGCGCGCTGGCGAGGTCGGCGAACGGCTGGATCACGGACGGGCACTGCTCGGTGTCGCCGTCGTTGTCGAGCCATTCGCCGGGCTTGTCGTCGAGGCCGTCGAACGGCCACCAGCACCCGCAGGACTGGCACAGGAAGCCGTCGGCGTCGGTCTCGACCTCGACGCCGCAGAGCGAGCACGGCGGGAGCGTGGTGCACAGCGGGGGCGGGGCCGGCCGAGCGGCGACGAGCGTGTCGAGGACGTCAGCGCGGTAGGCGGTTCGGTGGCCCGGGTCGACCGGGTCGACGAGCGCGACGCCGCGGAGGCCGTCGTGATCGGCGATCCGGTCGACCTTCCAGGTTGCGCCGGAGCGCAGGGTCAGCACTTGGCCGACCCTGTACTCGCGGCTTTTCGCGGGGCCGGTCACGCGGCGACCCTGACCCGCATGTCGACGACCTCGCCCGCGTCGTGGAAGACGATGACGGGGTCGGCGTCCATGCCGGCGCCGATGTAGAAGGTCGTGAACCGCAGGCGGCCGGGCCGGGCTCGGGTCGGGTCCGACACGACGGACTCGACGACCAGGTGCCGCTGGAGGTACATCAGCGGCCGAACGCGGTCGGCCGTGTCGCGGACCGTGATGAGCCGCGTCACCGGTGGTCCTCGGTGGCGTAGCCGTCGCGGGTGATCGGGTCGGTGTCGGTCGCGACGAACTGCGGCTCGCTGCCGTCCTCGTTGTGGTGGGTGACCTGGCCGCACTCGCCGCGGATCGGGAGGCACCAGCACGTGTCGCGCATGACGTGCAGCGCGCCGAGCTCGGCGTCGGGCACCGCGCCGTGCTCGCGGGCGTACGCCGGCTTGTCGGCCTGGAGGATGAGCGCGATGCCGCCGACGTCGGCGCGGGCCTCGACGTAGCGCCCGGTGTCGCCGACGGGCTCGACGGTCGTGCCGAACAGCTCGGCGAAGTCGTCGAGCGACGACGTGGTGCCCGGCGCGCGGTGCACGCGGAAGGTGACGCGGCCGAACCAGTCGCCCAGCTCGGGCTGCCGGTCGGCGGTGTCGGCGAGCTGACGGAGCGAGTCGCCGAACTTGGAGGCCGGCGCGGCGGCGGGCGGGAAGTTCTCGGCGCCGTCCTGGGCGTGCAGCGCCAAGGCGACGTGCTGGACGACACCGTAGGTCGCGGCGACCGGAAGGTCGACGATCCCGAGGCCGTTCCGCGCGCTCGCCTGCGGGAAGGTGATGCGGTAGCCCGCGCAGTCGGTCGGGACCGCGACGGTCACGCCCGACTGCGGGTGGTTGATGAGCTGGCCATCGCGCTCGAACCCGGCGTGCGCGAGCAGCGCGGCGAGTGCCGCGGCGCTGGCGTCGGCGATTTCGCCGAGCATGTCCAGCTGGTCGGTGCGGGTGGTCAGTCCGCTGGTGGTCATGTCGTCTCCCTTGCGTTGTCACCGGGTCCCCCGGTGGCGTGCGCTCACGTTATCAAACATGCGTGCGCGCACGCAATACTCACGGCGCAAACGAACTCGCCTGGGCCGCGAAAGCCGCGTCCATCCGCGCCGGGTGGCACGGCGACTTCGTGAGCGGCCGCCCGTTCGACGTGCACCGCTGGCCCACGCCGGCCCGGCACGACTCGACCGGGCACGGCACGCCTCGCCATGCCCGGCGCGCGGCGACGTCCGACTCGACCGCGAGCTCAAGCTCCGCGAGGTCGACCTCTCCCCCGGACCGCTCGGCGGCGCCGAGCGCCTTCTTGGCGGCCAGCGCGGTGAACACGCGGTCGATCCCGTTCCGGATCACCTCGGGGTCGGCCGGCGGCGAGACGTGCTCGGGCGGCGCGTACCGACGCCGATCGCGGTACCAGCCGGCGATGTCCGCCGGGGTGATCGTGTCCTTGGTGGCGCGGTAGTGCGCCATGAGCGCTTGCTCGGCCGCGGCCATCGGGATGTCCGCGAGCATCGACGTCCAGATGCGGAGGACGAGCTCGTCCGGCTGCGGCGCGTACTGGTCGACCGCCGAGGCGGCGCCGAGCAGCTGCGTGACCTCCTGCCGGTTCACCCCTGGCCTCCAGCCTCGATCGTCAGGTACGGCGCGTCGACGAGCATCCCGCCGCCGAACGGCTCGACCGGCACCGCGGCGCCGTCGCCCTGGCCGAGCTCCAGCCACCCGCGCACCTTCGCCCCGCGCCCGGACGGCGCGCGTGACGCGCGCCCGCCCGCGACAAGGGTCGCCCCTGCCCCGTCGGCTTCCTTGACGATGTCGGCGACGAGGGAGGGCAGGAGCTTCGGCCCTACGCCGGTCTTCTGGTTCCAGCGGGTGAGGGCGGCCCCGATGGTGGGTTCGTCGAACTCGTCGAGCAGGGCGACGGCTTCGAAGGCGAGGGCGGTGCGGGTGGCGCTGGGGATGCGCTTGCCGATGGTGCGGTCGACGAGCTTGTACGCCTGGACGCTGCGGGGCCCCGAGGGGGCGGGTCCCGTGGCGGGCCGGTTCTGCTCGTGATCGTTTTCGCGCGCGGTGGGTACGTGAGGGGCGTCGGGAAGGTGAGTAGTTATCTCTTCCTCTACCTCTGCCATGTTTTTGCCATTGCTGGTGCCATGGCTGCCGCTATAGCTGTTGCTATCCGGATTCGGGGTGGTTTCCGGGGTGTCGGCGGGTGGGTTGCCCCATCGTTTGGCGGCGCCTCGTCGGCCGCGTTCGGCGGCTGACCTGCGGTGTTCGTCCACTTCGGACCGGGAGCGGTTGTGTTCGAGGTAGTCGTGCAGGTATGCCTGCCCCTTGGGGACTTCGGGGCACTTTTCGCACGTGTGGCCGTGTTCGTGCACGAGCCCGACGGCGACGAGTTTCCGTGCTTTTTGGACGGAGATGCCGCCTTCGTGGGCGATGGTGCGGACGGTGATCCAGCCGTCGGTGTGGTACTTGCCGGCGTAGGCCATGGCGGCGGCGTAGCCCCACGCGGCGGCGGGGTCGCCCATGGCGATGATCTTGGGGTGGTGCGCGATGTCGACGGACACGCGGACGAACTCGCGGACGTCGGCGGGCCGGCTGGTGGTGCGGGTGGTCAAGGTGTCGCCTCCCGGGCGTCGATGAGGTGGCCACGTCCGCAGCTGCGGGCACAGCTGGCGCACTCGGGCAGGCGCAACCAGCCGGTGTTGCCGAGGCCGTCGTGGTCGGGCGAGACGACGTGTTCGAGATAGACGTCGCCGGGCTTGATCAGGGAGCAGTACGGGCAGCGGTGCGGCTTCCGGGCTCGTCGCGCGGTCGTGCGGTTCACGCGGCGGCCTCTCCCGTGCCTACGGCGAGCAGCGTCCGGAGGATGGCCGCCGCGAGCAGAGGCGGCACAGCGTCCCCGATCTGGCGATACTGCTCGGACTTGTTGCCCTGCCACGGGTAGCCCGCCGGAAAGCTCTGTAGTACCGCGGCCTCCTGGACGGTGACGCGCACGCTGTCCTGCTCGAACTGCGACTCACCGCCAGCCCGGTCCTTGTGTCCCGGGCGCCCGATGCGCGGGTCGCCCTGCACGGTGGTTGCGGGGCGCTCGTGAACCCACGTCATGTTGCCGGGCCGGGCCCCGTAGATCGTCCCTGCGGGCTCGTTGGCCGAGCGCTCGGCGGCGTTGCACTGCGGGCTGTTCCGCATCACCCACGCCGCAGTTGCCTTGCCCGTGATGGTGTGGCCTGGCTCGGTTATGGGCCTCGGCTCGACCATCCTCGAGGACGCTCCGGCGGGCGCCATGTGGACCAGCAGGCTGGTTCCGGTGCCGCCGGACCCGGCGCGGATCGTCGGTCCGGGCGCGGTCGCTGGCCGGTGCGGACGTTCGCCGTGACGTTCGGCCATGCCCCGGCCGCGCTGGTACTCGACGCTCCAGGAGTCCGGCCAGCCGAGCGCGTCAGCCATCGACACCGGTGGAGGCAGCGGGTCCCCGAAGAGGCTGGGCTCGGTGCCGATGGTCTGGCCGGCGCGGTACGCCTGGTGAGTTGGCGGCGGCGGGCCGGCCGGGAGACCGTCGCGGCGGGCGACGAGGATCGCGCGCTTGCGGGTCTGCGGGACGCCGTACTCCTCGGCCGAGAGGATGCCCGCCCACGTGCGGTAGCCACGCTTGCGCAGCAGCTCGGCCATGTACTGCCAGAGCGGAAGCACGGCCGGAACCTGCTCGCACGCGATCCAGCGCGGGTTGAGCGCGACGGCCCAGCGCATCGGCTCGGCGGTGAGGTGCGAGCGGTCGTCGGCCCACTCGACGACGTCGGGCTCGCGCTCGGCGGCGAACGCGGCGATCCTCTCGTATACCTTCTCGCGGTCGAGTTCGCCCTTGCGGTCGCCGGCCATCGACCACGCCTGACAGGGCGGAGACGCGATGAGGCCGTCGGCGAGCCCGGCGAAGACGCTCGGGTCGAAAGTGGAGACGTCGGCGCGGATCCGCGGGTGTCCGGCGGCGATGCCGGTGCGGCACGCGGCGTCGTCCCACTCGATCCCGACGGTCGGGCCGCCGTAACCGGCGAGCCGGAGCCCGGCGCACCAGCCGCCGGGCCCAGCGAAGAGGTTGGGGATCACGCGGCGGCCTCGGCGGTCTCGACCTCTTTGCGGGCGCGGACGCGGGCGCGGGCGGCGGTGACGGTGCGCTCGTTGATGCCGAGCTGCGCGGCGATCTCGCGGGCGACGAGACCTTTCGCGGTGAGGCGGGCGATTTCGTCGTCGCGTTCGGTGGGGTCGAACGGTCCGCGGATGAGGTCGTACTTGTGCGCGATGTTGTTGATCTGGTGGCCGGATGCGCCGGTCCGGAGTCCGATTTCGGAGTGACGGACACCGTCGCGGAGCAGCCTGACGACGGCGGCTTCGCGCTCGGCAGCGGCGTCGGTCTGGGGTGTGACGTAGGTGGCGTGGTCCGGCTGGAGGGCGGCGGTGCCGCCGATGGGCCGGGTCCAGTCGGGCGCGCCGTCTTCGTCGAGGATGGCGAGATCGGCCTTGGCGGCGAGCTCGACGAGCATGCTCATGAGCCGCTGGGGATCTTCCTTGCCCAGGCGGTTGAGGCGGCCCCAGACGAGCTGGGGGTCGTACTCGCGAACGTCGGCGATGAGCCGGCGGGCGTCACGGTCGGCCTGTTGTGCTCGCCAGGCGGGGCTGTTGCGGAGCCCGGTGGGGCAGTGGGCGATGTCGCGCTCGCGCTCGGCGTGGCTGTATTCGTACACGGCGTGTCCTTCTGGGATGGGTGCGGGCCGCGCCGTGGTGCTGGTGGCGCGGCCCGCTGGCCGGTCTGGGGGTCAGTCGCCTTGCCGTTGCAAGGGTGGCGGCGGGGTGTCTCTGGGGGCGGCGCGCCAGACGCCGTTGCGGCTGGCGTGCCGGGAGCGGCTTTCGCTGACGCGGGTGTCTTCGCGGACGATGCGCCTGGCCTGCGCCCAGACGCCGAGGACGCTGGAGACGAGGTTCCGGTCGTACTCGGCGTTGAAGCCGTCGTGCTGGACGAGGCGGTGGACGTCGTCGGCGGTGAACGCGGCCCGGCTGTTGGTGAGGGTGCGGACGGCGTACTCGACGCGGCCGCGGTCGTCGCGGTAGGGCTTTGCGCCGGCGGCGAGGTTGGCGGCCTGCCCGGCGTGCCGGGCGGCGAGGCCGAGGGCGAGTTGTTCGGTCATGCGGCGTGTTCCGTCTCTGCCTGGGCGAGGGGCATGCTGGTCAGGTGCCACTGTCCACAGTGGTCACAGGGGTAGTAGCGGGATTCGAGGCGGCGGCCGGGCTTGCAGAGCGACCAGATCAGGCCGAGCATGGCGTCGGCCTCGGCGGCGGTGCGGTACTTCTTCTTGCCGGTGCAGCCCGGCTGCTGCCTCTGGGTCATTCCTGCTGCCCGCCCTCGGCGGGGTCGTCGACGACCTCGCCCTCGACGTAGTCCGGGATGACGTCGTCGACGGTGCCCTCGATGTTGTCCCGGGCGGTCCCGTCGAGGGCGACGGCCTGGGCGAACGCACGGAGTTCGGTGGACATCGGGAGGAACTTGGACAGCTGCTTGACGGCGGTCTTCTGCGCCATGGCGTCCCAGTCGGTGACCCACGGGCCGCGCTTCCCGGCCTTGCTTCGCGCGCGGATGGCTTCGACGTCATCGATGGACATCACGACGAACGCGCTGCCGCCGTTGAGGAAGGTCGCGCAGGCGTAGACGTCGGTCCGGTCGCCCCGTTTGCCGCGCACCGGCTTGTGCTTGAGGAACGGCTCGAGGCCGTATGCGTAGTCGAACTCGTCGTGCTCGAACACGACGTGCGCGTCGATGCTCTTGAGCATGTTCGACTGCCACGCGAGTTTGATCAGGCCCTTGTAGCCGGGGATGAACGTGACCTTGTTGCCGTAGGGCACGAGGTACGCCTCGCCGAGGGGGCCGGGCTCCAGGCCGAGCTGCGACGCGGTCATGAGCGCGCCCAGGAAGGACTGCGGCGTGCACTTCGCGAGGTCCGCGTTGCCGCCGACGAGCGTCACGGCGATGCGGGCGACACGGTCGGGGTCCATGTGCTTCGGCAGGGCCCGGGCAAGTTCGGGCTTCATGCGCTCGATCAGGGCGCGGAGTGTCGGCGGCTTGTCGTCGCCGTCCGGCTGGCGAGCGACGGCGGTGCTGGCGGCCTGCTGCTGGACGCGGTCGCGGATTCCTTCGGCCATGGTCATGCCCCTTTCGCGGGCTTCGGTTTCGGGGTGCGCAGCACGCGGGCGCGGTACTGCTGGTAGAGGTCGGGCCGCTCGGCCTTGAGCCGCGGCAGGTCGAAGGTCGGCGCGGCGGTGGTGAACTCGTCGACCAGGTCGGGGTGGTCGACGGCGAACCGGGACTCGCTGAACGTGCCGTTCTGGTGGAGAGTGACGAGGATTTCGCCCATCACCGCAAGGTCGGTCGCCGCGCCGCACTTCGCGCGGAGCACGTTGCCGATCTCGTCGACGCGCGCCTTGGCGGCCTTGACGTCGTCCTTGGCGGCGATCAGCTGCTCGCGGAGCTCGGCGACGTCTCGGCCGGCCGAGACGACTTCCGTCGAGGCCGTGGCATAGCGCTGCTTGAGCGCTTTTGTGGTGGCCTCGCTGCCATCGACGGGCGGCTCGACGTCCGCGAGGACGTAGGCGTGCCAGAAGTCGCGTTCGAGGTCCGTCAGGACGGCGATCAACTCGTCGTCCCGCTCGACGACCTTGCGCAGCGGGGTGCGGCCGTCGATCAGCACGGCCACGTGCGCGTGGCTCCGGCCGGTCACGGCCATGCCGTGCTGCGTCTGAATTTCGGCGTGATCCGGGACGTCGCCGTCGAGCCAGATCTCGGCGTCCTCGGTGCGCCAGCTCGTCGTTTTCCACTCGGCGATCCCGCCGTCCGCGGTCATGCCGTCCAGCGACACCTGCTGGAACGGATGCGCGATGGACTGCATGAGGCCGGCGCGGCGCACCGGGATGCCGCTGACGTCGGTGAACCACTGCGCGATGGCGGGTTCGAGGCGGAGGCCCCACTCCATCGCGTCGGTCTGTTCCTTCTCGCGGGCGCGGGCGGTCTTGTCGAGCCAGAGCGCGTACCGGGAGTTGCGCGGGTTGATCCCGGCGACGGTCGACGCGTCGGACCCGCCGAGGCCGAGCCGGCGCGCGGCGAGCCACTGCTCTCGCGGTGCGTCGGCCGGAAGCAGCAGCCGGGCGGCGGGGGTGGCCCAGGGCTCGGCGGAGTGTTCTGCGGTGGCGGTCATCAGAACGGCACCTCGGGCTGGAAGAGTTCGCCGTCGCCGACATAGCGCGGGTCGTTCAACCGGGTGACCAGCTGCGCGGCGGCCATCTGTCCGAGCTCGCTGATGTCGAGGAACCGCTTGCCCGCCTGCCCCTCGGGCAGGGACACGGCGGCCGAGACGGTCACCCCGTCGGGCCGGACGACCTCGGTCCTGAACGTCCACTGGCGGTTCGTCACTTGCTCTGCTCCTTCGGGGTGGCCGTCTTGGTGGCCTTGTCGTTGGTGGCCTTGGCTCGGTCGAGGGCGGCGCGCTGGGCGGCGGCGCGGCCCTGCTCGACGTCGGCGCGGGCGTCGGCGACGGTCTCGTTCGCGCGGCGGAAGCTGTCGCGGATGCTCATCACGCGGCCTCGGCGCGGGTCTCGACGATGAGGTCGGCGTCGCTGTTCGGGTCCTGCTCGTCCTGGGCGGCGTTGAGCGCGTCCGTGAAGCAGCAGATCCCGACGAGCCACGGCTCGGCGACCACGTCGCCCGTGCCCGCGGGGTCGCGGTGGATCCGGAACTCGGTGGGCCCGCAGGTCGGCGTCGCGCGCCAGTTGCACTCGGCGCGCTCGAACGTGTCGGTCGCGCGCTCCAGCCGGACGCCGCGGCGGCGGAGCACGGCGGCGAGCTTGAACCGCTCGGTGCCGATCGGTCGGTATGCTGTCGTCATCGATCCCCCTCCGGGGTGGTCGTCTCCCTGAACCCCTGCCGCCTGGTTGGTCCCGGCGCGGTGGGGGTTCTTCACGTTCTGGGCAGTGGTCATCGGACCTCGAACAGGTCCTCGAACGAGCCGAGCGCGAGTGCGCCCGCGATGAACTCGTTCGACGGCTTGGCGTTGCCGCGGAGCACGCGGCCGACGTTGGACGGGTCGAGGCCGATCGCTTGTGCGATAGCGGTTTTCGTGGTGTGTCCCTGCTCGGCCGCCGTGGCGGCGAAGTCCTCGCGGACTCGGATCGAGCGGCGGTTCGTCATGCGTGCACGTTATCAAACGTGCGTGCGCGCACGCAAGATCCACGGTGCGTCCGAACGTGAACTACAGGCGTGTAATTACTCCACGTTCCGTAGTCGAATCACGACCATGTGGGGTAATTCATGATCAACATGTGCGGCATCCTGGGCAACGCGCTTGTGAGTTGCGTGCGCGCAAGTACGATTAGTGCCCATGGACGAACAAGGCGACTTCCCCGCCTACCTGCGCGCCCAGATGTCCCGGAAAGACCTGAACAGCGCCGAACTCGGCCGCCTGGCCGGCGTCAACCCGGCGTCCATCAGCAAGTGGCTGCGCGGCCTCGAGGTGCCGAGCGTCGAAAACAGCCGCAAAACGGCCGACGCGCTCGGCGTCAACCTCCTCGAGATCCTCGTCGCGACCGGCGTTCTGACCCGCGACGAGGTACGCGGCCGCGGAACGGTCGTCGACCTGGAGAACCTGACCGACACTCAGGTGATCGACGAGCTCAAACGACGCCTCGCGATAGCAGCAAGCCAAGTCACATTCGGCTCCGAACAAGTCGAGACAGACAGTGACCGGTTCACCGCCGGACGGCGTAAGCGGACACCCAAGCAGACGAGTCCTGACTCCGGCGTCAGCGGTTCATGACGCGCACGTGGCCTAATCGCGAACGTTCTGTGACACTCGCGTGTCATCTGTTAATCCGATCAGGTCACTACCCCGCAGTAGGGTAAGGATCCTTCAAAGTTCTACGAAACTCCGGTCATGAACGACGATCTGGCGGTGCTGCTGGAGGGGGCCGTGTCTGCGCACGGCAGGATCACGATCAGTCGTGGACCCCTGGACGACTACGAAGCCGTGTTCGACCACAAGACGAAGATCCTGCACGTCGCCGACGACGTCGACGTCGTGCCCGCGATCGTCGGAGTGCTCCGCGACGTCGTGTACGGACCACCCGATCGACAGTTCGCCGTGCTCGCCGGCGGCGCGACCGCGTGCGGACTCGTCCCCGAGCAGGCCACCGACGAGCCCACCGTCCGACGGACTGCGTTCCACGTCGTCCGCGACGCCGGCTAGCTGGCCGCCCGCGCCCGGCGACGCGATGCGACGCTCTTACGCGCAAGCTCCTGGTAATACGCCTTGCGGGCGCTGGCAGCCGCCAGCGCCCGCGCCTGAGGGGTCATGCGGCCTTCGGGATCCACCTCGTGCTCGAACCTGGCGTCGGCCGCTTCACGGGCCGGCGCGGTGCGCCGCGACCGGTCCGAGGTCTTCGCCCACGACCGGTGCGCGGCGGCACGCGTCTGGCTGATCTTGTCCTGAGGAGTCATACCCGCAGGGAACAGCGGTCATGTCACCCGCATAGCGCTCAAACCCGGTCGCCGCGGGCAAGGTCGCGGGACCGCTTCCGCGCCCTCTCGTCGGCCATCGACGACCCATAGCGCTTGACCATCTTCGACCCGCGGGTCCAACCGCCGAGCCGTTCGACGTCCTGTTCGTTCGCCCCGTTGTCGAGCATGTCGTGTGCCCAGGTGTGACGAAGTTGGTGCGGCCATCGATGAACCAGGCCGGCCGCCTTGCAGCGGCGTTTCACCATCTCGAAGAGGCCGCCGCCGGTGAGCCGATTGACTCCTCGATCATCCGGCCGGATCGACAGGAACAGCGGCCGCGCCGTCGAGGCCGGACGCCGAGCCCGAGCGCGCATGTACTTCCTCAGCGCGAGGACCGTCTTCGGCGACAACGGCACGATTCGAGTCCTGCCGCCCTTGCCTGTGACTGTGATCTCATGCTGCGCGAAATCGACGTCGGCGACGTCGATGTTCACCAGCTCGCCGCGGCGGATACCTGTGTCGAGGAGTACGCGCAGGATCGCGTTGTCCCGGATGCTGATGAAGTCGGACCCGGATGCGGTACGGAGCAGGGCGGCGAGTTCAGCGTCCGGAATCACCGGAACAGGCTTTTCGTCAGGGACGGGCAGCTTGAGCAGGGCGAACGGGTTCTGCCTCACGCCGCTGTCCTGCTGCGTGGCCATGTAGCCAAACCAGAACCGTAGCGAGAGAAGGCGCACCCGTCGGGTTGCGGGCGCAAGCTTGCGCTCGGTTACCAGATGGGCCGCCCACCCGGTCGCGTGCTTGTCCGTGACGTCGGCGACGTCCGTCACGTCGGGGTGTTCCGTCTGCGCCCAGGTGATGAACTGGCCAACGCATCGGAGGTACTGCTCTGCGGACTTCGTGTTGACAGATCCGTCGAGGACGAGCGCCCACTCGTCGCGCCAGTCGGTGAAGTTGTCGAGCACGGTAGTTTCCTCCTGAAACAACGCTGTGCGGAACCTCGGAGGAACAGGAGAAGGCATCAGTGGCACCGAAAGTCGCAGGTAGGAGCGATTACCTGCACCTGACCGGCGAACGCACGGTTCCTGGAATCTCCGAGGAGAATTACTGGTTC
>NZ_JAYFSI010000028.1:0-29229 GCF_034929455.1 Amycolatopsis heterodermiae
AGCGGAACCGCCAGTCGATCCGCTCCTGGCGGAGGGTGTCGAGTGCGGCGGTGTCGATCGAGCAAGGGGCGGGTGTGTTCATCGGCGGCGACCTCGGTTGCGTATGTTGCAACGACTGTTGCGCATTTTGAGTGCCATAGGTGTAGCATCCGGGTCGGCACAGGTCAACGGGAAGATGGACAGGGGAGACGGAAAGTGACAAGCGGGCCCGAAGTGCTCTGTGTCGGCGAGTCGATGGCGCTGTTCGTGCCCGCCGAACCCGGCCCGCCGGACGAGGTGCGCCAGTGGACGCGGACCATCGGCGGCGCCGAGTCGAACGTCGCCTGTCACCTGCCCGCCCTCGGCGTCCCGAGCGGCTGGGCGAGCGCGGTCGGCGACGACCCGTTCGGCCGCGCGATGCTGCGGGAGATCGCCGCCGCCGGCGTCGACGTCAGCGCGTGTTCCGTCGACCCGGTGCGCCCCACCGGCCTCTACGTCAAGGAAAGCGGCGCCGGCGGCAGCCCGGTGCGCTACTACCGCGCCGGCTCGGCGGCGTCCGGGATGGGTCCTGAGCTGCTGGACCGCCTCGATCTCGACGGCGTCCGCGTGCTGCATCTGTCCGGGATCACCCCGGCGCTGTCGGACAGCTGCCTCGCGCTGGTGCGCGCCCTGCTGGACCTTCCCCGCGGCGACCGGCTCGTCTCCTTCGACGTCAACCTGCGCCCCGCCCTGTGGGCCGGCCGCGATCCCCGCCTGCTCGCGGAGCTGGCCGCCCAGGCCGACATCGTGCTGACCGGCGACGACGAAGCCCAGCACGTGTGGGGGACCGGCGACCCGGTATCGCTGCGGGCCCTCCTGCCGGGCCCGCGCACGCTCGTCGTCAAGCACGGCGAACGCGGCGCGACCCTGGTCGAAGGCGAGCCGCTGTTCGCGCCGGCGCTGCGGGTCGACGTCGTCGAGCCGGTCGGCGCCGGTGATGCCTTCGCCGCGGGGTTCCTGGCCGCGACCCTGCGTGGCGCGTCACCACTGGAACGGCTGCGGCGGGGGCATCTGCAGGCTGCCGCCACCCTGCTCACCCACGACGACGTCGGCGTGCCGCTGCCGCGCACGGTCGTCGATACCCTGCTGCACGCGGACCCGGACGAGTGGAGTTCGGCGCGGCTGACCGGAGAGGGTGTGCTCATTTGAGTCAAAGTCTCGACCGGGCGCTGACGCTACTCAACTCGATCGCCAAGGACGCGCGCACCCTCGACGACCTCGCCGAGGAGATCGGCGTCCACAAGTCGACGGTGCTGCGCCTGCTGCGCACCCTCGAGCAGCACCACTTCGTCCGCCGCGAGGGCACCCGGTACTACCGGCTCGGCAGCGCGATGTTCGACCTGGCCAACCAGGCGCTCGACTCGATCGACGTCCGGCGCAGCGCCCAGCCGGCGCTCGCCGCGCTCAACGCCCGCACCGGGCACACCGTCCACCTGGCCAGCTACGACGACGGCGAAGTCGTCTACATCGACAAGTACGAGGGCCGCCACTCGGTGCGGATGTACTCCCGCGTCGGCAAGCGCGCGCCGCTGCACTGCACTGCGGTGGGGAAGGTGCTGGTCGCCGCGATGCCGCCCGCACGCCGCGAGGAGATCGCGCGCTCCATGGAGTACCCGGTGCTGACGCCGAACACGATCACCTCGGCCGAGGACTACCTCGCCGAGCTGGACCGCGTGGCGGAGCTCGGGTACGCCGTCGACAACGCCGAGCACGAGGACTTCATCCACTGCGTCGCGGCACCGGTGCGCGGGGCGGACGGCGAGGTGCTGGCCGCCGCGTCGATGTCGGTGCCGAAGGTGCTGCTCGACTACGAAGGCCTGCTCGCGCTGGTCCCGGACCTGCGGGCCGCGACGAACGAAGCTTCCGTCCACAGTGGATGGACGGGGAACGGAAAGGGGCACTGATGAGCAAGACGGCAGTTTCCACCGAGAACGCGCCGAAGCCGCCGGCGAAGTTCTCGCAGGCCGTCCGCAAGGGGAACCTGCTGCAGGTCGCGGGCCAGGTGGCCTTCGACCCGGCCACGAACGAGATCGTCGGCGACGACGTCGCGGGCCAGACCCGGCAGACGTTCAAGAACATCGAAGCCGTGCTCAAGGAGGCGGGCTCGAGCCTCGCCGACGCGATCATGGTCCGCGTCTACCTCACCGACACCGCGCACTTCGCTCCGTTCAACGAGGTCTACAACGAGCTCATCGGCGAGGGCCCGCACGCCGCGCGCACGACGGTGTACGTCGGCCTCCCGGGCGAGCTGCTCGTCGAGATCGACGTGCTCTGCGTGCTGGACTGAGCTTTCGGTGGGCCGGGTTTCCTCCGGCCCACCGGTTCAGCCCAGGACGCTCGTGTAGCCGTTGATCGCGGGCTGGCCGCCGAGGTGGGCGTAAAGCACGTTCGAGCCTCGTTCGATTTCGCCCCGGCCGACCAGATCGATGAGTCCCGCCATGGACTTGCCCTCGTACACCGGGTCGGTGATCATGCCCTCCAGCCGGGCGCACGTCTCGATGGCGTCCACAGTGGACGCGTCGGGGATGCCGTAGATCCCGGCGTGGTACCGGTCGTCCAGCTCGACGTCCGCGATGTCGCCGGCACCGATCAGCTCGGCCGTGTTCCTCGCGATCCGCGTGACCTGCTCGCGCGTCTCGTCCGGCTTGGCGGAGGCGTCGATGCCCAGGATGCGCCGTTGTTTACCGCTTAGTGCGGCGCCCGCGACCATCCCGGCCTGGGTGCTGCCGGTGACCGAGCAGACGATCACGGTGTCGAAGAAGACGCCCAGCTGCTCCTCCTGCTGTTCCAGCTCGGCGATCCAGTTCGCGAAGCCGAGCCCGCCGAGCCGGTGGTCCGACGCGCCGGCCGGGATGGCGTACGGCTTCCCGCCGCCGGCCTCGATCTCGGCGACGGCGTCCTCCCACGCCTGCTTGAACCCGATGCCGAACCCGGCGTCGACCAGCCGGACGTCCGCGCCGAGGATCCGCGAGAGCTGGATGTTGCCGACCTTGTCGTAGAGCGGGTCGTGCCAGTCGACCCAGCTTTCCTGCACCAGCACGGCCTTCAGCCCGGCGCGCGCCGCGGCGGCCGCGACCTGCCGGGTGTGGTTGGACTGGACACCGCCGATCGAGACAAGGGTGTCGGCTTTGTGTGCGAGCGCGTCCGCGACGAGGTACTCCAGCTTGCGGGTCTTGTTGCCGCCGTACGCGAGCCCGGAGTTGACGTCCTCGCGCTTGGCCCAGACCTTCGCGCCGCCGAGGTGCTGGGTGAGGCGTTCGAGGGGATGCACCGGCGACGGGCCGAAGAGCAGGGGGAAACGCGGGAAGTCGGCCAGGGTCATCGGTCCTCCAGCAGGTCGGTCCAGATGGTCGAGATCACGGAGACCGCGGTGGCGGTGTCGTGCTTTTCCAGGGCGTCGATGAGCTTCGTGTGGCGTTCCACCGAGTTCCAGGCGAGCGCCGAGCTGAACCGAGCGTGTTCCAGGCGGCGCAGCAGCGGGGTGTAGCGGTCGAGGGTGGCGGCCACGGCGGTGTTGCCGGCCAGCCGGACGGGGACGTCGTGCAGCTCGTCGTCCGCCCGGACGGCGGCCGCGATGTCCCCGGCTTCGATGGCCTTCGCGAACCGGTCATTGGCCGCCCGCATCACGGCGACGTCCTCCCGGCGAACGTTCGGCACGGCTTGGCGGACGGCGAACTCGTGCAGCAGCCGGACGATCTCCCGCGCATCGGTGACGTCGGGGGACATCACCTCGGAGACGCGGGTGTAGCTCTGGGGTTTCGAGTCGACGAGACCCTCTTCGGCCAGACGCAGCAGGGCCTGACGCACGGGGGCCCGCGACAGCCCGAGCTGCTCGGCAAGGTCGGCGTCGCGCAACGGGGCCCCGGGCTTGAACGTGCCATCGACGATCGCGTGGCGGATCCGGTCGTACGCCTCGTCACGCATCAGGGGGCGGGTGACCTTCGAGAGACTCACATCTAACATTTTAGATGTCAGGTGGCTCGCCCGGCAAGAACTCCTACTGAGCCGAGCGTTCACGCGGTGGCCGCCGAGCCGCCCTCGTCATCCACGGCCACGAGGTGAGCGGTGGCCTGAGCCGGTCTCGTCACCCACGGGCACCCCGTGAGCGGTGGCCCGCGCCGGCCTCGCCTTCCACAGGCACTCGGTGAGCGGTGGCGTGAGCCGGCCTCGCCTTCCACAGGCAGCCGGTGAGCGGTGGCCCGAGCCGGTCTCGTCACCCACGGGCACCCCGTGAGCGGTGGCCCGAGCCGACCTCGCCATCCGCAAGCACCCGGTGAGCGGTGGCCTCAGCCGGCCTCGCCATCCACAGGCACCCCGTGATGTGGACAACCAAGCCCGGGCCCCCGCCTTTTCCGAGTTCCGTCGGACACCCCCGATAAACTGGACTGGGGACGCCCCCCGGAGAGGGCGGGGGCTGGGTTGGGCGGGGCCCGCCCGGGGAGCCGCGGTCAGTAGACGGGGCCGGTGTACTTCTCGCCGGGGCCCTGACCAGGGGCGTCGGGGACGGCGGACGCTTCGCGGAAGGCCTTCTGGAGCGACTGCAGGCCGTCGCGCAACGGGCCGGCGTGCAGCCCCAGGTACTCGGCGGAAGCGGTGACGAGCCCGGCCAGCGCGGTGATCAGGCGGCGCGCTTCGTCGAGGTCGCGGTGCGGGGACGTCTCCGGGTCGGCGTCGGCGAGGCCGAGGCGTTCGGCGCCCGCGGACAGCAGCATGACGGCCGCGCGGCTGATCACCTCCACGCTGGGGATGTCCTCCAGGTGGCGCGCTTCGGGGGAATACGGGGGCTGTTCGGAGGGTTGATCTGACACGTCTGGTACCCTTCCACGAGCGACCAGCCCCCGAGCGATCGGGGGCGGCAAGTGGAGCCCCGCTCCCACCCGCGTCACCGTACAGGCGTCCGGGTCCGGTCTCGCCCGGACTGCAAGTCCAGGGTGAAGTGCCCGGCTTAGCGGCCGGGTGCGATCGGAAACAGAGTGGGCCCCGCACACCGCATTGGTGTCGGGGCCTTCGCTATGTGGGCACCAGGTCGAACGAGAACAGGAAACATTCCTCGGACCAAGGAGGCCCCATCAGCTCCGAGACACGCATCAACGACCGAATCCGGGTGCCGGAGGTCCGACTCGTCGGGCCCGCCGGTGAACAGGTCGGCATCGTCCGGATCGAGGATGCGCTGCGCCTGGCGCAGGAGAACGATCTCGACCTCGTCGAGGTCGCGCCGCAGGCCCGCCCGCCGGTGTGCAAGCTCATGGACTTCGGCAAGTTCAAGTACGAGAGCGCGCAGAAGGCCCGCGAGTCGCGTCGCAACCAGCAGCTGACCGTCATCAAGGAACAGAAGCTGCGCCCCAAGATCGACCAGCACGACTACGAGACCAAGAAGGGTCACGTGTCGCGCTTCCTGGCGGCGGGCAACAAGGTCAAGGTCACGATCATGTTCCGCGGTCGCGAGCAGTCCCGGCCGGAGCTCGGCTACCGGCTGCTGCAGAAGCTCGCCGAGGACGTCACCGAACTGGGCTTCGTCGAGTCTTCGGCGAAACAGGACGGTCGCAACATGATCATGGTGCTGGCCCCGCACAAGAACGTGAAGCCGAAGGCCAAGGCCGAGCCGGCCCCCGCGCCGGCCCCTGAGGCGTAGGCGCCGACCAGCACAGTCAGCGGCTCACCGGAGTCTCCGGTGAGCCGCCGCACGAAAGAGGACTGAAATGCCGAAGATGAAGACCCACAGCGGGACGTCCAAGCGGATCCGCGTCACGGGCACGGGCAAGCTGCGCCGTCAGAAGGCCGGTCGCCGGCACCTGATGGAGAAGAAGTCCAACCGCCTCACCCGCCGGCTCGAAGGCACCACCGAGCTCGCGAAGTCCGAGGCCGGCCGGGTCAAGCGCCTTCTCGGCATCTGATCCCGCAGAACTTGCTGTAACCACCCGGGGCGTCTCGTCGCGCCCCCCGAGATCGACAGGATGGACCCGTGGCACGCGTCAAGCGGGCGGTCAACGCCCAGAAGAAGCGTCGCGCAACTCTCGAACTGGCCAGCGGCTACCGCGGCCAGCGTTCGCGGCTGTACCGCAAGGCCAAGGAGCAGACGCTTCACTCGCTCAACTACGCCTACCGGGACCGCCGTGCCCGCAAGGGTGACTTCCGCCAGCTGTGGATCACCCGCATCAACGCGGCCGCCCGCGCCAACGGCGTGACCTACAACCGGTTCATCCAGGGCATCAAGGCCGCGGGTGTCGAGGTCGACCGCAAGATCCTCGCGGACCTCGCCGTCAACGACGCCGCCGCCTTCTCCGCGCTGGCCGAGCTCGCCAAGGCCAACGTGAACACCGAAGCGAAGTCGGCCTGACCGGCAGCTTTCCCCGGCCCGGGGTGGATCCGTTCACCGAACGGACCCCCCGGGTCGTTGCTGCGCGCAAGCTGACCCGGCGCGCGGACCGCGATAAAACCGGCCGGTTCCTGGCCGAAGGCGCCAACGCGGTCGAAGCCGCGCTGGCCGCCGGTGGGGTGCACGAGCTCTTCGTGACGGCCCGCGCGGCGGCCCAGCACGCGAACCTGGTGGACGAGGCCCGCGCGGCCGGCGTCCCGGTCTCGCCGATCACGGACCGTGCGGCCGACGGCTTGTCCGAAACCGTGACGCCGCAAGGCATCGTGGCGGTGTGCGCGCTGCTCGACCGTCCACTGGAGACGGCCGTGACCCCGGCCGCCCGCCTGGTGGTGGTCCTCGTGGACGTCGCCGACCCGGGCAACGCGGGCACGGTGATCCGCGTGGCGGACGCGGCGGGCGCCGACGCGGTCGTCCTGGCGGGTGACACGGTCGACCCCCACAACGGCAAGTGCGTCCGAGCGGCGGCGGGCAGCCTGTTCCACGTCCCGATCACCCGGGTCCGGGACGTCCCGGCGGCCCTGGCCGCCTGTTCGGCGGCTGGCCTGCGCACGTTCGCGGCCCACGGCTACGCCGACGCGGAACTCGATCGGGTGGACCTCACCGAGCCGACGGCCTGGGTCTTCGGCAACGAGGCCCACGGCCTGCCCGACGACGTCCTGTCCGCGACCGACCTCGCGGTCCGCATCCCGCTGTACGGCAAGGCGGAGAGCCTCAACCTGGCCACAGCGGCGGCGGTGTGCGTCTACACGACCGCAATGGCCGCCCACCGCTGAGCGGCTTCGGCCTCCGCAATGCCTGCCCGCCGCTGAGTCACGCGGTCCCGCCCGCCTCGGCGGCTACTACCGCCGCCGTTCACCGGCTCGCTGCGTTCGCTTGCTCGCGGTGATGGCCGCTGCTGCCGCCGTGTACCGGCTCGCTGCGTTCGCTCGCTCGCCGTGATGGCTACTGCCGCCGCCGTTCACCGGCTCGCTGTGCTCGCTTGCTCGCCGGATGGCTGCTGCCGCCGCACTGCAACGGCCTGCTGTGCTCGCTTGCTCGCCGTGATGGCTGCTGCCGTAGCTCGATCGGCCCTCGCCCGCTGGGTGGTCGCCCGCAGCGATCCGCCTCCATCGTCGTATGGCCTGCCTTGCCCCCTCTCGCAAATCCGTCGTCGTTCCGTCCGCCGTCGTCGCCCTCCCGCGTCGCGGCTCGCCCGTCGCCCGCCCCGTCTCACCCGCCCGGCGCGGCCCTTTTCGCGGCGTCCCGGCGGTCGATCAAGCCGGTGTCCGCTCACCGGGCACGCGCCGGGCGCCGACCAGCAGTTCACTGCCTGCGACCGGATTCCCGGCCACCCGGCCTGGTCATCGTTCAGGCCTGTCAGGCCCTCCACCGGCGCGGCCCGAGGGCGACCACGGGCACCGCGACCCGATCCCATAGACTTTTCTTGCCTTTGACCTCTCGTGCGCCGCGTTGTCCGGCGGAGCACGAACGACCAGTCCCAGCGGACGCCGAGGAGTTATGTCCGGAGCCAAGGAGAAGGAAGCCCAGGGCGGCGCGGTTCTCGCCCCCGAGACGCTGCAGGAGGCCGTCAAGGCCGCCGAAGCGGCGTTCGCCGCCGCGACCGGGCTCGATGTGCTGGCCGAGGTCAAGCCGGCGCATCTCGGTGACCACTCGCCCCTGCTGCTGGCGCGCCGCGAGATCGGCGCCCTGCCCAAGCAGGAGAAGGCCGAGGCGGGCAAGCGCGTCAACGAGGCTCGCCAGGCCGTCCAGTCGGCCTTCGACAGCCGCCGCGCCGAGCTCCAGGTGGAGCGTGACGAGCGCGTGCTGCGTGACGAGGCCGTCGACGTCACCCTCCCGTGGGACCGCGTCCCGCGCGGCGCCCGGCACCCGATCAGCACCATCTCCGAGCGCGTCGCCGACGCGTTCATCGCGATGGGTTACGAGGTCGCCGAGGGCCCGGAGCTCGAAGCCGAGTGGTTCAACTTCGACGCCCTGAACTTCGGCAAGGACCACCCCGCGCGCCAGCTGCAGGACACCTTCTACGTCGGCGAAGAGGACTCCGGCCTGGTGCTGCGCACGCACACCTCGCCGGTCCAGGCCCGCACGCTGCTGCACCGCGACCTGCCGGTGTACGTCGTGTGCCCCGGCCGGACGTACCGCACCGACGAGCTCGACTCGACGCACACCCCGGTGTTCACCCAGGTCGAGGGCCTCGCGGTGGACAAGGGCATCACCATGGCGCACCTCAAGGGCACGCTGGACGCCTTCGCCCGCGCGATGTTCGGCGAGAGCTCCAAGACCCGCCTGCGCCCGCACTTCTTCCCGTTCACCGAGCCGTCCGCCGAGGTGGACGTCTGGTTCGAGGAGAAGAAGGGCGGCCCCGGCTGGGTGGAGTGGGGTGGCTGCGGCATGGTCAACCCGAACGTGCTGCGCGCCTGCGGCGTCGACCCCGAGGTGTACTCGGGCTTCGCCTTCGGCATGGGCATCGAGCGCACCCTGCAGTTCCGCAACGGGATCCCGGACATGCGCGACATGGTGGAAGGCGACGTCCGCTTCACCCTTCCCTTCGGAACGGAGGCGTAGTGCGAGTCCCAGTCAGCTGGCTGACCGAACACCTCGACGTGGGCAGCGAGGTCACGCCGCAGGACCTGGCCGACGCGTTCGTGCGGATCGGGATCGAGGTCGACGACCTCAGTGAGCTCGGGCCGGTGACCGGCCCGCTGGTCGTCGGCCGCGTGGCCGAGATCGAGGAGCTGACCGAGTTCAAGAAGCCGGTCCGCTTCTGCCGCGTCGACGTCGGCGAGGTCGCCGAGGACGACGACGAGCCCGAAGACGACGACGAAGACGAGGACGACGAAGAGTCCGGCGAGTTCGACGAGGGCCCGCACGGCATCAAGACCCGCGGCATCATCTGCGGCGCGCGCAACTTCACCGAGGGCGACCTGGTCGTCGTCGCGCTGCCCGGCGCGGTGCTGCCGGGCGACTTCGCCATCGCCTCCCGCAAGACCTACGGCCGCATCAGCGACGGCATGATCTGCTCGGCGCGCGAGCTCGGCCTCGGCGAAGACCACACCGGCATCCTGGTGCTGCCGCCGGGCACCGCGAGCCCGGGCGACGACGCCCAGGAGCTGCTCGCCCTGAACGACACGGTGATCGAGCTCGCGCCGACCCCGGACCGCGGCTACGCGCTGTCGATCCGTGGCCTCGCCCGCGAGCTGTCGAACGCCCTCGACGTGCCCTTCGGTGACCCGGCGCTGCTGGAGGTCCCGGCGGCCGAGGGTGACGCGTGGCCGGTCCACGTCGAGGACCCCGAGGGCTGCCCGCGGTTCGTGCTGCGCCGGGTCACCGGCCTCGACGCGACCGCGCCGACCCCGTGGTGGATGCGGCGGCGGCTGATGCTGGCCGGCATCCGCTCCATCTCCCTGGCCG
This sequence comes from Amycolatopsis heterodermiae, assembly GCF_034929455.1. NCBI lineage: Bacteria > Bacillati > Actinomycetota > Actinomycetes > Pseudonocardiales > Pseudonocardiaceae > Amycolatopsis > Amycolatopsis heterodermiae. The sequence continues at coordinate 9,803 of NZ_JAYFSI010000028.1, forward strand.
TCGACGTCACGAACTACGTGATGCTCGAGCTCGGGCACCCGCTGCACGCGTTCGCGACCAAGGCCGTCCAGGGCGATCTGGTGGTGCGCAAGGCGAAGCCGGGTGAGAAGCTGACCACTTTGGACGACGTCGAGCGCACCCTCGACCCGGACGACGTGGTCATCGCCGACGACAGCGGCGTCATCTCGCTGGCCGGCACCATGGGTGGCGCGAGCACGGAGATCACGCCGGAGAGCACCGACGTGCTGCTCGAGGCGGCGCACTGGAACCCGGCCTCGATCAGCCGCACCGCCCGGCGCCACAAGCTGTTCTCCGAGGCGGCCAAGCGGTTCGAGCGGTTCACCGACCCGCAGCTCTGCCCGGCGGCCGTGGAGCTGGCTGCCCGCCTGCTGCGCCAGTACGGCGACGCCGGTATCCGCCCCGGCCGCACCGACGAGGGCACGGTCGAGCCGAACCCGCCGGTCGTGATGCCGATCAACCTGCCCGACCGCATCGCGGGCGTGAGCTACCAGCGCGGCGTGACCGTGCGCCGGCTCAGCCAGATCGGCTGCAAGGTCTCGGTCAGCACCGGCGACGACGGCACCGGCCAGGTCACCGCGATCCCGCCGAGCTGGCGCGGCGACCTGCGTCAGCCCGCCGACCTCGTCGAAGAGGTGCTGCGGCTGGAGGGTTACGACAGCATCCCGTCGGTCCTGCCCGCCGCCCCCGCCGGCCGCGGCCTGACCGACGCCCAGCGGCGCAGCCGCAGTGTCTCGCGGGCCCTGGCCGAGGCCGGGTACGTCGAGGTGCGGCCGTTCCCGTTCGTCGGCGACGCGGTGTGGGACGCCTTCGGGCTGCCGGAGGACGACGTCCGCCGCAACGCCGTCGTGGTCCGCAACCCGCTGGAGGCCGATCGCAACAAGCTGGCCACCACGCTCCTGCCGGGGCTGCTGGACACGTTGCAGCGCAACGTGTCGCGCGGGATGAAGGACGTCGCGCTGTTCCAGGTCGGCCAGGTCGTGCTGCCCGCGCCGAACCCGCTGAAGATGCCGGACCTCGGCGTCGACCGGCGGCCGACCGACGAGGAACTGGCCGTGCTCGAGGCGGCCGTGCCGCAGCAGCCGGTGCACGTCGCCGTCGTGCTCGCCGGCCAGCGCCACCGCGCGGGCTGGTGGGGCGGCGGCGAGCAGGCGAGCTGGGCCGACGCGGTGCAGGCCGCCCGGACGATCGCCGAGGCCGCCGGGGTCGAGCTGACCACGCAGGCCACCGACCTGCCGCCGTGGCACCCGGGCCGCTGCGCCCAGCTGCGGGTCGGCGACTGGCCGGTCGGGCACGCGGGTGAGCTGCACCCGAAGGTCGTCGAGGCGCTCGGCCTGCCGCCGCGCACGGTGGCGATGGAGCTGGACCTCGACGCGATCCCGCTGCCGGATTCCCGCCCGGCGCCGAGCGTGTCCGGCTACCCGCCGGTACTGCTCGACGTCGCACTGGTCGCGGCCGCGGACGTGCCGTCGGGCGACCTCGCCGCGGTGCTGCGCACCGGCGCGGGCGAGCTGCTCGAGGACATCACGCTGTTCGACGCGTACGCGGGCGAGCAGGTCGGCGAGGGCAAGAAGTCGCTGGCCTACAAGCTGCGCTTCCGCGCACCGGACCGCACCCTGACGGTGGACGAGGCAACAAAGGCCCGCGACGCCGCAGTCGCCGCGGCAGGCGAACGCTTCGAAGCAACCCTGCGCGGCTGACACCCTCGCGCAAGGCAGTCGTTGTCGAAGAGGGGCCGGGAAACCGGCCCCTCTTCCACCTCCGGCCCAACCCGCCGGGTCCATCACCGCGGTGACCAGCACAACGCGACACCAACCGATCCGGGCACGACCCGCCCGAGCACCAGCCCACCAGCCCCACGCGCCGACCGCCCAGGCACACGAGCCGACTCTCCGGGCACCCGAGCCGACGATCGGGGAACGTGAGCGGACCGTCCGGTCACGCGACCTGACGGTCCCGGTGCGCGAGCCAACATTTGAGTACCCGAGCCGACCGCCCAGGTACCCGAGTGGACGCTCCGGGCACCCGAGCCGACCGTCGGGGTACGCCAGCCGATCCTCGGGCTGCGCGAGCCACCTGCTTGGCTGCGCGAGCTGCCTGTCCGGCTGCGCGAGTAGACCACCCAGGAGTGCGAGCCGCCTGTGCGAGCTGCTTGCCCAGCTGATTGAGCTGCTTGTCTGGCTGTGCGAGTCGTCTATCCGGCTGCGCGAGTAGATGACCCAGGAGTGCGAGCTGCTTGCCCTGCCGCGCGAGTCGGCTGTCTGGCTGCGCGACTCGGCCAACCAGGAGTGCGAGCCGTCGGCCCGGGTGCGTGAGCCGACCGTCCAGCTACTCGAACAGGCCGTTCTGGCACGTGAATGGACCATTCGGGCCAGTGAACCGACATCCCGGGTACGTGAACCGACTGCCCGCGTCGACGAGCCGGCCGTCCGGGTGCGCGAATCGACCGTCCGGGTGGGTGAGCCGACGGTCCCGGCGCGCGAACCGACCGGCCCGGCACGCGAGGCGGCTCTCCAGGTCAACCGAGCGGCACGCGTGGTGGACCCGAACCCGTCGTCCCGCCTGACCTTCACCCGATGTGCTTGAGCGCCTCCCGGCGGGACAGCCCCGATAAGTCCGGGTGATCGTCCACGAAGGAGCGCACCCAGTCCGGTGCGGTCCTTGCGTAGTCGCGCAGTGCCCAGCCGATTCCCTTGCGCAGGAAGAACTCCGGCTCGGCGATCGCCGGTTCGATCGCCCGGGTGAGCAGGTCCGGGTCGGTGTCCTCCTTGGCGCCGACCTGGCAGATGATCGCCGTGCGCCGTCGCCAGAGGTTGGGCTCGGCCGCCCAGTGCAGCATGATCGGCGTGACCTTGTCGCGGGCGGATCGCAGGATCGGGCCCACCCGCCGGATGGCCAGCTCGTCGACGTAATCCCACCAAGCGCCGGTGACGATCATTTCCTCGTACATCGGGAGCAGCCCGGGATCCTGCCAGCGCCGGTAGTCGCGATATCCCGAAAGATCGAGAGCCGCGTAGCGCTCTTCCCGGAATTCGGCTTCCCGCCACAGCGTCAGCACGGTCCCCGAATATGTCACTCGATCGGGCAGTATGTGGTCGGCGAACACCCGCTTGAGGAGCACGCTCCGCTCCGGTTTGGCCACTCCGCGAAACGGCATGGCCGACTTCATGTACGCCTGCATCGCCGGTGCCTTCACCGGATCGGCCAGCTCGGCCAACCCCGTACGGACCGCTTTGACCAGCCGTTCGTCCGCGGTCATCCGTCCTCCCGCCGTGCTCGGTCGCCCGGAGCGTACCCATGGCCACCGACAGTTCCGAATGCCCGGCGGCCGGGCCAGGTACCGACGAAAGGCGGATGGCGGAAGTCGTGGCGGTCAGCGAGATTGTGCAGGGTTGCCGGTAGTTTCGTCGAAATCTGGCGAACTCTGTCGAATGCGGACGAAAAGGACGACTGTGAAAAGAATCGTTGCCGCTGTCGCCGCCGCGGGTCTCGCGGCCGGGCTGATGGCCGCCGCGCCCGCCGCCTCGGCGGACCCCGGGGTGCAGTTCAGCCCCGCGCCGATCGCCTGGGGGCCATGCGACTCGGCGAACCTCAAGGCCGCGGGCGCCGAATGCGGCTTCCTCGAAGTGCCGATGGACTACGCCCGGCCGGGCGGCCAGAAGGTCTCCGTCGCGGTGTCGCGGATCAAGCACAAGACCGCGCAGTCCCAGGGGATCATGCTGGTGAACCCGGGCGGCCCCGGCGGGTCGGGCCTGGGGCTCTCGGTGCTCGGCAAGTACGTGCCGAACCACGCGGGTGACAACTACGACTGGATCGGCTTCGACCCGCGGGGCGTCGGGTCCAGCAAGCCGTCGATCAGCTGCGACGGGAACTACTTCAGCTACGACCGGCCGGCGTACGTGCCGACCACGCCGAAGCTGGAGAAGACCTGGCTCGACCGCTCGAAGGGCTACGCGAACGCCTGCCGCAAGAACGGCGCGATCCTCGACCACATCAAGACGACCGACGTCGCGCAGGACATGGACAGCCTGCGCAAGGCGCTGGGCGAGAAGCAGATCAACTACTACGGCTTCTCCTACGGCACCTACCTCGGCCAGGTGTACAGCACGATGTACCCGAAGAACGTCCGCCGGATGGTGCTGGACGGCAACGTCGACCCGCGGAAGGTCTGGTACCAGGCCAACCTCGACCAGGACGTCGCGTTCGACAAGAACATCAAGATCTACTTCGACTGGCTGGCGTCTTACGACAGCGTCTACCACCTGGGCAAGACCGGCGCCGCGGTGGAGAAGCTGTGGTACGACACCCAGCGCAAGCTCGCCAGGAACCCGGCGGGCGGGGTCATCGGCGGTGACGAGTGGACCGACGTCTTCCTGCAGGCCGGCTACTACGTCTTCGGCTGGGTCGACATGGCCAAGGCCTTCGACGGCTACGTCCACAAGGGTGACTGGCAGACGCTGAAGGCGCTCTACGACGACTCGAACCCGCCCGGCGACGACAACGGTTTCGCCGTCTACCTGGGTGTGCAGTGCACCGACGTCCAGTGGCCGACGAACTGGAACAAGTGGCGGATCGACAACTGGCTGACCTACGCCAAGGCTCCGTTCGAGACCTGGGGCAACGCCTGGTTCAACGCGCCTTGCGTGTACTGGCCGGCGAAGGCGGGCAAGCCCGTCGACATCAACGGCAGCAAGGTCGCCGGTGCCCTCCTCATCAGTGAGGAGCTCGACGCCGCGACGCCGTACCCGGGCAGCCTCGAGGTCCGGAAGCGGTTCCCGAACTCGAGCCTGATCAGCGCGCCGGGTGGCACCACGCACGCCGGCTCGCTGTCCGGGGTGTCCTGTGTGGACGACCGGATCGCCGACTACCTGGCCACCGGAAAGCTGCCGAAGCGCCAGCCCGGCAACCACTCCGACGTCCAGTGCAGCCCGGTTCCGCCGCCGGTGCCCGACGGCGCCGCGGCGCAGAAGTCGGACGGCTCCGCCAAGGCCGCGCAGGAGAAGCAGAGCACTTTGGCCCAGCTGCTGCACTTCTGAGCGCAAACGTCGCAACCCGGTGCCCCGGTCCGGCTCGTCCGGACCGGGGCACCGTCTTGTCCGCCGGTGTCTCATCGTCGCCTCCCGATGACGTGGTGTGGTCGACGAGGACGCTAGGGGAGGGGTCCGACAATTTCGGAGCGGAGTCGGCCGTGAGCAGCGCGTGCCCGAAAATTGTCGGGGGTGCGCGCTAGCTTCGTGGCATGTCGATCATCGAAGAGCGCCGGACCGAGATCCGGGCACAGGAAACCATCTACCAGATCGCGGTCTCGACCAGGACGGACGACGACCGCGGCGAACCGAACACCAGGGTGATGATCACCCTGGAAGCCGGTGGTCCGGGCGGCGAACCGGTCGCCGAGGGCAGTCTCGACCTGGACCTCGACGTGGCCGCGACGGTCGCCGACCTGATCGCGGACGGTCTGCTGTCCGTGGGCGGCGCCGGGCGGTCGCCGCGCCGAAGATCCGCGGGCCGGGCCGCCGCCCAGCAGGGCCGCCCGTGGAACGAGGAGATGGACGCGGAGCTGGAAAGCCGGTGGGTGGCGGGGGAGAGCGTCGCGGAGATCGCGGCGTACTTCGAGCGCACCCCCGGCGGTATCCGCGCCCGGCTGCCGCGCGTGGGCTGCGACCCGGAGAACCCGGGCTGCTACCTGCCCGTGCCGCCCAGCAAGCGCACGGACCTCGACGGGGGTGAACCGGGCTGAACACGGTGGCGGGCCGGTCCCGATGTGGACCGGCCCGCCACCGCGGCCATCCCGTTTTCTTCACCCGAAGGAGTTGTCCTGATGAGTTTCGATCTCGCTGTCTGGCACGAGTCCACGACCGCCGAAGAAGCGCCTCGCAAGTACGCGGAACTGACGACCCTCGAACCGGAGGTCTTGGAGCGCCATCCTCGGGCCGTCGCGTTCCATCGTGACCTGACCGCCCGCTATCCGGAGCTGGCCGATGTGCCGGCCGACGAGCTGGGCAGCTGCCCGTGGGCGACAGCCATGACCGTCGCCGGTGACGGTGTGGTCATGTCGATGAGCTGGTCCTGCTCCGACGCCGTCGTCGAGTACATCCAAGAACTGGCCCGGCGGCACGGCTTGGTCCTGTACGACCCGCAGGACGGCACCGCCTACCCGCCCGGAGCGGCTGCGTGATGCCCGCCGCGGCGAGCTGCGGCCGATCAGGCCGTCACGCCCGCGCCCGTCAGCGCGCGGGTGGCGAGGACCTTCAGGTGCGCCACCAGTTCCGGCGGTTCCTCGACGGTGAACGCACACCCCAGTCCGAGCAGGCGGAACGCCAGCCAGTCCAGGGTGTCCGCGTGGCTGCGCCACCGGCAGCCGCCGCCGTCCAGCGGCACGAGCTCGCCGGCGGCCGAACCGAGCCGCTGCGCGAGCTCGTCGGCCGGGGCCGCCAAGGTGGCCACCGCCTGGTAGGTGGGCGCGAGGTCGTAGAGGCGGTCGAGGACGTAAGCCGCCAGGTCCGTGGCGGGAGGCCGGCGCGGGGAGATGCGCCCGCCGGTCGCCTGGGCGTCGCGGACGCGGTCGGCGCGGAAGACCCGCCAGTCGTCCCGGTCGAGGTCGAAGGCGACCAGGTACCACCGCCGCCCGGCGGCAACCAGCCGCAGCGGCTCGGCCCGGCGCCGGGTCTCGGCGCCGTCGGCCGCGCGGTAGCGGAACCGGACCGTCTCGTGGTTGGTGATCGCGCCGGCGAACGCGGTCAGCTGCGCCGGGTCGACGACGGGTCCGGTGGCCGGCACCGTGACGGTCGCGGTGCCGATCGTGCCCACCCGGCGGCGCAGCCGCGCGGGCAGGATCTGCTCGAGCTTGGCCAGCGCCCGCACGGACGCCTCTTCGATGCCGTCGACGGTCTGGCCGGCGGCGGTCCGCAGGCCCACGGCGATCGCGACGGCTTCGTCGTCGTCAAGCACGAGGGGCGGCATCGCGGTGCCGGCGACCAGCCGGTAGCCGCCCATGACACCCCTGCTCGCCTCGACCGGGTAGCCGAGTTCGCGCAGCCTCTCGACGTCGCGGCGGATCGTGCGCGGGCTGACCCCGAGCCGGTCGGCCAGTTCGCTGCCTGGCCACTCCCGCGGGATCTGGAGCAGCGAAAGCAGGCCGAGCAGCCGCGCCGGGGTGTCCGTCATCGGCACAGCATCCCAACAGCCCCGTTCCCGGTGCCGCGCGGTGGCGGGCACCACTTCCCGGTAATCCTGTTTGTTTAGCCTTGCAAGGGCGTGCATAATCATGCGTATGACGGTGAACATCGCGGTGGCCGGAGCCAGCGGGTACGCGGGCGGCGAACTCCTGCGCCTGCTGCTGACCCATCCCGAGGTCGAGATCGGCGCGCTGACGGCGGCCAGCAGCGCGGGCACGAAGCTCGGCGTCCACCAGCCACACCTGGTCCCCCTGGCCGACCGCGTCCTGGCGGAGACGACGCCGGAGACCCTGGCCGGCCACGACGTCGTCTTCCTGGCTCTTCCCCACGGCCACTCCGCGGCGCTCGCGGCGCAGCTCGGCCCGGACGTCCTGGTGGTCGACCTCGGTGCCGACCACCGGCTGGCCGACCCCGCCGACTGGCGACGCTGGTACGGCGGCGACCACGCCGGTCAATGGCCGTACGGCCTCCCCGAACTGCCGGGCGCACGCGAGAAGCTCGTCGGCACGAAACGCGTCGCCGTGCCGGGCTGCTTCCCGACCGGTGGTTCGCTCGCCCTCGCTCCCGCAGTGGAGGCCGGCCTGGTCGAGCCGGACGTGACCGTCGTCGCGGTCACCGGCACCTCCGGCGCCGGCAAGAGCCTGAAGCCGAACCTGCTCGGCTCCGAGGTGATGGGCTCGGCGAGCGCGTACGGCGTCGGCGGCGCCCACCGACACACCCCGGAGTTCGCGCAGAACCTCTCCGCCGTGGCGGGCGAGCGCGTCACCGTGTCCTTCACCCCGGTGCTCGCCCCGATGCCGCGCGGCATCCTCACCACGGCGAGCGCCCGCCTCAAGGGGGGCGTCGACGCGGCGGCCGTCCGTGAGATCTACGAGAAGGCCTACGACGCGGAGCCGTTCGTCCAGCTCCTGCCCGAAGGCGCGTGGCCGACCACCTCCGCGACGCTCGGCTCGAACAACGTCCAGCTGCAGGTCACGGTCGACGCCGACGCGGGGCGCCTGGTCGTCGTCGCCGCGATCGACAACCTGACCAAGGGCACCGCCGGCGGTGCCGTCCAGTCGATGAACCTGGCCCTCGGCCTCCCCGAAACCACCGGGCTTTCCACCGTAGGAGTGGCACCGTGACCGTCACCGGCCCCCAGGGCTTCCGCGCCGCCGGCGTCGCCGCCGGGATCAAGGCATCCGGCGCGCTCGACTTCACGCTGGTCGTCAACGACGGCCCGCTCGACGTCGCGGCGGGCGTGTTCACCCGCAACGTGATCAAGGCTGCGCCGGTGCTGTGGTCGCAGGAGGTGCTGAAGCAGCAGCGGCTCAAGGCCGTCGTTCTCAACTCGGGCGGCGCCAACGCGGCCACCGGCCCCGGCGGCTTCCAGGACACCCACGCCACGGCCGAGAAGGTCGCCGAGGCGCTCGGCGCCGGCGCGATCGAGGTCGCCGTCTGCTCGACCGGCCTGATCGGCGAACGCCTGCCGATGGACGCGGTGCTGGCCGGGGTCGGCACCGCCGTCGCGGCCCTCGACGCGAGCAATCAGGCGAGCCTGAACGCCGCCACCGGGGTGATGACCACCGACACGAAACCCAAGCAGGCGTTCGCGAAGCACGATTCGGGCTGGAGTGTCGGCGGGTTCGCCAAGGGTGCCGGCATGCTCGCCCCGAACCTCGCCACCATGCTCTCGGTCCTCACCACCGACGCCGTGGCGGACAAGGAAACCCTCGACCGCGCCCTGCGCGCGGCCACCCACGTCACCTTCGACCGCCTCGACGTCGACGGCGGCACGTCCACCAACGACACGGTGCTGGTCCTGGCCTCCGGCGCGAGCGGCGTCGAACCCACCGAGGCGGAGCTGACCGAGCTGCTCACCGCGGTCAGTCACGACCTGGTGCTCCAGCTGCGTGCCGACTCCGAGGGCGCGACGAAGGACGTCGACATCACCGTGCAGGGCGCCGAATCGGAGGCCGACGCGATCGCGGTCGCCCGCACGATCGCCGAGGACAACCTGGTCAAGACGGCGCTCTTCGGCTCCGACCCGAACTGGGGCCGGATCGCCATGGCCCTCGGCCGCGTCCCGGCCCGCATCGACCCGGAGACCGTGTCGATCGCGGTCAACGGCGTCACCCTGTTCGCCAAGGGCATGCCGGCCGCCGACCGGTCCGAGGCCGACCTCACCGGCCGGGCCATCGAGATCGTCGTCGACCTGGGCGTCGGGTCGGCCGAGTCGACGGTCTACACCACGGACCTTTCGCACGGTTACGTCGAAGAGAACAGCGCGTACTCCTCATGACCGGCTCGGAGGCTCTGATTTCCGCGGACGAGAGACTGGCGACGGCAGCCGAAAAGGCCGGGGTGCTCATCGAGGCGCTGCCTTGGCTGCAGCGGTTCCACGGCGCCACGGTGGTCGTGAAGTACGGCGGCAACGCCATGATCGACGACACCCTGAAGGCGGCCTTCGCCGAGGACATGGTGTTCCTCCGCCTGGCCGGCCTGCGCCCGGTCGTCGTGCACGGCGGCGGCCCGCAGATCACCGCGATGCTCAACCGCCTCGGCGTGTCCGGCGAGTTCAAGGGCGGTCTGCGGGTCACCACGCCGGAGACGATGGACATCGTCCGGATGGTGCTCACGGGGCAGGTCAGCCGGGAGCTGGTCGGGTTGATCAACGCTCACGGGCCGTACGCGGTCGGCATCTCCGGCGAGGACGCCCGGCTGTTCACCGCCGAGCGCAAACAGGCCACTGTGGACGGTGAACAGGTCGACATCGGCCTGGTCGGCGAGGTCGCGGAGGTCAACCCGGACGCGGTGCTCGACATCGTCAACGCCGGGCGCATCCCGGTGGTGTCCACGGTCGCCCCGGACGTCGACGGCGTGGTCCACAACGTCAACGCCGACACCGCCGCCGGCGCGCTGGCGGCCGCGCTGGGCGCCGAAAAGCTCGTGGTGCTCACGGACGTCGAGGGCCTCTACGCGAACTGGCCGGACCGCTCGTCGCTGATCGACCGCATCCGCGTCGACCACCTCGAGCCGATGCTGCCCGGCCTGGCCAGCGGCATGATCCCGAAGATGGAGGCGTGCGTGCGCGCCATCCGCGGCGGCGTCCGCCGGGCCCACGTGATCGACGGCCGCCTCGCCCATTCGGTGCTGCTCGAGGTGTTCACCTCCCGCGGCGTCGGCACCATGGTCTTCCCCGAAACGGAGCTCCCGTGACCGACCTCAAGTCCAATGTGGATGGACAGCAGCACTGGAAGTCCGCGCTGATGGACAACTACGGCACCCCCGCGCTGACGCTGGTCCGCGGCGAGGGCGCGAAGGTTTGGGACGCCGACGGCAAGGAGTACGTCGACCTGGTCGGCGGCATCGCCGTCAACGCGCTCGGCCACGCGCACCCGGCGGTCGTCGGCGCCGTCACCGAGCAGATCTCGCAGCTGGGCCATACGTCGAACCTGTACGTCAACCCGGTCGCCGTCGAACTCGCCGAGGCGCTGCTCGACGTCGCGGGTTTGCAGGGCAACGGCAAGGTGCTGTTCGTCAACTCTGGTGCCGAGGCGAACGAAGCCGCGCTGAAGATCAGCCGGCTGACCGGGCGCACCAAGGTGATCGCCGCCGAGGGCGCGTTCCACGGCCGGACCATGGGCGCGTTGACGCTCACCGGGCAGCCCGGCAAGCGCGACCCGTTCAAGCCGCTGGTGCCCGGCGTCGAGCACGTGCCCTTCGGGGACGTCGCGGCGCTCAAGGCGGCCGTCGACACCGACACCGCGGCCGTGTTCCTGGAGCCCGTGCTCGGCGAGGCCGGCGTGATCCCGGCGCCGGATGGCTACCTGCAGGCCGCGCGCGAGATCACCAAGGCTGCGGGCACGCTGCTGGTGCTCGACGAGGTGCAGACCGGCCTCGGCCGGCTGGGCACCTGGTTCGGCTACCAGCAGGCCGGCATCGTGCCGGACGTGATCACCCTGGCCAAGGGCCTTGGCGGCGGCCTGCCGCTCGGCGCGGTGATCGGCGTCGGCGCGGCGGCCGACCTGCTCAAGCCCGGCCAGCACGGCACTACCTTCGGCGGCAACCCGGTCTGCTGCGCGGCGGGCCTGGCCGTGCTCCGGACCATCGCCGCGGACAACCTTCTCGACCACGTCTCCGCGCTGGGCAAGGACATCGCCGCGGGGGTCGAGGCGCTCGGCCACCCGCTCGTCGCCGGGGTGCGCGGCGCCGGCCTGCTGCTCGGGATCGCTTTGCGTCAGCCCGTGTCGGGGGCGGTGGCCAAGGCCGTCCAGGACGCCGGTTACCTCGTGAACCCGGTCGCGCCCGACACCGTCCGGCTCGCGCCGCCGCTCGTGCTCGACGGCGACCAGGCCGCGGGCTTCCTCGCCGCACTTCCGAACGCGCTCGACTCCACCACGAAGGACTCCGACTGATGCCCCGCCACTTCCTCCGCGACGACGACGTCAGTCCCGCCGAGCAGAAAGCCATCCTCGACCTCGCCGACGCGCTGAAGGCCGACCCGCTCGGCAACCGCGCGCTGGCCGGGAAGTCCGTCACCGCGATCTTCGAGAAGAACTCGACACGCACCCGGTTCTCGTTCGAGGTCGGCATCAGCCAGCTCGGCGGGCACCCGGTGATCGTCGACGGCCGCTCCATGCAGCTGGGCCGCGAAGAGACGATCGAGGACACCTCCCGCGTGCTGTCGCGGTACGTGGACGCGATCGTGTGGCGGACCTTCGCGCAGAAGCGCATCGAGGCGATGGCTTCGGCCGCGTCGATCCCGGTGGTCAACGCGCTGACCGACGAGTTCCACCCGTGCCAGGTGCTCACCGACCTGATGACGATCCGGGAGCGGAAGGGCGAGCTCGCCGGGCTCACCCTCGTCTACCTCGGTGACGGCGCCAACAACATGGCGCACTCGCTGCTGCTGGGCGGTGTCACCGCCGGGATGCACGTCCGGGTGGTCTCGCCGCTCGGGTTCCAGCCCGACCAGCAGGTCATCCTCGACGCCAAGACGCGCGGCGAGGAGACCGGCGGCACGGCCACGGTGTTCACCGACCCGTACGACGCGGTGGCCGGCGCCGACGTGCTCGTCACCGACACCTGGACGTCGATGGGGCAGGAGAACGACGGGCTCGACCGGGTCGGCCCGTTCCGCGCCCTGCAGGTCAACGCCGAGCTGCTGAAGAAGGCGGCGGACGACGCGATCGTGCTCCACTGCCTGCCGGCGCACCGCGGGTGGGAGATCACCGACGAGGTGCTCGACGGCCCGGCCAGCGCGGTGTGGGACGAGGCCGAGAACCGCCTGCACGCCCAGAAGGCTCTGCTCGTCTGGCTGTTCGAAGAGAGCCGATCCGAAAAGAGCCGGCCGTGAGCAACAGCCGGGTCGGGCGGCAGGCCAGGATCACCGAGCTGGTCTCGTCCACGACCATCCGCAGCCAGACCGAGCTCGCGAAGCTCCTGGCCGCGGAAGGCATCGACGTCACCCAGGCGACGCTGTCGCGCGACCTCGACGAGCTGGGCGCGGTCAAGCTGCGCGGCCCGGACTCCGGCGCGCCGGTCTACGTGATCCCCGAGGACGGCAGCCCGGTCCGCGGGGTCCAGGGCGGCACGTCACGCCTGTCCCGGCTGCTGGCGGAACTGATGGTCTCGGCCGACTCGTCGGGCAACCTGATGGTGCTGCGCACCCCGCCCGGCGCGGCGCAGTTCCTGGCCAGCGCCATCGACCGGGCGGCGCTGGAGGAGGTCGTCGGGTCGATCGCGGGTGACGACACCGTCGCGGTGATCGCCCGGGAACCGTTGTCGGGCAAGGAACTCGCCGAACGCTTCGCCGCACTGGCCCAGCGCTCGGTCGCGGAACACGGAGACGAAGGAACGCCATGATCGTGCTCGCCGGTATCGGCAGGGAGGTCACCTCGGCGGCTGCGAAGCTGGCCGGGGAGACCGGGGCCGAGGTCGTGACGCTCGTCGTCGACCTCGGCGGCCACCCGTCGTCCGGCGGGTCGATCCGCGACGTCGAGACGTTCGCCGAAGACCACTGCCTCCCGGCGATCCAGGCCAACGCGCTCGTCTTCGACCTGGCCTGGCCGCTGGTCGCCCGGCGCCTGGCCGAGGCCGCTCGGCGGCACGGTGCCACGACCGTCGCCCACGGGTACGGCGAGAGACCCGGCTTCGCTCCGGATCTCCGCGTGCTCGCGGTGCCCGGTGTCCCCTCGGCCGAGCGGACCCTCTGGAGTTACGTCGTCGAGCCCGGCGACCGGTGGCGGTTCCCCGCCGAAGGTGAGTTCCTCGCACCGGAGGAGGTCACCGTCACCTTCGATCGCGGGGTCCCGGTGGCGGTCGACGGCGAGACGGTTTCGGTCGCCGAGGCGCTCCGGAGGTTGAACCGCCGGGTAGCGGCGCAGGGCGCCGGGAAGCACCGAACCGAAGACGGCCGGACGTTCGCGGCTCCAGGTGCGCTCGCGCTGGTCACGGCGCACCGCGCGCTCGAGCGGGCGACCCTCGAACCCGGGCTGGCCCGGTTCAAGCGGCAGGTCGACCGCGAATGGGCCACCCTGGTCCGCGACGGCCAGTGGTTCTCACCGCTGAAGCACGCGTTGGACAGCTTCGTCGTCGACGCCCAGGAGACGGTCACCGGCGACGTGCGGCTGCTGCTGCACGGCGACCGGGTGACCGCCCTCGAACCGCGCGACGACCAGCCCGCGGCCGAGCACCTCACGCGGCCCGGCAGGATCACCGCACAAGCCTGAACCACGAAACAGATCTAGGAGAAGCGAGAACAGTGAGCGGGAACGAGCAGCCGGTCCAGTTGTGGGGCGGCCGGTTCGCCAGCGGTCCGGCGGAGGCCATGGCCGCGCTGAGCGCGTCGACGCACTTCGACTGGCGCCTGGCGCCCTACGACATCGCCGGGTCCCGCGCGCACGCCCGGGTGCTGCGCAAGGCGGCCCTGCTCACCGAAGACGAGCTCACCGGCATGCTGTCCGCGCTGGACACGCTGGCCCAGGACGTCGCCTCGGGCGCCTTCACCCCGACGATCGCCGACGAGGACGTCCACACCGCGCTCGAGCGCGGCCTGCTGGAGCGGGCCGGCACCGAACTCGGCGGCAAGCTGCGCGCCGGCCGTTCGCGCAACGACCAGGTGGCCACCCTCTTCCGGATGTGGCTGCGCGACGCGGCCCGCCGGGTCGTCGCGGGCACCCTCGAGGTCATCGACGCGCTCGTGTCGCAGGCCAAGCGGCACCCGGACGCGATCCTGCCCGGCCGCACGCACCTGCAGCACGCCCAGCCGGTGCTGCTCGCGCACCACCTGATGGCCCACGGCCAGGCGCTGCTGCGTGACGTCTCCCGCCTGCAGGACTGGGACGTCCGCACGGCCGAGTCGCCGTACGGCTCGGGCGCGCTGGCCGGCTCGTCGCTGGGTCTCGACCCGGAGGCGGTCGCCGCGGAGCTCGGCTTCACGGCCAGTGTCGAGAACTCCATCGACGGCACCGCTTCGCGCGACTTCGTCGCCGAGTTCGCCTTCGCCGTCGCGATGCTCTCGGTGAACCTGTCCCGGATCGCCGAAGAGGTGATCATCTGGAACACCGCCGAGTTCGGCTACGTGACGCTGGACGACGCCTGGGCCACCGGCAGCTCGATCATGCCGCAGAAGAAGAACCCGGACGTCGCCGAGCTGACCCGCGGCAAGGCGGGCCGGCTCATCGGCAACCTCACCGGCCTGCTGGCGACGCTGAAGGCGCAGCCGCTGGCGTACAACCGGGACCTGCAGGAGGACAAGGAGCCGGTGTTCGACTCGGTCGAGCAGCTCGAGCTTCTGTTCCCGGCCATCTCCGGCATGGTCGCGACCCTGACCTTCCACACCGACCGGCTCGCCGAGCTGGCCCCGGCCGGGTTCACGCTGGCCACCGACATCGCGGAATGGCTGGTGCGCCAAGGGGTTCCGTTCCGCGTCGCGCACGAAGCGGCGGGGGAGAGCGTCCGCGTCGCCGAGTCCCGCGGGGTCGGCCTGGACGAGCTCACCGACGAAGAGTTCGAGAAGATCAACCCGGCGCTGACGGCCGCGGTGCGCGAGGTCCTGACCGTCGAGGGCTCGGTGAACTCCCGTGACGCCCGGGGCGGCACGGCACCCGTTCGCGTCGCCGAACAGCGTGCGCGCCTCGAAGACCGGGTCACCGCGGCCCGCCAGTGGCTGAACTGAGCTGAGCCGGAAGGCCGGTCAGGCGTTGCGCGCCTGACCGGTCTTCCGCAGCTTCGCGCGGAACGCCCGGGTGGCGACCGGACCGAGGCTCTCGACGACGTCGACGAGCGCGGCGAGCTGGTCGAGCGCGGTCAGCGCCCGCTCGGCGCCGCCGGGGTCGACCGCCTCGAACAACGTCAGCCCGAGGAAGCCCGCCGACACGGCGCGGGCCAGGCCGTCGGGATCGGCGAACTCGACCAGGGGCGAGCCGGCGAGCACGCGCTCCAGCGTCGTCCGGACCTCGGAGATCCACTTGTCGAGGGCCTCGCGGGTCGCCTCCGCGAGGCGGCCGCCGCCCTGCGCCCCGGCCAGGGTCTGCGCCAGCAACGCCATGTTCCCCTCGGCGCGTTCCCCGGCGTGGATCTCGCGCCCCAGCGCCAGCAGCTCGCCGACCGTGCTCACCTCGGTGAAGCGGTCGCGGTACTGCGCGACCCGGGCTTCGGTCGTGGTGATGCAGGCCTGCGCGACGAGCTCTTCGACGGTGCCGAAGTGGTAGAAGACCAGCGCCTGGTTCACTCCCGAGGCGGCGGCGACCGACCGGGCGGAGACGGCGGTGATGCCCTGGTGCCGGATGACCTCCAGCACGCCGTCCACGAGCCGCTGCTTCGTGTCCTGCGAACTGGGGTTCCGGCTTCTGCTCATCAGTCCATGACCTTCTCACGCAACGGTTTGACCGCGCCGCTCACCCCGCCGCCGACGTCGACGAACCGGGCGGCGAAGCTGCCTTCGTAGCCGAACACCGGCCCGAAGCGCGGGTGGACGACCGCGACCTCGATCCGGAACCGCCCGCTCGCCGCGTCGAACCACTCGTCGACCTGCGCGGTGCCGGTGAGCGCCCGCGGCAGGCGCGCCCGCACGGGCCCTTCGCGGAGCCGGAACCCGCCGGAGCGGATCCGGAACCCGCCGTCCGGCCGCGCCGAAACGGCGAGGTCCACCGCCAGGTGCTGGTGCGTCCCCAGGTAGTCGACGAGCCCGCGCCCGGCGCTGTGCACCATCTGCGCGTCGAAGCGCCGCCGCCGTCCCGGGAATTCGAAGGTGCGCACGAACGACACCGTTTCGCGGCCGTGCCGGTCCAGGTACGGGTAGTTCTCGATGGTGAACGGCACGTTCCGGCCACGCTCGGGGAACAGGATGTGACGGGTCGAGCCCAGCCACAGGAACGGAAGGGTGAACCCCGGGCCGCGCCAGATCCGGTCCATCACGCCGTGGCCGATCATGCCGCGCGTGCCGCACAGGGCGAGCCGTTCCCGCACCCGCGGGTGCAGGTTCGCGAAGTCCGCGCCGAGCGCGCGTTCCAGGACGCCGGTCACGCGGGCGCTCCGACCTGGGAATCCGCGCGGTCACGCGGGCGCGTCCGGACGCAGCGAGCGGCCGACGGCGCGGTCAAGGCCTGCTCCTCCGGTGGGGTGCCGGTCTCGAGCCAGAGCCGGAGCCGGTCGAACGACCAGGCCGTCAACCACCCGAACACCGGCCGGAAGACCCGGTCCGCCAGCTGCCCGGACCGGCCCCACCGGGTGCCGTAGTCGAACCCGGTGACGAACCGGACGCCGTCGCCGAGCGGCGTGTAGCGCCAGAACCCGGCACCCGCGCTGATCAGCGACAGCGGGTCCGCGGAGGCGAACCGCAGCACCGAGGTGCGCGAGCCGTCCGGCCAGGTGCACGACGCCGCGCTCGTCCCCACGCCGGTGACCGTGACCCCGAGGAACCGCGAGGTGTAGCGGAAGTGGCCGTCGATCGGGCTGATGTCGGCGAAGCGGAGGTCCCAGCGCCGGTGCAGGGCCGGGTCCTGGGTGTGCTGCCACAGCGTGTCCAGGTCCGTGCGGATCACGGTCTCGACGTAGAGCGCCTTCGGTCGCATGCCGGCTCCCCTCAGAGTTTGAGCGACTGCTCAAATCGAGCGTAGAGAATTTTGAGCGATCGCTCAAGAGCTAGGCTGATCGGGAAATTCGAGGGAGGAGCCCGCTTGAGCGGCGAAGCAGGCCGGTTGTTCACCCGCGACGAACTGGCCCTGGACCCGGTCGACCTGGCTCACCTGCTGCTCGGGTCCGTCATCGAGGCGACCGGCCCCGACGGCACCGTCGGCGTCCGCCTGGTCGAGGTCGAGGCCTATCGCGGCGAAGACGACCCGGCGTCGCACTGCT
The DNA here is from genome assembly GCF_034929455.1 of Amycolatopsis heterodermiae. Classification (NCBI taxonomy): domain Bacteria; kingdom Bacillati; phylum Actinomycetota; class Actinomycetes; order Pseudonocardiales; family Pseudonocardiaceae; genus Amycolatopsis; species Amycolatopsis heterodermiae. The sequence continues at coordinate 27,340 of NZ_JAYFSI010000028.1, forward strand.
ACCGCGGCCGCACCCCGCGCAACGCCGTCATGTGGGGTCCAGCCGGGCACCTCTACGTGTACTTCGTCTACGGGATGCACTTCTGCGCCAACGTTGTCGGCACCCACGAAGACATGCCCGGCGCGGTGCTGCTCCGTGCGGGCGAGGTCGTCTCCGGGTTCGACGTCGTCCGCAAGCGCCGCCCGAACGCCCGGGGGACCGGCGAGCTGGCCAAGGGCCCGGCCATCCTCACGTCGGTGCTGCGCGTCGACCGTGCGCAGAACGGCGTCGACCTGACCGATCCGGCGTCGCCGGTGCGGCTGCACGTCGGCGAGCGCGTGCCGGCCGAGCGGATCCGGGTCGGCCCCCGCGTCGGCGTCGCGACGGCGATCGACACGCCGTGGCGGTTCTGGGACGGCGCCTCGCCGGCCGTGTCCACCTACCGCCGCGGCGGTAAGCGCCGGGTCCGCCCCGCCCGTTAGTCGGTTGACCTGGTGCGGGAGGATCTACAGGCGTGAGCGAACACATCCTCGACGAGCTGTCCTGGCGCGGCCTCATCGCGCAGTCCACCGACATCGACGCCCTCCGGCGCGAGCTCGACCAGGGTCCCGTGACGCTCTATTGCGGGTTCGACCCGACCGCGCCCAGCCTGCACGCCGGCAACCTCGTCCCGCTGCTCATGCTCAAGCGCTTCCAGCGCGCCGGGCACCGGCCGATCGTGCTGGCCGGCGGCGCGACCGGGATGATCGGCGACCCGCGCGACAACGGTGAGCGCACGCTGAACACGCTCGACGTCGTCGCCGAGTGGGCCGGGCGCATCCGCGGCCAGCTGGAGCGGTTCGTCGACTTCGACGACAGCCCCACCGGCGCGGTCGTCGAGAACAACCTCAACTGGACCGGCCAGCAGAACGTCCTGGAGTTCCTGCGCGACGTCGGGAAGCACTTCTCGATCAACGTCATGCTCAACCGGGAGACGGTGAAGCGGCGGCTCGAGGGCGACGGCATGTCGTACACGGAGTTCAGCTACCTGCTCCTGCAGTCGCAGGACTACCAGCAGCTGTACCGCCAGTACGGCTGCAAGCTGCAGGTCGGCGGGTCCGACCAGTGGGGCAACCTCGTCGGCGGCGTCGACCTGATCCGCCGCACCGAGGGGGCGGGCGTCCACGCGCTCACCGCGCCGCTGGTCACCGACGCCGAGGGCCGCAAGTTCGGCAAGTCGACCGGCGGGGGGAACCTGTGGCTCGACCCCGAGATGACCTCGCCGTACGCCTGGTACCAGTACTTCGTGAACGTGGGCGACGCCGACGTGGTCCGCTACCTGCGGATGTTCACCTTCCTCGGCCAGGAGGAGATCGCCGCGCTGGCCGAGGACACCGAACAACGCCCGCACCTGCGTTCGGCGCAGAAGCGGCTGGCCGAGGAGTTCACCACCCTCGTGCACGGGGAGGACCAGACCCGGCAGGTGATCAACGCCAGCCAGGCCCTGTTCGGCCGCGGTGAGCTGGCCGACCTCGACGGGCGCACGCTCGACGCGGCCATGGCCGAGGTCCCGAACGGCGAGGTCGACCCGTCGGGCGAGCCGACAATCGTCGACCTGCTGCTCGCCGGGGGACTGGTGGACAGCAAGGGCGCCGCGCGCCGCACGGTCAAGGAGGGCGGCGCGTACGTGAACAACGTGAAGATCGCCGACGAGGAGTGGAAGCCCGCCGCGGGCGACGCGCTCCACGGCAAGTGGCTCGTCGTCCGCCGGGGCCGGCGCAACGTCGCCGGCGTCGCGCTCGGCAGCTGATCGGCTCCGGGGCCCGAAACAGAGGCTTGACCTGCGGGAACGCGGTTAAGGTACCCCCCTGTTCCGGGCCCCGGAAGGTCATGTAAAGTTCTCCAAGTCGCCAGGGAAACCGGGTGGCCGCC
>NZ_JAYFSI010000029.1:0-26287 GCF_034929455.1 Amycolatopsis heterodermiae
CCACCTTGAGGGACTCAGAGTCCCTCAAGGTGGCCTTCACGGACTTGCGGAAAGTTTCGTTGGGCCGCCCGACAATTGCGTGACGTGCGGGCGCAAGTGGTTGCGTGGCCGAGGAATCCGGCTTCGGCGTCCCGCTCAGCGGGGCACGGCGGAGGCTCTCGTTCGGCGGGGGGATTACGGCGGCCGCGCACCTTAACCCCTGCTCCATCCGTGGGACCCTTTTGCTGCCCAAGTCCGATAGTTTCGCTGGTCAGCTCGGTGTTTGCCGGTTTCGTCCCGCCGCGGCGGTTGGTTACCTCGTTGACCAGTTCGTTCCGTCGGACCTAATTTGTTGTCCCACCAGACGAACTGGGCGGTGTCGGCGTGGACTCCTCCTTCTCCCTCAAACCGGTGCGCCCGGCCGACCAGGCCGCGGTCCGCCGGACGAACCTCGCGTTGGTGCTGCGGCACCTGCGTGACGGGGGACCCCGGTCGCGGGCGGGCATCGCCGCCGACACCGGCCTGAACAAGGCGACCGTGTCGAGCCTGATCTCCGAACTGGTCGACCGCGGGCTGGCCCGCGAAGGCGAGCGCGAGCGGGCCGGTTCGGTCGGCCGTCCCGGCACGATCGTCGAGCTCGACGGCCGCGGGGTCGGCGGGATCGGCGTCGAGATCAACGTCGACTACCTCACCGCCCTCGCGCTCGACCTCACCGGCACCGTGCTGTTCGAGCAGCGCGTCGCGCTCGACGTGCAGGCCCTTCCCGTCGCGAAGGTGCTGGACGCCGGGGCCGAGCTGACCGCGCGGGCGCTGCGGGAGTGCCGCCGCCTCGGGGTCGTGCCGGCCGGGGTCACGGTGGGGATCCCGGCCCTCGTCGACGTCACGAGCGGGACCGTCGCCTTCGCGCCGAACCTGCACTGGACCGACGTCCCGGTCGTCCGCGGCATCACCGAACGGCTCACGCGGCGGCTCGGCCCGCCGGCGTTCCCGATCCGCACGGCCAACGACGCGAACCTCGGCGCGCTCGGCGAATACGCGATGGGCAGCGTCGCCGGGACCGCGGACCTCGTCTACCTGACCGGCGAGATCGGCGTCGGCGGCGGCGTGATCTCCGGGGGCCGCCTGCTCGGTGGCGCCGAAGGGTTTTCCGGCGAGATCGGGCACATCCAGCTCGACCCGGCCGGCCGGATCTGCGGCTGCGGGCGCCGCGGCTGCTGGGAGACGCTCGTCGGGCTCGCCGGGATGCTGCGGCTCGCCGCGTCGCCGAGCGACCCGGTGCACGACCCGTCCCTCGACCTCGAGCAGCGCCTCGACATGATCCGCCGCCGCGCCCAGCTCAAGGACAAGCGCACCCTCGACGCGCTCGCCCAGGTCGGCATCGGCCTCGGTGTCGGCGCGGCCGTGCTGATCAACGTCTTCAACCCGCGGGTCGTGCTGCTGGGCGGCTACTTCGCCCAGCTGGGCCCGTACCTGCTGGGCCCGATGATGAGCGAGCTCGAAACCCGGGTGATCGCGCCGCGCATCGGCGGCTGCCGCGTCGAGCTGTCCTGGCTCGGCTTCTCCGCGGCTTCGCGCGGCGGCGCGCACGTCGCGCTGCAGGCGGTGTTCGACGACCCGGCGCTGGTGCCGGCCGGCGCGGAAAGGGACAGCGGATGACCCTGCCGAGAAGACCGAGAGGAACCGCACGGCCCGTGTCACCCAACAGGGAGGGAAAACCATGGGGAAGATCGGTGTCTGGCTGATCGGGGCCCGCGGCTCGGTGGCCACCACGGCCGTCGCCGGGGCCGCGGCGATGCGCGCGGGGCTGACCGCGCGCACGGGGTGCGTGACCGAACTGCCGGACTTCGCCGGGGCCGAGCTGCCCGGCCTGGGTGACCTGGTCTTCGGGGGCCACGACGTCGTCGACACGCCGCTGGTCAAGCGGGCCGAGCACCTGGCGGCGGCGGGCGTGCTGCCGTCGACGCTGCCCGGCCCGGTCGCGGCCGACCTGGAGGCGGCCGAGGCCCGGCTGCGCCCGGCGCCGTCCGGGAGCGGACGCGAGGCCGCCGATCGGATCGTCGCCGACCTGACGGAGTTCCGGGAGGGTCTGGACCACGTCGTCGTGCTCAACGTCTCGTCGACCGAACCGCCGTGCACACCCCATCCGGCGCACGAATCCCTGGCCGCGCTGGAAGAGAACCTGGACGTCCTGCCGCCCAGCGCGTTGTACGCCTACGCCGCCTTCCGCGCGGGTTGTGGCTTTGTCGACTTCACGCCGTCCACCGGCGCCCGGCTGCCCGCGCTGGACGAGCTCGCGCGCACGGCCGGCCTGCCGTACGCGGGCCGCGACGGCAAGACCGGCGAGACGCTGCTGCGCTCGGTGCTCGCGCCGATGTTCGCCCAGCGCGCGCTGAACGTGCTGTCGTGGTCGGGCACCAACCTGCTCGGCGGCGGGGACGGCGCCACGCTCGCCGACCCGGGCGCGGCGTCGAGCAAGAACGCGTCCAAGCAGCAGGTGCTCGCGCAGAACCTCGGCCGCGACGTCGACGGCGAGGTGCACATCGACTACGTCCCGGCGCTCGGCGACTGGAAGACCGCCTGGGACCACGTGCTGTTCGAAGGGTTCCTCGGTGCCCGCATGACGCTGCAGCTCACCTGGCAGGGCTGCGACTCCGCGCTCGCCGCGCCGCTGGTGCTCGACCTCGCGCGGCTCACCGCCAAGGCCTGCCGCGACGGCGTCGCCGGACCGGTGGCCGAGTTCGGGTTCTTCTTCAAGGATCCCGTCGGGGACGGCCCGCACGACCTCGCGTCGCAGTACGCGGCCCTGCGCGAGTGGGCGCACCGGTGAAGGCGCTGGTCGAGCTCGTCCGCGCGCCCGCGGCGCTGACCGTGCCCGGGGACGCCGTCGCCGGGGCCGCCGCGTCGGGCTGGCCGTTCGGCCGCCGGACCCTGGCGCTGACCGGCGCGTCCGTCTGCCTCTACTGGGCGGGCATGGCGCTCAACGACTACGCCGACCGCCACCTCGACGCCATGGAACGGCCCGAGCGGCCGATCCCGTCCGGCCGGATTTCGCCGGGCACGGCGCTGGGCGTCGCCACCGGGCTCACCGCGGGCGGGCTCGGCATCGCCGCGGTGGCCGGGGGTAAACGCGCTCTGCGGGTGGCGTTGCCGCTGGCCGCGACCGTCTGGGCGTACGACTTCGTGCTCAAGGAGACCGTGTTCGGGCCGGTCGCGATGGCCGCCGCCCGGACCCTGGACGTCCTGCTCGGGGCGGGTGGCGCGCGGGCGGCTCTGCCCGCCGCGCTGACGGTCGGGGCGCACACGTACGCCGTGACGACGTTGTCAAGATCGGAGGTCACCGGGGCCAAGCCCGCCCTCCCCGCGGCGACCCTGGCCGCGACGGCCGGGGTGCGCATCGCCGCCGGGCGCGTCGGCCCGCTGGCCTCGGCGCTGCTCGGGACCTACGCCGTGACGACCGGGCGGGCGCAGTACGACGCCGTCCGCGACCCGAAGGCGCCGGTGATCCGGCGGGCGGTCGGCGCCGGGATCCACGGGATGATCCCACTGCAGGCCGGGCTGATCGCGCGGACCGGCGCGTGGCGCTCGGCGCTGGCCGTGGCCGCCGCGTTCCCGCTCGCGCGGGCGCTGAGCCGGAAGGTGTCGCCGACATGAGGTTCGGGTACGGCACCAACGGCTTCGCCAACCACCGCCTCGGCGACGCGCTGCGCGTCCTGGCCGACCTCGGGTACGACGGGGTCGCGCTGACGCTCGACCACCAGCACCTCGACCCGTTCGGCCCGGACCTCGCCCGCCGCGTCAGCGATGTCTCCGCGGACCTGGACCAGCTCGGGCTGGCCGTCGTCGTCGAGACGGGCGCGCGGTTCCTGCTGGACCCGTGGCGCAAGCACTCGCCGACGTTCCTCGACCCGGACCGGGCCGGGCGGATCGACTTCCTGACCCGCGCCGTCGGGATCGCCGCGGACCTCGGCGCCGAGGCCGTCTCGTTCTGGAGCGGGAACAAGCCCGCCGATCTGTCCACAGAGGACGCCTGGGACCTCCTGGTCGCGGGCTGCTCGGACGTCCTCAAGGCAGCCGACGACCACGACGTCAAGCTCGGCTTCGAACCGGAGCCGGGAATGCTCGTCGAGGACCTCGACGGCTACTTCGAGCTGGCACGACGGCTCGGTGACCCGGAGCGGTTCGGGCTGACGCTGGACATCGGGCACTGCCGGTGCAACGAGTCGGCGCCCGTGCCCGACTGCGTCCGCCGCGCCCTGCCGCGGCTGGTGAACGTCCAGATCGACGACATGCGCCGGGGCACGCACGAGCACCTGGAGTTCGGCCAGGGGGAGATCGACTTCCCGCCGGTGCTGGAAGCGCTGTCGCCGTATCCCGGGCTGGTCGCCGTCGAACTGCCGCGCGACAGCCACGCGGCCCCGCGGATCGCCCGCGAGTCCCTGGAGTTCCTGCGGAAGGCGGTGGCGGGGTGAACGCCTGGCTGGACGAAGCTCTGAGCAAGGTCGCCACCGACGCGTCGGCGTTGCGCACGCTGTTCCCCGGTGTCGGCCGCCGGGTCGGCCGGGGCCCGTCGGACGTCCCGGGCTGGACGGTCGATGACGTCGCTCGGGTCCGGCTGCTCGAAGCCGCGCCCGGTGCAGCCACCGAGATGCCGGACCTCTACCGCTACGGCGACGCCGCCGAGAAACGGGCCGTCCTCCGTGGACTGTCCGTAGTGGACACCGGCGACGCCGGGCTGGCGCTGGTCGCGGACGCGCTGCGCACCAACGACACCCGGCTCGTCACGGCCGCGATGGGGGAGTACGGCGCCACGCACCTGGACGACTCCGCCTACCGCCACGGCGTGCTCAAGTGCGTCTTCATGGGGATTCCGCTGGCGGACATCGCCGGGCTGGACCGCCGGACCGACGAGGAGCTGCTGCGCATGATGCGGTCGTTCGCCGCCGAGCGCACCGCCGCGGGCCGCGACGTGCCCGCCGACCTCCTCCCGCTGCTGAACGGACAGGACGCCTGATGCGCATCTTCGACCCGCACATCCACATGAGCTCCCGGACCACCGGCGACTACGCGGCGATGCACGACGCCGGCGTCCGCGCGCTCGTCGAGCCGGCGTTCTGGCTGGGCCAGCCCCGCACGAACGTCGGCAGCTTCACCGACTACTTCGACGCGCTGGTCGGCTGGGAGCCGTTCCGCGCTAGCCAGTACGGCATCGCCCACCACTGCACGATCGCGCTGAACCCCAAGGAGGCCAACGACCCCCGCTGCGCGCCCGTGCTCGACCTGCTGCCGCGCTACCTGGAGAAGGACGGCGTGGTCGCGGTCGGCGAGATCGGCTACGACTCGATGACCGCCGAGGAGGACAAGGCGTTCGCCGCGCAGCTGGCCCTGGCGATCGACCACGACCTGCCCGCGCTCGTGCACACCCCGCACCGCGACAAGGCGGCCGGGACCGAGCGCAGCATCGCCGTCGTCCGCGAGTCGGGGATCGCACCAGGGCGGGTCGTGCTCGACCACCTCAACGAGGTGACCGTCGCGATGGTCAAGGACTCCGGCTCCTGGCTGGGGTTCTCGATCTACCCGGACACCAAGATGGACGAAGAGCGGATGGTCGCGATCCTGCGCGAGTACGGGACCGAGAAGGTGCTGGTGAACTCCGCGGCCGACTGGGGCAAGAGCGATCCGCTCAAGACCCGCAAGACCGGCGACGCGATGCTGGCCGCCGGGTTCAGCGAAGACGACGTCGACCTCGTGCTGTGGCGTAACCCGGTCGAGTTCTACGGCCAGAGCGGGCGGCTCGACCTGGAAAGCGCGACGCCGGCCGCCGAGTTCGCGGGCAACTCGATCCTGCGAGGGGCGCGCAAGTGAGGTTCCGGCATCGCGACGGCACGCTCGTCCACCTCGCCTACTGCACCAACGTGCACCAGGCCGAGGACCTCGGCGGCGTGCTCACCCAGCTGGCCCGCTTCGGCGAGCCGGTGCGGGAACACCTGGGCGTGGACCGGCTCGGGCTCGGCCTGTGGCTGGCCCGGCCGGTGGCTTCCGAGCTGGTGGCGGACCCGGCCGCGGTGTCCTCCTTGAAGGCCGAACTGGCCGCGCGCGGCCTGGAGGTCGTGACGCTCAACGGGTTCCCGTACCAGGGTTTCCACGATCCGGTCGTCAAGCACAAGGTCTACCGGCCGGACTGGTCGACGCCCGAGCGGACGCGGTACACGCTCGACCTGGCCCGGCTGCTGGCCGAGCTGCTCCCGGAGGACGCCGTGCGCGGCAGCGTCTCGACGGTGCCGCTCGGCTGGCGCACCGCATGGCGGGACGACGGCGGGCAGCTCGACCTGCTGGCCAAGGGCCTGGCGAAGCAGGACCGCCCGGTGCGGGTGGCGTTCGAGCCGGAGCCCGGGTGCGTCATCGAGACCACCGCACAGGCGGCGTCGCTGCTGTCCGAAGTGGACAAAGACTGGCTGGGTGTCTGCCTCGACACGTGCCACCTGGCGGTGGGGTTCGAGGATCCGGCCGCCGCGCTCGGGCGGCTCGACGCGGCCGGGCTGGACGTCGTCAAGCTCCAGGCGTCGGCCGCGCTGGAGGCCCCGAACCCGGCCGATCCCGCGACCCGGAAGGCACTGGAGTCCTTTGTGGAGTCACGGTTCCTGCACCAGAGCAACGAAGGAGCGCCACCGGGGGCCGACGACCTCGATCTCGCGCTGGCCGGGGAGCTGCCCGGCGAGGCGCCGTGGCGGGTGCACTTCCACGTGCCGCTGCACGCCGACCCGGCGCCGCCGCTGACGTCCACCCGGCCCGTGCTGGCGGCGACCCTGGCCGAGCTGTTCGGCGGCGCGGCCGCGCGCACCGACCACGTCGAGGTCGAGACCTACACCTGGCAGGTGCTCCCGGACGCACCGGCCGACGACGCCGGGCTCGTCGCGGGCATCGCCGCCGAACTGGACTGGACCCGGCGACAACTGATCACCCTGGGCTTGGAAGAGGTCTCCCGATGAGCTTGCTGGTCTTGGACGTCGTGGGGTTGACACCGCGGCTGCTCCCGCACATGCCGAACCTGCGCAAGATGGCCGAACCCGGCTTCACCGCGCAGCTCGACACCGTGTTCCCGGCGGTGACCTGCTCGGTGCAGTCCACGTTCCTCACCGGCCTGCAGCCGGCCGGGCACGGCATCGTCGGCAACGGCTGGTACTTCCGCGACCTCGGCGAGATCTTCCTCTGGCGCCAGCACAACAAGCTGGTCCAGGGCGACAAGTTCTGGGACGCGGCCCGCCGCGCGCAGGCCGGGCATCGCGTGGCGAACGTCTGCTGGTGGTACGCGATGGGCATGGACGTCGACCTCACGGTCACGCCGCGGCCGATCTACCACGCCGACGGCAAGAAGTCCCCGGACGCCTACACCCACCCGCCGCAGCTGCACGACCGGCTGGTCGGCGCCCTCGGCGAGTTCCCGCTGTTCACCTACTGGGGCCCGACCGCGGCGATCACGTCGTCGAAGTGGATCATCGCCGCGGCTCAGAAGATCCTGGCCGAGGACCGGCCCGACACCACCCTGGTCTACATCCCGCACCTGGACTACGACCTCCAGCGCTTCGGCCCGGACGCGCCGCAGGCCGCAGCCGCCGCCCGGGATATCGACGCGGCGTTGAAACCGCTGCTCGATCAAGCGGCCGCGGGTGGGCACACCGTGGTCGCGCTGTCGGAGTACGGCATCACGAACGCGAGCCGACCGGTCGACATCAACCGGGCGCTGCGCCGTGAGGGCCTGCTGAACGTGTACGTCCAGGCGGGGATGGAGTACCTCGACCCGTGGACGTCACGGGCGTTCGCGGTGGCCGACCACCAGGCCGCGCACGTCTACGTCGCCGACCCGGCGGACGTCCCGCGGGTGCGGGCCATCGTCGCCGGACTGTCCGGTGTGGACGTCGTGCTCGATCGTGCGGAGCAAGCGAGCATCGGGATCGACCACGAACGGGCCGGTGAGCTGGTCGCGATCGCCGAACCGGACGCCTGGTTCACGTACTACTACTGGCTGAGCGACGACCGCGCGCCGGACTTCGCGAAGACCGTCGAGATCCACCGCAAGCCCGGTTACGACCCGGCCGAGCTGTTCTTCGACCCGCACGACCCGGCGGTCAGTTTGAAGGCGGCGTCCGCACTCGCCCGCAAGAAGCTCGGCCTGCGGTACTCGATGCAGGTCGTCCCGCTCGACCCCGCACCGGTGAAGGGCAGCCACGGCCGGCTGCCCGACGCACCCGAAGACGGACCGGTGCTGCTCTGCTCGGACCCTGCGTTCGCGCGCGAAAAGGTCCACGCCACCGAAGTCAAGGAGCTGCTGCTCGCGGCGGCTGTCCGTACCGCATAACCGAATTCAGGAGGCCAGGACATGGCACGACCGTTGACGCTGTTCACCGGGCAGTGGGCCGATCTTCCGTTCGAGGAGGTGTGCGAGCTGGCGAGCGGCTGGGGCTACGAGGGGCTCGAGATCGCCTGCTGGGGCGACCACTTCGAGGTGGACCGGGCCGTCGCCGAGGAGGGCTACGTCCAGTCCAAACTGGACACACTGGCCAAGTACGACCTCAAGGTGTGGGCGATCTCGAACCACCTGCTCGGCCAGGCCGTCTGCGACCACCCGATCGACGAGCGGCACGAGGCCATCCTGCCCGCCCGGATCTGGGGTGACGGCGAGGCCGAGGGCGTCCGGCAGCGGGCGGCGGAGGAGATGAAGACCACCGCCCGGGCCGCGGCGAAGCTCGGGGTGTCCACTGTGGTCGGTTTCACCGGCTCGTCGATCTGGCACACGGTGGCGATGTTCCCGCCGGTGCCCCCGTCGATGATCGAGCGCGGGTACGCCGACTTCGCCGATCGCTGGAACCCGATCCTGGACGTCTTCGACGAGGTCGGCGTGCGGTTCGCCCACGAGGTGCACCCGAGCGAGATCGCCTACGACTACTGGAGCACCGTCCGGACGCTGGAGGCGATCGGCCACCGCGAGGCGTTCGGGCTGAACTTCGACCCGTCCCACTTCGTCTGGCAGGGCCTCGACCCGGCCGGGTTCCTCTGGGACTTCAAGGACCGCATCTACCACGTCGACTGCAAGGAGGCCCGCAAGCAGCTCAACGGCCGCAACGGCCGGCTCGGCTCCCACCTCCCGTGGGCCGACCCCCGCCGCGGCTGGGACTTCGTCTCCACCGGCCACGGCGACGTCCCGTGGGAGGACGTCTTCCGCATGCTCAACGCCATCGGCTACGACGGCCCCATCTCGATCGAGTGGGAGGACGCCGGCATGGACCGCCTGACCGGCGCGCCCGAGGCCCTGGAGTTCGTCCGCAAGCTCAACTTCACCCCACCCACGGCGGCGTTCGACGCCGCGTTCTCCTCGAAGAAGTAACCCCGCAGCTTCTGCGTTAACGGGTGACCGCCAGCCCCGTCGGAAGGTGATCGAAAGCGGCTTCGCGCCAACCCGGGGCGAAGCACGCTCAAAATCAGGAAGGATCCAGCATGACGCACCCTTCCCCAAGGTCCCCTGCGAAGTGGACCAGGCTGTTCGGCACCGCGCTCCTGGGCGCCGGCCTCCTGCTCACCATCGACGCTCCCGCCAGAGCCGACATCCCCGCGGCCGACTACCAGCAGGTCGCGCTGGCCACCGGCGCGGCCGAGCTCGGCGAGGCGATGTCGCTCGCCGTGCTCCCGGACCGCTCGGTCGTGCACACCTCCCGCGACGGCACCGTCCGCGTCACCACCGCGGCCGGCGCGACGTCCGTCGCGGCCAAACTGAACGTCTACACCCACGACGAGGAAGGCCTCCAGGGTGTCGCCGCGGACCCCGGCTTCGCCTCCAACCGCTACATCTGGCTGTACTACTCGCCACGACTGTCCACACCGGACGGTGACGCGCCGACCGACGGCACCGCCGCCGACTTCGCGCCGTTCAAGGGCGAGCTGCACCTGTCGAGGTTCGTCCTCAAGACGGACAACACCCTCGACCTGGCCAGCGAAAAGGTCGTCATGGCCGTGCAGAACGACCGCGGCCAGTGCTGCCACGTCGGGGGTGACATCGATTTCGACGCCTCCGGCAACCTCTACCTGACCACCGGCGACGACACGAACCCGTTCTCCTCCGACAGCTACTCGCCGATCGACGAGCGGACCACGCGCAACCCGCAGTTCGACGCGCAGCGCTCGTCCGGCAACACGAACGACCTGCGCGGCAAGCTGCTGCGGATCCACCCGCAGGCGGACGGGACGTACACGATCCCGTCGGGCAACCTGTTCGCGCCGGGCACCGCGAGCACCCGCCCGGAGATCTACGCGATGGGCTTCCGCAACCCGTTCCGGATGAGTGTCGACAAGGCGACCGGCGTCGTCTACCTCGGTGACTACGGCCCGGACGCCGGGGTCACCGACGCCAACCGCGGGCCGCAGGGCCAGGTCGAGTTCGACCGGATCACCGGGCCGGGCAACTTCGGCTGGCCGTACTGCACCGGCTCGAACACGACGACCGAGACGTACAACCACTACACGTTCCCGAGCGGGCCGTCCGGCGCGAAGTACGACTGCGCGGGCGGGCCGACCAACTCCTCGTTCCGCAACACCGGTCTCGCCAAGCTGCCGGTGCCGAAGGCGGCGTGGATCAAGTACGCCGGGGACGAGGGCTCGCCGCCGGAGTTCGGCAGCGGCTCGGAGTCGCCGATGGGCGGGCCGGTCTACCGCTACGACGCCAGTTCGACGTCCACGGTCAAGTTCCCGCAGTCGCTCGACGGCAAGTTCTTCGCCGGGGAGTACGGGCGCAAGTGGATCAAGGCGGTCACCGTCAACGCCGACGGCAGCCGCGGCACGATCGACAACTTCCCGTGGACCGGCACCCAGGTCATGGACATGGCGTTCGGCCCGGACGGCGCGCTCTACGTCCTCGACTACGGCACGGGCAGCGACAACCAGGCGCTGTACCGGATCGAGTACCTGGCCGGCACGAACCGCAACCCGGTCGCGAAGGCCGCGGCCGACAAGACATCCGGGGCGAACCCGCTGACCGTGAACTTCTCGTCCGCGGGCAGCAGCGATCCCGAAGGCGGCGCCCTGACCTACCGCTGGAACTTTGGCGACGGCCAGACGTCGACCGCCGCGAACCCGGCGCACACCTACACCACCAACGGGACGTACTCACCGAGTCTCACGGTGACCGACCCGGCCGGCCTGACCGGCACCGCGAGCCTGGTCGTCACGGTCGGGAACACCGCGCCGACGGTGCACCTGACCACCCCGGCCGACGGCCAGCTGTTCTCCTTCGGCGACACCGTGCCGTTCCAGGTGACCGGCAGCGACCCGGAGGACGGGGCGCTGGACTGCTCGAAGGTCAAGGTCACGTACTTCCTGGGCCACGACAGCCACCAGCACCAGATCACGCAGCAAACCGGGTGCAGCGGCTCGATCGCCGTCCCGGTGGACGGTGAGCACGACGCCGCGGCGAACATCTTCGGCGTCTTCGACGCGCAGTACACCGACAACGGCGGCCTGGTCTCGCACAGCGTCAGCAAGCTGCAGCCGCGGCACCGCCAGGGTGAGCACTTCTCGGCGCAGTCCGGGATCCAGCTCGCCGACCACGGTTCGGCCGAGGGCGGCCGCACGGTCGGGTACACCGACAACGGCGACTGGATCTCGTTCGCGCCGTACGCGCTGGGCAACGCGACGTCGATCAGCGCGCGGGTGTCCTCGGGTGGTCCGGGTGGCACGCTGGAGGTGCGCGCGGGCTCGCCGACCGGCACCCTGCTCGGGTCGGCCGCGGTCGCCAACACCGGTGACTGGGACACGTTCCAGAGCGTGACGGCCAATCTCACGAACCGGCCGTCCGGGACGACGACGCTGTACCTGGTGTTCAAGGGCGTCACCGGGCAGGGCAACCTGTTCGACCTGGACTCGTTCAACTTCACCACCGCGGCCCAGTCGGGAGCGGTCGAAGGCGAGTCGTTCACGTCCGGGTCCGGCGTCCAGGTCGCCCCGCACGCGGCGGCGAGCGGCGGCAACACCCTGGGCTACATCGAGAACGGCGACTGGGCCGGGTACGCCTCGGTGAGCACGTCGGGCGCGCGGACGTTCACCGCGCGGGTGTCCTCGGCCGGTCCGGGCGGCACGATCGAGATCCGGTCCGGCTCGGCGACCGGGACCCTGCTGGGTTCGGTGGCGGTGCCTTCGACGGGCGACTGGGAGGTCTTCCAGAACGTCACGACGTCGGTGACCGGCGGCTCCGGGCCGTTGTTCCTGGTGTTCCGCGGCGGCACGGGGTCCCTGTTCGACGTCGATTCGTTTAGCCTGGGCACCATGCCGACCCAGGTGGATCCCGCGTACAACGTGCTGGTGTTCTCCAAGACGGCCGGGTTCCGGCACGACTCGATCCCCGCGGGGATCCAGGCGATCAAGGAACTGGGCACGGCCAACGGCTTCGGCGTCACGGCGACCGAAGACGCGTCCGTGTTCACGGCTTCCTCGCTGGCCGGGTACAAGGCGGTCGTGTTCCTGTCGACCACCGGTGACGTGCTGGACGCGACGCAGCAGGCGGCGTTCGAGTCCTATGTGAACGGTGGCGGCGGGTACCTCGGCATCCACGCCGCGGCCGACACCGAGTACGACTGGCCGTGGTACGGGCAGCTCGTCGGGGCGTGGTTCAAGAGCCATCCGGCGATCCAGTCGGCCCGGTTCGTCACCGAGGACAGCACCCACCCGGCGACGGCGCACCTGCCGGCCGTCTGGACCCGCACGGACGAGCTGTACAACTACCGCACGAACCCGCGCGGGCAGGTGCACGTCCTGCAGACGCTGGACGAGTCCAGCTACACCGGCGGCGAGATGGGCGCCGACCACCCGATCACGTGGTGCCACCCGCAGGGCGGCGGCCGGGCGTTCTACACCGGTCTCGGCCACACGATCGAGTCCTATTCGGACAGTACCTTCCGGACGGAGCTGGTCGGCGGGATCCGGTACGCCGCGGGAGTCGTCGCCGCGAACTGCGGTGCCCCTCCGGCGGGGTCCACGGTGGAGGGTGAGTCGTTCACGTCGGGCTCGGGCGTGCAGATCGCGTCCCACGCGCCGGCGAGCGGCGGCCAGACGCTGGGCTACATCGAGAACGGCGACTGGGCCGGGTACGCCTCGGTGAGCACGGCGGGGGTCACGCGGTTCAGCGCGGTCGTCTCGTCCGCGGGCGCGGGCGGCACGATCGAGATCCGCGCGGGCTCGGCGACCGGCACCCTGCTGGGCACGGTCACGGTGCCCAACACGGGCAGCTGGGAGACGTTCCAGACCGTCTCCACCACAGTGTCGTCCGGCACCGGCCCGCTGTTCCTGGTCTTCAAGGGCGGCGCAGGTTCCCTGTTCGACATCGACACCCTGACGGTGTCGTAGCAAGTCCGTGAAGGCCACATTGAGGGACTCAGAGTCCCTCAATGTGGCCTTCACGGCACGTCGGGGTCAGGGGAGCCAGCCGCCGGTGAAGCCGAAGAACTGGCCCGTCACCGGGGTGGACTTGCCTGAAGCGAGGAACGCGATCAGGGCGCCCATCTCGTCCTGCTGGCCCAGGCGCTGGAGCGGGACCTCCTTGGCGACCGTCGCGCGCAGGTCGGCGTCGGACTCCCAGAGGCCCGGCGGGAAGTACGTCGGGTTCTCGAACCAGTTGGGGCCGATCGCGTTGAGCTGGATGTTGTGCTCGCCCAAGGCCTTGGCCGCCGCGGTCATCATCGTGGTGGCCGCGGCGCGGGCCGAGCTGTAGAGGACCGCGGTGGCGAGCGGGCGGACCGCGACCGCCGACGTCATCAGGATGATCCGGCCGCCCCCGCCCGCCTTCATCGCCGGGGTGGCGGCCTGGATCAGCTCGAACGGCCGGTACACCAGCTCGCGCATGAGGTACTCGAGGTCGCTGAGCGGCGCGCCCTCGAACGGGTTCTGGACCGCGGCGGGCGGGACGTAGTCGTTGCTCACCACGACCTCGACGCTCCCGTGTTCGCCCGCGGCGGCGAAGACCGCCGCCGGGTCCTGCTCGGCGATCGGCGTGAGGCCGGGGTTCTCGGCGGCGAACTTGCCGCGCACGTCGGCGTCGGTGAACGTCTCGTCGTGGCAGACCACGCGGAACCCGTCGGCGGCGAGCGCCGTCGCGCCGGCGGGACCCGCGTACTGCGTCACGTTGGTGACCAAGGCGACTGTCATGCGGGTGATCGTAAGCAGCGGAACAGCGGCGCGGGGCCGCCGAACGGAGTCCCGTCCGGCGGCCCTTCGGCGTCAGCGGACGCCGAGGAGGTGCTCCAGGGCCAGCTGGTTGAGGTGCGTGAAGTGGTAACCGCGCGCCGCGGCCGTGTCCAGGTCGAAGTCGTCCTTCTGCAGGTCGTCCAGGGACTCGCCCGGGGCCAGCGTCGGCGTCGACAGGTCCGGGACGCGGGACGCCGCCAGGGCCTCCACGACCTCCGGGTCGGCGCGGAACCTGCGGGACTTCTCCTTCAGGATCAGGTAGGTCCGCATGTTCGCGGCCGCCGAGACCCAGACGTCCGCGGGGTCCTCGGTGCGCAGCGGCTTGTAGTCGAAGTGGCGCGGGCCCTCGTAGCCGCCGTTCTCCAGCAGGTCGACCAGGAAGAACGCGCTCTTCACGTCGCCGTGGCCGAAGATCAGGTCCTGGTCGAACTTCGGGCCGTGCTGGCCGTTGAGGTCGATGTGGAACAGCTTGCCCTGCCACAGCGCCTGCGAGATGCCGTGCACGAAGTTCAGCCCGGCCATCTGCTCGTGCCCGACCTCCGGGTTGAGCCCGAACAGCTCCGGCCGTGCGAGCTGCGAGATGAAGCCCAGCGCGTGCCCGATCGTCGGCAGCAGGATGTCGCCGCGCGGCTCGTTCGGCTTCGGCTCGAGCGCGAACCGCAGCGGGTAGCCCTTCTCGACGACGTACTCCGCGAGCGCGTCGAGGCCCTCCTTGTACCGGTCGAGCGCCGCGCGGACGTCCTTCGCGCCGTCGGACTCGGCGCCCTCGCGGCCGCCCCAGACGACGTAGGTCTCCGCACCCAGCTCGGCCGCCAGGTCGATGTTGCGCCGCACCTTGCGCAGGGCGTACCGGCGGACGTCACGGTCGTTGCTGGTCAGGCCGCCGTCCTTGAACACCGGGTGGGTGAACAGGTTCGTCGTCGCCATCGGCACCTTGAGCCCGGTCTCGGCGAGCGCCTTGCGGAACCGCTCGATCGCCTTGTCGCGGTCGGGTTCGGTGGCCAGCAGGTCGTCGTCGTGGAACGTCACCCCGTAGGCACCCAGCTCCGCCAGCCGGTGCACGCTCTCCACCGGGTCCAGCGCCGGCCGCGTCGCGACCCCGAACGGGTCGTTCGCCGGCCAGCCCACGGTCCAGAGGCCGAAGGTGAACTTGTCGGCCGCCTGGGGGGCGTAGTCGTCCATGACTGTCCCTTCATTTAGTTCACGTTGTAGACTAAATAGTGCGCCGCGGGGTCCCGGGCGTCAAGAGCCCGGATAGAGTGCTCGGCAGGAGGGACACGATGACCCAGGCCGTGCGGCACGACTCGATGCGGGCCCGCAACCTCGAGGTCGTGCTGGGCGAGGTCAGCCGCAACGGCCCGCTGACCAGGGCCGCACTGGCCGAGCTGACCGGATTGACCAAGTCGACCGTGTCCAAGCTGGTCGGCGACCTGGTCGACGCCGGGCTGCTGGCCGAAACCGGGCCCGCCCGCGCGGGTGAACGCGGCCGGCCGGGGGTGGACGTCGTGTTGAGCGGCGCCCGGATCGCGTCGCTGGGCCTGGAGATCAACGTCGACTACCTCGCCGTGCGGGTGCTCGATCTCACCGGCGCCGTCCGCTTCGCCGCCCGCCGCGACCGCGACAACCGCGGCTCCCGGCCGAAGAAGGTCCTGGCCGAGCTGCAGGCCCTCGCCGAGGAGGCGATCACCGAAGGACGCCGGCTCGGGCTCGACCTCGCGGGCGCGGTGCTCGCGGTGTCCGGCCCGGTCGGCGACGGCGTCCTGTTCAGCGCCCCCAACCTCGGCTGGCAGGACGTCCGCGCGGCGGACCTGCTGCGCCTGCCCGTCCCGGTCGAGCTGGACAACGAAGCGAACCTCGCCGCGCTCGGCGAGCTCTGGTACGGCGGCGGCGAGCGCGACTTCCTGTACGTCTCCGGCGAAGTCGGCATCGGCGCGGGCCTGGTCGTCAACGGCGAGCTGTTCGCCGGGCCCCGCGGGCTGGCCGGCGAGCTTGGCCACGTCGTCGTGGCCCCGGACGGCCCCGCGTGCCGCTGCGGCGGGAGCGGCTGCCTGGAGACCTACGCCGGCCAGGAAGCGTTGCTGGCGGCCGGAAGGACGTCGACGGTGGCCGACCTGCTGGCCGGCCTCGACCGCGGCGACCAGGTGGCGCTGGACGCCTGCGCCGCGGCGGGCCGGGCCCTCGGCGTCGCCTTGACGTCGGCGGTGAACCTCCTCGACCTCGACCACATCGTGCTCGGCGGCGTGTTCACCCCGCTGTACCCGTGGCTGGCGGAGTCGGTGGCCGGAGTTCTGGCCGCACGCCTGGGTGGCCTCCGGGCCGCGCCGCCGGTGCTCACGGCGTCACGGCTGGGTGGTGATGCCGCAACGCTCGGAGCGGCGGGGCGGGTGGTGCATCGGGTGCTCGCGGATCCGGCGCCGTTTCTGGTGCGGGCTCAGGAGGCGTAGGCCTCCACTTCGGACAGTTGCCCGGCGGGCCAGCCGGTGTTCCCGCTGAAGGTGAGCTTGAGCGTTCGTTGCGCCGGGATCGTGAGCGTCACACTGTTGCCGGTCGCCGGGTCGAACACGTACCCCGCCGGCGCGCCGCCGTTCACCGCGATCGTCTGGGTGCGACGGCCCCACACGGGCGGCAGCTTCAGCACCAGCCGGCCGGCCGTGGCGCCCGCGCCGAGGTCCACCGTCAGCGTCTGCGGGAACGCGTTGTTCGTGCTTTCCCAGTAGCTGCCCGCGTTCCCGTCCACCGCGTTGCCCGGCGGGAAGCCGCCCTGCGAGCCGCTCGCGGAGACGGTCTTGCCGAAAGCCAGGTTGACCGGTGCCGGTGGGGGACCGCCGAGCTGTGCGGCCCAGTAGCGCGTCCGGTCCAGGTAAGCGGTTTCCGACGCCGCACCGGAAGTCCCGTAGGCGCCTGCGAAAGTCTCGTAGGCCGACGACGGCGGGGACGAGCGGGCCGGTTCGATGATCGAGCCCTCGTGCCACTCGTTGAACGACGTCACCGAAACCCAGTCGGCGTTCGAGGAAAGCGCGTTCTGCCATTCGCGGTCGTAGGTGGCGCCGTTGTCGCGGCTCAGGGTCGGGGTCGTGTTGCCCGGCACGGCGCGGTCGTCGTTGTAGCCGGGACCGACCGAAGGGGCCCACACCAGGCCGTTCGCGTCGCAGTAGGCGCTCGCGTCGCGCCAGCCCGGGGCCGTCGCGCCGGCGATCGCGTCGTAGGTGTACATCCCGCCGAAATGGGCGACCTTGCTCGTGTCCGTGGTCTGGGCCAGCACGATCGCCGACGAGCGCACCTGGTCCAGTGCCGTCCAGTCGGTGATGCGCAGGCTTTCGAAGACGTAGAACGCGCCGCGGCCGCCCTCGCGGTAGAACGCGGGGCTCGCACCGTAACGGCTGGTCAGGTACCCGATATCGGCCACTGTGGACGATGCCGTTCGCCCGCTGTACGGCTCCAGGTGCCAGGCGACCTTGATCCCGTGCCGGGCCGCGGCTTCGAGCACGCCGGCGGCCAGACCGTCCTCATAGGACCCCTGACCCCACCAGCTGTAGACGATCACCCCGGCGCCGGACTGCTCGATCCACCGCATGTGCTGCTCGACCGCACCGGAGAAGTCGCCGGAGTCGTACGGGCCGAGCGACGGGTAGAAGTTCGCGCCGATGTCGGCGGGCGGGGTGTGACCGCCCTGGTCCCAGTGGCGGTACGCGCCGCCGCTGTTGCCGTACCAGGGGTAGTAGAACAGGTGGGTCCGGGTCGAGAGCGCCGCGGCGTGCGCGATCCCCGGCACCGTGGCGGCCAGGAGCAGGAGCGCGGCGAAGAACGTCGAAATCCGTCGCATGGGGACCCTCTCGGGAGGTTCGGGGTGTTCCAGACCATACGGACGCCCCGCGAAATCCCGCAACACCTCAACGCACATACGCAAAATTGCGTCGGAAACCCACCAGGAAACCCACCGGGAAAGCGAAAACCGCCCCGGGCGAACCCGGGGCGGTTTCCGTTGAGCGGGACTAGCTCACCGAGTTGACCAGCACCAGCGAGCTGCCGACCGTGACACCGGTGTCGGTCTTCACCGTCAGCTGGCCGCGCAGGGTGCGCCCGGCCGCCGGGGGCGCGGTCACGGTCACCGTGCCCGGCACCGTCCACGAGCTGCCCGACGCGTGCGCCGCGACCGGGTCGGTCACCGCGACCGAACCGAACGCCGGGTTGGTGAACACGTCGAGGTAGTCGTACTCGGTGGTGCCCGACGGCACCGCGTACCCGTCGACCAGGGCGACCCAGATGCCGGCCGCGGGGTTGGCCACGGTCACCGACTCTTCGGAGTCACCGTCCGCGCTCACCGCCGCCTGCACGCAGGAGCCGGTGGTGCAGTTGTAGAGCACCAGGTCCAGGTCGGCGCCGACGTCGGACGTCCGGCCGATGGTGGCGGTCAGCGAGGTCGAGCCCGCCGTCACCGGGATCTGGTACTGCTGCTGCGCGCCTTCGGCGATGCTCGGCCGCGACGTTTTCGCGCTGCCCAGCGTGCCGCCGGTCAGCTGGCCGGTGAACGCGCCGAGCGTGTTCGTCACGGTGTAGGACCGCGCGATCGGCGTGTTCAACGTGGCGGACGCGATCGTGTCCGGGTTCGGCGAAACCGTCGTGCCCAGCACCGAAGCGCTCAGCTTGTACGCCGCACTGTCCACATCGGACGTCCGGCGCGCCTCGACGACGATCTCCCAGACCCCCGGCTGCGGGTTGGCGAACGTCCGGCTGGTCGGCGTGCCGCCGGGGCAGCCCGCACCCGCGTCCGGCAGGTAGCAGTACGTCGTGGACGTGCTCGCCTCGGCCGGGACACCGGTCGGGTCGTAGCGCAGGAACCGCACCTGGCCCTTGCCCTTGGCGCCGCCGCCGGCGTCCAGGTCCACCTTCAGCGCGCTGGCGCCCTGCGGCACCTTCACGAAGTAGCTGGTCGCCTGGTTGCGGGCGATCTTGCCGGACACGTCGACCTGGTAACCCTTGGCGGCGGTGAACTCCTGCGGTGCGAAGACCGTGTTGAGGGTCTGCACGTCGATGCCGACGGTCAGCGGGTTGTCCAGGTACAGCAGCGCCGAGTGCACGCCGGCGTTCTTCGGGTTCACCTTGACCTGGAAGGTCACCGGCTTGTTCAGCGGCACCACGACGGTGCCGGCCGAGGAGAACGTGCCGTCGTCGCCGACCCACCGCGCGAAGTAGAGCACCGGGCCGGCCGAGCCCGACGTCCGCGTGATCGTGTACGTGCGGGTGTAGGCCTTGCCCGTGGTCACGCCCTCGCGGTCGTGGATGCCGACGCCGGTGTTCGGCGTGGCCAGCAGGTTCGACTGCACCGTGTGGACCTCGACCGACGTCGAGACGGCGTCCGGCTTCGGGTTGAGCGACAGTGCGACGAACGCGGCCGGGACGTTGAACAGGCCCGCGCCCTGGGCGTAGGCGCCGATGCCCGGCACGAACCGCGCGGTCGACTTGATCGCCGAGCGCAGCTGCGCGACCGGCGGCCGCTGGCCGTTGTGCGTCGCCTTGTACGCGCTCACCAGCAGGGCGGCCGCACCGGTCGCCTGGGGCGACGCCATCGACGTGCCCTGCAGCATCGCGTAACCGGCCGGCAGGCTGTACGTGCCGGCGACCGGGCCCGGCGCCTCCCAGCGCGGGGTGGTCGAGATCGCCGCGCCGGGCGCGACGATGTCCGGCTTGAAGCCACCGTCTTCACGCGGGCCGCGCGAGGAGAACGGGTGCATCGACTCGGGCGCCTGGGTCTTCGAACCGTAGTCCGCGAGCCAGGTCTCCTTGGTGATGTACGAACCGACCGAGATCGCGTCCGTGGCCACCGACGGGTCGCCGACGGTGTTCGCCCCGGCGCCGCTGTTGCCGGCCGAGATGAAGATCTGGACGTTGTACTCGGCGATCGTGCGGTTGTAGAGCTCCGCGCGGGCGTTGTTGCCGTCGTTGAGCGACGGCAGGCCGCCGATCGAGATGTTGATGACGTCCGCGCCGTGGCTGGCCGCGTAGACGACGCCGTCGAGCAGGCCGCTCGAGGTGCAGGCCGCGCCGGTGAGGCAGACCTTGACGGCCAGGACCTTCGCGCCCGGGGCCGCGCCGTCCATCTTGCCGCCGAACAGGTCGTTGCCGGTGGCGATGCCCGCGACGTGCGAGCCGTGCTCGGCGCCGGCGATGCCGATGCCGACGAAGCCCGGCTTGTCGGTCTGGACGACGAAGGCCATCCGCTCGGCGATGTCGGTCGCCGGGTTGTCCGTGCCGAAGTAGCCGACGTCGTAGTTGGTCTTGTAGTCGGTCATCGGCTTCTCGTCGGTGAAGTCACCGTTGCCGTTGAGGTCGACGCGGACCTGCTTGGTCGCCGGGTCGAGCAGCACGCCCCAGGAGTCGGCGCGGTCGCCGTCGCGGTTGATGTCACCGCCGGTCTCGCTGTCGGCGGCACCGAGGTCGCCCGCGGTCTCGCTGAACGTGCCGAACGTGTACGGGCCGCCGGTGGCTGGCGCCGTCCAGGTCTTGCCGTTCGCGGTGAAGGTGCCGGTGTAGGTCTGCGCCGACTGCGCGACCCAGGTGCCGTCACCGGAGTTGGTGGCGTTGGCGTTGTACCAGTCGACGATCTTGCGCTCGCCGTGGCTGGTCTTCGCCAGGGCGGGGGTGTCGAGGTCGACGCCGGAGTCCAGCACCGCGACCGTGGTGTCCTTGCCGTCCCAGTTGGGCAGGACCTGGCCGAACTGCGCGGCGTAGGTGTCACCGGTCGGGAGGTAGGGGTTCACGCGCGGCGTGTTCTTCCCCGGCGCGGGCTGCGGAGCCGGATCGGCCGCGCCCTCGGGCTTCGGGTCGTCGCGCACGATGAGGCCGTCGACGTCGACGGCGTTCACCGACTTGAGCTTGGCGGCCTTGCCGGCGTTGCCGGTCGGGATGCTCACCTTGACGTAGTCGAGCTTCGTGTCGGTGGACTGGACGACCCCGCCGAGCGCCTTGAGCTCGTTCACGGCGGCGCCGGTCTGGCCCTTCTCGGCCGCGACCAGCAGGGTCACGTCGGGTTTGCCGGCCTTCTCGGCCTCGGCGACGAGCGTGCGGTCGTGCGCGTCGAGGGCCTTGCTGTCGTCGGCGGTCCCGGCGGTGAGCGGGGCCTGCTGGGCGGACGCCACCGGAACGGCGATGCCGAGGACGGAGGCGCCGAGAGCGGTGGCGAGGACGGTGATCCCGGCCCGCCGCCTCCAGCTGGATCTGAGCTGTGTCACTACGTGAGCCCTTCGTGAAGTGATGCGTGCCAGCAGTACACATCGCGGGATGATCCGCAGCAATAAGACAGTTAGCCCATCACCCGCAATTGGTTGCGGGCCGAATGGCCTAACGTGATCACCGGTTGGGCGGCAACGGGATGTTCCGCTCAGAGGTCATTCGCCCACCTTGCTATATGCGCGTATAGCGCGCTACATTCACGTATAGGAGTTTGGAGGAGGGGAAGCCGTTGAGCAGGGGGATCTCGTCCGGCTGACGGAACGGCCCGGCGTCGAAGACGGCGCCGGCGGCGTCCGGCCCCGGCCGCGCCACGCCGTGGACGGGGCACACGACGGCCGGACGGCGAGCCGCGTGCGTACATAACGATCTGCCTGCTCGACCCTGCGCATCCGGGAGTTGCTCCATGACCGACCGTCCGCCGCCCGAAGACCTCACCGCGCGGGCCCGGATCCGCGACGCCGCCATCCGCCTGTTCACCGAACGCGGCATGGAGAAGACGTCGATCCTGGACATCGCGCAGGCCGCCGGGGTCTCCGGCGGCCTGATCCGGCACCACTTCGGCTCCAAGGACGGCCTGCGCAAGGCGTGCGACGCCCACGTCTTCGACGAGCTGGTGCGCTTCAAGGAGGAGATGCTGGAGAAGGGGCACGCGAACCCCGGCTTCATCCCGACCTTCGACGCCCGCCAGCTGCTGTTCCGGCGTTACATGGGCCGCGGCATGATCGACGGCTCCGACGCCGCCGCCGAGCAGTTCCGCGAGATCGTCGACGGCACCGAGCAGTACTTCCGCGAGACCGGGCTCGACGTGCCCGACCCGCGGGCCGCCGCCGCCGCGCTCGCCGGCATGACCGGCGGGCTGATGATCCTGCAGGACCACATCGCGCGGGCGCTCGGCGAGGAGCCGGGCACCCACGAGGCGATGCTCCGCATGATGGCCGCCGCCGGGCACCTCTTCACCAGCCCGCTCGCCACCCCCGAAGTGCTCGAAAAGGCCCGCGCCGCGCTGGCCAAGTACCCCCGAAAGGAATGACGATGGCCGAAGCGATCACCGCCGACGGCCTCACCAAGGCGTTCGGCCGGACGAAAGCCCTCGACGGGCTCGACCTGACCGTCCACACCGGCGAGGTGCACGGGTTCCTCGGACCCAACGGCGCCGGCAAGACCACCACGATCCGCGTCCTGCTGGGGCTGATGCGGGCCGACGGCGGCCGCGCCACCCTGCTCGACGGGAACCCCTGGACCGACGCGACCGAGCTGCACAAGCGCCTCGCGTACGTGCCCGGTGACGTCACCCTCTGGCCCAACCTCACCGGCGGCGAGGTGATCGACCTGCTCGGCCGGCTGCGCGGCGGGCTCGACGCCGGGCGCCGGGACGCGCTGGTCGAGCGGTTCGACCTCGACCCGCGCAAGAAGGGGCGGACGTACTCCAAGGGCAACCGGCAGAAGGTCGCGCTGGTCGCCGCGCTGGCGTCCGATGTGGAGCTGCTGGTGCTCGACGAGCCGACGTCCGGGCTGGACCCGCTGATAGAGGAGGTCTTCCGCCAGGTGATCGAGGAGGAGCGCGAACGCGGCGGCCGGACCGTGCTGCTGTCGTCGCACATCCTCTCGGAGGTCGAGGCACTGTGCGACCGCGTCACGATCATCCGCGCCGGCCGGACCGTCGAGTCCGGCACGCTCGACGAGCTGCGGCACCTGGGCCGCGTCACCATCGACGCCTCGCTCGAGCGGGTCCCGGCGGATCTGGCGTCCCTGCCCGGGATCCACGACCTGAGCACGTACGGCTCGCACGTCCACCTCTCGGTCGACCAGTCCGCTTTGGACGGTGTGATGCGGCACCTGGCCGACGCCGGGCTGCGGAACCTGGTGAGCCGGCCGCCGACGCTCGAGGAGCTGTTCCTGCGTCACTACCAGCACGACGAGCCCGTCGGAGCGCCGCGATGACCGGCACCTGGTCGCTGCTGCG
Organism: Amycolatopsis heterodermiae; assembly: GCF_034929455.1. Classification (NCBI taxonomy): domain Bacteria; kingdom Bacillati; phylum Actinomycetota; class Actinomycetes; order Pseudonocardiales; family Pseudonocardiaceae; genus Amycolatopsis; species Amycolatopsis heterodermiae. Next base: position 23,393 of record NZ_JAYFSI010000029.1, read on the forward strand.
GCTGGTGCTGCGCCGCGACCGGCTGCTCATGCCGCTGTGGATCGTCTTTCTGGCGCTCGCGCCGATGGGCTACCTGTCGTCGATCAAGGCGGCTTACCCGGACGCCGCCGCGCGGCAGCACTTCTACGACCTCAACGCCACCAGCGCGACGTTCGTGGTCCGCAACGGCCCGCTGTACGGCTCCTCCGTCGGCGAGCTGCTGACCTGGCAGTGCGGGTTCGTCCCGGTCGTCGTCGGGCTGATCGCGCTGCTCACCGTCGTCCGGCACACCCGGACCGAGGAGGAGGCGGGCCGCCGGGAGCTGACCGGGGCGACCGCCGTCGGACGGCACGCCGGGCTCGTCGCCGCGGTGCTCGCCGCGTACGGCGCGTGCCTGGTCCACGGCCTGCTGGTCGCCCTCGGCGTGGCGGCGCAGGGGGTTCCGGTGGCCGGGGCGCTGGCGCTGGGTCTCGGGTTCACCCTGACGGGCTGGGTCTTCGCCGGGGTCGGCGCGGTTGCCGCGCAGCTCACCTGGGGCGCGCGCGGCGCGCGGGGCATCGGGATCGGCGGGCTGGTGCTGGCGTTCCTGCTGCGCGCGGCCGGGGACAGCAGCGCGACGACCGGTGGATCGGCGGGCTGGCTCGCGTGGCTGTCGCCGATCGGCTGGGCGCACCGGCTGCGGCCGCTCGCGGGGGAGCGGTGGTGGGTGCTGCTCCTGGGGGTCGTTTCGACTGGGCTTCTCTTGGCCGCTGCGGTCGGGCTCTCGGCCCGGCGTGACCTCGGCGCGGCGCTGCTGCCCGCGCGGCTCGGGCGTCCGGCGGCCAAGGCGTCGCTGCGCTCGCCGCTGGCGCTGGCCTGGCGGCTGCAGCGGGGGACGCTGCTGGTCTGGATCGTCTGCCTGGCGCTGGTCGGGCTGCTGATGGGCGGGGTCGCGCAGAACGTCGCGGACCTGGTGCGGGACAACAAGGCCGTCGCCGACGTCTTCGCCCGGCTCGGCGGCGGTGGCGCGGTGATGGACGCGTACCTGGCCGGGACGATGACGTTGTTCGGCCTCGCGGCGGCGGGTTACGCGGTGCAGGCGACGCTGAAACTGCGTGCTGAAGAGGCGGCGGGCCGGGCGGAACCGGTGCTGGCCACGGCGGTCGGCCGGCTCGGCTGGGCGGCGGCGCACCTGGTGTTCGCGCTGCTGGGCTCGGCGTTCGTGCTGGCGGTGACGGGACTGGCGACCGGCGTGGCGTACGGCGACGGCGCGCGCTTGGTCCCCGCGGCGCTGGCCCAGCTGCCCGCGGTCTGGGTCCTGGCGGGCCTGGCGGCGGCGTTGATCGGCTTCCTGCCCCGCTTCGCGGCGGCGGCCTGGGGCCTGCTGGGCGCGTTCCTGCTGCTGTCCCTGGTCGGCACCGCTTTGCGGTGGAACGACGTGGTGCTGGGAATCTCGCCGTTCGCGCACCTGCCACGCCTGCCCGGCGGCACGTTCTCGACGACCCCGCTGCTCTGGCTGGTCCTGATCGCCGCGGCCACCGGCGCCGGCGGCCTGGCCGCCCTGCGCTGCCGCGACATGCCCGTGGGCTAAAGCCGTGAAGGCCACATCGAGGGACTCAGAGTCCCTCGATGTGGCCTTCACGGACTTCGGCGGCAACCGAGGGAGTCGAACCCTGCGCGGCTTGTGAAGGCGGCGCCCATGGACCGGCCCTGACCCTTCGGCGGGCGACGGCTGCCATCTCTTACAACGGTAGTTGGTACCCAGGTATTTCCCATCTCACGCTGTGCTTCACCCGACCGTGACCCGCCTGGCAAGGTAGGGCCATGGACGATCTTCTGCTGCGCCGCGTGCGCCCGGGACTCGGCGGCGAGCTCGCGGACGTGCGCGTGACCGACGGCCGTGTCACCTCGATCACGGCACCCGGGTCGGACGGCTTCGCGGCGCGGATCGTCGACGGCCACGGCGGCACGCTGCTGCCCGGCCTGGTCGACGCGCACGTCCACCTCGTGCAGTGGGCGACGTTCCGGCGCCGGATCCCGCTGGAAGCCGCGCGGTCGGCGGGGGAGGCGGTCGAGCTGCTGCTGGCGCACCTGCTGGCGACGCCGTCCCAGCCGTCGGAACTGGTCGTGGGCGCGGGTTTCCGCGACGCGCTCTGGCCGGACGAGCCGCACAAGGACCTGCTGCAGCGCGCGCTGCCCGGGCGCGCGGTGGCGTTGTTCAGCGCGGACCTGCACACGCTGTGGCTCAGCCCGGCGGTGCTGAAGCTGATCGGGCGGGAGCACCCGACGGGGGTGCTGCTGGAGAACGACTGCATGAGCGCGACGGCCCAGCTGCCGAGCGCCGCCGTCGACGTCCAGGACCAGTGGGTCGCCGAAGCCGTGCGCGCGGCGGCCGCGCGCGGGGTGACCCGGCTCGTGGACTACGAGTACGCCGACACCGTCACGGATTGGACGCGACGGCTTTCGCTCGGCCCGCCGTCGGCCCGGATCTCCTGCGTCATCGCGCGGTACCTGCTGGAGCAGGCCGTCGAACGCGGCCACCGCACCGGCGACGTCCTCCCGGATTCGGGCGGGCTGCTGACGGTCGGCCCGTTCAAGCTGTTCGTCGACGGCTCCCTGAACACGCGCACGGCGTACTGCCACGACCCGTACCCGGGCGGGGATTCGCTGGGGCTGCTGGAACTCCCGCCGGGCGAGCTGGTGCCGTTGCTGCGCCGGGCGTCGTCGCAGGGCCTGGTCCCGGCCGTCCACGCGATCGGCGACCAGGCCAACACGATCGCCCTGGACGCGTTCGAGGAGGCCGGCTGCGCGGGCCGCATCGAGCACGCCCAGCTGCTCTCGCCCGCGGACGTCGAGCGGTTCGCCGCCCTCGGCGTCGTGGCGGCGGTCCAGCCCGCCCACCAGCCGGACGACCGTGACGTCGCGGACCGCCACTGG
>NZ_JAYFSI010000003.1:0-663534 GCF_034929455.1 Amycolatopsis heterodermiae
GCTCGACGGATCGCCTCGCCTGATTGGCGATCCGCGCAGGTGGCACCGAACTTTGTTTGGCCTGCCGGACTCACTTGGCCGTGCAAGGGCAACTCGCCGCGTGTCTGGGCTGCTCGGCGGATCGTCTCGTCGGGTTGGTGGGTCGCGCAGGGTGCAACCGGCCTTTGTTCGGGCTGCCAGGCTCACTCGGCACGGATCGCCTTGTCTGGCAGCGATGCCGTGCAGAAGCAACTCGCCGTGTGTCCGGCCTGCTCGGCGGATCGCCTTGCCTGGTTGGCAAACCGCGCAAGGCCTCCCGGCCGCGGTTGGTGCGAGTTCGCCATGGTGTCAAGCTAAACCGTTGGCTGGTAACCATGTACGGTCAGCGGTCCGCGCAAGCCCGTCGCTACGGGACCTTCTAGGTGACCACAACGGACCCCGGGTCGGTCCGGACTGGGGTGATCGCCGGAAAACGGACACTTCCCGGCTTGCCGAAAGGCTTGTCGGAGGGGGTCTCCGCTGGCCAGACTGTCAGTGCTCCGCGCGGCCGGTACCGCGCCGGAGCACTGGCCCGGTGGCCGCCTCCTCCCTCGATGGCCACCGGGCCGCCTTCCCCTGGCTCGCGCACAGTGACGAACCTGCGTGGAAACCCGAGGTCGCAGCGCTTTCCGTGGCGCCCAAAACAATTCACGCCTCGATCCGTTGGGGCTCCAGAGCGCGCGGATCCTGCTGGACATCCAGGCCGCCTGAGCGCACACTCGGGCTACTTCATACTGCATACAATCTCCAGCGAACAGCGAAGGGGAGGCGGTCGTGATGCCCGAGGTCCGTGAGCTCCGGGACGTCTACGGACGGCGCTACCGGGTCGGGGAAACCGACCTCGAGCTGCTCGGCCGGCCGCGCGCCCGTATCACCTGGCTCGCCGCGGCCGCCATGCTCGCCTCGGGGGTGCAGCAGTACGGCTTCGGCGCGATCGTGCCCGCGCTGAGCCGGGCGCACGGCTGGACGTTCGGCGGGATCGTCCTGTCCTTCGCCCTCTGGGCGATCTGCCAGGCCGGCACCGCGTTCCCGGCGGCGTGGCTGCGCGAACGCGGCCTCCTGCCCGCACCCGCCGCGATGGCGCTCGGCGCCGTGCTGTGCGCCGCCGGCCTGGTCACCCTCGGCCACGCGAGCAGCCTGCTCACCGTCTACCTCGGCTACTCGGTGCTCGGCGGGCTCGGCACCGGCCTCGTCTACGCCACCTGCGTCGGCGCCGTGCTGGCCTGGTTCCCGGACCGCTCCGGGCCGAGCGCCGGGGTCGTCAGCGGTGCCTTCGCCTGGGGGAGCGTGCCGTTCGTCGTGCTGGCCGCGCTGCTCCCGGACGCGCGGGCGGTGCTGCTCGACGGGACCGCCGCCGTGGTGCTCGTCGTGATCGCCGGGTGCGGCGCCCTGCTGCGCTACCCACCGCGGCACTGGTGGCCCGCGACGCCGGAACCGCGCGCCTGGGCCCTGGACAAGGCGCACAACCGGCGCCGGGCGATCCGGCACTACCGGCCCGCCGAACTGTTCCGGTGCGGCACCACGCTCGCGCTCTACCTCGTCGTCGTGCTCGCCGCCGCCGTGCTGCTCTTCGACCTCGCGTACCTGGCGACGTACGTGGCCGGGCGCAGCGGGCCCGGGCTCGCCGCCGCCGCGCTGGCCCTGCTCGCCGCGGCCACCGGGAGCGGCCGGGTCCTCATCGGAGCGCTCGCCGACCGGCTCGGCCGCCGCCGGATCCTGCGGCTGGCCCTGCTCGCCGGCGGGATCGCGCAGTTCGTCCTGTACTACTCGGGTGAGCACCGGCACGCCGTCGGCCTGCTGCTGGGGGTCGCGCTGGCCGGGCTCGGCAACGGCTGCTGCTACACGCTGCTGATCGACCTGGTGCGCGAGTACTTCGGGGAGGAGTCGGCCCTGCAGAACTTCGGGGTGCTCTACAGCGCCAAGGCCGTCGGGGCCGTCGTAGGGGTCGGGCTCGCAGCGTTCGGCTTGGTGGGCGCCTTCGCCGCGGCCGGGATCCTGAGCCTCGCCGGGGCCGTGGCCACCGGGTGGCTCAGCCAGCCCGGCCGCCCGAAGTCGTTGCTGCCCACGGCTCAGCGCCCGGTGGGCGGGACGTCCTCCCGCCCACCGGAACCCGCTCAGCGCGTCGAGTAGGAGTGCGCGCCGGTGCCGGCGAGCTTGCCGCCGTCGACGATCAGGTACTCGTCGCGGATCGGCGACCCGCCGAAGTAGTCCTCCAGGATCTCGCGCGTCCCGGCCGCGTACCGCGCCTGCGCCGAGAGCGACGACCCGGAGATGTGCGGGGTCATGCCCTGGTACGGCATCGTCCGCCACGGGTGGTCGGCGGGCGCGGGCTGCGGGTACCAGACGTCGCCCGCGTAGCCGGCCAGCTGCCCGCTCTCGAGCGCGCGGACCACGGCGTCGCGGTCGGCGATCTTCGCCCGTGCCGTGTTGATCAGGTACGCGCCGCGCTTCATCGACGCGATCAGCTCGTCCCCGAACAGGCCCTCGGTCTCCGGGTGCAGCGGCGCGTTGATCGTCACGACGTCGCAGTGCGGCACCATGTCGGCGGCGTCCGGGTGGAAGGTGAGGTTCAGCTCCCGCTCCACCTCGGCCGGCAGCCGGTGCCGGTCGGTGTAGTGCAGGTGGACGTCGAACGGGGCCAGCCGCCGCAGCACGGCGGTGCCGATCCGCCCGGCCGCGACCGTGCCGATGTGCATGCCCTCGACGTCGTAGGAGCGCGCGACGCAGTCGGCGATGTTCCAGCCGCCGTCCAGCACGACCTGGTGCGAGGGCAGGTAGTTGCGCACCTGCGAGAGGATCATCATCACGACGTGCTCGGCCACGCTGATGCTGTTGCAGTAGGTGACTTCGGCGACCGTGACGCCGTGGGCGATGGCCGCGTCGAGGTCGACGTGGTCCGAGCCGATGCCGGCGGTGACGGCCAGCTTCAGCTTCGGCGCCCGGGCGATCCGCTCGGCGGTGAGGTAGGCGGGCCAGAACGGCTGGGAGATCACGATCTCGGCGTCGGCGAGCTCGCGGTCGAACTCCGAGTCGTCGCCGTCCTTGTCGGAGGTGACGACGAGCGTGTGTCCCTGTGCCTCCAGGAACTTCCGCAGCCCGAGCTCACCGGAAACGCTGCCGAGGAGCTGTCCCGGCGTGAAGTCCACCGCCTGCGGGGTGGGCAGCGTCTGGCCGCCGGGGTAGCCGTCCAGCTGCGGCAGGCCGTCGCGCGGGTAGGTCTTCGGATAGCCGTCCGCCGGGTCGTCGTAGAGCACGCACAGCACCTTTGCCACAGCGTCACACTCCAGGTTTTTGTTGCGGGGTAAGTACTTTCACCGTCCTCCGCGCGCGCGAGGTGGTCAACGTGAAGGTTTCTATCCCGGGATAGGCAGCGGCTATCACGCCTGTTCGGCGAGGTGCCGGTGCAACAACGCGTCGAGCGTGCCGCGGACGTCGACACCGCGGACGACCTCCAGCAGCGCGTGGGCGAGGATCGGCTCGGGCGAACCCGACGTCACCACCAGGCCGATCCGGTGCGACCGCGACGGCGTTTCGAGCGGCACCACCCGCATGCCCGGCGGCACGCCGAACAGGTGCAGCCAGGCGTGGGAGATGACGCTGGACCAGCGGTGCGTGGCGACGTGGGAGTAGAGCGCGGAGACGGTGTCGGTCTCGATCGCCGGCACGACGGTGGCGCCGGCCTCGGCGAACAGCGCGTCGAGCACCCGGCGGTTGCGCATGTGCGGCATGAGCAGGCACAGCGGCAGGGTGGCGACCTCGGCCCAGCGCACCAGGCGGCGCTCGGCCAGCTCGCCGTCGGACGGGGTCAGCAGCAGATACCGCTCCTCGTAGAGCGGGACGCACCGCAGTCCGTGCGGGGTCTCGTCGTCCACATAGGTCAGTCCCGCGTCGAGCTCGAACGCGGACAGGCGGCGGGCGATCTCGTCGGAGGACAACGACTCCAGCGTGACGCGGGCGTGCGGGTGCCGTTCGCAGAAGGGCGCCGTGAGCATCGACATCGCGGTGAGCGCGGTGGGGATGGCGCCGACGCGCAGTACTCCCGAGAGACTGTCGCGCATCGTCGAAAGGTCTTCGTTGAGCGCGTCGCGTTCGGCGAGGATCCGCTGCGCCCACACCAGGACGCGCTCGCCTTCCGGTGTGAGCCCGGCGTAGCGCGCGCCGCGCTGGACGACCTGGGTGCCGAGCTCGCGTTCGAGCTTCCGGATCCCGGCCGACAGCGACGGCTGGGACACGTGGCACGCTTCGGCGGCCCGGGCGAAGTGCTTTTCGCGGGCCAGCGCGACGAGGTATTCGAGCTGGCGCAGGAGCATGCCTTCAGCCTAGGTGAGCGAGCACCGCGGTGACGGCCGCCGGCGGATCCGCCCGGTGGACCGCGGCGAGCTGCCACAGCGGCGGAGCGGCGAACCGCCGCACGGTGACCTCGGGAAACCGCCCCGCGGCGGACGCCGGCAGCACACAGGCGGCCAGCCCGGCCCGCACGAGCGACACGGCGGCGGTGAGGTCGTCGGCCTCCAGGCTGACCCGCCGGTCCGCGAACGCGCGGTCGACGACCTCCCGGATCGCCCAGCCGGCCGGGAAGTCGACGAGCGAAAGCCCGGAGAGATCACCGGGCGCGGAGCGTGAGCCGCCGGGGGCGGTGGCGAGGACGAGTTCTTCGCACGTCAGGGGAGTGGTGACCAGGCCGTCGACGGACTTCGATGACCCCCGAAGCCCGACGCTCAGCCCGATGTCCACAGTAGACTCCGCGACGGCGCATCCCAGGCTTTCCCTGTCCAGCTGGCGGACTTCGACGACCAAGCCCGGGTGCGCGTCCCGCACCGCGGCGAGCACTCGGTGCAGGTCGAGCAGCAATCCCGGGGCCAGGCCCAGCCGGACCCGGCCGTGCACCGGCGAGATCGCGGCCCGCGCTCGTTCCACCGCTTCGAGAGCCGCCCGCGCGGCGGGCACGAAGGCCTCGCCGGCGGGGGTCAGCGCCACGCGGTGCGTGGTGCGGTGGAACAGCGGGGTGCCCAGGTCGCGTTCCAGCGCCCGGACGACGGTGGATACCGTCGACTGCACGGTGTGCAGCCGCTGCGCGGCCGCGGTGAAGCCGCCTTCTTCGGCGACCGCCACCACGACCGCCAGCTGGCGCAGGTCCATCACTTCACCTCGTCGAGCGCGCCGGTCCGTTCGTCGAGGACGTAGCCGCGGACCGCCCGGGTGTGCGGCAGGAACGGGCTGGCCCGCAGCCGCGCAATGCACTGCCGGACGTCCTGGGCCGGGTCGGTGAACGTCTCCGCCGCCCAGCCGGGCCGGATCCCGGTGCGCTCCTCCAGCCGCCGCGCGAACTCCGTGTCGGTGAAGGTGCGCATCCCGCAGTCGCGGTGGTGCAGCAGCACGATCTCGCGGGTGCCGAGCAGGTGCTGGCTGACCGTCAGCGAGCGGATCGCGTCGTCGGTGACGGCGCCGCCGGCGTTGCGGATGACGTGCGCGTCCCCTTCGCGGAGCCCGAGCAGCCGGTAGACGTTCATCCTCGCGTCCATGCATGCGAGAACCGCCAGTTCGAGCCGCGGTTTCGCCGGCATCAGCCGAGGATTTCGCGGGCGAGCGCGGCGGTTTCGCTCGGCGTGCGCCCGACCCGGATCCCGGCCGCCTCCAGGGCCGTCTTCTTCGCCTCGGCCGTGCCGGACGAGCCGGAGACGATCGCGCCCGCGTGCCCCATGGTCCTGCCCTCGGGCGCGGTGAACCCGGCGACGTAGCCGACGACCGGCTTCGACACGTTGGCACGCACGAATTCCGCGGCCCGCTCCTCGGCGTCGCCGCCGATCTCGCCGATCAGCACGATCAGGTCGGTGTCCGGGTCCTTTTCGAACGCCTCGACGGCGTCGATGTGCGTGGTCCCGATGATCGGGTCGCCGCCGATCCCGACGCAGGTGGAGAACCCGATGTCCCGCAGCTCGTGCATGAGCTGGTAGGTCAGGGTGCCGGACTTCGAGACGAGGCCGATCCGGCCCGGCCCGGTGATGTCGGCCGGGATGATCCCGGCGTTCGACTTGCCGGGCGAGATGACGCCGGGGCAGTTCGGCCCGATGATCCGGGTCCGCCCGCCCGCGGCGACGGCGTGCGCCCAGAGCCGCGCGGTGTCGTGCACGGGCACGCCCTCGGTGATCACCACCACGAGCCCGATCCCGGCGTCGACGGCTTCGACCACGGCGTCCTCGACGAACGGCGGCGGCACGAACAGCACGCAGACGTCCGCGCCGGTCCCGGCCATCGAGTCGGCGACGCTGCCGAAGACGGGCAGCCGCGCCGAGCCGATCTCCACGTGCTGCCCGGCTTTACGCGGGTTCACCCCGCCGACGACGTTCGTCCCGGCGGCCAGCATCCGCCGCGTGTGCTTCGCGCCTTCGGTGCCGGTGATGCCCGAGACGACGATCCGGCTGTTCTTGTCCAGGAAGATGGCCACGGTTCAGACCTCCGCGATCGCGAGCTTCGCCGCTTCGCGGGCGGCGTCGTCCATGGTGGCCACCACGGTGACCAGCGGGTGGGCGGCTTGTTCGAGGATCAGCCTGCCTTCGGCCACGTTGTTGCCGTCGAGCCGCACGACCAGCGGTTTCGTGGCCCGGTCGCCGAGGACCTCCAGCGAGCGCACGATCCCGGTCGCCACCGCGTCGCAGGCGGTGATGCCGCCGAAGACGTTGACGAACACGCTGCGCACCTGCGAATCGCCGAGGATCACGCTCAGCCCGGCGACCATCACCTCGGCCGAGGCGCCGCCACCGATGTCGAGGAAGTTCGCCGGGCCGCGCGCGCCGGCTTCGGCCGCGGCCGCCGCGACGACGTCCAAAGTGGACATCACGAGGCCGGCGCCGTTGCCGATCACGCCGATGTCGCCGTCCAGCTTGACGTAGTTGAGGCCCTGCTGCCGCGCGGACCATTCCAGCGGGTCGCCGTCGTGGGGGTCGTCGAAGGACGCCGGGCGGCGGAAGTCCGCGTTGTCGTCGAGGGTGATCTTGCCGTCCAGGGCGACGATCCCGGTGGTCGTGCGGGCCAAGGGGTTGACCTCGACCAGCGTGGCGTCCTCGGCGACGAAGACGTCCCACAGCTTCCGGACGACTTCCGCGGCTTCCTCCCGTACGTCCGGCGGAAAGGCCGCGGCGACGGCCGAGGCGTCCACCCCGTCCCGGGGGTTCACCGGAACCCGCAGCAGGGCTTCGGGTTTGGTCGCGGCCACCTCTTCGATCTCCATGCCGCCTTCGGTCGACGCCATGGCCAGGAACGTGCGCCCGGCGCGGTCGAGCAGGAACGAGACGTAGTACTCCTCGGCGATCTCGCTCGCCTCGGTGACGAGTACCCGGTGGACGGTGTGCCCCTTGATGTCCATGCCGAGGATGTCGTCGGCGGCCTGCTCGGCGTCGTCGGCCGTGTGCACGACGCGCACCCCGCCGGCCTTGCCGCGGCCGCCGGTCTTCACCTGGGCTTTGACCACCACCGGCCCGCCGAGCGACGCGGCGGCCTCACGGGCCGCGGCGGGATCGGCGGCGACGCGGCCGCGGGGGACCGGCACGTCGTGTTTCTCGAAGAGATCTCGGGCTTCGTGTTCGAAGAGGTCCATGCGGGAGCGTCCTTTCCGCGGCGCTGCAGGGCAAGGAGGTCCGCCGTGTCCGGGCAGGCGATCGCACCCCTCGGGGCCGGGGAAAAACCCTGCGGATGGGCCTGGACACGGGCTGCCAGAAGGGTGACTATATGCCTACCCCATACGGTATGCAATCTACAGTCTGCCGCGAAGAGGCGCCTGACCTCGACGGACAGGGGAGCGGCGACGAGCGATCGCCCGGGTCAGAGAAGACCCGGCGTGGACCAGAGGAGTCGAGCGAATGACAACCACAGGCACCACCGCGGGGGAAGCAGCCCGAGCGACGAACGGCGCCGAACCCGCGCCGGCGGAGATCTCGGGCGGGCACCTGGTGGCCAAGGCCCTCAAGGCCGAAGGCGTCGACACCATCTTCACGCTCTGCGGCGGCCACATCATCGACATCTACGACGGCTGCGTCGACGAGGGCATCAAGGTCATCGACGTCCGGCACGAGCAGGTCGCCGCCCACGCCGCCGACGGCTACGCCCGGATCACCGGCAAGCCCGGCTGCGCGGTCGTCACCGCCGGGCCCGGCACGACCGACGCGGTCACCGGCGTCGCCAACGCCCTGCGCGCGGAGAGCCCGATGCTGCTCATCGGCGGCCAGGGCGCGCTGACCCAGCACAAGATGGGGTCCCTGCAGGACCTCCCGCACGTGGACATGATGACGCCGATCACCAAGTTCGCCGCCACCGTGCCGCACACCGCCCGCGTCGCCGACCTGGTGTCGATGGCGTTCCGCGAGGCCTACGCCGGTGCGCCCGGGCCGTCGTTCCTGGAGATCCCGCGTGACGTCCTCGACGCGCGTGTCCCGTTGGACAAGGCGCGCATCCCCGAATCGGGCCGGTACCGGGCGTCCACGCGCAACGCGGGCGACCCCGCGGACATCGAGAAGCTGGCCGATCTGCTCGTGCAAGCCAAGAAACCGGCGATCCTGCTTGGCAGCCAGGTCTGGACGACCCGCGCGACCGGGCCCGCCGTGGACCTCGTGCGCACCCTGAACGTCCCGGCGTACATGAACGGCGCCGGCCGCGGCACGCTGCCGCCGGGCGACCCGCACCACTTCCAGCTCTCGCGGCGGTACGCCTTCGACAACGCCGACGTCATCGTCATCGTCGGCACGCCGTTCGACTTCCGGATGGGCTACGGCAAGCGGCTGTCGCCGGACGCCACCGTCGTCCAGATCGACCTCGACTACCGGACCGTCGGGAAGAACCGGGACATCGACCTCGGCATCGTCGGGGACGCCGGCCAGGTGCTGGCCGCGGTCGCCGAGGCCGCGTCGGGCCGCACCGACAACGGCTCGGTCGGGCGCAAGGTCTGGCTCGAAGAGCTGCAGGCCGTGGAGGAGAAGGCGAAGCAGAAGCGGCTGCCGCTGCAGCACTCCGACGCGACGCCGATCCACCCGTACCGGCTGGTGCACGAGATCAACGAGTTCCTCACCGAGGACTCGATCTACATCGGCGACGGCGGCGACATCGTCACGTTCTCCGGCCAGGTCGTCCAGCCCAAGTCGCCCGGCCACTGGATGGACCCCGGTCCACTCGGGACGCTCGGCGTCGGCATCCCGTTCGTGCTGGCCGCCAAGCACGCTCGCCCCGACAAGGAGGTCGTCGCCCTGTTCGGCGACGGCGCGTTCAGCCTCACCGGCTGGGACTTCGAGACGCTCGTGCGGTTCGACCTGCCGTTCGTCGGGATCGTCGGCAACAACTCGTCGATGAACCAGATCCGCTACGGCCAGGCCGCGAAGTACGGCCTCCCGCGCGAGCGCGTCGGCAACACCCTCGGCGACGTCCGCTACGACGAGTTCGCCCGGATGCTCGGCGGTTACGGCGAAGAGGTCCGCGACCCGGCCGGCATCGCGCCCGCGCTGCAGCGGGCCCGCGAGTCGGGCAAGCCGTCGCTGATCAACGTCTGGGTCGACCCGGACGTGTACGCCCCCGGAACCATGAACCAGACCATGTACAAGTGAGCGGAGGACAAGTCATGGGTAAGGCACTCGACGGCGTCCGCGTCCTCGACATGACGCACGTGCAGTCCGGTCCGTCGTCCACGCAGCTGCTCGCCTGGCTCGGCGCGGACGTGATCAAGCTGGAAACCCCCGGGCGGGGCGACATCACGCGCGGTCAGCTGCGCGATCTGCCCGGAGTGGACAGTCTCTACTTCACGATGCTGAACGCCAACAAGCGCAGCATCACCCTCAACATGAAGAGCGACGAAGGCAAGGAAGTCTTCGAAAAGCTCGTGTCCGGAGTGGACGTCCTGGTCGAGAACTTCGGCCCGGGTGTCGTCGACCGGTTCGGCTACCCGTGGGAGAAGCTGGCCGCGCTCAACCCGCGGCTGATCTACGCGTCCATCAAGGGGTTCGGCCCCGGCCGCTACGCCGACTTCAAGGCCTACGAGGTGATCGCGCAGGCCATGGGCGGCGCGATGAGCACCACCGGTTTCGAGGACGGCCCGCCGACCGCGACCGGCGCGCAGATCGGCGACTCCGGCACCGGCATCCACCTGGTGGCCGCCATCCTCGCCGCGCTGTACCAGCGCACCGGCACCGGCCGCGGCCAGCGCGTCCAGGTCGCCATGCAGGACGCCGTGCTCAACCTGTGCCGGGTCAAGCTGCGCGACCAGCAGCGCCTGGCGCACGGGCCGCTCGGCGAGTACCCGAACGACCACTTCGGCGACGAGGTCCCGCGCTCGGGCAACGCCTCCGGCGGCGGCCAGCCGGGCTGGGCGGTGCGGTGCGCGCCGGGCGGCCCGAACGACTACATCTACGTGATCATCCAGCCGGTCGGCTGGGCCCCGCTCACGCGGCTGCTCGGCAAACCGGAGCTGGCCGAAGACCCGGCCTGGTCCACCCCGGAGGTCCGGCTGTCCAAACTGGACAAGGTGTTCGCGCTCGTCGAGGAGTGGACCGAGACGCACACCAAGTGGGAGGTGATGGAGGCGCTCAACGCCCACAACATCCCCTGCGGCCCCATCCTCTCGACCCAGGAGCTGATCGAGGACGACACCCTCGCCGCGCTCGGCTCGGTCGTCGAGGTCGCGCACCCGGAGCGCGGCAGCTTCAAGACCGTCGGCTGCCCGCTCAAGCTGTCGGACTCGCCGGTCGAGATCGAACGCTCGCCGCTGCTGAGCGAGCACACCGACGAGGTGCTCGGCGAGCTCGGCTACGGCGAGGCCGAGCTGGAGAAGCTCCGTTCGGCTGGGGTGATCTGAGTGGCGGATCGCGCGGCGGTCGAGAAGATCCTCGCCCAGGTCGCGGCCGAAGGCCGGTCTTCGCTGACCGCGCCCGAGGGGCGTGCGGTGTGCGAGGCGTACGGCATCCCGACCCCGGCCGAACGGCTGGCGGCCACGGCGGAGGACGCCGTGACCCACGCCCTGGAGATCGGGCTGCCGGTGGTGCTCAAGATCGTCTCGCCGGACATCCTGCACAAGACCGAGGCCGGTGGCGTCCTCGTCGGGCTCACCGATCCCGAGGCGGTGTCGGCGGGCTTCACGAAGATCGTCGAAAACGCCAAGGCCTACAACGCCGATGCCGAGATCCTCGGCGTCCAGGTGCAGCGGATGCTCACCGAGGGCCAGGAGGTGATCATCGGGTCGGTCACGGACCCGACGTTCGGCAAGATCGTCGCGTTCGGTCTCGGCGGCGTGCTCGTCGAGGTCCTCAAGGACGTCACGTTCCGGCTCGCGCCGACGAGCACCGGGGAAGCGCTCTCGATGATCGACGGCATCCAGGCCGCGGAGATCCTCCGGGGCGTCCGCGGCGCCGAACCGGTCGACCGGGACGCGCTGGCCGGGGTGATCCACGCCCTCGGGGAGCTGGTCACCGACTTCCCGCAGCTGTCCGAAGTGGACCTCAACCCGGTGCTCGCGACGCCGTCCGGCGCGACCGCCGTCGACGTCCGGATCCTCGTCGACCCGGACGCGGCGAAGGAGCCGGTCCGGTTCACCCAGGAGGAGATCCTCGCGTCGATGACGCGGATCATGCGGCCGTCGTCGATCGCGGTGATCGGCGCGTCCGCCGAGGCCGGCAAGATCGGCAACTCGGTGATGAAGAACCTGGTCAACGGCGGGTACGCGGGGGAGATCCACCCGATCAACCCGAAGGCCGCCGAGATCCTCGACCGCAAGGCCTACGCGAGCATCAGCGACGTCCCGGGCGACGTCGACGTCGCGGTCTTCGCCATCCCGGCGAAGTTCGTCCCCGCGGCGCTGGAGGAGGCGGGCGCGAAGGGCGTCGCCGGCGCCATCCTCATCCCGTCGGGCTTCGGCGAGACCGGCAACATCGCGCTGCAGGACGAGGTCGTCGCGATCGCGCGCAAGCACGGCGTGCGCGTCCTCGGGCCGAACATCTACGGCTACTACTACACGCCGGTGAACCTGTCGGCGACGTTCTGCACGCCCTACGACGTCAAAGGAGGCGTGGCGCTCTCGTCGCAGAGCGGCGGGATCGGGATGGCGATCCTCGGGTTCAGCCGCTCGGCGAAGATGGGCGTGTCCTCGATCGTCGGCGTAGGGAACAAGGCCGACATCGACGAGGACGACCTGCTCACCTTCTTCGAGCAGGACGAGCACACCGAGCTCATCGCCATGCACCTCGAGGACCTCAAGGACGGCCGGACGTTCGCGGAGACGGCGAAGCGGGTGTCCCGGCGCAAGCCGATCGTCGTGCTCAAGGCCGGCCGGACGTCGCAGGGTGCGAAGGCGGCGAGCTCCCACACCGGCGCGCTGGCCGGGAACGACAAGGTGTACGACGACATCCTGCGCCAGAGCGGCGTGATCCGGGCGCCCGGGCTGAACGACATGCTCGAGTACGCCAGGGGCATCCCGCTGCTGCCGACGCCGGAGGGCGAGAACGTCGTCATCATCACCGGTGCCGGCGGGTCCGGCGTGCTGCTCTCGGACGCCTGCGTCGACAACGGACTGAGCCTGATGGAGATCCCGCCCGACCTCGACACGGCGTTCCGGAAGTTCATCCCGCCGTTCGGCGCGGCGGGCAACCCGGTGGACATCACCGGCGGCGAGCCGCCCTCGACCTACCGCAACACGATCGCGCTGGGCCTCGAGGACGACCGCATCCACGCCCTGATCCTGGGCTACTGGCACACCATCGTCACCCCGCCCATGGTGTTCGCCGAGCTGGTTTCCGAGGTCGTCGCCGAGTACCGCGCGAAGGGCATCCACAAGCCCGTCGTCGCGTCGCTCTCGGGTGACGTCGAGGTCGAGGAAGCCAGCGACTACCTCTACCAGCACGGGGTCGTGGCCTATCCGTACACGACCGAAAAGCCCGTCGCCGTGCTCGGCGCGAAGTACCGGTGGGCGCGGGCCGCGGGACTGCTTTGAAGTACCTCCACAGGGGCTGTTCCACCGACGAGGAAAGGACGAAGATCCACCGCACGACTGCACGCAGAGGGACCACCAGTGCTTTCGGGGGTCCGGGTGGCGAAGCCCCCGGCCCGGGGCGAAGCACCGGCTAATTTCAGTCAACGGTGACGAAAGAGAACTCTTATGACCGCAGCGACGTACCAGGAGATCGTTGACGAGAACGGACGGGTGTATCGAGTAGGCGAGACGCCACAGGACATCATGGGGCGTTCGCGAAGCTGGATGGTGTGGCTGCCCTGGATCGCCATGATGGCGGTCAGTGTCTTCGAATACGGCTGGGGCGCCGTCGAAGGCACGCTGGAGGACAAGTACGGCTGGTCACTCTCCGACGCGTTCTGGCTGGCCAGCATCTGGGCCGTGTTCCAGGCCGGCGTCGCGTTCCCGGCGGGCCGGCTGCGCGAGAAGAACATCATGTCGGCGAAGACGGCCATGCTGGCCGGGGCGGTGTGCAGCGGCATCGGCTACTTCACCATCTCCCACAGCGGCAACCTGGCCGTGGCCTTCATCGGGTACGCCGTGCTCGGCGGCACCGGGGCCGGGCTGGTCTACGCGACCTGCATCAACATGGTCGGCAAGTGGTACCCCGAGAAGCGGGGTGCACGGACGGGCTTCGTCAACGGCGGGTTCGCCTACGGCGCCGTCCCGTTCATCTACGTGTTCGCCGCGTTCCTGACGCCGACGAACTATTCGGTGATCCTCGACGTCATCGGCGTCTACATGCTGCTGGTCGTCGGGGTCTGCGGGTTCCTGTTCAAGGACCCGCCGAAGAGCTGGTGGCCGAAGGAGGTCGACCCGAAGAACTGGGCCGCGAACCGGCGGACCAACAGCGGCGGCCTGGCCAAGAACCCGCCCGCGGTGAAGCAGTTCTCCCCGATGGAGGCGATCCGGACCGGCATGCTCCCGCTGATGTGGGTGTGCCTGGTGATCATCGGCGGGGTTTCGCTGTTCGGCATCAACTTCCAGGTGCCCTTCGCCAAGGAAAGCGGTTTCGGGGCGTTCGTCGCGGCGTCGTCGGCCGGTGTGCTGTCGATCGTCAACGGCACCGGGCGTGCCGTCGTCGGCTGGGTTTCCGACCGGCTCGGCCGCCGGCAGACGCTCACCATCGTGCTGGTGATCGCGGGTGGCGCGCAGTTCGGCGTGATGTACGCCGGCAACACGCACAACCTGGTCCTGTTCATGGTGTTCGCGTTCCTGACCGGGTTCGGCGGCGGCGCGTTCTACCCGCTGTTCGCGGCGCTCGTGCCGGACTACTTCGGCGAGAACAACAACGCGTCGAACTACGGCCTGGTCTACAGCGCGAAACTGATCGGTGGCGTCGGCGGTGGTGGCCTCGCCGCGGGGGTCATCAGCGCGTGGGGCTACACCGGCGCGTACATCCTCGCCGGGTGCATCGCGCTGCTTTCGGCGGTGCTGACGCTGTTCCTGCGCCAGCCCGGCCGGCCACGCAACCAGCTCGCCGAAACCGAGCTGGTTGCGCGACCTTCCGCCGCTACGGGCGGCTGATCCGGGTAACTCGCGCCCCGGCCCTGGGGAAATCAGGGCCGGGGCGCGTCCGGACGTTCGTGGTAGGCCTGGCGGGTCTTTTCGGTGTGCCGGCTCATGATCTGCTCGGCGGCTTCGGCGTCCTTGTCGGAGATGGCGTGGATCAGCTCGTCGTGCTCGTTCCACGCGTCGTGGCCGCGGGGGCGCGCGATCGGCGTGTAGTACCAGCGGACGCGCCGGTCGACCAGGCCGATCAGCTCCGCCAGGACGGCGTTGCCGGACAGCTGGGTGATGAACGCGTGCAGGGCGGCGTTCGCCGTGACGAGCCCTTCGGTGTCCTCGTCGGCGAGCGCCTTGACGCCGGTGTTCTGCAGTTCCCACAGGCGTTTGACGTCGTCGGCCGTGGCCCGGCCGGCGGCGAGCTTCGCGGAGTGCGTCTCCAGCACGCTGCGGACGCTCAGCAGCTGGTCGGCCTCCTCGTCGGTGGGCAGGTGCACGAACGCGCCCTGCGCGGGCCGGAGGTCGACCCAGCCCTCGCTCTGCAGGCGCTGCAGGGCTTCCCGGACCGGCTGGCGGCTGACGCCCAGGTATTCGGCCAGGTCGGCCTCGACCAGGTGCTGCCCGGGTTCGAGGGTGCGGTTGATGATCAGCTCGGCGAGGGCCTCGTAGACGACCTGGCGCAGCGGTGCCGGCCGCTCGACGCGCTTGCCGGCGGTCGAGCTGAGCGAGCCCTTGGCCGTGCGCCGGCCGGTCGGGCCACGGTCGGGGAGCGGGGAAGCGGGCTGGCTCACGGGACACCTCGAGACGGAGTGGTACGCGACTGTCGACCTTCAGGATACAGGTTTTGGTATGCAAAATCCCGGCAGCGCGCCGCGAATGGGCCGCCCGGGTGGAGGCGCTGGTCACGTTAGTGGATTCAGGATACTGTATGCAATCACGTGCTCGACCGAAGTGAGAGGCACATCATGAAGGTGGCTGTTCTCGGGGCCGGGGCGATCGGCGCCTACGTCGGGGCCGCGCTGCACCGCGGCGGGACCGAGGTGCACCTGGTCGCCCGCCGGGCCCACCTGAGCGCGATGCGCGAGCACGGCGTCCGCGTGCTCAGCCCGCGCGGCGACTTCACCGCGCACCCGCACGTCACGGACGACCCCGCCGAGATCGGCGAGGTCGACTTCGTGTTCCTCGGCCTGAAAGCGAATTCCTACGCCTCGTCCGGCCCGCTCCTCGCGCCGCTGCTGGGTCCGGAGACGGCGGTCGTCGCCGCGCAGAACGGCATCCCCTGGTGGTACTTCCACGGCCTGGCCGGACATCCGCTGGAAGGCCGCCGCGTCGAGACGGTTGATCCCGGCGGCGCGGTGACCGCCGTGGTGGCCCTGCGCCGCGCGATCGGCTGCGTCGTCTACTGCTCGACGGTGATCGAGGAGCCCGGGGTGATCCGGCACCTGGAGGGCGCCCGGTTCTCCCTCGGCGAGCCGAACGGCGAGATTTCCGCGCGCTGCAAGGACTTGAGCGCGGCGATGGTCGCCGGCGGCCTCAAGGCGCCGGTCGAACCGCGGCTGCGCGACGACATCTGGATCAAGCTGATGGGCAACGTCGCGTTCAACCCGCTCTCCGCGCTGACCCGGGCGACCATGGCACAGATGTGCGAGCACGACGACACCCGCGCACTCGTCGCCACGATGATGACCGAGGCCCTCGCGATCGCCCGCGCGGCGGGCAGCGACCCGGGCGTCTCGGTCGAAAAGCGCATCGACGGCGCCTGGCGCGTCGGCCACCACAAGACGTCGATGCTGCAGGACCTCGAGGCGGGCAAGCCTTTGGAGATCGACGCGATCATCGGGGCGGTCGTGGAGCTGGCCGAGCTGACCGGCGTCGCGGCTCCCGCGCTGCGGCACGTCCACGCCGCCATCGGCCTGCTCGACCGGACGGTGAACGCCCCGCTCCCGGTCGGCTGACGCTCGTTCGCCGGCCGTGATGGGCTTTCGGCTGTCCTGCAGGCGATTCACGACCGAATCGGCCGGATCGGCCCGCACGCCGTGAGTCTCGCTGCCTCGGTGCTCGGCACCCGGCGCCTGCTGGTCCGCTGCGGACGCTCCCCGGGCGGGTGCGCGTCGCGATCGAGGGCAGACCTCACCCGTTGACCTCGGTGCAGGTCGCGGGCTATTCTCGATATGCGAAAGAAAGATTCCGGATAGCGAAATTTGAGGTCGCGATGCCTGAAGAGGCTCACACCCTGCCGTACGTCGCCAACCTGTCGATCCTGTTCAAGGAGGTACCGCTGCTCGAGCGGGCGGGGGCGGCGCGCGCGGCGGGCTTCACCGACGTCGAGTACTGGTGGCCGTTCGACGTGGCGGTTCCGGCGCGGGACGACGTCGACGCCTTCGTCGCCTCCCTCGAGCACGCCGGGGTGGCGTTGCGCGGGCTGAACTTCTACGCCGGGGACATGGCGGCGGGGGAGCGGGGCCTGGTCTCGTGGATCGGCCGCGAGGCCGAGTTCGCCGACAGTCTCGTCGTCGCGCTCGGGATCGCCGAACGCACCGGCTGCCGCAGCTTCAACGCGCTCTACGGCAACCGGCTCGACGGCGAGGAACCCGCCAAGCAGGACGACCTGGCGCTGGTCAACCTCGCGACCGCGGCCGAGGCCGCCGCCAGGATCGGCGCGCAGCTGGTCCTGGAACCGCTCTCCGGCGCGGACCGCTACCCGCTCAAGACCGCCGCGGACGCCGTGGCCGTGCTCGACGACCTCGGGCGCGAGAACGTGCGATTGCTGGCCGACCTGTACCACCTGGCAGTCAACGGCGACGACCTGGACGCCCTGGCGACAGCGCACATTTCCCGGATCGGGCACGTGCAGATCGCCGACGCGCCTGGGCGCCACCAGCCCGGCACCGGGACCGTCGACCTCGACGGCCACCTGCTGAGGCTGCAGAAAGCGGGCTACGACGGGTTCGTCGGGATCGAGTACGTCCCGGAGCCCGACACCCTCACCTCGCTGGACTGGCTGCCGATCACCCGAAGGGGACGAGCATGAAACTGGGATTCATCGGACTGGGCGTGATGGGCGCGCCGATGGCCGCGCACCTGGTCGCGGCCGGGCACGACGTCAGCGGCTTCGACGTCCACACCGCGGCCGGCGAGAAGCTGCAGGCCGCCGGTGGGCGCGCCGCGGCCGACGTGGCCGACGCCGTGGCCAGGGCGGAGGTCGTGATCACGATGCTGCCCAACCACCCGCAGGTCGAGGCGGTCGCGCTCGGCGAGGGCGGTGTTCTCGCCGCGGCCGCTCCCGGCACGCTGCTGATCGACATGAGCACCATCCGGCCCGAGACGTCGATCGAGGTCGCGAACCTCGCGCGGGACAAGGAGATCCGGGTCCTCGACGCGCCGGTGTCCGGTGGTCAGGCGGGTGCCGAGCAGGCCGCACTGTCCATCATGGTCGGTGGCTCCGAAGAAGACTTCGACACGGCGAAGCCGCTGTTCGAGGCGCTCGGCAAGACCATCGTGCACGTCGGCCCGCACGGCGCCGGCCAGGTCGTCAAGGCCGCCAACCAGCTCGTGGTGGGCGGGATCTACGGCCTCGTCGCCGAGGCGATCGTGCTGCTGGAAGCGTCCGGAGTGGACGCCGCGACCGGTCTCGACGTGCTCGCCGGCGGCCTCGCCGGCAGCCGGATCCTCGAGCTCAAGCGCAAGTCCATGGTGGACCGTCAGTTCGCGCCCGGGTTCCGGATCGACCTGCACCACAAGGACATGGGGATCGCGCTGGCCGCCGCCCGGCAGGCCGACGTCGCGCTCCCGCTGACGGGCCTGGTCGCCCAGCTCGTCGCCGCCGGCCGTGCCATGGGGTACGGCTCCCTGGACCACTCGGCCTTGCTGAAGGTCGTCGAACAGTTGTCGGGCCGCGTCCCGGCGGAGGTGTGACATGCCCCGGATCCCCGTCATGCAGGCGGTCGTCGACGTCCTGGAGAGCGAAGGCGTCGACACCGTCTTCGGCTGCCCCGGCGCCGCGATCCTCCCGCTGTATAACGCCCTACAAGGCCGCGCGATCGAGCACCTGATCGTCCGCCACGAAGAGGGCGCGACGCACATGGCCGACGGCTGGGCCAGGACGAACGGCAACGTCGGCGTCGCGATCGGCACGTCCGGCCCGGCCGGCACCAACATGATCACCGGGCTCTACACCGCGCACGCGGACTCCATCCCGATGATCTGCATCACCGGGCAGGCCGCCACGACGAAGCTGCACCAGGAGGCGTTCCAGGCCGTCGACATCGTCGAGATCGCCAAGCCCGTGACGAAGTGGGCGGTGCAGGTCAAGGAGGCCGCGCAGCTGCCGTGGATCTTCCGCGAGGCGTTCCGGATCGCCCGTTCGGGCCGCCCCGGCCCGGTGCTCATCGACCTGCCGATCGACGTCCAGAAGCAGGAGATCGAGTGGGACTCCTCGATCGACTCGCCGCTGCCGGTCACCACGGTGTCGCCGGCGCCCGCGCGCGTCGAACGGGCCCTCGACCTGCTGCTGGCGGCCGAGCGGCCGCTGATCCTGGCGGGCGGTGGGGTCGTGCTCGGCGAGGCGAGCGAGCAGCTGCGGGCCGTGGCCGAGCGGCTGGACGTCCCGGTGCAGGTGACGCTCATGGGCAAGGGGAGCTTCCCCGAGGACCACGAGCTGTTCGCCGGGATGGCCGGCATCCAGACGTCCCAGCGCTACGCCAACGCCGCCTTCCTCGAGTCCGACCTGGTCCTGGCACTGGGCGCCCGGTTCGGCGACCGGCACACCGGCGAGCTGTCGGTCTACCGGGGTGACCGGAAGTTCATCCACGTCGACATCGAGCCGACCCAGCTGGGCAAGGTGTTCGGTCCGGACCTCGGCGTCGTCTCGGACACCGGCGAGTTCCTCGACGCGCTGTTGAAGGCGCTGGACCACCGCTCGCCCGAGCCGCGTCGCGAGTGGGTCGGCCGGATCGCGGAGCTGAAGGAAGCGCTTCCCCGGCGGGAGGACTTCGACACCCTGCCGATCAAGGCGCCGCGGGTCTTCAAGGAGATCAACGAAACCTTCGGCGAGGACACGTACTTCGTCACCGCGATCGGGCTCTACCAGATCTGGTCGGGCCAGTTCCAGACGGCGCACAAGCCGCGCCACTACCAGGTGTGCGGCCAGGCCGGCCCGCTCGGCTGGGAGATCCCGGCCGCGATCGGCGTCAAGAAGGCACGCCCCGAGGCCGAGGTCGTCGGCGTGGTCGGCGACTACGGGTTCCAGTTCCTCGTCGAGGAGCTGGCCGTCGCCGCCCAGTACGACGTCGGGTTCGTCCTGATCATGCTCAACAACGAGTACCTCGGACTGATCCGCCAAGCCGAGACCGGGTACGACATGAACTTCGAGGTCGACATCCACTACGACGCGATCGGCACGGACAACGTGAAGATCATGGAGGCCTACGGCTGCTCAGGCACCCGCGTGCACGAGCCCGGCGAGATCCGGACGTCGCTGGAATGGGCGCGCAAGGAGGCCGAGCGGACCAGCCGCCCGGTCCTGGTGGAGATCATGATCGAACGCGAGGGCAACGCCGCGATGGGCGCCGCCCTCGACTCGGTCCGCGAGTTCGAACCCTGCTGAACGGTCGTGAGTGCGTAACAGTGTTCTAACACTGTTACGCACTCACGACCCCGCGTGACCACGGCCGCCGTGCGAGGACCCCGACCTCGCACGGCGGCTTTTCCGCGTCCGCGTGAAGGCGCTTGTCGGAAAGTACAAACGCGGGCCCGAAATTCACCCCTCTTTCAGGGGTTTTGCCGTGGTCCCGGCCACAGCCGAGCGTGTGTACTTCTTCACGAAGCACCCCCGAAAGGACGTCCACAGTGGAATTCCTCCGACCCGCCTCGCTGGCCGACGCGCTCGCCGCGAAGGCCGCGAACCCCGGCGCGGTCCCCCTCGCCGGCGGCACGGACGTGATGGTCGAGATCAACTTCGACCACCGCCGCCCCGGCGCGCTGCTCGACCTCGGCCGAGTGGCCGAGCTGCACGAGCACGGCACCGACGGCGGCCGGATCCGGATCGGCGCGGCCGTGCCCTACACCCGGATCATCACCGAACTGGGCGCGAAGCTGCCCGGCCTCGCGATGGCGTCGCGGACCGTCGGGTCCCCGCAGATCCGCAACCGCGGTTCCGTGGGCGGCAATCTGGGCGCGGCTTCGCCCGCGGGCGACTCGCACCCGGCGCTTCTCGCGGCCGACGCGGACGTCGAAATCGCCTCGGTCCGCGGCACCCGGATCGTCGCCG
The DNA here is from genome assembly GCF_034929455.1 of Amycolatopsis heterodermiae. NCBI lineage: Bacteria > Bacillati > Actinomycetota > Actinomycetes > Pseudonocardiales > Pseudonocardiaceae > Amycolatopsis > Amycolatopsis heterodermiae. Next base: position 20,769 of record NZ_JAYFSI010000003.1, read on the forward strand.
CGAAGGACTTCTACGTCGGGGTCAAGAAGAACGTCCTGGAGCCGGACGAGCTCATCACGGGCGTGCTGCTGGCCCCGGCCACCGGGCCCCAGCAGTTCAGCAAGATCGGCACCCGCAACGCGATGGTGATCGCGGTCGCCGCCTTCGGGCTGGCGCTGCACCCCGCCGAAAAGCGGGTCGGCACCGGCGTCGGCTCGGCCGCGCCCACGCCTCGCCGGGCGCTGGACGCCGAAGAGTTCCTGGCCGGCGAGCTGGACTGGGACGCGCCGAAGGCCCTCAACGACTCCGTCAAACGCCGCTTCGGCGACCTGGTCGCGTCGGCCGCCGCGCCGATCGACGACGTCCGGGGGAGCGCCGCCTACCGCCGTCACGCGCTGAGCGTGATGGCGCGGCGCACCCTGACCTGGGCCTGGGGCGAATACTGCGAAGGGAGCGCGAAGTGCGCGTGAACGTCACCGTCAACGGCGAACCCCGCCGGGCGGACAACGTCTGGGAAGGCGAAAGCCTGCTCTACGTGCTGCGCGAGCGGCTCGGCCTGCCGGGCTCGAAGAACGCCTGTGAGCAGGGCGAATGCGGCTCGTGCACGGTCTACGTCGACGGCGTGCCCGCCTGCGCCTGCCTGGTCGCGGCCGGGCAGGCCGAGGGCCGCGACGTCGTCACGGTCGAAGGGCTCGCCGAGGGCGACGCGCTCGACCCGGTCCAGGAGTCCTTTGTGGAGCAGGGGGCCGTCCAGTGCGGCTTCTGCACCCCGGGCCTGCTGGTCGCCGCGCACGACCTGATCGAGCGCGTCCCCGACCCCAGCGACGTCGAGATCCGCGAGGCGCTGGCCGGAAACCTCTGCCGCTGCACCGGGTACGAGAAGATCCTGGACGCCGTCCGCGACGCCGCCGCGAAGAAGGCGCTCCGATGAGCGCCCCGGCCCGCTCCCCGCAGGAGCTGCACGACACGATCGCCGGCGGCATCGGCGAAAGCCCGCTGCGCCCGGACGGCACGCTCAAGGTCCGCGGCGAGTTCGCCTACTCCTCCGACCTGTGGCACGAGGACATGCTGTGGGGCGCCACCCTGCGCAGCCCGCACCCGCACGCCCGGATCGTCCGCCTCGACGTCTCCCGCGCGCTGGCCCAGCCGGGCGTGCACGCGGTGCTCACGCACGAGGACGTCCCCGGCGAGAACGTCTACGGCCTCAAGTACCAGGACACCCCGGCCCTGGCCGGCGACCTGGTCCGGTTCCAGGGCGAGCCGGTGGCGATCCTCGCCGCGGACCACCCGGAGATCGCGCGGCAGGCGCTCAAGGAGATCGTCGTCGAGTACGACGTCCTCGAGCCCATCACCGACCCCGAGCGCGCCGCGCACGACGACACCCTCCCGAAGCTGCACCCCGGCGGGAACCTCGTCCGTCACCAGCGGATCGTCAAGGGCGACCCGGCCGCCACGGCCGACGTCGTCGTGTCCGGCGTCTACGAGATCGGCATGCAGGACCAGGCCTTCCTCGGCCCGGAGTCGGGCCTCGCGGTCCCGGCCGAGGACGGCGGCGTCGACCTCTACCTGGCCACCCAGTGGCTGCACGTCGACCAGCGCCAGACGGCGAAAACCCTCGGCCTGCCCCTGGAGAAGGTCCGGCTGACGCTGTCCGGCGTCGGCGGCGCGTTCGGCGGCCGCGAGGACCTGTCGATGCAGATCCACTCGTGCATGCTCGCGCTGCGCACCGGGCGCCCGGTGAAGATGAGCTACAACCGCCTGGAGTCGTTCTTCGGGCACGTCCACCGCCACCCGGCCAAGATGTACTACGAGCACGGCGCGACCAGCGACGGCAAGCTCGTCTACGTCCGCGCCAAGATGTACTTCGACGGCGGCGCGTACGCCTCCAAGACCCCGGTCGTGGTCGGCAACGGCACCACGCTGAGCGTCGGCCCGTACGACGTGCCCAACGCGCACATCGAGGGCTGGGGCGTCTACACCAACAACCCGACCTGCGGCGCGATGCGCGGGCTCGGCGCGGTGCAGCCGACGTACGCCTACGAGTCCCAGATGGACAAACTGGCCGCCGCGCTCGGCATGGACCCGGCGGAACTGCGCATCCGCAACGCACTCAGCGAAGGGTCCACTGTGGTCACCGGCCAGGTCGTCGACTTCCCGGCGCCGGTCGCCGAGCTGGTGCAGCGGCTGCGGGACCTGCCGCTGCCGCCGGAGCCGGTGGGGGAGCGCGACATCCGCGACCTGCCCGGCGGCGCGTCCAACACCACCCACGGCGAAGGCGTCGTCCGCGGCGTCGGCTACGGCGTCACGATCAAGAACATCTCCTACGCCGAGGGCCTCGACGACTACTCGACCGCCCGCGTCCGGCTGGAGGTGATCGGCGGCGAGCCGGTGGCCATGGTGCACACCGCGGCCGCCGAGGTCGGGCAGGGCCTGGTGACGCTGCAGCAGCAGATCGCCCGCACCGAGCTGGGCCTGACGCGGGTGAGCGTGCACCCGGCCGACACGAGTGTCGGCGACGCGGGCTCCAGCTCGGCGTCCCGCCAGACCTACGTCACCGGCGGCGCGGTCCGCAACGCCTGCCGCGCGGTCGCCGACGCGGTGTACGCCCTGGCCGCGCTGCGCCTCGGCCGCCCGGCCGACGGCCTGACCCTGACCGGCGGCAAGATCGTCGCGGCCGACGGCGAGGTGCTCACCGACCTCGCGGACCTGCTCGGCGACACCGCCGTCGAGGAGACCCGGGAGTTCCACCACCGCAAGACCTACCCGCTCGACCCGGAGACCGGCCAGGGTGACGCCCACGTGCAGTACGGCTTCTCCGCCCACCGCGCGGTCGTCGACGTCGACCTGGACCTCGGCCTGGTCAAGGTGGTGCAGCTCGACTGCGCCCAGGACGTCGGCAAGGCGATGAACCCCGACGCCGTCGTCGCCCAGATCCAGGGCGGCTCGGCCCAGGGCCTCGGCCTCGCCGTGATGGAGGAGATCCAGGTCGTCGACGGGAAGGTGCGCAACCCGTCCTTCACCGACTACCTGATCCCGACCATCCTCGACATGCCGCCGATGCGCGTCGACGTCCTGGAACGCCCCGACCCGCACGCGCCCTACGGCGTCCGCGGCGTCGGCGAACCGCCCACGATCTCCGCCACCCCGGCGATCGCCAACGCCATCCGCGCGGCCACCGGCCTCGAGCTGCCGCGCGTCCCCATCCGCCCCGAGCACATCACTGGAGTCTGAGATGACCACGTCGATTTCCGCCGAGCAGGAATGGCTGGCGGAAGCCATCCGCATCGCGGAGACCAACGTCGCGAACGGCGGCGGCCCCTTCGGCGCGCTGATCGTGAAGGACGGCGAGATCGTCTCCACCGGCGTCAACCGCGTCACCGCGAACCTCGACCCGACCGCGCACGCCGAGGTCGTCGCCATCCGCGCGGCCTGCCAGGCGCTGGGCGTCTTCAAGCTGGACGGCTGTGTGCTCGTCTCCAGCTGCGAGCCGTGCCCGATGTGCCTGTCCTCGGCGCTGTGGGCGCGCGTCGACAAGGTCCTCTACGCCGCCGACCGCGACGACGCGGCCAAGGCCGGCTTCGACGACCGCGTGTTCTACGAACTCTTCGACCGTCCCCGCGAGACCTGGACGGTCCCCGTCACGCGACTGTCCGCAAAGGACGGTTTCGCGCCGTTCGCGGCCTGGCTCGACAAGAGCGACCGCACCGACTACTGACCTCACCGCTTACTGACCCACAAGGCCAGCTGACCGGAGCATTCCCGAAAAGTACGTCCCGCTCGCCCAGGCACGGCGTTGTGCCTTGGCCTGGCCGAGCACACCCACCGGCAAGGGCAGGACGCATGACCCAGGCAGAAATCCAGGACCCCGTACGCGACGAAGTACCCGAGCCCCCGCAACGCCGGTCCCTCCTCGACCGGCTCTTCGAGATCCGGGCCCGGCAGAGCACGGTCGGCCGCGAAGTCCGCGGCGGTCTCACGACGTTCGTCGCGATGGCCTACATCGTGCTGCTGAACCCGCTCATCCTCGGCGCCGCCACCGACATCACCGGCGCCCGGCTCTCGGCGGCGCAGGTGACCACGGCGACCGCGCTGGCCGCCGCGGTGATGACCGTCCTCATGGGACTCGTCGGCAACGCGCCGCTCGCGCTGGCCGCCGGCCTCGGCATCAACGGCATCGTCGCGTTCCAGATGGCGCCGACGATGACCTGGCCGCAGGCGTTCGGGCTGGTCGTGCTCGAAGGCGTCTGCATCGTGCTGATGGCCGTCAGCGGCGTCCGCGAGCGGATCATGAACGCCATCCCGCGGCCGCTCAAGACGGCGATCACCGTCGGCATCGGGCTCTACATCGCCCTGGTCGGGCTGGTCAGCGCCGGGTTCGTGACCCGGGTGCCGGACGCGGCGGAAACGACGGTCCCCGTGCGCCTCGGGGCGAGCGGGCACCTGCACGGCTGGCCGATCGTGGTGTTCTGCTTCGGCCTGCTGCTGATGATCGTGCTGATGGCCCGCAAGGTGCCGGGCGCGGTGCTGATCAGCATCGGGGTGGCCACCGTGTTCGCCGTCGTGCTGCACGAGGGGTTCGGCGTCGGCGGCTGGGGCCTGACCACTCCGGCGCTGCCCGACCACGTCGTCGCGGCACCGAACTTCGGGCTCTTCGGGCACATCGACCTGTTCGGCGGGTTCGCCTCGGCGGGCGCGCTCGCGGCCACGGTGTTCCTGTTCACGCTGGTGCTGTCCGGGTTCTTCGACGCGATGGGCACGATCACCAGCGTCTCCGACGAGGCCGGGCTGTCGAAGAACGGCAAGGTCCCGCGGATGGGCCGGATCCTGCTGGTCGACGGCGCGGGCGCGATCGCCGGCGGGGTCACCGGGTCGTCGCCGAACACGGTCTTCCTGGAGTCCGCGGCCGGCGTCGGGGAGGGCGCCCGGACGGGCTTGGCGAGTGTCGTCACCGGCCTGCTGTTCGCCGGGACGCTGCTGTTCACGCCGCTCGCCGGGGTCGTCCCGGCCCAGGCCGCGGCGCCCGCGCTGGTCGTCATCGGCGGCATGATGGTCGCCCAGTGCCGCCACATCCCGTGGCACGACCCGGACTACACGATCCCGGTGTTCCTGACCGCCGCGCTGATCCCGTTCACCTACTCGATCACCAACGGCGTCGGCGCGGGCCTGATCGCGTTCGTGCTGATCAAGATCGGCCGCGGCAAGTGGCGCGAAGCCGGCTGGCTGCTTTCCCTGCTGGCGCTGGTGTTCGCGGTGTACTTCGCCGTCGACGGCGTCGAAGCCCTCTTCCGTTAGGAGTTCCGGTGGCCTTGATGTTCTTCAACGGCGGCGCCATGCGTGGCGAGCCCCTGCACCACCTGCTGGAAGGCTCGCCGTTCGTGACGAGCGCGAAGACCGCGGCGAAGTACCGGTTCTACGCCGTCGGCGAGCAGTGCCCGGCGCTGTACCCGGTGTCGCACGGCGGCGCGGAGGTGACCGGCGAGGTGTACGACGTCTCGCTGGACGCGTTGCGGGACAAGGTACTCCCATCCGAGCCGCACGAGCTGGAGCTGGGCGTGGTGGAGCTGGCGGACGGCAGTTCGGCGTTCGCGATGCTGCTGCGGCGGCCGTACACCTCGCACGTCGCCCTGCGGGACATCACCGAGATCGGCGACTGGCGCGCGTACCGGGCCAGCGCGTGAGGGTGCTCGTCGCGCCGGACAAGTTCAAGGGGTCGCTGACCGCGGCCGAGGTGGCGTCGGCGGTGGCCCAGGGCCTCGCCGACGTCCACCCGGCCCTCGCTGTGCAGTGCCTCCCGGTGGCGGACGGCGGTGACGGCACGGTCGACGCGGCCGTCGCCGCCGGGTTCCGCCGGGTGCGGGTGCCGGCGCGCGGGCCGACCGGGTGGCCGCTGACCGCGTGTTACGCGGTGCGCGGCGACACCGCCGTCGTCGAGCTGGCCGAGGCGTCCGGGCTGCATCGCCTGCCCGGCGCGCCTTCGCCGCTCGACGCCACGAGCGCGGGCACCGGCGACGTCATCGCGGCGGCGCTGGCGGCGGGCTGCCGCCGGATCGTGCTCGGCGTCGGCGGCAGCGCCTGCACCGACGGCGGCGCGGGAATGCTCGCGGTCCTGGGCGCCCGGCTCTTGGACGGCGCGGGCCGTGAGCTGCCGCCCGGTGGCGCGGCCCTGGCCCGGCTCGCCGCGCTCGACCTGTCCGATCTGGACCCGCGGCTGTCCGAAGTGGACATCGAGCTGGCGAGCGACGTCGACAACCCGCTGTACGGCTTGAACGGTGCGGCGTTCGTCTACGGTCCCCAGAAAGGGGCCACGCCCGACGACGTCGAACTGCTGGACGAGGCGTTGCGGCACTGGGCGTCGTTCGCCGGCCCCGGGTACGCCGACCGGCCGGGCGCGGGTGCCGCCGGGGGAGTGGGCTTCGCCGCGATGGCGGTGCTCGGCGCCCGGATGCGGCCCGGCATCGCGCTGCTGCTGGACCTGCTCGGCTTCGACGACGCGCTGGCCGGCGTCTCGCTGGTCGTCACCGGCGAGGGATCTCTGGACCGGCAGACGCTGTCGGGTAAGGCTCCGGCGGGCGTGGCCCGCGCGGCGGCGGACAAGGGCATTCCGTGCGCCGCCGTCGCGGGCCGCTCCCAGCTGTCCGCCGAAGAGCTTGCAGGCGCGGGCATTGCGGCCGCGTTTGCCCTGACGGACCTCGAACCCGACCCGGCCCGCTGCATGGCGGACGCGGCGCCGCTGCTGCGCCGGCTCGCCCACCGGGTCGCGGTCGACCTGCTCTGAACACTTGCTATCCAGATTTTGTTATCATCGGAACCATGGTGACAAAGACGGCGGCGGACACCCGCGAGCGGATCCTCGAGGCGGCGGCGGCCCTGCTGGTCGCGGAGGGGCGCGACGGCCTGTCGACCCGCGCGGTGAGCGCCGCGGCGGGCGTCCAGCCGCCGGCGTTGTACCGGCTGTTCGGGGACAAAGACGGTCTTCTGGACGCGGTCGCGGCGTACGGCTTCGACGAGTACCTGACGAGCAAGCGGGAGCTGGGCTCGACCGGCGACGCGGTCGAGGACCTCCGGCGCGGCTGGGACCTCCACATCGAGTTCGGCCTGTCCCGCCCGGAGTTCTACGTCCTGATGTACGGCGACGCCCGCCCGGGTCGCACCTCCCCGGCAGCGCGCGAGGCGGAGGCGATGCTGCACGCCATCGTCGCGCGCGTCGCCGAAGCTGGACGCCTGCGAGTGAGCGTCGAACGTGCGGCGAGGCTGGTCCACGCGACCGGCATGGGCGTGGTGCTGACCCAGATCGCGACGCCTCCCGAGGAGCGCGACGCCGAACTGTCGGTGACGGCCCGGGAGACGGTCCTGGCCCGCATCCTGACCGAGGCGACCTCACCGTCGGGCGCGGACGACCTCCCGGGCCGGGCGATCGCCCTGCGGGCCGGCCTGGCCGGGGCGACGGCCCTGACCGGCGCCGAGCGGGTGCTGATGGCGGAGTGGCTGGACCGCATCGCCGACGCCTGACCGCCACCGAATCATCGTGTCGTCCTCCCAATCACGCGTGTCGACCCTCCAGACACGCGTGTCGGCGTTCTGATCACGGATGGCCCGGCGAACCTCGTGATGGGGACGCCGACACGCGTGATCGGGCAGCCGACACGCGTGATTGAGGGGACGACACGGCGTTCGGGTGGGTTGGGCTGGATCGGTTCAGAACGATCGGACATTGCCTGTCATCGATGTGTGCCCCAATATGTTGCGGCCCGCAACATATTGCGACAACGACGTCGGAGGGTCCCGATGAACAGGTGGAAAGCCGTCCTGGCCTGCGCCGGAGCGAGTGTGCTGCTCGCCGGCGCGGTGCCCGGCACGGCACTGGCGAGCGGCACCGCGACCGACTGCTGCGGCGGTGGTGCGTCCTGGGCCACGGGCAACAAGTCCGTCCTCGGCACCTCGACGACGACGGCGAGCCCGGTGTGGTTCACCGTCGCGAACGGCGTCACGTCCGAGGTGTTCTACCCGCGTGCCGACGTGCCGAACATGCAGGACCGCCAGTTCGTCGTCACCGACGGCTCCACCTTCGTCGACCTGGAACGCGACGCCACGAACCACGTCGTCACGATGCCCGATGAGAAGGCGCTCCAGTACACCGTCACCAACACCGCGAAGAGTGGGAAGTACCGGATCACCACCGACTACGTCACCGACCCGGCCCGCGCCACGCTCGTCACCAACACCCGGTTCCAGTCCCTCGACGGCGGCAGCTACCGGCTCTACCTCCTGGCCAACCCGTCGATGGCCGGGGGCGGCGCGAACGACAACGCCTGGTGGGACGGCAGCGGCCTGATGGCGAGCGGCACCGAGACGCTCTTCGGCGGCGCGGCCACCACCGTCGTCTCGGCCATGCGCGTCTCGACCGGATTCACCGCGCACGACAACGGGTACAGCGGCGCGGGCAGCGACTGCCTGACCGACCTGCGGGCCGACAAGACCCTGAACAACCAGTTCGACAACGTCTCCGGCACCGGCAACGTCGTCCAGTGTGGACAGATCCCGGTCGGCACGGACACCACGTTCACCGTCGCCCTCGGCTACGGCGACACCGCGGCCGCCGCGTCCTCGGCGGCCAGTGGGTCGTTGAGCAGCGGGTTCACCGCGACCTCGAGTGCCTATCGCAGCGGCTGGAATACCTATGTGGGCGGTCTGAAACCCGCACCCACCAGCGTTTCCGGGGACACGCAACGCCGTCGCGCCTACTACGTTGCGGCCATGGCGCTCAAGACCGCAGAGGACAAGCAGCACCCGGGTGCGAGCGTCGCGGGCCTGGCGACGCCGTGGGGCGACTACACCAACGGCGACCAGCTCAACGACGGCTACCACCGCGTCTGGGGCCGCGACCTCTACCAGCAGGCGACCGGCCTGCTCGCCGCCGGCGACAGCGCGCAGGCCAAGCGGATGGCCCAGTTCCTCTGGAACTCGCAGTGGATCGGCAGCCCGACCGCGGGGGACGGCGTGACCTACCCGGCGGGCTCGTTCCCGCGCTACAGCCCGGTTTCCGGCGTCGCCGGGGCCAGCGCCCAGCAGCTCGGCTGCTGCGAGCAGCTCGACCAGGACGCCGACGCGATCCTGCTGGCCTGGCTGACCGGCGTCACCGACGCCTCGACGTACGCGAAGGTCAAGACGACGGCGAACCACATCGTCGCGACCGGCCCGGACACCACCGAGCGGTGGGAGGAGCAGTACGGCAAGTCGCCGTCGTCGATCGCCGCCGAGATCGCCGGGCTCGTCGCCGCGGGCGCGATCGCGCGGGCCAACGGCGACACCGCGAGCGCGACGTCGTGGGAGTCCACAGCGGACTCCTGGCGCAACTCCCTGGCGGGCTGGACGGTCACGACGTCCGGCTACTGGGGCGGCCACACCTACTACGAACGCCTCGACCGCAGCGGCAACCCGAACGACACCGCCACGATCTGCTTCGACGAAGGCTGCTTCTACGAACACGACGTCACCGACTTCGGCTTTCTCGACCTGGTCCGGCTCGGCATCCGCCCGGCGAACGACACCACCATCGCCACCTCGGTCGCGCCAACCGCGGCTGCGTCCGACGGGAACTCGGCCGTGCAGGTGACCCTGCCCAACGGGGACGTCTACTTCCACCGGTACGCGCACGACAACTACGGCGAGAGCACCGCGAACTGCAGCGGCTGGCCCGCGGGCGGCAGCCAGCGGTTCGGGCGGCTGTGGCCGGTGCTGTCGGGGGAGCGCGGGCAGTACGAGCTGGCCAACGGACGCTCGGCGGCGGTCTACCTCAAGTCGATGGCGGACTCGGCCAACGACGGGTACTTCGTCCCCGAGCAGGTCTGGGACCGCGCCGACGTCGGCTGCTTCGGCCTCGGCCGCCCGACCGGCAGCGCGGGCCCGCTGATGTGGGCCGAAGGCCAGTACCTCCGGCTCGCGCAGAGCATGGACGCGGGCCACAACCTCGACACGCCGTCGATCGTCAAGGCCCGCTACGGCACCTGAGCGCCCAGCTTCCGGGCCCGGGTCAGCAGTTTCTCGACCCGGGCCCGCAGCTCGGGCGTCTCCCGGCCGAGGTCCGGTAGCAGGTTCGTGTAGTCCGCCACGAGGCTCCGGTAGCTCCGGGCGAACTTGCTCGTGCCCTTCTGGCGCGCGTACCGCTTGTCCAGGTCGATGATCTCCTGGGCCAGCACCGCGGCCGCCGCCGACAGCTCGGTCCGCTCGTCGGCTTCGGCGTCACGGCGTTCGCGCCGCGCCGCCGACGACCGCCCGGCCCGGCGGGAGGCGAGGTAGAGCGCCAGCGATCCCAGGATCACCGCGGCGACGGCGGCCGTGGCGACCAGGTAGCGCGGCAGTGACGGGCTGACCGTGCGGCCGCCGTCAGGGATCGCGCCGGAGCGGACCAGCAGGTCGTAGTTGACGACCATCACCTTCAGCGCGTCCACCGGCTGCCCGGTGAAGCCGTCGATGCCGTTGCCGATCATCGACTCCGCGACGACGGCCTTGCCGAAGTTCTCGTCGTCGCTCCCGGGCAGCCGCGAGCAGCCGTACTTCTCGTAGTCGTCGCCGTCACGACTGAGCATCACGGCGAGGGTGCCGTCGGCCGCGCTGCCCAGGCTGTCGCAGGCGTCGCTCAGGTCCGCGCCCGGTTCGAGGAAGCCCACGACGAGCCGCCGGTTGCCGATCACGCGTTCGGCGGCCGGCTGGTCGAGCGTGACGCCGGGCGCGACGTACACCGACGCCGACCGCAGCTGCCGGGCGACCGGGCCGTCGAACACGCCCGCGGACCACACCGCCCAGCCGGCCAGCACGAGGCAGCCGAGCACGGCGATCCCGAACGCGGAACGGAAGAAGCGTTTCACGCGAGCCTCCCCTGCAGGTACTCGGCGGGCCGGTAGTCCGGGCGGCCCAGCAACCCGGCCGTGGTGTCCAAATCGGACTCGGCTGCGTCGAGCAGGCCGTGCACGTGCTTGTCCGGCAGCTTCTTTCCGAAGGCCTCCCGGGCCGCCGTGAGCTGGGTGATCCCGCGGGTCAGCGACGCGGACGACGCGCCGTCGGTGAGCCCCGAGATCTCGACGGCGAGCGCGGTCAGTCCGGCCAGTCGTGCCGGCACGCCGGCCCCGGAGGGACGGCCCGGCCGCACCATCCGGCGGGCCGACAGGGCGAGGAACCCGACCGCGCAGGCGGCGAACAGCCACGGCAGCGCGGGCAGCGCGACCCGCAGCGGGTCGAACGGCGTGTAGGGCAGCGGGCGGTCGAACAACCCGGCGTAGCGGATGGCCGTGACGCGGTCCAGCCAGGCGCCGAGGACGTTGCGCTGCGGGTAGGCGTAGGTGCTGAGGCGGTCGCCGAACTGGCCGTAGAAGCTCGCGGTGGCGACGTCGGCGAACGCGGCGGCCGACGGCCCGTCGTACTCGACCCACTGGCCGTACATCGCGACGATCGGGCGGCCGGGGAACTCCTGCGCGAGCGCGGGTCCGAAGTGGACGAGTGGTTGCCCGGCCGGTTGCTGCGGCAGGGCGACGTACAGCGGCTGCGCTCCGGGGAACGCGGCCGTCGTCGCGGGCGGGTCCTTGAGGTTCGCGCCCGGGGCGACGTACCGGCCGGTGGCGCGGAGTGCCGTGGTGACTTCGGCCAGTTCGGCGGCCGTCGGGTCGCGCCGGGCGAGGGCGGGCTGGTCCGGCGCGTCCGGCTGGTGGTTGAGGTGGGCGGCGAGGGTGGTCAGCGACTCCGTGACGTCCCCGGTGGCGAACTCGCGCAGCCACTCGGACGCGCGGTCGGGCGAGGCCTGCAGCGCTCCACCGGTGACCTCGGTGCCGATCACCTGGACGGTCGCCTCCTCGACGTCCTTCACCCGGGTGCGCGCGTCTTTCGGCAGCCCGGGTGGCGCCACGATGACGCGGACCCCGGCGGTGCCGGCCGCGGCCTGCACCGCCTGGTCGTCCCAGGTCGCGATCGCGCCGGGCAGCCGGACGACGGGGGAGTCCTTGACCATCGCCGTCAGCTGCTCGGCCGACGGGACGGTCGCGCCGCTCAGCTCACCCGCCGAGCCCTCGGGGATCGGGTCCTTCGCCGCGGGCGCCTGCCCGTAGCTGACGTCGGTGCTCTGCTGCTGCACCAGGAGGAACGTGACGAGCACGGCGCCGGCGACGGCGAGCAGGATCCAGCGAAGCCGGTCAGCCACGGGCGGCCGCCTGCCACAGCGCGTCGGCCCGCACGGCGTGGTCGCGGGCGGTCTCGGCGGCCCGCGGACCGCCGTGCGCGGCGGCGATGGTCTCGGCCCGGGCCAGCAGCTGCTCGGCTTCGGGCAGGGGAGCGGTGGCGGCGTCCCGGCTCACGGCGGCGCTGTCGATCGCCGCCCGCGCGGCCGACCAGGCGGTCCGCGTGCGCAGGTCCCGCTCCCGCCACCGCGGCACGGCAACCACCCCGAACCCGGCGGCGGCGATCACCACCACGCCGAGCACCCACACGAGCCACGTCATCCCGGTCACCTCCGATCGTCGCGAGGAGATCATTCTGGCGGCCGCGTCCGGCGAATGTGACAACGTTGCCGCATCGTGTCCCAGAAAAGCACCGGACGAAGTGGACGGTCTTCGCGGCCGGGACGAATGTCGCGGACTGCTCGGGCCGGGCGCACCGCCGGGCCCGGCGGCGGACGCCGGGCGAATGTCGTCGACCGGCGAAGCCGGCACGCCCCCTCGACGTGCCGGACCCCGACCGCCGTCACCGGACCAAGTGGACGGTCTTCGCCGCCGGCACGAACGTCGCCGACTGCCCACGAGTCAGGGTGACGCTGTCCGCCTCCAGGCCGTCGCCGAAGGCGACCAGGCGGTCCGACTCCACCTCCACCGTCAGCGGTGCCGAGGTCAGCTCGCCTTCCGTGTGCGCCGTCCCGGTCCACGGGGACGGCCACGCCTCCCGCACGAACCAGACCAGCCGGGTCTCGCCGGGCGCGGGCAGGCGCAGCGGGCTGCGGCGTTCCTGCCACACCGAGCCGCACCAGCCGGTCGCGCCCGTGCCCGTCCCGACCAGGATCCCCGACGACGCCTGCCGTTCCGGCGGCCCGCCACCGACCCCCAGCCGGTAGCGGGCCGTCTGGTGCCCGGCGTGCCCGAGGTAGATCTCGTTGAGCGCCAGCAGCCGCTGGCCGTCGTCCGCGGTCAGCTCGGCCATCGTCCGGTGCTCGACGTTCCCCGTGGCGCGCACCAGGTCCGCCACCGCGGCGGCCGGGTGGCGCACCAGCACCCCGGGCGCGCCCGGCGTGATCCCGACGACCGGCTGGCCGTCGAGGTACTTGGCCACGTTGGCGATCAGCCCGTCCTGCCCGACGACCACGACCACGTCCTCGGGCGTGAACAGGAACCGCGAGAGGTCGGCGCGTTCGACCTCGCCGCGGCGCCAGTCGAGCGGGATCGCCGCCGACGCCGTCGCCAACGCCGCGCGCACGGCCGCGTCCGCCTCGGTGACCTCGGCCAGGTCACGCCCCCGCGTGCGCAGGAAGAACTCCGCCTGGCCGCGGGTGCCGTGCCGGGCGAGCAGCTCGTCGAGCTCGGTGCGCCGGTGCACCAGCACGACGCGCGGGGCGAGGCTCACGACCGCACGCCCAGCTTGGTCAGCAGCGGCGTGAGCAGGTCCGGCGTGAGCACCAGGCTGTCGATCTGCGGCAGGTTCCCGGCCAGCTCCTTGAGCGCCAGCCCGGTGAGCACGCCCTCGGGCAGGTCGCGGTACGCCGCCAGCCGGGCCGCCTCGCCGGCCGCTTCGGCCTCGCCGAGCGCGCGGGTGCCGTCGGCCTTGACCTGCGTCAGACGTTCTTCCCGCGACGCCTGCGCCTCGGTGTCGATCCGGTTCGCCGCCGCGGCCTCTTCGGCCTGGCGCCGGGCGTTGGCCCCGCGCTGGGCGAGCAGCTGCTCCTCGCGCCGGGCCAGCTCGATCTTGCTCTGCAGCTCGTTCTCACTGATCGCCCGCTCGCGTTCGACGGCCAGCGCGCGCCGCTCGAACGTCGCCCGGTCGGCCTCCTGCTGCACCTTTTCCCGCGCCGTCGTCTGCAGCGCCTTCTCGACCTCCGGCTCGGCGCGGATCGAGACGACGCGGACGTCGAGGACCGCCGCGCCCGTCTGCGAGAGCCGGGTGTCCTCGACGGCGAGCCCGGCCCGGATGCGGTCGCGGACCGCGCCGACGCCGTCGACGAGCGCGGTGGCCAGGGGAGTGCGGGTGAGCACCTCGACCGCGTACTGCTGCACGTTCTCGGTGAGCAGCCCGCTGATCTGGGCGAGCGGGTCGCTTCTCCAGCGCCCGGTGTCGGGGTCGATGGAGAAGTCGATCCGCTGCGCGGCCAGCGCCGGGTCCTCGATCCGGAAGGTCAGCGCGAGCTGGACGGTGACGTCCTGGAAGTCGGCCGTGCGGGCGTGGAACAGCAGCGGCAGCTCGCGGTCGTCGACCGGGACCTCCGAGACGACCGCGGTCAGCGGCCGGTACCAGAACGACAGCCCGAGACCGTCGTGCGCGAGCTTGCCGCGGCGGTAGTGGCGGATGTGCACGGTGGGGGCGCCGCGCAGGTGCCGGAAGCCGAACCGGCGGTTGATGTCGGCCATGGGGCCCTCCTCTTATCGTCGAGGTGACGATATGGCCTGGAGGGTCTAATCGTCAAGATGACGATTAGCCGGTAGGGTGGTGGCATGGGTCACCCGCCGTTCGCCGTCACCGCCGACCTCGTCGTGCTCACCCTGACCGGGGACGAGCTGTGCGCGCTCGTGGTCCGCCGGGGAGTGGAACCGTTCCTCGGCGGCTGGGCGCTGCCCGGCGGCTTCGTCCGCGCGGACGAGGACCTCGAGGACGCCGCCCGCCGCGAACTGGCCGAGGAGACCGGGCTGGCGCCGGGCACCGTCCACATCGAACAGCTCGCCGGGTACGGCGCACCGGACCGCGACCCGCGGATGCGCGTGGTGACGGTGGCCTACCTCGCGCTGGCCCCGGACCTCCCGGTGCCGCGCGCGGGCACCGACGCGGCCGACGCCCGCTGGGCGCCGGTGCGTTCCTTGGCGACCGAGCGCCTGGCGTTCGACCACGACCGGATCCTCGCCGACGGCATCGAGCGCGCCCGTGCGAAACTCGAGTATTCGCCGTTGGCGACGGCGTTCTGCCCGCCGGAGTTCACCGTCGCGGAGCTGCGGCGGGTGTACGAGCTGGTCTGGGACACGCGGCTCGACCCGCGCAACTTCCATCGCAAGGTGACGGGCGCCGACGGGCTGCTGGAGCCGACCGGCCGGACGACCACGCGCGACGGCGGGCGCCCGGCGCAGCTGTACCGGCGGGGCGAGGCGGCGCTGCTGTACCCGCCGATGCTCCGCTCGTGAAGCTCATCTCCGGCGTTAACGTGGTGAGGTGAGCGAGGACACCTGGGCCGGTCTGGCCGACAAGTTCGCCGACGAGGCCTATGCCACGGTGAAGGGCCACGTGCGCACCCACGTGCTGCACCAGCAGCTGCTCGACCACCTCCCGGCGCCGCCCGCGACGGTGCTCGACGTCGGCGGCGGCGCGGGTCACCAGTCGTTCCCGCTGGCCGAGGCGGGTTACGACGTGACGCTGCTCGATCCCTCACCCGCGATGCTGGCCAAGGCCCGGCAACGCCTCGAACGGCTGACCGCCGACGCCCAGCGGCGGGTGACGCTGCTGCGCGCCGACGGCGAGACGGCGTTCGAAGCCGTCGGCGGCCGGCGCTTCGCCGCCGTGCTGTGCCACGGCGTCCTCGGCTACCTCGACGACCCGGGCCCGCTGCTCGACCAGCTGGCCCGGTGCGCCGAGCCCGGCGGCGTCGTCTCGATCATGACCGGCAACGGCCACGCGATGGCGGTCCGCCCGGCCATGGAACGGCGGTGGGCCGACGCCCTGGCGTCGTTCGACGCGACCGGCGAGATCGGGGTGCTGGGCGTGCCGGGCCGGGCCGACACGGTCGAGGAACTGAGCGAGTCTTTGCGGAGCCGGGGTGTGGAGCCGGTGGACTGGTACGGGGTCTGGCTGTTCGTCGACTGGCTCGAGTTCGCCGGGACGAAGCTGGACCTCGCCGACGCGGACCAGGTGGCGGCGGTGGAGCTCGAGGCGAGCCGCCGGGACCCGTACCGTGCGATGAGCCGCGTGTTCCACCTGGTGGGGCGCAAGGAATCGAGTTGACGGTCAGCGATGTCGTCGCAGTGGGGGCTGCTTCCCGGCGGTGTTCGATCCCCATGACACCGCCGGGAGGGCACTGCAGCTAGGCGGCGCGCGCGGGTACCAGCCGCCGGGCCGCCGAGACCAGCGGCAGCAGACGGGTGCCCAGGTTGCGGGCCACCAGGCCCCGGCGCGTCGCCGGGATCAGCATGGCCGCGGCCGTCGAGACGTTGCGCTGCTTGGGTTCCACCAGCTTCCGGTGTGCGGCCTCGTACCGCCGGAACGCCGCCGCCGGGTCCTCCGGGGTCCGGCCCAGCTCGTTCGCCAGGGTGTACCCGCCCGCCATCGCCAAGGTCGAGCCGTCGCCGAACAGGGAGACGCACGAGGCCGCGTCGCCCGCCAGGACGATCCGGCCGGCCGCCCAGCTGTCCATCCGGACGCGGCTGACCGAGTCGAAGTAGAGGTCGTCCGCCACGCGAGCCTGCTCCAGCAGCTCGGGGACCCGCCAGCCCGCGCCGGCGTACGCCTCGGTGAGCATTTCCTTGTGCCGCGCGGTGTCCCGGTGGTCGAAGCCCGGCACCGCGGCGCCGCGGAACATGAACGCCGCGATCCCGTGGCCGCGCGACGGGTGGACGGCCACCGCGCGCCCCGGCGAGTTGTACATGACCATCTCGGTGCGGTCGGCCGGCGGCTCGGCCAGCGGCATCGTCGCGATGTAGACGCCCATGTGCTCGACGAACCGCTCTTCCGGCCCGAACGCCAGCCGCCGCACGCCGGAGTGCAGGCCGTCGGAGCCGATCACCAGGTCGAAGCGCCGCGGGGCGCCTCGCTCGAAGGTGACGTCGACGCCGCCGTCGTCCTGGTGCAGCTCGGTGATCGAATCGTGGAAGACGAACTCGGCGCGGTCGGCGGCGGCCTCGTACAGGATCGCCGCGAGGTCGGTGCGCGACAGCTCGACGTCGTCACTGCTGCCCAGCGCGCTCGTGGCGACGCGGCCCGTGCGGCGGCCCGCGTCGTCGACGAACTTCAGCGCGGTGACGTCGGTGCTCGCCTCGCGCAGCTTCGCGGTGAGGCCCATTTCGGCCGCGACGTGCGCCGCGGGGCCGCGGACGTCGACCGGGCTGCCGCTCGAACGCAGGCCCCTGGCGCGTTCGACGACGGTCGGCCGGTAGCCCGCGCGGGCCAGCCAGTAGGCCAGCGTCGGCCCGGCGACGCCCGCGCCGGAGATCAGTACGGTCTGTTCGTTCACGGTGTACCCCCTGGGTGAAGTTCCTGACCATCGGTCAGTCACGACGGTACGCCACTGTCCAGCGGTCAGGCAAGCGGCTAGGCTCGGCGCATGACGGAGGCCGACACCCGCGCCCGGATCCTGCGCGCCGCGCTCGAGGAGTTCTCGGAGCGCGGCTACCACGCGACGTCGGTGCGTGAGCTGGCCGAACGCGTCGGCGTGACCAAGACGGCGGTGCTCTACCACTTCCCGGGCAAGGCCGACATCGTGACGGCGCTGGCCGAGCCGCTGCTCGACGACCTCGAGACGACGATGGGGAAGGCCGCGGCCGCACCCGATCCCCGCGAGGCGGCGATCGCCGGGCTGCTCGACGTGTGGCTGAGCCACCGGTACCTGCTGCGGATGAACCTGCGGGACCTCGGCCTGACGGCGTCGAAGGTGGTGTTCGAGCGCTTCCGTGACGGCATGCTGAAGGCGAACCAGCTGGTCGCGGGCCCGGACGCGGACCTGGCCGGGCAGGTCCGAGGGGCCCAGGCGATCGCGATGCTCAGCGACCCGGTGGTGCTGTTCGCCGACGCACCGGTGGACGAGCTGCGAGCCGCGGTCCTGGACGGCGTGGCCCGCCTGTTCGGCACACCGGCGGCTTCACGCGGCCGCCGCGGCCGGCCGAGCGTGATGAGCCCCGAGACGATCGAGGCAGCGCACCGCCTGTACGACACCGGCCATTCGGCAGCCGACATAGCCACAGCCCTGGGCGTCTCCCGCGCGACGATCTACCGTCACCTCCCGGAAGCGGAATAATGAGACGGCCGGGAGTCGATTTTTGAGACAGCCCGGGCGCTGGGCTGTCTGGGCGGCTGCCACCGACTCGGCAACTGGCGGCCGACATCGCGACTGTGGTGAGGGGCGCTCGCGCGACCGCCGGAGCGCATGGTGCGAGCGTGACCGTGGGCTTGGCTGACGGCGGCCGACTTTGTGACCGCGCCGAGCCCATGTGACCGCCACCGGGGCACCCAGGGCGTGACGTGCGCTTGGGTGGCTGCCGCCGCCGACTCGACTGCCGGCGGCTGACATTGCGATCGCCCAGGTTGCGGAGCGTGGCTGTGGACCCAGGTGGCGGGCGCCGACTCACTCCGGCACCTACCCTGCCCAGAGTAATAAGACGACTTATGAGACTTATTGAGACTCCGGTTCCGCGGCGACCTCGATCGCCGGCAACTCCGACAGCTGTTCGGGCGTCATCCGCTCCGCCGCCGTGAAGACCTTCTGCTGGTGGTCCTTGATCCGCTCGTCGACCAGGCGGCTCAGCTCGAAGGCCAGGCGGCCGGTCTGGCGGACCGTCACGTCGTCGACCAGCGGGCGCACGGCCGACGTGATCACGATGCCCGCGGCCTGGCCGGACTCGGTTTGGGAGACGCCGACCGAGTAGTCCTCGCGTGGGTTGACCGGGCCGTCGATCGAGAAGTCGCGGATGCGGCCGAGCAGCTCGTGCCACTCGGCGATCTCGCCCGGCACCTCGGTGGCCTTGACGTCCTCGACGGTCAGGCCCATGCCGCGGTCACCGGTGCGGAAGCAGCGCGCGTAGGAGTTCAGCGCGGACACCCACAGCGACTCGATCAGCACGGCGTCGAGCCGCGCCGGGGGCCGTTCCAGCTCGGCCACCAGGCGTTCGCAGCACTTCAGGGTGAACTGCAGGTCGTCGAAGATCGCGACGAGGTCGGCCAGGCCCAGCGCACCGGGGGTCGCCAGCAGCCGGGCGCTCGAAGGGGCGGTCGTGGGCTGGGTCATCCGGGACGCTCCTGTCGGTCTGAGCCTCCACCACACCGCATCCGGAGCGCCCCGGCGGTCTCAATTTGCGACACCGAACCGCAGCGTGAACTCCGTCTTCTGCGCCACCAGCCGGTACCGCGGCAGCACCCCCGGCCCGCAGGACGCCGACCCCAGGCCGTGCTGGGCGACGTCCAGTGTCAGGTGCACCAGCTCGCCCGCCACCAGGTCGGGAGTGTGCCGGGCGGCTTCGAGGTCGGCCGACGTCCAGCGGCGGGCCGTGAAGTCGAACACCGGGTCGCCCTCGACGTGGAGGCCTGTGCCTTCCGCGTCGGTCAGGCGCAGCCAGCGGGCGTCCGCGCGGTTGCCGTTCTCCTGCGGGAAGACGTACGGCGTCTGCAGCCCGTCGACACTGCGGGAGAACCGTCCGATCCGCGCCGCCTGGCGGCTGTCCGGGTACGCCTCGCCCGGGCCGGCGCCGAACCACTCGGCCGTGCCGAGCGCCCCCGGGACCGCCATCGTCAGGCCGAGGCGGGGGAGCGTGCCCTCCAGGCCGTCGGGCGTGATCTCGACGCGCAGCTGCAACCGGTCGCCGAGAGACGTCCACGTGTAGTCCGCGAGCAGCCCGGACGCCAGCGCCGGCGGCGCGACCCGGGTACGCACGACCAGGTCGTCGCCGTCGGCATCGACGGTGATCACCCGGTGCTGCAGCCGGTACAGGCCCGCCTCCCGCCACCCCTCGGCCGACTCGGCACGGTCGTTGTCCGTGGTCGCCCGCCAGACGTCCAGCCGCGGCCCCTGCACCGGGTGCCCGCCGAGCGTCGTCAGGCGGCCGGTCGCCGGCTCGAACTCGCCGATGCCGAGCAGCAGCCGGCCGGCGGTGCGGAACACCGGGCCGCGACGCGCCGGGCGCTCGGTCACCCGCGCGGGCGACACCGGCAGCTGACCCCAGCCGACGACGTGCCCGCCCGGCGCCCAGGACGAAGGCGACGTCAGCGACGCCGAAACCGTCAGCCACGACTCGCCCCCGGTCGCGGGCAACCGCGGAAACGGCACCGAAACACTCTGTCCGGATTGGACGGTCGGGACGTCGAGAACGCCTTCCGCGACGGCGATCCCCTCGTCCTCCAGGACCCAGGTGAACGTCAGGTGCGCGGTGCTCACGACGTCGTAGTGGTTCGACACCCGGATAGCGTCGGCGTCGGCCTCGATCCGGACCGGCTCGATGATCTTGGCGTACTCGACGAGCCCCGGTGACGGCGTCCGGTCCGGGAAGACGAGCCCGTCGATGACGAAGTTGCCGTCGTGGATCGGTTCGCCGAAGTCACCGCCGTACGCGAAATGGTCGCCGGCGGCCAGCCCGTGGTCGAGCCATTCCCAGACGAACCCGCCCTGGCAGTTCGGGTACCGCTCGAACAGCTCGCGGTACTCCAGCAGCCCGCCCGGGCCGTTGCCCATCGCGTGCCCGTACTCGCAGAGCAGGAACGGCAGGTCCCGCCGCCGCTCGTTCGGATCCGAGCGAAGCCCGATCGACTCGACTTCGGCGTGGGTCGCGTACATCCGGCTGTGGACGTCCACATAGGAGCACTCGTGGTCGCCCTCGTAATGCACCGGCCGGGTCGGGTCGCGGTGGCGCGTCCACTCGGCCATCCGCTTGAGGTTCGGCCCGGTGTGGCTCTCGTTGCCCAGCGACCAGAGGATCACGCTCGGCCGGTTCTTGTCCCGCTCGACCGTGCGGCGCATCCGGTCGAGGTAGGCGTCGGCCCACGTCGGCTCGGCGCTCGGGTTGCCGCGCCACTCCAGCGGCCCGAAGCCGTGGGTCTCCAGGTCGCACTCGTCGATCACCCACAGGCCGTATTCGTCGCACAGCTCGAGGAACGCCGGGTCCGGCGGGTAGTGGCTGGTGCGGACGGCGTTGACGTTGTGCCGCTTCATGAGCAGGACGTCGGCCAGCGCGACGTCGCGGGGCACGGCCCGGCCGGTGCGCGGGTGGTGCTCGTGCCGGTTCACCCCGCGCAGCAGCAGCCGCCGCCCGTTGACCTTGAGCTGACCGTCGTCGATCGTGACGGTCCGGAAGCCGATCCGCACCGGCACCCGCTCGGCCATTGTGGACAGTGTGCCGTCGTACAGCCGCGGCGACTCCGCGCTCCACGGCTCGACCGGGACCTCCAGCGCTAACCCGGCCGGGTGAGCCGACACCCCCAACTCGGGGATGTCGAGCAGGACGTCGGCGTCGGTCTCGACGCGGACCGTGCCGAGCCCGGTCGTGTGGTCGTAGTCCGCGCGGAGCCAGTAGTCCTCGATCCCGCCCGCCGGCCGCGCGAGCAGGGTGACGTCGCGGAAGATCCCGGACAGCCACCACATGTCCTGGTCCTCGAGGTAGCTGCCCGCCGACCACTGGTGGACGCGCACGGCCAGGACGTTGTCCCGCGGCCGCAGCAGCGGCCCGACCTCGAACTCCGAGGGCAGGCGGCTGCCCTTCGTGACGCCGAGTTCGACGCCGTTGAGCCAGATCCGGGCGCACGAGTCGATCCCGTCGAAGCGCAGCACGGCGGGCCCGGCCGGCCACGCCGCGGGCAGGTCGAAGCGGCGCCGGTGGTCGCCCGTCGGGTTGTCCGACGGCACGTGCGGCGGGTCGACCGGGAACGGGTAGTGCACGTTCGTGTAGGCGGGCTTGCCGTAGCCGTGCAGCTGCCACATCGATGGGACGGGCAGCTCGTCCCACGCCGAGTCGTCGAAGCCGTCGCGTTCGAAATCGGCGGTGGGGGAGAGCCGGAACCGCCAGGTGCCGCTCAGCGAGAGCGACGCGGCGTCGGAGGCGAAGGCCGCGCGCGGGGGCAGCGAACCGTAGCCGGGGCCCGGGTCTTCGACGTACGACATGGAGTCCTTTCAGCCCTTCAGGGCGCCGGCGGCGAGGTTGCGGATGAAGTGGCGGGCGCCGAACAGGAACACGACGACCAGCGGCACGATCGCCACGAGCGTGCCCGCCATGACGACGCTGTAGTCCTTGACGTACAGGCCGTTCAGCTGCGAGAGCGCGACCTGCAGCGTCACGTGGTTCGAGTCGATCAGCACGACCAGCGGCCACAGGTAGTCGTTCCAGGCGTTGACGAAGGTGAAGATCCCGAGGAACGCCAGCGCCGGGCGCAGCACCGGCAACGCGACCGTCAGGTACGTCCGGAAGAAGCCGCAGCCGTCCATCCGCGCGGCCTCCAGCAGCTCGTCCGCGATGGCGGTCTGCGCGTACTGCCGCATCCAGAAGATGCCGAACGCGTTGGCCGCGGCGGGCACGATCAGCGCCTTGAGGTCACCGACCCAGCCCAGGTGCGCCATGATCGTGAACTGCGGGATCGCCGAAAGCTGCGTCGGCACCACGAACGTCGCCAGCACGACGCCGAACAGCAGTGAGCTGCCGGGGAAGCGGTACTTGGCGAAGGTGAACGCGGCGAGCGAGTCGAAGAACAGCACCAGCAGCGTCGTCACGATCGCGACGACCAGGGTGTTGAGCAGCGACCCGAAGAAGTCGATCTTCGCGAAGACCTGCCCGACGTTGTGGAAGAACTCGCCGCCGAACGCCCAGGTCGGCGGGGACGAGTAGATGTCCGCCGTCGTGTTGGACGCCATCACCGCGAGCCAGTAGTAGGGGAACAGCGTGATGAGCGCGCCCAGTGTCAGGGCGGTGTAGGTGACGATCCGGCCGGCGCGCGTGGCGGTCATCGGCCCGCCTTGAGGAACCCGGGGCGCTGGATCAGCCGCCAGTTGAGGATCGCGAACAGCACGACCACGACGAAGATGCCCCACGCGATCGCCGCGCCGTAGCCGAAGTCGTTGTTCACGAAGGCGTTGTCGTAGAAGTAGAGCACCATGGTCATGCCCGCCTCGTCCGGTCCGCCGCGGTTGCCGAGCAGGATCTGCGACTCGGTGAAGATCTGCAGCCCGCTGATCGCCGACATCACCACGGAGAACAGCAGCACCGGGCGTAGCAGGGGGAGAGTGATCCGGAAGAACGTCCGGACCGGCCCGGCGCCGTCGACCTTCGCGGCCTCGTAGACGTCGGACGGCAGGGCCTGCAGGCCGGCCAGGAAGATGATCGCGTTGTAACCGACCCATCGCCAGACGATCATGATCGAGATCGCGACGCGGATCGCCCACGGGTCGGTCAGCCACGGCACCGGGTCGATGCCGACCAGGCCGAAGAACCAGTTGAGGATGCCGAACTCGCTGCTGAAGATCGAGCCGAAGACCAGCGACATCGCCACGATCGAGGTGACGTTCGGCAGGAAGTAGGCGACCCGGAACACCCCCTTGAACCGGATCGAGGAGTGCAGCCCGACCGCGATGAGCAGGGCCAGCGCGGTCATCGGGATCGTCGACATCACCCAGATGACCAGAGTGTTGCCGATCGAGTCCCAGAACGTCGGGTCGCCGACCAGGAACTCGAAGTTGCCCAGGCCCACGAACTGCATCGGCCCGACGCCGTCCCAGCGTTGCAGCGCCAGGAACAGCGAGTACAGGATCGGGTAGAGCCCGAAGACGGCGAACAGCACGAAGAACGGCGCGACGGCCAGGTACTGCGGCAGGTAGCGCCAGCGTTTCCGGCGCGTCGGAACCGGCGTCAGCACCGGAGCGGCGGGCCGGGTGAGGATCGCCATCAGAGCACCCCCTGCCGGGTCAGCAGCCGTTCGACGGTCCGGCGGGCGTCGTCCCACGCCCGGCCGGGGTCCTTCCCGGCCAGTTCGACGTTGGTCAGCTCGTCGGTGTAGGTGTCGCTGATCGCGATGTCCCACGGGCTGAAGTAGGCGGGTTTCACCTCGCGTGCGGCGCGCGCCAGAACGGACATCGTGGCCTGGCCGCCGAAGAACGGCTCCGGGGCCAGCAGTCGCGGGTCGTCGAAAGCGGCCGGGCTGGTCGGGAACAGGCCCGCCTCGAGGTAGGAGCGCGGCTGGTTCTCGGGGGAGAGCAGCCAGCGGACGACCTCGTACGCGCGGTCCGGGCGCGGGCAGTACTTCGTGATCGCCAGGAACGAGCCGCCCTGGTTGCCCGCGCCGCCCGGGCTGCGGCAGACCCGCCACTTCCCGGCCGTGTCCGGCGCGGACTTCTTGAGCTCGCCGACGATCCAGGACGCGTTGACGAAGCTCAGCTCCTTGCCGGAGTTCCAGGCGGCGTGCCGCTCGACCGAGCTGCCGGGGTCCTGCGAACCGGCGTAGCCCGCGGTGAGCCCGAAGCGGAACGCCGTGAGCGCGCGGTCCCAGGCGCGGCGCACCTGCGGCGCGTCGCCGAGGTAGGTGTTGCCCGGCTTGAAGTACTTCTCCGGCTCCTGCGCCATGGAGTAGGTGTAGACGGTCTTCGTGTCGGTGATCAGGTGCCGGCCGGGCAGTTTCTCCTGCAGGCGGCGGCCGAAGTCGAAGTAGGCGTCCCAGGTGGGCACCGCGGCGGCGACGTCGTCGGGCTCGCTGGGGAAGCCGGCCTGGGCGAACAGGTCGTGCCGGTAGTAGAGCGCGGCCGGGCCGATGTCGATCGGGAAACCGAGCTGGAACCCGTCCGGCGCCGTCCCGGCCTGCCACTTCCACGGCAGGTACTGGTCCTTGACGGTGTCCGCGCCGAGGTTCCGCAGGTCGGCGAAGTGGGCGCTGTCGGCGAAGTACGTCGCGATGTCGTCGCCGAGCATCGTGATGTCCGGCAGGTACGCCTCACCCGAGAGCGCGGCCAGCAGCCGCTGCTTGAGCTGGCCGCTGACCTGGGACGGGTAGAGCTCGCCGAACCGCCCCTGGGCGTCGGTGACGACCTGGTCGGCGAGGCCGCCGCTGGTGTACCAGAGCGTGAGCTTGCCGGGGTTGGCCGTGGTCGGGCTCGTGCAGGAGACGGCGGACCCGAGCGCCGCCACGCCCAGCCCCGCCGCGGTCAGGAAGCTACGTCGAGTCAGCGTCATCGAGGACCCTTCGGCTGCCCGTGAACGCTCCCGTGAACGTTCACGAACTGCCCGGAAGTGTGCGTCCGGTGGATCTCGCTGTCAAGGGATCAGGCGGATTCGCGCAGGTGAAGGGCGGCGCGGACGATCAGCCGGCCGGGTTCGGCTGCTCCGGTCACCAGCCGCGCGGCCTCCTCGACGGCCAGCGCGCCGAGCGAGCGCGTGTCGAGTGCGACGCTGGTGAGCTCCGGCTCGACCAGGGTGCCGAGCGCGAGCCCGTCGAAGCCGACGACGGCGAGGTCGGCGGGCACCCGCAGGCCGAACCGGCGGGCCTCGCGCAGGGCACCGATGGCGATGACGTCGTTGAAGGCGAAGACGGCGGTGACGTCGGGGTGCGCGCTGAGCAGGGTGGCCAGGGCCGCGCCGCCACCGTCGATCGTCTGGGCGGCGCGGGTGAGCCGGCCGGGGTGCACCGGGATGCCGTGCTCGGCCATGGCGCGCAGGAACCACTGCTGCCGGATGCTGGGCTCGGGGCGGCGGTCGTGGTCGAGCATGCCGATCCGCCGGTGCCCGCGCGAGACGAGGTGGCTGATCGCCTCCCGGACGCCCTCCTCGCCGTCGATGCCGATCCCGCTGAACCGGGGTGTGCGCGGCTCGCGGCCGATGAGGACGACCGGGATGCCCGGGGTGAGCCGGTCGAGGTCCTCTTCGGACCGGCTGAAGTAGCCGACGACCGCGTCGACCTGGGCGCCGATCACCTGGAGGGTGGCGAGTTCCTGGTCGAGGTCGTCGGCGGTGTCGTAGACGACGACGTGCCAGCCCCGGGAGCGGGCCGCCTCCAGCGCGCCGGAGGCGACCTCGGTGAAGAACGGGTTGAGCAGGTCGGGCACGACCAGGCCGACGGTGGTGGTGTCCTGCCGGACCAGCCCGCGGGCGAAGCGGCTCGGCCGGTAGCCCAGCTCCCGGGCGGCGTCGAGGACCCGCTGCTTGGTGGAGCCGTCGATCTCGGCCTTGTCGTTGAGCGCGCGCGAGACGGTCTGCCGCGAGACGCCCGCCGAGCGCGCGACGTCGTGGATCGTCACCCGCCGGGGTTCCGTGCTCGAGGACACCGCCCACCTCCTGTTCGGAGGTCCGAGTATGCCCGCCGTCACGCGTGAAGGCCTCCTCGAGGCTCGGGGTTGCCGTCGAGGAGGCCTTCACTCTCCCGGTCGTTATTCGGCCGGGACGCGTTCGCGGCGCTTCGAGATGACGCGCCAGCCGACGGCCAACACGATCGCCAGTACCGGGATCGAGTAGAACGCGATCTTCTCGGCGCCGTCGGAGAAGCCCATCAGCACCACCACCAGGGCCAGGAAGCCGAGCGTCGCCCAGCCGGAATACGGTGCCCACGGCATCCGGTACGACGGCCGTTCCAGCTCGCCGCGCAGCGCCGCCTGGCGCAGCCGCATCTGGCAGAAGATCAGCGTCGCCCACGTCGTGATCACGCCGAGGGACGCGATCGCGATGGCGATGTCGAACGCCTCCTTCGGCACCAGGTAGTTCAGCACCACGCCGAGCAGGTAGGCGATCGAGGTGAACATGATGCCGCCGTAGGGGACCTGCCGGCGGTTCATCCGGCCGACGAACGCCGGCGCCTCGCCCTTGTCGGCCAGCGAACGCAGGATCCGGCCGGTCGAGTAGAGCCCGGAGTTGACGCTGGACAGCGCCGCGGTGAGCACGACGGCGTTCATCACGTCGCCGATGCCCGGGATCCCCAGCCGCGAGAACACCGTGACGAACGGGCTCTCGTCGCCGTTGTAGAACGGCCAGGGCAGCAGCATCGCCAGCATCAGCACGGAACCGACATAGAAGACGCCAATGCGCCAGACGACGCTGTTGATCGCCTTGGGCAGCACCTTGCGGGCGTCCTTGGTCTCGCCGGCCGCGATGCCGACGACCTCGATGGCCGAGTAGGCGAAGATGACCGCCTGCAGCGTCATCAGCGCGACGCCGATGCCGGCCGGGAAGAATCCACTGTGGTCGGTCAGGTTGTGCACGCCGGCCGGGGTGCCACCGATGTCGGCGCTGGTGAACACCAGCCCGAGCGCGGTGATCAGGAAGACGACGATGGCCAGCACCTTGACCACCGAGAACCAGAACTCCAGCTCGCCGAACAGCTTCACCGACAGCAGGTTCACCGCCAGCAGCACACCCAGCGCCACGAGCGCGGTGATCCACTGGGGCACGTCCGGCAGCCACTTGTGGACGTAGATCGCGACGGCCGTGATCTCCGCGATCCCGGTCATCGCCCAGTTCACCCAGTACATCCAGCCGGACGCGAACCCGGCCCACGGCCCGATGAACTTCCGGGCGTAGGTGACGAAACTGCCGGAGCTCGGCTCGTGCAGCACGAGCTCGCCGAGCGCGCGCATCACGAAGTAGGCGGCCACCCCGCAGATCGCGTAGGAGAGGACCAGCGACGGGCCGACCTGGTGGAGCTTGCCGCCGGCGCCGAGGAACAGCCCGACACCGATCGCGCCGCCGATGGCGATCATCTGCACTTGGCGGTTGCCGAGCGCTTTCGAGTAGCTTTCACCTTTTTCGGTGAGCAGCGAGGAATCCATGGTTGCCAGACGCTAGAGCGTGAGCGGCAAGTGACCAAGCACACTAAGGAAGACTTAAGGTGTGCGAGAGATCACCTTGGTGGTTTTCCTCGTATTTCCCGTTTCGATTTGACAAGTTCACCCGCGACCCCGGTGTCCGCGCGCCACGGCGGGCTTCTACGCTACGGCCGTGGATCTCGCGGCGCTGCTGGACCGGATCGCCGACGACGTCGCGCCCGAGGTCGGCCGCGGCGCCGTCGCGGACTACATCCCCGCCCTGGCCCGGGTCCGGCCGGGGTTCGGCATCGCGGTGGCCGATGTGGACGGTGGCGTGCACGGCGCGGGCGACTGGCTGCGGCCGTTCTCCGTGCAGAGCATGTCGAAGGTCTTCACCCTCGCCCTGGTGCTCGCCCGCGGCGACGACGTCTGGACGCGCGTCGGCCGCGAGCCGTCCGGCGACCCGTTCAACTCCCTGGTGCAGCTGGAACACGAGGACGGCATCCCGCGCAACCCGTTCATCAACGCGGGCGCCCTGGTCGTGACCGACGAGCTCACCTGCCACGGCGACGCGGTGGGCGCGCTGCTCTCGTTCCTCCGCGCGGAAAGCGGCCACGCGGACATCGACGTCGACGCCGAGGTGGCCGCGTCCGAGGCCGGGCACGCCGACCGCAACCGCGCGCTCGCCTACTTCATGGCCTCCTACGGCAACATGCGCAACCCGGTACCGTCCGTTTTGGACCAGTACGTCCGCCAGTGCTCGATCGCGATGTCCTGCCGGGACGTCGCGCGCTCGGCGTTGTTCCTGGCCCGCCACGGCATCCGCAACGACGGCACCCGGCTGCTCGGGCTCAGCTCGGCGAAGCGGATCAACGCGGTGATGCTGACGTGCGGCACGTACGACGCGGCGGGCGAGTTCGCCTACCGCGTCGGCCTCCCGGGCAAGAGCGGCGTCGGCGGCGGGATCGTGGCGATCGTCCCGGGCCGCTGCGCGGTCTGCGTCTGGAGCCCCGGCCTGGACGCCCGCGGAAACTCGGTGGCGGGCGTCGCGGCCCTGGACCGGTTCACGACGTTGACCGGTTGGTCGGTGTTCTAACGCAGGTAGTTGTAGACGCTCGCCCGCGAGATCCCGAGCAGCTCGGTCAGCGAGGGCACCGCGTTCTTCAGCTCCAGGAACCCGCGCGCCTTCAGCACCCGCACGAGGTCCTTCTTCCCGGCCGCCGGCAGGGTGAGGGGTGAGTGGCCGCGCTCGGCCGCGTAGTCCTCGACCAGCGCGCGCAGCTCGTCGCCGGTGCGGGCCTGCAGCGTCTCGGTCAGGGGCGCCGGGTCGTCGGTGCGGGTGAGGCGGGTCAGGGCGTGGGCGGCCGAGCCGAGCAGGGAGACGTCGAGGTTGAGGCACAGCGCCGCGACGTACTCGCCCTCGCGGTTGCGGATGCCGATCGACGTGCTCTTGGCCGGACGGCCGTCGGGGAAGCGGTTCGGGTAGTTCTGCAGCACGTCGGGGAAGCCCGGGTCGGCGATGCGCGCCAGGCCCAGCTCCGTCGCCGGGTCGCCGACGGCCCGGCCGGACAGGCCGCCTTCGATCGCGCGCACCGCGTGGGCCGGGTCGCGCAGGTCGTGCAGCACGACCTCGCACAACCCCGGGAACATCCGGCCGACCGCGTGCGCGATCTTCTCCGCCTCGCGCAGCAGCAGCTCGTCCTCGGTCATCCGAGCAGCTCCCGCAGCTTGTCGGGCGCTTTCAGGCCGGATCCGGTGAGCACGACGACGGTGGTCTCGCCCGGCCGGATCGCGCCGCGTGCGCGGAACACGTCGATCGCGGCGGCGGCGCTCGCGCTGGTCGGCTCGGCGTAGAGGCCGAGAGCCGCGAGCCGCCGGGCGGCCACGGCGATCGCGTCCTCCTCGATGGCGGCCGTGTCGCCGCCCGAGCGCCGGATCGCCGCGACGACCTCGGGCAGCCGGACCGGGTGCCGGATCGCGGTGCCCTCGGCGACGGTCGGGGCGAACGGCGGCGGCTCCCGGTCGTGGAACGCGGCGTCGATCGGGGAGCAGTTGCGGGGCTGCGCGACGAGCAGACGCGGCCGTCGCGCGATCGAACCGGCGGCCAGCAGCTCGCCGAACCCGAGGTCGAGACCCAGCACGATGCTGCCGGCCCCGGCGACCGTGACGACCGCGTCCGGCGCGCGGAAGCCCAGGTCCTCCCACAGCTCGTAGGCCAGGGTCTTGGTGCCCTGCAGGAAGAACGGGTGCCAGTTGTGGCTGGCGTAGGTCGTGGTCGCCGAGCGCCGGACCGCTTCGGCGGCGGTGTCGTCGCGCGTGCCGGGCACCAGTTCGACGGTCGCGCCGTACGCGCGGGTCTGCAGGACCTTCGCGGCCGACGTGCCCTCGGGCGCCAGCACGGTCGCCGCGATCCCGGCCGCGGCGCTGTAGGCCGAGACGGACGAGCCGCCGTTGCCCGAGCTGTCCTCCAGCAGGTCCGTGACGCCGGCCCCGGCCAGGGCTGCCACCATGACGCTGGACCCGCGGTCCTTGAAGCTGCCGGTCGGGCTGAACCACTCGAGCTTGAACCGGACCTCGGCGTCGCCCCACGGCCGCGGGACCAGGGGAGTGCAACCCTCGCCGAGCGAGAGCGGGCGCAGGTCGCCGGGCAGGGCGGCGCGGTAGCGCCAGAGCGACCGGACCCCGGTTTCGACGTCGCCGGGAGCCAGGCCGGGCAGCGGCGCGACGGTGAGCGGGGCGCCGTCGTCACCCCGCCAGCGCAGCGGGTCGCCCGGGTAGCGCGTCCCCGAGCGCTCGTCGGCGTACCAGTACTCCACGACACCTCCAGCTTTGGACAGTGCGTCCAAGGGTAGACGATGTGTCCACCGTTACCGACGGGTATGCGAAATGTTTTCAGCTTTTTCTCAGGAAAGATCCGTAACGCGCGCGGCGAAAATTTCGATCTAGCCCGCCCGGCGGCCGGTACTCGGAGATACCGAAGGTGCCTGGCCGAATACCGGGAGTCGCCCAGGTCGCCGAGCCGTCCGGCGCCCTGCTCGCCGTCCCGGGTCTTGTGAACACGCGGAACCCGGGCGTCCGGGGAATCCACAGTGGACTGGAAGTACGTCGTCGGGCCCGTTCGGCGCATTCCGGGTGATTCTTTCCGGCGCCGGGAAAAATGCCGGGGGAATAGTCGCCGAGTCGTTCGGTATTCCGCTGCGCGTCAATGCCGTGACGGGTGGTGTTATGTGGTCGATTTTACCGTCACGACACTTGGTGTTGGCGTCCGGGAAACGGCGCACCCGCCGGACGGAGTGGTCCGGTGCGGGCAGTCCCACTGCGTCCACCGGGTGAGATGGCTTGCCCCGTCCGGAGGTGTGGACCACCGCGACCAGGGTGTATGACCGTCGTGGTGGGCTATTGATCGCTGTGCAACGGATATCCCGTGCCCGATCCCGGCCCGTGGTACGTGACGGCCGCGTTAAATTCTTGCGTCTCCAGCCTGGTCGATCCCGAATTTTCTGCACCACCGCGACGAATTCGCGGTGGGTTGTTGACGGAACGGGGTGAACGCGCTTAAGTACTCCCCGTTACCCCATCACCCTTTCGGTTGTAGCGGGAGTTCCCATGCGTGTCTCGAAAGACGACCGCGAACCGGCCGTGCCGGTCGTCGCCGTCTCGCCGCTCGCGTGGCCTTCGGCGCGCGGGGTCGCGGCCGCCGCACGCGGTGGCGGGCTCGGCGTCCTCGACCTGACCGGCCCGGCGGACCCGGCGTCGGAAGAGCTGGCTTTGCTGGCGGAATGGGGGATCCCGGCCTTCGGGGTCCGGCTCACGCGCCCGCCCGCGGACGCGGAACTGCCCGAAGCCGCCGGCACCGTGCTGCTGACCGAGGACTCGCCGTGCACCGCGCGCGACTTCCCGGGACGGCGGGTGCTGGCCGAGGTCACCAGCCGCGCGTCGGCCGCGCGGGCGGTCGACGGCGGCGCCCACGGCTTGATCGCCCGCGGTCACGAGTGTGGCGGCCGGACGGGTGAGCTGAGCACTTTCGTGTTGCTGCAGGCGTTGCTGGTCGACGAGACCGTGCCGGTCTGGGCGGCGGGCGGGATCGGCCCGCACACCGCGGCCGCCGCCGTCGCGGGTGGCGCGGCCGGCGTGGTCGTCGACACCCAGCTCGCGCTCCTGCCGGAGGCGGAACTGCCCTCGGCGCTCACCACCGCCGTCACCGGCCTCGACGGCTCGGAGACCGTGGTCGTCGACGGCGTCCGCGTGCTGTCCCGCCGCGGGGCGGCCACGCCGATCGAAGCAGGTCAGGACGTTTTTCTCGCCACCCGCTTCCGCGACCGCTGGGGCACGGTGACCGCGGCGGTGCGCGGCCTGCGCGAGGCGATCGGCGACGCGCTGCGCGCGGACGTCACGGTGCTCGGCCCGGACACCGCCGGCAGCCGCGCGTTCGGCACGCCCCTGCCCGTGGCGCAGGGCCCGATGACCCGGGTGAGCGACCAGGCCGCGTTCGCCGCCGAGGTCGCCGCGGGCGGCGCGCTGCCGTTCATCGCGCTCGCGCTGTCCGGCCCGGACCAGACCCGCGAAGTCCTGGTGCGGACGCGCGAAGCGGTCGGTCACGCGCCTTGGGGCGTCGGGGTGCTCGGCTTCGCCGCCGACGACGTCAAAGCCGCCCAGCTCGAGGTGATCCGCGAGCTGCGGCCCACCCACGCGATCATCGCCGGCGGCCGCCCGGCCCAGGCCACGGCGCTGGAGGACGTCGGCATCAGCACGTTCCTGCACGTGCCGTCACCCGGGCTGCTCAAGCAGTTCCTCGAGGCCGGCGCCCGCAAGTTCGTCTTCGAGGGCGCGGAATGCGGCGGCCACGTCGGCCCACGCACCAGCTTCCCGCTCTGGGAAGCGCAGCTCGGTGTCCTCGGCGACTTCCTCGCGGCGACCCCGGACGCCGCCGCGGAGCTGCAGATCCTGTTCGCGGGCGGGATCCACGACGAGCGTTCGGCCGCGATGGTCGCCGCACTCACCGCGCCGGTCGCGGTCCGCGGCGCCGCGGTCGGCGTACTCATGGGCACCGCCTACCTCTTCACCCACGAGGCCGTCGACGCCGGGGCCGTCCTCCCGCTGTTCCAGCGGCAGCTGCTCGAAGCCCGGCACACCGACCTGCTCGAAACCGCGCCGGGGCACGCCACCCGGTGCGTCCGCAGCCCGTTCACCGAGGAGTACGCGGCGCTCAAGGCGGAGCTCGCCGAACGCGGCGTGCCGAGCCGGGACGCCTGGGAGCAGCTGGAAACGCTCAACGTCGGGCGGCTTCGCCTGGCGAGCAAGGGCATCGAGCGCGTGGGCGCCGTCCTGCGCGAGGTCGGCGAGGACCGCCAGCTCACCGAAGGCATGTTCATGGCCGGCGAGGTCGCCGTGCTGCGCTCGGCCGTCACCACGATCGCGGACCTGCACACCGCGGTCGGCGAAGGTGCGAACGCGTTCCTGCGCGAGCGGACCGCCGCGTTCGGCGTCACGACGCCGGAGCCGCCCGCGCCCGAACCGCTGGACGTCGCGATCGTCGGGATGGCCTGCATGTTCCCGCAGGCGCCGGACCTCGCGTCGTTCTGGGCGAACGTCCTGGCCGGCGCGGACGCCGTCACCGAGGTGCCGCCGCAGCGCTGGGACATCTCCCTCTACTTCGACCCCGAGGGCCAAGGCGAGAAGACACCGTCGCGTTGGGGCGGTTTCCTGCCCGAGATCGGCTTCGACCCGCTGCGCTACGGCATCCCGCCGTCGTCGCTGGCCAGCATCGAGCCGGTGCAGCTGCTGGCCCTGGAGGCCGCGCACCGCGCGCTCGCGGACGCGGGGTACGCCGAGCGCGCGTTCGACCGGGCGCGGACGTCGGTCGTGTTCGGCGCGGAGGCGGGCAGCGACCTGTCCAACGCGATGACGCTGCGCTCCGTTCTCCCGTCCTACCTGGGCGAACTGCCGCCCGCGCTCGACGAGCAGCTGCCGACGATCACCGAGGACTCGTTCCCCGGCGTGCTGGCCAACGTCATCGCCGGCCGGATCGCCAACCGGCTCGACCTGGGCGGGGCGAACTACACCGTCGACGCCGCGTGCGCGTCCTCGCTTACCGCGGTCGACGTCGCCTGCAAGGAACTGACCGCCGGCACCAGCGACCTCGTCCTGTGCGGCGGCGCCGACCTGCACAACGGCATCAACGACTACCTCCTCTTCGCCTCGGCGCACGCCCTGTCCCCGACGGGACGCTCGGCGACGTTCGACAGCGCGGCCGACGGCATCGCGCTCGGCGAAGGCGTCGCCTGCGTCGCGCTGAAACGCCTCGCCGACGCCGAACGCGACGGCGACCGCGTGTATGCCGTGATCAAGGGCGTCGGCGCGGCGTCCGACGGGCGCGCGCTCGGGCTGACGGCGCCGCGGCCGGAAGGCCAGCGCACCGCGCTGACCCGCGCGTACCGCAACGCCGGCGTCTCGCCCGCGCAGGTCGGGCTGGTCGAGGCGCACGGCACCGGGACCGTCGTCGGGGACCGGACCGAGCTGGGCACGCTGACCAAGGTGTTCACCGAGGCCGGCGCGGCGCCGGGTGGCTGCACGATCGGCTCGGTCAAGTCCCAGATCGGCCACACGAAGTGCGCCGCGGGCCTGGCCGGGCTGATCAAGACGGCGATGGCGCTGCACACCGGCGTCAAACCGCCGACCCTGCACGTGACCTCGCCGAACCCGGCGTGGGACGCTTCGACCAGCCCGTTCGTGTTCCAGTCGGCCCCGCAGCCGTGGAGCGCGCCGCCCGCCGAGCGGATCGCCGGGGTCAGCGCGTTCGGCTTCGGGGGCACCAACTTCCACGTCGTGCTCGGCGCGCACGACGGCGTCCCGCCCGCCCAGGTCGGCGACGAGTGGCCGGCGGAGCTGTTCACCTTCGCCACGGACGCGGCGGCGCGGGACCTCCTCGCGCTGGCCGAGGACGTCCCCGCCGGGAAGCAGCCGTGGCGGCTGCGGGATCTTGCACTGAGCGCTTCTCGCCGGGCCTCGGGGAAGGTTCGGCTCGCGCTCGTCGCGTCCACTGTGGACGAGCTGACCGCCTTGCTGCGTCAAGCGTTGTCCGGTGTGGACACGCCTGGGGTCTACCGCTTCGAGGAATCGGGCGAGGTCGCGGTGTTGTTCCCCGGCCAGGGGAGCCAGCGGCCCGGGATGTTCGCCGAGCTGTTCGTCATGTTCCCGGAGCTGCAGCGTTACCTGCGGCTCGACCCGGCCACCGTGTCGACGGTGTTCGGCCCGGCCGTGTTCGGCGAACCGGCACGGCAGGCTTTCGCGGATCGCGTCACCGACACCCGCGTCGCCCAGCCCGCGCTCGGTCTCGCAGGGCTGGCCGCGTTCCGGCTGCTGACCCGCGCCGGCGTCCGGCCCGCGATGACAGGCGGTCACAGCTACGGCGAGCTGACAGCCCTGGCCGCGGCGGGTGCCCTCACCCCGGAGGCGCTGCTGCACGCCAGCCATGCCCGGGCCGAAGCCATCCTCGGCGCGATCCCGTCGTCGGACCCGGGCGCGATGGCCGCGGTTTCCGCGCCCGCGGACGAAGTCGGTGCGATCGTCGCGGAACTGGGCTCAGTGGTGCTGGCGAACCACAACTCGCCCAAGCAGACGGTGATCTCCGGGCCGACCGCCGAAGTCGAGACCGCGGTCGGGCTGCTGCGGGCCGCCGGGCTCGGCGCGAAGCGGATCCAGGTCGCGTGCGCGTTCCACAGCCCGCTGGTCGCGGCGGCGGGGGAGACGTTCGGCCGGTCCCTCGACGCGATCGGGGTGGTCCGGCCGTCGATTCCGGTCTACGGCAACCGGACAGCGGCGCCCTACTCCGACGACGTCCGCGCTGAACTCGCCGCGCAGATCGGCTCGCCGGTCCGGTTCGTCGAGCAGATCGAGGCGATGTACGAGGCGGGCGCGCGCGTCTTCGTCGAAGCGGGTCCCGGAGCGGTGCTGGCGAAGCAGGTCACGGCGATCCTCGGTGACCGTCCGCATCGGACGGTCGGCTTCGAACAGCCGGGCCGCCGCGGCCTGCCGGGGTTCCTGAACGCGCTCGCCCAGCTGGCGGCGTCCGGCGTGGCGATCGAGACGAGCTGGCTGTTCCGCGGCCGCGACGCCGTCGACGCGGCTTCCGTGCCGCGGCCGAAGCGTCCCGGATGGACGGTGGACGGCCACCTGCTCCGCACCGCGGACGGCACGATCCCGGCGGGCGCCCTCCAGCCCGCGGAACGGCTCCCGCAGGTCGTGACCCCGGCTTCTCCGGCGGGCACCTCGGACGCGATGGTGGCGGACTTCCTGCGCACGAGCCGCGAGATGATCGCGGCCCAGCGCGACGTCCTGCTGGGCTACTTCGGCACCGACGTCCCGGCCCCCCTGGCCGCTGCGGTCCCGGTCGCCGACCATCGCCCCAATGTGGCGTTGGGTGCATCCAACGCACCGAACGCCACATTGGGTGCGTCTGACGCACCCAACGCCACATTGGGGCGGTCGGTGCTCGAGACCGTGGTCGAGGTGATCGGGGAGCGGACGGGGTATCCGGTGGACATGATCGAGCCGGACCTCGATCTGGAAGCCGACCTCAGCGTGGATTCGATCAAGCGGGCGGAGATCGCGGGTGAGCTGGCGAGCAGGCTGGGCCTGGACGCCGGTGCCGACGTCGAGACGTTCGCCAAGGCCCGGACCGCGGCGGCGATTGCCGAGCTGATCGGAGCCGGCGCGCCCGAGCCGGTCGTGGTGGCCACCCGGTCTGTTCTGGACACGGTGATCGAGGTGATCGGCGACCGGACCGGCTATCCCGCGGACATGATCGAGCCGGACCTCGATCTGGAAGCCGACCTCAGCATCGACTCGATCAAACGGGCCGAGATCGCCGGGGAACTGGCCACCCGCCTCGGCCTCGACCCGGACGGCGACGTCGAGGAACTCGCCAAGGCCCGGACCGCCGCCGCGATCGCCGGGCTGGTGGGCGGGGTGGCCACACAGCCGCGAACCCAGCCCGACGTCGAGGAACTCGCCAAGGGCCGGACCGCCGCCGGGCTCGTGGGTGGGGCGGCCGAACCGCTGCGAACCCGGCCCGACGTCGAGGAACTCGCCAAGGCCCGGACCGCCGCCGGGCTCGTCGGTGGGGCGGTCGAACCGCTGCGAACCCAGCCCGACGTTGAGGGGCTCGCCAAGGCCCGGACCGCCGCCGGGCTCGCGGCCGAGCAGCCGCGAACCCAGCCCAAGTTCGAGACCGGGCCGCAGCCCCTCATCGTCGCCCCGAAACGCCTGGTCATGGCCGAGGTCGACCTCGTGCCCGCCGGCCCGCCCGAGGTCGCCGGGCGGAAGTTCCTCGTCCTCGGCGCCGGGCCGCTCGCCGATGCAGTCCGGGCGAAGCTGACCAAGCTGGGGGCGACGGCCGAGATCGCCGACACCGTCCGGCCGGGGTTCGACGGTGTGCTCGACCTCCCGGAAGGCGGGCCCGTGCTGCCCGCCGCGTTCCCCCGTTACCGCGACGCCCTCGCCGGGAACCCTGCCTGGCTGCTCACCGCCGGGCCCGGCGAAGGCCTGCGCGGCTTCTACCGCAGCGTCTCCCGCGAATACCCGGACACGATCGCCCGGGTCGTCGAGCACCCACGCGGCACCACCGTTGACGAGCAAGCCGAAGGACTCGTCGCCGAGCTGTCCACTGTGGACCGCGAGCCCGTCGTGGTCCGGGACGGCGAGCGGCGCCGCGGGTTCCGGATGACCGAACAGGACCTCGGCCTGCTCGGCAGCAGCGGCGCGGGCCCGGCCGGTGACGGCACCGCCGAAGCCACCGCGGCCGGGCTGGACCGCGACTCCGTCGTCCTGCTCGTCGGCGGCGCCAAGGGCATCACGGCCCGGTTCGCCGCGACGCTGGCTGCCGCGTCCCACTGCCGCCTCGAACTCGTCGGCCGGACAGCAGTACCAGCCGCCGAGGACGAATATCCGCAGGCCAAGGACGCCAAGGCACTCAGGACGGCCCTGATCGCGAGCGGTCTCAAAAGCCCGGCCGAGATCGAACGCGCCGTGCGCCGGATCCTCGGCGAACGCGAGGTCCGCGGGACCCTCGAGCGGCTCGAAGCGCTCGGCAGCCCGGTGCGCTACCAGTCGGTCGACATGCTCGACGCCGAGGCCGTGCACCGCGCGGTCAAGGAGATCCACGCCGAGCACGGCCGCCTCGACGGCATCGTCTACGCGGCCGGCGTCATCGAGGACAAGCTCGTCGCCGAGAAGACGCCGGAGTCGTTCACCCGCGTCTACGGGACCAAAGTGGACGGCGCGAAGATGCTGCTGGAAGCGACGGCCGACCTGCCCGACGAGCCGAAGTTCGTCGTCCTCTTCGGCAGCATCGCCGCGGCGCTCGGCAACCGCGGCCAGTCGGACTACGCCGCGGCCAACGACGCCCTCGAATCCCTGGGCAGCCGCTGGCCCGCGGGCCGCGCCGTGACCGTCCACTGGGGACCGTGGGCGCCGACCGGCACCAACGACGGCATGGTCACCCCCGAGCTGATGCGTGACTACGCCCGCCGCGGCATCGCGCTGATCGACCCGGAGGAAGGCACCCTCGGCCTGCTGCGCGAGCTGGCCTGGGGCCGCCCGGAGACGTCCGCCGTCGTCCACACCGCTTCGGGCTGGTGACGCGGATGCCGGACCCCGTGGCGATCGTCGGCATGTCGGTGCTGCTGCCCGGCGCACCGGACCTGGACACCTACTGGCGCAACCTCGTCGGCGGCGTCGACGCGATCACCGAGGTGCCGGCGGGGAAGTGGGACGGCGCGCACTACGCCCCGGACGCCGAGCGCCGCGCGGACCGGATCTACTGCCGGCGCGGCGGGTTCGTCGACGAACTGGCCGAAGTGGACGTCACCGGCTTCGGGATCATGCCGAACTCGATCCCCGCCACCGAACCTGACCAGCTGATCGCGCTGCGCGTCGCGGCCCAGGCCCTCGCCGACGCCGGCGGCCCGGACCGGCTGCCCGCCGACCGCTCCCGCGTCGGCGTCATCCTCGGCCGGGGCGGTTACCTGACACCCGGCCTGGTCCGGCTCGACCAGCGCGTCCGCACCGCGAGCCAGCTCGTGCGCACGCTCGGCGAGCTGCTGCCGGAACTGGACGCCGACCGCCTGGACGCCGTCCGGCAGGCCTTCACCGACCAGCTCGGCCCGGAGGCGCCGGAGTCCGCGATCGGGCTGGTGCCCAACCTGGCCGCGTCCCGGCTGGCCAACCGCCTCGACCTCCGCGGACCGGCGTACACAGTGGACGCCGCGTGCGCGTCCTCGCTGATCGCGGTCGACCACGCCGTGCGCGAACTCGCCACCGGCCGCTGTGACGTCGTGCTCGCCGGCGGCGTCCACCACTGCCACGACATCACGTTCTGGAGCGTGTTCACCCAGCTCGGCGCGCTGTCGCCGACCGAGCGCATCCGGCCGTTCCACCGCGACGCCGACGGCGTGCTCATCGGCGAGGGCACCGGCGTCGTCGTGCTCAAGCGCCTGATCGACGCCCAGCGCGACGGCGATCGCGTCTACGCCGTGGTCACCGGCACCGGCGTCGCCTCCGACGGCCGGACCGCCAGCCTCGCCAACCCGGACTCCGGCGGCCAGGTCCGCGCAGTCCGCCAGGCCTGGGCCGCCGCCGGGCTCGACCCCACCGAGCCCGATGCGCTGGGCCTGCTCGAAGCGCACGGCACCGCGACCCCGGCGGGGGACACCGCCGAGCTGGCCACCCTCGCGGAGGTGTTCGGGCAGGCCGGGAGCGCGGTGATCGGTTCGGTGAAGTCGATGATCGGCCACACGATGCCCGCGGCCGGGGTGGCGGGGTTGGTCAAGGCCGCGCTCGCCGTCCACCACGGCGTCCTGCTGCCGACGTTGCACTGCGACGACCCGAACCCCGCCCTCGAGAAGACGCGCTTTTCCACTTTGGACACGGCCCGGCCGTGGGAGTCGGCCGTGCGCCGCGCCGGGGTCAACGCGTTCGGCTTCGGCGGGATCAACGCCCACGTCGTGCTGGAGCAGGCCCCCGACCGCGCCACCCCGGTCGTCGTGCGTGAGGCCGAACGCGTGCTGCGGCTCGCCGCCCCGACCGTCGACGCCCTGCGCACCGTCCTTTCCGGACCGGATCGCACGGTGCTCACCGCGCCGGAGGGCACCGGGCCGGTGCGCCTCGGCATCGTCGACCCGACCGAGAAACGCCTGGCGCTGGCCCGCAAGGCGGTCGGGCGCGGACGGCCGTGGCGCGGGCGCAACGACGTCTGGTTCACCGACCGGCCGCTGCTCGGCCCGGGCGGCGGCAAGCTCGCGTTCGTCTTCCCCGGGCTGGAGGCGGAACTGGCCCTGAACTGCGGTGACGTCGCCCGCCACTTCGGCCTGCCGTGGGTGCACGGTGACGCCGAAGTCGGTGACGTCGGCCGCCAGGGCGCCGCGGTGTTCGAGCTGGGCCGCCTCCTGGAAGCCGCGCTGCGCCGGATGGGCGTGACACCGGACGCCGTCGCCGGCCACAGCCTCGGCGAGTGGACGGCGATGGCCGCGGCCGGGGTGTACGCGACGGACGAGATCGACGCCTTCCTCGCCGGGTTCGACCCGGACACCCTCGTCGTGCCGGGCCTGGCCTTCGCCGCGATCGGCGCGCCCGCACCCCAGGTGCTCGCCGAACTCGGCAGCCGCGAGGACGTCGTGCTCTCCCACGACAACGCCCCCAACCAGGCGATGGTCTGCGGCCCGGCGGCGGCCGTCGAGGCACTGGTCCAGACGTTCCGGGCCGCCGGGATCGTCTCGCAGGTCCTGCCGTTCCGTTCCGGGTTCCACACCCCGATGCTGCGGCCCTACCTCGGCCCGATCCGCGCGGCGGCCGAAGGCTTCACCCTGCACCCGCCGAAACTCCCACTCTGGTCGGCGACGACGGTGTCGGAGTACCCGGCCGCCGAGGCCGATGTCCGCGAGCTGTTCGTCCGGCACCTGCTGGAGCCGGTCCGGTTCCGGCCGCTCGCCGAGACGCTGCACGCGGCCGGGTTCCGGGCGTTCGTGCAGGTCGGGGCCGGTCAGCTCGGCTCGCTCATCGGCGACACCCTGCACGGCAAGGACCACCTGGTCGTCGCGGCGCACTCGCCGCACCGGCCCGGGCTCGCCCAGCTGCTGCGCGTCGCGACGGCGTTGTGGGCCGACGGCCTGGCCGTCGACGGCACGGCGCTGCCGGGCCAGACCCGGGCCACGACCCGCAAGGCCGTGAAGCTCGACCTCGGCGGGCACGTCATCAGCCTCGACGACCGGACCCGCGCCCAGGTCGGCGCCCGGCTGACCCAGGGGTCCACGGTGGACGTCCTGGCCGGGAAGGGCCCGCTCGCCGCCGAGTTCGCCGCGTTGCTGCAGGACACCGCGAACCTGGCGTCCACTGTGCTCGGTGGCCGGAAGGCCCCGCCGCGGCCGGTCGAGCTGACCACCACGTGGGACGTCTCGATCGACTCGATGCCTTACCTGCTCGATCACTGCTTCTTCAAGCAGCCACCCCAGGCCGATCCGGCGGACCGCTGGCCCGTGGTCCCGGCCACCACGGTGATCGACCGCCTGATGGGCTTCGCCGAGCAGGCCGCCCCCGGCCGCCGCGCGGTCGCCGTGCACGACGTCCGGCTCAACCAGTGGATCACCGCGATCCCGGCGGTCACCGTGCCGGTGCGTGTTGTCCCGCAGGGCAATGACCGGGTACTCGCTGCGCTGGGCAGCTACTCCCAGGCCGTGGTCGAGCTGGCTCCCGCGTATCCCGGCGGTGCCCCGGCACCGTGGCGGTTCGCGGCCGAGGAAGTACCCACTACGAAGGCCGCCGAGCTGTACGACGACCGCTGGATGTTCCACGGCCCGCGCTTCCAGGGGGTCACCGAGCTGACCGCCGTCGGCGAACGCCACGTCCGCGCGGTGCTCACCACCCCGGCCGCGCCCGGCGCGCTGCTCGACAACGTCGGCCAGGTGCTCGGCTACTGGATCATGTCCCGGCTGCCCGAGCGCACCACCGTCTTCCCGGTCGCGATGCGCGAGATCCGGTTCCACGGCCCGCACCCGGCGCCGGGGGAGCGGCTGGAGTGCCTGGTCAAGATCACGTCGCTGACCGAGGAGTTCCTCGACGCCGACATGCAGCTCGTCCACAAGGGACAGGTCTGGGCCGAGTTCACCGGCTGGCGCGACCGCCGGTTCGACAGCACCCCGCACATCCGCCAGGCCGACCGGACCCCCGAGCGTTCGACCCTGTCGAAGGAACAGCCCGGCGGCTGGGCGCTGGTGCACGAGCAGTGGCCGGACCTGGCGACGCGCGAGCTGATCATGCGGAACTACCTCGCCGGTCCGGAACGCGACGCCTACGACCGCCGGCCGCCGCGGGGACGTCGTCAGTGGCTGCTCGGCCGGATCGCGGCGAAGGACGCCGTCCGCCAGTTCCTCTGGGCCGGCGGGGAACCCGAGATGTTCCCGGCCGAGCTGCGCATCGGCAACGACGACGCGGGCCGTCCACACGCGACCGGAGCCTACGGCCGGGAGCTGCCGCCGGTGACGATCTCGCTCGCGCACCGGGCCGAGGCCGGAGTCGCGATCGCCCGGTTCGGGCCGTGCGGGATCGACGTAGAAGAGATCGCCCCGCGGGCCGGGTCCACTGTGGACGCGGCGTTCGGCCCGGCCGAACGGGCGCTGTTCGAGGCCCAGGACGGCGATCCGGACGTCTGGTTCGCCCGGTTCTGGACCGCGAAGGAAGCCGTCGCGAAACTGCGCGGCACCGGGCTGCGGGGCGAGCCGCGCGACTTCGAGGTCGTCGCGGCGGCTCCGGGGGACCTGACCGTCCGGGTGGCCGGGCACGACCACCACGTCCACAGCACCGAGACCGCGAACCTGCCGGGTGCGCCGCCGCGCCGGTACGTCGTGGCCTGGACCGAGGAGACGAAGGAGACCGCGGAATGAGCATCGAGACGACGGCTACCGGCGAGGCGGCGGTGCTCGCCCAGCTCAGTGGCATGCTGCGTGAGCTGCTCGAGGAATACGGGCTGGACGACGCGGAAATCACCATGACCACGACGTTCCACGACGACCTCGAGC
Source organism: Amycolatopsis heterodermiae (assembly GCF_034929455.1). Lineage (NCBI taxonomy): Bacteria > Bacillati > Actinomycetota > Actinomycetes > Pseudonocardiales > Pseudonocardiaceae > Amycolatopsis > Amycolatopsis heterodermiae. The sequence continues at coordinate 63,444 of NZ_JAYFSI010000003.1, forward strand.
TGGAGAGCGTCGACCTGGTCGCGCTGTCCGGGCAGCTGCGCGAGCACTACGGCGACCGCGTCAACTTCGCGACGTTCATCGCCGAGCGCGACCTGGACGAGATCATCGCCCTGACCGTCGGCGAGCTGGTCCGCTACATCGTCGCCTCGCTGGGGGAGCGCCCGTGAGCCGGATCCGCGCCGGTGAGCTGGACGTGCACGTCCAGCGCCTGACCCCCGACGTCCCCCTGGACGGCGACGCGCCGATCGTCGTGTGCGTCCACGGCCTGCTCACCGACAGCCTCGCCAGCTACTACTTCACCCTCGGACCCGCGTTCGCCGAACGCGGTCTCGACGTCGTCATGTACGACCTGCGCGGGCACGGCCGCACCACCCGACCCCAGAGCGGCTACCGCCTCGAATCGTTCGTCGTCGACCTGGTCGACGTCCTCGACGCGCTCGGGATCACGCGGCCGGTGCACGTCATCGGCAACTCGTTCGGCGGTTCGGTGGCCTTCGGGCTGGCTGCCGCCCGGCCCGACCGCGTCGCCAGCGTCATCGCCATCGAGGCCGAGCCGCCGACGGCGGACTGGACGCGGCACATGGCCGACGGCCTCGCCGACGCGAAGACCCGCCTGGCCATCGACGAGGTGATCGGCTGGATCAAGGACAACCACGGCGCGCACACCGCGCGGCTGTCCAAGGCGGCCAACCGGATCCTCCAGACGACCACGATGGCCGACGACATCCCGCGCAGCGCCACCATCGCCGCGGACCTCTCGGACGTCCACTGCCCGGTGTTCGCGCTCTTCGGCGGCGACTCGGGGCTGGCCGCGCAGGTGCCGCACTTCGAGGAGCACCTCGACCACTGCCGCACGGTCGTGCTGCCCGACCAGGGCCACTCGGTGCTGGTCGAGCGGACCGCCGAGACCATCGAGCTGGTCTTCGAGTGGGTCCGCGACGTCTCCCGGCTCCCGGCCCGGGTGCGGTAGTGGCCCGGTTCCTCTTCGTCGTCCCGCCGCTGGTCGGGCACGTCAACCCGGCCGCCGGGGTGGCCGCCGAGCTCACCGCGCGCGGCCACGAGATCGCCTGGGCCGGGCACGACGAGCTGCTGTGGCACCTGGCCGGCCCGGACGCGCTGGTGTTCTCCTGCGCCGTGCCGCCGGACGCGCCGGAGCGGCCGCCCGAGCTGAAGGGGCCCGCCGCGCTGCGGTTCCTCTGGCAGGACTTCCTCGTCCCGCTGGCCGACGCGATGGCGCCCGGGGTCGCCGCGGCGATCGACGCGTTCGGGCCGCACGTGGTCGTCGCCGACCAGCAGGCCCTCGCGGGCGGCCTGCTCGCCGACGCGCGTGGCCTGCCGTGGGTCACCTCCGCGACGACGTCCGCGGAGCTGGTCGACCCGCTCGCCGGGATGCCCAAGGTCGCGGACTGGGTGGCGGACCTGCTGGACGGGCTGCGCGCGCGGATCGGCGGCGGTCCGGCGGACCCCCGGTTCTCCCCGCTCGGCGTGCTCGCCTTCACCACCCGCGAACTTCTCGGCGCGGCCGTGCTGCCGCCGAACGTCCGGCTGGTCGGGCCGTCGATCACCGGGCGTCCGTCCACAACGGACTTCCCGTGGGAGTGGCTCGACCCGTTGCGTCCCACCGTGCTCGTCTCGCTCGGCACCGCGAACACGGACGCCGGTACGGGGTTCCTCGCCGCGACGGCGGAGGCGTTCGCCGGCCTGGAAGCGCGCGCGGTGGTCGTGGATCCGGGCGGGGTGCTCGGTGCCGTCCCGCCGAACGTCCTGGTGCGCCCGCGGGTCCCGCAGCTGCCGCTGCTGGAGCGGGTCGACGCGGTGCTGTGCCACGCGGGGCACAACACGGTCTGCGAGACCCTCTGGCACGGGCTGCCGCTCGTGGTCGCGCCGATCCGCGACGACCAGCCGATCGTGGCCGCCCAGGTGGTCGCGGCCGGCGCGGGCGTCCGCCTGCGGTTCGGCCGGGCCGACGCCGCCCGCATCGCGGCGGCGGTCGAAGAGGTGCTGACCGAAGCGTCGTACCGCCGGGCGGCGGAGAGCCTGTCGGCGTCGTTCCGCGCCGCGGGCGGCAGTCCCGCGGCGGCCGGGCATCTGGAGCAGCTCGCGCTGGAGAGCCTGGCGCATCTGCGGCCCTGAAATTTCGATATTTACACGAAAAAAATGGCCGGGTTACGGTGTCCGGCATGACTGTTTCCGTGTGCACGGCCGAGGAAGTCCCCCAGTTCGTCGCGTCGGTGGCGGGGTTGTTCGCCGAGGACGGCGGCCGCCGCGACCCGTTCATGGACACCGGCTGGCCGGACCGTGAGGGCGAGGCCTACTACGCCGATCTCGTGAAGGATCCGGCGTGCCTCTGCCTACTGGCGCCCGGCGGCGGTGGTCACCTGGTCGGGCGGCTGCGGCCGCCGAACCCGCTGCGGCCGGGCGCGGTGACGGCGGCCCTGGAGAGCCTGCGGGTCGACGCCGGGCACCGCCGCGCCGGGATCGGCGGCGAGCTGGTGGCCGCGTTCTTCGCCTGGGCGAAGGAAAACGGGGCGAACGAGATGCGGGTCACGGCTTTCGCGGCCAACGAGGGCGCGCTGGAGTTCTACCGAGCCCAGGGCTTCGAACCGTTCGAGGTGTCGTTGCGGCGATCCGCCTGAGCTGGTGCCCGGGCCATGGGATTCCTCGACGGCCGGGCGGTCGTGATCACCGGCCCCCGGGGGTGGCCTCGGCCGCCGACCCGCACCCGAACCGAGGTGCGCACCCGGAACGCGTGGCGCCGCTGGTGACCTACCTGCACGTCGTCCGGCCGGTGCTGTACCGGGAAGAGTGGACGGCGGCGGTGGTCCCCGGGCCGCCGTCCCGCGGGCGCCGGACGCCCGCCGATCACCGGAACGAGTGACTCTCCACAGTGGACCCCGCACCGGCCGCTCCCGCGCACTAGCTTGGGAGGCCGAGCGAGGGAGGGTGCCATGACGGCCACCGCGGAGGTCGCCCACGAGCCGGCGCCCCCACAGCTGAGCCGCGGGCGGGTCAACGCCGTCTTCGGCGCGGTGCTGCTCGGGATGCTGCTGGCCGCGCTGGACCAGACCATCGTCGGGACGGCGCTGCCCACCATCGTCGGCGACCTCGGCGGCGCCGGGCACCTGTCCTGGGTCGTCACGTCCTACCTGCTGGCCGAGACGATCATGACCGTCGTCGTCGGCAAGCTCGGCGACCTCTTCGGCCGCAAGCTGATGTTCCAGCTGTCGGTGATCGTGTTCGGCATCGGCTCGTTCTGCGCCGGGTTCGCCGACAGCATGGTCTGGCTGATCGTCTGGCGCGCGGTGCAGGGCCTCGGCGGCGGCGGGCTGATGGTCACCTCGACCGCGCTGATCGCCGACGTCGTCCCGCTGCGCGAACGCGGCAAGTACCAGGGTGTGCTCGGCTCGGTGTTCGGCGTGGTGACCGTCGCCGGCCCGATGCTCGGCGGGTTCTTCGTCGACCACCTGTCCTGGCGCTGGGCGTTCTACGTCAACATCCCGCTGGTCGTCATCGTGCTGATCGTCGCGACCTCGGCCATGCCGAACGCGCGCGCCGCGGTCAAGCCGGTGATCGACTACCTCGGCATCCTGCTCATCGGCCTGGCCGCGACCGGGCTGACGCTCGTCACGAGCTGGGGCGGCACGCAGTACGCGTGGGGTTCGCCGACGATCATCGGGATGGCCATCGGCTCGCTGGTCCTGCTCGCGGCGTTCGTCTTCGTGGAGCTGAGAGCCGAGGAACCGATGCTGCCGATGCGGCTGTTCCGGAACCCGGTGTTCACCGTCGGCGGGATCATGAGCTTCGTCGTCGGCTTCGCGATGCTCGGCGCGCTGTCGTACCTGCCGACGTACATGCAGTACGTCCAGGGCACGTCGGCGACGACGTCGGGCGTCCGGTTGCTGCCCATGGTGCTGGCGCTGCTGGTGGCGTCGATCGCCGCGGGCAACGCCGTCAGCAAGACCGGCCGGTACAAGATCTTCCCGCTGGTCGGCACCGCGGGCATGACGATCGGGCTGTACCTGCTCTCGCGCCTCGACACCGACACCGGGTTCTGGGAGGCGTCGGCCTACATGGCCGTGCTCGGCCTGGGCATCGGGCTCGGCATGCAGGTGCTGACCATCGCCGTGCAGAACACCGTCGACTACGCGGACCTCGGCGTCGCCACGTCCGGCGTGACGTTCCTGCGCTCGATCGGCAGCTCGTTCGGCGCGGCGATCTTCGGGACGGTGTACGCCAACCAGCTGGCGCCGAACCTGGCCGCGGCGGCGGCCGCCCATCCGCTGCCACCCGGCGTCGACCCGAGGGTGACGCAGATCCCGAGCGCGTTGCACGCGCTGCCGGATGCGGTGTCGGCGCCGGTGATCCAGGCGTACAGCGACTCGCTGCACGTCGTGTTCCTCGCCGCCGCGCCGGTCGGTCTCGTGGCGTTCGCGCTGGCGTTCTTCCTCAAGGAGGTCCCGCTGCGCGACACCGCCCGCGCCGCGGCGCCCGGCCTCGGCGACGGGTTCGCGATGCCGGAGGCGCGCACGGACGACCGCGAGCTGGAACGCGCCGTCGCGACGCTCTTCTTCCGCGAGCGCCGCAAGGTCGCCCCGGCGATCGTCGAGCGGGCGGGCAGCGACCTCGACGAGGGTGGCATCTGGTGCCTGCTGCAGGTCCACCTGCGCGAACGCCGCGGCGAGCCGGCGACGCTCCGGGCGATCGGCGAGCACTTCGGCGTCCCGGCGTCGGTGCTGGAGCCGGCGTTCAACCGGCTGGAGCTGACCGGCCACCTGCGTTACAGCGCGGGCTGGGCCCTGACGGAGGCGGGCCAGGAGGAGTTCGCCAAGGTGGTCCGCGCGTGGCACGACTGGCTGGCCTCCCGGCTGGGCGACTGGGGCACCGGCGACCGCGCCGAACTGGACGCGGCGATCGGCCGGGTGGCCACCCGGCTGCTGGACCAGAGCACGGAGGTCCGCGCCTACGGCCGCCACGCCCTGGCGTAACCCCGTCTGAGTGATGCTTTGCGCCGCAAAGCCGCACTTTCGCCAGGAAAGATGCGTCCAGGGGGCCTTCAGACGCATCTTTCTCGGCGAAAGTGACGTCCGGGCGGTCACCGGGGCGGGCGCATTCGGGTGAGCGTGGGGCGGCACTTTCACGTGAAAGTGCCCACCTGGGGGCGGCGCTTTCACGGGAAAGTGCCGTCAGCGGCGCCAGAAGTCGTGCGGGGTGTGGCCGGGGCGGAAGCCGCACGACTCTGCCATGGCCGCCGCTTTCGCGAAGCCGTGGCCGACCAAGGCCGGCTCGTGGGCGTCGCTGCCGAACGCGACCGCGTCGCCGCCCAGCTCGAACCACCAGCGCACCACCTCGCCCGGCAGCGGGACCTTCGTGTTGACCTCCAGCGCGCGTCCGCTGCCGGCCAGGGCCCGCAGCACGGTGCGGAACTCCTCCTCGAAGTCCGCCACCACGAACGGCGGGCCCTCGGCAGGCCACGAGCGCAGCGCGTAGTCGATGTGCGCCAGCACGGCGAAGCCGGCCGTCGACTCGACCAGGCCCAGCACCTCCGTCAGGTACGCGCGCAGGATCTCGCCCGGCGGACGGTCCGACACGACGGTGAGCTCTTGGTGGTGCCCGTCGTCGCCCGGCAGCGAATGCACCGACCCCAGCACGCGGTCGAAGTCGTGGGACGCCAGCAGGGCGTCGGCACGCGAACGGTGCCAGTGCGGCTCGCTCAGCTCCACTCCGGACAGGATCCGCAGGTCCGGGAACCGGCCGCGGCACTCCTCGACGCACGCCAGGTAACCCGCGACGTCGAGGTCGGGCGGCTCCAGGACGCCGTCCGGGCGCAGGCGCACCCGGAAGTGGTCCGGCAGCACCGGCCGGATCGGCTCGGGGATCAGCCACGGCGTGAGGTCCGCGTGCTCGGTGAACGCGACCGACGGCAAGCCCAGCTCGAGCGCCCGTTCGCAGGAGCCGATCATCGACCCGGTGACCGTGTCCCAGGACCATTCGGTGTGGACATGACCGTCCGTCGGCAGGCGCACCGGGTCACCGTAACGCCGATTTTGGGCTAGCGTCTGGAGTCATGGCGCAGAAGGCGGTGGAACTCGAGGTCGGGCCGCACACGGTGCGGATCTCGAACCCGGACCGGGTGTACTTCCCGGCCCGCGGCGAGACCAAGCTCGACCTGGTCAACTACTACCTCTCGGTGGGCGACGGCATCGTCAACGCGCTGCGCGAGCGGCCGTGCATGCTGCACCGCTTCCCGTCCGGCGTGGCGGGGGAGAAGGTGCACCAGAAGCGCGTCCCGAACGGCGCGCCGCCGTGGCTGGAGACCGTGCGGGTGACCTTCCCGCGCTACAACCGGCACGCCGACGAGCTGTGCGTCACCGAACTGGCGCACGTCGCCTGGGCGGTCCAGATGTCCACAGTGGAGTTCCACCCGTGGAACTCCCGCCGCGCCGACACGGAAAAGCCCGACGAGTGGCGCATCGACCTCGACCCGATGCCGGAGTGCGGCTTCGACCGCGTCCGCCGGGTCGCGCACGTGGCGCACGAGATCCTCGACGAGCTGGGCGCGGTCGGCTGGCCGAAGACGTCCGGTGGGCGCGGGCTGCACGTCTACGTCCGGATCGAGCCGCGGTGGGGTTTCCAGGACGTCCGCCGCGCCGCGCTGGCCTTCGCCCGGGAGGTCGAGAAGCGGGCCCCGGACGAGGTGACCACGACCTGGTGGCGCAAGGACCGCGACCCGCGCACGCTGTTCGTCGACTACAACCAGAACGCGCGCGACCACACGATCGCCAGCGCGTACTCGGTGCGTGGCAACCCGGAAGGCACGGTCTCGACGCCGATCCGCTGGGACGAGATCGACGACGCCGAGCCGGGCGACTTCACCATCGCGACCGTCCCGGCGCGGTTCGCCGAGCTGGGCGACCTCCACGCGGGCATGGACGACGCCGTGTTCTCCCTCGACCCGCTGCTGGAATGGGCGGACCGCGACGGGGTCGAGGAACCGCCCGAAGACTGACGTATTTCCGGGCGGGCTCACGGCTCCGCCCGGTGTGAAGATCGTGCTGTCCGGTGTGGACACCGGAGCCTGGAGCCTGGTCGCCCTGCAGGTGATCCTCGAACGCTGTGGTCACGAGGTGCGCAACCTGGGCGCGCGCCCGCCGGTCGAGCGGATCCTGGAGGCGTGCCGGGAGGGCCCGGACTGCCTGGTCCTGTCCGCCACGGACGGCGGCGCGGACAGCGCACGCGTGTTCACCCGGCTCCGCACGCACCCGGCCCTGGCCGGGTTGCCCATCGTGATCGCCGGACGGCTGGCCCAGCCCCGCGCCGAGCTGCTCGCGCTCGGCTTCGACGACGCCTTCCCGGCCACGGCGAACCCGGGGCAGGCGGTCGCGGCGCTGCGGCAGTACCTGGCGCGGGTTGTCGTGAGTGGGAAACAGTGTTCTAACACTGTTTCCCACTCACGACGGGGTCAGTCGAGGCGCTCGATGATGGTCGCGTTGGCGAGGCCGCCCGCCTCGCACATCGTCTGCAGGCCGTAGCGGCCGCCGGTCTCCTCCAGCACCGACAGGAGCGTCGTCATGAGGCGGGCGCCGCTGCCCCCGAGCGGGTGGCCGATCGAGATCGCGCCGCCGTGGACGTTGACCTTCGCGAGGTCGGCACCGATCTCGGCCTGCCAGGCCAGCACCACGCTGGCGAACGCCTCGTTGACCTCGAAGGCGTCGATGTCGGACACGCTCAGCCCGGCCCGGTCCAGCACCTTGCGGGTCGCCGGGATGACGCCGGTGAGCATGTACAGCGGGTCGTCGCCGACGACCGCGAAGTGGCGGATCCGGGCCCGTGGACGCAAGCCGAGCACCGCGGCCGTCTCGCTGCTGGTGATCATGAGCGCCGCGGCGCCGTCGTTGATCGGCGAGGAGTTGCCCGCCGTGACACGCCAGTCCAGCTCGGGGAAGCGCTGCTCCCAGACGTCGGCGCGGAACGCGGGCTTCAGTCCGGAGAGGATCTCCGGCGTGGTCCCCGGCCGGACGGTCTCGTCGGTCGTGACGTCGACGAGGACGCCGTCGGGACCGGGTGCCTTGAGGGGCGCTACCTCACGGGCGAACTTGCCCTCGGCCCACGCCTTCGCCGCGCGCTGGTGGCTTTCGGCGGAGAACGCGTCGAGCTGCTCGCGCGTCAGGCCCCACTTCGCGGCGATCAGCTCCGCGCTGATGCCCTGCGGCACCAGTCCGTCCGGGTAGCGCGCGGCGACCTGCGGGCCGAACGGGTCGCGCCCGGCGACCTGGCTGCCCATCGGCACCCGGCTCATCGACTCGACGCCGGAGGCGATCACGACGTCGTACGCGCCCGCCATGACACCCTGCGCGGCGAAGTGGACGGCCTGCTGGCTGCTGCCGCACTGGCGGTCCACGGTCACCGCCGGTACCGACTCCGGCAGGCCGGCGGCGAGCGCGGCCCAGCGCGCGGTGTTCATGCTCTGCTCGCCGATCTGGCCGACGGCGCCGCTGATCACGTCGTCGATCCGGGCCGGGTCGACGCCGGTGCGCTCGACGAGCGAGCGGAGCGCGTGGGCGTGCAGGTCGACCGGGTGCACCCCGGCCAGCTTCCCGTTCGGCTTGCCCTTGCCGATGGGGGTCCGTACCGCGTCGACGATCACCGCGTCCGTCATGGCGTCTGCCTCCTCGCAGATCGGGGGATACCTTCGGTATACGCGGGGTGAGTTGGATTGCACAACTCGCCTGTCCGCTAGGTCACACGTGCTAGGTTGGATTTTCAATCCCAGGAGGTGACGTCGGTGCGGCGTGGTCGTGAGTGCTCGGTGGCGGAGGCCCTCGAGGTCGTCGGCGAGCGGTGGAGCCTGCTCGCCCTGCGCGAGATCATGCTGGGGGAGCGGCGGTTCAACCAGATCGCCGAGAACACCGGCGCGAGCCGCGACATCCTGGCCGCGCGGCTGCGCAAGCTCGTCGACGCGGGCGTGCTCGAGAAGGTCCAGTACGAGGACCACCCGCCGCGGTTCGAGTACTACCCGACCGAGGCCGGCCGCGCGCTGCAGCCCATCCTGCTGGGCCTGATGGCCTGGGGCGACAAGTACGTCCACCAGGGCGAACCGCCCACGCTCTGGCGCCACGCCTGCGGTGCCGAACTGCACGCGGTGACGATCTGCGAGCACTGCGGCGAGCCGGTCAACGCACCCGGCACCCACGCGATCCGGCTGGGCGCCGTGCACTGACGCCGCGGCCCACGTCTCCCGGAAGGCCCCCTCGCGCTCGCGAGGGGGCCTTCCGGCGTTTGGGCGTTGACTTGAGACCCCCGTCACTGTAACTCTTGAACGAATCAGTGCAAGAACCTGACAACCGCGCGAGAAATCGCGGCAGGAGTCAGGAAGATCCCGCCCAGCTCCTCAACGCCGAGGTGTCCATGACGGCTGCTTCGTCCTGCCCGCGCGCGCCACCGGCCCCGGCCGCCGCGTGTCCCCGTTCCCTGGTCTCGCACCGTCCCGCCCCCGCGGGCCGGCGCTCGCACGATGCGTCTCCCCTCCTCCCCGGATCCGAGGAACCCCATGAGAACGAAGCGACTCCTGTCGCGCGCGGCGACCTACGCCGCCCTGTCCCTCCTCCTGGCCGCACCCGCCGTCGCGGCGAGCGGCGCCCCGGCCGCGACCGCCGTCCCCACCGCCGTCGCGGCGGTCCAGGCCGCCTCCGCGACCTACACCGCCAGCAGCCAGCTGGGTGAATACCCCGTCTCCAACGTCGGCGACGGCAACCAGGCCACCTACTGGGAGAGCGTCAACAACCAGCTCCCGCAGTGGGTCCAGGCCGACCTCGGCGCCACCACCGACGTCGCGCAGCTCGTGCTCAAGCTGCCGACCGGCTGGGAGGCCCGCACCGAGACCCTCACCGTGCAGGGCAGCACCAACGGCAGCAGCTTCAGCACGCTCGTCGCCTCCGCCGGCTACCGGTTCGACCCGGCGACGGCCAACACGGTGACGATCAACCTCACCGCGAGCACCCGCTACGTCCGGCTGAACGTCACGGCCAACACCGGCTGGCCGGCCGCGCAGCTGTCCGAGTTCGAGGTGCACGGCAGCACCTCCGGCGGTGACACGCAGCCGCCGTCCGCGCCCGGCAACCTGGCCTACACCGCGCCCGCGAGCGGGCAGCTCCGGCTCACCTGGTCGGCCTCGACCGACAACATCGGCGTCACCGGCTACGACGTCTACGCGAACAACGCGCTGCGCGGCAGCGTCGCCGGGAACGTCCTGACCTACACCGACAACCAGCCCGACGGCACGACCGTGTCGTACTACGTCCGGGCCAAGGACGCCGCGGGCAACGTGTCGGGCAACAGCAACACCGTGACCCGCAACGGCACCCAGGTCGGCACGAACCTCGCGGTGGGCAAGCCGATCACGGCGTCGTCGACGGAGTTCACCTTCGTCGCGACCAACGCGAACGACAACTCGACCAGCACGTACTGGGAGGGCGGCGGCGGGACCTACCCGAACCTGCTGACCGTCGGGCTCGGCTCCAACGCCGACCTCAGCCAGGTCGTCGTCAAGCTGAACCCGGACGCCTCGTGGGGCCCGCGCACGCAGACCATCGCCGTCGAAGGCCGTGAGCAGGCGTCCTCGACGTTCACCACGCTGGCGGCCGCGCAGACCTACAGCTTCAGCCCGTCGACCGGGAACACCGTCACCATCCCGCTGAGCGGCCGCGTCGCCGACGTCCGGCTGCGCGTCACCGCCAACTCCGGCGCGGGCGGCGGGCAGGCCGCGGAGTTCCAGGTCATCGGCGTCCCCGCGCCGAACCCGGACCTCACGGTCTCGGGCGTCTCCTGGTCGCCGCAGAACCCGGTGGAGACCGACGCGATCACCGCGTCGGCGACCGTCCGCAACGCCGGGAACCTGGCGTCCGGCGCGACCAACGTCAACCTCTACCTGGGCACCACGAAGGTCGGCACCGCGGCGGTCGGCGCGCTGGCGGCCGGGGCGTCGACGACGGTGTCGGCGAACATCGGCGCCCAGAACGCGGGCAGCTACCAGCTCACGGCCAAGGTCGACGAGGCCAACGCCGTGATCGAGCAGAACGAGAACAACAACTCTTTCACCGGTTCGACGGCGCTCGTCGTCAGCCCGGTGCAGAGCTCCGACCTCGTGTCGGCCACCGGCTGGTCGCCGAACAACCCGTCGGCGGGCAACACGGTGACCTTCAGCGTGACCCTGCGCAACCAGGGCACGATCGCGTCCGCTTCGGGAGCCCACGGCGTGACCGTGACGATCACCGACGCGAACGGCACCGTCGTGAAGACGCTGACCGGCTCGTACTCCGGCGCCATCGCGGCCGGGGCCACGGCGTCGCCGGTGAACGTCGGCACGTGGACCGCGGCCAACGGCAAGTACACCGTGAAGACGGTCGTCGCGAACGACGCCAACGAGCTGCCGGTGAAGCAGGCCAACAACACCACCACGCAGTCGCTGTTCGTCGGCCAGGGCGCCAACATGCCCTACGACATGTACGAAGCCGAGGACGGCGTCCTCGCGGGCGGCGCGGCGGTGGTCGGCCCGAACCGCACCATCGGCGACCTCGCCGGCGAGGCGTCCGGGCGCAAGGCCGTCACGCTGAACTCGACCGGCGCCTCGGTGGAGTTCACGACGCGGGCGGCGACGAACACGCTGGTCACGCGCTTCTCCATCCCGGACTCCGCGGGTGGTGGCGGGATCAACTCGACGATCAACGTCTACGTCAACGGCACCTTCCTCAAGGCGATCGACCTGACCTCGCACTACGCGTGGCTCTACGGCGCCGAAACCGGCCCGGGCAACTCGCCGGGCACCGGCCCGCGCCACATCTACGACGAGGCCAGCGCGCTGCTCGGCACCACCGTGCCGGCGGGCAGCCGGATCAAGCTGCAGAAGGACGCGGCGAACAGCACGAACTACGCGATCGACTTCGTGAACTTCGAGCAGGCCACCGCGCAGGCGAACCCGGACCCGGCGCACTTCGCCGTCCCCGCCGGGTTCACCCAGCAGGACGTCCAGGCCGCCCTGGACAAGGTCCGGCAGGACAGCACCCTCACCGGCGTCTACCTGCCGGCCGGGGACTACTCGCTGTCGAGCAAGGTGAACGTCTACGGCAAGGCCATCACGCTGATCGGCGCCGGGCCGTGGTTCACGAAGTTCTCCGCGCCGTCCGGGCAGGAGAACACCGACATCGGCTTCGACGTGCAGTCGACCGCCAACGGGTCGACGGTCAGCGGGTTCGCCGTGTTCGGGAACTACACCTCCCGCATCGACGGCCCCGGCAAGGTGTTCAACCTGGCCAACGTCGCGAACCTGACGATCGACAACATCTGGGTGGAGCACCAGGTGGTCATGGTGTGGGGCACCAACGTGGACAACACCACGATCAAGAACTCCCGGATCCGCGACACCTTCGCCGACGGGATCAACCTCACGAACGGGAGCACCGGCAACCACGTCGTCAACGACGAAGCCCGGTCCACCGGTGACGACAGCTTCGCGCTGTTCGCCGCCACGGACATCAACCAGGGCAACCAGTACGACAACGTGTTCGAGAACCTGACCGCGCTCACCCCGTGGCGCGCGGCCGGGCTGGCGGTCTACGGCGGGTACAACAACACCTTCCGCAACCTCTACATCGCGGACACGCTGACGTACTCGGCGATCACGATCAGCTCGCTCGACTTCGGCTACCCGTTCCTCGGGTTCGGGCCGCAGCCGACGACGGTCCAGAACGCCTCGCTCATCCGGGCGGGCGGCCACTTCTGGGGCCAGCAGACGTTCCCGGCGATCTGGATGTTCTCCGCCTCCAAGGAGTTCCGCGGGATCCGGGTGTCCGATGTGGACATCCAGAGCCCGACCTACAGCGGGATCATGTTCCAGACGAACTACGTCGGGAACCAGCCGCAGAACTCCGTGCAGGACACCGTGCTCACGAACGTGAACATCAGCGGTGCCCAGCGCAGCGGGGACGCCTTCGACGCCAAGTCCGGGATCGGCATCTGGGCCAACGAGCTGCCGGAACCGGGCCAGGGCCCGGCCGTCGGCTCGGCGACGTTCACCGGGCTCACCCTGAGCAACAACGCCCAGGACATCCGGAACACGACGAGCACGTTCACCATCGTCCGCAACTGATCCGCAGCTGATCGAATAGTGCCGTCAAGGCCACCTTACGGGCGTCTGTCGCCCGTAAGGTGGCCTTGACGGCGTTGGACGGGTGGAGGTGGGCCTAGTGCGGATCCTGGTCACCGGCGGCACCAGGCAGCTCGGCCGGGTGGTCACCGAGCGGCTGCGCGCGGCGGGCGAAGAGGTCCGCGTCCTCAGCAGACGGCCCGGCCCGGACGTCGTGCCCGGCGACCTGCGGACCGGCCGCGGCGTCGACAGCGCACTGGCCGGCGTCGACACCGTCGTCCACTGCGCCACCGACTTCCGGCACGAGACGGCGCTCGCGCGGACGCTGGTGGAGGCCGCGCGCTGGACCGGCGGACCGCACCTGGTCTACGTCTCGATCGTCGGCGTCGACCGCGTCCCGCTGGGTTACTACAAGGCCAAGTTCGAGACCGAGAAGCTGATCGCCGCGTCCGGCCTGCCGTACACGATCCAGCGGGCGACGCAGTTCCACGCGCTGGTCCGGACCCTGTTCGCGGGCGCGTCCCGGCTGCCGGTGCTGCCCGTGCCGCGGGTGCGGTTCCAGCCGGTGGACGTCCGGGACGTCGCGCCGCGCCTGGCCGACCTGGCCACGGGCGACCCGGCGGGCCGTGTCGACGACTTCGGCGGCCCCGAGATCCTCGCGGCGGCCGAGCTGGCGCAAGCGGTCGCGGAGGCGAGCGGCCGGCGCCGGAAGATCGTCTCGGTGAAGGTGCCGGGGGAGACGTTCCGGGCGTACGCCGAGGGCGGGCACCTCGCGCCGCACCACCTCGACGGCCGGATCACCTTCGCGCAGTACCTGTCCGAGCAGGCCGACGCCGGGGTGCTGGGCTACCGGAAGCGCTAGGCGCTCGGCAGCCAGTTGCCGTGGAAGCCGGCCGGCACCCGGTCCGGCAGGTGGATCGCGGCGACCGTCTCCAGCGTGGCGGCGTCGAGCAGAGTGAGCTCACTGCGTTCGGTCGCCGCGTCGTGGACGAACCCGGCCAGGACGCCGTCGTCCTCCGCGGCGTCCTCGGAGCGCGGCACGAAGACGAACTCCGCCGGTGAACGGCCGGCCCCGAAGGACCGCACCTGCGTCGAGCCGTTCGAGAAGTCGTGTTTGTACAGCGCGTCCGACGGGTTCGCGCCGGTGGTCACCGACGGCGCGTAGCCGTAGCGGTGCGGGCGGCCGACCACGCGCTCGTCGACGCGGGGGAACTCCTGGCCGCGGTCGTCGAGGCGTTCTTCGATGACCTTGCCGGCGGAGAGGTCGACCGTCCACCGGTCCAGGGTCGGCACGCCCTCGTCGGGGCCGCGCAGCTGCCGGTCGAACATCCGGGGGTGGCGGACGACGTCGAGCACGACGCTGTCGCCGTCGTCGTAGGCGTTGAGCGGGTGGAAGACGTAGCAGGGTTCGACGTCGAACCAGCGGACGTCGGCGTTGCCGCCCTCACGCGGCATCACGCCGATCCGCGCCGGGTACTTCGGGTTCCAGTGGTACGGCAGGCTGCCGTTGGCGGAGATCTTCGACGCCATCCGGGCGGTGATCGGGTCGGGGATGCGCACCCGGCCGATGACCGCGGAGAGCACGAGCCGGGCGGTGGCGCGCAGCACCGGCGACGGGATCGAGGCGGTCGCCAGGCCCGCGTCGAAGGTCACGGGCAGGTCGTAGAAGACGACGTGCCGCTCGGTCAGGGAGAAGTCGTGCATCATCGGCGCGCCCGTGACCTCGACGGGTACCTCGCGGCGGACCCGCCCGGCGGTGTCGATCACGGAGTAGGTGACCTTGTTGCCGCCGGTCAGCGAGTAGGAGACGGCGTGCAGCTCGCCGGTCCGCGGGTCGCGCTTGGGGTGGGCGGTGTACCCGCCGCTCAGGGTGCCGTCGAAGTCGCAGCGCCCCACCGTGTCGAGCTCGTCGGTCAGCTCCCAGAGGTTGGCGCCGGCCTCCATCAGCGCGAGGGTCTTGCCGGCGTGGCCGATGACGTTGGTGTTGGCGCTGAGGTTGTGCGGGGTGGTGCGCGGCCGGCCGCCGTCGAGGATCGCGTCGATCGAGGGGTTGCGGACCCAGCGGTTGCGGTACCACTCGGCCTTGCCGTCGCGCAGGCGGACGCCGTGGACCATGCCGTCGCCCATGAACCAGTGGTAGGCCGCCGGGTCCACTTCGGACAGCGGGTTGGGGCCGTTGCGCAGGTAGCGGCCGTCGAGGAAGTCCGGGATCCGCCCCGTGACGGCCAGTTCGGTGAGCGTGTGCTCCTGGCTGATCGGGGCGAAGGCGCCTTCGAGGAACGGGTTGGTCGGCACCGGTGGCAGGCCTTTCGTCGGTGGTGGTCAGCACGCTACCGCCGCCTCCCTCAGCACACGATACCGATCGGTATCGAACCGGGAAGCCTGCGCCGTCGAGCTGCCGAGCTGTTCGTATTATCGGATTAATTACGAAGAATCTTGACCCCGGATCCGGATAGGTCATATGTTTGGCGGGCTGCAAGCCGGTCCCCGCCTTCAACGCCGAACGGATCCGACATGTCGAACCCTTCCCTCCCGCCCTCGCGCCGCGCCTTCCTCAAGCTCGGTGGCGCGGTCGGTGCCGGGATCGCCCTGAGTGGCGTTCGTCCCTTCGTTGCCAGCGCAGACGTCGTGCGCCCGGCCGCGGCGGACCTCGTCCCCGACGGCCGGGCGACGACCCTGTGGTACCCGGCGCCCGCGGCCGAGGACAAGATCATCGAGCAGGGCCTGCCGATCGGGAATGGTCGGATCGGTGCCCTCGTCGGTGGTGATCCGACCGCCGACTTCCTGTACCTCGCCGACGCGTCACTCTGGACCGGCGGCGCCAACGACGTCCTCGAAGACGACGGCCAGTTCCCCTACGAACGCGAGAAGTTCGGCACCCTCGGGCTGCTGGCGAAAGCGCGGATCTCGGTGCCCGCGCACACCGGCGTCACGGGCTACCGGCGGACGCTCGACCTGAGCAACGGCCTGGTGACCGTCACCTACACGAGTCAGGGCACCCGGTACCGCCGCGAGGTCTACGCGAGCCACCCCGACGACGTCGTGGTCGTCCGGCTGACCAGCGAAGGCCGGGGGACGCTGACCGGCACGGTCGCCCTGGAGCCGACGCGCGACGAGGTCCTGAGCGGGCCCGCCTTCACCGCGACCTTCGCCAACGGGCTGAAGTACGCGTGCGCGGCCGCGGCGTCGAGCCAGGGCGGGAAGGTGGCGCAGCAGGGGAACACCGTGGTGTTCACCGGCTGCCGCGAGGTCGTCATCGTGTTTTCGGGCGGCACGAACTACGTGCCCGACGCGGCGCGGAAGTTCCTCGACGCGTCGGCCGACCCCCTGGCGCTGGCGAAGCAGAAGGCGTCCCGCGCGCTGCGGGCCGGTGGTGGCGCGCTGCTGGCCACGCACGTCGCCGACTACCGGCGGCTCTACGACCGGATGAGCCTCGACCTGGGCTCGTCCCCGGCGTCGAAGCGGTCGCTGGACTCGTGGTCGCGGCTGGTGGCGCGGCACGACGACCCGGCGACGCCCGACCCGGAGCTGGAGGCGTCCTACCTCCAGTACGGCCGGTACCTGACGATCACCGGCTCGCGCGACGGCCTGCCGATGGGGCTGCAAGGCCTGTGGCAGAACAACAACACGCCCGACTGGATGAGCGACTACCACACCGACATCAACGTCCAGATGAACTACTGGCTGGCCGACCGCGCGGCCCTGCCGGGCAGCTTCACCGCGCTGGCCGACTACTGCCTCTCGCAGCTTCCCGTGTGGACGGACACCACGAAGAAGCTGTTCAACGACCCCAGAAACCGCTTCCGCAACACGAGCGGCAGGATCGGCGGCTGGGCGATCGCGTTCTCCACCAACATCTACGGCGGCTCCGGCTGGTGGTGGCACCCCGCCGGCAACGCGTGGCTGTGCAACTCGCTGTGGGACCACTACGCGTTCACCCAGGACAAGGCCTACCTCGCGCGGATCTATCCGCTGCTCAAGGGCGCCGCCGAATTCTGGGAGGCCCGGCTGGTCACGACGACCGTCGACGGCCGCGAGGTCCTGGTCGACGACCACGACTGGTCACCCGAGCACGGCCCGCAGGACACGCTCGGGAACACCTACAGCCAGGAGATCGTCTGGGACCTGTTCGAGCACTACCGCGCGGCGGTCACGACGCTGGGCCGCGACCGCGCGTACGGCGACCGGATCGCCGGGCTGCAGCGGAAGCTGTACCTGCCGAAGGTGAGCCCGACGTCCGGGTGGCTGGAGGAGTGGATGTCGCCGGACAACCTGGGCGAGACCACGCACCGGCACCTGTCGCCGCTGATCGGGTTCTTCCCTGGCGACCGGATCGCGACGGACACGTCGCCGGCCGAGCTGCTCGGCGGGGTGCGTGCGCTGCTGACCGCGCGGGGGATGGACAGCTTCGGCTGGGCGACCGCGTGGCGCTCGGCGTGCTGGGCGCGGCTGAAGGACGCCGACAAGGCGTACCAGCTGCTGCTCACCGTGATGCGGCCGTCGGTCGGCAACGGGAACGGCACCGCGGCGAACTTCTTCGACATGTACAGCCAGGGCAGCTACACGATCTTCCAGATCGACGCGAACCTCGGCGCGCCCACGGCGATGCTGGAGATGCTGCTGTACTCACGGCCGGGCGTGCTGGAACTGCTGCCCGCGCTGCCGTCGGCGTGGGCGCGCTCGGGGAGCGTGACCGGGATCGGCGCGCGCGGCGGGTTCGAGGTCGACGTCGCGTGGCGCGACGGCAAGGTGACCCGGGCGGTGATCCGCAGCGTCGGCGGGACGCGGACCGAGGTGCGCGCCGGGGCCTGGAAGCGCGTCGTCACCCTGCGGCCCGGCGGGTCGGTCACGGTCTCGCCAAGTTGAGGTCTACCCTCCGGAAAAGATGTAGTGTTCAATCATCTTTTCTGGCACCTTTCCGGACCTTGGAGTGACCGTGAACGTCGTCCTGTGGATCGTCGCCGGTGTACTGGCCGCGCTGTACCTCGGCGCCGGGGGCATGAAGCTCGTGACCCCGCGGGAGAAGCTGCTGGAGAACCCCAACATGGGGTGGACGGCGGACTTCTCCGCGACGGCGATCAAGGCGATCGGCGCGATCGAGATCGTCGGCGCGATCGGCCTGATCCTGCCGTGGGCGCTCGACATCGCGCGAGTGCTCACCCCGCTGGCCGCGACCGGACTGGCGATCGTCCAGATCGGCGCGATCATCGTCCACGCGCGCCGCAAGGAGACGAAGGCGCTGCCGATGAACGTCGTGCTGCTGGTGCTGGCAGCGTTCGTCGCTGTGGGCCGCTTCGCCGGCTGACCTTCCTCCCGGTCGCTCTGCTGCACGGTTTCCTGATGGACGGCTTCCGCTGCATCCGCCCCGGCTGCGCACCTGCCTGCTTGCCAGCCGTCCCGGGGCGGCCGTAATACCCTGAAGGTCTCAGACCTCGGGGAGGCCGCGGTGGATGTCGATCTGCGGAAGTTGCGGTACTTCGTCGCCGTCGCCGAAGAGTTGCACTTCGGGCGGGCGGCGGCTCGGCTGCACATCGCGCAGCCCGTGTTGTCGCGGCAGATCCGGGCGCTCGAAGGGGAGCTGCGGGCTCAGTTGTTCCGGCGGGACAGGCGATCCACCGAACTCACCGACGCCGGCCGTCAGCTGCTCGACGACGCCCGGCCGTTGCTGGCCTCGGCCGATGGCCTGCGACGACGCGTGGCCACGGCGGCGCGGGGGAGTGCGGCCTTCACCGTCGGGTTCATGCCCGGCATCACGGTCACCGAGGCCGTCCGCGAACTGGCCGGGCGGCATCCCGGCCTCGCCGTCGAGCTCGTCCGGACCACCTGGGACGACCAGGTCGACGTCCTCCACGACGGCCGTGCCGACGTCAGCGTGGTGCGGCTGCCGATCGACCGGCGCGGGCTGACCGTGCGGCCGCTGTTCCGGGAGCCGCGCGTCGCGGTGCTGCGGGCCGACCACCGGCTGGCCGGGAAGGACGCGGTGCTGGTCGGCGACCTGACCGACGAGCACCTCCTCAACGACCCGGACGCGGTGCCGGAGTGGCGCGACATCGCGGTCGAGTTCCGCGAAGGCGCCGCTCCGGTGCGGCGCGGGTTCGGGAGCGTCGAGGAGAAGCTCGAACACGTCGCGGCGGGGCGCGGGATCGCGGTCATCCCCTTGTCCACTTCGGAGTACTACACCCGCGCCGACGTCGTGCACGTGCCGGTCGAGGACCTGCCGCCCAACGAGGTGTGCCTCGCCTGGATCGCGGCCCGGCGCTCGCGCCTCGTCTACGAGTTCGCGGAGATCTTCGAAACGCTCGTACCGGCTGACCGAGAGGACGCGTAATGCTGCGCTGGGCGACGTTCGACTGCTTCGGCACGCTCGTGGACTGGCGCCACGGCATCGCCACCGGCATCGAGTTGCTGTACCCGGGCCGCGGTGCCGAACTGCTGGAGGTCTACAACCGGATCGAACCGCAGGTCCAGGCCGAGGTGCCGGTGCGGCGGTACCGGGAGGTCCTCGCCGAGTCGCTGCGGCGGACGGCGGCCGAGGCGGGACTGGACCTGGTCGCCGACGACGCGTCCGTGCTCGGCACCGGGCTCCCGTACTGGCCCGTCTTCCCGGACACCCGCGCCGCGCTGACGGCCTTGCGCGAGGCGGGCTGGCGGCTCGCCCTGCTGACGAACTGCGACCGCGACCTCATCGGCGAAACCCAGCGACGGCTCGGCGTGCCGATCGACGCCGTGGTGACCGCGGAGGACGTCGGCTCCTACAAACCCGGGCACGCCCACTTCGAGCGGTTCGCCGCGTCGTTCGGCGCCACCCGCGAGAACTGGGTGCACGTCGCGCAGAGCCACTTCCACGACATGGTCCCGGCGCGGGCGCTCGGCATCCCGCGGGTGTGGATCAACCGGCACGCCGAACCCCACGACCCGGCGGTCGCCGACGCGGTGCTCCCCGGACTGGCCGGCCTGGTCCCGGTCGTCGAACGGGTCCACGCCGCGGCTCACGAACACCCGGGACGCGCTGATCGCCGAGGTGCGCCGGAGGATGCTGAGCGGTGAGCACTGGGCCTCGCGACGGTGTTCGGCGCCGCCCGGCCGACCGTGCTCCCGAAGGCGGTGGCCTCCGGAGACCCGGCGAGCGCGGAAACCGAGATGCGTGACCGCCTGGACCGCGCTCGCACCGGCCCCTGAACCGCCGGCGGAGTTGAAGAGCAAAGCCTTACGACACCGAACCCCCGTGCGGCACCCCGGCCCGCCCCTGCCCCGCGAACAACCCCGCCCACAGCGCCCGCCAGTGCCGGGCCGGCTGGCGGTCCGGCCGCCGAGGGGACACCGGTCGCGGGCCCGCGCGGTAGTCCATCTCCACCCGTACCCAGTCGTACATCCAGTCGCCTCGCATGGTCTCCTTCTTTCGTCGGAGTCCACGTTCGGCCTGAGGCCACCGCCGCCGCATCGGACGTTCACGCAGCACCGGGCCGGAAGAGCCCTTACCCCCGCAACTCGGTCAACGCGTCCAGGTGCCGGGGCGTCCAGCCGAGTTCACGCTGTGCGCGGGCCGGGGTCAGCTGCTGGTCCAGCGCGAACGCCTCCGCGATCGGGCCCATCCGCTCCGACGCCTCGGCGTACGTCAGGCGCGTGACCTGGCCAGGGCAGCCCGCCGCGTGGGTAAGGGCGGTTACGATCTCCGCGAGCGGGACGTTCTGCCCGCTCACCCCGGCGTACACCGACTTCGGCGGCGCCTGCAGGGCGAGCGCGTACAGCTCCGCGATGTCGTCGGCGTGCACCAGCGCCCAGTGGTTGGTGCCGTCGCCGATGAGGGGGACCGAACCCTCTTCGCGGCCCGGGGCGACGAAGAACGTCTCGGCGAGGCCGCCGCCGTGGCCGTAGACCAGGCCGGGCATCACCAGCACCGGGTTGCCGCCGCGGGACAGGACGCGGTCCTCGTTCGCGCGGCGCCACGCGGTGATCGCCGGCGGGCGCTGCGGGGCGTCCTCGTCGACGACGCCCTCGGTGTCGCCGTACACCCAGACGCCGCCGGTGTGGACGTACGTTCCGCGGTCGCCGAGGCCGTCCTGCAGGGCGTCGGCCGCGGCGCGGTCGACCTCGGCGGTGTCGGGGCCGTAGTGCTGGCCGAGGTGGAGGACGCCGTCGGCTTCGGCGGCCGCCGCGCGGAGCACGTCCGTGGCGGTCAGGCCGCCGGGCACCGGGCGCGCGCCCAGTCCGGTGAGGACGGACGCCGCGGCGTCGCTGCGGGCCAGGGCGCTCACCTCGTGGCCGTGCCGGACGAGCGCCCGGACGGTCGAGCGGCCGACGTACCCGGAGCCGCCGGTGAGGAAGACCTTCATCGTGGGACCTTTCGTGGTCGGAGTGGTTCCCTTCCGACTCTCCGCGAGGCCCGGTCCCGCGTCCAAGACCCCTTCCGTCCGCTGTGATGCCCGCGGGGTATCAGACGCGCGGCTGCTCCAGTACCGAACGCGGGTCGTGGTGCTCGTACCAGCCCAGGAACGGCGGGCAGAGGTCGTAGCCCAGCAGCCGCTGGACCTCCTCCGGGTACTCGCGCACGATCTCCGGCGGCACGGCGAGGTACTGGTTCTCCTCCTGCCGCAGGTTCGCGCGGGTCAATGCGATCGTCAGGCCGGTGCGCGCCTCGCCGGTGCGGTTCGCGCCGCCGCCGTGCAGGAGCCCGCCGACCCAGAGCACGGCCGAACCTGGCGTCATCTCCGCCGCCACCGCCTCGTCCGGCCGCGGGTCGCGCTCCGGCTCCCAGCGGTGGCTGCCCGGCCAGAACACCGTGGCGCCGTTGTCCGCGGTGAAGTCGTCCAGGGCCAGCATGAGCTGCACCCGGCTCGGGTGCCCGGTGCTGCGCAGCAGGTGCGCGACGTCGTCCCGGTGCGCCGGCTGCGCGGTCTCGCCGGGTCGGATCTGGATCACCTGGGTGCTGCTCACCTGGACGCTCGGCGCCACGCCCGCGAGGTTCGTGCCGAACCACTCCGGCGACGGTCGCGAGATCTGCCGGCGGGCCGCGCCGAGGAACAGCGGGTGCAGCACGACGTCGGCCGTGCGGCGGCTCCGCGCGAACAGCGAGCACAGCCGTTTCGTCCGCTGGCCCGAGAAGATGTTGTCGCCGTAGACGACGTCGTCGAGCGCCGGGCCGAGGTCCGCCCAGAGGCCGTCGAGGGTCGGGTCTTCGACCAGGTCCTCGACGACCACCACACCGTCCCGGTCGAGGACCTCGCTCACGTCCTCCACGGTGGACTTGCTGGTCAGCCGGGTCAGCAGGGCCATGGCGCCTCCTGGTGCCTCGCGGTGTCCGTGACAGCCACCGTCGCACCACGCGGCTCGGGAAAACCCCAGGGTTCAGGCCACGGCGCCGAGGTGCTTGGCGATCTCCGCGTTCACGTCCGCCTGGTGGTCGGCGAGGAAGAAGTGCCCACCCGCGAACACGCGCACCGTGAAGGTGCCTTCGGTGTGCTCGCGCCAGGCCTCGGCTTCGGCGAGCGTCGTCTTCGGGTCGGCGTCGCCGGTCAGCACGGCGATCGGGGCCGCGATCCGGCGGCCGGGCTCGCAGCGGTAGGTCTCGATCGCGGTGTAGTCGCCGCGGATCGACGGCAGCGCCAGCTGCAGCAGCTCGTCGTCGCCGAAGACCGCCGAGTCCGTGCCGTTGAGCAGCCGCAGCTCCGCGATCAGGCCCGCGTCGTCCCGCTCGTGGACGCGGTCCTCGCGTCGGGTCGACGGCGCCCGCCGGCCCGACGCGACGACGGTGGCCGGCGCGTTGGTCCCGGCCTGTTCCAGCCGGTACGCGGTCTCGAACGCGAGCACCGCGCCCATGCTGTGCCCGAAGAACACGGTCGGCTTGGCGCTCAGGGTGGCGAGCCGGCCGGCGATCTCGTCGGCGAGCTTGCCGAGGTCGTCGATGCAGGCCTCGCGCCGCCGGTCCTGCCGGCCCGGGTACTGCAGCGCCACGACCTCGGTGCCGGGGGAGAAGCGCGCGGAAACCGGGTGGAAGAAGCTCGCCGACCCGCCCGCGTGCGGGAAGCACACCAGGCGGGCGGGGCTGCCGGTGGCGTCGTGGAACCGGCGGACCCAGGCCGCCGTGTCGCCGTCTTCGCTGCGCAAGTCGTCCGTCCTCCGCGGTCGGGATATCGTCGTCACGACCAGTGAAACACGGCCGGTCCGGTGCTTTCGCCAGTTTCGCCGGACTGCGCCCGACCGGAGAGGCGCCGGTGGCCGCGACCACGTTCCTGTTCGTGCCGGGCGACCGGCCGGACCGCTTCGGCAAGGCCGCCGCGAGCGGCGCCGACGTCGTGCTGGTCGACCTCGAAGACGCGGTTGCCCCGGCGGACAAGGACGCCGCCCGGGCCGCGGTCGCGGAGTGGCTGGCCGGCGGCGGCCGGGCGATGGTGCGGATCAACGCGGCGGGCACCCCCTGGTTCGACGCCGACGCCGCCCTGGTGGCCGACCGCGGTGTCCCCGTGATGGTGCCCAAGGCGGCGACGCCGGGGGTGCTCGCCGGGTTCCGCGAGGTGGTGGCGCTGGTCGAGACCGCGCTCGGCGTCGAACGCGCGGGTGAGCTGGCCGCCGTTCCGTCGGTGACGCGCCTGGCGTTCGGCAGCGTCGACCTCGGCGCCGAGCTGGGCGTCGCGCCCGAAGACCCGGAGCCGTTCGCCTACGCGCGCTCGCGCCTGGTCGTGGCCTCGGCGGCGGCCGGGCTCGCGCCACCGGTCGACGGCGTCACCACGGACCTGGCCGACGGCGAACGGCTCGCCGCCGACGTCCGCTACGCCCGCCGCATGGGCTTCGCGGGCAAGCTTTGTGTGCACCCGAAGCAGATCGAACCGGTACGGGCCGGGTTCGCGCCGACGGAAGCCGAGCTGGCGTGGGCCCGCCGGGTCGTCACCGCGGGCGACTCGGTGTCTACTGTGGACGGAAAGATGGTCGACAAGCCGGTGCTGGCCCGGGCCCGCCGGATCCTGGGGGAGTAGCCGATGGCCCGGAAGACCCGGCAGGTCGGGCTGCGCCAGCCCCGCTCGGGTGACGACGAGTTCTGCTTCCAGCTGCACCGCGCCGCCCTCGGCGAGTACGTCGAGGCGATCTGGGGCTGGGACGAACCGGCGCAGCGCGCCCACCACGAGCAGCACTTCGACGCGGCGCGCACGCAGATCGTCACCGTCGACGGCCACGACGCCGGCGCGCTGGTCGTCGACGACACCGGGACAGACGTCGTCCTCGGCCGGATCGAGCTGGAGCCGCACCACCAGGGCCGCGGCATCGGCGGGCACGTCGTCCGAGCGCTGACCGCCGAAGCCGCTTCGCGTGGCCAGGACGTCGTCCTCGAGGTCCTCGACGTCAACACCCGCGCGAAGGCCTTCTACGAACGGCTCGGCTTCCGCGAGACCGGCCGGCCCCGGCCGCACAAGATCGCGATGCGCTACACGGCGCCCTGACGCCGCAACGCTTCCGCGTCGAACCCGAACTCCGTCAGCACGGCGTCGGTGTGCTCGCCGAGGGCCGGGACGGCGTCCATCCGCGGCGCCCGGCCCGGCACGGTGATCGGCGGGAGGGTCGCGCGGACGGGCCCGGCGGGCGTGCCGACCTCGGCGAACCGGTCCCGCGCGGTGAGCTGCGGGTGCGCCAGGACGTCCGGCAGCTCGCGGCGGCGCGCGTGGGCGATCCGGCCGGCCGTCAGGCGCTCTTCCAGCTGCGGGCCGGTCAGCGCGGCGAAGATCGTGCCGATCTCCTCCTCCAGCTCGCCGCGGTGCGCGACCCGGGCGCTGCCGGTGGCGAACCGGGCGTCGCTCACCCAGCCGGGCCGTTCGACGGCGTGCTCGCAGAACGCCGCCCACTCGCGGTCGTTCTGCACGGCCAGCACGAGCTCCGTGCCGTCGCCCGCGGTGAAGGTGCCGTAGGGCGCGATGGCCGGGTGGCTCGTGCCGGTCCGCGGTGGCGGGGTGCCGCCGTACCCGGCGTAGTACAGCGGGAAGCCCATCCACTCGACCAGCGAGTCGAACAGGCTCACCTCGAGCTCGGTGCCCGCGCCGGTGCGTTCGCGGTCGTAGAGCGCGGAAAGGATGCCGGAGAAGGCGTACATCCCGGCGCCGATGTCGGCGGCCGGGATCCCGCTCTTGGCCGGCTCGGCTTCGGTGCCGGTCACCGACACCAGCCCGGCCTCCGACTGGATGAGCAGGTCGTACGCCTTGGCGTCGCGGTAGGGCCCGCTGGAGCCGTAGCCCGACACCGAGCAGGTGATCAGCCGAGGCCGCGTCGCGCGGATCTCCGCCGCGCCGAGGCCGAGCCGTTCGGCCACGCCGGGCGCGAAGTTCTGCACGAACACGTCGGCCTCGTCGAGCAGCCTGGCCATGATCGCGGGCGCGGCGTCGCTCTTCAGGTCGAGCGTGACGCTCTCCTTCGACCGGTTCAGCCAGACGAAGTGGCTGGAGAGGCCGTGCACGGTTTCGTCGTAGGCACGGGCGAAATCGCCGCCGCCGGGCCGTTCGATCTTGAGCACCCGCGCCCCGAGGTCGGCGAGGTGCCGGGTGGCCAGCGGCGCGGCGACCGCCTGTTCGCAGGACACGACGGTGACGCCGTCGAGGGGCAGAGGCATTTCCGCATCCTGCCATCCGGGTGAAGCCCGGGCCCGGACCCTGCCCCGCCGCGGGCGCGGGGGAGAACACTGCGGGCACCGACCCGCGACTGGAGGGATCCCCCTTGTCCGCAGCTGCCGACGAAGCCCTGCTGTCCCTGGCCACCCCGGCCGGGCTCGCCGATCCGTACCCCGTTTACGCGAAGCTGCGCGAAGAGGCGCCGGTCTTCCGCAGCGAGGTCTACGACAGCTGGGTGGTCAGCCGGTTCGCCGACTGCCAGCCGCTGCTCGCCGACGGCACGAATTTCCTGGTCCTGGACGCGCAGTGGCGCGACGAGCATCGGCCGGGCTGGCGCGACAACCCGGCGATGGTGCTGCTGGCCGAGCTGCTGCCCTGGAAGAACCCGCCGGAGCACACCCGCGAACGCCGGCTGCTCATGCGCGACTTCACCGTCCGGCGCGTCCAGGCGCTGGAACCCGCGGTCCGCCGGTCCGTCGACCGCGTGCTGGACCGGTTCGCCGACGCGACGGCGGACGGCAGCGCGGCCGAGTTCGTCGGCACCGTGCTGTACCCGCTCGGCATGGCGGTGATCGGCGACCTGGTCGGGGTGCCCGAAGCCGACCACGACGAGCTCCGCCGGGTCACCGACCTGATCGGCAGGCAGGTCAACCCGGCGATGTCGGCGGACCTGCGCGCCGAGGTCGACGCGGCCGCCGTCGAGTACCGCGCCTACTTCGGCGGCCTCATCGAGCAACGGCGCGCTGAGCCGCGTGACGACCTGACGTCCGCGTTGCTCGCCGGGCCCGACGCCGGCACCGAGGACGTGCTCAGGTCGCTGGTCGTGCTGTTCGGCGGCGGTTACGAGACCACGGCCGGCGCGCTGGGCATCGGGATCCACGCCCTGCTGACCCACCCGGAGCAGTTCGCCCTGCTCGCCGGGGATCCCGGGCTGGCCGCCGGGGCGGCCGAGGAGATGCTGCGCTGGGACGGCTCCGCGCAGATGAGCCAGCGGGCGGCCGTCCGGCCGGCGGTGGTCGGCGGCGTCGAGCTGCCGGCGGGCGAGGCGATCGTGGTGCTCGGTGTTGGTCGTCGGAGCGGCCAACCGGGACCCCGCGCGGTTCGCCGACCCGGACCGCTTCGACATCACCCGCGACGGCGGCCGGGGCCTGTTCTTCGGCCACGGCCTGCACCTCTGCCTGGGCGCGGCCCTGGCCCGCCTGGAGATGACCGTCCTCTTGGAACAGATCGGCAAGCGGTTCCCGGCCCTGGCGCTCGGCGGCGAGGTGCAGCGCCGCCCGAACCCGGCGCTGCGCGGGATGGCCGCGCTGCCCCTGACGCGCTGACCCGGGCCACGGGCCGCACCGCCGGATGATCTCGCACCCGGGGTGTCCGGAGCAGCGTGAGCGCGGGAATACCGGGAAGTCCCCGGTAACCGCATGAAACCGTTGTGGACGGCCGCGGGCGGTGGGTAGCGTGCGGACCTCGGGAAACCGCGAGGGAGACGTGCGACGATGTACGCCGAGGAGCGCCATCAGGCCATCCTGGACATGGCCCGCACGAACGGCCGGGTGGACGTCGCGGCCCTGGCGACGCGGTTCGAGATCACCACGGAGACCGTCCGGCGCGACCTGACCGCCCTCGAACGCCGCGGGGTGCTGCGCCGCGTGCACGGCGGGGCCATCCCGGTCGACGCCGGGGTGGCGGACTTCGTGCTGCCCCACCGGGATCCCGCGATGGTCGTCGAGAAGCGCCGGATCGCCCGCGCCGCCCTCGACCTCGTACCCGACGAGGGCGCGATCCTGCTGGACGCCGGCAGCACGGTCGGCGAGCTGGCCGACATCCTGCCGGTGGACCGCGAGCTGACGGTCGTGACCAACGCCGTGACGATCGCGCTGGCCCTGTCCGGGCGCGGCAAGGTGACCGTGATGCTCGTCGGCGGCCGGGTCAAGGGCCGCACCCTCGCCGCGGTCGACAACTGGGCGCTGCGGGCGCTGGGCGACACCTACGTCGACGTCGCGTTCATGGCGACCGACGGCATCTCCGTGGCGCGGGGCCTCACGACCCCGGACTCGTCGGAGGCGATGGTCAAGCGCGCGGCGATCGCGGCCGCGCGGCGCACGGTCGTGCTGGCCGACCACAGCAAGGTGGGAAACGACCACTTCGCCCGGTTCGGGGACGTCGAAGACGTCGACACCCTGATCACCGACGACCGCGTCGACCTCGTGGCCGCCGACGAGATCCGCCGCGCCGGCACCCGGGTGCTCGCGGTCTGACGTCGCGGTTCCCGTTCCCCGGGACTCGCCGGGCCGGGTCGCCGCCGCCCTGGCAGGGTGGGCCCGGACCGGGCCGCGCCGGTCCGGGAGCGAGGACGGGAGACACGGTGGCTCTGCGGAGTGGCCTGCGGGCGGTGCCCGCGACGGAACTGGCCGGCCGGGACTGGGAGCTGCAGCTGCTCGTCGACCGGGCCCGCGGCGCGGCGCTCGGCGAGGGGCAGGCGGTGCTGCTGCGCGGCCCGGCCGGGATCGGGAAGACCAAGCTGCTGGCCGCCGCGCTCGACGAGCTGGACGGCGTCGCCCCGACGGTGCTCACGGTCGGCTGCCCGGAAAGCGGGTCCGCCGCCTACGAAGCCGTCCGCGCGCTGTTCGAGCCGCTGCGGCTCGACGGCGACGACCCGGAGGAGCTGCTCACCGGCAGCGCCCGGCTCGCGCTGCCCGCGCTCGTGCCGGAGCACGACGCCGCCGACAGCGCCGACACCTACTCCGTCATGTACGGCCTGCACTGGCTCACCGCGGGCCTGACCGCCCAGGGCCTCGTCGTGCTGGCCGTCGACGACGTCCAGTGGTGCGACGAGACGTCGTTGCGCTGGCTGGGTTTCCTGTTGCGCCGCGCGGAGAACCTGCCGCTGCTGGTGCTGATGACCCAGCGCACCGGACCCGACGAAGCCGGCCCCGAGGTGCTCGGCGAGATCGGCGCGACGCTGAGCTGCCTGACCGTCGACCTCTCGCCGCTGCCCGCCGAAGCCGTCGCGGACGTCCTGCGCGAGCGCTTCGGCGTGCCGCCGGACCCGGCGTTCGCCGCCAAGTGCGCCGAGGTCACCGGCGGCAACCCGTTCCTGCTCGACCGCGTGGTGGCGCGGCTGCGCGGCCAGGTCGTGCCGGACGCCGCGCACGTGGGGACGCTCGAGGAGCTCGGGCGCGAGGTGGTCGCGCGCTCGCTGCTGGACCGGCTGCCGTCCGACGCGTTCGCCGTCGCGCGCGCGATCGCCGTGCTGGGCGGGGAAAAGCTCGAGACGATCGCCGCGCTCGCGGGCACCCAGCCCGGACCCGCCGGTGGCGCCGTGCGGGCGCTGCGGGCGAACGAGCTGCTGCAGCCGGACCGGCTCGACTACGCCCACGACCTGATCCGCTCTGCGGTGCTGGCGGCCGTGCCGCCCGCCGAGCTGGCGGCGTTGCGCGAACGCGCGGCGACCCTGCTGAACGACAGCGGCCGTCCCACCGAGGACGTCGCGATCCTGCTGCTGCAGCTCGCCTCGGTGCCGCAGCCGTGGATGGTCAACGTGCTGCGCGACGCGGCGGCCGCGGCCGAGAGCCGGGGCGCGCCGGCGGCGGCCGCGCGGTACCTGGCGCGGGCGCTGCAGGCCGACGAGGACAGCGTCCAGCTGCTGGTGCAGCTGGCCCGGGTGCAGGGGCAGATCGACCCGAAGTCGTCGCTGCGGCACCTCGAGCACGCCCTCGACCTGGTCGCCGACCCGCGCCGCCGGGTCCCGATCGTGGTGCTGTACGCCCTGATCTCGCTGACGTCGCAGAACTCCCTGCGCGCCTTCGCCCTCGTCGGGGAGGTGCTCGACGCGCTGGAGGCCGAGCTGGGGCCGGACCCGTCCCCGGCGGACAAGTCCCTGCGCACGCTCGCCGAGTCGGTGCTGCTGATCTCCGGCATGGACGAGAAGTCCACGGTCGGGCAGGTCGGCGCGCGTTTCCGCGACGTCGTCCCGCCGGACGGCGACACCGCGGAGGAAC
The DNA here is from genome assembly GCF_034929455.1 of Amycolatopsis heterodermiae. Classification (NCBI taxonomy): domain Bacteria; kingdom Bacillati; phylum Actinomycetota; class Actinomycetes; order Pseudonocardiales; family Pseudonocardiaceae; genus Amycolatopsis; species Amycolatopsis heterodermiae. The sequence goes on from NZ_JAYFSI010000003.1 coordinate 93,167, forward strand.
GGCAGCTGCTGGGCATGCTCGCGTCCCTGGGCACCCTGCAGGGCCGTCCCGCGGCCGAGGTGGCCGCCCAGGCCGGGCAGGTGCTGCGGATCGGGGACGTCGCACCCGGCGGCTGGGCGGTGCTCGGTGCGGTGCTCGCGCTGTACCTCGCCGACCACGTCGGGCCGGCGCTGGGCGCGATCAACGAGCTGCTGGCCCACGCCCAGCGCCGCGGCGAGGCCTGGACGTACACCCTGGGGGCCAGCACCCGCGCGCTCATCCACCAGTTCACCGGCAACCTGCCCGAGGCGCTGGCGGACGCGCAGTTCTCCTTCGACGTCGTGACGCAGGAACGCTGGGCGCCCGGGGTGACCATGCCGCAGGCCGCGCTCGGCGCGATGCTCGTGCGCCAGGGAGACCCGGTCCGCGCGGAGGAGGTGCTGGACACCGTCGTCCGGCCGCGGCTGGAGAACTTCACGCTGGAGTACCACTGGTTCCTGATGGCCAGGGCCCGGGCGCGGGCGGCGCTCGGCGACCCGGAGGGCGCGCTGGTGTACCTGCGCCGGTGCGGGGACAGCCTCGCCGACGCCGGGATCGAGAACCCGGTGATGTCGCCGTGGTGGTACGACACGACCGAGCTGCTCGCCGGTCTCGGCCGGGTGAGCGAGGGCGTCGCCACGATTGAGGCCGTCGAAGAGGCGGCCGCCCGGTGGGGCACGGCGCGGGCGGCCGGGATGGCCATGACCGCGCGTGCCCTGGTGACCCACGGCGACGCGGGCGTCGAGCTGCTCGAAGAGGCCGTGGAGCTGCTGGCGGGATCGCCCGCGAAACTGGAGCACGCCAAGGCCGAGTACCTGCTCGGCCGGCGGCTGCTGCGGCGTGGCGACGCCGAGGGCGCGCGGGAACGGCTGCGCCGGTCGATCGACCTTTCCGTGCTCAGCCGGGACAAACAGCTGCTCGGCCTGGCGCTGCCCGCGCTCGCGGAGGCGGGCGGGCGGATGCGCAGCGGCACGGCGTCGCCGGCCGACGCGCTGAGCGGCAGCGAGCGGCGGGTGGCCGAACGGGCGGTGGAGGGCGTGACCAACCGCGAGATCGCGGAGTCGCTGTTCCTGACCCAGCGGACGGTCGAGCTGCACCTCACGAGCGTCTACCGGAAGCTGGGCATCAAGGGCCGCGGGGAGCTGGCGCAGGCCCTGCGGGCGTGGTGACCGGTCACGGATGGTGAGGTCTTGCCCGCGTTTGCATACGGGACTGGTCGTGCGGGCAGAGATTCCCCGGCCGGGTGCGGGCCCGACGGCGGTGTTCGGGTCCGAGTTGTAACCTTCGGTGCAGAATCGCTCGTCTGAGCGTCACCGATCGAGACGGTGGGAGGTCGCCGATGCCCGACCTCCAGACACGCTGGGTCACCGGCTCGGACGTCCGGGTCATCGGGCGCGATCGCGAACTGAGGGTCGTCACCGAGCTGGTCGACGACGTCGCCGCCGGGCGCTCGGGCCGGTTGGCCCTCTCCGGGGTTTCCGGCGTCGGCCGCAGCACCCTCGTCCACCGCGTGGTGGCCGCGGCGCAGGCTCGTGGGGTGGCCGCCGCCGTCGCGTCCTGCTCGCCGGTCGAGGCGGAGATCCCGTACGGCGCGGTGTCCCAGCTGATCGCCGGGCTGTACCCGCCGGCCCGGTTCGCGGAGCTGGCGACGGCGTGTTTCGGCGGCGACTGCGCGACCCCGGTCGCGCTGCTGTGTGACGCGTTCACCGAGCTGGCCCGGGAGCGCCCGGTGGTCCTCGCGGTCGACGACCTGCAGTGGGCGGACTCCTGGTCGCTCGCCTGGTTCGACGCGATGGCCCGGCGGGCCGACGAGGCCCCGGTGCTGCTCGTCTCGGCCGCCCACGACCGGCTTTCCCGCTACCTGGACCAGCCTTCCCCGGTGCGCGAACTGGCGCTGGACCCGCTCGGCGCCGCGGAGACCACCGAGCTGCTCGAAGACGCGCTGGGCGTGCCGGCCGGCGAGGCGTTCGCCGCCGCGGTGCTGGGGGTCACCCGCGGCCGCCCGGCCGTGCTGCGTGAGCTGGCCGACCGGTTCACCGAGCGCGGCCTGCCGCCCGGGCCCGAGCAGATCCCGGAACTGGTGACGCTGGCCAGGGCGGTCACCACCGAGCGGGCGGAGCGGCTGATCCGCGGCCTGCCGGCCGGCTCGCTCGAACTGCTGCGCGTGCTGGCCGTCTGCGGGACGGAGCTGGGCTTCGAGGTCGCCGGTTCGCTGGCCCGCCTTAGTACGAAAGGCATGCCGGACGCGCTGGCCCCCCTGGTCGCGAGCGGCCTGGTGACGGCGTCCGACTCGCCCCGGCTGGCCGACCCCCACCTCGGCGTGGACGTCCTGGCCGCAATGGACCCGGACGCGCGCGCCGAGCTGTACCTGCGGGCGGCGGAGCTGGGCCGTCGAGCGGGAGCCGGGGCCCCGGCCGTCGCGGACCTGCTCTGCGCGGCCCCGCCGGTCGGCCACTCCTGGGCAGCGGCGGTACTGACCGAGGCCTCGGCGCAACGGTTCCGCCAGGGCCGTCCCGGCCCGGCGGCGGAGGCCCTGCGGAGGGCCCTGGCCGAGCCAATGGAACCAGGCGACCGCGGAGCGGTGCTGACCCGCTTGGCGGCGATCGAGGTCGCGACGGCCCCGGAGGCGAGCGACGGCCGGTTGCGGCAGATCCTGACGTCGCCAGAACTGCGCTCGCTGCCTTCGGTGGTCACGGCAGCGGACCTGCTGCTGGCCCGGGGCGACGCGGAGACGACGCGGCAGGCGGCTTCGGAGCTTTGTACGGCAGCGGGAGTGGGTTCGCTGTCGTCTGCGGCGGAGCTGCCTCCTGCCTGGAGTCATGCCGATGCGACCCGCGCGGCGGTTTCGCGACGCCTATGGGGTTCGGCGCCCTCCGCGGCCGATCCGCTGCCTGCTCGCGGCACGGAGGCGACCCACCAAGCCGCGTTGGAAATGGGCGCATCGCCGGAACTGTCGTCCGTCGCTGACCTGCTGCTTGGTCGGGGTGATGCCGAGGCGACAGGGCAGGAGGCGGGTTTGTTCCCGGCTGCGGCGGATCTGCCGCTTGGCCGGAGCGATCCCGAGACAACTCGCCAAACCGCGTCGCCCTTGCCGCGCGCGGCGGCGGCCGCCTTGAGCGCCCTCGGCTGGCTTGCCCAGGAAGAAGCATCCGCCGAGCCCGAACTCCCGGTGACCCCCCTTCCCGAACCCGCGCCAGGACCCGCGCAGGCAGGGGTCGCCGCCTGGCGGCTGGCCACTCGCGCCGAGCACCGGGACCGCGTGCGCGAACTCGCGCATACCGCGCTGGCCGCCCGCGACGACGCGCCGATGATGCCGCGGATTGCCGCCTGCCGCGCGTTGATCTGTTGCCATGACCTCGACGAAGCGACCTCTGGGCTGACCGAGCTGGTCACCGAGGCCCGCCGCCGGGAGGCGCGGCCGGTGGCCGCTCAGGCGTTGCTTTACCGGGCGGTCGCGGCGGTGCACGGGGACCGGCCGGAGGAGGCCGTGCTCGATCTTGCCGCGGCTCGGCGGGAGCTGCCGCCCGGTAGCTGGCACCCGGCACTCGTCTCGCGGCGGATTGCGGGGGAGCTGACCGCGCTGGTCCGGCTCGGGCGGCTCGGCGAGGCGCGGGACCTGGCCGTCGCGCCGGTGCCCCACGGGGCGGAAAACGGCGTGGGCTGGGCCTTCCTGCTTTACGCGCGCGCCGAGCTGGCCCGCGCCACCGGCGAGCCGGAAAGCGCTCTCTCCGCGTTGCGCGAGTGCGGCCGGATGCTGCGGTCGCGGCACTGGGTCAACCCGATGCTCGTGCCGTGGCGGACGATGGCCGGGATCGCGCTGTGGCAGCTCGGCGAGCCGGACGCCGCCGAGACGCTCTTCGCCGAAGAACTGGGGATCGCCCGGCGCTGGGGGACCGGGGACGTGCTCGAAGCCGTCCGGGAACGGGCGCTGGCCGACGCCGGGCTCGGCGTCCCGGTCCAGGCGAGCCGTCCGGCCGAGCCGGTGCGGCGCCCGAGCACGCCTAGCACCGACGGCCTTTCCCCGGGTGAGCGGGACGTCGCGGCGCTCGCGGCCGAGGGGCTGGCCAACCGCGAGATCGCGGAGCGGCTGTCGATCGCCCTGCGCACGGTCGAACTGCGGCTGACGAAGGTCTACCGCAAGCTCGGCGTCAAGGGCCGGTCCGGGCTCGCCCAGACGTGGGCCGACACGCGGCGGGAGGGATGATCGCGTGCTCCTGGAACGCGAAACCGAACTCGCCGTGCTGGAGACGGCCGTGTCCGAAGTGGACGCGGGAACCGGCGCGCTGCTGCTGATCGACGGGGCCGCCGGCGCGGGCGGCACCGCCTTGCTGCGGCACCTCGCGATCGTCGGCGGCCGGCACGGGGCCCGCGTGCTGCGGGCCGGCGGGGCGCAGCTCGAACGCGGGTTCCCGCTGGGGGTCGTCCGGCAGCTGACCCTGCCGCTGCTCGCCGCGCCCGAAGAGGGCGACGTCCCGGTCGTCGCCCGCAAGATGCTCGGCGCGCTGCTGGGCGGGTCCGCGCAGGACCCGCCGCCCGCGATGCCGGCGATCGCGACCGTGCTCCACGGCCTGCACACCCTGCTGGTGGGGCTCGGCGAAGACCGGACCGTCGTCCTGCTCGTCGACGACCTGCACTGGGCCGACGAGCTTTCGCTGCGTGCGCTGGCGTTCCTGACCGCGCGCCTGCGCGGGATGCGCGTGCTGATCGGCGTGGTGCTGCAGGACGGCGCCGGCACCCGTGACCCGCTGGTCCAGGAGATCGTGCGCGCCGCCCGGTACCGCGTGCGCGCCGAGCCGCTTTCCGTTGCGGCGACCGGGAAACTCGTCGGCGCCCAGTTCGGCTCCGGGTACGACCCGGAGTTCGCCGAGGCGTGCCACGAGATCACCGGCGGCAGCCCGAAGGAACTGCGCACCCTGCTCGGCCGGGCGTTCTCCCACCGCCTCGGCGGCCGGGCGGGGGAGTGCGAGCGGGTGCACGCGCTCGGCGGCTCGTTCCGGCAGGAACGGCTGCGGTTCCTGTTCCGGCGCGACCCCGCGGTCGAGGCGTTCGGCCGGGCCGTCGTGGTGCTCGGCGCGCACGCCCGGCTGGACCTGGCCGGGCGGCTGAGCGGGATCGATCCCGGCGGGTGCGCCGCGGCGCGCGCGGCGCTCGAAGGCACCTGGGTGACGGTGACCCCGGAGCGCACGGTCGTGCCCGAACCCGGGCTCGTGCGCGTCGTCGAAGAGTCGATGACGGCGGCCGAGGCGGCGGCCGCGCACCGGGCCGCGGCCGAGCTGCTGACCGAGTGCGGTTTCCCGCCCGAGGACGTCGCCGTGCAGCTGCTGCAGGTCGACACCCTGCGCGACGGCCGCGAGATCGAGCAGCTGCGCTCGGCCGCCGTCGCCGCCCGCCGCCGCGGCGCCCCGGACGCCGCGGCCCGGTACCTCCGGCGCGCCCTGCTGGACCTGCCGCCGGGCAGCGCCGGGCGCGCCCGGCTGCTCGTCGAGCTGGCCGCGGCGGAGCTGGACCTCGACCCGGGCTCGGCCGTCCGGCACCTGGCCCAGGCCGCCCCGCTGCTGCCGACGGTGCGCGACCGCGCCGCGGCGGTGTCGTGGATCCCGCTCGCCGTCGCGGCGAGCGGGCCGCTGGTGTCGGAGCTCGTCCGCGACGTCGCCGAGCACCTCGGCCCGGCCGGCTCCCTCGACGGTTACGACCGCGAGCTGGCGCTGCGGCTCGAAGCCCGGACCTGGTACGCGGGCCTGGACGATCCCGGCCGGCTCGCGGACGCCCACCGCCGCCTCGCCGAGCTGCGCGGCGGGCCGTTCGGGCCCGGCGCGGCGGAGCGGGAGCTGCGGTCGGTGCTGCTGCTGGCCGGCATGCTGACCGGCCGGGCGGACGCCGCCGGGACCGTCCGGCACGCCGCCGAGATCCTCGACCACGAACCCGCGCACTCGGGCCGGGCGTGGTCGGTGCTGCGGATCGTGCCGCTGCTGCTGGCCGTGGCCGAGCGGAGCGACGTCGCCCGGCCGTGGCTGGCGGCCGCCCGCGAGCACGCCGGACGCGCCGGGACCCCGGCGGCCCTGGCGCAGGTCGACGCGCAGCAGGCCCTGGGCCTGCTCTCCCGCGGCGACCTGACGGCGGCCCGGGAGTACGCCGTGCGAGCGTTCGAAGTGGCCGACCCGGGCCGGCCGGACACGCTCGTGCTGCCCGCGATGGCGCTCGGATCGGTGGCGTTCGCGACCCGGGACAAGGTCCTGGCGGTGCGCGTCCTGGAAGTCACGGCCGGGACGGGTGACCTGTCGCTGTTCGCCATCCGCCGGTCCCTGCGCGGCATGCTGGCGGCCGGGCGCGGGGACGTCGAGGCCGCGCTCGCGCAGTTCCTCGACTGCGGGCGCCGGCTCGACCGGGCGGGCTGGCAGAACCCGGTGCTGTACCCGTGGCGGCCCGCGGCGGCGGTCCTGTCGGCCCGGCTGGGACGCCGCGACGAGGCCGTGCGGCTGGCCGGGGAGTACCACCAGCGGGCCGCGGCGTGGGGGTCACCCGCGCTGCTGGGCCGCGCGCTGCGCATTCAGGCTTTCGTAATGGAAGGCGAGGACGGAATCCACCGGCTGCGGGAATCCGTCGAACTGCTGGACACTTCGGAAAACCGTTTCGAACTGGCCAAGTCGTGTCTCGAACTGGGGGACCGGCTCCGGGAAACGCACCCCGGGGAAGCGGAACGGCTCCTCGCGCGGGGGCACCGGCTGGCCGAACAATGCGGCGCGGCCTGGCTCGCCGACCACGGGGACGGGCTGTTCCTGCCCGCCGAACGGACGCGCGTGCCGGCCCGGCGCCCCGAACTGACCCGCGGCGAAGCCACCGTGGCCGAACTCGCGGCCCAGGGCCGCACCAATTCCGAGATCGCCGTCGAACTGCGGATCAGCCGCCGTGCGGTCGAGAAGCACCTGACGAGTTCTTACCGTAAGTTGCGGATCGAAGGCCGTCCCGACCTCGCGGGCGCGCTGGGTGTCGGGTCCGGCACACGCTGATCCCGGCCGCCCCGGCGAGCCGCCTCGAAGCGAAGCTCCGCCGACGGGCTCCCTAAATGTTTCTTAAGTCCCCAGGTTACCCGCTCGCATTATCTCGCGGCACGCTCTCGTGAACGTGTTTCAGGTTTTCGGCAGGCGTTGGTTCGGACCTTTCACGCGGTTTTCCGGCGGGGAATGGAGAGCCGTGCGGCTCGATGTGGGTATGTGTGGGTTCGCGTGGGATCTCACACAGAGTGGTCCTGTCGGACAGGTCCGGCCGGTGAGTGCCGCCGTGACCGGTTCCGAGAGTGTTTTCCCAGCTCAGCGGGTACCGCACCACAACGGACCGCACCGTACCGTACCGGTCCGTGCGGGCACCGCAGGCTTAAGGCGCGCGCCGCCACACTGTTGACTTGGTTGTTTTTCGCTCCATAGACTGCAGATAACAGAGCATCGCCGGTTTCTCCGGCGGAGCACCGGGGAAAAGCACATCGGCGCGTCAGATCCCGGGCGGAATTCCGCTTCGCGTGACCTGAGAGGAATGGTCGAAAGCCATGAATGCGAGCACCGTCATCGACGAGAAAGCACCGCCCGGCCGCATTTCGAGCGAATACCGCGACTTCTACTGGTCGCTGTTCGAACAGTCCGGGATGTGCATGGCGAACCTCGATCTGGGGCTGCGGGTGGTCGAGGCCAACCAGTACTTCACGCGCCAGTTCGGCTGCAGCACCCAGCACGTGCGCGGCAAGAGCTTCTGCGAGTTCCTCCACCCGAGCGTGCAGGGCCGCGTCCAGCACCAGCTGACCCGCCTCGCCGAAGGACGGCACCCGCGCTTCGCCGAGCAGATGGTCGCGGTCGGCGCGAAGGAGGCCGCCTTCGCCGGTGAGCTGACCGGCATCGGCGTCCGCGGTCGCGCCGGCCGCGTCGACACCCTGCTCGTGCTGGTGCACCCGGACCGCGCCGAGACCGCACCGAAGATGGCCGCCAGCAACCAGAAGCTGCTCTCGCCGGTGGACGCGCGCATCCTCGAGGGCGTGGCGGCGGGGGAGTCGACCGTCCAGCTGGCCGCGAAGCTGTTCCTGTCCCGCGGCGGCGTCGAGTACCACGTCACGACGTTGCTCCGGAAGCTCAAGGTGACCAACCGGCCGGCCCTGGTGTCCAAGGGCTATTCGATGGGCATCCTCGGTATCGGCCAGTGGCCGCCGCGGGTGCGTCCCGAGTACATCCGCTGAGCCGCGCGGGGTCAGACCGCGCGGGCGATGGCGATGTTGCCCGCCAGCCGTTCCCCTGCCTCGTAGATCATGTACTCGTGCCCCTGGTAGGTGCCGAAGCTCGGCGCCGCGCTCCGGCCGTTGTCCGGGGCGCCGCTGAGGGAGTCGTGGAACACGCCGAGGTGGTTGCGCTTCGAGAAGTCGTTGCCCACCTCGGTGATCATCAGGTTGCCGCCGTGCGCGATGTCGGTGTTGTAGACGACGTACGTGCTGTTGTTGCGGGACAGCAGGTGCGGCCCGCCGATGTCGTTCGCGCCGACGTCGGTGTGCTTGACGAGCGGGGTCTGCGAGAACGTCCAGTTCAGCGCGTCGGGTGACCAGCCCCAGCCGATGTCGCGGTGGTTGGTAGTGTTGTTGATCATGAAGACCATGACGTACCGCGCGTTCTTCGACGGCAGGTCCTGCCGGAACACCCGCGCGTAGGACGTCTCGGTCGTGCCGGCGGGCTGCAGCCGGGTGGACAGGACCTCCTTCTCGTAGCTGAAGTGGATGCCGTCGGCCGAACTGGCGAGCCGGGTCACCGTGTTCTCGCCGTGGAAGTACAGGTAGATCCGCTTGACGTCGTCGTTCCACAGCGCGTGCGGCGACGAGACGTGGCTGACCGAGTACTCGCCGGGCCACGAGTTCTTGATGATCGGGTTGCCCGCGTACTCGGTGAACTCCTCGTCCAGCGTGTTCGCGTAGGCCAGGCAGATCCCGCCCGGCGCGTCGTGCGGGGCGTAGTAGAGGTAGTACGCGCCGAGCGCGTTCGGGATCCGGCCCGCGGTCCCGCGGATGCAGGGGAAGATCAGCTCGCCCGTCGGGTTGTACTTGAGCTTGCTCTTCACCAGCGCGAGCCGCTGGTAGCGGTAGTCGGGGAAACCGGCCGGGGCCGCGTTCGCCGTGATCGGCAGGAAGGCGCCCGCGCCGAGCGCGGCGGCCCCGGTCAGCAGGCCGCGTCGGGTGAGGGACATGAGCCGCTCCTTCGTCTTCGAAGTCTTCGCGTTCCGGCGACGGTGGCACGCGCTGAACGACGAAGTCAATGGAGTAATACGTATTAGTACGGTCGGGACAGAATGCCTGGAGTTTCGGGCAAAACGGTTGACGGGTCCTGGGGCGGGCTTCACGCTGGCGACTGAACCGAGTCAGATGACCAAAGGTGGGCGACCCGAGCGAGGTACCCGATGAGCAGGGCGCGGCGGACGCCGAGGCAGGCCGACATCGCGCGCGTCGCCGGGGTTTCGCAGGCGACGGTCTCGGTGGTGCTGGGCGGGAACCGCACCGGCGTCCGGCTCTCGGAGCGCACGCGCCTGCGGGTGCTGGAGGCCGCCGAACGGCTCGGGTACGTGCCGGACCCGGTGGCGACACGGCTGGCCTCGGCCCGCAACAACCTGCTCGGCGTCTACACGTTCACCCCGGCGTTCCCCATCGACGTCGCCGACTCCTACTACCCGATCCTGGCCGGGATCGAGGCGGAGGCGGCCGCGCTCGGCCAGGACCTGATCATGTTCACCGGGTCCAGCGCCGCCGGGGACCACACGCGCATCCGCCGCACGCGCCTCGCCGACGGCTGCCTGTTCCTCGGCCGGCACGTCCCGGTGGACGCGGTCGGCGAGCTGCTCGCGAGCGGCTTCCCGATCGTCTACATCGGACGCCGCACCGAGCTCGACGGCACGATCCCCTACGTGGGCGGGGATTACGTGTCGGCCTCGGCCGAGGTGGTGGCCCGGCTGGTCGGCGCGGGCCACCGGCACCTGCGTTACCTGCGCGAGCCGGACGAGGCCCCGTCGTCGGACGACCGCGAGCGCGGTGTCCGCACCGCGGCGGCCGACGCGGGCCTGCCGGTGGACGGCCTCGTGGTGCGCACGGACGGCTCTGACCTCACCGCCGCCACGCTGGCGGCCTGGCGCGCGGACGGCGTGACGGCGCTGGTGGTCGAGGAGACGGACACGGGCGCGGTGTTCCACGCGACGCAGCGGGCGTTGCGTGCGGCGGGCATCTCGGTCCCGGACGACGTCTCCCTGGCGGTCCTCGGCCGACCGCCCGGCGACCCGCCGGGCCCCGAGATCAGTGGCTTCGAGGTGCCCCGCCGCGAGATGGGCCGGGCGGCCGTCCGGCTGCTCGCGTCCCTGCTCGACCCGGGCCTGGGCGACCCCGCGGCGCACCGGCTGCTGACGTGCCCGCCGGTGGCCGGCGAGACGATCAGCGCGGTACGACCGTGAACCGCCGCAGCGCCAAGGCCGGGTTCTTCGCCCGCACCTCAGTGATCCGCTCCGGCGACACCTCGCCGACGGCCACGCCCGTCTGCTCCCCGAGCGACGTCACCACCACGCCCATCGGGTCGACTAGCAGGCTCGTCCCGGACCCGGTCGGCGCGGCCTGGCCGGCCGCCGCGACGTAGAGCGTGTTCTCGATCGCGCGGGCCCGCACCAGCGTGCTCCAGTGGTACTCCTTCAACGGCCCCGGCACCCACTCGGCGGGCAGCAGCACGGCGTGGGCGCCCGCGTCGGCGAGCCGCCGTGTCACCTCGGGGAACCGCAGGTCGTAGCAGGTCTGGAGGCCGAACCGGACGCCGTCGACCTCGAACGTCTCCGGTTCGGTGATCGCACCGGCCTGGACGACGTCGGATTCGCGGAAGCCGAACGCGTCGTAGAGGTGGATCTTGCGGTAGAGCGCCGCCACCGAGCCGTCGGGGCCGGCCGCGACGAGTGTGTTGGAGATCCGCGCGCCGTCCAGGCGTTCGTTCATCCCGGCCACCACCGCGACGTCACGGTCCTTCGCCAGGGCGCGCAGGCCCGTGACGAACTCGCCGTCGAGGTCCTCGGCGGACTCGACGAACCGGCGGTCCATCGCCGGGACCGTGAACATCGTGTACTCGGGCAGCACGACCAGCCGGGCACCGCGGGCGACCGCGTCCTCGACGAGGCCGGTCACGACCGCGAGGTTGGCGGTCTTGTCGTCGCCGGGCGCGAACTGCGCCAGGGCCACCTGCGTCATGGGAGTTCCTTCCGGGGGACGGCGGGCATACGGTCGAGTTTGCCGAGGACGGCGGTGTAGCAGAAGATCCCGGCGAGCAGCACGACGCCGGTGACGAGGAACGCGCCGGCGAACGAGCCGGTGAGGTCGACGACGGCGCCGGTCACGATCGGCGCCGCGATGCCGATCATGTTGGCGACGAAGTTCACCAGCCCGCCCAGGGTGCCGGAGCAGCCTTCGGGTGCGATGACGGCGACGATGCTGGAGCCGGCCGGCACCGACACGGCCAGCCCGGCGGCCCCGACGGACAGGAACACCAGCGCCACCGCGACGGACCCGGCGTAGGCGGCACCGGCGACCGAAAGCGAAACCAGCATGCTCGTGACGAGCACGATCCGCCGCGCCTTGGTTTCGTTGCCGGTACGGGCGATCAGCCGGTCCAGCACGATCCCGCCGACCAGGAACTGCGCGAGCACCGCGACCAGCCACGGGATCATCGTGTAGAGCCCCCCGGCCAGCAACTTCACGCCGAACTGCTTCTCGAGGTAGCCGGGCAGCCAGGTGAGCAGCACGTAGTAGGCGTAGGTGTAGGACGCATACCCGAGCGCGAGGCCCCACGTCTTGCGGCGGCGCAGCAGGTGTCCCAGCCCGGTCAGCGAACTCGGGGTGGGCGCGTCTTCGTCGTCCGCGCCGCCGTCCCGCAGGTAGGCGAACTCTTCGGGGGAGAGGCGGCCGCGAGCCAGGGCCTGCTTCGGTGTCAGGTACAGCAGCCACCAGACGAGCAGGTAGCCGAGGCTGAGGATCCCGGTGAAGACGAACGCCGCGTGCCAGCTGAAGGCCGTCACCAGGAAGGCCATCACCGGGATGCCGAGGACGTTCGAGATCTTGGCGCAGCCGTCGAAGACCGCGGTCGCGCGGCCGCGTTCGGACCGCGGGAACCACTGCCCGATCGCCTTCCAGCCCGCCGGGATCGTCGGCGCCTCGCCGAACCCGAGGATCAGCCGCGACGCCATCAGCAGGCCGAGCCCGCCCGACGCGGCGGTCAGGAACGACGCGATCGCCCACAGCAGTGCGGCCGCGCGGTTGACCCAGCGGACGCCGATCCGGTCGATGATCGCGCCGATCGGCAGCTGCAGCACGGCGTAGGTCCAGAGGAACGCCGACGCGACGACGCCGAGCTGCGCGGCGCTGAGGTGGAACTCGCGCATCATCTCCGGCCCGGCGATGGACAGGTTGACGCGGTCGACGTAGTTGACGAACGACCCGACGCCGAGCACCCCGGCGATCGTCCAGCGGGCGCGTCCGACCGTGCGCGTCCTGGTGCGCTCCGCCGTCGTCATTGCGCCTGCCTCGCGAGGGTGGCGGTCTCTTCGAACGCCGCCGTGAGCCCGGCGGCGAGCGCGCCGTGCTGCATGGTCAGCGCGAGCTGCCCGGCGCCGTGGGCCAGGGCGAACTCCTTCTCCGCACGGCTCCACGCGGGCAGCACCCACGGCTTCCCGGCCGCGCGGGCGGCGTCGGCGACCCGCTTCAGGTCGGCGAAGTCGCCCGGCTCACGGGTGTAGGCGCCCCGCTCGCGGCGCAGCGAGAGGTCGGACGGCCCGACGAACACACCGTCCACTGTGTCCAGTGCGAGGATCTCGGCGACGTCCTCGAGCGCACCCGCGTCCTCGATCATCGGCAGGCACCGGGTGTCGCGGTCCTGCTGCGCCACCCACTCGTCGGTGAAGCCGCCGTAGCCGGTGGTGCGCCCGCCGGCGAAGCTGCGGTCGCCCAGCGGCGGGAACTTCGCGAACGCCGTGACGGCCTTGGCGTGCGCCGCGTTCTCGACGTGCGGGATCACGACGGCGTCGGCGCCGAAGTCGAGGGCCTGCTGGATCGGGCCGCGCTCCGGGCCGAGGACCTTGGCGAGCACCTCCAGGCCCAGCGCCCGCAGGAACGGGACGAACCGCTCGAGGTCGGCCAGGTCGAAGGCACCGTGCTCGATGTCGAGCACCGCGGCGCCGTAACCGATCCCGCGGGCGATCTCGGCCGCCGCGAAGGACGGGTCGGAGAGCCAGACGGCGTAACGCCGGTCGGCGGGGACTGGGGACTGTACTGAAGCCAACGGTGACCTCCTCGGCACGGTCGACGGTAGCTCCCGTCGTTGTGTGCACCGTGTATACACGATGGATATCGCCGGGTCCAGACGCTAAGGTGGCCGGTACGGACGAGGGGAGTGGCATGACCATCAGCGTGGACGGCCCGCCGGGCCCGGCCCGGGACCGCGTGTACGCCTGGCTGCGCGACGGCATCATCGCCGGGACGCTCGAAGGCGGCCGGTTCCTGGACGAGCACTGGGTCTCCGGCGAAACCGGGGTCTCCCGGACGCCGGTCCGCGAGGCGTTCCACCGCCTGGAGGCCGAGCGCTTCATCAGCCTGCTGCCGCGCAAGGGCGCGCAGGTCCGCACGGTGACCGCCCGCGAGCTGGAGGAGGTCTACCAGAGCCGCCGCCTGATCGAGGGGCACGCGATCACCGAGGTCTGCGCCGCCCGCGCCGGGGCGCCGGGGGAGATGACCGGCCTGATCGAGGACATGGACCGGGCCGGGAAGGCCCGGGACTGGTTCGCCGTGTCGGGTCTCGACCGCGCCTTCCACCGCGCGATCGTCAACGCGGCGGGCAACTCGGTGCTGACGGAGTTGTACGACACACTCCGGTCGCGCCAGCAGCGCGTCGCCGTGCGGGCGCTGGAGGCCCGGCCGGAGCGGCTGCCGGTGATCGACGCCGAGCACCGCGCCCTGGTCGCGGCGATCGACCGCCACGACGCCGAGGAGGCACTGGGCATCCTGAACCAGCACCTGCGCCCGGTGTCCGAAGTGGTCTCCGCGCTGGACCGCGGCTGATCCCGGCCGTCCCACGTGCGGCGTGCCCGGCCGGGTGAGTGATAGGAATGGCCGGTGACCGAACCGAACCTGATCGAAGCCGCCGCGGCCGAGGCCGTCACGCTGACCAGCGAGCTCCTCCGCATCGACACGACCAACACCGGCGACCCCGACACGCTGGTCGGCGAGCGGGTGGCGGCCGAGTACGTCGCGGAGAAGCTGACCGACGCCGGCTACGAGATCACCTACGTCGAGTCGGGCGGCAAGAACCGGCACAACGTGATCGTGCGGCTGCCCGGGGCGGACCCGAGCAGGGGCGGGCTGCTGATCCACGGCCACCTGGACGTCGTGCCGGCCGACCCGTCCGAGTGGTCGGTCCACCCGTTCTCCGGCGCGGTGCAGGACGACTACGTCTGGGGCCGCGGCGCGGTCGACATGAAGGACATGTGCGGGATGGCGCTCGCGCTGGCCCGCCACTACAAGATGAACAACGTCGTCCCGCCGCGCGACCTGGTGTTCGCCTTCCTGGCCGACGAGGAGGCGGGCGGCAAGTACGGCGCCCAGTGGCTGGTGGAGAACCGGCCGGAGCTGTTCGAGGGCGTCACCGAGGCGATCAGCGAGGTCGGCGGGTTCTCGATCACGCTGAAGGACGACGTCCGGGCGTACCTGATCGAGACGGCGGAGAAGGGCATCCGCTGGATGAAGCTGCGCGTGCGCGGCACCGCCGGGCACGGCTCGATGATCCACCGCGACAACGCCGTGACGAAGCTGGCCGAAGCCGTCGCGAAGCTCGGCAACCACCGCTTCCCGCTGGTGCTCACCGACTCCGTCAAGGAGTTCCTCGCCGGGGTCACCGAGATCACCGGCTGGGACTTCCCGGAGGACGACATCGAGGGCTCGGTCGCCAAGCTGGGCAACATCTCCCGGATGATCGGCGCGACCCTGCGCGACACCGCGAACCCGACGATGCTCACCGCCGGCTACAAGTCGAACGTCATCCCGTCGGTCGCCGAGGCGTCGGTGGACTGCCGGATCCTGCCGGGCCGGCTGGAGGCGTTCGACCGCGAGCTCGACGAGCTGCTCGGCCCGGACATCGAGAAGGAGTGGATGGAGCTCCCGCCGGTCGAGACGACCTTCGACGGCGCGCTCGTCGACGCGATGACCGCGGCGGTGCTGGCCGAGGACCCGGGCGCGAAGACGTTGCCGTACATGCTTTCCGGCGGCACCGACGCGAAGTCCTTCCAGGACCTCGGCATCCGCAACTTCGGCTTCGCGCCGCTCAAGCTGCCCGCGGACCTCGACTTCTCGGCGCTGTTCCACGGCGTCGACGAGCGCGTCCCGGTCGAGGCGCTCAAGTTCGGCACCCGCGTGCTGGACCGGTTCCTGCGCACGTCCTGATGCCCGAGTTCGCGCTCGCCGACGGCACGCCCCTGCAGGTGGTCCGCAGGGGCGACCCGGCCGCGCCGGTGACGGTGGTGTTCGTCCACGGTTACGCGCTCGACCAGCGCAGCTGGGGCCGGATCGCGCCGCTGGTCCCGGACGCGGCCGAGGGCCCGGTGGCCGTGCTGACCTACGACCAGCGCGGCCACGGCGGCTCCGGGCGGGCGCGGCGCGGGACGGCGACCATGGCCCAGCTCGGCGACGACCTCGCCGAGCTGCTGGAGCGCGAGGTCCCGGACGGCCGGGTGGTGCTGGCCGGGCACGACATGGGCGGGCTGGCGATCATGTCCCTGTCCCAGCGGCACCCGGAGCTCTTCCGCGCCCGCGTGTCCGGGCTGGCGCTGCTGGCGACGTCGTCGGGCACGCTGGCGACGGAGGTCTCGGCGACCTGGCCGAACGCGCTGGGCCGGCTCGCGCGCGACCTCGAGGCGGTGCTGGGCTCGAAGCTGTTCGGCGTGGTCCGCGAGCGCACGAGCCGCGCGGTGAGCGCGGGCCTGCGATGGTGGCTCTTCGGCGACGACCCCGAGCCGGACCTGGTCGAGCTGACGGTCAAGATGATCCGCGGCAACTGGCCGCACGCGGTCGCGCTGTTCCGCCCGGCGCTCGACGCCTACGCCCGCGAGGCGGCGTTGACCCAGGTCGGCGGCCTGCCGGTGACGGCGATCGTGGGGGAGCGGGACCGGATCGTCCGGGCCGGCGACGTCGAGCAGTGGGTCGGCGGGCTGGAGGAGGGGACGGCCGTGGTGCTGCCCGGCGTCGGGCACGTCGTGCCGCTGGAGGCCGCGGCGCAGGTGCTGCCGCGGGTGGTCGCGCTGGTGAACCGCAGCTTCCGACAAGACGAGAGTTCTTGACAACTTCTCTGTTCGGAAGCATTCTGGGCGCATGTTCTCCGTGGCTGTGATCGAAGACCCGGCGGCGGCCGAGGTGTCGCTGGACCCCATCCGGGCCCGGCTGCTGGCCGAGCTGGCCGAACCCGCGTCCGCGACCATGCTGGCCGGGCGGGTCGACCTGCCGCGCCAGAAGGTCAACTACCACCTGCGGGCGCTGGAGGCGCACGGCCTGGTGGAGCTGGTCGAGGAGCGGCGCAAGGGCAACGTCACCGAGCGGATGATGCGGGCGACGGCGTCGTCGTACGTCATCTCGCCGACGGCGCTCGCCGCGGTGCAGCCGGACCCGGCGCTGTCGCCCGACCGGCTCTCGGCCCGCTGGCTGCTGGCCGTCGCCGGCCGGCTGGTGCGGGACGTCGGCCTGCTGATCACCGGCGCCGCCAAGGCCAACCAGCGGGTCGCGACCTTCGCGCTCGACGGCGAGGTGCGGTTCGCCTCGCCGGCCGACCGGGCCGCGTTCGCCGAGGAGCTGGCGACGGCCGTCACCACGCTGGTGGGGAAGTACCACGACGAGACGGCCGAGAAGGGCCGCAAGCACCGGGTGGTCGTCGCCGTGCACCCGAGCGTTCCGGAGGGATCCTGACATGGGGCACGAGTTCGAGCTGACCGACACCGCCGAGGTCGGCGCGACGCCGGAGCAGCTGTGGGAGGCGATCGCCACCGGCCCGGGCATCGACTCGTGGTTCATGGGGCGCAACGAGGTCGAGGGCGGTACCGGCGGCGTGATCCGCGGCGCCTTCGGCGGCTACCGGCCGGAGTTCGGCATCCGCGAGTGGGACCCGCTCGAGCGGCTGGTCTACGGCACCGAACCCGCGCCGGACGGCCGTCGTGTCGGCTACGAGTTCCTCATCGAGGGCCGTGACGGCGGCAGCTCGGTGATCCGGTGCGTCACGAGCGGCTTCCTGCCCGGCGACGACTGGGAGGACGAGTTCGAGGCGATGACCACCGGCGGTTCGCTGTTCTTCCGCACGCTGGTCGAGTACGTCACGCACTTCGCCGGCCGCGTCGCGGTACCGGTCACGGCTTTCGGCCCGCCGATCCCGGACTGGGACGAGGCCTGGACGAAGCTCGGCGCGGCCCTCGGCCTGCCCGCGCGGCCCGCACTCGGTGATCGGGTACGCCTGGAGCTGGACGGCCGCGCGCCGGTCGAGGGGGTTGTCTACGCGGTGAACGACCAGGCCGTCGGCGTCCGGGCGGCCGACACGATGTTCCGGTTCATCCGGGGCTTCCACGGTCCGATGGTCGCGGCCCACCACGTCTTCACGCCCGGCGCGGACGCCGAAGTCGAAGAAAAGGCCTGGAGCGGCTGGCTGATGCGCGTGTTCGATTGACATTCGAGCGGTAGGCATCGAATATCGATACATGCCTCGCATCCTCGTCGCCGCCCTGCAGGCCATCGTCGCCTGCGCGTTCCTGGTCGGCCTGTACGCCCAGATCGTCGTGATCCCGACGAGTGCGGCCGACCAGGTCGAGCTGTTCCCGCCGCTCGCACCGCACCAGGTGCCCCTCGTGACGGCGGCGATCCTGTTCGTGGTCTGCGGCCAGGTCGCCCTGGTCGGCTTGGGGATGCTGCTGCGCCGGGCGAGCCGGGGCGCGGTCTTCGAGCGCGCGGCCCTGCCGTGGGCGAACGTCGTGGTCGGCGCCGCGGCCGGGGCGACCGTCGTCACCGCCGGGGTCTTCGTCTACGTGACCCTCGCCGACATCCCGTCGCCCACCGACGGCATGGACGTCATCGGCGTCTGGCTGGGCACGGCCGCGGCGGCCGCGGTGGGCACGGCGGCGGTCCTGCTCCTGCTCGCCGGCCGTCACCTGCTGGTCAAGGCGATCGGCCTGCGCACCGAACTGGACGGGGTCGTCTGACGCTCAGGTGGGCAGGCCCGCGGGCAGGGTCTCCGCCGTCTTCTTGCGGCGCAGCCAGACCCTGCGGGTGCCGTCGGCGTAGAGCCGGACGTTCCGCAGTTCCCAGCCCGCGAACTCCGCGTGGATGGAGAGCTGGATCGCCGCCGCACGCCGGGACACGCCCGGGGGAAGGTGCAGACGGCGGTACTCCCAATCCCCTTCGACCACCGCCTCGCTGACCGTCGTCATGGCTGGATCACCTGGGTCCCTTCTCCGGCGGCGGAGCCGACGATCACCCGGCCGCTCTGGTCGTCGACCCCCACCGAGTCCGGCTGGCGGACGGTGGGGAACCGGTACCTCTCCACGGGTTCGCCGCCGCGGACGTCGAACCCGACCACTTCGTTGCGTTCCGTCAGCGTCACCCAGGCGAGGCTCCGCTTCGCGTCGTAGGCGATCCCGTACGCACCACCCGGCACCGGGTACCGCTGCCGCATGATCAGCGGCGACGCCGAGAACGCGATCAGCGCGCCCGCGCGCGCGTCCGTCACCAGGATCCGGCCGTAGGAGTCCGCGACCGCGTTGGCGGCGCCGTCACCCGCCCGCAGGCCCTCGTTGATCTTGCCGCCGGCGACGTCCACGGAGAACACGGCCGTCCGCAGCCGGTCCAGCACCACGACACCGTTCCCGGACGCCAGCACGTCGTCGGCGCTGTAGATCTGCCCGCCGATCGTCCGCGCGGGACCGCTCGCGGGCAGCACCTGGATGTCCTTCGCCGCCCCCATCGCGACCAGCCGATCGGCGCCGTAGGCGATGCTCGACGACGGCTGGCCGCCCGTCTTCGTCTCCGTGAGCTTCCGGTCCGGCAACGTCAGCTGCTGCACGACACCCTGGTCCGGCTCGGCGATCTCCACCCGCCCCGGCGCCCCGGTCAGCCGCGAAGCCTTGCCGTATAACGGCATATTCACCGGCGGGGACGCGAGCGCGTTCAGGTCGTAGAGCTGCAAAGACGGCTGCTGAGCGAGAGCGACGACGAGGGTCGACCCCGAAACGGCCACCGCGGAAACGGCGGTGCCGGGCAGGACCTGGCCGGCGGGCTTCACCGTGACGGCGGGGGAGACGGCGGCCTGCGCGGCCACCGGGTTCGCGACGATCTGCAGGTCGTCGCTGTCCGGCTTGGCCGAGGAGCAGCCCGAGAGCACCAGAACACCGGCGAGCGGGATCGCGATCCGCGACGCGGCGGTGAGCCGACGCACGTTGGGGCCTCCGGTTGTTCCTCGGCGGGCAATCCTCACCAGCATCCTCCACGATCGTTCTGCCGTCACGTGCATGTCACCCAACAGACACCTGCCGTGGTGTCGATCACGGTGCCGGTCATCGGGGCCAGCGTTCCGGATAGCCGACCTCGATCGCGCTGACGTCGTCGAGCGCCGACCGGATGGCGGGCGGCAGGGTGATCTCCTCCGCCGTCAGCGAGCCGGTGAGCTGGCCGGTGTCGCGGGCGCCGACGACCGGGGCGACCACGCCGGGCCGGTCGCGGACCCAGGCCAGCGCGACCGCGAGCGGGGACGTCCCGAGCCCGTCGGCGGCAGTGGCGACCGCCTGCACGATCCGGGCGGCGCGGTCGGTCCGGTGGTGCTCGACGTACCCGGCGAACACGCTGGAGGCGCCGCGGGAGTCGGCCGGCGTGCCGGTGCGGTACTTGCCGGTCAGCACCCCGCGCCCGAGCGGCGCCCAGGGCAGCAGCCCGATGCCGTGGTGCTCGGCGGCGGGCACGACCTCGCGGTCCACCCCGCGTTCCAGCAGCGAGTACTCGGCCTGCACGGACACGAGCGGCGCGACCGCGGCGGCCCCGGCGGCGGCCGTGGCCAGCTGCCAGCCGGAGTAGTTGGAGACGCCGACGTAGCGGGCCTTCCCGCTGTTGACGGCGTACTCGAGCGCGGCGAGGGTCTCGGCGACCGGCACGGTCGAGTCCCACGCGTGCAGCTGCCAGAGGTCGACGTGGTCGGTGCCGAGGCGTTTCAGCGAGCCGTCGAGGGCGGAGAGCAGCGCGCCGCGGGAGGCGCCGCCGCCGAACGGGCCGTCGGTGCGGCGGGCGACGGCCTTCGTCGCGAGGACGACGTCGTCGCGCGGTACGAGATCACCCAGAAGTGAGCCGAGCACCCGTTCGGCCTCACCCTCGCCGTAGATGTCGGCGGTGTCCACCAGGGTGCCGCCGGCGTCGACGAAGGCGACCAGCTGGCTCGCCGCTTCCTCCGCGTCGGTGTCGCCACCCCAGGTCATGGTGCCGAGCGCCATCCGCGAGACCCGCAGTCCCGAGCGGCCCAGCTGTCGCTTTTCCACGACCGCCGAGCCTAGTGGGCCGCCCGGTCCCGACCTGACCAAGGTGAGTCGTGTCGCCCACAAGGGCCCCCGTTAGGGTCTGGCCCCGTGCGACTCGGACTGAATCTCGGCTACTGGGGAGCGGGGAACGACCCCGCGAACCTGGCCCTGGTGAAACAAGCGGAGGACCTGGGTTACGCCGTCGTGTGGGCGGCGGAGGCCTACGGCTCGGACGCGGTGACGGTGCTCTCGTGGATCGCGGCGCAGACGTCGCGGATCGACGTCGGCGCCGCGGTGCTGCAGATCCCGGCCCGGACCCCGGCGATGACGGCGATGACCGCCGCGACCCTCGACACGCTCTCGGGCGGCCGGTTCCGCCTCGGGCTCGGCGTGTCCGGCCCGCAGGTGTCCGAGGGCTGGCACGGCGTGCGGTTCGCCTCGCCGCTGGGCCGCACCCGCGAGTACGTCTCGATCGTGCGCTCGGCGCTGCGCCGGGAACGCGTGCGGTTCGAGGGGGAGCACTTCACGCTCCCGCTGCCGGACGGCCCGGGCAAGGCGCTGCGGCTGACCGTCCGCCCGGCGCGCAAGCACATCCCGCTGTACCTGGCCGCGATCGGGCCGAAGAACCTGGCCCTGACCGGCGAGATCGCCGACGGCTGGCTGCCCGTGTTCTTCTCGCCCGCCCACGCGGGGGAGCAGCTGGCCCAGATCCGGGCGGGTGCCGACGCGGCCGGGCGATCGATGGACGGCTTCGACGTCGTCCCGACCGTGCCCCTGGTCGTCGGCGACGACTGGCGGGCCTGCGCGGACGCCGTCCGCGGGTACGCGGCGCTCTACCTCGGCGGCATGGGCAGCCGGGAGAAGAACTTCTACAACCAGCTGGCTTGCCGGATGGGCTTCGAAGCCGAGGCCGCCGAAGTGCAGGAGAAGTACCTGGCCCGCGACCGGGCGGGGGCGATGGCGGCGGTGCCGCTGGAGTTCCTCGACGCGACGTCGCTGCTGGGTCCCAAGGAACGGATCGCGGAGAAGATGACCCAATTCGCCGAAGCCGGCGTGACGACGCTTTCGGTGTCGCCGTTCAGCCCCGACCCGGCCGCCGCGCTGACCACGGCCGTCGAGGCGCTCGAGCTGGCGGGGGTGGCCTGACGTGGGGTGGTTCGAAGCGCTCGTCCTGGGCCTGGTCCAGGGGCTGACGGAGTTCCTGCCGATCTCCTCCAGCGCGCACCTGCGGATCGTCGCGGCGCTCGTCGGCTGGGACGACCCGGGGGCGGCGTTCACCGCCGTCACCCAGATCGGCACCGAGCTCGCGGTGATCCTCTACTTCGGCAAGAAGATCGGGAAGATCCTGCAGGCCTGGTTCTTCTCGCTGTACAAACCGGACCGGCGCCACGACCCGGACGCCCGGCTGGGCTGGCTGATCATCGTCGGCTCGCTGCCGATCGTGGTGCTCGGCCTGCTGCTGCAGGACGCGATCGACAGCGCGTTCCGCGACCTGCGGATCACCGCGACCGTGCTCATCGTGTTCGGCCTGATCCTGCTGGTCGCCGACCGGATCGGGAAGCAGGACCGCGGCCTGGACGACCTCAACGTGCCGCACGGCCTCGGCTTCGGCTTCGCCCAGGCACTGGCCCTGATCCCCGGCGTCTCGCGTTCGGGCGGCACGACCAGCGCGGGCCTGCTGATGGGCTACACCCGCGCGGACGCGGCGGAGTACTCGTTCCTCCTGGCGCTGCCGGCGGTGTTCGGCTCGGGGGTGTACAAGCTCAAGGACATCGGCTCGGGCGGCGTCCCGGCCCAGTGGGGCCCGACGATCCTGGCGACGCTGGTCGCCTTCGGCGTCGGTTACGTGGTGATCGCCTGGCTGATGGCCTACATCAAGAAGCGCAGCTTCGTGCCCTTCGTGATCTACCGCCTGGTCCTGGGCGTGCTGCTGTTCGTGCTGATCTTCACCGGCGCCTTGGACCCGAACGCGGGCCCGGTCGGCTCCTGATCCCCACCAGATTCCCTACGTTGCCGCCCATCGGGCGGGAGGATGATCGGCGGCAACGTAGGGTGGGGCCTGTGAGTACGGTCATTCTGGTCAGGCACGGCAAGTCGACGGCCAACGGATCCGGCGTCCTGGCCGGACGGTCCCCGAAGGTGAACCTCGACGACACCGGCCGGGCGCAGGCGGAGAAGCTCGTCGAGCGGCTCGACGGCGTTCCGCTGGCCGGCGTGGTCGTCTCGCCGATGTTGCGGTGCAAGCAGACCGTTGCGCCGCTGCTGGCGGCGCGGGGGATCGAGAAGGTGGTCGAGCCCGGACTGTCCGAAGTGGACTACGGCGACTGGACCGGCAAGGAGCTCAAGCACCTCGCCAAGGAACCACTGTGGCGCGTCGTGCAGGCGCACGCGTCCGCCGCGGTGTTCCCCGGCGGCGAGGGGCTCGCCCAGATGCAGGCCCGCTCGGTGGCCGCCGTCCGGGCCCACGACCGCCGGATCGCCGCCGAGCACGGCGACCACGCCGTCTGGCTGCTGTGCAGCCACGGCGATGTGATCAAGTCCATCATCGCCGACGCCCTCGGCCAGCACCTCGACGCCTTTCAGCGGATCGTCGTCGACCCGTCGTCGATCTCGGTCGTGCGGTACACCGAGACCCGCCCGTTCGTCCTGCGGGTCAACGACCACAGCGCCGACCTGAGCGGCGTCGTGCCGCCGGCGCCGAAGCCGTCGAAACGGGGCAAGAAGGGCGCCGCGAGCAGCGACGCGGTGGTCGGCGGTACCACCGGGCGGTGACCTCGGCCACCTACGGAAAGCGCTGACATCGTCACCGGGGGAGCCCGTAGGGTGGGAAGACCGAGTGTTTCCCCGATCAGGAGCCTGCCCCGATGATTTCGCCGGACAATCCGTTCGCCGCACCGAGCGACCTGCCCTACGCCCTGCCGCCCTTCGACCGGATCTCCGACGAGCACTACCGCCCCGCGTTCGAGGCGGGCCTGACCGAGCACGCGGCCGAGATCGAGCAGATCGCGGCGCAGGACGCCGAGCCGACGTTCGAGAACACCGTGGTGGCCCTCGAACGCGCCGGCGAGCTGCTCAGCCGCGTGGCGAGCGTGTTCTACAACCTGGCCGGCTCCAACAGCACCGACGAACTCCAGGCCATCCAGGCGGAGTACGCGCCGAAGCTGGCCGCCCACCACGACGCGATCCACCTCAACCCGCGGCTGTTCGCCCGGATCGACGCGCTCCACGCGCGGCGTGAAGAGCTGGGGCTGGACACGGAGTCGCTGCGGCTGCTCGAACGCCGTCACACCGACTTCAGCCGCGCCGGCGCCGGGCTCGGTGAGGCCGAACAGGCCCGCCTGCGCGAGCTCAACGAGCAGCTCTCGACGCTGCAGACCCGGTTCCAGCGCAACCTGCTGAAGGACACCAACGAGCTGGCCGTCGTCATCGACGACCGCGCCGAGCTGGCCGGGTTCGGCGACGGAGCGATCGCCACCGCCGCCGAGGCGGCGACCGCCCGCGGCGAGGCCGGCAAGTACGTCGTCAACCTCACCCTGCCGACCAGCCAGGCCTCGCCGCTGGAGACCCTGAGCGACCGGGACGTCCGCGAGCGGATCCACACCGCCTCGATGGCTCGGGGCAACCGCGGCAACGACTTCGACAACAACGCCGTCGTCGCCGAGATCGCGCACCTGCGGGCCGAACGCGCCGCGCTGCTGGGCTACCCGGACCACGCCGCGTACATCATCGCGGACGAGACGGCGAAGACCGCCGAAGCCGCCGCCGGCCTCCTCGAGCGCCTGGCGCCCGCGGCCGTCGCGAACGCCCGTACCGAAGCCGCGGAGCTCCAGCAGCTGCTGGAGGCCGACGTCCCGGGCGCGACGCTGCGCCCCTCGGACTGGCCGTACTACGCCGCCCAGGTCCGCCGGGAGCGCTTCGACGTCGACACCGAGGCGCTGCGCCCGTACTTCGAGGCCGACCGCGTCTACCTCGACGGCGTCTTCTACGCCGCGAACAAGCTGTACGGCCTGAGCTTCGCCGAACGGCACGACCTGCCCGTCTACCACCCGGAGGTCCGGACCTTCGAGGTCTTCGACACCGACGGCACCCCGCTGGGCCTGTACCTGCTCGACCTCTACACCCGCGACGCCAAGCGCGGCGGCGCCTGGATGAACACCTTCGTCGACCAGTCCGACCTGCTCGGCGACCGCACGGTCGTGGTGAACGTCCTCAACGTCGGCAAGCCGCCGGCGGGGGAGCCCACCCTGCTGACCTTCGACGAGGTCGTCACCGCGTTCCACGAGTTCGGGCACGCGCTGCACGCCCTGCTGTCGGCGGTGCGCTACCCGACGTTCTCCGGCACCAACGTGCCCCGTGACTTCGTCGAATACCCGTCCCAGGTCAACGAGATGTGGATGCTGTGGCCGGAGGTCCTGGCCCACTACGCCAAGCACCACGTCACCGGTGAGCCCCTGCCCGCCGAGCAGGTCGAGAAGCTCCTCGCCGCCCAGCAGTACGGAGAAGGCTTCTCCACCACCGAATATCTCGCGGCGTCGCTGCTCGACCAGGCCTGGCACGGCCTCGGCGTCGACGACCACGTGGGGGAGGTGCAGCGCTTCGAGGTCGACGCCCTCGTGAAGGCCGGCGTCGCGCTCGACAGCGTCCCGCCGCGCTACCGCACCACGTACTTCGCCCACATCTTCAGCGGTGGCTACAGCGCCGGGTACTACTCCTACATCTGGAGCGAGGTCCTCGACGCCGACACCGTCCAGTGGTTCCGGGAGAGCGGTGGCCTGACCCGGGAGAACGGCGACCACTTCCGCCGCACCCTGCTGGGGAAGGGCGGCAGCGTCGACCCGATGGACGCCTTCCGCGCGTTCCGCGGCCGCGACCCCGAGATCGAGCCCCTGCTGACCCGCCGGGGCATCAACGGAGTCTGATCTTCACCTGTATAACGGCCTATACTGCCGGGCGACCTCCTGGAGGTCGCCCGGCGGTACTGCTTCAAGACCGGCAGGGGAGAGGTGCGACGAGATCGCCCGATCCGGTGAGCGTGTCGTCGCGGACGCCGTTGGGGGAGCAGGTCGGCGCCGACCGCGGCGAGAAAGGGTGCAGCCCGCCGCGCATCGTCCCGCCGGGACATCGCCGGCATCCGATCTTTAAGTGTATAACGCCCTATACTGTGGCCCGAGTCTGGAAAAAATCGAGTCGCAGCAATGAACACAGCAGAGAGCAGGGAGTCAGTCCACCAAGCGGAGCCAGGCTTCCGCGAGTGCGGCGTGACCCGCCGGTGTCGGGTGCACGCCGTCCTCGGACCAGCGTTCCGGTTCGGTCGTGCGGGCGAGGGTGGTGAACATGCGGTCGGCGTCGAGCAGGTGGGCGTCGTAGCGGGCGGCGAGGTCCCGCACGGCCTGGATCTTCGGGCCGAGGGTCGCGCGCCAGTCCGCTCGCTGGTCCGGGCCGATGCGTACGCCGCGGGTTTCGTCGTCGTGGTGGATTCCGGCCTCGATGACGCCGTGGACCGGCAGGAGGAACGGCTCGATGAGGACGAGCTGCGTACCCGTCGCGGCGAGGGGTGCGAGGAGGCGGTCGTAGCCCGCGGCGAACTCGTCGGCGGAGATGACGCGGCCCCGGGGGTCGAGGGTGTGCCAGGCATTGTCGTTGGTGCCGACGAGGATCGAGACGACGTCGGGGCGGGCGTCGAGGACGTCGGCCTGCCAGCGGGCGTGGAGGTCCTGCACCTTGTCGCCGGCGTGCCCGGTGTTGAGCCAGGTGACGGGCCGGCCGGGGTGGCGGAAGCACCATTCGCCGGCGACGAGGACGGGGTAGCCGCAGCGGTCGGCGCCTTCGGGTCGCCAGAGGTCGGTGATGGAGTCGCCGGTGAACATCACGGTGCTGTCCGGCTTCAGGGTGATCGTCATGTGGTCGAGCCTGGTGGGGGACGCTGGCGGGGGACGCACAGCGCGCTGGCGTCCCCCGCCGGGGCGTGTCAGAGGTTCTCAGTGCCTCTCAGGCGGTGACGATGCGGTCGACGAAGCCGTAGGCGAGGGCTTCGTCGGCGTCGAACCAGCGGTCGCGGTCGGCGTCGGCGGTGATCCGTTCGACGGTCTGGCCGGTCTGCTGGGCGGTGAGCTCGGCCATGCGGCGCTTCATCTTCCCGAAGACCTCGGCCTGGATGGCGATGTCGGCGGCGGCGCCGCCGATGCCGGCGGAGGGCTGGTGCATGACGACGCGGGTGTTGGGCAGCAGGTAGCGCTTGCCGGGGGTGCCGGAGGAGAGCAGGAACTGGCCCATGGACGCGACGAAGCCGAGGCCCCAGGTGGAGACGTCGGGTTTGACGAGCTGCATGGTGTCGTAGATGGCCATGCCGGCGGTGACGGAGCCGCCGGGTGAGTTGATGTAGAAGGTGATGTCCTTCGCGGGGTCGTCGGCGGCGAGCAGGAGCAGCTGGGCGACGATGCGGTTGGCGACGTCGTCGGTGACTTCAGTGCCGAGGAAGACGATGCGGTCGCGCAGGAGCTGTTCGTTGACGGAGTCGGTGAAGGACTGGCCGGGTGCCTGCATGTCGGGTACGGCGAGAACGGTCATGGGGCCGACCGTAGGGTGCTGGGGGTGTGGTGGTGATCGTCGTTCGCTGTGGGCGTGCGAGTTTCGCTCCGGGCGATCACCGGGAATGGGGGTGGGGATGCCGTCGATCGAAGAGTTCCCGGTGCCGGGTCAGGGGCCGTACGGGATCGTGACGGGGCCGGACGGGGCGTTGTGGTTCACGCTGGTCCACAGCGGACAGATCGGCCGGTTCGCGGCGGGGGAGGTGTCGGTGTTCCAGCTGGAGCCGGCGTCGACCGGGCCGACGGTGATCGCGCCGGGGCCCGATGGCGCGTTGTGGTTCACGGAGTACCAGGGGAACCGGATCGGGCGGATCACGACCGGCGGTGCGGTGTCGTCGTTCGGGGTGCCGACGCCGTACGGGATCGCGGCGGGTCCCGATGGGGCGCTGTGGTTCACCGAGATCAACGCCGATCGGGTCGGCCGGATCACCGTCGAGGGTGAGGTGACGGAGTTCCCGTTGCCGGTGTCGGGCGCGTTCCCGTCGATGATCACCACGGGGTCCGACGGGGCGTTGTGGTTCACCTTGAACCAGGCGAACGCCATCGGGCGCATCACGACGGACGGCGAGGTCTCGGTGTACCCGGTGCCGACCGAGGCGGCGGCGCCGGTGGGGATCACGGCCGGGCCGGACGGTGCGTTGTGGTTCGTGGAGATCGGGGCCGGGCAGGTGGGCCGGATCGACGTCGACGGCGCTGTCGTGGAGTTCCCGTTGCCGGATCGCGCTTCGCGGCCGCACGCGATCGTCGCGGGTGGGGACGGCGCGTTGTGGGTGACGTTGTGGGGTGCGAACCGGGTCGCGCGGGTCACCGTGGACGGTGGGGTGACGGAGCTGGAGCTGCCGACGCCGGGGTCGGAGCCGCACGGGATCGCCGTGGGGCCGGACGGTGCACTGTGGACGGCGCTGGAGGTCGGGAAGCTCGCGCGGATCCCGTACTGACGCGGAAAGGGCCGCCGTCCACACGGGACGGCGGCCCTTTCACTGCGGGAGATCGGCTCAGATGAGGCCGAGCTTCTGCACGGTGTCGCGCTCCTCGACGAGCTCCGCGACGGAGGCGTCGATGCGGGCGCGGGAGAACTCGTCGATCTCGAGGCCCTGGACGATCTTGTACTCGCCGCCCGCGGCGGTGACCGGGAACGAGGAGATGATGCCCTCGGGGACGCCGTAGGAGCCGTCGGAGACGACCGCGGCGGAGGTCCAGTCGCCGTCGGCGGTGCCGTTGACCCAGGTGTAGACGTGGTCGATGGCGGCGGACGCGGCCGAGGCGGCGGAGGAGAGGCCGCGGGCCTCGATGATGGCCGCGCCGCGCTTGGCGACGGTCGGGATGAAGTCGCTCTCGAGCCAGGCCTGGTCGACGTCGACGCTCTGGCCGGCGACTTCGGCGTGCTGGACCGAGGGGTACTGGGTGGCGGAGTGGTTGCCCCAGATGGCGAGCTTCTTGATCTCGGTGACGGAGACGCCGAGCTTCTTGGAGAGCTGGGCGAGCGCGCGGTTGTGGTCGAGGCGGGTCATCGCGGTGAAGCGGTCGGCCGGCACGTCGGGGGCGTGCGACTGGGCGATGAGGGCGTTGGTGTTGGCCGGGTTGCCGACGACGAGGACCTTGATGTCGGAGGCGGCGCCGGCGTTGATGGCTTCGCCCTGGGGCTTGAAGATGCCGCCGTTGGCCTCGAGGAGGTCGCCGCGCTCCATGCCCTTGCTGCGGGGGCGGGCGCCGACGAGGAGGGCGATGTTGGTGCCTTCGAAGGCCTGCTTGGGGTCGTCGAAGATGTCGATGCCGGCCAGGAGCGGGAAGGCGCCGTCGTCGAGCTCCATGGCGGTGCCCTCGGCCGCCTTGACCGCCTGCGGGATCTCGAGGAGCCGCAGCTTCACCGGGACGTCCTGGCCGAGGAGCTGACCGGACGCGATGCGGAAGAGCAGCGCGTAGCCGATCTGGCCGGCGGCGCCGGTGACGGTCACGTTGACGGGGGCTTGGGTCATAGCGCTACTCCAGCTTGCTTTTGAGACGACTTTGGCTTGTGCCTGGGAGCCTATCCCTCTCCGTGGTGGCCGTACGGGTGCGTCCAGTCACTCTCGCTGGATCGATTCACGGGGCGGGTTCGTCGGTGACGTTGGCGGCGAGGCGGTGCAGGAGGCTGGCCAGGAGGGTGATCTCGTCGTCGGTGAACCCGGTGCGGAGGCGTTTGTCGTGGGCGATGGCGGCGGTGGCGAGCCGGTGGAAGAGCTGCTCGCCCTGGTCGGTGAGTTCGACGAGGTGGACGCGGCGGTTGTCGGGGTCGCGGCGGCGGGTGACGAGGCCGGTGGTCTCCATGCCGTTGAGGTGGTGGGTGAGGGTGGCGCCCTGGATGCCGACGGCGTCGGCGAGTTCGCGCTGGTTGGCGACGGTTCTGGTCTTGAGGGAGATGAGGATCTGCCAGATCGGCTGGGAGCTGCCGGCGGTGGCGAGGGCGTGGTCGAAGGCGCGCGCGGCGGTCTTGGCGGTGCGGGCGAGGACGACGCCGATGGGGGCGGTGGCGGGTGGTGGCACGGGGTGACCGTACCGCAGAAGACGAGAGGTCTAAGCGTTTGACATCGAACGGTTAGACTTCTAACGTTTTCCTCATCAAGTCGCCGACTGGATGGGAGCGGGATCATGAGCAGCACCGAAGAGCAGGTCAAGGCCTTGGGACGCCGCTGGGCGGACGCCGAGGTGCGCGGGGACACCGAGACGCTGGGCGCGCTGGTCACCGACGGGTTCCGGCTGGTCGGGCCGGTCGGGTTCGTGCTGGACCGGCCGCAGTGGCTGGCGCGCTACCGCACCGGCGAGCTGGTCACGAAGTCCCTCGACTGGCACGACGTCGACGTGCGGGAGTTCGGCGGGACGGCGATCGCGATCGGCGTCCACGAGCAGACCGCGTCGTTCAAGGGCACCCCGGCGGACGGCAGGTTCCGGGCCACGCACGTCCTGGTGCGCGAGGACGGCGGCTGGCGGCTGGCCGGCATCCACCTCAGCGCGATCGGCGGGCCGCCGCCGTTCACGCCCGCCGGGAAGGGTGCCGCGTGATGAGCGTGGAACTGAATCACACGATCGTGTGGGCGACCGACCGGGAGGCGTCGGCGGAGTTCCTCGCCGGGATCCTCGGGCTGCCGGTGGGACCGGTGGACGGGCCGTTCCGGCCGCTGCCGGTCGCGAACGGCGTCACGCTGGACTTCGCGACCGCCGAGGGCAAGGTGCACGGGCAGCACTACGCGTTCCTCGTGGGCGACCGGGAGTTCGACGCGGCGCTGTCGCGGCTGCGGGTGGCCGGGGTGGCGTTCTGGGCCGACCCGTTCCACCGGATGCCGGGCGAGATCAACCACGAGGCCGGGGGCCGGGGTGTCTACTTCGCCGACCCCGACGGCCACAACATGGAACTGCTCACGCGAGCCTGAGAGGGGAGTGTCATGCGGTTCAGCATCGGGATCACGGACTTCTCGTGGCCGGACAAGCTCACCGAGGAGCTGGCGGCGGTGACCGTGGCGGCGGAGGACGCCGGCCTGGACACCGTGTGGGTCGCGGACCACCTGCTGCAGGCCGACCCGAACAGTACGGCGGATTCGGCCATGCTCGAGGCGTACACGACCCTGGGGTTCCTGGCCGCGCGGACCAGCAGGGTCGGGCTGGGCACGATGGTGTCGGCGGTGACGTTCCGGCCGCCCGCGCTGCTGATCAAGGCCGTCTCGACGCTGGACGTGCTGTCCGGCGGGCGGGCGCGGTTCGGGATCGGCACCGGGCACCACGACGGCGAGGCGCGGGCAATGGGCCTGCCGTTCCCGCCGGTGGGGGAACGGTTCGAACGGATGGAAGAGACGGTCCAGCTGGCACTGCGGATGTGGGACGGGGACACCTCGCCGTTCGAGGGCACGCACTACCGGCTGGAACGGCCGATCGGCACCCCGCGGCCGGCGCGGCGGCCGAAGCTGCTGATCGGCGGCGCCGGGGAGCGGAAGACGCTGCGGCTGGTCGCGCGGTACGCCGACGCGTGCAACGTCTTCGACGTCCCGGACGGCGGGCGCACGGTCCGGCACAAGCTGGCGGTGCTCGCGCGGCACTGCGAGGAGGCCGGGCGGCCGTACGGGGAGATCGAGAAGACCCTCAGCACGCGGCTCTCGCCCGGGGAGTCGGCGGAGTCGTTCGCTCACCGGTGCACGGATTTCGCCGCGTGGGGCATCGACCACGCGGTCGTGATCACGGCCGGGCCCTGGTCGGTGGCGGGTGTCGAGACGCTGGGGCGGGTCGCGGGCTTACTGGACTGACCGGACGTCGTGGGGGTGATCGTTCCGGGTAAACGGTGATCCACCGGCGCGAAATCGTTTTCCGGATACATTTCCGGTCGCCGGGGAATCAATAGTCTCGGTGGTTGTCGTAATCTGAGCGATTTGCGCGTGCTGGGGCGACTACGCAGTGTTGCTCCGTTTAGCGGGGTTTCGGACCATGATCCTTTCGCTACCATGGTCCGGCCCCGGTCCCCAATCGGATTGTATTGGGAAGGATTCTGATGCTTTCTGCGGTCGTTGCTGCCGTAATGGCGCTGTCCTCTGTGGTGACTCCCCATTCCTGGAACACTCCTCCGCCGCCGGACAAAATTGTCATCGACGTCGTCAACGCGAACGGCACGGGCTGCCCGCTCGGCACGTCGGCGGTGGCGGTCTCGCAGGACAACACGGCGTTCACCGTGACCTACAGCGCCTACACGGCGTTGGTGGGCGTCGGTGCCGGCCCGCTGGACGGGAGGAAGAACTGCCAGATCGGCCTGCGGGTGCACGTCCCGCAGGGGTTCACCTACGGGATCGCCCAGGCCGACTACCGCGGTTTCGCGCACCTGGAACGCGGCGCGACGGGTCTGGAGCGGGCGAACTACTATTTCCAGGGGAATTCGCCGACGGCGTACATCCAGCATCCGCTGACCGGCGCGTTCGAGGACGACTGGCATTTCACCGATTCCACGGAGGTCGGGGCCATCGTGTTCAAGCCGTGCGGTGAGGAACGCAATCTGAACATCAACACGGAATTGCGTGCGGCGGCGGGGACGTCGGATCCGAAGAAGACGACCAGTTTCGTCACGATGGACTCGACCGACGGCAGCATCACCACGACGTACCACTTCGCGTGGCTGGTCTGCCCGTAGCGCACCGATGAGCGGGGCGGCGCGGTCGTCGGGGACCGCGCCGCCCTTCCGGTCATTTCGCGGGGACGCGGGGATCGGTGGCCTCGACGTGGAAGACGCGGCCGAGGGAGACGAGGCCTTCGTCGAGGTGGCTGAGGCTGGAGAGGACGGCGCGGGTTTCGGCCTGTTCGACGCGGTCGGACACCGGGGTGCCGTCGTCGCGCACGAGCGTCCCGGGTGCCGGGCCACCCGGGTCTTCGAGTGCCTTGCGCAGGACGTCGATGTTGGCCAGCAGCCGTCCGGTGAACTGCCGCAGCCGGTCGACGTCGCCGCCGGCGAGCTGGCCGGGCTGGGCGCGTGCGGCGACGTGCCGGGCCCGGAAGGCGATGGTCTCCAGGGTGGTGAGCACGTGCCAGCCGTAGTCGCGGCGGGCGCTGCGGAAGTTGACCGGGTGGGTGAGGGGTTCGATCGTGGTCCGGACCTGCTCGACGGCGCGGTCGAGGTCGCGGGACAGCTCGATGATGTTGACGTTCTCCTCCCCGGCGAGCAGGCCCTCGGCGTGTTCGAGGAACTCGGCGAGCTCGTCGAGGACCTCGGTGATGTCGTCGAGCATGACCGAGCGGGTGCGGACCGGGACGATGACGATCGCGGCGAGGATGCCGGCGGCGGCGCCCACGGCGGTCTCGGCGACGCGGATCCAGAGGACCGCGAAGCTGAACGTGCCGAGCAGGCTGTAGAGCAGGCCCAGCATGCTGGTGACGAAGAACGCCATCACGACCTGCGAGACGCGTGCGGTGTAGACCATCCCGAACACGCAGACCAGGATCAGGGCGAGCGTGGCCGGGGTGCTGCCGGCGACCAGGAAGGCGAGCAGGACGCCGCCGAAGATGCCGATCAGGGTGCCGCCGAGGCGGCGGACGCCCTTGACGAAGGTGGCGCCGGCGCTGGAGGCGCCGATGAAGACGACGAACACCGTGAGCACGGCCCAGTACCAGCGCTGGTGGGACACGAGTTCCCCGCCGAGCACGGCGAGCCCGCCGCCGACGACGGCCTGGATGGCGCTGCGGGTCTGGTTGTCGTAGGCGAACCGCGGTGTCGGTTCGTCGTCCTCGTCGAGGGGGTCGGCCGTGGTTTCGGGGACGGCGGCACGCTGGGCGCGGTCGTCGGCCAGGGCCAGCTCGGCCAGCGCCTTCCGGACGCCGTCGCCCGGGGCGGCGTGCTCGTCGATGCGGCTGCCTTCGACGAGCATCCGGCTGTACTCGCCGGTCTGGCTGATGAGCGGCAGTTCGCGCGGGTCGCGTTCCATGAGGGCGCGGAAGCGGGCGAGCCGGGCGATGAGGTCGTCGCGGACCTCGGCGGTCAGCTCGTCGGAACAGGTGCGCTGCACGGTGCTGGTGAGCCAGCCGACGGCCAGCTCGACCTCGATGGCGCGGCGGCGCAGCACGTCGGCGGCGCGGGCGTCGACGACGTCGGGTGCGGCGTCCTCGATGAGCAGGACACACTCGTGGAGCCGGCTGATCGAGCGGCGCAGCTGCTTGCGGGTGCGTTCGCTCCCGTTCACCGCGAGGTAGGCCTCGGTGGCGCGGACGACCTCGGCGAGCCGGGCGCGGAAAGCACGGCGTACCCGGAGGAACTCCGCCTCGGGATTGTGGCGCAGCAGCACGAACCGGACGAGGGCGTTGGCCAGCACCCCGACGACGAGCGCGAGCAGCAGCTGCGGGACCTGCTTGAGGTGGGTCTGCAGGAACATCGGGAAGAAGAACAGGAAGAACCCGATTGAGCCGAGCGCGGTGCCACGGGGGCCGAAGCGCTGGGCGTAGACCGCGACGAAGATCAGCATGACGAAGACGATGCTGTCCATCGGCGGCAGCGCCGAGCCGAGGCTGGCGACGGTGATCGACGCTGCCCCGGTCAGGAACGCGAGGCCGAGGGTGATCGCCTGGCCGCCGGGGGTGGCGTCGTTGACGGTGAACGCCGTCATCATCGCGGCGATGGCGCCCACCAGCATCACGGTGAGCGGCAGGTGCACCGGGAGCAGCGCGCCGACGGCCAGGATGATGCCGAGGACCGCGGAGCCGGCCAGGCGCAGCCGGACCAGGCCGGGGTCGGCCGCCGCGAACCGGTCGAGCACGGCGGTGCGGAAGCGGTTCATCGGGCGAGCAGCTCCCATTGGGCGAGGGTGGCCCGGCGGCCGCGGGCGGCGGTGACCCGCAGGCGGTAGCGCGCGTGCGCGGCCGGGGTGGCGAGGACGAACGGGCGGGTCTGGCGGCGCCAGCGGAACAGCACCTCGGTGCGTTCGTCGAGGGTGGTCCAGTCGGTGCCGTTGTCCGAGCCTTCCAGCATCCAGGCGCTCGGGTCGCCGCCGCGGGTGCCGGAGGTCAGCGTGTACATCGTGACCTCGCGGGGCTCGCCGGTGACCGTGAACTCGATCGACGGGGTGGCGCTCCGGAAGGTGGCCTGGGTGCCGGTGGTGTCGTCGAACAGGGCGTCGACACGGGTGCCGTCGGCGCTGGTCGCGGTGCCGGTGAGGTCGGTGATCGGCTCCGGCTGCTCGGCTTCCGGCGGCGAGGCGCCCCAGGTCGTCGGCTCGGTGGTGAGGTCGAAGACGAGTTCGGCGCCGCCGGCGAGGGTGGTGTGGGAGATCGTCGTGGACTCGTGCGGTTCGCCGTCGACGGTCAGGCCGCGGACGTAGACCGTCTCCTCGGTGTTGCCGGGCGCGTGGACGACGAGCTCCTTGCCCTCGCCCAGGTGCACGGTCACCTTCTCGAACAGCGGTGAGCCGATCGCGTACCGCGGGCTGCCGACGGCCAGCGGGTAGAACCCCAGCGCGCTGAAGACGTACCAGGCGGACATCTCGCCGTTGTCCTCGTCGCCGGGGTACCCCTGGCCCAGCTCGCTGCCGAGGTAGAGCCGCCGCAGCACCTCGCGCACGACGCGCTGGGCCTTCGCGGGCGCGCCGGCGAGGTTGTAGATGTAGGGGATGTGGTGCGAGGGCTGGTTGGAGTGGCCGTACTGGCCCATCCGGACGTCGCGGGCCTCGGTCATCTCGTGGATCAGCCCGCCGTACGCGCCGGGCCGCCGGCCGGTCTCCGGGGTCGCGAAGAACTCGTCGAGCTTGGCTTCGAGACCTTCATTGCCGCCGTGCAGCGCGGCCAGGCCGGGGCCGTCGTGCGGGGCGGTGAAGGCGGTGTTCCAGGCGTTGGTCTCGACGAAGTCGCCGCCCCACGCCGCCGGGTCGTACCCCTCGGGGGCGAACTTGCGGCTGCCGTCGCGCTTGCGGCCCTGGAAGAAGCCGATCTTCGGGTCGAAGTGGTGGACGTAGTGCTTCGCGCGCTCGCGGAAGTAGGCGGCGTACTCGGCGTACATCCGCGCTCGCGGCCCTTCGCTCTCCCGGGCGAGGGCGTCGGACAGGTTGGCGAGGCCGAAGTCGTTGACGCAGCCCTCCAGCGCCCAGGACAGTCCTTCGTGGACGGACGTCGGCGTGTAGCCGAGGAAGATCGACTGGTCGAGGCCCTTGCGGCCGACCGCGCGGTGCGGCGGGGTGACCGTGGCGTTCTTCAGCCCGGCGTCGTAGGCGGCCTCGACGTCGAAGTTCCGGACGCCCTTGAGGTAGGCGTCGGCGAACGCGACGTCGGAGCTGGTGCCCGTCATCAGGTCCGCGTACCCCGGGGACGACCACCGGGAGATCCAGCCGCCTTCGCGGTACTGCTGGACGAACCCGTCGATCATCCGGCCGCAGTGGGCCGGGGTGAGCAGCGCGTACGCCGGCCAGGTGGTGCGGTAGGTGTCCCAGAAGCCGTTGTTGACGAACATCTCGCCGTCCACGACCTTCGCGCCGGTGCGCCGCCGCGTGCTCGGCCACCGGCGGCCGAGCACCGGGCTCGCGTGCCGGATCCCCTTCGGCGTGTTCTCGTGCGCGCTGTTCGGGTACAGGAACAGCCGGTAGAGGTTCGAGTAGAGCGTGGTCCGCTGGTCCTCGTTCGCGCCCTCGACCTCGATCCGGCCGAGCTGCTCCCGCCACAGCTCCCGCGCCTGCGACCGGACCTGCTCGAACGTCGTCCCGGCGGGGATCTCCAGCTCGAGGTTGCGCTTGGCCTGGGCGAGGCTGATCAGCGACGTCGCGATCCGCAGCGTCACCTCGGGCCCGTCGAACTCGAAGTAGCCCGAGACGCGCCGCCACGGCCGGCGGTACTTGGCGCCGCGCGTGGCCGGGGCGTCGGTCCGGGCGTAGACGAACATCCGGCGCGCGCCGGCCGACAGGCGGCTGCGGACCCAGGTGTGGCCGGTGACGACCCCAGTGTCGGCGTTGAGGCGGAGGCCGCCGCGGAGGCCGACGTTGTCGAACAGCAGCCAGCCGTGCTTGTCGGGGAAGGTGAACCGCATGATCGCCGCGTGGTCGGCCGGGGCGAGGTCCGCGGTCATCCCGTTGGCGAAGCGGACGCCGTAGTGGAACGGCGAGTCGGTCTCGTCGTCGTGGGAGAAGGCCAGCGCGCGCTTGCGGCGGTCGGGCTGGACCGGGCCGGTGCCAGGCATGACGTGGAAGGTGTGCCGGTCGCCCATCCACGGGCTCGGCTGGTGGCTCAGCGCCAGCGCCTGCAGCGCCGGGCGGTTCCGGTCGTCGTTGTGGCGGTGGTAGGAGTAGATCCAGTTGGTGACCTTCGCGTCGGTGACCGGGGTCCAGAAGTTGAACCCGTGCGGGACGGCCGTCGCCGGGAAGTTGTTTCCCCGGGAGTAGTCACCGCTGGAGTGCGAACCGCGGGTTGTCCGGACCAGGTCGACGGGCTCGCGCGGCGCCTCGGCCCGCTCGCCGACGCGGACGTCGTCGACCCAGCCGGTGATCTCGCCCTCCGGCGCCGCGGTGAGGAGCACGATCCGGCTGATCCGGCGCCCGGCGAACGCCCCGAGCGGGCGGCGGACGAGGTTCCACTGGTCCACCCAGAGCGTCTTGTCGTCCACCGGGGCGAACCCGGCCGACGTGCCGTCGGCGAACTCGACGTCCAGGCTCACCCAGGTGGCGTGGTAGGCCGGGATCTCGCCGTCGGACTGCGGGAAGACCACATAGGACAGCTCGGTGCGGCCGGTGACGGCCACGTCGAGTTCGAACAGGACACTGCGCGGCCGCTCGCTGTAGCGCAGGGCGCGGGCCCCGGTGAAGCCGACTCCGGTCTTGGCCGTGGGGGAGCGGTCCGGGCCGCTGTCGACCCGCAGCGCGGGGTCCGCGGGCTGCGGCTCACCGGTTTCGAAGGACGAGAAGAACACGGCGTCGGGCATGCGCCCACCGTATCCGCCGATCGGCGTAGCGTGTGGCCCGGCAGACTCGGACGTGGGGGGAGGCGGCGGTGAGCACGCACACCGTCCGGCACGAGGGTGCCGAACTCACCTACGACCTGCGGGGCTCCGGCCCGCTCCTGCTCCTGATCGCCGGACAGGGCGGCGAGGGCGCCCGCTTCGCCGGCCTGGCGCGGCAGCTGGCGGACGAGTTCACCGTGCTGACCTACGACCGCCGCGGCACCGGGCGTAGCGCCGGCCGCGACACCGACTTCGACATGGCCCAGCAGGCCCGCGACGCCGCCGCGGTCATCCACTCCGCCCGCCCCGCCGCCGCGCGGGCGGCGGTGTTCGGCCAGGGCGGCGGCGGCTCGATCGCGTTCGAACTGGCCGCGCACCTGCCCGACGTCGTCGCGGAGCTGGTCGTCCACGAAGCACCGAGCATCCCGCTGCTGCCGGACGCCCCGCAGCGCCTGGCGTTCGCCCGCGAGATCCGGGCCACCTACGAGAGCCGGGGCGCGGCGGCGGCACTGGCGCTGTGGGGCGCGTCCCCGGCCGACTTCCCCCGCCCCGAGGCCGCCGACCACTTCCTGCGCCGTGAGTTCCTGCCGATCGCGTGGCACCACCCGGACCTGGACGCGGTCCGCCGCACCGGCATCCCGGTGGTCACGGCCACCGGCGCCGTCAGCCGCGAGGAGTACTACACCCGCGGCGCCCGGGTCCAGGCCGAGCACCTGGCCTGCCGCTGCGTCGAGTTCCCCGGCGACCACTTCGGTTTCGTCGCCGAACCGGCCCTCTTCGCCGACGTGCTCACCAAGGAGCTGACCGGCCTGCGCCGCGCCTGATCACGCCGAACGCCGTCGCCGCCCAGGCGATCGACGGCGCCGGGGAACAGATCGGGAACTGACACCCGCTTCAGCCCGGCCGCCCGCCGAACCGCCAGGCGTGGACCTCGATCGCGGCGTAGTGGCCTGCGGTGAGGACGGCTCGCGCGGTGTCCGGGTCCGGGGCCCGCAGCAGCGCCGCCGTGCCCAGCCACGCGGTGGCGTCGTCGGACAGCAGCGGCCCGTACGCGATCAGCTCGTCCCGCCCGGGCGGGACGTCGAGGTCGGCCGGTTCCCCGGCGCCGAAGCCGAGCACCAGGTACCGGTGACCGCCGGTGCGGCCGCCCGGGAAGTCCCACATCGTGCGGCCCAGCGTGTTGCGCCAGCGGCGCACCAGCACGTCCCGGTACACCCCGGCCTGGTACCCGGGCTCGTCGAAGGCGAACGCCCGGGCGGCCGCCGGATCCGGCAGGTCGACGACGTGCACGCTGCCGGTGGGTGTGTCCCCGTCCACCGTCGGGCCGCGGGCGATCATCGGGAACCGGTCCATGTAGGACCAGTGCGCCGTCAGCAGTTCCCCGCGCAACCCCGCCGACCCGGGCCGGTCCCGGTGGTAGCAGAAGAACTCCATCCCACCTCCGAACAGCGTGAAGGCCTCCCGCCGGGCGGCGGGAGGCCTTCACGAAACTACTCAGGAACTAGATCTTCGCGCACTGACCGGCGGACGGGCCGCGGACGGTGTTCGGGAGGTCGTAGTCCGTCGGGGCGGGCGAGTTGATCGCGCAGGCCAGCGGGCCGCCGATGGTGCTCGACGTGAGCACCGGCCCGTGGTTGGCGGTCAGCGCGACCGGGCCGCCGACCGTCGTCAGCTCGATCGACACCTGCCCGGTCACCCCGGTGATCGCCACCGGGCCGTCCACCTTGGTGCGGTTGAGCACGACCTGGGCGGCACCCGTCGCGGCGAGCGGGCCCTTGATCTCACCGCCGCGGACGATCAGCGAAGCGCCGCCGCCCACGGTGACCGGACCCGACACCGTCGCGTCCTGCAGGCACACCGTGCCACTCGAGACGTTGAGCGGCCCGGAAGACGCACCGGTGATCGTCTTAGTGCAGGAGGCGTCCGGCTTGCCCAGCAACTCGAACTCGGCCAGCTGCGCCGGGGCGCCGGTGCTGGTCGCGGTGACTTCGAGCTTGTAGTAGGCGTAGTGCGCCGGGTTGGCCACCTTGAACGCGCGGGTCTGCTGCCGCCAGGCGAAACTCTGGTTCGTCTGCTGGTCCGCGACCGCCCACGTCTTGCCGTCGTAGGAACCCTTCAGCGTCCAGCTCTTCGGGTCACCCGCACCGGTCTGGGACGTCAGCGTGTAGTGGCTGACGGCCTCGTCGGTGGAGTTGAGCTGGTACTGCACGGCCCCGGTGACGGCGGCCTGGGTGCGCGAGGTGTTGTCGAGCAGCGCACCCGCGTTCGAGCCGTCCGAAGTGGACAGCGTGCCCCTGCCGTCGCCGGTTTCGTCGTGCAGCGGGGTCGGGACGGCGTTGTCCTTGGTGATCGACGCCGGGGCGTCGTTCGGGCCGGTGCCCCACTTCGACGGGTTCGGGCCCATGTCGAAGTCGATGACCCCACCGCGGGAGATGACGTCCTGCGGCAGCGACGTGGAGCTGTACGCCTTGCCGTTGACCTTCACACCCTGGACGTAGACGTTCTTCGCGCTGTTCTTCGGCGCGTTGATCACCAGGTTCTTGCCGCCGGCCAGGTGGATCGTCGCCTTCTTGAACAGCGGCGACCCGATCGCGTAGTTCGGGCTGCCCATCTGCAGCGGGTAGAAGCCCAGCGCGCTGAAGATGTACCACGCGGACATCTCGCCGTTGTCCTCGTCGCCGGCGTAGCCCTGGCCGATCTCGGCACCGTTGTAGAGCCGCGAGAGCGCCTCACGGACCTTCGCCTGCGTCTTCGACGGCTGACCCGCGTAGTCGTACATGTAGAGCAGGTGGTGCGCCGGCTGGTTGGAGTGGCCGTACTGGCCCATCCGCACGTCCCGCGCCTCCCGCATCTCGTGGATCACGCCGCCGTAGGAACCCGGGTAGTTGGCGGTCTCCTGGTCGGCGAAGAACTGGTCCAGCTTGTTCGCCAGGCCCGCCTGACCGCCGTAGAGGTTCGCCAGGCCCTTGCCGTCCTGCGGCACGGTGAACGCCATGCCCCAGCCGTCGGTCTCGGTGTAGTCACCACCCCACGAGCGCGGGTCGTACTGGTCCTTCGTCTTGGTGAACTTGCCGTTCGCGTCCTTGCCCTGGAAGAACCCGACGCTCGGGTCGTACAGGTTCACGTACTGCTGGGCGCGGCTGGTGAAGTACTCGTAGTTCTCCTGGTACTCCGCCTTGCGCGGGTCGTTCGGCGCGGCTTCGTCGGCCAGCTTCTTCGACAGGTTGGCGATGCCGAAGTCGTTGACGTACCCCTCGATCGCCCACGAGAAGCCCTCGCTGGCGGTGTTGGGGGTGTAGCCGAGGAAGATGCCCTGGTCCAGACCCTTGCGGCCGACCGCCGAGTTCGGCGGCGTCACCGTGGCGTTCTTCAGCGCCGCGTCGTAGGCCGACTTGACGTCGAAGTTCTTGACGCCCTTGAGGTAGGCGTCGGCGAACGCGACGTCCGAGCTGGTGCCGGTCATCAGGTCCGCGTAACCGGGGGAGGACCAGCGTGCGATCCAGCCGCCGTCGCGGTACTGCTGCACGAACCCGTCGACCATCTTCCCGGCCATGTCCGGCGTGAGCAGCGAGTACGCCGGCCAGGTCGTGCGGTAGGTGTCCCAGAACCCGTTGTTGACGTACATCTGGCCGTCGACCACCTTCGACCCGGTCTGGGTCGCGGTGTCCGTGCCGGTCTTCGGCGACACGGGGCTCGCGTACTTGTACGCGGGCTTGTCGGCGGTGCCGGTGTTCTCGGCCTGGGTGTTCGGGTACAGGAACAGCCGGTAGAGGTTCGAGTAGAGCGTCGTGAGCTGGTCCTTCGACGCACCCTCGACCTCGATCACCTTCAGCTGGTCGTCCCACGCCTTCTGCGCGGCGTCGCGCACGGTGTCGAACGTCGCGGCCGGCGCGATCTCCATCGCCAGGTTCTTCTTCGCCTGGTCGACGCTGATCAGCGACGTCGCGATCTTCATGTTCACCGTCTTGTCGGCACCGGCGTCGAACCGCAGGTACCCGGTGACGTTGTCGCGGCCCTGACCGGTCAGCTTGCCCCCGGCCGTGACGGGCTTGTCGAACGTCGCGTAGACGAACATCCGGCCCGCACCGGCGTACACGTTGGTCTCGGTGTAGCCCGAGAGCGTGCCGGTGGCGGGGTCGAGCGTGAGCCCGGCCGAGTTGTTGACGCTGTCGAAGATCAGGCTCGAGTCCGCGCCCGGGAACGAGAACTTCATCATCGCCGCGTGGTCGGTCGGCGCGATCTCGGTCTTGATCCCGTTCTGGAACTGCACCCCGTAGTAGTGCGCCCGCGCGACCTCGTCGCTGTGCTTGAAGGCCAGCGCCCGCGCGTCGCGGTTGGCGTCGGGCACCCCGGCGGCCGCGGACGGCATCACCTGGAACGCCTGCCGGTCACCCATCCACGGGCTCGGCTCGTGGCTCACGCTGAACGCCTGCAGCTGCGGCAGGTTCTGCGCGTTGTTCTGGGTGCTGTAGTTGTAGAGCCAGCTGCCCGAGCCGGCGTCGGTGACCGGGGTCCAGAAGTTGAACCCGTGCGGCACCGCCGTGGCCGGGAAGTTGTTGCCCCGGGAGAACGTGCTGTTGGCCATCGTGCCCCGCGTGGTGACCACGTTGTCGCTCGGGCGGGCGCTCGCGGGCGGGGTCGGGGTCGCCGACACCTTCACGTCGTCCAGCCAGCCCTGCAGCGAACCCGGGCCGTTCGGGTTGTCGTACCCGACGAGGATCCGGTCGATGGTCTTGCCCTTGGCGACCTGCCCGATCGCCGAGCGCACCAGGTTCCACTGGTTGGCGTAGAGCACCTTCGAGGCGCCCTGGCCCTCCGGGGTCAGCGGGAAGCCGTACTGGTCGGTCGCGCCGAGGTTGCGCAGGTACGTGCCGTCGGTGAAGGCCAGGTCGATCGCGACGTTCGTGCTCGGGTACTTCAGGTCGCCGGTGATGAACTGCGGCTGCACCTTGTACGACAGCTCGGTCGAAGCCACGACCGGCACGTTCACGTCGAAGATCTTGTTGTACGACCAGCCGTGCCCGGCCTCGGTCTGGCTGCCCGAGTAGCGGAACGCCTTGAGACCGGTGAAGCCCACGCGGTTCTTGTTCGTGTAACCGCTGGTCGGGCCGGAGTCGACGAAGCTGCGCATGTTCGGCAGCGGCGGCGGTGCCGGGTCGTCGTTGGCCAGCAGCAGCTCCGACAGCTGCAGGATCGGCCCGCCGTTGTTGGCCGTGACGTTCAGCCGGAAGTACTTGTACGCCGCGGTCGGCGCGGCCAGCTTGTAGTCCTTCTGCTGGAACCGCGCGCTGAACGCCTGCCCGGCCTGCTTGTCCAGGTCGGTCCAGGCGAGGGCGTCGTTCGAGCCCTGCAGCGTCCAGTCCTTGGGGTCGCGCTCGTCGAAGTCGTTGGCCGACGACAGCGCGTAGTGTGTGATCGAGGTGGGTTCCGACAGCGAGATCTGCGCCCACGCGGTCGGGTCCCAGGACAGCCACTTGGTGTCGGTGGTGCCGTCGACGAGGTTCGACACCACCTCGCCGCCGTCGGTGTTCTCACTGCTCGCGCTGGTCTCGGTGACCTTGCCGCGGATGTCACCCGGGATCGCGGTGCCGTTCGCGCCGTTGACGCCGAACGCGCGGGGCTTGCCCGCCGCGTCGGTGTCCACGGTGTCGGTCCACGTCGGCTGGGTGTCACCGGCCTCGAACGAGGAGGAGAAGTCGGCGGGGAGGGCGTCCTCGGCGGCGTACGCGGCCGCCGGGAGGGCGACCAGGCCGGCGGCGACCACGGTGGCGGCCAGCATCATGGCGACCGGTGGTCTGGCGCTTCGGGGCATCATTGCTCCAAGCTCTGGAGGGATGAACAAGGGCACCGCGCGGGCGGGGAACCTGGCGGCGCCCAGGAAGACAAACGCGCGGGTGACATCG
Source organism: Amycolatopsis heterodermiae (assembly GCF_034929455.1). NCBI lineage: Bacteria > Bacillati > Actinomycetota > Actinomycetes > Pseudonocardiales > Pseudonocardiaceae > Amycolatopsis > Amycolatopsis heterodermiae. The sequence goes on from NZ_JAYFSI010000003.1 coordinate 136,642, forward strand.
ATGTCAAGACCGGTCGGCAAACCTGGCCAGAACTGGACAACCGAGGGAACGGAGACCAGATGAGACGCGTCCGGACCATCGGCGCGATCGCGGCACTCGCGCTGGCCACCACCGGATTCGCCTCCGCGGCCGCCACCACCGACGACCCCGCCGTCCGGCCGGACGCGACCGCGACCGCCCCGGCCGTCGCCGATTCGCCCGTCCGGCCGATCACCGCCTGCGGCGACCTGGTCCGCGGGTTCACCCTGCCGGGCGCCGGGACGCACGTCACCGCGGCCGCCGTCGTCCCCGCGACCGACACCGACCCCGAGTACTGCGGCGTCCAGGGCTACGTCGAACCCGCCGTCCGGTTCGAGCTGCGGCTGCCCACCCGGACCTACGCCGGGCGGTACCTGCAGTACGGCTGCGGCGGCTTCTGCGGCGTCGTCACCCCACCCGTCCTCGCCGACTGCGGCCTGCCCCACGGTGGCGACGTCGCGGTCGCCGCCACCGACGACGGGCACGTCGGACGCACCCCCGGCGTCGTCGACGACGGCCGCTGGGGCGCGCACGACCAAGCCGCCCGCGACGACTTCGAGTTCCGCGCCTCGCACGTCGTCGCCCGCGCCTCCAAGGCGATCATCCAGGCCTTCTACGGCGCGCCCCCGAGGAAGTCCTACTTCAGCGGCTGCTCCGACGGCGGCCGCGAAGCCCTCCAGCTGGCCCAGCGCTACCCCGCGGACTTCGACGGCATCGTCGCCGGCGCCCCGGCCGGCTACTGGAGCCCGCTGCTCGAGTTCCAGACCTGGCTGGCGCGGGTCAACACCGCCGCCGACGGATCGCCGATCCTCACCGCGGCGAAACTGCCCGCACTGCACAGCGCCGTCCTCGCCACCTGCGACCGCCTCGACGGCCTCACCGACGGCCAGCTCGACGACCCCCGCGCCTGCCGCTTCGACCCGGCCGCGCTGACCTGCGCCGGACCCGACACCCCGGCGTGCCTCACCCCGGCCCAGGTCACCGCCACCCGCAAGCTCTACTCACCGCCCACCGACCCGCGGGGCACCCTGCTCTACCCCGGCGGCGAGCCGAAGGGCTCGGAGCTGTCCTGGGCCGGGTGGATCATCGGCCTGCCCCAGACCGGCGGCGTCTCCTTCGCCCGCAGCCTCGCCGACAACTACCTCCGCTACCTCGGCTACCCGATCGGCGCGCCCGCCTCCACCGTCGACACCTTCGCCTTCACCCGGAGCGAGTTCGACCGGCTCACCCCGGTCGGCGTCCGCTACAACGCCATGAGCACCGACCTCTCGGCGTTCCGGCAGCGCGGCGGCAAGCTCGTGCTCTGGCACGGCTGGGCCGACGAGGCCATCCCGCCGTCCGGCACGCTCGACTACTACCAGCGGCTCACCCACGGGGTCGGCCAGGACTGGGCGCGGCTGTTCATGGTCCCGTCGCTCTACCACTGCGGCGGCGGCACCACGCTCACCGAGTTCGACCCGCTGCGCGACCTGGTCGCCTGGGTCGAACGCGGCACCGCCCCGGCCCGCATCACGGCGACCGGCCGGGACGACGCCGGCAACGTCACCCGCACCCGCCCGGTGTTCCCGTACCCGCTGCGCGCGGTCTACGACGGCACCGGCAGCGTCGACGACGCCGCGAACTTCCACGCCGCGCCGCCCGTGTCGCCGGTCCGGGACGTCACCAACTTCCGCCAGCCCCCGCCGGTTTCCCCGTTCCGGGACGTCGTCGACTGGGCCGGGAACGCCCTCTACGGCCTGCCGGGGCCGGTCGCGCCGTAAAGCGGTCATGTGGGCCCGGGGTCGTCGCTAAGGTCGTGATCATGACCCCGACGCCGCCGGAGCCCGCCGACCGTGTCCTGTCCCGCGCCTCCCTCGCCGAAGGCAGCCCGACCGCATGGTTCGAGCAGCTCTACACCGCCGCTTCCCGCGGTGAGGCGAAGGTGCCGTGGACCCGCGGCAAGCCGAACGCGGCGCTCGCCGACTGGCTGCGTCCCGGCGAAGGCCGCCGCGCGCTCGTCGTGGGCAGCGCCCTCGGCGACGACGCCGAACTGCTCGCCTCGGCCGGCTGGGCGGTGACGGCGTTCGACGTCGCCCCGACCGCCGTCGAGGCCGCCCGTACCCGCTTCCCGGAGTCCTCGGTGGCTTACGTGGTGGCCGATCTGCTGGACCCGCCGGGGGAGTGGCACCAGGCGTTCGACCTGGTGGTGGAGATCATCAACATCCAGGCGATGCCCCGCGACTTCCGCGCGGCGGCGATCACCTCCCTGGCCGGCTTCCTCGCGCCCGGCGGGACGGCACTGGTGTCGGAGGTGGCGGAGGAGAACGTGGCCCCGGAGCCGGGCCCGCCGTGGCCGTTCAGCCGCGCGGAGATCGAGTCGGTCGCCCAGGGCGGCGTACGGCTGGTCAGCCTGGAGACCATCCACGACGGCCTCCGCTACTGGGCCACCTTCACCCGGTAACGTGCCCGGCCCGGCCGCGACTCAAGGGGCATGTGGGCCGTCATCGGAGTCTGGGACATCGCGCCGGAGAAGCTCGACGAGCTGCGCGCCCAGGTGCCGCTCATGGCTTCGAGCAAGGTCGGCACGCCGGGGTTCGTCCACGGGACCTGGACCCTCGACGGCCACATGATCCAGGTCTACGCCGACGAAGCGAACGCGCGCCGCTACCACGACGACATGCTCGCCCGGGGGTTCACCGACCAGCCCGGGGTGCGGTGCGTCGTGTGGGCCGTGGCCGAGGTCGGCGCGGAGTCCCAGGTCTAACAGCTCTCCAGGAAACGGGTGAGCACCCGTGTCCCGAAGTGCAGGCCCTCCACCGGCACCCGCTCGTCCACTCCGTGCGCCATCGCGCGGTACGGGAAGCCCGCCGGCAGCCACAGCGGTGCGAAGCCGTAGTTCGCGATCCCCAGCTGGGCGAACGCCTTCGCGTCGGTGCCGCCGCCCATGCAGTACGGCACCACCACCGCCTCGGGGTCTTCGGCCTGCAGAGCGGCAGCCATCGAGGAGAACCACGGCGAGTCCACCGGGGCCTGCACCGGCGGCTGGTGCGCGACGAACTCCCGCGTGACGCCCTCGCCGAGCAGCTCGTCCAGCGCCGCGAACAACGCCTCCTCGGTGCCCGGCAGCACCCGGACGTCGACCTGCGCGGTCGCCGTCGACGGGATCACGTTCACCTTGTAGCCCGCGTCCAGCATCGTCGGGGTGGTGCTGTTGCGGACGGTTGGTACCACCAGCGACCCCGCCGGGCCCAGCGCCGCGACCGTCGCGTCCACATCGGACAGATCCACCGAGACGCCCAGCGCCGCGCCCGTCCGTTCGAGAAACGCCTGGACCGTCGGCGTCAGGGACACCGGCCAGCGGTGTGCCGCGATCCGGTGCAACGCGCCCACCAACCGGGTGACGGCGTTCTCGTCGTTGGGGCGCGAGCCGTGCCCGGCCCGGCCACGCGCGGTCAGCCGCAGGTGCGCCGTCCCGCGCTCGGCCGTCCCGACCGGGTAGAGGTGCACGATCCGGCCGTCCGCGGTCGGCACGTGGTAGGTGTAGCCGCCCGACTCGCTGATCGCCGCCGCACAGCCTTCGAACAGCTCGGGATGCCTGGCCACCAGCCAGTGCGCGCCGTAGTCCCCGCGGTCCTCCTCGTCGGCGACGAACGCCAGCACCACGTCACGCCGCGGCCGCACCCCGCCGGCCAGCGCCGCGAGCACCATCGCGACGAAGTCCTTCATGTCGGTCGCGCCGCGGCCCCACAGGAACCCGTCGCGGACCTCACCGGAGAACGGCGGCACCGACCAGTCCGCGGCGTCCGCCGGGACGACGTCCAGGTGCCCCTGCACCAGCAGCGCCGGCAACGACGGATCGGTGCCCACGACCCGCGCGATCACACTGGCCCGGCCGGGCGCGGCCTCGTAGATCTTCGACGGGATGCCGAGCCCGTCCAGGAACGCGGCGACGTACTCCGCCGCCGGCCGCTCCGGCGAAGCGTCGCCCCCGCCGCGGTTGGTGGTGTCGAACCGGATCAGGTCCGCGCAGAGCTCGACGACGTCAGCCATAGATGCCCTGCACCGCCCCCGCCGCGATCGCCGTCACGACCTTGAACGCCTTCATCGCCTCGGTCATCGTCGCCGCGTCGAACCCGACGCGGCGCACGCCGATCTGCTCCACCGTCGGGATCACCGCCGTCGCCTGGGCCAGGTGGCTCGCGTCGAACTCCACCTCGATCCGGTGCGGCCCCACGCGGCGCTCGAGCCGGCCGGCCTGCGCCATCGCGTCGGCCGCCGCGGTGGTCAGCAGCTCCGCAGTGCGCGCAGGCGGCAGGCAGATCGCCGCGTACCGGCTGACGCACTCCTTCACCTGGACCAGCTCCGCGTCCGGTGCGTAATCACGCGCGTCTTCACACGTTTCGTCGTCACCCGAAACGAGCAGGACAGGCACGCCGTACTCCGCGGCCATCGCCGCGTTCAACCGGCCCTCGCTCGCCGGGACGTCGTCCAGCCACACCCCGGTGATCTGGTTCTCCAGGTACGTGTGGGAAAGCACCCCGTCGAACCCCGCACCGGCGTGGTAACCGAGGAAGACGACACCGTCCACACCGGAGTCGACACCCTGCATCATCGACAGCGGCTTGTGCCGCCCGGTCAGCATTCGCGCCCGCGGATCGAGGTCCTCCAGCAGCAGGTTCCGCTGCGAGGAATGGGCCTCGTTCACCAGAACATCGCTGGCCCCGGCCTCGAACAGCCCGGCGAGCACCGCGTTGACGTCGCCGGTGAACAGCCGCCGGAAGCGGTCCCACGGCGGCGAACCGGGCACGACGTCGTCGGTCCAGGTGACGCCGGTGGCGCCCTCCATGTCCGCCGAGATCATGATGCGCATGCGGGGCACTCTAACCAGCCCGCGCGACCCGCGAGCACCGAATCCCACCCGCCGAATGTCACGCTGAGTGACAATTGTCCGGTCGATAACGATCGGACACCTGCCGAGGCGGCAACATATTGCGCGGTTGTCCGGGTATGTGGTTACTTCTCGTCCTTGGGGAGGCTCACAGCGAGACGATGGGGTGGTTTTTGGTGCATTTCCACGGCAGAGTCGGCCGGTTCGGCCGCGTGGCGGCGGTACTGGCCGCGGCGGCACTGGCGGCGATTCCGCTCGCCGCACCCGCGCAGGCGCAGCAGGGCAAGGTGCTCCGGGTCGCCCTGACCACCGGCATCGACCACCTGAACCCGTTCACCGCGTCGCTGGCCGCGTCCACCCAGGTCGGCCGCTTCGTCTACGAGTTCCTCACCATCCCCTCGGCCGAGACCGCGCAGGCCTCGCCCGCGCTCGCCGAGTCGTGGACGCCCTCGCCGGACAAGCTGACCTGGACGTTCAAGATCCGCTCCGGTGCCAAGTGGAGCGACGGGCAGCCGGTCACGGCCAAGGACGCCGCGTTCACGTTCAACCGGATGCTGACCGACGAGAACGCCCGCACCGCCAACGGCAGCTACGTGACCAACTTCGACACGGTCACCGCGCCCGACGACACCACGCTGGTCATCAAGACCAAGACCGTGCAGTCGGACATGAACCTGCTCGACGTCCCGATCGTCCCCGAGCACGTCTGGGCGCCGATCAAGGACCTCAACGACCCCAAGACCGACGACATCTCGGTCGTCGGCGTCGGTGACGGGCCCTACCAGCTCACCGAGTACAAGCAGAACGAGTACGTGAAGTTCAAGGCCAACAAGAACTACTGGCGCGGCGCGCCCAAGGTCGACGAACTGCAGCTGCTCATCTTCAAGGACGCCGAGGCCGCGGTGAACGCGCTGCGCCAGGGCGAGGTCGACGTCATCAACCGGCTCACCCCGACCCAGTTCGACTCGCTCAACGGCCAGCCGAACATCGCGACCAACGCCGCCCCCAGCCGCCGCTACGACGAGATCAGCCTCAACTTCGGCGTCCAGAACAACCAGAACCAGCCGATCGGCAACGGCAACCCGGCGCTCAAGGACATCCGGCTGCGCAAGGCGATCGTCCAGGCCATCGACAAGCAGACGATCGTCGACCGCGTCGCCGGCGGCCACGCCGAGCTCGGCACCGGCATCGTCCCGCCGATCTACAAGGCGTACCACTGGGAGCCCCAGGGCGCCGAGCAGGTCAAGTTCGACACGGCCGCCGCCAACACCGCGCTCGATCAGGCCGGCTACGTCAAGGGCGGCGACGGCGTCCGCACCGCCCCCGGCGGCGCCAAGCTCGAGCTGCGCCTGACCGGTCACTCGAACCGGCCCTACGACCAGCGCCTCGCGCAGTACGTCTCGGGCTGGCTCAAGGACATCGGCATCACGGTCAAGCAGGAGCTCGTCTCCGACGACGAGCTCAACGACCGCACCACCGCGGGCAACTACGACCTGGCCATCTCCGGCTACGCCACCAACCCGGACCCGGACTCCGCACTGCAGCTGCACACCTGCGCGGCCCGGCCGAACGCCCAGGGCAAGGGCGCCACGACCGACACGTTCTTCTGCGACCCCGAGTTCGACGCCCTGCGCGCCAAGCAGCTCACCGAGACCGACGACGCCCAGCGCGCCACCACGGTGAAGCAGGCCCAGGCCCGGCTGGCCAGCCAGGCCGTCAACGTCGTGCTCGACTACCAGAACGCGCTCGAGGCCTACCGCTCCGACAAGTTCTCCGGCTTCACCACCCAGCCGCAGCCCAAGGGCGCGATCCTCGAGCAGTCCGGCTACTGGGGCGTCTACGGCGCCACCCCGGCTGGCACCGAGGCCACGGCCGACTCCGGCAGCAGCGGCACGGTCGTGTGGATCGTCGTCGGCGTCATCGTCGTGGTGATCGTGGTCGGCGGCCTGGTGATCATCAGCCGCCGCAACAAGACCTCCGAAGACCGCGAGTAACGCATGACCGCCCCCGAACAAGCCGCGGCGCTCGTCGACCCCGACGAGCGCCGCGGCGGGACCGGCACCGCCCGGTTCGTCCTCAAGAAGGTCGTCGAAGCGCTCGTCAGCATCCTGCTGGTGATCGTGCTGTTCTTCTTCCTGTTCCGGGTGCTGCCCGGCGACCCGGTCGCGACGATGATCCGCGACCGGCCCACCGACCCGAAGCAGATCGCGGAGCTGCGGGAACGCCTCGGCGTCGACCAGCCCGTGTTCCGGCAGTTCGGCGACTACCTGTGGAAGCTGCTGCACGGCGACTTCGGCATGTCCTACCTGGAGCAGCGCCCGGTCGCCGACATGATCGGCGAACGCCTCTGGCCGACGATCCTGCTGGTCGGCAGCGCGACCGTGCTCGCCGTCGCCCTCGGGCTGTGGCTGGGCACGCGCGCGGCCTGGCGCCGCGACAGCGCGTTCGACCGCACCCAGACCGGCATCGCGCTGACGCTGTGGTCGGTCCCGCAGTTCTGGCTCGGCCTGATCCTGCTGGTCGCGACCAACGGCCTGTTCCCCAGCCGCGGCATGCACTCCCCGGACGCCGCGCCGGACTTCTTCTCCCAGACCCTCGACGTGCTGCACCACCTGGTGCTGCCGTGCGTGACGCTGCTGGCGGTGTTCTACGCCCAGTACATGCTGATCATGCGCTCGTCGCTGCTGGGGGAGATGAACGCCGACTACCTGACCACCGCCCGCGCCAAGGGGCTGAAGGACGACCTCGTCCGCCGCCGCCACGCCGTCCCGAACGCGCTGCTGCCCACCACCACGCTGGTGTTCATGCAGTTCGGCATGGTCGTCTCCGGCGCGGTGTCGGTCGAAGCCGTGTTCAGCTGGCCCGGCCTCGGCCAGCTGACCTACCAGGCCCTGCACGGCCCGGACCGGCCGGTGCTGCAGGGCGTCTTCGTCGTCCTCGCCACCGCCGTCGTGCTGATGAACCTGCTCGCGGAGCTGCTCTACCGCGTGCTCGACCCGAGGGTGCGCACGTCATGACCACCACCGAGACGATCGAATCGCCGCGGACGATCGCCTGGCGCCGCCGTCGCCAGGCCGTGGCCCGCACCTGGTCCGAGTTCGCCACCCAGAAGGGCGCGCTGGCCGGCCTGATCCTGCTCGCCGTCACCGTCGTCATGGCCCTGCTGCTGCCGGTCATCAGCGACGAAGGCGGCCTCGACGTCACCAAGGCGGACGGCGGCCCGCTGCACCCGCCCAGCGGCCGGTACTGGCTCGGCACCGACATCGACGGCCGGTCCGTGCTGCTCATGACGCTCTGGGGCGCCCGGATCTCGCTGCTCGTCGGGTTCTCCGCGACCGTCCTGTCCGTGCTGATCGGCACGCTCATCGGCATCATCGCCGCCCACTTCGGCGGCTGGACCTCGACGATCCTGCTGCGGTTCACCGACTTCTTCCTGGTGCTCCCGTCGCTGGTGCTGGCCATCGCGCTCTCGGCGGTGCTCCCGCAGGGCACCACCACGGTCATCGTCGCGATCGGCCTGACGGCGTGGCCCACCACCGCGCGGCTGGTCCGCGCCCAGACGCTGACCATCGAAAGCCGGCCCTACATCGAGCGGTCCCGCGCTCTGGGCGGGGGACACCTGCACGTCGTGGGCAAGCACGTCCTGCCCGGCGTCCTGCCGCTCGTGCTGGCCAACACCACCCTGGTCGTCGGCAACGCCGTGATCGCCGACGCCACCCTGGCGTTCCTCGGCGTCGGCGACCCGAACGCCGTGTCCTGGGGCGCGATGCTGGAGACCGCGCTCAACAACGGCGCCGTCACCCGCGGCGCCTGGTGGAACCTGCTCCCGCCGGGCATCGCCATCGTGCTCGTCGTGCTCTGCTTCACCCTGGTCGGCCGGGGACTGGAGACCGTGCTCAACCCGAGGTTGAAGAAGTGACCCCGCTGCTGCAGCTCAAAGACCTCACCGTCACCTACGAGACGGCCGGCGGCGACATCCCGGCCGTGCGCGGGGTCGGCCTCACCCTCGACCCCGGCGGCACGCTCGGCGTCGCGGGGGAGTCCGGCTCCGGCAAGTCCACCGTCGCGATGAGCGTGCTGCGGCTGCTGCCGCGCACGGCGAAGATCAGCGGCGAGATCCTCCTCGACGGCGAAGACGTCACCGAGATGAAGTGGGGACGGCTGCGCGCGGTCCGCTGGGCCGAGGCGTCCGTGGTGTTCCAGGGCGCCATGCACGCCCTCAACCCGGTCCGCAAGATCGGCGAGCAGATCGCCGAGCCGATCCGGCTGCACCCGCCCGAGGGCAGGACCCCCACCGACGCCGAGGTCGACGCCCGCGTCGCCGAACTGCTCACCCAGGTCGACCTGCCCCCGGGCCGCGCCGGCGCCTACCCGCACGAGCTGTCCGGCGGGCAGAAGCAGCGCGTGATGATCGCGATGGCCCTGGCCTGCTCGCCCCGGCTGATAATCGCCGACGAGCCGACCACCGCCCTCGACGTCATCGTCCAGGCCCAGGTCCTCGCCCTGCTCTCGCGGCTGGTCGCCGAACAGGACATCGGGCTGATCATGATCAGCCACGACCTGTCCGTGCTCGCCGCCACCTGCGAGCGCATCGCTGTGATGTACGACGGCGAGATCGTCGAGGAACGGCCCAGCGCCGAGCTGATGACCGACCCGCGGCACCCGCACAGCCAGGCCCTCGCCGCGGCGTTCCCGACCGTCGGCGACCCGGTGTCCCGGTTCGCCCCGGCCACCAGCACCCCGCTGCCGCCCGAACCGGCCTCCCGCGGCGCCGGCACCGAGCCACTGCTGGAAGCGGAGAACCTGCGGGTGTCCTTCCGCGACCGCACCGGCAAGCGGATCGACGCGGTCGCCGGCGTCGACCTCACGGTGTCGCGCGACGAGATCGTCGCGCTGGTCGGCCAGTCCGGCTCCGGCAAGACGACGCTCGCCCGCACCCTGCTCGGCCTGCAGAAACCCGACTCCGGCGTGGTCCGCTACGCCGGGAAACCGGTCCCGGTCGGCGGCGCCGGGCTCAAGGCCTACCGCCGCCAGGTCCAGCTGGTGCTGCAGGACCCGACCAGCGCGCTCAACCCGGCCCACACCGTCTACGAGGCCGTCGCCGAAGGTCCTCGGATCCACGGCCTGGCCGACGAGCGCGCGGTCGTCCACCGGGCACTGGAGGCCGCCGAGCTGCGGCCCGCGGAGAAGTACGCCGACCGGCTCCCGCACGAGCTGTCCGGCGGCCAGCGCCAGCGCGTCGTGATCGCCGGGGCCCTGGCGCTGGAGCCGTCGGTCGTGGTGGCCGACGAGCCGGTCGCCTCGCTCGACGCGTCCGTCCGCGGCGAGATCCTCGGGCTGCTGCTGCGCCTGCGGCGCGAACTCGGGCTGGCCGGGCTGGTGATCACCCACGACCTCGGGCTCGCCTGGAACATCGCCGACCGCGTCGCCGTGATGTACCGCGGCGAGCTCGTCGAAACCGGCACCGTCGAACAGGTCCTGCTCGACCCGCACCACGAGTACACGAAATCCCTGCTGGCCGCCCTCCCCGGCGGCACCGCGGCCGGGAAACCCGGCACTGCGGGAAGGTCACCCAGGCCGGTTGTGTAACCTCCGAACGGAAATGGCGACCACCACCGACCCCGCGCAGACGTCCTCGACCGGACTGGCCGAGCGCCTCCTCGTGCCCTCGCGATTCCCGTACCGCACGATCGCGATGGGCACCGTCGGCAGCACGCTGCTCATGCTCGCCGCCTTCGGCGCCGGCGGCATCCTGATCAAGGACCCCGTGCTCGGCCACGGCCCGCTCTCGTGGATCCGCTACGGCCACGGGCGCATGCTGGCCAACGCCGTCCTCTACACCGGCTTCGGCCTCGTGGTGTGGGCCTGGGTCCGGCTCGGCCGCTACGTGCTGCAGGGCCGCGTCGGCAGCCGCCCCATCCTGATCGCCGCCGGCTGCTGGATGGCGCCGCTGCTGATCTCGCCGCCGCTGTTCACCCGCGACGTCTTCTCCTACCTCGGCCAGGGCGCCCAGCTGCTCTACGGCCTCGACCCGTACGCCAACGGGCCCGCCGAGCTCGACGTGCTGCCGAACGTGGTGCAGAACGTCCACCCGCTCTGGCAGACCACCCCGGCGCCGTACGGGCCGCTGTTCCTGCTGATCTCCAAGGGCGTCGTCGCCACCACCGGCGACAACATGATCCTCGGCGTCATCCTGATGCGCCTGGTCCTGCTGGTCGGCCTGGCCGGCACGCTGTGGGCACTGCCGCGGCTGGTCAAGCACCTCGGCGGCAAGCTCCCGGTCGCGCTGTGGCTCGCGGTGGCCAGCCCGATGATGGTCATCCACCTGTTCGGCGGCCCGCACAACGACCTGATGATGCTCGCGTTCCTCACCATCGGCGTCCTCGCCGCCCTGGAACGCAAGCACGTCGTCGCGGTCGTCCTGGTCACGATCGGCATGCTGATCAAGCCGACGGCGGCGATCGCCCTGCCGTTCATCGTCTGGATGTGGGCCAACCACATGGCCGGCGAGTCGAAGGTCCGCAACTTCCTGCGCGCCGGCGCCGCCTCGGTCGGGTTGTTCCTGCCGGTGTTCGTCGCGGGCACGTGGATCTCGCTCGGCTCGCTCAACCTCGGCTGGTGGTCCGGGCTCAAGGCCCCGCAGCTCATCGCGAACTGGCTGAACATCCCCACCGGCATCGGCGAGGTCTTCTACAACCTCGTCCACCTGATCGTCGACGTCCAGGTCTCGCCGTTCGTCACGGTCGCCCGCGCGGTCGGCATGCTCCTGCTGATCGCCTTCGGCGTCCGCCAGTGGTGGCTCGCCCGCGGCGGCGAGGCGGTCTACCGCGCCGGGATCTCGCTGCTGGCCGTCGCCATCCTCATGCCGCCTACCCTGCCGTGGTACCTGACCTGGGGCTTCGTGCTGCTGTCGGCGTTCAAGTGGCAGCCGCGGCACCTCGCCATGGTGGTGGCGGTCGTGGTGTTCGTGACGCTGGTCTACTACCCGACGGGCGAGCAGGCCCTCTACGACTGGTGGTTCATCGCCCTGGTCGTCGTGGCCAGCCTCTACTCGGCGGCGTCCCTACTGCGCCCGGACCCGCTCGGTCTCATCGACGCGTGGCGCCGCCCGGAGAAGTTCCTCCGCGACTGAAGCAGTCTCACGACCCGGCCCAGCCCCGCCAGGTGTGCACCAGGGTCGAGACCACCGCGTGCTCCGGCGGCCGCTCGGCGTACTGCTCGTACTTCGCCACCAGCCATGAGACCGGCTCGGCGCGGTCCGCCTTCGACAGGACCCTCGCCACGCCGTCCGCGCGGGCCCACCACAGGCGCGACCAGTCCTCGTCATAGCCGTCGGTCAGGAAGCACACCGCCGGGTTCTCCGCGATGTTCGCCAGCCGCCTCAGCAACGTCGTCGACTTCGGTTTGTGGTCCACGGCGAACACCACCTGGTCGCCCTGGACCGCGAACGTCACCGGGACGAGGTGCGGCACCCCAGCCGCCGACGCCGTCGCGAGCCGGGCCACTCGCGCGGCGGCGAAGCGGGTGCGCGCCTCCGCAGAAGACAGCTTCACGTCAGCACGGGGGAGTCGAACGTCAGCGTCCCCAGCTCCACGTCCAGCGTGACCGGCACCCCCAGCGGCAACGTCGGCGACGACGCCACGTGCCCGAACCCGAACTCGCCCAGCATCGGCACCCCCAGCGGCCCCAGCCGCTCCAGCAGCAGCGCCTCGACGTCCTCCGGTGCGCCGCACGCCGCCCACGAACCCAGCACGATCCCGCGCACCCCCTCGAACCAGCCGCTGCGCAGCAGCTGCGTCAGCATCCGGTCCAGCCGGTAGATGCTCTCGGTGACGTCCTCCAGCAGCACCACCGCGTCCCGCGCCGACCCGTGCTCCGGCGTCCCGATCCCGCCCGCCAGCAACGACAGGTTCCCGCCCACGAGCGTGCCCGACGCCCGGCCGGGCACCAACGGCGAAGCCGTCGCGCCCCGCACCACCAGGTTGCGCTCCGGCTCGAACAGCGTCCGCCGCAGGTGCTCCACCGCGAAGTCGTCGAACAGCACGCTCGCCGGCATCGGGGAGAACAAAGTGGACAGTCCCAAGTGGACGTCCACGGCCCGGTGCAACGCCGTGACGTCACTCGACCCGGCCAGCACCTTCGGTCCCGCTTCGCGCAACGCCGCCCAGTCGACCAGGTCCAGCATCCGCTGCACGCCGTAGCCGCCGCGCGCGGCCAGCACGCACCGCACACCCGGGTCGCACCACGCGTCGGTGAACTCCGCCGCCCGCTCGGCGTCCGAACCGGACAGATACGGCGGCGACCCGGCCGAAGCGCGCACGCACGGCCCGATCCGCAGCTCGACACCCCAGCCGCGCAGGACCGGGATCGCCTTCTCCAGCAGGTCGGCGGGGACCGGACCGGCCGGCGCCACCAGGGCGATCGTGTCGCCCGCCCGCAACCGCGGCGGCCTCATCGCGACAGCTCCAGCCGCGCCACACCCGGCGCCTCGAACCCGAAAACCTGGCCGTAGAAGGACAATTCGGCCTCCATCGCCGCGACGATCGTCTCCGCGCGGCGGAACCCGTGCTGCTCACCGGGGAACCGCTGGTAGGCGTACGGGATCCCGCGCCCGGCCAGCCCGGCCACGAACCGGTCGGCCTGCTCCGGCGGGCAGATCCGGTCCTCCAGCCCCTGCTGGAGCAGCACCGGCCCGGCCAGCGCGCCGGCGTTCGCCAGCGGCGACCGGTCGACGTACCGCTGCCGCTGCGCGGGCAGCTCACCGACCAGCCCCTCCAGGTACCGCGACTCGAAGTCGTGCGTCTCGCCACCGTCGCCGGTCCACCCGGCGAGGTCGAGGATCGGGTACTGCACCGTGCCCGCGCGGTAGGTCGTCGTCGTGGTCATCGACGCCGCCGCGGTGAACCCGCCGGCACTGCCACCCCGCACGGCCAGCCGCTCGCCGTCGGCCAGGCCGGCCGCCACCAGCGCCTCGGCCACCGCGACGCAGTCGGCGACGTCGACCAGGCCCCACTGCCCGCGCAGCCGCTCCCGGTAGGCCCGGCCGAAGCCGGTCGACCCGCCGTAGTTGACCGCCGCGACGGCGAACCCGCGGCTGGTGAAGTACGCCAGCTCCAGATCCAGCACCGGCAGGTGCTGGCCGGTCGGCCCGCCGTGGACGTGCACCAGCAGCGGCGGCAGCTCACCCTCGGGCGCGGCGAACTCCGGGTTGGACGGCGGGTAGAGCACCACCGGCACAGTCTCACCGTCCGCCGTCGTGAACACCCGCTCGTCCGGCACCGGCACGTGCGACACGGCCAGCTCCGGCTGTTCGGTCAGGTCGGTCAGCAGGTCCGCGCCGATCGCGTAGTGCACGACCGCGGACTCGCGGATCGGCCCCACCGCGACCCCGGCGACCCCGCCGTCGTGCGCGGCGAACCCGGTGCTCGACCACGCCGTCAGCTGGTGCGCCACGGTCGTCACCGAGCCGTCCGCCTCGTCCAGCACCGCCAGCCGCCCCGACACCAGCACCGCGTGCCGGCCGCCGCCCAGCGGGACGAACCAGCGCGCGCCCACCTTCCACAGCGGCCCGCCCAGCTCCTGCTCCACGGGCGCGAGGTTCGTCAGCGTCCCGTCGAGCCCGACGCGGTGCAGGTTCCACCAGCCGTCCGGGTCCAGCAGCGCCAGCAGCGTGTCCGCCGACTCCCACTCGACCTGGCAGACGGCGACGTCTGCGCCGCCCGCGACCACCCGATGCGGCCCGAACGTCCCGTCCTCGGCGACAGGAGCGACGCACAGCTCGGTGCCGTCCCACGGCATCGCCGGGTGGTCCCAGCCGAACCAGGCGGCGTGCCGCTCGTCCGGAGACAACTTCGGCGCGGTCAGGAAGTGGTGGCTCGCGCCCAGCACCCGTTCGGCGCCGTCGGCCACCGCGATCGCGACCAGCTCGCGTTCGATGTCGGCCGGGCGCTCGCCGACACTGCGCTCCCGCACCGCCCACACCTCACCGGGCAACCCGGCGCGCAGGTCGCCGTACCGGACGCCCTGGGGTTCCGCGGGCTCCGGAGTGAGCGCCACCACACCTTCGGGCCGCTTCGCGTACACCCGCTGGTCGGCCCAGTGCGTGAACACCACCACACCTCCGGCGGCCGCCCACGGCCGCCCGCCGTACTCGTGCAGCCGGTTGCGGACGTTCCACGGCGCCGGGAGCACGTCCTCGGTCCCACCGCCCGGAAGGGCCCGCACCAGCGCCACCCGGCCCTGTTCACCAGGCCTTGCTTCGGCCCACCACACCTCGTCCCCGACGACGTCGAGCCACTGCGGGCCGCCACCGGCGGCGGCCACGTCGGCGGCGGTGATGGGCGAGGACCAGGTTCCGTACGGCGAGATCCGAGACACCCCCAGAGGCTAGCGGCCCGCGAAGGGTGGGGCGGCGGATGCCGATCATGCGCCGGTGGCCTAGGGTCGTTGGTGCTATGTCTCGCGTAATCCACGTCTTCCGCCAGCCGGATCGCTTCGTCGCCGGCACCGTCGGCGAGCCCGGCGACCGCACCTTCTACCTCCAAGCCTCGGAGGACGTGCGGACGATCAGTGTCACCATCGAAAAACAGCAGGTCGTCGTCCTCGCGGAACGGCTGGGCTCGCTGCTCGAGGAGGTCGCCAGCCGCTTCGGCGCCGACGTCCCCGAAGACGCGCCCGACGACCTCGTCGACCTGGAGCCGCTCACGGTGCCGGTCGAGGAGGAGTTCCGCGTCGGCACCATGGGCCTCGGCTGGGACGCCGACAGCAGCGCCGTCGTCATCGAGCTGCTCGCCATCACCGAGGGCGAGGTCGACGAGACGGTCGTGCTGGACGACACCGAAGAGGGCCCGGACGCCGTCCGCGTCTTCCTCACCCCGGCCGCCGCGCGGGCCTTCGCCGAGCGCGCCGACCGCGTCGTCAACGCCGGCCGCAAGCCCTGCCCGCTGTGCGGCGAGCCGCTCGACCCGGCCGGGCACATCTGCCCCCGGCAGAACGGCTACCGGCGCGACACCGACGCAAGCGAAGACTGACCATGGCCGACACGCCGGCGGAACAGCCGGACCCGGCCGACCCGGCGTCCCGCGAGCTCGTCACCCACGGCCGCATCGACGTCGAAGGCCGCCTCGTCGACGCCTCCAACGTCACGCTGTTCTGCGCCATCGAGCTGGACGGCGTCACCGGCACCGTCGTGTACAAGCCGGTGTCGGGGGAGCGGCCGCTCTGGGACTTCCCCGACGGCACGCTCGCCGGCCGTGAGGTCGCCACCGCGATCATCGCCGAGGCCAGCGGCATCGGCTCGATCCCGCCGACCGTGCTGCGCGACGGCCCGTTCGGCCCCGGCATGGTCCAGCTCTGGATCGAGACGACCGAGGACGACCTGGTCGACGTCCGCGCGCCCGAGGAGGTCCCCGAGGACTGGCGGGTCGTGCTGCACGCCCACGACCGGGTCGGCGAGCCCGCGGTGCTGGCCCACGCCGACCACCCCGGGCTGCGCGACCTCGCCGTGCTCGACATCGTCGTCAACAACACCGACCGCAAGGGCGGGCACCTGCTGGCCGGGGTCGACAGCCGCGTCTACGGCGTCGACCACGGCATCTGCCTGCACACCGACCCCAAGCTGCGGACCGTGCTCTGGGGCTGGATCGGCGAGCCGGTGCCGCCGGACACCGTCGAGAAGCTCCGGAAGCTGCGCTCGGAACTCGACGGCGGCCTCGGCACCACACTGGCCGAGCACATCACGAAGTTCGAGATCCGGGCCCTGGCCGAGCGCACCGACCTGTTGCTGGCCGAAGGGATCTTCCCCGAGCCCGGCGACGACTGGCGCGCGATCCCGTGGCCCCTGTTCTGATCGACGACGCGGCCCGCGCCCGGCTGGCGGACCGCTTCGGCGCGGAGCTGGCCGAACCCTGGTGCGACGCGCTCCCGGACCTGGTCGCCCGGCTGAGCGCGCGGTGGGGTCTCGAAGTCCGCGAGGCGCGGCCCGGCAACACCGGCCGCACCCTGCTGTGCAGCGGCCCCGGCGGCGACCTGCGGGTCCTCAAGCTGACACCGGACCCCGAAGTCGCCCGGCTCGAGTTCGCCGGGCTGAGCGCGTGGGCCGGGTGCTCCCGGGTCGTCCAGGTGCTCGACGCCGACCTCGACGTGCACGCGATCCTCCTCGAAGGCCTGGTCCCGGGCACCCAGGTCGACGGGGACGTCCCGTGGGCCGAACTCGGCGAAATGCTCGACCAGCTGCACGCGGCCGAGCCGGTCGGCGAGTTCGGGCGGCTGGCCGACGGGATCGAGTTCATCTTCACCCTCTCCGAACGCCGCCGCCGCGCCTCCCCGGCCGCCGGCCGGCTGAGCGCCGAAGTCCTGGAGAAGGGCCGTGCGCGAGCGATGGAGCTGGCCACCAGCGGGCCGGTCACGCTGATCCACGGCGACCTGCACCCCGCGAACGTCCTCGACGCCGGACCCGGCCGCGGTGCCGTCGCCATCGACCCGCGCCCCGGCCTCGGGGACCCTGCCCTCGACGCCGTCGACTGGATGTTCGTCCCCCTGGCCCGGGGCGGCACGATCGACGACGGCATCAAGGCCCTCGCCCCGCACGTGACCGGCTTCGACGCCGAGCGCGTCCGCGCCTGGTGCGTCGCGATGGCCCCGCTGGTGGCTCTGTCGCCGTTGCGCCGCGGCGAGCGGACGCCGTTCACCGACGCCGTCCTGGAACTGGCCCGCTGACCGGCGTGGCGTCACCCACCGGGGTCACTCCGGCCACTACCTTCGCTGGTCGTGCGCTCCCACTCCTATGACGACGTGCTCGCCGGCCGACGCCGCAAGAAGGTGCCGGAAGTCCCCGCCGAGCCCGGCCTGGTCGTCGAAGACCCGGCCAGCGGGTTCTGCGGCGCCGTGATCAAGATCGAGTACGGCAACGTCGTGCTCGAAGACGGCAAGGGCCGACACCGCGTGTTCCCGCTCGAACCCGCCGGGTTCCTGCTGGAGGGCAAGCCGGTCACGCTCGTGCCGGTCAAGACGGTGAAGGCGCCGGTCAAGCAGGTGTCGGCGTCCGGCTCGGTCAAGGTGCAGGGCCTGCAGGCGCGCGTCGCCCGCGACTCGCGGATCTGGGTCGAGGGCAAGCACGACGCCGAGCTGGTCGAACGCGTCTGGGGCCACGACCTGCGTGTCGAAGGCGTCGTCGTGGAACCCCTCGATGGGGTGGACGTGCTCTCCGACCGGGTCGCCGAGTTCGGCACCGGCCCCGGACGGCGCCTCGGTGTACTCGTCGACCACCTCGTCCCGGGCAGCAAGGAGTCGCGGCTCGTCGAGGGCGTCCGCGACGAGAACGTGCTGGTCACCGGGCACCCCTACATCGACGTCTGGGAGGCCGTGCGGCCCGAGGCGGTCGGCATCAGGGCGTGGCCGAAGATCCCGCGCGGCACCGAGTGGAAGCAGGGGATCTGCGACGCGCTCGGCTGGGGGCAACCTTTCGAGGGCTGGCAACGTGTGCTGAGTGGGGTGAGCAGTTTCCGCGACCTCGAGACCCCGCTCATCGGGGCCGTGGAACGGCTCATCGACTTCGTCACGGAGCCGGCGGAAGAGGACTGAATGTCTGATTTGTCCAAGGTCACGCGTGGGTCACGTCCCGTCACTCCGCCGGTGCCGACCGGCGCGATCTGAGAGCATGAAGCCATGGCATGGGCAGTGGTCTGGTTGATCGTCGGCATCGCCCTGATGATCGCGGAAGTCGTCTCCGGCGACTTCGTGCTGATCATGCTGGGCGTCGGCGCGCTGTTCGGCGCCGGAGCCGACGTGCTCACCGGGAACATCTTCATCGACGTCGCCGTGTTCGCCGTCGCCTCGGTCGGGATGCTCGTGCTGATCCGCCCGGCGTTGAAGCGGCGCTTCCTCGCCGGCACCGGGCACCGCACCGGCATCGAGGCCCTCATCGGCGCCCGCGCCGTCGTCGTGTCCACAGTGGACTTCGAGGCCGGGCAGGTGAAGCTGGCCGGCGACGTCTGGTCCGCGCGCAGCCTTTCCGAGGACCACGAGCCGATCGCGCCCGGCACGTCCGTCACCGTCGTCGAAATCGCCGGCGCCACCGCCGTCGTGTCGGCCGAGCCGTGAGCCTCGGGATCGTCATCGTCCCCGAGGGCCGGGCCGCGGTGATCGAACGCGGCGGGCGCTTCCGCACCGTGCTCGGCCCCGGCCGGCACTTCGTGACGCCGCTCGCCGACACCGTCCGGGCGCGCGTCGACCTCGGCGACCAGGTCCTGTCGTGCCCGCCGCGGTCCCTCGAAGCGGGCGACGGGCAGGAGGTCCTCGTCGGCGTCGAGGTCACTTTTGCCGTCACGGACCCGCGGCTGGCCACCTACGAAATCGGCAACCCGGCCATCGCGATCGAACAGCTGGCCCTGACCGCGCTGCGGCGGGAAACCGGCCTGACGACCGCCGAGCGCGCCGTCGCCGCGCCGGAGGACCTGCACCGTACAGTGTGGACGGTCCTGCACGACACCACAGGACGCTGGGGGATCACCACCAAGGAGCTCACGCTCACGGTGAGCCCGCCGGAGGCGCCCGGAACTCCGTCAACCGCGCAAGAATGGTACTAGGTAAGGGGAAGATCTCTTGACCACCACTGTGATCATCGTGGTCGTCTTACTGGCTCTCTTCGTGATCATCACGGTGGCCAAGGCGATCATGGTCGTTCCGCAGGCGCAGTCGGCCGTGATCGAGCGGCTGGGCCGGTTCCGCACGGTGGCGTCGCCGGGCCTGACCTTCCTGGTGCCGTTCCTGGACAAGGTGCGCGCCCGGATCGACCTGCGCGAGCAGGTCGTCTCGTTCCCGCCGCAGCCCGTCATCACCGAGGACAACCTGACGGTCTCGATCGACACCGTCGTGTACTTCCAGGTCACCGACTCGCGGGCCGCGGTCTACGAGATCTCGAACTACATCGTCGGTGTCGAGCAGCTGACCACCACCACGCTGCGTAACGTGGTCGGTGGCATGAGCCTCGAGCAGACGCTGACCTCGCGCGACTCGATCAACACCCAGCTGCGCGGCGTGCTCGACGAGGCGACCGGCCGCTGGGGCATCCGCGTCGGCCGCGTCGAGCTCAAGGCCATCGACCCGCCGCCCTCCATCCAGGACTCGATGGAGAAGCAGATGCGCGCCGACCGTGAGAAGCGCGCCATGATCCTCACCGCCGAAGGCCAGCGGGAATCCGCGATCAAGACCGCGGAAGGCCAGAAGCAGAGCCAGATCCTCTCGGCCGAAGGTGCCCGCCAGGCCACCATCCTCGCCGCCGAGGCCGAGCGGCAGTCGCGGATCCTGCGGGCGCAGGGTGAACGCGCCGCGCGGTACCTGCAGGCGCAGGGCCAGGCGAAGGCGATCGAGAAGGTGTTCGCCGCGATCAAGGCCGGCCGCCCGACGCCGGAGGTGCTGGCCTACCAGTACCTGCAGACGCTCCCGCAGATGGCGCAGGGCGACGCGAACAAGGTCTGGATGATCCCGAGCGACTACGGCAAGGCCCTCGAAGGCTTCGCCCGCGCCCTCGGTGCCCCGGGCGACGACGGCGTCTTCCGCTACGAGCCGCCGAAGGACGACGACGTCCCGGCCAAGCCCGACCTCGAGGACGAAGAGGTCGCCGACTGGTTCGAGACGAAGAGCGACCCGAAGGTCGCCGAGGCCGTCGCGGCCGCGGAAGCCGTGGCCCGCCAGGAGGTCCCGGCGCTCGGGGTGCCGAGCGGCGCGCCGCCGGCGCGGCCGCAGATCCCGCGTCCCGTGCAGCAACAGCAGCAGGCGCCCGCACCGGAACCCGAGGCCGACGAGGACCGCGGCACCGAGGTCACGCCCGCACCGCCGAAGCCGCCTTCGACGCCGCCGGCCGGCCTGCCCCAGCCGCAGTCGCCGCTGCAGTCCCAGCAACCGCCGCAGGGTGGCGCGTACCAGCAGGGCCCGCCGCCGCAGACCCCGCCGCCGGGCCAGTTCGGCGGCCAGCAGAACCCGGGCAGCGGACCGTTCCCGCAACAGCCCCCGTTCGGCGGCCCCCAGGGCGGCCCGCGCCGCTGACGTAGTGGACCGCGTCGCTGACGTTGGTCCGTGAAGGCCACCTTGAGGGACTCTGTGTCCCTCAAGGTGGCCTTCACGGCGTTTCAGGCGCGAGCGCGGCGGTAGACGCTCGCGTCGTCGATGTCGGCGTTGGAGCGGTCCTTCAGCCAGATCACGCAGAACACCGAGACGATCGCCGACAGCACGATGTACCCCGAGATCGAGTACGGCGTCCCGGTCTGGTGCAGCAGCCACGTCGCCAGCAGCGGCGCCGGGCCGCCCGCGAACACCGACGCCAGCTGGTAGCCCAGGCCCGCGCCGCCGTAGCGCAGGTGCGTCGGGAAGCTCTCGCCGATGAGCGCGGCCTGCGGGCCGTACTGCAGCGCGTGCGGGATAAACGACACCACCACGATCACGAACACCAGCGCGTGCCCGCCGCTGGTCAGGATCGCGAAGTACGGGAACGCAATCAGCCCGGTGAGCACCACCCCGGTCAGGTACACCTTCTTGCGGCCGTACCGGTCGGACAGCTGCGAGAACAACGGGATCATCAGCAGCTCCAGCGCGGCGCCGACGAGCACCGCGTTGAGCACGAACGTCTTGCTGAACTCGTGCCGCGCCACGACGTAGATCAGCACGTAGCTGGTGAACAGGTAGAACGGCATCTGCTCGCTGAACCGCACCCCGGACGAGAGCAGGATTTCGCGCCAGTGCTGGCGGATCGCGTCGAGCACCGGGGTCTTCGCGGTTTCACCCTTCTCGACGAGCTTGGCGAACATCGGCGTCTCAAGGATCTTCAGCCGGATCACCAGGCCGATCGCGACCAGGATCAGGCTGGCCAGGAACGGCAGCCGCCAGCCCCACGAGTCGAACGCCTCGGGGGAGAGCGTCGCCGACAGCAGCGTCATGCCGCCGGTGCCCAGCACCAGCCCGACCGGGACGCCGATCTGCGCGAAACTGCCGAGCAGCCCGCGTTTCTTCTGATCGCCCCACTCCATCGCGAGCAGCACCGAGCCGCTCCACTCACCGCCGATCGCGATGCCCTGGACCAGCCGCAGCAGCACCAGGATCAGCGGCGCCGCGAACCCGATCGCCGACGTCCCGGGCAGCAGGCCGACCACCCCGGAGGAGACACCCATCAACAGCAACGTGACGATCAGCGTCGTCTTGCGGCCGATCCGGTCACCCCAGTGCCCGAAGATCGCGGCACCGACCGGGCGGGCGGCGAACCCGACCGCGTAGGTCGCGAAGGACTGCATCGCCCCGGCGTACGCGCTCGACGCCGGGAAGAACAGGTGCGGGAAGACCAACGCCGCGGCGGTGTTGTAGAGGAAGAAGTCGTACCACTCGATGGTCGTGCCGATCGCGCTCGCCAGCGCCGCACGCCGTACCTGCACCCGTCCCGATTTGCTGTCCGGTTCCACCTTGTGAGTGATTCCATTGTCTCCGAGGACCATCTCGCAACACCTCCGGTGACCGACGTCACACAACAGTGTGACGGTTCTCGACGAATTCGGCGATCGATGGCTCGGAAGTTGTTCACTCCGTGAAGAACCGACGCGACGCCGGCGGGGCCCACAACAGGACCACGACGGCGACCTGGACGGCGCCCACGAGTGGGATGACGACGTGGAACATCGGCGACGACGACCACGAGAACACGCTGAACACCACCGACAGCAGCTGCGAAACGGTCGTCAGCCGCCGGGTCCACGGCCGCCCGGTCGCGAGCTTCCACGCCAGCAGCAGGCAGACGACCAGCAGGACGCCGTGGAAGACCGCGCCCGACGTCACCGCGATGGCGGCGGACCGCGCGACCTCGTCGGCGCCGAAATCCGGGTGCTGGGCCGCGATCTCATTGCGGAGCACGTCCTGCCGGGTCCACAGCACCACCGCGACGACGACATGGCTGAGCGCCACCAGCACCAGCAGCCAACGCGCCCACCGGACCGGCGCGGTCACGGCATGCTCCGGCGCCAGCGGGGGACCGGCCGCGGTTGAGGTGACTCGGGGCGCCGGGCCCACGCTTCGTTCAGGCGGGTGATCAGCCGCCGCGCGGTGGCGACGTCCTCGTCCGGCCAGTCGGCGATGACCTCGGCGAAGACCGCCGCGCCCGCTTCGACGGCCGCGTCGGTCTCGGCGACGCCGGAGTCGGTCTGCCGGACGAGGAAGGTGCGCTGGTCGTCCGGGTCCGGCTCGACGGTGACCTGACCCGACCGTTCGAGGGCCGTCAGGTGGCGGCTGGTGGCCGACGCGGTGAGCCCGAGCTCGGCCGCGATCGTGCCCGGCCGGACCGGGCCGCGGGCGGCGACCGTGCCCAGGATCCGCAGCCGGGTCAGGTCGAGGTGCCGGGAGATCCGGCGGTGTCCCTGGTCGATGAGGTCCATGACCGCGCGCGCCAGCTCGGCGCGTTCGTTTCGTTGCGTCACGAAACGAGTTTAGCAGGCGTGAACTTGCCGAATCTGCATGTTTGCAGATTCGGCAAGTTTCTGTACCTTGGAGGCATGGACCTCGACACCGGCGGACTCCGTGAGCGCAAGAAGCAGGAGACCCGCATCGCGCTGAGCTGGGCGGCCATCCGGCTGACCGTCGAACGCGGGCTGGACAACGTCCGGATCGAGGACATCGCCGCCGAGGCCGGGGTGTCCACCCGGACCTTCAGCAACTACTTCGGCAGCAAGGGCGAGGCCATCGCGGCCCGCCAGTACGACCGGTCGCGAGCGATCGCGGCGGCCCTGCGCGAGCGGCCGGCCGGGGAGCCGCTCTGGGACGCCATCACCCACGCCGTGCTCACCGGGTTCGCGCTCGGCGAGCCCGTCACCGACCGGCACACGCCGGACCAGGCGTGGCTCGAAGGCGTCCGGCTGATGGTCGCGGAACCCGCGCTGCAGGGCGAGATGCACAAAGCGGTGACCGCCGGGCAGGCCGAGTTCGCCCTCGCCGTCGCCGAACGCACCGGCACCGACGCGGCCACGGACGTCTACCCGCAGCTCGTGGCGGCCGTGATCGGGGCCGCGCACCACGTCGTGATCCAGCAGTGGCTCGGGACCGAGCCGCCGCCGTCGATGGAATCCCTGCTGCGGGACGTGTTCGGCCGGCTCGCCGCCGGCCTGCCCGAACCGCGCTGATCTAGCGCACCACAGCGCACCACCTGGGGCGCCCGGCACCCGCCGGGCGAGTTCGTCGTGCCCTTTTCCTGCCACCACAAGGAGTTTCGCCATGGAAGACGTTGTCATCGCCGGAGCCGGCCCCAACGGGCTGATGCTCGCCTGCGAGCTGGCCCTGGCCGGAGTCCGCCCGGTTGTCCTGGAACAGCTGCCCGAACCGAGCCTGATGCCCCGCGCCAACGGGCTCGTCGGCCAGGTCGTGCGCCTGCTCGACCGCCGCGGCCTGCACGAGCGGCTGGCCGGCCCGATCGGCCCGCCCGTGCCCGCCTTCGTGTTCGGCGCGATGCGGCTCGACCTGACGCTCACCGAGCCCAATCCGCTGAACATCCTTCCCGTGCCGCAGCGGCGGATCGAAGCGGCGCTCGGCGAGCGCGCGGCCGAACTCGGCGTCGAGGTCCGCCGCGGCCACGCACTGACCGGCCTCACCCAAGACGACGAACAGGTCACCCTCGAGGTCGCCGGTCCGGACGGGCCGTACGAGCTGACCACGCGGTACGTCGTCGGCGCGGACGGCGGGAAGAGCGTCACCCGCAAGCTCGCCGGCATCGGCTTTCCGGGCGTCACCGAGGACCGCACGATCTCCTACAGCGCGAGCGCCACCGTGCCCGCGGAGATGATCGACGCCGAAACCGGCGGCTTGCGCGTGCCGGGCCACGGCGTGATCCCGCCGCTGTTCCACTACCGCACCGAGCACGGCCTCTTCATCTACGCGCCGCTGCCCACCGGAACCGGCGTCACCGCCATCGAGTGGGCCGACGACGACGACGAGGACGACGACCGCCCCGTGACACTGGACGAGGTCCGCGCGAGCGTCCGCCGGGTCCTCGGTTTCGACCTGCCGATCGGCCCGCCCGAAGGCGACGGCCCGCACCTGCTGCGGCGGCTCCGGGGCCGCAACACCCGGCTCGCCGACCGGTTCCGCGCCGGCCGGGTGCTGCTGGTCGGCGACGCGGCGCACGTCCACTCGGCGATCGGCGGGCCCGGGCTCAACCTGGGGCTGCAGGACGCCGCCGGCCTCGGCTGGAAGCTTGCCGCCGAGATCCGGGGCTGGGCACCGGAAGGGCTGCTCGACACCTACGAAGCCGAACGCCGTCCGGTCGCCGAGCGCGTCGTCATGCACACGCAGGCCCAGTCGGCGCTCATCGCGCCGGGCGGCGAGGTCACGGCGTTGCGGGAGCTGTTCGGTGAGCTGCTGCGGCAGCCGAGCACCGTGCAGCACATCGCGGACCTGATGTCCGGCGCCGACGTCCGCTACGAGCCGGGCACCGACCACCCGCTCGACGGCCGGTGGGCCCCGGATCTGCTGCTGGACAACGGAGTCCGGCTCGCCGAGCTGACCAGGACGGCCCGGCCGCTGCTGCTGGACCTGACCCCGGCGGCGTGTCTCGGTGACGAGCTGCGCGGCTGGACCGACCGCGTCGACGCCGTCACCGGGAAGGCCGTCCCGGAGGCGACCGCGCTGCTGGTCCGGCCCGACGGGTACGTGGCCTGGGCGACGAGCGCGGCGGAGCCAGGCGACGCCGAACGCAAGGCGCTGCGTGCGGCTTTGGAGCGGTGGTTCGGCACCCTCGTTGACATGTAGGAGATCTCCTACGTAATGTCGGTCGCATGACGATCACCCACGTGCAGTTCCTGACCCTGCCCGTCGCCGACCACGCCCGCGCGCGGGACTTCTACGTCGGGAAGCTCGGTTTCGAGGCGCTCGTCGACCGGCGCACGCCCGAGGGCGGCCACTTCGTCATGGTGGCCCCCCAGGGCGCGCAGACCGGCCTGGTGCTCACCGACCAGCAGGTCACCGGGATCGAGGCCGGGCCGCGGCACTTCCAGCTGCAGACCACCGACCTCGACGCGGACGTCGCCGCGCTGCGGGCGGCCGGGGTCGAGGTCGCCGAGCCGGAGGACCGGCCGTGGGGCCGGGCCACCTCGTTCCACGACGTCGACGGCCACGGTGTCGGCCTGCTCGAGGCGTCCGACTTCGGCAACTGGCCGCGCTGATGCCGGTCAACGACGACGTCTTCGCCGCGCTGGCCAGCCCCGCGCGCCGGGAGGTGCTGCGGCTGCTGCTCGACGGCCCGATGGCCGCGGGCGCGATCGCCGAGCGGTTCGCGATGGCCCGGCCCAGCCTCTCGGAACACCTTCGGGTGCTTCGGGAAGCGGGCCTGGTCGACGAGCAGCGGCAGGGCCGCAACCGCGTCTACCGGCTGGAAGCGGCCCCGCTTGAAGAGGTCGCGGACTGGCTCACGCCGTACGAACGCTTCTGGCGCAGCAAGCTCGCCAACCTGCGTGACCTGCTCGACGAGGAGGAGGACCTGTGACCGGCGACGACCCGACGGCCATCCACGTCGACCAGTTCCTCGCCCACCCGGCCCGCAAGGTGTGGCGCGCGCTCACCGAACCGGACCTGCTGGAGCGCTGGATAAACATGCCCAACGACATCAAACCCGTGGTGGGGCACCGGTTCGAGCTGCTGGCCGAGCCGGTGCCCGCGGCCGGGTTCGTCGGCGGTCCGGTGGCGTGCGAGGTCCTGGAGGTCGAGCCGGAACGCAAGCTCAGCATCCGCTGGGGTCCGCAGTGGACGGTCACCTGGCGGCTCGAACCCGAAGGCAGCGGCACCCGGCTCTTCCTCAGCCACGAGGGCTTCGATCCCGGCGACGAGTTCCAGCGGATGTCCCGGCGGATCATGGGCGGCGGCTGGCGCTCCCACGTGCCGCGCGCCCTCGCCCGGCTGCTGGACACCCTGCCCGGGTAGGCCCGGCTACCATCGGGTGGTGACCCCCGCCGCCGCTGACCCCCACGCGCCGAAGCCGCTGCGCGCGGACGCCCGGCGCAACCGGGCGCGCGTGCTGGACGCCGCCGAGACCGTGTTCGCCACCAAGGGCACCGGCGCGCCCACCGAAGAGGTCGCGCGCGCGGCCGGCGTCGGCATCGGCACCGTCTTCCGGCACTTCCCGACGAAGGAAGCGCTACTCGAAGCCGTGCTCTACAACCGGCTGCAGCGGTTCGTCGACGAGGCCGAAACCGTCGTCGCGGCGGACTCCGCCGACCCGGGTGGCGCCTTCTTCACGTTCCTGACCAGCTGGATCGAGATGTCCAGCGCGAAGAACGCCTACTTCGAAGCACTCACCGCGGCCGGGGTCACCGTGCCGAAGGCCGAGTCCGACGTCGGCGCCCGGCTGATCGAATCGCTGGGCGTGCTGCTCTCGCGGGCGCAGGGCGCCGGCGCGGTCCGCGGCGACCTCGTCGTCGGTGAGCTGATCACGGTGATCATCGGCACCGCGCGGGCCGCGGAGTACGCCGGCCCGGACGCGCGCCTGCGTGACCGGGCCGTGGCGATCCTCTTCGACGGGCTGCGCCCGCGCGCGTCAGCGGGGGAGAGCCGCTGAGCCGACCGGCTCGAGCGTCGGCCGCTTCGCGGTCATGGTGTCCCCGGACGACTCGCCACGCAGGCGCCGGCGCACCCAGGGCACGGCGTGCTCCTGCGCCCACCGGAGGTTCTGGCTGCGCCGCTCGGCGGGGCTGAGCACCTCGCGCGGACCCAGTTCGGTCGCGGTCAGCGGGTGCGGCACGCCGAGGACGTCCAGCACCGCCATGGCGACCTCGGTGTGCCCGGATGCGTTGAGGTGCAGGCGGTCCGGGGCCCAGCGCCGCCGGTCGCGCAGCTGCCGCATGGCCCACATGTCCACCAGCAGCGCCCCGTGGCGGGCGGCGATGCCGCGGACGTTCTCGTTGTAGATCGCGACCCGGCCGCGGATCGTGCGGAACAGCGGGTCCTCGACCCCGTCGACCCCGGTGAACAGCACGAGCCGGGCCCCGGTCGCACGAATCCGGGCGACGGCGGCTTCGTAGGCGTCCGTCAGCGCGTCGACGTCGACCTTGGGCCGCATCAGGTCGTTGCCGCCCGCGTAGAGCGTCACGAGGTCGGGCCCCATCGCCAGGGCCGGCTCGAGCTGCTCGGCGAGCACCTGCCCCATCAGCTTCCCGCGGATGGCCAGGTTGGCGTACCGGAAGGCGGGTTCGCAGGCCGCGAGCTCCTCGGCGACGCGGTCGGCCCAGCCGCGCACACCGTTCGGAGCGGCCGGATCGTCGTCCCCGACGCCTTCGGTGAACGAGTCCCCCAGTGCCACTAAGCGCTTGCTCATGTGATCCAGTCTAAGCAGCGACGCCGGTCACTCTGCAGGGTGTTCCACCGGAGCGGATCCCTGCTCCTCGCGACGGCGCCGAGTCGGCCATGGACCCGGTTCCGCCCGTCGCGGAATCTCTGGCTCGGCGTCGGCGCGGGCCGGTACACGGGAAGCATGACGGCTTACGACGCGATCGCCGAGTGGTACGAGACGTCCTTCCTGGCCGGGCAGCGCGAAGATCCCCTCGCGATCCGGCCCGCCGTGCGAGAGCTGCTCGGACCGGGCGACGGGCCCTGCCTGGAGGTGGGCTGCGGGACCGGTGTCCACGCCGAGCTGATCCGGTCACTCGGCCGGACCCCGCTCGGGGTCGACGTCTCCGAAGGCATGCTGCGGTACGCGTCCGGGCGGCTGCCGGTCGCGCGCGGTGACGCCGTGGCCCTGCCGTTCGCTTCCGGGGCGCTGCCCGCCGTCGTGATCCGGCCCGGTTACCGGGAAGCCGGCTGGACGACGGCGTCGTGGACCGACCAGGGCCTGCGCGACAAGGTCGGCGCCGCGCACCTGCCGCTGCCCGAACTGCTGCACGCGGTCCTCGACGCGGGCCTGACGTTCGAGCGCTTCGCCGAGGGCGGCGAGCCCAGCCCGATGGTTCTGGCCTGGCGCGCGAAACAATCTCCGGGCCGGTTTGTCGAATCCGATCGCGCCCGGATGACGTCCTCGTGACGACACACGAGGGAGCTGGGCACCATGGGCAAGGAATTCGAAGTCGGGTTCGAAGGCACGCTGGCCGCCACGCCGGCGGACTGCTGGCGCGCGATCACCGTGGACGCCGGGAGCTGGTCGTGGCCCATCCGGTACGAGCCGCGCGTCGGCGGGCGGGAGACCGGGCTGACGTTCTACGGCGGCGAGGTCACCGTGTGGGAACCGGGGGAGCGCTTCGCGACCCGTTGCGAGAAGGACGGCTGGTTCAACCAGCTCGACTACACCTTCGAACGCCGCGGCGACGGCACCCACCTGAAGTTCGTGCACCGCGGCGTGTTCCTCGAGGACTGGGACACCAACTACGACGCCTGCCGCCGGCACACCGCGTTCTACTACCACTCGCTCGGCGAGTACCTGAAGCACTTCAACGGCCGCCCCGTCGAATACGCGATGACCGAGGCTCCCGCGTCGTCCGCGAGCCCGGACGGCTTCACCAAGCTGAAGAAGGCGCTCGGCGTGCCCGGTGACGTCTGCGTCGGAGACCACGTGACCGACCTCGACGGCGTCGTCGACTACGTGACGCCGACGTTCCTCGGCGTCCGGACCGCGGACGCGCTCTACCGCTTCTACGGCCGCAACGCCTTCGGCTGGCCGATCGGCGTGGGACGGCACCTCTTCGGCGGCACCGACGTCCGTGACTGGGAGACGTGGCTGGCGCAGGTGTTCGGCTAAGCCGTGACCTGACGGGCGCGGTGGTCGGCGACGTGGACGCGGGTCGCGCAGCGCGTCGAGCAGAACCGGCGGCGGCCGTTGCGAGACGTGTCCACGTACGCCGTTTCGCAACCCTCGCGGCCGCAGATGCCCAGGCGGTCCGGCGCCTCGCACACCAGGTGGGCCAGACCGCCGGAGGTGTAGGCGCGGACGCGGCCGACCGGGCCGGCGTCCTCTTCGGAGTAGTGCAGGTGGGGCGGTTTGCCGTCGTGGCTGGTGATGTACGGCCGGCACGCCGACTCCGCGAGCAGCTCGTTGACCAGGCCGACGCGCTCGGCGGGTGTCGCGGCGAACACCGGGCGCAGGCGGGCGGCCCAGGCGCCGATGCGCGTGGCCTCGTCGCCGGTCAGCGCGGTGATGGACATGCCGTTGCGGACCATCGCGTCGACCAGCTCGCCCGCCGGCCCCGTGTTGACCAGGTCGGCGGCGACCTGCGCGGCCGGGCCGCCGTAAGGGTTGAAGTGCACTAAGTCATTACAGCACGATCGGGGCATGGACATCCACCGCTGCCCCCGCTGCGGCTGGCCGCTCGCCGAACTGCCCGCGGCCCAGCCCGTTTCCCGCCGGCTCGAGTACGTGCGCTGCGTCTGCGGCAGCTGGCTCGCCCGCCTCGACGGCCAGGTCGTCGGCGCGACGAAAGGGCAGCTGACCCGGTGAATCAGAGGTCGAGCACGCCCGCGGCGTTGTCGTCCCACTGGTCGACGCGGCGGATGTACTCGTACAGCGCGCGGCTGCCGCGCACCCAGCGGCCCTGGTCGGCGATCGCGAGGTCGTCGGCCCCGGCCCGGCGCGCCTCGGTGGCAAACCCGGACCGCAGGGAGTGCCCGGTTACCGGGTACGGCAGGCCGGCGCGGACGCCGGCCCGGGTGAGGATCTGGTTGACGCCGGTCGTGCTCAGCGCCGGCACGCCGACGTTGCCGTGCCGGTCGACCCGGCGGAACGCCGGCCCCTCGCTGATCCCGGCACCCGAGCGCCACGCGTGCCACGCCCGGACGGGATCGGTGTCCGGGCTTTCCCGGCGTGGCACGACCATGTCACCGGTGCTCTTGCCGTGCCGCACGGTCACCGACAGGCCCCGGTCGTCGACCGGCTCGACGTCGGTGACCAGCAGGTTCGCCAGGTCGGAGCACCGCGCGGCGATCGGGAACCCGATCAGCAGCATCGCCCGGTCACGCGCACCGGCCAGGGTGTCCGGGCAGGCCCGCGACATCGCCCGCAGATCAGCCAACGTCACCATGGTGGCCTTGCCGCGGCCGAGTTTGACGCCTTCCCGCGCGAGCCGCTGCCGATAGCCCTTCAACGCCCGCCAAGCCGCGCGGCTCGCCTCGGTGTCGATGACGACCTTGTGGTGCCGCAGCCCGGCGAGAGCGCCGGTCAGCCGCCGTTCGATCGTCGACGGCGCCGCCGGGGCCGCCCGCTCGGGCACCTCGGGCACGGCGCGTTCGTCCGGGCGCAACGTCCGCCCGCGTTCGAGCCACACGACGAACCCGGTCAGCGCGCCGATCGACGCCGACAGCGGCGGGATCCCGGTCTCGGCGGTGTAGTCCTGCCACACCTGCCAGTCCTGCGCGTACGCCTTGAGCGTGTTGGGCGGCCGCTGCCCGTCGACGTGCCGCGCGGCGGCCTCGTCCAGCAGCGCGAGCCGGTCTTCCGGGCTCGCGGCGGCCAGGGCCGCGTCGGTCACCGGTTCCAGGTCGCCAGGCACGCGCCGAGGTTACGGGATGTCGATCTCCGCGGGCAGGAACCCGCCCAGGGCGTCGGCCACCGCTTCGGGGCATTCGAGCGTCTGGATGTGTGGCGCGCCGGGCAGCACCTCGAACCGCGCCCCACTCCCGATCCGGGCGGCGATGGCGGCCATGCCGTCGACCGGGATCGACGCGTCCGCGCCGCCGGCGACCGCCAGCGCGGGCGCCGGGAAGCCGCGAAGGCGTTCGTAGACGTCGAGGCCGCCGTAACCGCGCCAGATCGACGCCCAGGTGGCCGGATCGAACGAGGCGACGCACTTACGGGCGTACCGCACGCCTTCGGTGTCGGCGGCGAGTGCGGCCGAAGTGAACCAGCGCTCCAGGGTCGGTTCGACCAGCGTGGCCATGCCTTCGGGTTCGGCGATCCGGGCCCGCTGTTCGAAAGCCTCGGGCACGGGCCGGTCGGGCGCGGCCATCAGCGTCAGCGACGCGAACCGCCCGGGTGCGGCGACCGCGGCGGCCTGCGCGATCGCCCCACCCAGCGACAGCCCGGCGACGTGCGCGGTCTCCAGTTCGAGCGCGTCCAGCACGGCCACCAGGTCGGCAGCGGTGGCGGTCGTCGTGAACGGCTTCGGCGCGTCGGACGCCGTCCCGTGGCCGCGGACGTCGTAGGCGAACACCCGGCGCCCCTCGGCGAGCCGGTCGAGCACCGGGTCCCACATCCGCCGGTCCAGGCCGAGGGAGTGCACCAGCAGCACGGCGGGCCCCCGCGTGCCGCGGACGGTCACCGTCGTTTCGTGGTCGGAAGCGTGAATCCTCATGCCATGATCCTGCCGTGACGCACTACCTGCTCAGCATCTACCAGCCCGACGGCCCGACCCCTCCGCCCGAGGTACTGGCCGAGGTCACCAAGAAGCTCGACGCGCTCAACGCCGATCTCAAGGCCGCCGGGGCGTGGGTGTTCGCCGGGGGACTGCACCCGCCGTCGTCCGCCACCGTGGTGCGGGCCGGGGAGCCCCTGTTCACCGACGGGCCCTTCACCGAAGGGCGGGAACACCTCGGCGGGTTCACCATCATCACCGCGCCCGACCTCGACGCCGCCCTCGTGTGGGGTCGCCGGCTCGCCGACGCCGTCGCGCCGCTGCCCGTCGAGGTGCGGCCCTTCAACGACGGCGCATGAGCGTCGAACGCGTCTTCACCGAGGAGTACGGCCGGGCGGTTTCCGTGCTGGTGCGGGTCTTCGGGAGCATCGACGTCGCCGAGGAAGCCGTCCAGGACGCGTTCGCCGAGGCCGTCCGGCGCTGGCCGGACACCGGCGTGCCGCCGAGCCCGGCCGGCTGGATCATCACCACCGCCCGCAACCGGGCCATCGACCGGCTGCGCCGCGAGGCCGCGCGTGAGGACAAGCACGCCCAGGCCGCGCTGCTGCAGGCCGAGGCCGAACCGGTCGAGGAGGGCGCCGTCCCCGACGACCGGCTCCGGCTGATCTTCACCTGCTGCCACCCGGCGCTGGCCCGCGCCAGTCAGGTCGCGCTGACCCTGCGGCTGCTCGGCGGCCTGACCACCGCCGAGATCGCGAGTGCGTTCCTGGTCGGCGAACCGACGATGGCCCAGCGCATCGTCCGCGCGAAGAACAAGATCCGCGACGCGGGCATCCCGTACCGCGTCCCCCAGGACGCCGACCTGCCCGACCGGTTGTCGGCGGTGCTCGCCGTGCTCTACCTGATCTTCACCGAGGGCTACACGGCCAGCGCCGGCGACGAGCTGGTCCGCGAAGACCTGTGCCATGAAGCGATCCGCCTCACCCGGGCGCTGAACGGCCTGATGCCGGACGAACCCGAGGTCTGGGGCCTGCTCGCGCTGATGCTGCTCATCGACTCCCGGCGCGCCGCCCGCACCACCGCCGACGGCGACCTCGTCCTCCTCGGCGACCAGGACCGCTCCCGGTGGGACGCCGGCCTGGTCGCCGAGGGGCAGGAGATCGTCCGCCGCTGCCTGCGTCGCAACCAGCCGGGCCCGTACCAGGTCCAGGCGGCGATCAACGCCGTGCACAGCGACGCCCCCACGGACTGGGCGCAGGTCAAGCAGCTCTACGACCAGCTCCTCGCGCTCACCCCGACCCCGGTGGTGGCGCTGAACCGGGCGGTCGCCGTCGCCGAGGTCGACGGGCCCGCCGACGCGCTGGCCCTGGTCGACGCGCTCGACCTCGCCGCGTTCCCCCTGTTCTACGCGATCCGCGCGGACCTGCTCGACCGCGTGGGCCGGACCGAGGACGCGGTCGCGGCGTACACGACGGCGATCGAACTGACCGGCAACACCGCGGAAAAGGCGCTGCTGGAACGGAAACGGGCTCAGGCGGCGGCTACACCCCAGAGGTGACCCCGCGGGTCACGGAAACGGCGGCCGGCCCACGGCCGTCGTCACCAGCTCCAGCCGCGTTCGGCGGGCGGGGTCCAGACGTTCGCCTTCTGCAGGTACGGGAAGACCTCGCCCATCAGCTGGATCTGCTCGGCGTCGTACATCACCGGCAGGAACATGAACCCGCGGACGCCGGTCTCGCGGTGCAGGTCCAGCAGCTGCTCGGCGACCGTCTCCGGCGAGCCGACCAGTACCTTGCTGCCGCAGGCCAAGCCGAGCGTGCGGGCGATGTCGTCGAACTCGCCTTCGTAGTTCTCCTGGTAGGTCTCGCTGCCGCCCATCAGCTCGGTCGCGATGTCGCGCGCGGCCCCCATGTCGAGCGAGTCGCGGACCCACGCGAACTTCTCCTGGGCGTCGGCGTCGGTCTTGCCGAGCAGCACACCGACGGCACCGGCCATGTTGACGTCCACCGGGGACCGCCCGGCCGCTTCGGTCCGTTCGGCGAGCGAGTCGACGGTCTTGCGGACCTTCGAGTAGTCGTCGGGCAGCGGGGTGAAGGCGAAGTCGCAGGTGCTCGCGATCAGCTCCTGCCCGGCCGCCGACACCCCGGCGTTGAACAGGCACGGCCACGGCTGCTGCTCGATGTGCGGGCCGATCAGGCTGCCGCGCAGGTCGTGGTACTCGCCGTGGAACTCGACGTGCTCACCGCGCGCGGCCCACAGCGTCTTGACCGCTTCGACGGCCTCGGTGGTGATCTTGTAGCGCAGGTCGTGGTCGGTGTCGGTCGGCGCGCCGAGCAGCTCGGCCTCCGGCGTCTTCCAGCCGGGCACGATGTTCCAGCCCCAGCGGCCGCCGCTGAGCGCGTCCAGGTTGGCGCCGAGGCGGGCGATGACACCGGGGGAGAGGTAGCGGGTGTGCATGGTGGTGACGACGCCGATGTGCTGCGTCGCGGCCATCACGACCGGCGCGTAGATCGGCGCCGAGATGTGCGGCTGGGCGTGCCCGATGCGGGCGCTGTTCTCGCCGTGGGTGATGTAGCCGTCGGCGAAGAACACGTAGTCCATGCCGATGTCTTCGACCCGCCGGGCCAGGTCCATCTGGGTGGCCGGGTCGAGCGAGTCCGGGTTGCGGTCGGCGACCGCCTTGGACGTCGCGGTGGGGGTCGGCGAGCTGAGCCACATGAAGCCGAATCGCAGCTGCCCGTCGGGGAGGCGGTCCTTCGTGGTGCCACGGGACATGCGCATCTCCTATCGGATAGTTGTTCTTCTTTCAGGTCAACGGGAAACGCCGAAATCACTTGGCGTGGTCGAGATCCGCACGCAGATATTCGGCGGTGTGGGACTTCTTGTCCTTGAGCAGCTTCTCCGGAGTGCCCTCGAACAGCACCCGGCCGCCGTGGCGCCCCGCTTCCGGGCCCAGGTCGATCACCCAGTCCGCGTGCTTGACGACGTCGAGGTCGTGCTCGATCACCACGACCGTGTTGCCGCCGTCCACGAGCCGGTCGAGCAGGTCCAGCAGGTGCCCGATGTCGGCCATGTGCAGGCCGGTGGTCGGTTCGTCGAACAGGTACACGTTGCCGGTCTCGCGCAGCCGGTGCGCGAGCTTGACGCGCTGCCGTTCACCGCCGGACAACGTCGACAGCGGCTGCCCCAGCGTCAGGTACGAGAGGCCGACCTCGGTCAGCAGCTCCAGCTTCTTCGTGATCGGCTCTTCGGCGAAGTACTCGAGGGCTTCCTCGACGGTCAGCGCCAAGACGTCGACGATGTTCTTGCCCCGCAACGTCTTGTCCAGCACCTCGGGCCGGTACCGCCGGCCTTCGCAGGCCTCGCAGATCGTCGTCACCGGGTCCATGTAGGCCAGGTCGGTCTCGATGACCCCGCGGCCCTTGCACTCCGGGCAGCCGCCTTCGGAGTTGAAGCTGAACAGCCCCGGCTGCGCGTCGTTGGCCTCGGCGAACAGCTTCCGGATCACGTCCATGACGTCCAGGTAGGTTGCCGGCGTCGATCGCGTCGAAACCCCGATGGCCGACTGGTCGATCATCACCGCGTCCGGGTGCTGCCGGCGCAGCGAGCCCGAGATCAGCGTGCTCTTGCCCGAGCCCGCCACCCCGGTGACCACCGTGAGCACGCCGGTGGGCACGTCGACCGACACGTCGTGCAGGTTGTGCAGGTCGGCCTTCCGGATCGGCAGCTGCCCGGTCGGCTCGCGGAAACCCTCCTTGAGGCCCGGGATGTGCGTCAGGCACTTGCCGGTGAGCGTCGACGCGCGGCGCAGTTGCTTGACCGTGCCCTCGAACACGACCTCGCCGCCGTGCGTGCCGGCGCCCGGGCCCATGTCGACGACGTGGTCGGCGATGTCGATGACGTCGCGGTCGTGCTCGACGACCAGCACCGTGTTGCCCTTGTCCCGCAGCGCGCACAGCAGCTCGTTGAGCCGGTGCACGTCACGCGGGTGCAGTCCGACGCTCGGCTCGTCGAAGACGTACGTCAGGTCGGTGAGGCTGCTGCCCAGGTGCTTGACCGTCTTGAGCCGCTGGCCCTCGCCGCCCGACAACGTCGAGGTCTCGCGGTCGAGACTGAGGTAACCCAGCCCGATCGACTCGACGCGCTCCAGCGCCGCGAGCGCGCCCGCCAGCACCGACTTCGCCGCCGGGATCTCGATCGCCTTCAGCTCGGCGATCAGCTCGCTGACCTCCAGCGCGCAGTGGTCGGCGATGTTCTTGCCGTTGATCTTCGACGCCAGCGCCGCCTTGTTCAGCCGGCCGCCCTTGCAGACGGCGCACGGGCCGGCGACGACGATCTTCTCCACCTC
Source organism: Amycolatopsis heterodermiae (assembly GCF_034929455.1). Lineage (NCBI taxonomy): Bacteria > Bacillati > Actinomycetota > Actinomycetes > Pseudonocardiales > Pseudonocardiaceae > Amycolatopsis > Amycolatopsis heterodermiae. The sequence goes on from NZ_JAYFSI010000003.1 coordinate 173,162, forward strand.
GCGGCGGTCGCGTTCCTTGAGCGTGTCCAGGCCGTTCTTGAGGTAACGGCGGTTGAGCTTGACGACGACGCCCTCGTACTCGTTCGAATAGTTCTGCCGCTTGCCCGAGCGGTCCACCCGGAACCCGCCGCCGTGCAGCAGCAGCTCCCATTCCTTCTTGGTGAACTTCTTCAGCGGTTTGTCCGGATCGAACAGCCCGGACTGCGCGTACAGCTGCCACATGTAGGTGCCGATGGCGAACAGCGGCGAGTCGAGCGCGCCCTCGTTCAGCGTCTTGTCGTAGTCGATCAGCAGGTCCAGGTCCAGCTTGGTGGTCTTGCCCAGGCCCTGGCACTCCTCGCACATGCCCTGCGGGTCGTTGAACGAGTAGAGGTTGGACGACCCCGCGCTCGGCTTGCCGTAGCGGGAGAACAGCACGCGCAGCATCGCGTGGATCTCGCTCATCGTGCCGACCGTGGATCGGGCGTTGCCGCCGATCGGCTTCTGGTCCACCACGATCGCCGTCGACAGGTTCGACATCCGTTCCGCGCGCGGGCGTTCGTGCTTGGGCAGCCGGTTGCGGATGAACCAGCTGAAGGTCTCGCTGAGCTGCCGCTGGGACTCGACCGCGATCGTGTCGAACACGATCGACGATTTCCCCGAGCCCGACACGCCCGTGAACACGGTGATCTCCCCTTTGGGGATGCAGAGCGAGACGTTCTTCAGGTTGTTCTCGCAGGCACCTTCGAGCACGATGTGGCCGCCGGTGCGCCGTGTCTGCTGGTTGGCCATGACCTGCGCCTCCTCGTCCCGGGGCCGAAGCCGCGTGACCCGGTGGTCGACCGGACGATTGGTTGCCTTCCGGCAATCACTTTACCATCCCGAGTCCTTCGCGGCAGGGCCCGGACGACCGGCCGCAGGCCGGGACCGGCGCATGGCCTGCGGGCGAACGGAAGGTGATATCCTCTGATCTTCCGATTGCGGTGCGCTTTCCCGCGAAAGCGGAGGTGGGTTATGACCAAGTTCCACGGTTCCCCGACCGCTCCGCCGGGCCCGCCCGGTGAACTCGAGAACGCGTTGTCCTACCTGCAATGCGTGCTGGTGGCCCGGCGTACGCGCGCGACACCCGAGAAGATCACCTGGTCGCAGTACGACGTGCTCGAAACCCTGCGGATCCACGGCCCGATGACGCCTTCGGCGATCGGCGAGTCCCTGGGCATTTCGCGCCAGAGCACGTCCAAGGTGCTGCGCGTGCTCAAGGACCAGTTCCTGATCGAGCAGGCCTCCCGCGGCACCGACCGGCGTGAGCAGACGACCTCGCTGACCGCGGAGGGCGAGGAGTTCCTGATGCGGGCCGCGCAGGGCCGCCGGGAGACCGCCAAGGTCGCCGGCGTGGCGCTGACCTCGGGCGAAGCCCAGATCTTCGCCGAGCTCTGCCAGAAGGTCGCCGACGCCCTGCACTCCACACCCCAGCCTTTCCCGCTTCGCGACGTCTGAGCCGCGCGGTCACGCCTGGCCCCCAGACGCTCACATCGCGTTGCGGTTTCCCTGCTGCTCAGCGGCCCAAACGTGCCCGCTGCCGCCGTCACCCGGTGTGCACGCGGGCGCGTCCCGGGCTGCTTGGAGCCCGCCTCCGCCGATCGGCCCAACGCGCACCGCTGTCCGTCGTCAATCCACTATGGATCCCCGCGTCCGGGTTGCGGGCGCCACGGCTGCCGGTACGGTACGCGCGCGAAATGAAATGATTGTTTTCCTATTATCCGGTAAACGATTTCAGGCGTGAATATCGACGCTGGGTGATCTCAGGATTTCCTTGGCCGAAGTCGCGTACGGTCACATTTTTTCTTGCGGGCGCACGCAGTTTTGCGCCGGGTTGACAGTCTTCGGAGCCCTTTGCATACTGGTTGCTGAAAAGAAATCATCTCGCCTGAATTGATCATTGCCGCCAGTGAGTGAGTGCGGCGAAGGCGATCGCCATCGGCACCGAACAGGGGGATCCATGCCCGTCGACGGAAACCCGGCCGTGCCCGGACTCGTGCTGCCGCGGCTGTTCGAACGCGCCGCCGCGGACCATCCACATCGGACGGCACTGAGCGGCGACGGCCCCGAGGTGTCCTATGCGGACCTCAACACCCGCGCCAACCGCCTGGCCCGGACGCTGCGCCTGATGCAGGTGCGCGACGGCGCCCCGGCCGGCCTCTACCTGGACCGCTCGGCCGACCTGGTCGTGACGCTGCTCGCCGTGCTCAAGGCAGGCGGCTGCGTCGTCCCGCTCAACCCGGCCTACCCGGCCAAGATGATCCGCCACATCGTCGAGGAGACCGGCCTGCGCACGGTCGTCCACCAGGGACAGTCGTCGCTGGCCGAGGCGGACCTGCCGGTGCGGCAGGCGCACGTCGCCGACCTGCTGGCGGAAAGCGCTTCACGCGAGGACGGCAACCTGCCCGCGGCGCCGGCCGCCGAGGACGACGCGTTCGTCCTGTTCACCTCCGGCTCCACCGGCCGGCCCAAGGGCGTCCGGCTCGCCCACCGCGGCCTCGCCCGGCTCGCGGTCGCGGACCCGAAGCTGACGATCACGCCGGACGACTGCCTGGTGCAGCTGGCCGCGTTCTCCTTCGCCGCGTCCGGCAACGAGTTCTGGCTGAGCCTGCTCAACGGCGCCGAGCTCGTCCTGCTGCCGCCCGGGCTGCCGTCGCTGTCCGACCTGCGCGACGTGATCACCAAGCACGGCGTCAGCGTGCTGAGCCTGCCTTGTGGACTGTTCAACCTCTTGGTCGACAACGAACTCGACGCCCTGCGCGAGCTGCGGGTGATCATGGTCAGCGGCGACTTCCCGTCCCACGCGCACCTGGCGACGGCGGCCGAAAGCACCACCGCCGCGATCTTCAACGGCTACGGCTGCACCGAGAACTCCGCGATCTCCTCGCTGTACCCGATCACGCCCGAGGTCCGCGACCTCGACCGCGTCCCGGTCGGCAAGCCGCTGGCCGGCGTCACCATGGACGTGCTCGACCAGGACCTCAAGCCGTGCCCGCCCGGCGACGTCGGCGAGCTGTGCCTCGGCGGCACCGGCGTCGCCAACGGCTACCTGAACCTGCCGGACGCCCAGGCCGGGAAGTTCGTCGACGGCGGCACCCGCTACCGCACCGGCGACCTCGCCCGGCTCACCCCGGACGGCGACGTCGTCCTCGTCGGCCGGTCCGACAGTCTCGTGAAGATCCGCGGCTTCCGCGTCGAAACCAGCGCCGTCGAACTCGCCCTCAAGTCCTTCGACGACATCGAGCACGCCGTCGTCAAGGCGTTCGGGAACGAAGCGAACGAAAAGAGCCTCGTCGCGTTCTACACGACGTGGAGCGGGCAGGAAATCGGCACCGGCGAACTGATCGCGCAGCTCGCCGATTCCCTGCCGGAGCACATGATCCCGTCGGACTTCCGCGCGCTCGAAGCGATGCCGGCGAACCTCAACGGAAAGATCGACCGGGCCGCCCTGCACGACCCGCGAGCCCGGCCAGCAGAAGAAAAGGAGCAGCGCATGACGAACCCCCTGGAAACGGTCATTCTGCAGATGTGGCGCGAGATCATCGGCAGTGACGACTATTCGGTCACCGACCCGTTCGTCGGGCACGGCGGCAATTCCCTGCACTTCGTGAAGTTCGCCTCCGGGCTGCAGTCGGTCTTCGCGGTCGAGGTCCGGCCCGAGGACGTCTTCCGGCACGGCACCGTGCGCCAGCTCGCCGAACACGTCGAATCCCTGCGCACCGGCGCCGCCGCCAGGTGAGCGGCAGACCGAACCGACGCACGGGGGGCCGCGATGATCGGAGAGGTACTGACACCATGGAAAACCCACTCGAATCGGTGATCCGCCGGGCCCGCTCCGGCGTCACCGCTGACGGTGTGGCCGGCCACGAGCAGTTCGCCGGGCTGCTCAGTGCGCTGCTGGGGATCACGCTGGGGGCCGAGGACATCCGGCGCCACGAAGACCCCGCGGACCTGGCCCGGCACATCGACGACCTGCGCGGCGGCCCGCCCGGCCTCACCGCGACCCACGACAGCGGCCCGGCTCCCGCGTCCTACGGCCAGCGCGGCATCTGGTTCATCGACCAGTACTCGCCGCGCCCGGCGGCCTACAACGCGCCGTTCGTGTTCACCGTCAAGACCCCGCTGGACACCGGCGTGCTGCGCGAAAGCCTGTGCGCCGTCCTGGCCCGCCACGAGATCCTGCGCACCACGTTCTCCGCCGACGGCGGCGAGGTGCTCCAGCACGTCACCCCGGAACCGGCCTGCGACTTCTCGACCGTCGAGCTGGGTGCCGACCGGCTCCTGGACGACGTCGTCGCCGAAGTCGTCGACACCGAGTTCGACCTGGGGCACGGCCCGCTGGTCAAGGTGGTCTGCGCGGCCGAGCCGGACGGGCCTACGCACGTCGTCTGCAGCATCCACCACATCGTCTTCGACGCGGCCTCGGCCGGGGTGTTCCTCACCGAGTGGTTCACCCGCTACCACGCCGCACTCGCCGGGGACCCGTTCGACGAGGGCCCGGCCCGGCCGCAGTACCGCGACTTCGCCCGCCGCCAGCGGGAGACCGTCCGCGACGACAAGCTGAACGACCTGCTGGGGTACTGGGAAGAGCGGCTCGCCGGGCCGCTGCCACTGCTGGACCTGCCGACGGACCGGCCGCGGCCGCTGGAGCAGTCGCACCGCGGTGACATCGTCCGGTTCGACCTCCCGCCGGAGCTGACCGAGCGGGTCCGCGCCCTGGCCGCGGACGAGGGCGTCACGCTGTTCATGCTGCTGGAAGCGGCGTACGCGGCGTTCCTGCACCTGCACACGCGCCAGGACGACGTCCTCATCGGCAGCCCGGTCTCGCTGCGGGACCTGCCGGAGACGGCCGAGATGCTCGGCTACTTCGTCAACATGGTCGTCTTCCGCCACGGCGTGCGCGGCGACCTGCCGCTGCGGGAGCTGTACGCGCAGGCCGGCACCGAGGTCACGGAAGCCCTGCGGCACAAGGACGCGCCGTTCGAGAAGGTCATCGAGCGCGTCAACCCGCCCCGCAGCCCGAGCCACGCCCCGGTTTTCCAGACCATGTTCGTGCTGCCGGACTCCGACTGGGCGGCTCTCGACCGGCTCGGCCTGGACGCCGACCTGGACCTCTACGTCAGCCGCAGCTCGAAGTACGACCTTTCGCTGATCGTCGAGCAGGACGGCACGGCGCTACGCGGGGTGTTCGAGTACGACACGGCGTTGTTCGACCGCGAAACCGTCGAGGAGTTCGGTGACCGGTACGTCCGGCTGCTCGAAGCCCTCGTCGAGCACCCCGGCGGCACGGTCGGCGAGCTGGGCCTGCTGTCGGACGAGCAGGAACAGGAAGTCCTCGCGTGGTGCGCACCGCCGGCGGAGGACACCACCCGCCGCCCGGTCGCGGAGCTGTTCGAGTCGCAGGCCGCGGTCACGCCGGACGCGCCCGCGCTGGAGCACGGCGACCGCACACTCACTTACGGCGAGCTGAACGGCCGCGCCAACCGGCTGGCCCGTGACCTGCGCGCGAAGGGCGTCGGACGCGGTGACCGCGTCGGGATCCACGTCCCGCGCTCGCCGGAGATGATCGTGGCGCTGCTCGGCGCCCTGAAGGCGGGGGCCGCGTACGTGCCGGTCGACCCGTCGTACCCGGCCGAGCGGATCGAGTACATGCTCGAGGACTCCGGCGTCGCGCTGGTGCTGGAGACGGCGGAGCCCGAAGCCACCGACGAGTCGAACCTGGGGCGGCTGAAGAGCGGTGACGACGAGATCTACGTGATCTACACGTCGGGGTCCACCGGGCGCCCCAAGGGGGTCGTGCTCACCGAAGCCACCGTCACCAACCTCGTCGAGTACATGCGGCGGACGTCGCCGATCGGTGCGACCGGGCGGACGCTGCAGTACATGACGTTGTCCTTCGACGTCTCGGTGATGGAGATCCTGGGGACGCTCTGCGCCGGCGGCACGCTCGTGCTGATCGACGAAGACCTGCAGAAGGACCTGCACCGGCTCAGCGGCTTCCTGCGCGAGCACCGGATCTCCCGGACCTACCTGCCCTACGTCGCCGTGCAGCAGCTGGCCGCCGTCGCCGAGGACAAGCCGTTCCCCGACCTGGCCGAGGTCGCCTCCGTCGGCGAGCAGCTGGTGATCACCCCGCAGATCCGCGCGTTCTTCGCACGTCGGCCCGAGATCCGGTTCCTGAACATGTACGGGCCGTCCGAGACGCACCTGGCGTCCGCACACGAGCTGAGCGGCGACCCGGCCGGCTGGCCCGAGGCGCCGTCGATCGGCGGCCCGATCGGGGGCCTGTCGATGCTGGCCCTCGACGACGGCGGCCGGCTCGTCCCGCCCGGCGTGCCGGGGGAGCTGTACCTCGGCGGCGACCTGCTCTCGCCCGGTTACCACGGGCTGCCCGAGCAGACCCGCGAACGGTTCGCGGAGACGCCGTTCGGGCGCCTCTACCGCACCGGCGACCTGGTCCGCTACGACCGCCACGGCGAGTTCGACTACCTCGGCCGCGCCGACACCCAGATCAAGATCCGCGGCTACCGCGTCGAACCGGCCGAGGTCGAGGCGGCGCTGAACGCGCTGCCCGAGGTCAGCGCGTCCGCCGTGGCCGCGGTGACGTTCGGCGCCGGCGACCGCCGCCTGGTCGGCTACCTCGTCACCGAACGGGAGCCCGACCCGGTGCAGGTGCGTGCCGCGCTGTCCGGATCACTGCCGGACTACCTGGTGCCGTCCCACTTCGTGCGGCTCGCCGGCCTTCCGATCGCGCCCAGCGGCAAGATCGACCGCAAGGCCCTGCCGGACCTGTTCGACGCGGGTACGACAACCACGTCCCGGCCGCCCGAAACCCCGACCGAGCAGGCGATCGCCGAAGCGTGGACCGACCTGCTGGGCACCGGCAGTGTCGGGCTGGACGAGGACTTCTTCGCCGCGGGCGGGCATTCGATCCTCGCCACCGAGCTGATGTACCGGCTGCGCAAGCGGTTCGACGTCGACGTGCCGCTGCGGGTGCTGTTCGACAACCCGACCGTCGGCGGCATGGCCACGCGCATCGACGCGCTGCGGTCCGGGGAGGACACCGGCGACCGCGTCGACCTGCGGGCCGACGTCCGGCTGCCCGACCACATCCTCGTGCCCGACGGCGCCCCCGTGGCGACCGCCGGGGACGTCCTGCTCACCGGCGCGACCGGCTTCCTGGGGATCCACCTGCTGCGCGAGCTGCTGGCCGAGACCACCGACCGGGTCCACTGCCTGGTCCGGGCCACCGACGCCGAAGCCGCGTGGGAGCGGATCGCCGCGACGGCCGACCGCTACGGCATCGGGAAGTTCCTCGACCGCGACCGCATCACGGTCGTGGCGGGTGACCTGGCCGCCGACCGCCTGGGACTGTCCGAAACGGACTACGACGACCTCGCGCACCGCGTCGGCACGATCCACCACACGGCGGCGCACATCAACTTCGTCGCGCCGTACGCCTCGGTCAAACAGGCCAATGTGGACGGCCTGGCCAGGATCGTCGAGTTCGCCGCGGCCGGGCCGGTCAAGCCCGTGCACTACACCTCCACCGTGGCGGTGTTCTCACCGAAGCCGCGGCCCGCGGCGATCATCGAGGACGACGTTCCGGACGACTCGGACGACCTGACGATCGGCTACACCCAGAGCAAGTGGGTCGCCGAAGAGGTCGCGCGGCTGGCCCGCGACCGCGGGGTGCCGGTGGCGATCTACCGCATCGGCCGGATCGCCGGCGACAGCGAGACCGGCGCGCTGCAGTCCGAGGACTTCCTCTGGCGGCAGGTCAAGAGCTTCCTCGAACTCGGTGTCGTCCCGCCGCCCGAGGAGCACGACACCGACCTCCTGCCGGTCGACTTCGTCGGCCGCGCGCTGGTCCGGCTGGCGAAGGCCCGCCCCGCCGGAAACGACACCTGGCACCTGTTCAACCCGGGCATCAAGACCTTCGACGTCGTCTACCGGGCCATTCGCGAGCTGGGGTATTCACTGCGCGAAATCCCGGTCGCCGAGTGGCGCGCCGCGCTGGCCGACGGCGACAACCCGTTGTCCGCGATGGCCCCGCTCTACCAGGAGGGGGCGCTCGACATCGGCGACAACGTCTACGGCAACGAGCGCACCGGGCGCGAGCTCGCCCGGCTGGGCCTGCGCTGGCCGGAGATCACCCCGGCCGTGTTCACGAAAATGATCGGCTATTTCCGTGAAACGGGCGAATTCACCGGCTGACGCCGTTTCGCCCCCGTGCTCCCGATATCCGGCTCAAGCAAGGAATGCGTGATGAGGAAGACGCTGCCCGCACGAGCCCGGCCGGTACTGCACCGCGCCGCCGATCCGTGCGACGAGACCCTGTCCGGCTACCCCGCGGCCCAGCAACCCGACTGGCCCGACCAGACCGAACTCGCCGACGTCCGTGACACGCTGTCCGAGCGTGAAGACGTCGTCGGCCCCGCCGAGGTGCTGCAACTGCGCTCCCTGCTGGCCCGCGCCGCCGAAGGCGAGTTCTGCGTGCTGCAGGCCGGCGACTGCGCCGAGGACCCGGCCGACACCGGCGTCCACGCCGTGGCCCGCAAGATCGGCATGCTCGACACGCTGGCCGAGGTGATGCGGGTCGGCTCCGGCCGTCCCGTCCTCGAAGTCGGCCGGATCGCCGGCCAGTACGCCAAGCCGCGCTCGCAGAACGTCGAGAACGTCGACGGCCGGGAGCTGCCGGTCTACCGTGGGCCGATCGTCAACAGCCCCGAGCCGACATCCGAAGCGCGGCGGCCCGACCCGGCCCGGATCCTGGACGCGCACCGCGCGGCCCTCGGCGTCCGCGCGTCCATCGGGCGGCTGGGCCGCGGCACCGGGGCCGACCCGGCCGGCCGGATCTGGACCAGCCACGAGGCGCTGCTGCTGGACTACGAAGTCCCGCTGGTGCGCCGGATGCCCGGTGGCCGCAGCTACCTCGCCTCGACGCACTGGCCGTGGATCGGCGAGCGGACCCGGCGCTCGGACGGCGCCCACGTGCACCTGCTGTCCACTGTGGTCAACCCGGTCGCGGCGAAGGTGAGCGCGAAGGCACCGATCGAGGACGTCCTGAAGCTCTGCGCCCAGATCGACCCCTACCGCACCCCCGGGCGGCTCACGCTGATCCCGCGGTTCGGCGCGGCCCGCATCGGCGAGCTCGCGCCGCTGGTGCGGGCGGTGCGCGACGCCGGGCACCCGGTGCTGTGGCTGTGCGACCCGATGCACGGCAACACCGTCGTCGCCGACGACGGGCTCAAGGTCCGCTGGCTCGAGGACATCATGAACGAGCTGCGCCAGTTCGTCCGGATCGTCACGGGGGAGGGCGGCGCCTGCGCCGGGCTCCACATGGAGGCCTCGCCCAGCGAGATCTCCGAGTGCCACGGCGCCGGCATCACGGCCGCCCGCGGGCCCGGCTACACGACGCTGTGCGACCCGCGGCTGAACCTCACCCAGGCCGTCGCGCTGACCGCGAGCTGGCAGCCCGAGGCGGCCCACGAACTCAGGACGGAGCTGGCGTCATGACCGTGACACTCGTAACCGGCGCAGGCAGCGGCATCGGCGCCGCCACCGCGACTCTCCTGGCCGAACGCGGCCACCCCCTGGCGTTGTTCGACCGCGACGAGGACGCCCTCGCCCAGGTCGCGAAGCCGTTGCTGGACGAGGGCCGCAGCGTCGAGACGCACGTTGTCGACGTCACCTCCAGCGCGGAGGTCGACGCCGCCGTCGAGCGCGTCGAAACCGGCTTCGGGCCGATCGGCGGCCTGGCGAACGTGGCCGGGGTGCTGCGGATGGGCCGGGTGAGCGAACTGTCCGACGAGGACTGGAACGCGACCTTCGCGGTCAACGCGACCGGGGTGTTCCACGTCTGCCGGGCAGTGTCCCGCCGGATGGCCGAACGCAAGAGCGGCTCGATCGTCACGGTGGCGTCGAACGCCGCCGGCGTGCCGCGCAGCCACATGGCCGCCTACGCCGCGTCCAAGGCCGCCGCGACCAGCCTGACCCACAGCCTGGGCGTGGACCTCGCGCCGCTCGGCATCCGCTGCAACGTCGTCGCGCCCGGCTCGACCGACACGCCGATGCTGCGTTCCATGTGGACGGACGAGACCGGTGCCGACGCGACCGTCCAAGGTGACCCCGGCCAGTTCCGGCTGGGTATCCCGCTGGGCCGGGTCGGCGCGGCCGGGGACGTCGCCCGCAGCGTGGCGTTCCTGCTCTCGGACGAGGCCCGGCACGTCACCCTGGCCACCCTGCTCGTCGACGGCGGCGCCGCACTCGGCGCCGTCTGAGGAGGCCTGATGAGCATCACGATCGAACCGTACGACCTGCCCACCGCCGTCCCGGCCAGCACCGCGGACTGGCGGGCGCACCCGTCCCGCGCGGCCCTGCTGATCCATGACATGCAGCGCTACTTCGTCGGCTTCTACCCGGAGGACGGCGATCTGCGGCGCACGCTCGTCCGCAACGTCGTCCAGGCGCGGGAAACCGCCGACCGGCTCGGCATCCCGGTGTTCTACACCGCCCAGCCCGGCTCGATGACCAGCGAGGACCGCGGTCTGCTGCACGACATCTGGGGGCCGGGCATGAAGGCCACCCCCGCCGACCGGCAGGTGATCGACGAGCTCACGCCGGCGCCGTCGGACGTCGTGCTGACGAAGTGGCGCTACAGCGCCTTCTTCCGCACCGACCTGCTCGACCGGCTCCGCGCGGCCGGGCGTGACCAGCTGATCGTCTGCGGGATCTACGCGCACGTCGGCTGCCTGGTCACCGCCGTCGAGGCGTTCACGCACGACATCGAGACGTTCTTCGTCGCCGACGCCGTCGCCGACTTCGGCCCGGACGAGCACCAGCTCGCGGTGAGCTACGCGGCCGCCAACTGCGCGGTCGCCACCACCACCGCGGCCCTGGTCGGTGAGCTGGAAGGCGCGGTGGTCACGTGAGTCCCCTGCCCCTGCGCGCCGGGTCGCCGTACGCGATCCTGCACCGGCCCGGCAGCGGCCGCGGCGACCAGGTCGAGATCGTCTCCGGCCCGGTCCGCACGGCCGAGCGGCTGGCCGACCTGACCCTGGACGACGGGTCCTGGGAAGGCCGGGGCCGGCACACGAAGCTGGTCCTGCTCCCATACCGGCAGCTCGCCGAGCGCGGCTACGACTGCCCGGACGACCAGGTCCCGCTGCAGGTGATGGACATCGAGTCCCAGGCGACGCTCACCGTCGCCGAGACCCTCGCGGCCCTGCCCGACGCCGTCCCGCCGCTGGAGGACCGCGCGTTCGACCTGGGCGACGACGAGTACGCCCGCACGGTCGAGCGGATTCTGGACGACGAGATCGGGGCCGGCGAGGGCGCGAACTTCGTGCTTTCCCGCAGCCTGCGCGGCCGGTTCCCGGGCTTCGACGACGACGTCGCGCGGGCGGTCTTCAAGCGCCTGCTGGGCGCGGAAGCCGGGGCGTACTGGACGTTCCTGGTCTTCACCGGCGAGCGCTATCTGCTGGGCAGCACGCCTGAGCAGCACGTCCGGCTGTTCGACCGCACGGTGACCATGAACCCGATCAGCGGCACCTACCGCTACCCGGACGGCGGCGCCGACGCCGAAGGCCTGCTCGAGTTCCTCCACGACGAGAAGGAGGCCGACGAGCTCTGCATGGTCGTCGACGAGGAACTGAAGATGATGGCCGAGCTGTGCGACCGCGGCATCCGGGTGTCCGGGCCGCGGCTGCGGCGCATGTCGCGGCTGGCGCACACCGAGTACTCCCTGGAGGGCGAGACCGGGAAGCCGCTGACGGAGGTGCTGCGGCACACGCTGCTCGCGCCGACCGTCACCGGCAGCCCGCTGGTCAACGCCTGCCGGGTGATCCGCCGGTACGAGCCGAAGGGCCGTGGTTACTACAGCGGCGTCATCGGCCTTGTCGGCAGTGACGACGACGGCCGCCGCTCGCTGGACTCGGCGATCCTCATCCGCACCGCGGACATCTCGCCGTCCGGCGACGTCCGGCTGGCGGCCGGGTCGACCATCGTGCGCGAGTCGGCGCCGCTGTCGGAGGCCGCGGAGACGACGGCGAAGGTGTCGGCCGTGCTGAAGTCGCTCTCCGGTGAGGCCCGCCGGTCCGCGGCACCGCCGCCGTCGACGTCGTCCGACGAGGTGCGCTCGGCCCTGAAGGCGCGCAACGACGGCAAGTCCCGGTTCTGGCTCGACGGCGCCCGCCCGGGCACCGGCTCCCGGGTCCGGATCACCGTCGTCGACGCCGAAGACGCGTTCACCTCGATGCTGGCCTACCAGCTCAAGTCGGTGAACTGCGACGTCACGACCGTGCCGTGGGACGCGGGGGAGCTGCCGGAGAACGACCTGGTGCTGCTCGGGCCCGGGCCGGGCGATCCCAACGACGTCGAAGGCGCGAAGGTCGGCCGGCTGCGCACGCTGGCCGCGGACCTGCTGCGCGAAGGACGTCCGCTGGTCGGTGTCTGCCTGGGCCACCAGGTGCTCTGCGCCGAACTCGGGCTGCCCGTGCAGCGCCTCGCCCGGCCCAACCAGGGCCGCCAGGCCCACGTGACGATCGACGGCACGCGCCGGGCGGTCGGGTTCTACAACAGCTTCGCCGCGCGTACGGCCGACGACCGCGTCGCGGTGCCCGGCCGTGCCGACGCGGAAGTCGTGCGCGGGCTCGACGACCAGGTCATCGGCCTGCGCGGACCGCGGCTGGCGACCATCCAGTTCCACGCCGAGTCCTTCCTCACCGAGGACGGGCCGGCGATCCTGCGTGACGTCGTCGACCACGCGACCACAGGAGGAGGCACCTCATGACCACGATCGCCCCGGCGTTCGACCGCGCCCGGCTGAGGACCTTCCTCGGCCACTTCACCACCGGCGTCACCGTCGTGACCTACCGGCGTGGCACCGAGGTGCGCGGCGCGACCGTCAACGCGTTCACGTCCGTGTCGCTGGACCCGCCGCTCGTGCTGGTCTCGCTCGACCGGCGCAGCCGCTCGGTCAAGCACCTCGGCAACGGGCCGTTCGTGGTCAACATCCTCGCCGAGGACCAGCAGGACGTCGCGATGCACTTCGCGGGCAAGCCGATGGCCGACGACGACGTGCCGTGGGTCGACCTCGAGTCGCCGGTGCCGCGGCTGGGCGGCACGGTCGGGCACGTCGAGTGCACCCCGTGGCGCGCCTACGACGGCGGCGACCACGTGCTGCACGTCGGCGAGGTGACCGGCCTCGACCTGGCCGGCGGGCGGCCGCTGCTGTTCTTCGGCGGCGAGTTCCCGCGGCTGGCCGAAGAGCCCGACGCACCGCACTGGTCGTGGTCGCTGGACGACCCGACACCCCAACGATGGGAGGCAGGCAAGTGAGCGAGACGACGACCCGGCCATTGACCGGGGACGAGTACCTGGAAAGCATCCGCGACGGCCGCGAGATCTGGGCCTACGGCGAGCGTGTCGACGACGTCACCAAGCACCCGGCGTTCCGCAACACCGCCCGGATGACCGCGCGGCTGTACGACGCACTGCACGACCCGGAGAAGAAGGACGTCCTGACCACGCCGACCGACACCGGCAGCGGCGGGTTCACGCACAAGTTCTTCCGCGCTCCGAAGTCCACACAGGACCTGATCGGCGACCGCGACGCGATCGCCGAGTGGGCGCGGATGAGCTACGGCTGGCTGGGCCGCAGCCCGGACTACAAGGCGAGCTTCCTGGCCACCCTGGGCGTCGACCCGGGTTACTACGGCGAGTTCGAGGGCAACGCGCGCCGCTGGTACGCCGAGGCGCAGGAGAAGGTCCTCTTCTGGAACCACGCGATCATCAACCCGCCGGTCGACCGGCACAAGGCGGCCGACGACGTCGGGGACGTGTTCGTGCACGTCGAGGAGGAACGCGACGACGGCCTGGTCGTCAGCGGCGCCAAGGTCGTCGCGACCGGCTCCGCGCTGACGCACGGCAACTTCATCGCCCACTACGGGCTGCCGGTGAAGAAGCGCGAGTTCGCGCTGGTGGCGACGCTGCCGATGGACTCCCCGGGGCTGAAGCTGATCTGCCGGCCGTCGTACGCGCTGCAGGCGGACACGACAGGCAGCCCGTTCGACTACCCGCTCTCGAGCCGGCTCGACGAGAACGACACGATTTTCGTGCTCGACAAGGTGAAGATCCCCTGGGAGAACGTGTTCGTCTACGGCGACCAGGCCAAGGCGGCGACCTTCCTGTCGGCGTCGGGGTTCCTGAACCGCTCGACGTTCCACGGCGTGACGCGGCTGGCCGTGAAGCTGGACTTCCTGGCCGGGCTGCTGCTCAAGGGCGTCGACGTCACCGGCACCAAGGACTTCCGCGGCATCCAGACCCGCATCGGCGAGGTACTCGCGTGGCGGAACATGTTCTGGGGCTTGAGTGACGCGATGGCGCTCAACCCGGACCCGTGGAAGGACGGCGCGCTGCTGCCGAAGCTCGACTACGGCATGGCCTACCGCTGGTTCATGACGATCGGCTACCCGCGGGTGCGGGAGATCATCCACCAGGACCTGGGCAGCGCGCTGATCTACCTGAACTCGCACGCCAGCGACTTCCAGAACCCGGAGCTGCGGCCCTACCTGGACAAGTACGTCCGGGGTTCGTCGGGCTACGACGCGGTGGAGCGGGTCAAGCTGATGAAGCTGATCTGGGACTCCGTCGGCACCGAGTTCGCCGGCCGCAACGAGCTCTACGAGCGGAACTTCTCGGGCAACCACGAGAACGTCCGGATCGAGATGCTCACCGCGCAGCAGGCGTCCGGGCAGGTCGACGGCTACAAGGGCTTCGCCGAGCAGTGCCTGGCCGAGTACGACCTCGACGGCTGGACCGCGCCGGACCTGATCAACCCGGACCGGATCTGACGTGAGCCACGACGTGACGGAGGGCCTCCCCGCGGTGCGGGAAGGCCCTCCGGTCGTGCGTCCGTCAGCTCTCGACGAGCATCAGGCAGAACCCGTCGTGACCGCGGCTGCCGACGGTCTGCACGGTCGTCGCGGTGACGCGCGGCTCGTCGGCCACCAACTGGTTGAACCGCCGCACGCCCTGCACCGCCGGGTTGGGGCTGTCGGCCTCGACGACGAGCCCGTCGAGCACCACGTTGTCCACGACGATGACGCTGCCCGGGCGGGTGAGCTTCAGCGCCCAGCCGAAGTACTCCGGGATGTTCGCCTTGTCGGCGTCGATGAACACGAGGTCGAACGGCTCGCCGCCCGCCAGCTCCGGCAGGGTGTCCAGCGCCTTGCCGACGCGCAGGTCGACCACGTCGGACAGGCCGGCGTTGTCGATGTTGCGCTGCGCGACCTCGGCGAAGGACGGTTCGGCCTCCAGCGTGGTCAGCGTGCCGCCCTCGGGCAGCGCCCGGGCCAGCCAGATCGCGCTGTACCCGCCGAACGCGCCGATCTCGAGGATGCGGCGCGCACCGTGGGTGCGGGCGAGCAGGTGGAGGAACTTGCCCTGGTTGGGTGCCACCGCGATCTCCGGCAGCCCGGCCTCGGCACTGGCCTTGGCCGCGAGGTCCAGGGCGGCGTCGTGCTCCACCATCAGGTTCGAGGTGTAGGTGTCGATTTTCGTCCACTGGTCTTCGCTCATGTCTCCCGATGCTACTTGAGGAAGGCGCTCGGCTATAGGGATAATGGGACTATTTTTCCCGCCAACTTGATTTCCCCGTGGCAACCACTGTAGTGTCGAAGGGGATCGGGCGGTTGTTTCTTACGCCGCCCCCGACAATCGATCAAGGCCACTCTCCAAGGCGCCGTCTGGGAATGCGTCCCGGCGCCGGAAGAAAGGATGGCGACATGTCCGAGAACGCCGTGGCGACCCTCGAGTCGCCCCGCCTTGCCCCGCTCCGCGCGGCCACGTTCCACCACCTGGGGATCCAGACCGCCGACCTCGCCAACTGCGTCTCCTGGTACCAGGAGTTCTTCGGCTGCAAGGAGAACTGGGCTCTCGACCGGTTCTCCGAGCTGACCACCAGCCGGCTGCCGGGCATCGTCAAGCTCGTCGAGCTGCGGGCCGGCGGCACCCGGTTCCACCTCTTCGAGCGCGAGGGCGAAGGTGGCGAAGCGCCCGACCCCGGCAGCGCGCAATTCCAGCACGTCTGCATGGAGGTCGGCTCGCCGGAGGAAATGTCCGCGTGGCAGCGGCACTGGACCCGGTTGTACGAATCCGGGCGCTTTCATTTCACCCTGGACGAACCGGCGACGGAGATCGTCACCGACGAAGACGGCGTGCAGAGTTTCTACGCATTCGACGTGAACGGCCTCGAATACGAGTTCACCTGGATTCCGGAGGCCGCGTCGTGACCGTTCCCGTGCTGACCGAGGTCCCCGTGCGCGAGGGCTGGGACTTCGGCGACTTCCCCTACGGCCTCGAACCGCTGACCATCCCCGACGCGGGTACCGAACCCGCCGGCGACGGCCCGTGCTCCCGCTTCGCCGGGCTCTGCACGCACCTGGAGCACATCTCCCGCAGCGGGGTGCCGGGCCCGGTCGAGCCCGTCGAGTCGTCCGACCGGCTGTACTGGTTCCGCTGGATCACCGGCCACCAGGTGACGTTCGTGCTGTGGCAGCTCGTCGCCCGCGAGCTGGCCATGGCCGAACGCGGCGAGCGTGACCGCGAGGCCGCCCTGGCCTCGGCGGCGCTGTTCACCCGCGGCTTCAGCGCGATGCTGCTCTACACCAGCTCGACCCCGATCGACGTCTACCACGAGGTCATCCGGCCGAGCATGTTCCTGCAGCACCGCGGGTTCAGCGGCACGTGGGCCCCGGACTTCGCCCCGGTCCGCGACCTCTACCGCGGCAAGGGCCTGCCCGGCGACGATTCGCCCGGCGTCAAGGCGCTGCGCGACGAAGTCGGCTTCTACCAGCGCGTCCACGGCGGGATCGCCGCCAAGCTGGTCCCGAGTGGACGGTCGCTGCTGCAGGACGCGGCGGGCGCGGCCGAGGCGCCGCACCCGGACGTGCTCAGCGTCGTCTACGACAACTACTTCATGACGCTGCGGGCGCCGACGTCCCTGCCGGACGTCGTGGCCCAGCTGCTGCGGCGGCTCAACGCCGTGGCCCTGGACGTGACCCAGAACGGCGTCGACGCCGTGTCGGACGCCGAGGACCCGCCCGCCGAGCTGACCAGTCCCGAGGTCCGCTCCTGCGAAGCCGGGTTCGTCGGCCTGCTCGCCGACGTCGCCGCGTGCGCGGCCGGCTCCCCGGCGGACTGAGCCGTGCGCCACGGCATCGTCCTGCTGCCCGAGCAGCGCTGGTCCGCCGCGCGGGACCGCTGGCGCCGCGCCGAAGAGCTCGGGTTCGACCACGCCTGGACCTACGACCACCTGATGTGGCGCTGGCTGCGCGACGAGACCTGGTTCGGCTGCCTGCCGACGCTCACCGCCGCGGCCGGGGTGACGTCCAAGATGCGGCTCGGCTCGCTCGTCGCGACCCCCACGTTCCGCCACCCGGTGCCCTTCGCCAAGGAGCTGATGACGCTCGACGACATCTCCGGCGGGCGGCTGATCTGCGGTGTCGGCTCCGGGGCCGGCGGGTACGACGAGAGCGTCTTCGGCGCCGAGCCGGAAGGCAGCCGCGCCGGGCGGTTCGCGGAGTTCCTCGAGCTGACGGACCTGCTGCTGCGGCAGCCGGTGACGTCGTACGAGGGCGAGTACTACCGCTGTGAGGGCGCGCGGATGGTCCCGGGGTGCGTACAGCGCCCGCGGCTGCCGTTCGCGGTCGCCGCGACCGGCCCGAAGGCGATGGGCCTGGCCGCGCGGTACGCCGAAACGTGGATCACCGCGGGGGCGCCGGGCCGGTTCGACGCCCGGCGCTGGGACTTGGTCGTGCCGGAGCTGAAGGACCAGCTCCGGGCGTTCGAGGACGCCTGTGCCGCGGCGGGCCGCGATCCGGCGTCGGCGGGGAAGCTGCTGGTGACCGGCGCGACCGTCGGGGGCGTGCTGGACTCGGCGCAGTCCTTCCGGGACGCCTCGGGCACGTTCGCCGACCTCGGCTTCACCGACCTGGTCGTGCACTGGCCGCGCCAATCCGAGCCGTACCAAGGGGACGAGCGCGTCCTCGACCAGCTGGATCTCGCCTGAAAGGAGCAGCATGCCCGCGTACGAGATCGTCAACATGTTCGCCGACCACGTCTACGCCGGCAGCGCGCTCGGTGTCGTCCCGCGGGCCGGTGACCTCGACACCGCGGGCATGCAGGCGCTGGCCCGCGAGATCAACCACACCGAGACGGCGTTCGTGCTGCCGCCCACCGGGACCGGCGCCGACTACCGCGTCCGCGTCTTCACGCCCGAGGCGGAGTCGCCGTTCGGCGGGCATTCGAGCGTCGGCACCGCGGTGACGCTCGCGCGGCTGGGCCTGGTGCCCGCCGGGCGGGTCGTGCAGGAGTGCGGCCCGAAGCTGCTGCCCCTGGACGTCACCGCCGAGGCGGGCAAGATCACCGCGAAAGACCCCCTGGAGAGCGAAAAGCTCGACGCCGGGGTACTGCTCGGCGCCGTCGGTCTGCCCGCCTCCGCGGCCGACGGCGCCCTTCCCGCGGCCTGCGGGTTCGGCCCCGCGTTCCACTTCCTGCCGGTGCGGGCGGACGCCGTCGCGGAAGCGAAACCCGACTTCGAGCGGATGGCGGCCGCCGACCTCGCCGACGTCCTGGTGTTCAGCTGGGACGCCGCGACGAACACCGCGCACGGTCGCCTGTTCGCGCCCGGCTACGGGATGCCCGAAGACCCGGCCTGTTCCTCGGCGGCGCTCGGCCTCGGCGTCTGGCTCGTCGAAGCGGGGTGGTTTCCGGGAGGCGACTTCACCCTGCGCCAGGGCCACGAACAGGGCCGTCCGTCCACTATGTACGGCTCGGTCCAGGTCACCGACGGCCGGCCGGTGTCGGCCTCGGTCTCCGGCGCCGTGTTGCCCGCCGGTACGGGCGAGCTGGCCGATCCGGACCGCGAGAAGGGAAGCTGACGTGCTCGACCGACCCGAACTGCTCGGCACCCGGGGTGCCGTCTCGTCCACGCACTGGCTCGGCTCGGCCGCCGGGACGGCGATGTTCGACCTGGGCGGCAACGCCTTCGACGCCGCCGTCGCCACGGCGTTCGTCATCCAGGTCGTCGAACCGCACCTCAACGGCCCGGGCGGCGACGTCCCGATCCTGGTCCACGACGGCGCGACCGGCGAGGTCGAGGTGATCTGCGGCCAGGGCCCGATGCCGGAAGCCGCCACACCCCAGGCGTTCCGCGACCGTGGCGTCGACGCGATCCCCGGCTCCGGGCTGCTCCCGGCGGTCGTCCCCGGCGCGTTCGGCGCGTGGCTGCGGCTGCTGCGCGACCGCGGGCGCCTCGACTTGGCCACGGTGCTCGCCCCGGCCATCGACTACGCCGAGCACGGCTACCCGCTGCTGCCGAAGGCAGCGGACATGATCGACGTCCTCGCGCCGCTGTTCCGTGAGGAGTGGACCGGCTCGGGCGAGGTGTACCTGCCCGGCGGACACGCGCCGAAGCCTGGCGCGCGGCTGTGCAACAAGCCGCTCGCCGCGACCTATCGGCGGATCGTCGCCGAGGCCGAAGCCACTGCGGGCGGCCGCGAGAACCGGATCGACGCTGCCGTCCAGGTGTTCTACCAGGGGTTCGTCGCCGAGACGATCGACAAGTTCCTCGCCACGACCGAGCCGCTCGACTCCACCGGCCGCCGCAACGGCGGCCTGCTGACCGGCCACGACCTGGCGTCGTGGCAGGCCACGATCGAGCCGACGGTCACCGCGGACTACCGCGGCCACACCGTCCACAAGGCCGGTCCGTGGTCGCAGGGCCCGGTGTTCCTCCAGCAACTGGGCTTGCTGGAAGGCTTTGACCTCGCGGCGATGGACCACGGCGGCGCCGAGCACCTCCACACGGTCGTCGAGAGCGCGAAGCTCGCCTTCGCCGACAGGGAGGCCTTCTACGGCGACCCGGCCCACACCGACGTCCCGCTGAAGGACCTCCTGGATCCGGCGTACGCCGCCGCGCGCCGCGAGCTGATCGGACGGCGGGCGTGCGGTGACCTGCGCCCGGGCTTGGAGGGCTGGTTCCCGGAACCGCCGCTGCCCGGCGAGCCGGACGCCGACTGGCGTGCCCAGCTGGCCGACGGGATCCCGGCGGTGGTGAAGCTGACCGCGGCCAAGGGCGACACGTGCTGCATCAGCGCGTCGGACCGCGACGGCAACATGGTCGTCGCGACGCCCAGCGGCGGCTGGCTGAAGAGCTCCCCGGTCATTCCCGGCCTCGGGTTCCCGCTCGGGACGCGCGGGCAGATGGCGCTGCTGGACGAGGGGCACCCGAACACGGTCGCGCCGGGCAAGCGCCCGCGGACCACGCTGAGCCCGACCCTGGTGACCAAGGACGGCCGGCCGCACCTGGCGTTCGGCACGCCGGGCGGTGACCAGCAGGACCAGTGGACGCTGAACTTCTTCGTCAGTCACGTCGACGGCGGCCTGCGGCCTCAAGCGGCGGTGGAGCAGAGGGCGTTCCACACCGACCAGGTGCCGTCGTCGTTCGCGCCGCGTTCGGCGCGCCCGAACCGCCTGGTCGTCGAGAACAGCTGCCCGCCCGAGGTGGTCGAGGAGCTGCGTTCTCGCGGTCACGACGTCGCGCTCGCCCCGGACAAGTCGCTGGGCAAGGTCTGCGCGACGGGGTTCGACGGCGACCTCGTGCTGGCCGCGGCGAGCCCGCGCGGGCAGCAGGCCTACGCCGTCGCCCGCTGATCCTGGAGGTGCGCTGTGCAATCCGTGCTGGAGTTGTTCCCGAGCCGGCAGGCGCTGGCCGAAGTCACCGACGAGCTGGGCCGCGGCCGGCCCGCGATCGTCCACAACGGACGTGAGGCGGTGTTCGTCCTGCCACTGGCGGAGGTTTCCACCGCGGCGGTGGCGTTCCTGGTCCGGCACGGCTCGGGCCTGATCGTCGCCGCGTTGCCTCGTCGACGCTGCGACGAGCTGGGCCTGCCGCGGATGTGGGGCGCGTTCGAGCGGCCGTCGGACTACTGCGTGACGGTCGATGCGGCCGAGGGCGTCACCACGGGCATCTCGGCCACCGACCGCGCCACGACGTTGTCCCGCCTGGCCGACAGCGCGGCGACTCCGGCGGATTTCCAGCGGCCGGGCCATGTCATGGTCCGCGCGACGCACCCGGAAGGCGTCATCGGGCACGCCGGATTCCCCGAAGCGGCGGCGGACCTGGCCGAGCTGGCCCACTGCGGCCCGGCAGCGGCGTACACCCACGTCGTCAGCCCGGTCGACCCGACGCGGCTGGCCAGGCCGGACGAGCTGGACCCCCTGCGCGGGAAGTGCGGATTGCCGGCGGTGAGCCTGGCGATGCTGCGCGGGTACCGGACGCAGCCGGCCGCGGTTCAGCGGTTCCCGGGGGACAGGACGTAGGAGAACCGCCGCACCCGCGGCACCCAGGCCTGGAAGACACCGACGTCCGGCAGGGTGATCGCGTCCGCAAGCTCCGCCAGGGTGTGGTGCAGGTGTTCCCACTGCGGCACCTCGACGGCGGGCACCACGCCGACGGCCGGGCTCTCCCAGTGCCCTTCGACCTCGAACGGCCGCAGTTCCCCGACGAAGTCCGGCCAGGACGCCTCCGCCGGCCGCCGGAGCAGCGCGTCCGCGAAGCGGCCGAGCAGGCGTCCGTGGGCGGTGAACGTCGCGAGCAGCACGACCACCGCTTCGTACTCGCCGCCGAGGAACGCCGAGGCGTCCGAGAGGTCGCGCGTCGAACGCAGCATCCGGTAGAGGTTGATCAGGCGTTTCGCATCCCGCGGGGTGTCGATCAGCCGGTCCAGACGCGACAGCAGCGCGATCTCCGGCGCGGTGAGAGGCCGGGGGATCTCGGGCCGTACCTTCGGGTCGAGCTGGGCCGCCACCTGCGAACCGGGCTCGACCGGGATGGCGGCCGGGGAGTCGACGACGAGGGCTTCGGGCCGGTCCGCGGGTTCTTCCCGGTTTTCCGCGGGCCGGGCGGTCTCGACCATGCTCAGCAACAGCCGGTTGAGGCTGCCCTTCGGCATCCGGGGCAGCACCAGGGGGATGTTGAGGATCTTCTCGAGGTAGTCCTCGGGCGTCACGTGCCAGCCGTCGGGCCGCGTGCCGGCGTCGGCTTCGATCAGCCGGTCGTAGTGCGTGCTGAGCGACCGCAGCAGCCAGCGCGGGTCCACGCCGACGACCACCACGAACAGGTCGAAGGCGAGCAGCAGGTGCACCGCCTGCAGGACGTCGACGACCTGCTGCGGGCTGCAGCGGTCGAGGTCGTCGATGTAGAGCACGATCCGGTCCATCGGCCGCGCCGGGTCGCCCGGCGCCACCGGGGCCGTCATCAGCGCGACGAGCTTCTCGAAGTCCTTGCGGATGGTGGAGATCAGGCCGAGGTTGCCGCGGTAGTCGTCACCGCGGGAGCGTTCGGCGAGGAAGGCGTAGAGCCGGCGTCCGGGGGTCAGCTCGGCCAGTTGCCGTCCCAGCTCGCCGGTCCGGGCGACGACCTCCTCCAGCTGGGCTTCGGCGAGCCGCTGGTCGGCTTCCGCCTTGCGCAGCGCGATGCGCTCCCGCTCGGCGTCGCCGTCCGCGCCGATCCGCAGCTCGTCGGCCAGCGTGCGCAGGCGCCGCAACCCGCTGCGAGCGACACTCAGCAACGTCAGCCCGACGCCGGTGAGGGCGGTGAAGAGGCCGACAGCGCCCGCCAGCACCTCCTTGACCTGCGGTACGAACGCGCTCACGCACACACCCGCCAGCAGCACGAGCGCGGCGAGGGCGATCGCGCCCTTCCCGGCGCGGTGCATCGACGTCCGGCGCAGCTCGGCGGCCTCGTCCAGCGTGCCGCGCACCTCGTCGGCGAGCAGCCGGCCCTGCTCGGCCGGGTCGGTGACGCCGAGCTGCCGCCACAGGCCGTCGTACTGCGCGCGGAACGTCGAAGACCGGCGCAGGGCGCGCAGCAGGTCTCCGGCCCGGACCCGGCGGTCGTTCTCGGCGTCACCGATCTTGCGTTTGAGCGCGGCGGCTTCGGCTTCAGCGCGTTCGGTGACGGCGGTGAGCTGCTGACGTTGTTCGAGCGCCGCGGCGAGCTGGTCCCGCAGCCGGGCGCCCTCCCGTAGCCGGGCCTGGTGTTCGGCCTCGGGTTCGCCGGTGCGGCGGGCGGGCTCGGCGAGCTGGCGGAAGATCTCGTCACCGAGGCTGGCCCAGAGGTTCGCATCGGCGTAGTGCCAGGCGTTGAAACCGACCTGCGCGATCTTGCCGCAGTGGCCGGGTGTCCCTTCGAGGGCTTTCACCTGTCCGCGTAGCAGGCCCATGAAGAAGCTCTTGCCGGAGCCCCATTCACCGAACACCCCGATCGACAGCGGCAGCGGCGTGTCCCGCGCCGCGATCACGGTGGCCAGCATGGAGACGTAGGGCTTGACACCGAGGTGGTCCCGCTCGAGCGGGATCGATTCGTTGGGGTCGACCAGGTCCCGGGTCATCCCGCCGGCGAGTTCGACCGAGGAGAACACCGGCTCCCGCGCCGCCCAGGCGTCGTGGATGACGTCGCCGTGGTCCAAGGACCTGGAGTAGAGGTAGATCGTGCTGACCGAGCTTCGCGTCGTGAGCGCACCTTCGAGCACCGCGCGGGCGGAGACCGCAGCAGGGACTCCGAGTCGTCCGGTGCCGAACAACGGCAGCGCGACGGCCGTTGCGCGTGACGCGGACGCCGCGCTGAGGATGGCCGCGGTCGAGGCGGTGATCGCGGCGGCCGTCGGGTCGTTGCCCTGGTCCGGGTCGCGCGGAGTCGCCAGGGCCACCATCCGCGGCTGAGTGCCCCGGTCCCGCGGTGCCAGCTCCAGCAGCGCGGGCGAACTAGCCGTGAGGGAGCTGAGCGAGACCGAGTCCCACTCGGACTCCGGGTACTGCTCCTGCATCGCGACGGCGGCGTCGCCGAACCCGCCGCCCACCGACACGGCCACCACGTCGGCCGGGAGTTCCCACGGCCGGTCGGTCAGGGCCAGGTAGAAAGCGGCTTCGGAGCCCTGACCGAGCAAGGTCACGGTGGCGTGCTGCGGGGGCGTCGCTGATTCGGACATCGCCGCTCTTGATACCACGAGGGGTGAGTCCGCGTCCTAGGATCGCCGCGCACGGCAGGCACGCGAAAGACGGGGCAGCACATGACATCCACCAGGCACGACGGCGACACCTGGGACCTGGCGTCCAGCGTCGGCACGACCGCCACCGCGGCGGCCGCGGCCCGGGCGATCGCGACACGTGAGGATCGGTCGCTGATCGACGACCCGTTCGCCGAGCCGCTGGTCCGGGCGGTCGGCGTCGACCTCCTGACCCGGCTGGCCAGCGGCGAACTGCCGCCCGGCGACCTGGTCGAGCAGTCGGCGATCGACGTGGCCAAGGTCCGCACCAGGTTCTACGACGACTTCTTCCTCGACGCGGCGAACGCCGGCATCACGCAGGCCGTGATCCTGGCCTCGGGACTGGATTCCCGCGCGTACCGGCTGGCCTGGCCCACCGGGACCGTGGTGTACGAGCTCGACCAGCCGCAGGTCGTCGAGTTCAAGACCCGCACCCTGGCCGAACTGGGTGCCGAGCCCACCGCCGAGCGGCGGGTCACCGCGGTCGATCTGCGTGACGACTGGCCCGCCGCCCTGCGCACCGCCGGCTTCGACCCGGCCCGGCCGACCGCGTGGAGCGCCGAAGGCCTGCTGGGTTACCTGCCGCCGGAGGCGCAGGATCGGCTGCTGGACACCATCACCGAGCTCAGCGCGCCGGGCAGCCGGGTGGCCACCGAGAGCCGGCCCAACCCGAAGCCGGGGGACGAGGAGGCGACGAAGGAGAGCCTGAACCGCACGGCCGAACGCTGGCGCGCGCAGGGTTTCGAAGCCGACATGGCGAAGCTGCGTTACTTCGGTGAGCGCAACGAGGCGGCTCCCTACCTGACCGGCCTCGGCTGGACGCTGGAGGGGAGGACCATCCGGGAGCTGCTGACCGCCCACAACCTCCCTCTGAAGGACGACGACCTACGGATGGGCGGCGTGCTCTACGTCAGCGGATCTCTCACCAAGTGAGGGATCTACCCCCTCCGGAAGCGGGTACCCAGTTTTTGAGGGGCCCTCTGGCGCCTCGCAAGTCCCCAGCGGATCTCTCGGCCCATCTGAGTTCGGATATGTGACCTTATCCAAACTCAAGCAGCGTTCTATCTATCTTCTAATTTTGAACAGCTGCTTCTAGTTCTAATTAGAAGGTTTGATAGAGTCCTCATCATGACGGAAGACGCTGGTCAAGCCCGGGTTTGCGAGTACCGCCGCTGCGGAGCCGCTCTGCCGCCCGCCGTGGGCCGGGGGAGCCGGGCCCGGTTCTGCCAGGACGGGAAGACCTGGGGACGCCGGAACCTCACCTGCCGCGACGCCGAGGCCGTCCTGGCGGACGCCGAATCCCTCCGCGAAAGCGACACCGCGCTCGACGACACCGCCGTCACGGCACTGGCGGGCCAGGTCGACCGGGTGCTCGACCCGGCACGCGGGCTCGTCGAGACGCTGACGACCCTGCGCCACCAGCTCGAGGCGACCACCGCCACCGCGCTCGCCGAGCGGGACGCCGCCCTGGCCGAGGCCGACGAGCACCGTCTCCACCGCGGCCGGGCCGACGCCGAAGCCACCCAAGCCCGCGAGATCGCCCAGGAAGCCCTGCAGCAGGCGAGCGCGGCCGAGAAGGAGAAGACGGCCGCCACCCGCGAGCGCGACCAGGAACGCGCGGTACGGAAGGCCGCCGTCCAGGAACAGCAGCGTGCCGAAGGGCAACTGGCCGCCGTCCGGGACGAACTCGCCCGCGTCGCCGACCGGGCCGAGGCGTCCGCGACCCTCGCCGGGGAGCGGGCCACGACGATCGCCACCCTCACCGCCGAACTCACGGCCACCCGCACCGCACTCGACGAAGAACGCGGCCGTGGTCAGGCCGCCAACCTCCGAACGGAAGCCGCGACGGCCCGCGCGGAGTCCGCCGAAACCCGAGCAGAAGCCGTCTCACAGAAGCTCGACGCGGCGCGAGAGGAGCACGCGAAGGCTCACCAGGAGGCTGCGGACCGCGCTCAGGCCGAGGCCGGACGTCTCCGAGCCGGCTTCGACCAGCGGCTCACCGAGGTGCAGGCGGCCCACGAGCAGACCGTCCGGTCCATGCACGAGACCACCACGAACCTGGGCGCCGAGCTGCGCACCTGCACCGCCCGGGCCGACGCCGCCGAGCACCGGCTGAGCCAGGTACGCGCAGCCCTGAAGGGCGAAGACGTCCCGGAAACACTTAAGCAGTTACTTGACCAATGAGTCGGGCGAGCCTAACTTAAGTACATGCTTAACCATGACGAAGCGCTGGACCTGGTGTTCCGCGCCCTGGGGGACCGCACCCGGCGGGCCCTGGTGGAGCGGCTCGTGCGCGGCCCGGCGTCGGTCAGTGAGCTGGCCGCGCCGCTGACCATGTCGCTCGCCGCCGTCGTGCAGCACCTGCAGGTACTCGAAACGGCCGGGATCGTGCGCTCGGAGAAGGTCGGCCGGGTGCGCACCTGCCGGCTCGAGCCCGAGGTGCTGCGCACCGGCGAGCACTGGCTCGGGCACCAGCGCACCGCGTGGGAAGGCAGGCTCGACCGGCTCGGCGACGTCCTCGGCGAGCCCGGAACCTCCGAAGGGAGCACGACATGACCGTCATCCACTCCACGTTCACCCTCGAACGCACCTACACCGCAACGCCGTCGCGGGTGTTCGACGCCTGGGCGGATCCCGCCGCCAAGGCCCGCTGGTTCGGCGGGGAAACCCACGAGCTGGACTTCCGCGCCGGCGGCCGCGAAGTGACCACCGGCACCGCGCCGAACGGCACCAAGCTGGCGGCGACCTCGACCTACCACGACATCGTGCCCGGCGAACGAATCGTCTACTCCACCACGCTGACCGGCGGCGACACCCTCGCGACCGTCTCGACGACCACCGTCGAACTGCTCCCCGACGGCGACGGCACGCGCCTGGTCCTCACCGAACAGGGCACCTTCCTCGACGGCGCGGAGGAACCCGCGTGGCGTGAGCAGGGCACCGGCGACTGGCTGGACAAGCTGGGCGAGGAGCTGAAATGACCCCCAGGGCGCTGATCGAGGGTCGCGTCGCGGCCGTGGCGGCGAAGGACCTGGACGCGCTCCTCGCCTGCTACGCCGAGGACGTCACGCTGTTCGACGCGGTCGGCCCGTTGCGCGACGCGGGCCGGGAGGCGGAACGGACCCGGCTGCGCGAGTGGTTCGGCGCCTACCGGTCCGCGATCGAGCTGGAGATCCGCGACCTCGAGGTGGTCGCCAACGGGGACGTCGCCTTCGCGTCCTACCTGTTCCACGTACGCGGCACGATGCTGGACGGAACCGACGTGGCGATGTGGGTCCGCTCGACCACCGGCCTCCGCCGCGGCGCCGACGGCTGGAAGATCGTCCACGAGCACAGCTCGGTCCCCTTCGACGGCGCCACCGGCGAGGCGCTCACCCGGCTGCGGCCCGGGTCCGGTACTGCTGCGGGCTGACGCCGAACTCGCGTTTGAACGCCGTGCTCAAGGCGAACGCGCTGCCGTACCCGACCTGGTGGGCGACCGCGCCGATGGTCGCGTCCCGTTGCTGGCGCAGGAAGTCCGCGGCCAGCGCGAGCCGCCAGCCGGCCAGGTAGGCCATCGGGGTCTCGCCGACCGTCACGGCGAACCGGCGGGCCAGCGCCGCCCGCGAGACACCCGTGTTGGCCGCGAGCTTGGCGACCGTCCACGGCTCGGCGGGCTGGTGCTGCAGCAGCCGCAGCGCCTGGCCGACGATCGGGTCGTCGTGGGCGCGGTACCAGGCCGGCGCGCTGGTGTCGGGCCGGTCGAACCAGGCTCGCAAGGCGGCGATGAGCAGCAGGTCCAGCAGCCGGTCGAGGACGGCTTCCTGGCCCGGGACGTCCTTGCCGATCTCCCCGGCCAGCAGCCCGACCAGCGGGGTCGGCCAGTCGGTGGCGCGCAGGACGATCAGCGCCGGCAGGGCCGCCAGGAGCCGTTTGCTGAGCTCGCCTTCCATGCCGTAGGTGCCGGTGAGCAGCACGACCGGGCCGTCGGTGCCGTGGCCCCAGGTCCGGACGCCGAGGTCGGCGTAGTCGGTGAGGTGCCCGCCGTCGGGCGTGCGGCATTCCTGCCCGGGCAGGATGATCGCCTGCGGCGGTGTCCCGGGGTGGTCGGCGACGAGGTACGGGTCCGGGCCGCGCGCGATCGCGACGTCGCCTTCGCGCAGCAGCACGGCTTCGCCGGCGTCGGGCACGATCCACGCTTCGCCACGCACCACGGAGACGACGGTCAGCGGTGCCTGGTCCTCGATTCGCAGCGACCACGGCGGGGTCAGCACCGACCGCAGCAGGAACGCGCCGTGTGCGCGGGGGCCGTCGAGCAGAGCGGCGAGCGGATCCATGCGCCCGAGTGTAGACGATGGAACATGCTATCGAGGCTCTGAACTATGGAGAGTCTCATCCGGCGCCGCTTGACTGTGTGTCATGACCAACGAAACGAAGTACCTGGTGGTGGGCGGTACCGGCAAGACCGGGCGCCGCGTGGCGGACCGGCTGCGGGAGCGCGACCTGCCGGTGCGGATCACGTCGCGGCGGGGCGTGCCACCGTTCGAATGGGCCGAGCGCGACACCTGGGGGCCGGTGCTCAAGGGCGTCGACGCGGTCTACCTGACCTACTACCCCGACCTGGTCGTGCCCGGCGCGGCCGACGACATCCGGGCGTTCACCGAGCTGGCCGTCGCCGAAGGCGTGCGCCACCTGGTGCTGCTCTCCGGCCGTGGCGAAGAGGAAGCCGAGGCGTGCGAACGGATCGTCGCGGACGCCGGCACCGGCTGGACAGTCCTGCGCTGCAGCTGGTTCGCCCAGAACTTCAGCGAGCACTTCCTGCTCGACGCGGTCCGCAGCGGCGAGATCGCCCTGCCCGCGGGTGCGGTGACCGAGCCGTTCCTCGACGTCCGCGACATCGCCGAGGTGGCGGTGAAGGTGCTGACCGAGCCCGGGCACACCGGTGAGCTGTACGAACTGACCGGGCCGCGGCTGCTGAGCTTCGCCGACGCCGCCGCGGATATTTCGGCCGCGTCGGGGCGGGATGTCCGCTATGTTCCGGTTTCCGCGGAGGACTACGCCGCCGCGGCGGTCGAGTACGGCGTCCCGGCCGACGAGGTCGGCGCGCTGACCGAGCTGTTCACCCGGGTGCTCGACGGGCGCAACGAGTCGGTGACGCACGACGTCGAGCGGGTGCTGGGCCGTCCGGCGACAGATTTCGCCGAGTTCGCGCGGGACGCGGCGGCGACCGGGGTCTGGGCCCGGTGAAGGGGAAGGTGACACCGATGTCGACGGTGGTGCTGGTGGCCGCGGTGGTCGCGGCCGGGTTGATCGCCGGGCTGTTCTACGCGTACTCGTGCTCGGTGATGCCGGGGCTGGCGAGGGGGGACGACAAGACGTTCGTGGAGGCGATGCGCGGGATCAACGTGGCGATCGTCAACCCGGTCTTCATGCTGACGTTCCTGGGGGCGCCGCTGCTGGCGGGGGTGGCGATCTTCCTCAACCCGGGGCCGCGGCCGTGGGTGATCGCCGGGTTCGTGTGCCTGGCGGCGATGCTGGTGATCACCGGGGCGTTGAACATCCCGCTCAACAACGCGCTGGAGAGCGGCGGCACCGACTACGCGGCCCTGCGGGCGCAGTTCGAGACGTCGTGGGTGCGCTGGAACGTCCTGCGCACCATCGCGAGCACCGCGGGCTTCGGCTGCCTGGTCGCCGCGCTGCTCACCCGCCGTGGCTGACCGGTCGTGAGTGCGTAACAGTGTTCTAACACTGTTACGCACTCACGAGGCAGGTCAGCGCAGGTCAGTCGGCCAGGCGGAAGAGCAGGTCGGTCACCCACTGCGCCGGGTCGGGCACCTCCAGGGGGTTGGTGCGCAGGACCTCCAGACGGCAGCCCCACTCCTCGCCGTCGGGTCCCTCGGTGCGGTCCCACGTGACACCCTGCTCCGCGCCCCAGGTCAGCACCGACTGCGTCGCGGCGGCCAGGCCGTCCGGCGCGCCGACGTAGGTGTCGAGGACGTACTTCCCGGCGGGCAGTTCGCCGGTGAACGCCGGTTCCGCCGCGGTGAAGTCACCCTCGATCGGGACGCCGGCCTCGACGGTGAAGCGCATCCCGGGGTGGATGACGCGGTAGCGGAAGAACGGCGCTCCGGCCAGGGTGATCCCCTGGCCGGCCAGCGTGCCGATCAGCGGTGGCAGCCGGTCGGCGACCCGGGGGAACTCCGGGATCGCGAGGGTGGCCTGCTCGGCGACGTACCGCTGGGCGGGCCGGTCCACGATGGACGGCATCAGGCGAACTCCTCGGGTGGCCGGATCGGGCGGACCTCGATACTGCCGTAGGTGGCCGCCGGGTGCTTGGCCGCGATCTCGAGGGCCTCGTCGAGGTCGTCGCAGTCGAGGACGACGTAGCCCCCGACCTGTTCCTTGGCCTCGGTGAACGGCCCGTCCGTGAGCAACACTTCGCCGTGGCGGACGCGGATGGTGGTGGCTTCCGACGGCGGGCGCAGGCCGCCCCCGCCGCGGATCTTGCCGCGGCGTTCGAGGTCCTCACCCCAGCCGTCGCAGCCGTCGTACTGGTGTTCTTCGGCGGTCTCGTCACCGCAGATCATGAGCAGGTACTGCACTTCAGCGTCCTTCCAGGACTTCGCGCAGGCGCGCGGCGAAGGCGGCGGGCTCGGCGAGGAACCCGCCGTGGTCGCCGGGGAACGGTTCGGCGGTCAGGCCCAGGTCGGCGGCGAGGCCCAGGCCGGCTTCGTGGGCGGGCAGGCCGGCGGCCTTCTCGCCGACGCCGACGACCAGCCGGGTGCGCACCGCGCGCAGGGCGTCGAGGTCGGGGTCGTAGGCGCCGATGGCGGCCATGAGGTGGCCGAAGAAGTAGGCGAAGTTGCCTTCCATCACCTTCATCTGGGCCAGTTCCTCGGGCGTGGGGTCGGCGGGCGGGCTGATGTCGAACCCGCCCATCGCCGAGAACGCGGCGATGGCCGCGCCGACGCCGTGCTCGCGGTAGATCGCGGGGATGTCCGGGCCGTCGAGCACCGCGGGACCGAGGTAACGCGAGACCGGCGGTTCGTGCAGGACGACGGTGCGGACCTGGCCCGAGTGGCGCACGACGTACTCGAGCATGGTGATGGCGCCGCCGCTGTTGGCGAAGACGTCGGCCGGCCCGTCGCCGACCTCGGCGAGCAGCCGGTGGACGTCGTCGGCGTGCTCACGGAGGGTGTCGTCGCCGGGTGCGCCGTCAAGGGGGCTGCGGGAGATGCCGCGGGGGTCGAACGTGACGACGGTGTGGTCCTCGGCCAGCAGCGGCCCGATCGCGGCGAACATCGTCGAGTCGGCGGCGCCGCCGGGGATCAGCAGCAGGACGGGGCCGCTACCGGTGACGTCGTAGGTGAGGCGGGCGCCGGGGACGGCGAGGGTGGTCATGACGGTTCCTCCGGAGGTCGGGGTTCGCCTACCCGACGGATGGGATCGGCCGGAACAGACACCGTCTCGGAAATTCTTCGGGTGAGGTAGCTGCGCTCGGCAGCGGTCGTGGCCAGTTCGCGGGCCGTGGCGTACCACTGGGCGGCCTCGGCGTGGCGGCCCAGCCTGCGGAGGAAGTCGGCGCGGGTGGCCGGCAGCAGGTGGTAGCCCTCGAGCGGGCCGGCCAGCTCGTCGAGGAGCGCGAGCCCGGCCAGCGGTCCGTCGGCCATGCCGACGGCGACGGCCCGGTTGAGCTCGACGACCGCGCTGGGCACGAATTTCCGCAGCTCGCGGTAGAGCCCGGCGATCTGGGCCCAGTCGGTGTCGGCGGGCGTGCCGGCGGTGGCGTGACAGGCCGCGATGGCCGCCTGGATCTGGTACGGCCCGGGCTGCCGTCGCCGCAGCGCCGTCTCGAGCAGCTGCGTGCCCTCGGCGATCAACGCCGTGTCCCAGCGTGTGCGGTCCTGCTCCTCCAGCGGGACGAGTTCGCCGTCGGGGCCGACGCGAGTCGCGCGGCGGGCGTGCTGCAGCAGCATCAGCGCGAGCAGGCCGAGGACCTCGGGTTCGTCGGGCATCAGCCGGGCCAGGACGCGGCCGAGCCGGACGGCTTCCGCGGCGATGTCGGGGCGCAGCAGGTCGGGTCCGGCACTGGCGGAGTAGCCCTCGTTGAACGTCAGGTACAGCACGCCGAGCACGGCGGCGGTGCGTTCGGGCAGCAGGTGCGCGGGCGGAACGCGGTACGGGATGCGGGCGTTGCGGATCTTGCGCTTCACCCGCACCAGCCGCTGCGACATGGTCGCTTCGGGGACGAGGAACGCCCGCGCGATCTCGGCGGTGCTGAGCCCGGCCAGGGTACGCAGGGCCAGCGCGACCTGGGCTTCGGTGGCCAGCGCCGGGTGGCAGCAGGTGAAGATCAGCCGCAGCCGGTCGTCGGGAACGCCGCTGTCGTCGAGGTCGGGGTCTTCGGGGACGTGCATGTGGCCGGCCTCCCGGAGCTTGGCGGCGCCGAGGGTTTCGCGCCGGAGCCGGTCGGTGGCGCGGTTGCGCGCGGTGGTGGTGAGCCAGGCTCCGGGCCGCGCCGGGACGCCGTCGCGGGGCCAGGTGCGCAGGGCGAGCGCGAAGGCCTCCTGGGCGCACTCCTCGGCGAGGTCCCAGTCGCCGGTGATCCGGATGAGCGTGGCCACGACCTGACCCCACTCCTCACGGAACGCCTCGGCGACCGCAGTCTCGACGTCCACCACCACTCCTCCCGGTTGCTGTCACCGTCCCGACGAACGGCCCGGCCCGGATTCGACAGCCACGGCGTGGCAGGCGCCGAACCCCTCGGCACGCGCGACGATCCGGCCGCCTTCGACGCGGACGGCGGTTTCGGTGGCGTCGCTGACGGCGGTGACCCCGGCGGCCGCGGCCAGCGTGCCCCCGGCGTCGGAGACGATCCGCAGCCGAGGCTCCCGCGGCGCCTGGAACGCCTGGTCGAGGCACACACGCAGGTCGGCGACGGCGAGCCGGGCCAGCGGGGCGAGTTCGCCGGGATCGCTGGTGACCAGTGCGACGGTGACGTCGGCCCCGGCGCGGACGGCTTCCTCAAAGGCGGCGGCGCGGTGCAGGCCGAGGACCGTGACGACGCCGTCGCCGGGACGCACGGTTTCGCCGGTGAGCAGGTCGAGCGCGCCTTGCGGGTCCCACGGCTCGTCGACGGCCCGGGCGTGGGCCGTGATCGGCGGGGTGGCCGGCCAGTCGTCACCGAGGTCCAGCTCCAAGAGCCGGGCGCACGCGGTGACGATGTGGAACGGCTCGCCGAAGCCGGGCGCGGCGGCCGCGAGCTGGCTCGCGCCGTGCAGCGTGGTCAGCGCGGCTTCGGCGACGCGCACCAGGCGCCGCCCAGGCCGGAGGCGTTCGAGGGCGAGGCCGAGCAGGATCGCGTCGATCCGCATGAGCTGCGCGAACGGACGGCGCGTGTGCTCGTCGGCCAGGATCTCCGGCAGCAGCTCGCGGGTGAGCCGGGCCTCTTCGCTGTCGCTGTCGGTGGCCAGGGGGAGGCGGGCGACCCAGGCGCGGGCGAACGCGGCGAGGGCGTCCGGCGCGCCGGGGTGTGACGCCGGGGTGGCGGGCCGGGGTGCGTGTTCGGCGAGCTCGGCCAGGACGGCGAAGTAGAGCGCGCGTTTGCCGGGGAAGTTGGAGTAGACCGCGCCGCGGGTGAGTTCGGCGCGCTCGGCGATGACGTCGATCTTGGTGTCGCGGAAGCCGCGCCGGGCGAACTCGTCGCGGGCCGCGGCGAGCACCTTCGCGCGGTTGCGTTCCTGGGTTTCCGCCCTGCTGAGTCCGGCCATCGTCCTCCTTGCCCCGGTGTTGCCGGTCAAGATACCGTGACCATCCAGATGATAAGAACATCTGATCACAACATGTGGAGTCTCCGATGTCCCCCGAGATCGACCTGACCGACTTCAAGGTGCTCACCGACCCGTTCACCGCCTACGACCAGGCCCGCGAGGCGAGCGCGGTGGCCCGGCTGGTGATCCCCGGCTTCGGCCCGTTCTGGGCGTTGACCCGCTACGCCGAGGCCCGCGCGATGCTGGCCGACCCGCGGTTCGAGGTGAAGCCCGAGAGCTTCCTGCGCCCGCCGGGCATCCCCGAGCACTGCCTCGAGTACATGCGGACGATGGCCGAACAGGACGGCGCCGAGCATCTGCGGCTACGGCGGCTGGTGGCGCCCGCCTTCACGCCGAAGCGTGCCGCGCAGTTCCGGCCACGACTGGCGGCCACCACCGAGCGCCTGCTCGACGAGCTGCCCACCCACGCCGAGAACGGCGTCGTCGACCTGATCCCGCACTTCGCCCGGCCGCTGCCGATCGACGTCATCTGCGAGCTGGTGGGCATTCCCGCGGCGGACCGTCCGCGCTGGCGGGAGTACGGCGGCGCCGTCGCCGGCGGGATCGGCCAGGACTTCGCCGCGGCGATCCCGGTGATCATCGAGGGAGCGAAGGACGTCGTCGCGCGCAGCCGGGCCGAGCCGGGTGACGACCTCATCGGCGACCTGGTCCGCGCGCAGGAGGACGGTGACCGGCTCACCGACACCGAGCTGGTCACCCTGGTCTGGCACCTGGTGCTGGCCGGGCAGACGCCGGTGAATCTCATCGCCAACGCCGTCGAAGCCCTGCTCGCGCACCCGGACCAGCTCGCCCTGCTCCGCGCCGATCCGGCGTTGTGGCCGGGTGCGGTGGAGGAGCTGATGCGGTGGTGCAGCCCGCAGCTGCTGACCACGCCGAGGTTCGCGCGTGAGGACGTCGAGATCGACGGCACGCTCATTCGGGAGGGTGAGCGGGTGACCGCGGCGATGGTGGCCGCCGACCGTGACCCGCGGGTGTTCGACGGCGCCGACCGGCTCGACGTCACCCGGTCTGGGCCGGCGCAGCTGGGGTTCTCGCACGGCCCGCACTTCTGCCTCGGCGCGTCGATCGCGCGGGTGCAGACGGAGGTGGCGCTGTCCTCGCTGTTCGACCGGTTTCCTGATCTCGCGCTGGCCGTCGAAGACGTTCCGCGCACGCCGGACGGCGGGACCTGGCGGCCGGCTGCGCTACCGCTGACGCTCTGACACCAGGGCCTCGATGCCGTCGAGGACGCGGGCGAGACCGAAGCGGAAGCTGTGGGCGGCGTCGGAGGCGGCGTTGTGCGTCTCGCCCGCGGCCTGGCCGACGCGGGAAGCGAGGGGGAAGTTCGCCGCGTCGGCGGCCGGGATGCCGGCCAGCACCGGCGCGGCGCGCTCCCACCACTGCAGGTCGGTCAGGCCGCTGGCGCGGACCAGGCGGGCGGCGTCGACGGAGGTGCGCGCGGTGGCGCGGACGAGGCCGTTGACGATGGTGATCACGGAGTCCATCTCGACGTCGTCCAGGCCGATGCCGTCGATCGCGCGCAGTTCGTGCTCGTAGTGCGCGAAGGTGTGCGGGCCCAGGACCGAGCGGGTGGTGGCGGCCTCCAGGAGCCACGGGTGCCGGTGGAAGTGGTCCCAGGCCGCTTCGGCGATCGCGGTCAGCGCCGCGCGCCAGCCGAGACCTGGTTCGGGGGTCGGCAGTTCGCTGCGGACGTGGTCGATCATCAGTTCGAGCAGCTCGTCCCGGCCGGGGACGTAGGTGTAGAGCGACATGGGGGAGACGCCGAGGTGCTCGGCGACGTGGCGGATGGTGACCGCGTCGAGGCTGCCGGCGTCGGCGAGGGTGATGCCGGCCCGGACGACGTCGGCCGTGGTCAGCTTGGGTTTCGGGCCGCGTCGCGGGGGCCCGGAGACGCCCCAGAGCAGCTCGATCACCCGTCGCGGGTCGGTGCCGCCGTCGTCCTCGGTGCTCACGCCGCTCATTCTGCCCACCGGATCCTCGTACGTTGTACAGAGTTGTGCTAACCTCTTCTTCGTACACAGTACAGAGTTAAGGGGGAAGATGACTCTGCAGATCCAGGCCGAGGGACTCCGCAAGCGCTACGGCGACGCGTACGCCCTCGACGGGTTCGATCTCGCGGTCCCGGCCGGCACCCTGCACGGCCTGCTCGGACCCAACGGCGCGGGCAAGACCACCGCCGTCCGCGTACTGAGCACGCTCCTGCGTCACGACGACGGCGTCTCGCGCGTGGCCGGATTCGACGTCGCCACCGAACCGGCGAAGGTCCGCTCGGCGATCGGGCTGGTCGGCCAGCAGCCCGCGGTCGACGAACTGCTGTCCGGACGGCAGAACCTGGTGCTCTTCGGCCGGCTGCACCACCTCGGCCGTCGTGAGGCCACTCGCCGCGCCGACGACCTGCTGGACCGCTTCGACCTCGCCGACACCGGGTCGAAGCCGGTGTCCGCCTACTCCGGCGGCATGCGGCGACGGCTGGACCTGGCCGCGTCGCTGCTCGCGGCACCGCGGGTGCTGTTCCTCGACGAGCCGACGACCGGGCTCGACCCGCGCAGCCGCCTCGAGGTCTGGAAGGCGGTGCGGTCCTTGGTCGCCGACGGCACGACCGTCCTGCTCACCACCCAGTACCTGGAGGAAGC
Organism: Amycolatopsis heterodermiae; assembly: GCF_034929455.1. Classification (NCBI taxonomy): domain Bacteria; kingdom Bacillati; phylum Actinomycetota; class Actinomycetes; order Pseudonocardiales; family Pseudonocardiaceae; genus Amycolatopsis; species Amycolatopsis heterodermiae. The sequence continues at coordinate 209,735 of NZ_JAYFSI010000003.1, forward strand.
CGACCGCCTGGCCGACCGGATCTCGCTGGTCGAGCACGGACGCGTCATCGCCGAAGGCAGCCCGGCCGAGCTGAAGGGCTCGCTCGGGGCGACCCGGATCGAGCTGGTGCTGACCGATCCGGACGTCGTGGACGCGGCGACGGCGTTGCTCGCCCGCGTCACCGGAACCGAACCGGTCGCCGACGAACTGAAGGTGAGCGCGCCGGCGAAGCCGTCGATGCTGACCGACGTCGTGCGCGAGCTGGCGGCCACCGAGCTGGCGTTCGCCGACGTGGCCCTGCGGCACCCGACGCTCGACGAAGTGTTCCTGGAGCTGACGGGGGTGGCGCGATGACCTGGGCGATCACGGACGGCTGGACGCTGACCCAGCGCTACCTCGCGCACCTGGCCCGGCGGCCGGCCCGGCTGGTCACGGTGGTGGCGTTCCCGATCCTGATGGTGCTGATCTTCGCCTACCTGCTCGGCGGCGGGATGACCGTGCCGGGCGGCGGCTCCTACCGCGAGTTCCTGATGCCGGGGATGTTCGGCATGACCATGGCGTTCGGGCTGTCGGGGACGATGATCGCGGTGCTCGACGACGCGGCCAAGGGCGTCACCGACCGGTTCCGGTCGCTGCCGATGGCGCCGTCGGCGGTGCTCACCGGCCGGGTGGCCGCGGACCTGGTCAACGCCGTCCTCGCGCTGGCCGTACTGCTGGGCTGCGGGTTCGCCGTCGGCTGGCGCCCGCACGGCAGCCTCGGCGAGACGCTCGCCGCGGTGGCGCTGCTGCTCCTGCTGCGGGCGGCGCTGGTGTGGGCCGGGATCTACCTGGGCCTGCTGACCACGGACCCGTCGATGGTGACGTTCGCGCAGACGCTGGAGTTCCCGTTCGGGTTCCTCTCCAGCGCGTTCGTCGCGACGGCGACCATGCCGGCGTGGCTGGGAACCGTGGCCGAGTGGAACCCGTTGTCCTCGACGGTGACGGCCGCGCGGGTGCTGTTCGGCAACCCGGGCGCGGCGGGGACGTCCTGGGTGAGCACGCACCCGGTGCCGATGGCGGTGCTCTGGCCGCTGGTCCTGCTCGCGGTGTTCGTGCCGTTGTCCGTGCGCCGATACGGGAGGCTGGGGAACTGAACGCCGATTTCCTGCCAGGAGAACCGCCACGGGCGGGACACCTGGTGCTCGACGACCGGCCACTGTCCATTACGGACGGTCTCCGCGAACTGCTCGCCACCACGGACACCGAACCGTCCGCGGTGTTCTGGGCGACGTCGGCGAAGGCCGCGCTGCGGCTGGTCGCCGCGGGACGGCTGCTGCCGGGCGTCACCGACGCCGGGCACGACGCCTGGCGCGTCGGACCGCTCGAACCGGCGGAAGCCGCGTGGCTGCGGGACCTCGCCGCCGCGATGCCCGTCGACGACCGGGCGCCGGGGCCGCTGCTGCGGGCGTTCCTCGACGCCGTCGCCGACACGCTGCCCCGCACCCCCGCCGCGGCGAAGGCCGCCGGGACGAAGCTGTTCGCCGCGCTCGCACCCCAGCGGGCCGACACGGTCTGCGACTGGGCGGACGAGCTGGCCGCGGGCCTCGACTCCGGCATCCGCGTGTCGCTGCGGGTCGAGGCACCCGACGGGTTCGACGCCGTCCGCTACCGGGCGGTGGTCCAGGTGCGCAGCCTCGCCGACCCCGGGCAGGTCGCCGACGCGGCGGAGCTGTGGGAGACCGGCCGGTTCGGGCCGCGCGCCCGCATCGACGTCGTGCTGGCGTTGCGGCGGGGCGCGCAGGTGTGGCCGGCGCTGAGCCCACTGCTCACCTCGGCCGTCCCGGACGAGCTGGCGCTCGGCGGGGACGACCTGACCGAGCTGGTCACGGCCGCGGCCCCGCGGCTGACGGCGACCGGGATCGACGTGCACTGGCCCGCCGAGCTGGCCGGTTCGCTGAGCGCCCGTGCCGTGGTCGTCGCCGGGGACACACCGGGTGACCTGCCCTCGTTCTTCGGCGGCGGGCGGGCGCTGGCGTTCGACTGGCAGCTCGCGCTCGGCGGCGAGGTGCTGACCGAGGTGGAGCTGGACGCGCTCGCCGAGGCACGGCGTCCGGTGGTGCGGCTGCGGGACCGCTGGGTGCTCGTCGACCCGGCTCTCGCGGCGAAGGCCCGCGAGCGGACGCTCAAGCCGCTGACCCCGGTGGACGCGCTCGGCGCCGTGCTGACCGGCACCACCGAGATCGACGGCGAGCCCGTCGAGGTCGTCACCGAGGGCTGGCTGGCCGACCTGCGGGAACGGCTGTCCGCACCGCCGGAACCGCAGGTGCCGCCGTCCGGGCTGGCCGCGTCGCTGCGGGACTACCAGCTGCGGGGCCTGCAGTGGCTGGCGACGGTCACCGAGCTGGGGCTCGGCGGGTGTCTCGCCGACGACATGGGCCTGGGCAAGACGGTCACGCTCATCGCGCTGCACCTGCACCGGGCGGCCGGGCCGACCTTGGTGGTGTGCCCGGCTTCCCTGCTGGGCAACTGGGAACGTGAGATCCGGCGGTTCGCCCCCGGCGTTCCGGTACGGCGGTTCCACGGCGCGGCCCGGTCCCTCGACGACGTCGACGGGTTCGTCCTGACCACCTACGGCACGCTGCGCGCCGATCCCGCGCCGCTGGCCGACGTCAAGTGGGGGCTGCTGGTCGCCGACGAGGCGCAGCACGTCAAGAACCACCGCTCCGGCACGGCGAAGGCGTTGCGGCTGGTGCCGGCGTCGGCGCGGGTGGCGCTGACCGGCACGCCGGTGGAGAACACGCTCTCGGAGCTGTGGGCGATCCTCGACTGGACGACCCCGGGGCTGCTGGGGTCGCTGACCGAGTTCCGGGCGCGCTGGGCGAAGCCGATCGAGGCGGGTGACCCGGCGACGGCGGAACGGCTGGCCCGGTTGCTGCGGCCGTTCCTGCTGCGGCGGCGCAAGTCCGACCCGGGCATCGCGCCGGAGCTGCCGGCCAAGACCGAGACGGACCGGCCGGTGGCGCTCAGCCCGGAGCAGGTGGCGCTGTACGAGGCGGTGGTGCGGGAGATGATGGCCGACATCGCCGCGAGCGACGGGATGGCCCGGCGCGGGCGGATCGTGAAGCTGCTGACGGCGTTGAAGCAGATCTGCAACCACCCGGCCCAGTACCTCAAGGAGCCGGGTGGCCGGTCCGGGAAGCTGGAGCTGCTCGACGAGCTGCTGGACACGATCCTCGCCGAGGGCGGCGCGGTGCTGGTGTTCACCCAGTACGTCGCGATGGCCCGGTTGCTGGAGCGGCACCTGGCCGAGCGTGGGATCGGGACGCAGCTGCTGCACGGCGGCACGCCGGTGCCACGCCGGGAGGAGCTGGTGCAGCGGTTCCAGGACGGCGCGGTGCCGGTGTTCCTCCTGTCGCTCAAGGCGGCGGGCACCGGGCTGAACCTGACCCGCGCGGACCACGTCGTGCACTTCGACCGCTGGTGGAACCCGGCCGTCGAGGACCAGGCGACCGACCGCGCGTACCGGATCGGGCAGACCCGCCCGGTGCAGGTGCACCGGCTCGTCGCCGAAGGCACGATCGAGGACCGGATCGCGGCGATGCTGCGGGAGAAGCGGGCCCTGGCCGACGCGGTGCTGGCCGGCGGCGAGGCGGCGCTGACCGAACTGTCCGACACCGAGCTCGCGGAGCTCGTCGAACTGAGGAGCCGCGGATGAGTGACGACCGTGTGCGGGGTTTTCCCGCGTTCGGGGCGACCGGGACGCGCGGGCGGTTCGCGACGTCGTGGTGGGGCCGGGCGTGGGTGAGCGCGATGGAGGACACCGCGCTGGACCTGCGGCAGCTCAAGCAGGGGCGCCGGTACGCCGCGGCCGGGCTGGTCGGGCCCATCACCGTGAGCCCGGGACGGATCGCGGCGGTCGTGGACGACGTCGACGGCGGCCCGTACCGCACCCAGCTGAGCCTGGCGGAACTGTCCGAAGAGGACTGGGTGCAGTTCCTCGACCGGGTCGCGTCGCGCGCCGGGCACCTGGCGGCGCTGCTGGACCGGGACATGCCGCCGGACCTGGTGGCGGCGGCCGACGACGCCGGCGTCCACCTGCTGCCGGTCATCGGCGACCTGGACCCGGAGTGCGACTGCCCGGGCTGGGAGCTGCCGTGCAAGCACGCGGCGGCGTTGTCGTTCCAGGCGTCCTGGCTGCTCGACGCCGACCCGTTCGTGCTGCTGCTGATGCGCGGCCGGGGCGAGCGCGAGATCCGGGAGGAGCTGGAGAGCCGGACCGCGCCGGCCCCGGACCTCTCCGCCGACGTCGACCGGACGCCGGGGGAGCTGCCCGACCTGGCGGAGTTCCGGCCGTCGGGCACGCCGTCGATCCCGGCCGCGCCGGGGGTGCCGGCCGAGGCGTTCGCGCTGCTGGTGGCCAACGCCTCGGCGCAGGCTTCCGCTGTGCTGGCGGGAGAGCCGTGGCCGGGACGGCGTCAGGACACGGTCCGGCTGGCCGCGCAGTTCCCGTCCGCGCGGCTGGGCGAAGGTCCGGAGTTCGACCGGGCGGTCGCGGCGTGGACGCACGGTGGCCGCGCCGGGCTCGACGTCCTCGACACGACGTGGACGCCACCGAAGCCGGTGGTGGCGGCCGCGCGGGCCGCCCTCGCCGACGTCGAGCCGGTGTTCGAGCGCAACCACTGCACGCTCGGCGAGACGCAGCTGCGCCTGGACCACCACGGCCGGTGGCACCCGTACCGGCTCGAAGACGGCGTGTGGTGGCCCGCCGGCGCCCCGGAGACCGACCCGGGTCTGCTGCTGGGCTGAAATTCCCGGTATCCAGCGCGGACCTCGCTGTCTCCTGTCCCGTGACGGCGGGTTCCGCCGGGCCACTGGGGGTGCGGGCGCGCGGGCTCCGGCCCGTGCGCCCGCCCGGTCTTTTTGTCGGTGCCCGGCGTTAGCGTGCGCGGCATGAGCCTCTCCGCCGATCTGCACCGCTACCTCCAGGCCTCGCGAGAAAGCCTGCTCGCGACGCTCGACGGGTTGAGCGAGTACGACGTCCGCCGCCCGATGACACCGACGGCGACCAACCTGCTGGGCCTGGTCAAGCACCTGGCGGGGATCGAGTTCGGCTACCTCGGCGACTGCGTCGGCCGCCCGGCACCGCTGTTGCCGTGGGTCGAGGACGAGTCGGTCTGGGACAGCGCCGACATGTGGGCCACGGCCGAGCAGACCCGCGAGGAGCTGGTCGCCCTCTACCGCCGGGCGTGGCAGCACTCCGACGAGTCGATCGCGCAGCTGCCGCTGGACGCGCCGGCCTCGGTCGCGTGGTGGCCGGAGGAGCGCCGGCAGACGACGTTCGGTTCGCTGCTGGTGCGCGTCGTCGACGAGACCGCGCACCACGCCGGGCACGCGGACATCGTCCGTGAGCTGATCGACGGCCGCCCGGGCGGCGACCACGACTCCGCCGGGGATGCCGCCTGGTGGACCCGGCACCTGGACCGGGTCCAGGCGGCCGCCGACCGGCATCGCTGAACCTCGGTGCCGGTGTCGTGAGTGTTTAGAAGGGTGCTAACCCTCCTAAACACTCACGACCTGTTCCACCCGTGCTGGTGGTTCGGCGCGATCCGGCTCGCGAAGCCGGACTCCTTCTGGGCCGGGTACTTCTACGACCTGCGGAAGCTGCAGCGCGCCCAGGCCAGGTACGCGCCGCGGCGACCCGTCCCTAGCCCACCGGCGTGACCGCGTAGTCCTTGACCTGCATCGAGTCGTGCATGCGCACGCCGCCGGTGTTGAGCTTCGCGATCGCCCGGGTCATCCCGGCCGGCAACGCCGAGATCAGCTGCCCGCCGCGGGCCAGGGCCCAGACTCCGGCGCGGGACCCCGGGAGCAGGCTGCGTGCCGCACCCAGCGCGAAGGCCCGGCTCTTCCGCACCAGGTCGCCCATCTCCCGTTCGTACGCGGCGAACGCGCGCGCGTGGTCACCGCCCGCCGCCGCCAGTTCGCCGGCGAGGACGTACGCGCCGAGGACCGCGAGGCTGGTGCTGCCGCCGACGGCCGGGCCCGGGCAGTACCCGGCGTCGCCGACCAGGGTGACGCGGTCCTTCGACCAGGTGTCGCGCTGCAGCTGGGTGATCGAGTCGAAGTAGAACGTGCGCTCGCCGTCCAGCTCGGCCAGCCAGCCGTCGACCTGCGGATGCATCCCGGAGAACGCTTCCCGGAGCAGTAGCTTCTGCCGGGCGACGTCGCGGTGGTGGTAGTCGAGCGGCTCGGCGCGGCGGAAGAGGAACACCGCGCGGGCCTCGTCCATGTGCCGGGTGCTGTAGATCGCCGCGGTGCGCCCGGCGCCGAGGTGGGCGACCGTCTGACCGTCGAGCCCGAGGGTGTCGGGCAGGGACAGCACCGCGAGGTAGGCGCCGATGAACCTGGTCTGCCCGGCTTCCTCGCCGAACACCAGGCGGCGGACGTTCGAGTGCAGCCCGTCGGCCCCGACGACGACGTCGAACTTCCGCGGCGCGGCGTGCTCGAAGGTCACCGAACCGTCGGGGGAGATGCTCGTGATCGAGTCGCCGAACAGGTACTCGACGTCGTCGCGGCCGGCGTCGTAGTAGATCTCGCTGAGGTCGTCGCGCATGACCTCGACGTGCCGGTCGGAGGTGGTCTGGAAGATCTTCGACAGGTCCACGCGCGTCGGCCGCCGCGCGCCTTCCCGGTGCAGCGTCATCCGCGTGGTGCCGGTGGCGAGCGCCTCGACGCGGGGGAGCACGCCCATCCGTTCGGTGATGTCCATGGCCGGGCGGAAGAGGTCGACGGCGTGGCCGCCGGTCTTGCGCAGCGCCGGCGCGCGCTCGACGACCGTGACGTCGAAGCCGTACCGGGTCAGCCAATAGGCCAGCACCGGACCCGCGATGCTGGCGCCCTGGACGAGTATCCGCATGAGTACCTCCCTGACTTAACGGTAGGTAAGTTGTACCACGAGTCCTTACCTATCGTTAAGTCAGTTATGCTGTGACGGTGCCGAAACCCTCCGACACCAAGCAGCGCATCCTGGCCACCGCGCGCGACCTGTTCACCCAGCAGGGCGTCCAGCGCACCAGCCTCCAGGACATCGCCGACGTCCTCGGCATCACCAAGCCCGCGCTCTACTACCACTTCCAGTCCCGCGAGGACCTGGTGCGCAGCATCGTCCAGCCACTGCTCGACGACGGCGAGAAGTTCCTGCTCGAGCAGGAAGCCCGCGGCGACGCGCCGGTGCGGGAGCTGATCGAGGGGTTCTTCGACTTCAACTACCGCCACCGCGCGGACGTGCTCATGCTGCTCAGCGAGATGCCGACGCTCGCCGACCTCGGGCTCATCGACACGGCCCTCGGCTGGCGCACCCGCCTCACCCTGCTGATCAGCGGTCCCGAACCCACCCTCGAACAGGCCGCCCGCGCAATCCTCGCCCTCGGCGGCCTGCAGGACGTCTGCATGCAGTTCCCCGACGCACCCGTAGACGACCTGAAGGCCGCGGCGGTCACCGCGGCCCTCGACGCCCTCGGCCGCTGACGCACCGCCGCTGTCGACGAGCGCGCTGCAGCCGGCCGGAAGATGCCTGAGCGGACAGCGGTGCGCTCGCCCGCCAAAGCCTCGCCGGAGGTCCGCGCCAGGGGCGCATGGGTAGCCGCCATCAACGCGCGGCCGTCAAGTGGGCGGCGCCGCGCCCGAATGGGCTCACCCGCCGAGGGGCCGCACCTGGGGCGCACGGCAGGCCGCCGTCAACGCGCGGCCATTGCGCGCTCGAACGGGCTCGTCCGCCGAGGGGCCGCACCAGGGCCGCGCGGCAGGCCGCCGCTAGCGCACCGAGGCGCGCTCGATGATCGCGCCCGTGTCGACTCCCGACGGCAGGGTGCCGAACGCGATGCCCCAGTCGCCGCCGAAGCGGGAGGCGCAGAAGGCGTCCGCGACCGCCGGGTGGCCGTGGCGCACCAGCAGCGAACCCTGCAGCACCAGGGCCAGCGACTCCACCAGCCGCCGCGCGCGGTACTCGATGCCGTCCAGGTCGGTCAGCTCCTTGCGTACCCGGTCGACCGCGTCGTCCAGCCGCGCGTCGCCGCCGGCCGCCTGCTCGACCTCCTCGAAGAACGCCGCCACCGACTCCGGCTGCCGGCCCATGGCGCGCAGCGCGTCCAGCGCCGCGACGTTGCCCGAGCCCTCCCAGATCGACGTCAGCGGCGCCTCGCAGTAGAGCCGCGGCATCCCCGACTCCTCGACGTAACCGTTGCCGCCGAAGCACTCCAGCGCCTCCGCCGCGTGCGACGGCGCCCGCTTGCACACCCAGTACTTCGTCACGGCCAGCCCGAGCCGCCGGAACGCCTGCTCCTGCGGGTCACCGGGCCGGTCGCCCGCGGCCGCGAGCCGCATCGCCACCGTCGTCGCGGCTTCGGACTCCAGCACCAGGTCGGCCAGCACGTTCGCCATCAGCGGCTGGTCGACCAGTGCCTTGCCGAAGGCGCACCGGTGCGTCGCGTGGTGCACCGCGCGCACCGCCCCCAGCCGCATGCCCGACGCGCTGCCGAGCGCGCAGTCCAGCCGGGTGTTGTTGACCATCTCGATGATCGTGCGGACCCCGCGGCCCTCCTCGCCGACCAGCCAGCCGACCGCGTTGTCGTACTCGACCTCCGACGACGCGTTCGACCGGTTGCCCAGCTTGTCCTTCAGCCGCTGCAGCCGGATCGGGTTGAGCGAGCCGTCCGGCAGGACGCGGGGGAGCAGGAAGCACGACAGCCCGCCCGGCGCCTGCGCCAGGGTGAGGAACATGTCCGACATCGGCGCGGACGTGAACCACTTGTGCCCGACCAGGGTGTAGCTGCCGTCGGCGGACGGCGTCGCCGTCGTGGTGTTCGCGCGGACGTCGGAGCCGCCCTGCTTCTCGGTCATCGACATGCCCGCGATCAGCCCGCGCTTGGTGGTCGGCTCCCGCAGCCCGAAGTCGTACTCGGTCGCCGCCAGCAGCGGCTCGTACCGCGCCGCCAGCTCCGGGTTCGCCCGCAGTGCCGGGATCGCGGCGTAGGTCATCGAAATCGGGCAGCTGTGCCCGGCCTCGACCTGTCCCCAGACGTAGAACTTCGCCGCGCGCGCCGCGTGGACGCCCTCGCGCGGGTCCCGCCACGGCGTCCCGTGCAGCCCGTGCTCCACCGCGACCGTCATCAGGTCGTGCCAGTGCGGGTGGAACTCCACCTCGTCGATCCGGTGGCCGTAACGGTCGTGCGTGCGCAGCACCGGCTCGTTCTCGTTGACCAGCCGGCCCCAGTCCTGGGCCAGCTCGGTCCCGGCGAGGCGCCCCAACTCGTGCACCTCGGCCGCGGCCCATCCGGCTCCGGCGCGCTCGAGCCCGTCGAGCAGCGCCGGATCGTCGGCGACGTCGTGGCCGTTCAGCGGCGGGACCTGGTTGAGCACCTCATGCGTGGCGGGCATCGGAACCTCCTAGAGCGCGAAGGACGAACCTGCGCAGCGCGGCGACGTCCTGTTCGTTTCCACTGGTCAACGGGCCGATCAGGACCTCGGCGGCGGCCCCGACCAGCGCGGCGGCGGTGAGCCGGCCGTCCTGCGGCGGCAGCACGCCGTCCCGGACGCCGGCCGCGACGTGCTCGGCGACGACGTCGGTGAACGCGCGGCGGAACACGAGCCGCTCGGCGTCGATGAGCGCGTCGACCGGCTCGGCGAGCAGCGCGTAAGCCTGTCGGGGCGCTTTGAGCGCACGCTGGGCGAACGTCTCGAACACGGCCAGGACCCGCTCGGCAGGATCCCCGAGCCCCGCCGACGCCGCCCGGACCGCCTCGACCTCCCGCGTCACGACCTGCCGGAACACGTGCACGACCAGGTCGGCCTTGGTGGGGAAGTGGCGGTACACACTGCCGACGGCCACCCCGGCCCGCTCGGCGACCGCGGCGACGGAGCACCCGCCGTAACCGTGCTCGGCCAGCTGCTGGGTCGCGGCGGCGACGATCGTCTCGCGCTGCGCGTCGAGGCGTTCCTGCACCTTCGGGGTGCGGCGGTAGGGCACGTCAAGAAGTGAAGCACCGATTCACTACTTCAGTCAACGCTCCAGCAGCCGCTTCGCGCCCCGCACCTCGTCCTCGACGTCGGCCGCAGGATCGGCTCGAGCGGCCATCGCAAGGGAGCGGCGAACTCGAACGCGATCCGCCGCGTCACCCGGATCCCGCCGTCCGCCGGCAAGCAGGAGAAAGACGCCTCGAACGTCGACACCCGGTTCTCTCGCCGGCCGGGGAGCCGGACGTCGACCCGCTCGCCGGGGATCAACGTCATCCGGGACACGATCTTCGGGCCCGGCCCCAGTCCGGGTAGCACCGAACGGAACCGGAACTCGGTGACGTCCCCCTCGTTGCGGACCCAGTCGATCCGGCCCAGCTTGCGGTCGACCGCCGCGGGTCCATGACCAGCGCGAGGAAGGCCTCCGGCGAGCACGACACGAACTCTTCCACGGTCACTTCCACCATAGAAAGAGAGTAGTTTCTCACTATGGCTCGAACAACCCCCGGCGTCACCCGCCGCCGCATCCTCGACGAGGCCGTCCACCTCTTCGCCACCCGCGGCTACGACGCGACCTCCGTGGCCGACATCCAGACCGCCTGCGGCCTCAACCCCGGCTCCGGCGCGCTCTACAAGCACTTCCCCTCGAAGGCCGCACTCCTCGAAGCCGCCGTCCACGACAACCTCGAACGCCTCACCGCCCGCACCGCCGAAACCGCCGACGCGCAGCTCCCGGACGACCCCCGCGAAGCCCTGCGCGTGCTCGCCGACGTCGTCTGGGCGTTCATGGCCGCCGACCGCGACCTCGTCCGCCTGATGATCCGCGAGTTCACCGGCTTCCCCGAGCTGTTCGAGCGCATGTGGCAAGGCGTCGTCGCCACCGTCTACACCCGCGGCACCGCCTGGATCACCACCCTGCGGGACCAGGGGAGAGCCGACGTCACCGACCCCGAAGCCACCGCCGCCGTGCTCGTCGCGGCCCTGACTTACTACCCGATCCTCGACGTCCTCATCGGACACACCCCCGGCGACCTCGAACCCGGCCGCTTCCTCGCCGCCTGGACCGACCACGCCGTCGCGGCCCTCAACCTGCGCTCCTGAGGAACCGCTCGGCGGCCGCGGGGGAGCGCAGCTCCACGACGTCCACACCGGACACCGCCAGCGCGCGCCGCAGCCCGGGCAGCGACCGCCGCCGGTAACCCAGCACCCACCACCAGAAATCCGCCCGCTCCCGGCCCCGCCGCACCGCCCGCCACACGCACCGCACCAGCGAGAAGTTCAGCAGCACCACCGTGTCCGCCACCGCGAGCCGGACCTCCAGCACGTCGTACGGCCCCAGGTCGCCCTCCAGCACCCACCGCGGACCCGCCACCAGCTCCCGCTGCCGCGCCGCCCACTCCGCCCGCGACAACCCGTCGAGCCCGGACGCCCAGAACACCGCGTCCAGCTCCACCACCGGCGCCCCGATCACCTCACCGAGCCGCCGCGCGAACGTCGACTTCCCGGCACCACCACGCCCCAGCACCAGTACCCGGTCCACCGCACCATCATTTACCGGTGATCACGCCCACCGCGATACCCAGGATCGCCGTGTTGTAGACGAACGACAGCACGCTGTGCGTCAGCACCGTGTACCGGATCGGCCGCGCCCGGACCTCCACATCGGACGTCGCGAACGACGTCCCCACCGTGAACGCGAAATACGCGAAGTCCAGCAGGTTCGGCCGCTCGGTCGCCGGGAACCGCAGCCCAGGCCCCGGAGCGGCCTGGTAGTGCAGGTGCGCGTACCGGTCCGCATAACCGAAGTGCAGCAGGATCCACGCCGCCAGCACCGCCGGCACCCCGCTGATCTGCAGCACGAACGCCATCTCGTCGTCCTCTTCGGCGATCGTGTTCGCCACCAGGATCAACCCGCCCGCCGTCATCCCGACCACGCTCACCACCAGCGTCGCCGCGAAGTTCCACCGGCGCCCCAGAAGACCGTGCAGCCACGACGGCTCGGCCTCGTCCTCAACCAGCCGGTACCGCCGGATCCGCACCCACCGCGACACGATCGCCACCAGCGCGAACACGTCCCACGCCAGCAGGAACACCACGTCCAGCCCGGTGTTCGGCGCGATCAGCCACCCCAGGCCCAGCAGCACCAGCAGGAACTCCGCACCCTGGACCCAGACCCTCCGCAGACGCCGCATCGCGCGAAGCTAACGGCCCCGCGCCCCGACGGCACCCGGGATCACCTGGTCAGGTGGCCCGGGGGACCAGCGCCACCAGATACCGGCAGGGGAGCGACCCCGGGTTCGCGAACACCCGGTCCCGCGCCGACCCCAGCACCAGGCAGTCCCCGACGTTCAGCTCGTGCACCTCGGTACCCTCGCGCAGCCGCAGCCGCCCGTCCAGCACCCAGATCTGCTGGTGCAGGAACGTGCTCGCCAGCAACGGCACCTCGGCACCCGGCGGCAGCTCGATCTCCACCAGCTCCAGCGGCCGCCCGGACGCGGGGGAGAGCGACCGCCGCCGGTACCCGCTGTCCGGATCCACCCACACCGGCTGCTCCGCCGCCCGCACCACCCGCCGCTCGTCACCCTCGGCGCGCGCGATCAGCTCCGACAACGTCAGCCCCAGCGCGGCCGACAGCTTCGCCAGCAACGCGGCCGTCGGCTGGACGTCACCCCGTTCGATCTTCCCGATCATCGCCCGGGACACCCCGGAATTCTCGGCCAAAGCGGCGGAGGAGAGGCCTCGCGACGTCCTCGCGGCGTGCACGGTCGCCGCGAGGCGAACGGTCAGGGGATCGGTCATGGGGTTGATACTATACGACTGTCTATGGCTACCATATGAGCCATGAAGATCCGAGACGCCACCGAAGACGACGCGGCCGCCTGCGCCGCCATCTACGCGCCGTACGTCACCGACACGGCCATATCCTTCGAAACCGAACCGCCGGACACCGACGAAATGGCCCGCCGCATCGCCGGCGCCCACGCCTGGTTCGTCCTCGAAGAAGACGGACAGATAGCGGGCTTCGCCTACGCGCACCCGTTCGCCGAGCGCGCTGCCTACCGGTGGTCGTGCACGACGAGCATCTACCTGGAAGCCGGCCGACGCCGTACGGGAGCCGGCCGCGCGTTGTACGAGACGTTGTTCGAGAGACTGCGGGAGCGCGGGCTCCGGCGAGCACTGGCCGGGATGACGTTGCCGAACGACGCGAGCGCCGGCCTCCACCGCGCACTGGGGTTCGAACCGGCGGGCGTCTACCGCAGGGTCGGGTGGAAGCACGGAGCCTGGCGAGACGTCGCCTGGGTCCAGAAGGACCTCTCGGACGACGAGGGAGCACCAGATCCCGATTACTTGACATAATGTACATTATCGGCACTAAGGCACACGCCGTGGAGATCACCCGAGAGGGGTGAAAGAGTCGGAGTGTGCGGGAGTTCTTCGTCAGGACGCCTTCTCCTGAGGGAACGCTCTGGGGCAGGCGCGTCGCCCGGGCGCATCGCGACACAGGCGTTCCCAGGGAGCCCGCCCAGGAGGCTGACGGAGGTCCGGAGAACATCCCCTGGAGCTGCGGATTCGATGTCCTGCCACCCGACCCTAAAACGTCACGGTGACGAAACTAGACAGTGCAATATGCTAGGCCGAACGCGAGTTGGCAGAGCTTCGACGCCTTCGCTGGGTGACCCTCGACCCCTGGCCCGCCTGGAGTCATCCTGGGCAGCCAGTCGAACATGTGTGCGTATACCCCGCTGTGCGTCGATTGGGCACCCTAAGGCCCAGAATGGCCCTCAGGCGAGATCCCGGATCCCCCGGGAGTGGATTCCCGGCGATTCCGACATTTCATGCATAATTGCCATTATGCATGAAACCGGACGGTACCCGGTGAACGGAATTGTCGGTGCCGTACGGTACAAGATCCACCATGAAGGTTTCCGAGGCCCAGCAAGCCTTCTTCGCCGCGCGCCGGCCGCGCAAGGACTCGCCGCACACCACTGACGCCTACCGGCGGGATCTGGCCGGGATCACCACTCTCCTGGTTTCGGAGCTCGGGCGTCCGGCCGAGGACCTGGAGGTGGCGGAGCTGACCGGGCAGGCGCTGCGGTCGGTGTTCGGGGTGTTCGCGGACGGGCACGCGAAGAGCTCGGTGCTGCGGGCCTGGTCGACGTGGAACCAGTTCCTGACGTTCTGCGTGGCGGACGGGCTGCTGGCGGGCAATCCGATGGGTGCGGTGGCGCGGCCGCGGACGCCGGCGTTGACGCCGAAGCCGTTGCGGGGTGAGGAGACCCCGGAGCAGCTGCTGTCGGCGGCGGCCGCGGGTTCGCGGAAGGCGCGGGACCCGTGGCCGGAGCGGGACGTGCTGGTGATCGCGCTGGGGCTGGTGGCGGGGTTGCGGGCGGCGGAGATGCGGGCGCTGACGCCGCGGTCGCTGGTGGGGCGCGCGGGTGAGCTGCGGTTGCACGTGAAGGGGAAGGGCAGCCGGGATCGGTCGATTCCGGTGCAGCAGGTGCTGGCGGAGCTGATCGAGCGGTACCGGGAGTCGTGCCGGGTGCGTTTCCCGAGTGTGCGCTTCTCCCCTGGTTCGCCGTTGCTGCTGGATCGGTCGGGTGAGCCGATCGGGCGGGGTGCGCTGGAGTACCTGGTGAAGTCGTGTTACCGGGGTGCGGGGTTGCACGACCGGGTGCCGGCGGGGGCGAACCTGCACGCGTTGCGGCACACGTTCGCGACGCGGCTGGCGGAGGACGGGGCGACGGCGTCGGAGATCATGGCGTTGCTGGGGCACGCGAGTCTGGCGACGAGCCAGAACTACATCGAGGCGACGGGCCGGGAGCAGCGGGCGGCGGCGGCGAGCAACCGGACGTACCGGGCGCTGGACGGGCTGGGGTGAGCGGGATCCTGTGCGACGTCGGTCACCGTCAGCGGAGTTGTTCGAGGTCCTTGGCGGCGCGGGCGATCTCGTCGGCGAGGCCGCGCAGCTCCCCCGGGTCGGCTCCGTCGTCGGCGGCGGTGACGATGTCTTCGGCGGCGCAGCGGAGCTGGAAGAGGCGGTCCTGGAGGGCGGCGATCTCGGTGTCGGAGAGGACGACGGCGTCTTCGGGGAGGCCGCTGCGCTGCAGGGCGGTGCGTCGTTCGTAGGCGCGCTGGCGGCAGGACTGGCCGCAGTAGCGGCGGCGGCGGCCGACGTTGCCGCCTTCGGGGAGGCGGCGGCCGCACCAGCCGCAGTGCTTGGGTGCGCCGCGGCGGGCCGGGACGAGGTCCTCGGCGGGCGGTGCTGGCTGGGCTAGTTCGGCGGCTTCCCTCACCCGGGAGACCCTAGCTGGCCACCGCTTGCTCATGCCGGGGCCATGCCGGGCGTGCACACTTGGGGGTATGGGCTCGTCTTTTCCGTATCTCGCCGATCCGCTCCCCCGTGCGTTCGCCCACCGTGGGTGGCACCTGGACGAGCTGGCCGGGCTGGAGAACTCGTTGCCGGCGTTCCAGCGGGCGTTCGCGGAGGGGTACCGGTACATCGAGACGGACGTGCACGCGACGTCGGACGGTGTGGTGGTGGTGCACCACGACACGCACCTGGACCGGACGACGGACGGGTCGGGGGCGATCGCGTCGCAGACGTGGGAGCAGCTTAAGGGCGTCAAGGTCGGGGGGAAGGCGGCGCTTTCGCGGCTGGAGGACGTCCTCGAGGAGCTGCCGCATGCGCGGTTCAACATCGATGTGAAGGCCGATCAGGCGGTGCGGCCGTTCGTCGAGGTGCTGCAGCGGACGGGGGCGCACGACCGGGTGGCGGCGGCGTCGTTCTCGGACGCGCGGCTGGCGCGGTTGCGGAAGCTGGCGGGGCCGAAGCTGGTGACGGCGGTCGGGCCGCGGTCGGTGCTGGCGCTGTGGGCGCGCGGGAAGCTGCCGGTGCTGCCGTTGCGGCGGCTGGTGGCGGGGGTGATGGCGCAGGTGCCGGTGCGCCAGGGTGCGCTGCGGGTGGTGGACAAGGCGTTCGTGTCGATCGCGGGGCGCTCGGGCATCGAGGTCCACACGTGGACGATCGACGACCCGGCGGAGATGCGGGCGCTGCTGGACCTCGGGGTGCACGGGATCGTGACGGACCGCCCGGACCTGCTGCGAGAGGTACTGATCGAGCGGGGCACCTGGCAGCAGGCCTGACCGGCCGGTTCGGTCAGCGGGGTGGTTTGCCGCTCCAGGCGGCTTCCCAGGTCTTGGGGCCGAGGAGGCCGCTGTCCTTGATGCCGTTGGCGCGCTGGAGGGCGAGGACGGCTTCCTTGGTCTTCTCGAGGTAGCAGCCGGTGCCGGTGAAGCCGTAGCCGAAGGCGTTCATGCGGAGCTGGAACGCCTTGAGCGGGGTGGCGCAGTCGCCGTAGGCGTAGACGACGCCGGGCCACGGGGGTTTGCCGCTCGGGGGTGGCGGGGTGGGTGCGGGGGCCGGTCCCCCGCCGCCGATGTAGGCGGATTCGGCGTAGGTGGGGACGCGCTTGCTGCGGGCGTCGACGTCGCCGGAGAGCTTGAGCATGCCGGCGCACTGCCAGGGCTGCCAGCCGCGCATCCGGTAGAGGTAGAGGGCGCGGTAGTCCTGTTCGTGGGGCGCGGCCTGGTCGGGGCGGCCCGCGCCGCCGACGCTGCGCCAGGTGGGGAGGTCGAACTGGTAGGCGCCGTAGTAGCCGTTGCCGGTGTTGGTGGCGTAGCGGCCGCTCGACTCGCACATGCGGAGCTTGGCCCAGGCCGTCGGCGCGGGGTCCGCGGAGGCGACGGCGGGGACGGTCAGCTGCAGACCCAAAGCGGCGAAGGCGAGGAGCAGGAGCCTCGCGACGGTACGTCTCCGGTTGTGGATCATGCGAGCACAGTAGGAGCGCGTCCCTCTGACCACAAGAGACACACTGCGCGCTCCAGTCTCACACGAAACACTGTTCACTCCGGCGAGCGACACGCCGTGAAGCGCGGACGCCGTTTGCCACGTAAGTGGCGGATGATCACGAAGCGACAAACCGGACACGGTTTCGGGAGTGCCGCCACCGGTTCCGCTACCTCCCCGTAGTCTCCGCGCTGACCTGGACGTTCTTGACCCTGAGGAGCCGTGGATGACGCTGGCCGGGACGCGCTCGACGAAGCGCGAGCGCTGGGGCTGGTATTTCTACGACTGGGCGAATTCGCCGTTCTATTCGTCGTCGACGACGGTGTTCGGGGCGCTCTCGATGAGCACCATCGCGGCGTCGGACGCGAAGTCGAACATCACCCTTAACGGGGACCGTGCGTGTGTCGACGCGTCGGGTGCGGCGGACACGCTGCACCACTGCGACGTGACGTTGTTCGGGCTGCACTTCCCGGCCGGCTCGGTGTGGGGCTACCTGCTGTCGGTGGCGACGGTCGTGCAGGTGCTGGTGCTGCCGATCGCCGGCGCGGTGGCCGACCGGAGCCGCAACAAGCGGCGGATCCTGGGCGGGTTCGCGTTCCTGGGTGCGGCCGCGGCGGCGGCGATGTTCTTCTTCGCCGGGTCGGACTGGCAGCTGGGCGTGGTGCTGTTCATCGTGGCGAACATCGGCTACGGCGGTTCGCTGGTCGTCTACTACTCGTTCCTGGTCGACATCGGCGGGCCGGACGAGCGGGACGACATCTCGGCGAAGGGCTGGGCGTTCGGGTACCTGGGCGGCGGGCTGGCGCTGGCGTTGCAGCTGGGGTTCTACCTCGGCCACGACGCGTTCGGCGTGTCGAAGGGCCTGGCTGTGCAGATCTGCTTCCTGACCTCGGGGCTGTGGTGGGCGCTGTTCACCGTCCCGGCGGTGCGGGCTCTCCCCCGCAACCACACGCCGGTGGACGTCGCGCCGGGGAAGTCGGTGTTGCGGGCGGGGTTCGGCGAGCTGCGGCAGACGATCGTCGCAGCGAAGGCGTACCCGTTGACGCTGGCCTTCCTGGGCAGCTACCTGGTCTTCACCGACGGCATCAACACGGTGGTGACGGTGTCGGCGCAGTACGGCAAGGACGAGCTGAAGTTCGGCGACGAGATCCTGATCGTCACGATCCTGGTGATCCAGTTCGTGGCGTACCTGGGCGGGACGCTGCACGGGCTGGTGGCGCGCCGGATCGGGGCGAAGCGGACGATCCTGGGCAGCCTGGTGCTGTGGATCGTGGTGCTGGCCGGGGCGTACTTCGTCCAGCCGAAGCAGATCGTGCAGTTCCTGGCGGTGGCCGTCGGGATCGGGCTGGTGCTGGGCGGGACGAACGCGCTGTCGCGGTCGCTGTTCAGCCAGATGATCCCGGTGGGCAAGGACGCGCAGTACTACTCGCTCTACGTCGTGGGTGAGCGCGGGACGTCGTGGCTGGGGCCATTGTTGTTCGCCGGGGTCGGGCAGGCGACGGGGTCGTTCCGGCTGGCGATCGTGGCACTGGTGATCTTCTTCGTGGCGGGCCTGGTGCTGGTCCGGCTGGTGCCGGTGCGCCGGGCGATCGAGGCGGCGGGCAACCGTCCGCCCGCGGTGCTGTAGCTCCCCGATAGGGTCGGCGGTCGTGACCTTGCTGAACGACCGGGCCGCCGGCCCCGATCCCACGGACGCGCTCTCATCGGTCCCCGCGGCCGGTTCGCGCCGCGGCACGCCGCCGGTGGGCAAGCTGAAGTTCTGCTACGGGCCGATGGACTGCGGGAAGTCGACGCTGGCGCTGCAGATCGACCACAACCACGCGCGCCAGGGCAGACGGGGGCTGGTGCTGGTGCGCCACGACCGCTCGGGCGCGCCGCAGATCTCCAGCCGGATCGGGCTGAGCCGGCAGGCGGTGGAGGTCGG
This sequence comes from Amycolatopsis heterodermiae, assembly GCF_034929455.1. NCBI lineage: Bacteria > Bacillati > Actinomycetota > Actinomycetes > Pseudonocardiales > Pseudonocardiaceae > Amycolatopsis > Amycolatopsis heterodermiae. The sequence goes on from NZ_JAYFSI010000003.1 coordinate 228,476, forward strand.
CGAGGAGACCGACGTCCGGGACCTGGTGCGCCAGGAGTGGTCGCGCGGGCAGCACGTGGACTACGTGGTGGTGGACGAGGCGCAGTTCCTCTCCCCCGGGCAGGTCGACCAGCTGGCCGAACTGGCCGACGAGGTCGAGATCGACGTCTACTGCTTCGGGATCGCGACGGACTTCCGCAGCAGGCTCTTCCCCGGAGCCGCTCGTCTGTTCGAACTGGCGGACGAGCTGCAGCCGGTTCAGGTGGAGGTGCTGTGCTGGTGCGGGCTGCCCGGGCGGTTCAACGCACGGGTGCTCGACGGCGAGGTTGTACGGGAAGGCGATACGGTGGTCGTCGCAGATACCGAACAATCCGTAGTTGAAACTTCAGCTTCAGCACGTTTTGAGGCCGAATCTGCTACTTTGCGTTATCAGGTATTGTGTCGCCGCCACTTTCGAGCGGGTGACCTGGGACCCGTAACGGCTCATCACGGTCAGTTACGGTTGACCTGAGCGAGGCGCGAGTAGCCCATCCGGGGGATATCAGCACTAAGAAGGCCGTATTGACGTCACGCCGGAGCGCGAAATGCCTCCTACTAGAGGAAGCTGATCCCGGCGGGTGACGCAGCTCATCGTGAGCAACGACATGGTGAACCGGGAATCCCCGGAGCCCCTGAGTCGTTGCATAGGGTGAGCACCACCCTGGCTCCACCCCGGAGCTGACTGAAAGGACCCCATCATGGCCGACCGTGTTCTTCGTGGAAGCCGGCTGGGAGCGGTCAGCTACGAGACCGACCGCAACCACGACCTCGCCCCGCGACGCACCGTGCGCTACGCCTGCCCCAAGAACCACGAGTTCGAGGTGCCGTTCTCCGACGACGCCGAGATCCCGACGGTGTGGGAATGCCGGCTGCACGGCAGCGAGTCCGAGATCGTCGATGGCGGGCAGCCCGAGCAGAAGAAGGTCAAGCCGCCGCGGACCCACTGGGACATGCTGCTTGAGCGGCGCACCATTCCCGAGCTCGAGGACCTGCTGAACGAACGTCTCGCCGAGCTGAAGGGCCGCCGGACCTCCCGGTCCGCGTGACCCCTTCGGGACTCGGCTCGTAGCCAAGCTCCCACCACAACGGAAAGGCCCCCGCGACCTCCCCCCGCGGGGGCCTTTCGCATACCCGCACGACGCGCGCCGGGCTCTCGCCGGCGCCATTCCCCAGCTGCGCGGGTGGACCCCGCCATCAGCCGCATGGCTCGCCGGAAGCCGTGAGGGTGCCCCTCATGGCGGGCTCGGCTGGAGCTGCTCCCGAGCGTGCGCGCCGCCGGATCGGCGACAGCTCACCCGCGGTGCGATGAGGGCACCTTCACGGCACCGCGGCGCCACACCTCAGCCGCGCGTGAGGCAGCGACCACCTGTGTGCCCGGACGACCGCGGCCGCCGATGAGCCGGTTATCGGCTGAACGGGCCCTCCAGAGCCGCCCACTGCAGCAGCATGATCGTCTTGGCGTCGGCGATCTCCCCCGTGCCCACCATGGCCAGGGCCTCCTTGAACGGCAGCTCGACCACCTCGATGTCCTCCCCCTCCTCCGCGAGCCCGCCGCCCGCGCCGCGTTCGGACGGGCGGTAGGGCGCGGCGTAGCAGTGGAGGCGCTCGGTGACCGAGCCCGGGCTCGTGAAGACGTCGAACACGTGCTCTAGCTCGCCGATGCGGACGCCGGTCTCCTCCTCGGCCTCGCGGCGGATGGCGGTCTCCGGGTCCTGGTCGTCCAGGAGCCCGGCCGCGGCTTCCAGCAGCATCCCGTCGGGGTGGTCGTTGACGTAGACCGGGTAGCGGAACTGCCGGGTCAGCAGCACCGTGGCGCCCTCGAGGTCGTAGAGCAGCACGGTGGCGCCGTTGCCGCGGTCGTAGGTCTCGCGCTGCTCGGTCGTCCGCCGCCCGTCGCCGTGCTCGTAGTCGAACGTCGTGCGGCGCAGCACGTGCCACCCGGCCGCCAGCAGTTCGACGCCGGTGACGCGCACCCGCGGGTTCCGGTCCAGGTCGCGGCCGGCCCGGTCGAGGCCGGTGCGGCCGCGGTGGTCCGGGACGTCGATGCCGGGAACGCTTGTCGAAGTCGTCATGCCGCGACCATAATGTGCACGACTCGGCAGAAACAAGGAGGACCGTGCATGCTGGTCGGCGAACGACGGGAACTGCTGCTCGGCCGCCTGGCTGCTGAGGGCAAGGTGCTGGCGAAGGACGTCGCGGCCGAGCTGGGCGTCTCCGAGGACAGCATCCGCCGTGACCTGCGGGACCTCGCCGCGGCCGGGCTCTGCCAGCGGGTCTACGGCGGGGCGCTGCCCGTCTCCCCCGCCGTCGCCGACTACGCGAGCCGGACCTCGATCGCGGTCGGCGGCAAGGACCGGGTGGCCGCCCTGGCCGCGGGGCTGGTCCGGCCCGGGTCGACCGTCATCCTCGACGGCGGGACCACAACCCTCGCCGTCACGAAGGCCCTGCCCCGCGACCTGGAGGCGACCGTCGTGACCCACAGCCCGACCGTCGCCGCCGCGCTGCTGGACCACCACGGGATCGACGTGTTCCTCCTGGGCGGGCGCCTGTTCCGGCACTCCGCGGTCACCTGCGGCGCCGCCGCGGCCGAGGCCGCCCAGGCGATCAGCGCCGACGTCTTCCTGCTCGGCGTCACCGGCGTCCACCCCGAAGCCGGCCTGACCACCGGCGACGCCGACGAGGCCGCCATGAAACGCACCCTGGCCCGCCGCGCGGCCGACACCTACGTGCTGGCGAGCGCGGAGAAGATCGGCGCGGCCTCCCGCTTCACGGTGTTGCCCTTCGCCGCGGTCGCCGGAATCGTCACCGATGCCGACGAGAACGACCCGATCGTGCAGAAACTTGCAGACCAGGGGGTCGACCTGCGAACCGGCCGAGGAGGGGCATGAGCGAGCACCGGGTCAGGTTCGCGGCGTTGTTCGACGCCGAGGTCCGCCCGCACAACGAGCGCTTCCGGGTCGCCGCGGCGATCACGCGGGGCGAGGACGTCCTGGACGTCGGCTGCGGCACCGGGGAGTCCACCCGGGAGGCCGCGCAGGCGTCGGGGACCGGGCACGTCCTGGGCGTAGACGTCTCGGCGGCGGCCATCACCCGGGCCCGCGAGCTGGGCGGCGCGGCGTTCGAGGTCGCCGACGCCCAGACCCACCCGTTCCCGGTACACGGGTTCGACGTCGTGCTCAGCCGGTTCGGGGCGATGTTCTTCGCCGACCCGCCGGCCGCCTTCGCCAGCCTCGCCCGCGCGCTGCGGCCCGGTGGGCGCCTGGTGCTGCTCGTCTGGCAGGAGCGGGCCCGCAACGAGTGGTACGCCGTCCTGCACGACGCGGTGGCGCCCGGCACGGCACCGCCGCCCGCCGGAGCGCACTTCTCCCTCGGCGACCCGGGGACGACACGCGCCCTGCTCGAAACCGCGGGCTTCACCGGCGTCACGTTCACCGACGTCGACGAGCCCGTCTGCTACGGACCCGACAGCGCGACCGCCACCGAGTTCGCCCTCGGGCTCAAGGACGTGCAGGAACTGCGCGGGACTGAAGGCGCCGCAGAACGGCTGCGCGCGGCGTTCGCCGCGCACGAGACCGACGACGGTGTTCTTCTGGGCTCCCGGGCGTGGATCGTGACGGCGGTCAGCCGCGGTTGAACAGCCGCTTCAGCTGCTGGGTGCGGCGCCGCACGCCCCACGACGCCACGCGCAGGAACGCCTCGCGGATGATCGAGCCGTCCATCTTCGACACACCGATCTCGCGCTCGGTGAACGTGATCGGCACCTCGACGATCTCGAACCCGGCCTCGGTCGTGCGCAGCGTCAGGTCGATCTGGAAGCAGTAGCCGTGCGAGTTGACCTCGTCGAGCGCCAGCTTCTCCAGCACCGGACGGCGGTAGGCGCGGAACCCGGCGGTGATGTCCCGGGTCCGGATGCCCAGCGCCACCTGCGAGTAGAAGTTCGCCCCGCGGGAGAGGATCTGCCGCTTCACCGGCCAGTTGACGATGCTGCCGCCCGGGACGTACCGCGAGCCGATGGCCAGGTCGGCATCGCCGGCCGCGTCCAGCAGCCGGGGCAGGTCCTCGGGCGCGTGCGAGCCGTCGGCGTCCATCTCGACGATCGTGCCGTACTCCCGCGCCAGGCCCCAGCGGAACCCCGCGATGTAGGCAGCGCCGAGGCCGGCCTTCTCGGTCCGGTGCATGACGTGGACGCGCTCGTTCGCGGCGGCGCGCTCGTCGGCGAGCTCACCGGTCCCGTCCGGGCTGCCGTCGTCCACGACCAGCACGTCCACTTCGGGAAGTACCTTGTGCAGGCGGTCCAGGATCGGCCCGAGGTTCTCCCGCTCGTTGTACGTCGGGATCACCACCAGCACCGGCTCGATTCCCCGGGCCCCCCGCGGCGCCTGCGACATCCGTGCTCCTCCGATATCCCCGGCGGTCAGTCCGCCGTGTCCCCTGCCGTGCCGGCGCTGGTGCGCCGGGTGCGAAAACGGAGTACGAGCCCGCCGGCGACCCCGGCGATCGCCAGTGCCAGCAACCCGTACTCCGTCCACGCACCGAGTCGATCCGACAGCGTAGTCTGCGTGCGCAACGGCACGCGCCCGACCAGGGAATCGGCGGTGAAAAGGCCGGTTGAGCTGGTGATCGTCCCGTCGGGGGCCACCACGGCGCTCACACCCGAGACGGCGGACACCACGACCGGGCGGCTGTGCTCGACCGCGCGCAGCCGTGACATGGCCAGCTGCTGCACGCTCATCTCGCTCTCGCCGTACCAGGCGTTGTTGGTCGGCACCACGAGCACCTCGGCCCCGTCGCGCACGGCGTCGCGGGCCGGGTAGTCGAACGCCGCCTCGTAGCAGACGAACACGCCGACCTTGGTGCCCGCGGCGGTCAGCGTCTGGTTCGCACCGTCGCCGGGGACCATGTCGACGGTCTCCTGGTCGACGAACGGCGTGACGAGCGCCGCGAGCTTGCGGGCGGGCACGTACTCGCCGAAGGGCACGAGCTGCTGCTTGGCGTAGCGCTGGCCCGGGCCGGTGCGCGGGTCCCAGACGATGACCGAGTTCTGGATGTGCCGGTCCGGCAGCACGTAGAGCGCGCCGATGAGTGCGGGCACGCCGAAGCTCGCGACGAGCTGGTCGACCTGCGGGTCCGGCCCTTGGACGGTGGTGGCGCTCTCCGGCCACAGGACCAGGTCCGGCTTCGGGACCTTGCCGGCGTGGATCGCGTCCAGCAGCCGTTCGCTCTCGGCGAGGGTGTTGCGGCGCAGCAGGTCCCGCTCACCCTGCAGGGCGAGCCCGATGTTCGGCGCGTTGCCCTGAACGGTGGCGATCGTGCGCTCGCCGTCCTGCGCCGCGGTCCCGATGGTCGGCCACAGCGCCAGGCCCGCGATCACGGGCAGCACCGTGCCGAGGGCGGCCAGGACGGTCCGCCGGGCGCGCAGCGCGGGCCTGAGCGCTTCGCGGGCGTCCCAGAGCCGTCCGGCGAGCGCGGCGAGGCAGAAGCCGCTCAGCACGACGGCGAGACCGACCAGCGGCGCGCCGCCGATCGAGGCGAGCGGCAGGAACGCGCCTTCGGGCTGGCTGAACGCGACGCGGCCCCACGGGAAGCCCCCGAAGGGGAACCACGCGCGGGGGGTCTCCATCGCGATGAAGATCAGCGCGCCCCACAGCGGCGCGAGCGGCAGCCGGGACACCCAGGTGATCAGGCCGCCCGCCAGGCCGTAGTAGAGCGCCAGCGCGAACGACAGGCCGAGCCAGGGCCACGGGCCGAAGTCCGGGCCGAGGAAGTCCAGCAGCCAGGTCAGCAGCGGCAGGAAGAACACGAAGCCGAACGCGAAGCCGTAGCCGAACGCGCCCCGGAAGCTGCGGCCGCGCAGCACGAGCGCGAACCCGGCGAACGCCAGCGGCGCGAGCCACCACAGCGGGCGGGGCGCGAAGCTCAGGTAATAGGCGAACCCGGACACCAGCGCCGCGGCCAGCCGCAGCAGCCACATCCGGGGGAAGCGCCTGGTACGGGCGGGTTTGTGCGAAGCGCCCGGTTCGGGGTCCGCCACGGTGACTGCCACAGGTGCTGACTCTAGGTGCCCGGCGTGAAGTCGTCGTAGACGACCTCACCCGCGCGCACCGTGCGCAGGCAGCGCGGCAGCGGCGCACCGGGCTCCAGGCGCGGCAGCGGCGGCACGCCGGCCCGCGGATCGGTGGACCAGCGCTGCACCCGGGTGTCGGGGGTGGCGACGACGAGGTCCGTCGCGTCCCAGATCGCGTAGTGCGCCGGCGCGCCCGGGGCCAGGCTGCCGGTGACACCGTCGTTGACGCCGGCGGCGCGGTGCCCGGCCCGGGTGTGGGCGGTGAACGCGGCCCGCGGCGACAGGCCCGCGCCCGGCGTCCGGTGGTAGGCGGCCGCGCGGACGCTCGCCCACGGGTCGAGCGGCGTCACGGGGGCGTCGGAGCCGAAGGCGAGCATGACGCCTTCGGCGGCCAGCGCGGAGAACGGGTTGAGGCCGGCCGCGCGGTCCGCGCCGAGCCGTTCGGCGTACATGCCGTCCGCGCCACCCCAGGCGGCGTCGAACAGCGGCTGCATCGAGGCGACGACCCCCCAGCCGGCCAGGATCTTGGCCTGCTCGGCGGTGACCATCTCCAGGTGCTCCAGCCGGTGGTGGCGGGCGGTCAGGGCGCGCTGCCCGACTTCCTTCTCGGCCAGGCGGAAGCCTTCGATCACCTCGGCGGTGGCGGCGTCGCCGATGACGTGGAAGCCGGCCTGCAGCCCGGCCTCGGTGCACGCGGCGAGGTGCTCGGCGATGCGGTGGGCGTCGAGGTAGAGCGTGCCGGAGCTGGGGTGGTCGGCGTACGGCGTGGTCAGCGCGGCGGTGTGGGAGCCGAGGGCGCCGTCGACGAAGAGGTCGCCGGCCAGGCCGCGGGCGCCGAGTTCGCGGGCGGTCTCGACGGCGCCGAGCTCGCCCCAGTAGCCGACGACCTCGGGGTGGCCCGGTCCGGCGAGGTCCAGGAGGGCGGCGAGGTCGTCGCGGCCGGAGATGTCGGGGCCGGCGCACTCGTGGACGCTGACGATGCCCTGCTTCGCGGCCTCGGCGAGGAACGCCCGCTGAGCGCGTTCACGCTGCTCGGGCGTGACGGCGGCGCGCACGGCCGCGCGGACGGCGTGGTGGGCGGCGCGGGTCAGCGGGCCGTCGGGCGACCAGCCGTCGGCGCCCCGGGCGGCCGGGGCCAGCTCGACCAGCGCGGTGGAGACGAGCGCGGAGTGGACGTCGACCCGGCTCAGGTAGACCGGGGCACCGCCGGCGGCGTCGTCGAGCTCGGCGCGGCTGGGCAGCCGCGGGTCGGTCCAGGCGGTCTCGTCCCAGCCGTGGGCGAGCAGGACCTGCCCGGGGACGACGGCGGCGCGGACGCGGCTCAGGAGGTCGGCGCGGTCGCGGGCGGCGGTGAGGTCGAGGCCGGTCAGGTGCAGGCCGGTGGCGGTGGCGTGGACGTGCGCGTCGACGAAGGCGGGGGCCACGAAGGCGCCGCCGAGGTCGACGATCTCGGCGCCGGGGTGCAGCGCGCGGGCCGGGGCGTCCTGCCCGGCCCAGACGACGGTGCCGCCGGTGATCGCGAGGGCCGTGGCGTCCGGGCCGGCGGGGGTGTAGATGCGCCCGCCGAGCAGGAGCGTGGTGTGTTCGTCCGTCACGCCCCTGAGTCTGCTCCGCCCCTCGACCCCCTCGTCCACCTGGGGGAAGGTCATCCGGCAAGCAGGAAGATTTACAGCATGAGAACGTTATGACAGGATATTTTGACGCCAAACCGACGACTGGGAGTACAAGTGACTGCGATCCAGGAACCTGTGACGCCTGCCGCCGCGATCGACCAGCCCTACGAGTACGCCCGCGCCGAGCTGGTGGAACCCGACTGGCGCCGCTTCCCCGGCTGGCACGACGTGACCGACGCCGAGTGGCGTGACGCCCAGTGGCAGCGGGTCCACTGCATCCGCAACGCCAAGCAGCTGCGCGCCCTGATGGGCGACCTGCTGGAGGAGCGCTTCTACGACGACCTGCTCGCCGACCAGCGCGAGCTGGCGACCATGTCGATGCTGCTGCCGCCGCAGATGATCAACACGATGGCGCCGACCGCCGGCACCGACCCGGCGAAGGTCACCGAGGCGTTCTACGCCGACCCGATCCGCCGTTACATGCTCCCGGTCAAGAGCGACCGCGACACGACGTGGCCGAGCCACCCCCACTCGGAACGCGACTCGCTGCACGAAGCGGAGATGTGGGTCGTGGAGGGCCTGACCCACCGCTACCCGACCAAGGTGCTGGCCGAGATGATCTCGACCTGCCCGCAGTACTGCGGCCACTGCACCCGGATGGACCTGGTCGGCAACTCCACCGAGCAGGTCGAGAAGCACAAGCTCTCGCTCAAGCCGGTCGACCGCCAGGACGCGATGATCGCGTACCTCAAGAAGACCCCGGGCGTGCGCGACGTGGTCGTCTCCGGCGGCGACGTCGCCAACGTGCCGTGGCCGCAGCTCGAGTCGTTCCTGATGCGCCTGATGGACATCGAGACGGTCCGCGACATCCGCCTGGCGACCAAGGCACTGGCCGCGCTGCCGCAGCACTGGCTGCAGCCGAAGGTGGTCGAAGGCCTGGAGCGCGTCGCCGTCACCGCTCAGCGCCGCGGCGTCAACCTGGCGATCCACACCCACGTCAACCACGCCCAGTCGGTGACCCCACTGGTCGCGGAGGCAGCCCAGACAGCGCTGAACGTCGGCGTCCGCGACGTCCGCAACCAGGGCGTCCTGATGCGCGGCGTCAACGCGACGCCGGCCCAGCTACTGGACCTGTGCTTCGCCCTCCAGGGCGAGGCGAACATCCTGCCGTACTACTTCTACATGTGCGACATGATCCCGAACGCCGAGCACTGGCGGGTGTCGGTGCACGAGGCGCAGGAGCTGCAGCACGCGATCATGGGCTACCTGCCTGGTTACGCGACGCCGCGGATCGTCTGCGACGTGCCGTATGTGGGGAAGCGGTGGGTGCACCAGCTGGCCGATTACGACCGCGAGCTGGGGATCTCGTACTGGACGAAGAACTACCGGACGGGCATCGAGCTGGACGACCCGGAGGCGTTGCAGCGGCGTTACCCGTACTACGACCCGATCTCCAGCCTGCCCGAAGCCGGCCAGAGCTGGTGGGCGAACCGGTCGAGCTGACGCCGGCGCGTCACTGTTCGAGGGCGTGCCGAAGGGGGTCGCGCGGCCCCCTTCGGCCCATTCGCATGTTTGGGCTGGTCAGGGCAGCAGATCAGTCAGACCGTCAGGAGTTCGAGTGCCTTTCGGCGACTGACACATCGGCCGTGCGTCGAAGAAAATTGTCCTGAATATCGAATGTGGTCGACCAGCGCGATCACGTAGAGCAGTTTCGCCACATGGCTCGGCAGCCTCCTCGATGTGACCCTGGATGCCTGGAGCTTCGCGAACCGGCCGCGGGCCGCGCTGTCCGGCCGCGTGATGCAAGCGACGTCAGCAGCCGCGGTGGTAGGCCACCGCCCGGGGTTGCGTCGTGCCCGGCAACCTGATGGTCGCGGCCAGCGTCCCGTCGTCGGTGAGGCCCGCGGGCTGCGGTGCCGCGTTGACGTCGGCGTCGCCGGCCAGGTCGGCGATCGGTTCGCCGTCCTCCCAGATGCGGAGTTCGTAGTTTTCGGGGTCGAAGGTGTGGGCCACACCTGCCATCGTCGTGCCGGCGTCTAGGAACAGTGCGTCGGCCGCCTCGGTGGTCGTGTGCACGACGTTCCCGTCCAGGTCCGCTTCGATGGCGACCATCGTCAGCTCGGGCGTGACGACCGAAGCGGCGATGCGGCCGCCGTGGAAGGCCTCGAGGTAGACCGCGCCGCCGGGGTACAGCGGGGGCAGTTGCCGGTAACCGCCGTCGGCGGCGCGGACGAACACCTCGCCCGAGCGCTCGCCGACGTCGGTGTAGAGCAGGACGCGGCCCTGCTCGTCGACGTCGACCGGGTAGGTGTCGTAGAGGTGCTGGGGGTCCGGGTTCAGGACCTCGGCCGTGCCCGGCCGCGCGGCGGCCCACAGCACCGGGTGGACGTCGTCGCCGAGATTGCCGTAGGCGACACCGATGACGTCCCCGGCGTCGTTGATGTGCGTGGCCTTGGCCGACCGGAACCCTTGCGGCATGGGCAGGTTCACGTATTGGCCACCGCGGTACACGACGGGTTTCGCGGCCCACCAATCACCGGTTCCCCCGTCCCCCACGACGTCTCCGGAGGAGTTGATGTCGCGCACTTCGGTCAGGCGGAACGACGAATCGACCTGACCGCCGTGCCACCGCACCTGCGCATACGCGTTGGGGCCGCGCACCGCTCCGACGAACCAGCCGCCTTCGGCCGCCGCGTAGACCTCGCTGCTGGTGTAGGGCGCCGGCAGCGCCAGCGGTGTCATCGCCCAAGTGCAGCCCGCCGCCACCGCGGGTTGTGCGCCGGGCACGAGGGCGGCGCCGAGCGCCGCCACGAGTAGAAGAGTGCGCTTGAGCATGGTTCCCCCAGGAGTCGGCCGTCTCCCCCGCCACGCCCGGCGGCCCCGGGAGGTTTGGCCACCGGCCGAGTCCCCACCCGAACGGCTCAACGAGCCGGCGTCACAGGTCCGGGGCACCCACGAACAACGTGGCGACGGCGGCGCGGTGCTCCAGGCTGTCTGCCGGTGCAGTCGGCGCCCGGCCTCGACCACCACGCCGAACCCGGCGTGCACCAGCACCCGCGCCTGGCGGCCGTCTCGGACGTTGGGCTGGTCAAGTCCGGCGAGTACCGGTTGGGACAGATCACGAAACGGCCCTGAAGCAGCCCAGGATTCCCCTGTGGACCGGCGGTGATCGTTCCCGACGGGCCTCCGCAACCGGCACGGCGGCGCGGACAGTGACCCAGGTGCAATCGCCCGGTCACCGCGCCAGAGCGAGGATTCCGTCCGTGTCGCAGGCGACGAAGTCGCCGAACGGGACCGGGGCCCGCAGCTCCGGATGCCTGCGTGCGACCTCGGGCCGCAGCACCAGCAGTTCCGGTGTCACGGTCACCGGTGTGGGGCCGCCGGTCACGATGTCGTCGAGGTCCGTGTCGAGGGACGGCCCCCAGCGGTCGACGACCAGGCCGGCCGCGGCCGGGCCGGTCGTCCGGAACTCGGCCAGCAGGCGGCGGATCACCTTGTCCTGCCCCGTCCGCGCGATCGGACCGCCGAGGCCGTCAAGGCCGTACTCCTCGACCACCACGTCGTCGCCGGTCCGGCTCAGCGTGCAGATGACGTCGCTGTCCTCGTCGTCGGTCAGCCAGTACTGGAAGGTGAACTGCTTCTCCCCCAGCCCGGCCATGGCGGCGAGCAGGTCGTCCCGCGTCAGCTCGACCTGCTCGCCGATGGTCTCCGGATCCTCGCTGAGCGCGGTGATCCGGCCGGTGCCGGGATGGCCCAGCACCATGCCGGTCGCCGCCAGTGAGCCCACCCGCCGCTGCGCCTGCTCCGGGGACCAGTCCCGCCGGTACAGCCGCACGAATCCGTCTGACATTTCCTGCCTACTTCGGGAAGAAGACCACGTTGGCGTCGCCGAGCCACTTCTTGGCGATGTCGATCGCCTCCTGCGGCGTGCCGGCCTCAAAGTACGCCTTGGCCGTGACGCCGGCCTGGTCGGCGCCCCACTTGAGGATCTTCATCTGGGATCCCAGTTTGGTGGTGTTCAGTGCCTTGCCGGGGCCGCCGACCGCGATGTACTCGCCGTTCGGCCCGAACACGTCCACCCCGGTCTTGCCGACGCCCGGCTGCACGATTTCGAAGTCCTGGCCGTTGTTGGTGAGCTCCTTGGTGCGCCGGCCGCCGACGATGTCGGCGACCTTCGCCTCCCGCGCGTTGCCGACCGCGTTGCCGGAGTTCTCGGAGAGGTTCTTGATGTCGTCGGCCATGCCCTCCATGCCCTGCTGGGCCATGGCCAGGCCGCCGATCATCTCCGTGACGCCGGCGTAGATCGCGGGGCCCGAGGTGAACACGCACGCGATGGCGCCGACGAGCGCGCCGCCGATGCCGCCGGGCACCGCGCCGATGCCGGCGAAGAACGCGCCGCCACCGGCACCGACCGCCGCTCCCGCACCGACCTCCTCGGCGCACGCCGCGATCGCGCCGCCGGAGACCGAGGCGCCGCCGAGCGCGGCGCCGATGCCCGCCGCGGTCTCGGCCAAGTGCTCGATGAGCGCGAGCAACTCGCCCGCGTGGTCGCGCACGTAGTCGAGCGTGGCGCCGGCCATGGTGTCGATCATCGCCAGCAGCTGGTCGGCGGCGTCCTTGAGGGCCTGCAGCTCCGGGTGGTCCTGGATGGCCTGCGCGACCGCGTCCCGGACCTGCTGGACGGTGCTGCGCATGTCCAGGACCTGCTGTTTGGCGTTTTCCTCGGCCTGCTTGGTGTTGACCGCGTTGTACGCCTCGGCGGCCGCCTTGCTGGCCTCGGCCACGTCCTTGCCCGCCGCGTCGGCGTCGGCCTGCGCCCGGGCGGCCGCAGCACGGGCCTCGGCGGCGTACTGGTTGGCCAGCGCGGCCGACTGCGACGCCTGGGCGGCCGACCGCTGTGCGGCCTGTGCGGCCGCCTGCGCGTTCGACGCGGCCCACCGGGCGGTCTCGGCCGACTGCGCCGCGCGTGAAGCGGCCTTGTCGGCCTCGTCCGCGGAAGCCCGGGCATCGTCGGCATGATGCCCCGCCTCCGTCGCGGAATCCCGCGCGGCCTGGGCCGCCGCGGCGGCGTCGGCGGCCGAGCCGGCCGCGTTGGCCGCGTATTCGGCGGCGAGGGCCGCCTGCTGGTGCGCCAGGGCCGCGGATTCCCGCGCGTTGGCGACGTAGCCGTTGATCTGGGCGACGTGCTGCGCGGCGTCGGCGTCCCGCCACGCGGCGCTGTACTGCCCGGACTGGAGGAACTCGCGCACGTAGGTCCACGGTCCGGACAGCGCGGCGTTGGCCGCGGCCTTCACCTCCGGGCCACCCTTGTCCAAGACCTTCTGGACGGCGATCCGGTCGTCGTTCTTGGCCGCGGTGAACTGCCCGGTCTTCAGGAACGCGGCGACGTCGCCGGGGGTGCCCGACAGCGCGGCGTTGGCCGCGTCCCGGGTGGCCGGGCCGCCGACCGTGGAGATGCGTTGCGCCTCGACCCGGTCGTTGGTGATCTTGCCCTGGTAGTCGCGCGTGGTCAGGAACTGCTTGACCTGGTCGTGGCTGCCCGCGGCCGCCGCACCGGCGGCCGCGCGCTGGGCCGGCACCAGCGAGGCGCCACCCACGATGCCGAGGCTGAGCCGGTCGTCCTGCTCCACGGCCGCGGACAGTCCATTCTGGACGAACGCGGTCAGCTCGGCGTCCGTGCCGGCGAGGGCGGCACCGGCCGCGGCGAACAGCTTCGGTCCGCCGGTGTGCATCAGCTCGGCGGCCAGCTTCCGGCCGTCGGTGATCGCCGTCGCCGGCGGGGTCGCCGGGTCCTTGGCCGCCGCCAGCAGGTCCGCCGCCTGTTGACTCAACTGCTCCGGCCGGTCGGCGGTCCAGTGCGGGGCCACCGTCGCGGAGTCCTCGGCCTGCTTGGCGTCCTGCGCGTCGCGCATCGTCTGGGACTGCTGCTCGGCCAGCCGCTCCGCGTCGGCGCGACGGGCCAGGTCGGCGGTGTTCCCGGTCTGGTCGGCGGCCGCCTGAGCGGCGTCGGCGGCGGTCTTCGCCTCGGTCGCGGCGTCCTTGGCCCGCTGCGCGGCACCGGCCGCCTCGCCGGCGTGCAGGGCCGCGTCGTCGGCCGCCACGGCGGCGGCGTTGGCGTGCGCGGCGGCGTCCAGCACGGCCTGCCGCGCTTGGCCGGCCCAGGCGGCGGCGTCGTTGGCCAGCGACAGCGCGGCGTTGGCCGCTCGGCTCGCCTCGTTGGCGTTGCGCTGGGCCCGGGCGGCGGCGTTGCGCGCCTCGGCGGCGCTGGCCCCGGCCTGCTGGGCGTAGCCGCCGGCTTCCGACGACGCCGCGGCGGCCGCGGTGGCATCGCTGGCGGCCGCGGCGGCTGCCTGCACGGTCAAGGTCACGGCGTGCACGGCGTCGATGGCGTGGGTCAGCGCGTCGGCAGCGCTCAGCGCGCCGTTGGCGGCGTCCCGGGCGTCCTTCGCCGCCTGCGTCGCCTTGTCCGCCTGGCCTCGATCCGTGGCCGCGGCGGCCGCTGCGTTGCGTGCGTTCGAGGCGGCCCGGCCGGCCATGGACGCGGCCCAAGCGGCCTGGCTGGCCGCCGCGGCGGCTTCGCGAGCCGCGTTGTTGGCCGCGTTGGCCGCGTTGATCGCCGTCTGCGCGGCCCGCGCCGCGCGGTTGGCGGCGTCGGCCGCCCGTGCGGCGGCCTGCGCCGCCTGCTCGGCCGACCCCTGCGCCTTGCGCGTCTCTTCGGCGGCGGTCTGCGCGTCGGCCTTCGCGGCGGCGGCCGCAGTGGCCGCCTGATCGGCGGCGTCCTTCGCGGCCTGCGTCTGTTGCGCCGCGCGGGCCTCCGAGCTCTGCGCGAGGTCGGCGAGCTGGGCGACCGTCGCGGTCTCCTGATCACGCTGTAACGCGACCAGGTAGCCGCTCTGGAGGAACCACCGCACGTCGTCCGGAGTGGACGACAACGCCCAGTTGCCGACCTTCTTGACCTCGATCCCGCCGGTGTTGATCAGGCGCTGGACGCTGATCCGATCGTCCAGGTTCTGGGACCGCTGGTAGGTGCTGCCGAGGAAGGCCAGCTGGTCGTCGGGCGTGCCGTTGAGGGCGGTGTTGGCCGCGTTCTTCACGGTCGGACCGGTGGCGGCCGACTGGAGCCGCGAGACCTGCACACGCAGGTCGGTCTGCCACGGCTGCTGCCACCCGTTCGCCAGGAACGCGCGCACATCGGCGATGCCGCCGCTGAGCGCGGTGTTGGCCGCGCGCTGCGTCGCCGGCCCGCCGGTGGAAATCATCTGCTGCACCGCGACGCGGTCGGAAACCTCCTGCATCCGGCTCAACCCGGTGGCCAAGAAGGCGTGCACGTCGTCGTCCGTGCCGCACAGCGCGGCCTCGGCCGCGCGGGAGATGACGGGGCTCCCGTCACGCATCAGCGTCAGCACCTGCTGGCGCTCCGTCTGCTGCGGTGTGTCCGCCGCCGCCGTCGGTGCCGCCACGATGCCGACGACGAGCGCGAACACCGTCGTCGTCGTCAATGCGGCCCGTAGGTGTCTGATCCCCATGTGCCCCGTTGCCCCTCGTCAGATCGCAGGGGGTTGACGGCAGCAGCCGCCGGCTGCCGCATACGCGGTCCCCCCTGAGTCAGCCGACAGGTACCTTAGAACCGGATCCGTCCGGGGGGAAAGCCGCCAACCAAGTACGTTTTCACACGTTGACCAGTAGGCGGAGCGGGCGATACGGTCCGTCTGTCTTCGCATGGGGGGCCATGTCGGGTCGAGGACGCAGCATTCTGTCCGGCGACGCGTGCCCAGCCCCGTCAACGACAAGGAGTGCTACCCGACATGCGCATCCGCACAACGCTGATCGCCGCGGGCGCCGTCGCCGGCGTCGCCGTGATCTCCGGTACGGCGACCGCGATCACCAGCGCCGCGACCGCCGTACCCGCCTCGGACGGCGACCCGCCCAGCATCGTCGAGGACTACAGCTACCCCGGTGCGGCCAAGATCCTCCACGACCGCGGCATCACGTTGGTCAGCGGTGACGGCCACATCATGCTGGTCGACTGCGCGGGCCACACCGGCGTGATCGAGGTGTACTCGGACAACAGCCCGGGCGACCACGGCACCGACCCCGGCCACTACTGTTTCCAGGTGAGCGGCCCGACCGGCGACCTCAAGCTCCAGATCCCGTACGCGTTCCAAGCCAAGGGGGACGACCAGGACGCGCACAACGTGCACGCGACCGTCACCATCAAGGGCGCGCCGAGCACGGTCGACGTGGACACGCACGGCTGGACCGGTTTCGGCGAGGGCGCGGGTCAGGACCCGGCGACCCTGGTCGAGCTCAAGGTCACCGGTTCCTGACCGGACCACCCGGCCGGCTCGGCCGGATCTTCCTTTGTGGACAGTGGACGGCGTGATCACTGTCCACAAAGGTCTGAACGCGCCCCGCAGCTCTCGCCCGGCGGAACCCGGCAAGGGTCGCCTACGGCGCCGCGAGCTACAACGCGAACACACGGCCTCAAGTAGGCCGGGTGTCCACTCACCGTCGGCGCGACAGCGGTTCGACATCACTTGCCCGAGGAGGTAGCCCGACTCACGTCGGCTCCACCTCGGCTACCAGCGTTTTTCCGTGCACCCGGAGCCCGGCGGCGGCCTCACCCAAGCGACCGCGAGCCTGCGCACGCGGTACGGCACCATCGGCAGCGGCTGGCGGCTCGAGGGCCGCGACCTCGTGCTGGAGGTGACCGTGCCGCCGGGCACGACCGCGACGATCGACGTCCCGGCCGTGTCGGCGGACCGGGTGAGTGGCGGCCGGGGAGCGCGGTTCGGGCAGTTCGCCAACGGCTACGCGACGTACACGGCGACCGGCGGGCACTACACGTTCGTGGCGTCCCAGAGGTGAGGTGTGCCGGGTCAGTCCCGCCACTGCTCCGCGGGTGAGACGCCGGGAAGCGGCTTGCCGATGAGGGCGAGGGGGATGAAGAACCCGACCTGGCCGAGCGCGATGGCGAGGGTGGTGATCGCCTTCTCGTCGTAGTGCTCGGACAACCGCGCGTACAGCTCGTCGGGGACGCGCTCGCCGTGCGGGCTGGCGGTGAAGACGGCTTCCCCGACCGCCAGCGCGACCCGTTCGGCGTCGGTGAAGTGCGGCGCGTCCCACCAGGACGCGACGGCGTTGATGCGCGCCTCGGGCTCCCCGGCCTTGCGGAGGTTCGCGGTGTGGAAGGCGGTCAGGTAGGTGTTGCCGACGATCTGCCCGGCCCGCAGCTGCACCAGGCTGATGGTGGTCTGCGGGATCGCGCCGTTGCCGGTCGCCGCGAACAGCGCCGCGCCGATCTTCCCCAGCTCGGGCACGAGCTTGGCGGGGTTCGCCAGGCGCGACTGGAGGGTTTCGTCGTTGGTGGAGGTCTTCACGGTGGCTCCCCTTCCGGATCTTGGTCTTGCCACCGCTATGACGCGCCCCGCGCGACGGTTGTGACCGGACGGGAGCGCGGATCGTCCGAGCGGACTAATTGCCTGGTGGGAGGCATAAAAGGTGATTGACCGCCGGAGCGGCTGGGTACTTCTGCGACACAGCGAAACCCCACCGGCCGCGGCGCTCTCGCCGGACTGCCGCACGCCTCGCCCACCCGGAGAAGATCATGAACGACTCAGGAGCTTGGCACGACAAGTTGCAACGTCAGCAGGAAGCCATCCAGCGCAAGCGCCGGGAAGCCGCCACGACCGGCACACCCGCCCGGTGACCGGCAGTCTCCTTCAGAGCCGCGCCGCGAGGCCCGCCTTCCCTTGTCCGCCAAGGGGTTCAGGCGGGCCTCGGTCGTTTCGGGGCGAGTGACGCCGCGGGGCGAGCGCTTGTGGGTCGTTCAGCAGGACCGGGTCGCGATGGTCCGCTCGCGGAGCTTCGGCCAGTCGCTCGCTGGCCGCGGTCGCGCGGTAACCGCCGCCGCGGCCGGGTCGTGAACCGGGAAGCCGCTCGGTCAGGAACCGGTGGCCGCGGAGGTCGAGCGCCGGTCTCTCCTCGGTGGGCGGCCCGGATCACCGCCGTCGCCCGGTGGTCGAGCAGCACCACCGCCGACTCCAGCCCGTCCGATGCCGATGGCCCGCGGGGCCCGGCGGACCCCGCGGGCGGAGCCTCACCGCAGGCCGGCGGACGGGCCGAGCAGTTCGCCGAACACCGTCACGGCGCGGTCGATCGCGTCGTCGTCCACTCCGGCGTGGGTGACCGCGCGGATGCGGTCGGTGCCCAGCTCCTCCACCTTGATGCCGCGGCGGCGGGCCGCCTCGATCAGGGTGCGGGTGGTGTAGCGGTCGTCGCGGACCTTGAAGAAGACCATGTTCGTCAGCGGCGGGCCCGGGTCCAGGCGGACGCCCGGCACCCGGGACAGTCCCCGCGCGAGCCGGGCCGCGCGGGCGTGGTCGTCGGCCAGGCGCTCGGTCATCTCGGTCAGCGCGACGATGCCGCAGGCCGCGATCATCCCGGCCTGGCGCATGCCGCCGCCGAGCATCTTGCGCATCCGGCGGGCCGCCGCGATCGTCACCCGGTCGCCGACCAGCACCGAGCCGATCGGCGCGCACAGGCCCTTCGACAGGCAGATCTGCACGGTGTCCGCGTGCTTGGCGATCTCCGCCGCGCTGACGCCCAGCGCCACCGCGGCGTTGAACAGCCGCGCGCCGTCGAGGTGCAGGGCGACGCCGTGCGAGCGGATCAGCCGCGAGACCTCGCTCAGGTAGTCCAGCTGCAGCGGCAGCCCGCCGCAGCGGTTCTGCGGCGTCTCCAGGCTCAGCACCGCCGGCGGCGCGATCTGCGGGTCGGTGCGGTCCACCGCGCACGCCTCGGCGATCGCGGCCGGGTCGATGGTGCCGTCGGCGAGGTTGGGCAGCGGGTCGTAGACGATGCCGCCGCACAGGGACGCGCCGCCCGCTTCGTAGACGTACACGTCGGACTCGTGGCCGACGATCGCCTTGCCGCCGCGCGGGCAGTGGGCGAGCAACGCGGTGAGGTTGGCCATCGTGCCGCTCGGCATCAGGCAGCCGGCCTGCTTGCCGAGCAGCTCGGCCGCAAGCTGCTCGAGGCGGTCCACGGTCGGGTCCTCGCCGTAGACGTCGTCGCCGAGCGGGGCGCGCGCGGCGGCTTCGAGCATGGCCGGGGTGGGCAGGGTGAAGGTGTCGCTGCGGAGTTCGACGTGCGTGTCCTGGACGGGCCCGGTCTCCGGGCGCAGGGTCGCGAGGTCGTCGGCGAAGGTGGTCATGACTGGCTCCTCAGGGTCGGTGGGTGTCGATCAGCGAGCGGACGGCGTCGTCGAGGCCGACCTCGGCCTGGCTCCAGCGCCAGCGGCGTTCTTCGACGTCGGCGCGGATGCGGGCGAACGCCGTCTCGGCCTCGGTGACGGCGGCGAGCACGGACTCCCGTGCCGGTCCCCCGCCGTGGGCCGCGTGCTGCGCGACCTCGGCCGGGTCGAGGGCCGCCAGGACGTGGCCGGGCTGGCCGGCCAGCCGGGTCCGGGCGACCTCGTGCAGCGGCAGCCCGGCTTCGAGGGCCTCCTTGGCCACGGCGCCGACCTCGTGGTGGGCCTGCCGGAACGGCATCCCGGCGTCGACGAGCCGTTCGGCCAGGTGGGTCGCCGCGGTCTGGCCGTCGACGGCCCGCTCGTACATCCGCTCGGGCACGGGCTCGGCCCCCTCGACGACCAGCCGCAGCAGGACCACGGCGTCGGTCGCCGCTTCGAGGGCCGACCAGGCCGGCGCGACGGCTTCGGTGCCGACGGCGATGGCGTTGGTGAACCGCGCGGTGGCCATCGCGCTCGCCGACGCCGTGAACGCGCCGAGCGGCGCCAGCGCCCGGCCCTGGACGTGCTCCAGCAGGAACGGGTTCCGCTTCTGCGGCATCATCGAACTGGACCCGACGACGTCGTCGGCCAGCCGCAGCAGCCCGGCCTCGGCGCTGGTCCAGGCCTGCAGGTCGTGCGAGACACGGCACAGCAGCACCCCGAGGACCGTGGCCGCGGACAGCTGCCGCAGCACCAGGTCCCGCGACGCGACGGCGTGCAGCGAGTTCGCCAGCGGCGCCGCGAAGCCGAGCAACGCCGTCGTGCGGTCCTGGTCGACCGGCAGCGACGTGCCGCCGACCGCGCCCGCGCCGAGCGGGTTCTGGTCGAGCTCCGCCCCGGCCTGCCACAGCCCTTCGACGTCGCGCACCAGCGCGCTCGCCACCCCGGCCAGGTAGTGGCCGTAGGTGATCGGGACCGCGGGCTGGTGGTGGGTGTAGGCGGGCATGGTGACACCGGCCCAGCGCCGCGCGCGTTCCAGCAGGGCGCGGCCGAGGGCGTCGGACTCGGCGAGCAGCCGCTCGTGCGGCTCGCGCAGCCGCAGCCGCACGACGGTGGCGTTGAGGTCGTTGCGGGACCGTCCACTGTGGAGGACGCCGCCGATCTCGGCGCCGAGGGTGTCGATCAGGTACGACTCGTAGGCGAGGTAGCGGCCGCGGGGCGCGGGGACCTCGTGCAACGGCGCGAACCGGTGCGCCCGCAGGTTTTCGATGCCCGCGAGGAGCTCGGCGGCGCGGCCGGGGTCGACGATGCCGCGTTCGGCGAGCATCACGACGTGGGCCCGGTCGACCTGGCTGATCAGGCCGAGCTCGGCGGCGACCGGGTCGGGGGCGGGTGCGGTGTCGCGGTCGAAGAGGATTTCCCGGGCCGCGGCGGCGACCGGCCGGGTCAGCCGTCCTGTGCCGCCCTTGGCGATGGTCATCGGGGTGCTCCTTCCGGGGTGTCCGGCTGGGGTGGTGGTTCGGCCGTCTCGCGGTCGTCGCGCGCGCGGTCGGCGCGGGCTTCGGCGGTCCGGGCGACGGTGGTGATCAGGAACCGCAGGGTCATCGGGTTTCCCTTTCGGGGATCACGGCTTCGCGCAGCACGTTCAGTCCGGCGACCGCGGCCGCGCGGCCGGCGCGGGGCCGGTCCGCCACGGCCAGGACGTGCCCGGCCCGGTCGCGGTAGTCCCGGGCCGGCCGGACGGAGGTGCCGTCGGGCCGGTACAGGCGGGCTTGCACGACACCGGGTACGGCGGCGGCCGCGGCGACCGTGTCCCCGGCCGCGAGCACCGAGGCCGACGACGCGGTGAGGAACCGCAGCGAGGCGCACGCCCGCCGGTCCGGCCGCAGGTCGGGTTCGACGCCCAGCACCGCGGCCACCTGCGCCGCGACCAGGTCGACGCCGGTCGCCGCGCGGACCAGCTCGGGGATCATCCCGCCCGCCAGGCGCGGGTTGACCTCCATCAGGCGCGGGCCGTCCGGGGTGAGCCGGATTTCGACGTGCGCGGCGCCGAAGCCGAGCCCGAGCGCGCTCACCGCGGCCCGGGCCGTGTCCGCCAGTGCCGTCTCGTCGGACGGCGGCAGCGAGGCCGGGGCGTCGTGGCCGACCTCGACGAAGAACGGGGCCGGCCCGAGGCGCTTGCGGACCACCGCCACGACGACGTCGCCGAACAGCTCGACCGAGTACTCCGGCCCGCTCGCGTACGGCTCCACCAGCACCTGGGCCGGCACCGGCAGGCCGCGTTCGTTGTGGGTGACCGAAAGCAGCGCCGCCGCCTGCGAGGCGACCGACTCGGGTGTCTCGCACCGCAGCACCCCGACGCTGCCCGAGCCCTCGGCCGGCTTGAGCACCACCGGGAACTCGGTGGCCGCCGCGACGGCCGCCGCCACCGACGTCACGACCGTGCACTTCGGTGCCATCGCCGCCAGGATGGCGCGCTGGTGGGCCTTGTTGCGGCAGTCGGTGACGGCGTCCGGGTCCGGGCCGGGCAGGCCCAGCTTCGCCGCGATCCGCGCGGCGACCGGGATGAAGTACTCCGAGCTGGTCGTCACGCCCGCGGGTTCGCCGATGTCGGCGGCGAGGACCGCGCACGGGTCGGTGGTGTCGACCTGGACGACGCGGACGCCGTCTTCAGCCGCGTACGGGTACCGGCTCGGGTCGGCCGCCGCGAGCACCGGCTCGTAACCGAGCTCGCGGGCGCGGCGGGCGAACAGCCGTCCGGTGCCGGTGGTGTTGCTTTCGACGAGCAGCAGGGTGCGCATCACGCCGCCACGACCGGGGCCAGGCTGCGCCGGCCCCAGTTCAGCCAGGTCCACGAGCCGCCGGGCTCGCTCGGCGCGACGACCTCGTACGGCTCGGCCGCGCCCGGGTGGGCCAGCCCCTGGGCCTGCAGCCACTCGTCGGAGTAGACGGTGTCCTGGTAGCGGTAGCCCTCGTCGGGCAGCAGCGCGACGACCGTGGCGTCCGGGTTCCGCCGCGACCACCAGTCGGCGACCTTGAAGGACGCGCCGCTGGTCGGGCCCATGAACAGGCAGTGCCGCGCGTACAGCTCGCGGGTCGCGGCGAACGCCTCCGCGGCGCCGATCCAGTGCACCTGGTCGTAGCTTTCGTGGGCGACGTTCGGCGGGACCAGGCTGTTGCCGAGCCCGCGCAGCACCCGCGGGCCGTCGGCCTGGCCGAAGATGGCGCTGCGCTGGGTGTCGACGCCGATCAGGTTCAGCTCGGGGGCGAGCATCCGCAGGAACGAGCTGGTGCCGGACGTCGACCCGCCGGAACCGACCGCGCCGACCAGGCAGTCCGGCACGCCGATCGTCTCGGCGAGCTGCTCGGCGACCAGCGCGTAGGACGCCGGGTTGTCGGGATTGCTGTACTGGCCCGGCACCCAGTGGTTCGGGTACTCCGCGCGCAGCTCCTCCAGCCGGTCGAGCCGGGCGCGCTGGAACCCGCCGACCGGGCTGGGCTTCGGGCAGATCTCGACGCGGGCGCCGAGGTGCTCGAGCCGTCGCTTCAGCGGGGCGTCGATCGCCGGGTCGCCGACGATCGTGAGCGGGTAGCCACGAAGCCGGCAGACCATGGCGAGGCCGAGGCCGAAGGTGCCCGACGACGTCTCGAGCACGGTCGTGCCGGGGCCCACTTCGCCGCGCTCCTCGGCACGGTCGAGCATGAACCGGGCGGGCAGCAGCTTCATCAGGCCGAAGGCGGCGACGTGGAAGTTGGGCCGGATGCGGATGATCCGGGGCAGCTCGGTCGCCTCCACGACGGACCGGCTCACGGAGTGGCTGACGGGGGCGGCAAGGGTCATCGGACTCACCTCTCGGTTTCGAACTGCCAGGTCTCGGTCACGCCCAGCGCGGCCAGCCGCGTCGCGGCGAACTCCAGCCGGGCCGGGGTTTCGGCGTCGGCGGTGTCGAACAGCAGGCCCGCGACGTCGCCGCTGTGGGCGACCTGGACGCCGGTGGCTCCCGCGGCCCGGGCGGCCGCGAGGACGTCGTCGAGGCCCGGGATGGGCAGGTGGCGCTGGTTGAGCAGGGTGCTGGCGGTGGCGACGCGGCCGAGCAGCCGCGCGTCGCCGTCGTGGACGGCCCGGCGCAGCAGGCCACGCAGCGGGCGGAACGCCTCGATCTCCCACGACGTGTAGCGCGCGGGCGGGAGTTCCAGGGTTTCGACGCCGCGACCGCCGGGGCTGGTGCCGAAACCCAGTACGGACAGCGGCATCAGCTCGCCGAGGTCTTCGATCGGCTCGCCTTCCCGGTGGGCGAAGACCACCGCGCGGCCGCCGTACATCAGGGAGTCGGACGCCGTTTCGGCTTCGACGGCGAGCGCGCCTACCTCCGCCGGGGCGAGCCGGCGGCCGGTCGCGGCGAGCACCGCGCCGATCGCCGAGGTCACGTCCGCCGTCGACGACCCGAACCCGCGGCACAGCGGGATGTCGCTGGTGATGTCGAGCAGCCCGCCCGGGACGGGGTACCCGAGCCGGGCGAGCGTCAGGTCGGCCGCGCGGCGGGCCTTGCTCCGCCACGCCGGCCGCACGGTCGTGCCGCCGTCTTCGGTGGGCAGGAAGGTGGCGCGGGTGCTGTAGAGCGGGCAGGGCAGCGTGACCAGGCCGCGGCGCAGCTTGTCGCCGGTGACGAAGACCCCCTGCAGGATCTCGCCGTGGTGGGCGTCGACGCGGAAGCTGCCCGCGCGCGGGTCGGTGACGGTGGCGGGGGCCGGTGCGGCGACCGCGAGGTCCTCGGTCATGGCGTTCTCCTTCACTCGTCGGCGGTCACGGCCAGCCCGGCCAGCACGGCCCGCGCCAGCTCCGCCACGTGCGGCGGTTCGACCATGTCCCAGTGGTGGCCCGGCACCGGCGTCACCGTCAGCTCGCCGCGCGTGCGGGCGCGCCAGCTCTCCGGGCGCACCTCCGGGCGGCCCTTCACCGGGTGGGTGCCGGTGGAGGTGATCAGGTGGATGCCGGTGTCGACGACCGCGCGGCAGCGGTAGGCCTCGACCGCGTCCTTGCCGGCCAGGTAGACCCGGGCCATCTGCTCGACGACGGCGTTGCCCGCGACTTCCGAGACCATCCCGCGGTCACGGGCCTCGGCGAGCATCTCGTCCAGCGTGTCCGCCCCGGGTTCGAGCTTCAGGATCGCCTCGCCGAACCAGGCCAGCGGGTCGCTGGTGTCGATGTCGGGCAGCGGGTTGCCGTAGTCGTCGACGCCGAGGACGGTGGCGTCGATGACGCACAGGTGCTCGACCGCGCGGCCCGCGGCTTCCAGCTGCGCCGCCATTTCGAAGGCGACCGAGCCGCCCTGCGACCAGCCGGCGAGCCGGATCGGGCGGTCCCCGGCGACGGGCAGGAGGTCGGCGACGAACGCCGCGGCCAGCTCTTCGATGGTGTGCACCGGGTCCTCGCCGGGCGCGAAGCCGGGAGCCTGCAGGCCGAACACCGGCAACGCCGGGTCCAGCTCGGCGACCAGCTGCAGGTAGGGGAACGGGCTGCCGGCGGTGGGCGGCAGCAGGAACAGCGGCGCGACACCCGCGCGTCCCGGCGAGAGCGGCACGACCAGTCCCCCGCCGCTCTCCCCGCCGCGGATGTGGTCGGCCAGCGCTCGCACGGTCGGCGCGCGGAACACCTCGGCCAGACCGACGGTGGCGCCCAGCTCGGCCTTGATCCGGTCGACCAGCACCACGGCCAGCAGCGAGTGGCCGCCGACGTCGAAGAAGCCGTCGGTGACGCCGACCCGGCGTCCCAGCAGGTCCTCCCAGAGCTTCGCGAGCGCCATCTCCAGCTCGTCGCGCGGCAGGACGCCGGACGTCGCGACCGGCGTGGCGTCCGGGGCGGGCAGGGCGACCCGGTCGATCTTGCCGTTGGACGTCAGCGGCAGGGTGTCCAAAGTGGTCAGGGTCGACGGCACCATGTACTCCGGCAGCCGCTCGGCCAAGTGGGATCGCAGTTCTTCGCCGTCCACTGTGGACGGCGCGACGTAGCCGGCGAGGGCTCCGTCGCGGACCACGGCGACCGCCTCGGTGACGCCGGGCCCGCCGACCAGCGCGGCCTCGATCTCACCCAGCTCGATGCGGTAGCCGCGGACCTTGACCTGGTGGTCGGTGCGCCCGACGAACTCCAGCCGCCCGTCCGGCAGGTACCGGGCCAGGTCGCCGCTGCGGTAGAGCCGTCCGGGGCCGAACGGGCTGGCCACGTACTTGGCCGCGGTCAGGCCCGGATTGCCCGCGAAGCCACGAGCGACCCCGGCGCCGCCGGCGTACAGCTCGCCGGTGACGCCGACCGGGACCGGGCGCAGGTGCTCGTCCAGGAGGTAGACCTCGGTGTTCCAGATCGGCCGGCCCACCGAGATCGGCGTGGTGACGCACTCGGCGGCGGGCAGCAGGTTGATCACGTTGGCCACGGACGTCTCGGTGTGGCCGTACTCGTTGGCCACCACGACTTCGGGGGCGTTCTCGCGCCAGAACTCCAGGGCCTCGGCGGTGAGCTGCTCACCGCCGACGACCAGGTGCGCGGCCGCATCCGCCGCTTCAGACGTCAGGCAGCGGCGAAGCGGTTCGAGGTGGGCCGGAGTGAGCTTGACGAAGCTGAACTTCCGGCCGCTGGAGAGCACGTCGGCAAGCCCGGCGACCGGGTGCTCGTCCTCCGGGACCAGCGTCACGGTCGTGCCGCAGAGCAGCGGCAGGAACAGCCCGGTGACGGTGAGGTCGAAGGCGAGCGAGGAGTGCACCGGCGCGCCGTCACCCTCGTCGGCGCGGTAGGCCTGGCGGCACCAGTCGAGGTAGTGCAGCACCCCGCGGTGGCTGATCATCACGCCCTTGGGACGGCCGGTGGAGCCGGAGGTGTAGATGACGTAGGCGAGGTTCTCCGGGTCGACGACCGGGTCGGCCCACGGCACCGGGTCGTCGGCCACCGGCTCGTCCGCGAAGACGACGACCTCGCCGAGGTTCTCGTCCGCGTACCGGCGGGTGGTGACGAGCACGCGGGCGCCGGCCTGGCGGAGCATGTACTCCTTGCGGTCCTGCGGGTAGGCCGGGTCGAGCGGGATGTAGTGGCCGCCGGTCTTGAGGATGGCCAGCAGCACCGGCAGGAGCAGCGGGCCGCGTTCGCAGAGCACGCCGACCGGGGTTTCGACGCCGACGCCGTGCGCGCGCAGCCGCTGGGCGATCCGGGTCGCGCGGGTTTCCAGGTCGGCGTAGGTCAGCTCGGCCGGGCCGCAGCGGACGGCGATCGAGTCCGGGTTGGACGCCGCCTGCTCGGCGATCCGGCCGTGCAGGGTGCCGCGCAGGTAGGGCTCGGCGGTGGCGTTCCAGGTGTCGAGCAGCAGCGTCCGCTCGTCGGTGCCGAGGACGTCCACTTCGGACAGCCGGGCGCCGGGGCGGGCGGCCAGCTCGGTGAAGAGGCGGACGAAGTGCTCGCCCATCCGTTCCATCCGGACCTGGTCGAACAACGCGGTCGCGTACTCCAGCACGCCCGCCACCGAGCCGTCGGCCTGGCGGACGAAGGAGATCATCAGGTCGAACTTGGCCGTCGTCGACTCCTGGTCCACCGGCGACACCGCGAGGTCACCCAGCGCGCCTTCGCCGTCGGAAGAGTCGTAGACGGCGAACATCACCTGCACGACCGGGGTGTGCGCGAGGTCGCGCTCCGGGGCCAGTTCCTGGACCAGGCGTTCGAACGGCAGGTCCTCGTGGGACTGGTCGGCCAGCCGCGCCACCTTGACGCGGTCGGCCAGCGTCGCGAAGTCCGGGTCGCCGGAGAGGTCGCCGCGGGCGACGACCGTGTTCACGAAGAACCCGACCATGTGCTCCAGCTCGGCCCGCGAACGCCCGGCAACCGGGGTGCCGACGGCCAGGTCCTCGCGGCCGGTGTGCCGGCCGAGCACGACGTACGCGGCGGCGAGCAGCGTCATGAACGGCGTCGCGCCGACGGCTTTGCCCTGGTCGAGCACCGCTTCCGCCGCCGACGCCGGGATGGTGAACCGGACCGACGCGCCGTGGTGGTCGCGGGTGGCCGGACGCGGGCGGTCCGCGGGCAGCTCCAGGGTCTCGAGCCCGGCGAGCCGGTCCTTCCAGTACGCGAGGTCGGCGTCGTGGACGTCCACCCGGGACTGCTCCCAGACGGCGAAGTCTGCATAGGACAGTTCAATCGGGGGCAGCTCGGCGCCGGTGTAGAGCTTGCGCAGGTCGTCCAGCAGGATCGGCAGCGACCAGCCGTCGCAGGCGATGTGGTGGACGTTGAGCGCCAGCACGTGCCGCCGCGGCGCCTCGCGGACCAGCATCGCCCGGAACACCGGGCCGGCAGCGAGGTCGAACGGGCGGCCGACGTACTCCGTCAGCACCGCGTCCAGATCGCCTTCGACCACCGGCAGCTCGACCGCGGCCGGGGCGCCGATGACCTGGCGCGGCTTGTTGTCCTCGGCGACGTAGGTGGTGCGCAGGATCTCGTGGCGTGCCACCAAGGCGTCGAGGGCGCGCTGGAGGGCATTGACGTCGAGGTCGCCGTCCAGGCGGAGCAGGAGCGGCACGGCGTACTCGGCGCTGTCCGGGTCGAGCCGGTCGAGGAACCACAGGCGCTGTTGCCCGGCCGAGAGCGGCAGCGGGACGTCGCGGTCGGCGCGGCCGAAGGTGCGGACCGGCGCGGTGGCGCGTCCGCGCAGCCGCCGGGCGAGCACCGCGGCCCGCAGCCGGGCCGCCCGATCGGCGTCGGCGGGGCGGGTGTCGAACGTGGTCATGCGCTGGCCTCCTCGGTGAGGGAGTCGAGGAGCTCCTGCTCGGACATGCCGGCGAGCTCGGCCTCGATCTCGGTGTGGACCACCGCGGCGAGCGCGGTGACCGTGGTGGTCTGGAAGAGCACGGGCAGGGACAGGTCCACCCCGAACGCGGCCTGCAGCCGCATGCGGACCTTGGCGGCGAGCACGGAATGCCCGCCCAGTGCGAAAAAGTCGTCGCCGAGCCCGACGCGGGGCACGCCGAGCACCTCGGCCCAGATGTCGGCGATCAGCTGCTCCTCGGGACTGCTCGGGGCGACGTAGTCCGCCGTCTCCTCGGCCGGTTCGGGCAGCGCGGCCCGGTCGAGCTTGCCGCTGGCGTTGACCGGCATGGCGTCCAGCACGACGAACGCTGACGGCACCAGGTGGTCCGGCAGGCGCTGGGCCAGTTCGGTGCGCAGCTCGGCTGCGCTGATGTCCCCGACGACGTACGCGACCAGGCGTTTCTGCCCGGTCGGGTCGGGTTTGGCCAGCACCACCGCGGCCGTGAGCGCCGGGTGGGCCCGCAGGGCGGACTCGACCTCGCCGAGTTCGATGCGGAAGCCGCGGATCTTGACCTGGTCGTCGGTCCGGCCGAGGAACTCGAGGTTCCCGGCGCGGGTGCGGCGGACCAGGTCGCCGGTGCGGTACATCCGCCCGCCGGCCGGGTTCGCGACGAACCTGGTGGCAGTGAGCCCGGGACGGCCGAGGTACCCGCGGGCCAGGCCCGGGCTCGCGACGTACAGCTCGCCCGCCACACCCGAGGGCACCGGCTGGAGCCGGTCGTCCAGGACGTACGCCCGGGTGTGCTTGAGTGCCTGGCCGATGGTCACCTGTTCGCCCGGCACCAGCGGCTCGCTGACCGTGGAGACGACGGTGGCTTCGGTCGGGCCGTACATGTTGAGCATCCGGCGGCCCGGCGCCCACTTCGCGACCAGCTCCGGCGGGCAGACGTCGCCGCCGACCACGACCGTGCGGAAGTCCGGCAGATCCGGGTCGTCCACAGTGGCCAGGGCCGCGGGCGGGATCAGCGCGTGCGTCACCCGTCCCTGAGCCAGGACGTCCCGCAGCTGGTCGCCCAGCAGCGGTCCCGGCGGCGTGACGACCAGCGCGGCCCCCGTCATGAGGGACGCGCACAGTTCCAGCACCGAGGCGTCGAAGCTGGGTGACACGTACTGCAGGACCCGGTCGCCCGGGCCGACCTGGTAGGCGTCGACGGTGTTGGCGACCAGCGTGGCGAGGCCGGCGTGGCTGACGACGACCCCCTTCGGCCGTCCGGTGGAGCCCGACGTGTAGATGACGTACGCCGCGTTCTGCGATTCGACCTCGACGTCCAGCGGGCCGTCGTCCATTGTGGACTCTGGCAGCTCCCGGAGGGTGAGTACCGGGTCGGCGTCGTCGAGCATGTAGCGGATGCGCTCCTCCGGGTAGCTCGGGTCGACCGGGAGGAACGCCGCCCCGGTCTTGACCACCGCGAGCTGCGCGACGACCAGGTCGGCCGAGCGCGGCAGCAGGAGCGCGACCACCGTCTCCGGAGCGGCACCGCGAGCCTGCAGGACCCGGGCCACGCGGTTGGCCGCCGCGTCCAGTTCGCCGTAGGTGAGCGAGTCCGGTCCGGCCACCACGGCCGGGGCGTCCGGATTGCGTCGCACCTGGGCTTCGACCAGCTCCGCGAACGTCCCGCCGGGGGCGTGGTCGTCGAGCGGGGTGACCTCGGCCGCGTCGAGCATGGTGACGCGGTCCACCGGGCGCTGCGGATCGGCGGCGAACCCGGTCAGCAGCCGGACGTAGCGCTCGGCGAACGCGGCGACCGTCTCCTCGTCGAACAGCGCGACGGGGTATTCGAGGACGCCGTCGACCGCGCCGGAGGGCTGCTCGCGCAGCACCATGGCGAGGTCGAACTTGGCCGCGCCGGTCTCGACGCCCAGGGGTTCGCAGTCGAGGTCGCCGAGTTCCCAGCCGCCCTCGGACACCGTCTGCAGCGCGAACATCAGCTGCACCAAGGGGTTCCGGCTCGCGTCGCGCTCGGGCCGCAGCTCGGCGACGACCCGGTCGAACGGGACCTCCTGGTGGCTGAAGGAGTTCAACGACGTCTCGCGGACGCGTTCCACGAGTTCGGTGAAGCCGGGCGAGCCCGTCAGGTCCGCGCGCAGGGCGAGCGTGTTCACGAACTGGCCGATCAGCCGCTCGGTGTCGGGGTGGTCGCGCCCGGCGACCGGGCTGCCGACCGCGAACTCGCGCAACCCGGTGTGCCGGGACACGAGCACCTGGAACCCGGCGAGCAGCGTCATGAACAGGCTGGCCCGGGCTTCGGCACCCAGCTCGCCGAGCCGGCCGGCCAGCTCCGCCGGGACGCTGAACTCGTACCGCGCGCCCCGCGTGTCGCGCACCGCCGGCCGGGGCCGGTCGGCAGGCAGCTGGACGACCTGCGGCACACCGGACAACTGCGTCCGCCAGAACTCGACGTCGGCTTCGGTGGGCTGGGACCAGGTCGCGACGTCGGCGTACTGCACCGGCAGCGGCGCCAGGTCGATGCCCGCGTAGAGGTCGCGCAGCTCCTCGGCGAGGATGCCTTCGGACCAGCCGTCGAGCACGATGTGGTGGGCCGACAACACGAGGACGTGGTCGTTCTCGGCCAGCCGTCCGAGAGCTGCTCCGAACACCGGGCCGGTGGCGAGGTCGATGGGCCGTGCCGTCAGGAACGGCTCGACCGCGTCGATGTCGGTGACCGGCGACGGAACCGGCCCGGCCGGGTCGACGATCTGCTTGGGCTCGCCGTCCAGCTCGACGAACCGGGTCCGCAGGATCTCGTGTCGCTCGACCAGCTTGGTGAGGGCGGCGGCGAGGGCGTCGACGTCCAGGGTGCCGCGCAGGCGGACCGCGTTGGGCACCAGGTATTCCGCGCTCGACGGGGCCATCCGGTCGGCCAGCCACATACCGACCTGCACCCCGGCCAGGGGCGCGGGACCGTCGGGCCGCTTCGGGATGGCCTCGAACTCGCGGCGGGTGGCGCGGGCGACGGCGTCGGCGAGTTCCGCGACCGTGGGCGAGTCGAAGATCAGCCGGATCGGGATGTCCGCCGAGAGCCGTTTCCGCAGCTCGGCGACCACCCGCACACCCAGCAGGGAGTGCCCGCCCAGGTCGAAGAAGTTGTCATCCGCGCCGACCCGCTCGACGCCGAGGACGTGCTGCAGCACCTCGGCGACCAGTTCCGCGACCGGACCTTCCGGCGCCCGGTACTCGGCTCCGGCCGCGGCCGGAGCGGGGAGCGCCTTGCGGTCGATCTTGCCGCTGGTGGTGGTCGGGAACTCCGGCAGGACGCTCAGCGCCGTCGGCACGAGGTAGACGGGCAGCCGTTCGCGCAGCTGCTCGCGGATCTCGGTTTCGGTGAGCGTGACGCCAGCCTGCGCGGTGACGTACCCGGCGAGGCGCTTGTCCCCCGGCGACGGCTGCCAGACCGTCACGGCGGCTTCGCGCACCCCGGGCAGTTCCAGCAGCACCTGCTCGACCTCGCCGGGCTCGACGCGGATGCCGCGGATCTTGACCTGCGAGTCCTGGCGGCCGAGGAAGGTCAGCGCGCCGTCGGGTGTGCGCAGGCCGCGGTCGCCGGTGCGGTAGAGCCGCTCGCCGGGGACGAACGGGCTGGCCAGGAACGCGGCCGCCGTCTTGCCCGGGTTGCCGAGGTAGCCCCGCGCCAGGCCGACGCCGCCGATGAAGAGGTCACCGGGGACGCCGACCGGGACCGGCCGGAAGTGCTCGTCGAGGACGTGGATCTGGTTGTTCGCGATCGGCGACCCGACGCTGACCGAGCCGGCGCCGTCGAGGTCGGAGCGGAGGCATTCGCGCATGGTCGAGTCGATCGACACCTCGGTGGCGCCCCACTGGTTGTGCAGGGTCGCGTTCTCGCCCAGGCGGTCGAAGAACAGCTTGAGCAGCTCCGGCTGCAGCGCTTCGCCGCTGGTGATGACGTTGCGCAGCGGCTTGAGGGCGGCGCGGTCGGCCGGGGTGAGCTGCTCCAGGAATAGCGTCAGCATGCTCGGCACGAACTGCAGGTTCGACACCTGGTGCCTGACGGCGCCTTCGAGGATCGCGACCGGGTCGCGGTGCAGGCCCGGCGGGATCAGCGCGACGCGGCCGCCGACGATGAGCGGCCACAGGCACTCCACGGCCGCGTCGTCGAACACCAGGGTCGTCTTCTGGAGGACGCCCTCGCCCGGCTGGAGGCGGTAGGTGTCCTGGTGCCAGCGCAGCCGGTTGACCCAGCCGCGGTGGGTGCTGGCGACGCCCTTCGGCTTCCCCGTGGAGCCGGAGGTGTAGTAGATCGAGACCAGGTTGTCCGGTTGGGTGGTGTCGTTCAGCTCGGGTGCTGTTCCGTCCAAATCGGACACTTGGAGGAAGGTGACCTCGCTGTCCTGCGGCGTTTTTGCGCCTTCGTTCACCAGGCAGACCGGCGAGTGGGCGTCGCCGAGGATGCCCAGGACGCGCGGTTCGGGCGCGTCGGTCTCGATCGGGACGAACGCGCCGCCGGCCTTGAGGATCGCGACCAGGCCGACGATCAGGTCGATCGAGCGGTCCATCCGCAGCCCGACCGGGACGTCCGGGCCGACGCCGTGTTCGCGCAGCCTCGCCGCGAGAACCCCGGACCGGCGTTCCAGCTCGGTGTAGTCGATGTGCTCGTCCAGGTACTCGACGGCTGTTGCGTCCGGCGTCTTGTTCGCTTGCTCGGTGATGAGCTGGTGCAGGCAGACGTCCTCGTCGTAGGCGACTTCGGTGCTGTTGACGCCGTTGATCAGGTGCTCGCGTTCGGCTTCGCCGAGGAGGTCCAGCTCGCCCGCGGGGGTCTCGGGCGCGGCGGCGATGGCTTCGAGGAGGGTGGTGAAGTGGCCGGCGAGTCGCTCGATCGTGGTGGTGTCGAACAGGGCGGTCGGGTACTCGAAGATGCCGGTCAGGGCGCCGTCGGCGTCCTGGGCGAGGGCGAGTTCGAGGTCGAACTTGCTGACCTGCGTGTCGACGGCGAGGCGCTCGACGTCGAGGCCGGGCAGCGCCCAGCCGGCTTCGTCGTTGTTCTGCAGGGCGAACACGATCTGCACGAGCGGGGTGCGGGTGAGGTCGCGTTGCGGGCGCAGGAGTTCGACGATCCGGTCGAAGGGGACGTCGTCGTGGTCGAACGCGGCCAGGGTGCTGGTGCGGACGCGCTTCAACAGCTCGGTGAAGGCCGGGTCGCCGGTCAGGTCCGCACGCAGCGGCACGGTGTTGACGAAGTGGCCGACCAGGGCCTCGGTCTGCGGGTGGTTGCGGCCGGACACCGGGGTGCCGATCGCGAAGTCCCGCATCGCGGTGTAGCGGCCGATGAGCACTTCGAACGCGGCGAGGACGGTCATGAACAGGCTCGCGCCGTGCTCGGCCCCGAGCGCCGCCAGCTTGCCAACGGTCGCCGCGGGGACCCTTACCGGCGTCTTGGCGCCCGCGATGTCCCTGGTCAGGGGGCGGGGCCGGTCGGCGGGCAGTTCCGCAACGTGCGGCATCCCGTCGAGAGCCTGCTGCCAGAAGGCGAGCCCGGTGTGGTCGGACGCGGCGGCCTGCCACGCGGCGACGTCGCCGAACTGCACCGGCAGCGCGGCCGGCCGAATCCCGGCGTAGTGATCACGCAATTCGGCGGCCAGCACCCCCATGGACCACCCATCGGCGACGATGTGGTGCAGGCACAGGACGAGCACGTGCTCGGTGGCGGAGATCCGCCCGAGCGCGGCCCGGAAGACGGGCCCGTTCTCGAGATCCAGCGGCGTGTCCACCTGGGACCGGACGAAGGCGTCGACCGCGGCGGCCGGCCCAGCCTCGCCACCGAGCGAGTTGTCCGCTCGGGACCGGCCGGACTCCTCCACCGCGAGGTCGCCGAGATCGGTGACCGGGAGCGGCATCGGACGCACGGCGTCCACCACCTGGGCGGGCTCGCCGTCCACCTCGACGAACCGGCTGCGCAGCACCTCGTGCCGTGCCGCCAGCGCCGACAGCGCGCCCGTGAGTGCCTCGATGTCCAGGTTGCCGCCGATGCGCAGGGCCAGCGGCACCAGGTACTCCGCCGACCCGGGGGCGAGCCGCTCGGCGAACCAGAGGCCGCGCTGTACCGGTGAGAGCGGGGTGCGCGACGTACGATCGCGGGCCGGGATCGGTTCGAAGTCCACTGTGGACGCCGTCGGCACCAGCCGGGCCAGTGACGCGATCGTGGGGGCCTCGAACAGGGCCCGCACCCCCAACCGCACGCCGAATTCGGTGCGCATCCGGCCGGTGACCTTCGCCGCCAGCAGGGAGTGGCCGCCGAGGGCGAAGAAGTTGTCCTCCACACCCGGCTCCGGGAGGCCCAGGACGTCGGCCCAGATTGCGGCCAGCGTGATCTCGACGGGCGTTCGCGGGGCGACGTGACCGGCGCTGACCCGCTGCGGTGCGGGCAGGGCGGCGCGGTCGAGCTTGCCGTTGGCCGTCCGCGGCAGTTCCTCCAGGGGCACGATCGCCGACGGCACCAGGTGGCCCGGCAGCTGCGCGGCGGCGAACTCCGCGACCGCGGCCGGGTCGGCGGTGCCGACGACGTAGGCGACCAGCAGCCCGTCGCGGGCCACCACCGCCGCCTGCGTGACGCCCTCGTACCGGGACAGCACAGCTTGGACCTCGCCGGGCTCGACGCGGAAGCCGCGGATCTTGACCTGGTCGTCCGCGCGGCCGGCGTACTCCAGCACACCGCCCGAGTTCCACCGGGCGAGGTCACCCGTGCGGTACAGCCGCTCCCCCGCGCTGAACGGGTTCGCGACGAACCGCTCGGCCGTGGCGCCGGGCTGCCCGAGGTAACCGTGGGCGGTGCCCACACCGGACAGGTACAGCTCGCCGACGACACCCGCCGGCACCGGCTGCAGAAGCGCGTCGAGGACGTAGGCGTGCTTGCCGGTGAGCGGCCGGCCGATCGGGACCGGACCGTCGACGGCGGTGACCGCGTGGAAGGTCGTGAAGCCCATCGTCTCGGCCGGGCCGTACCCGTTGATCACCGCGATCTGCGGGTACGAGCGCAGCACCTTCGCCAGGTGCGCGGGTGACGCCGCTTCGCCGCCGGTCATCGCACGGCGGACCGTCGCGAACACCGCCGGGTGCTCGTCGACCAGGAAGTTGAACAGGCTGGCCGAGACGTCCAGGACCGTGACGTCGTGCGCCACGACCAGGTCCTCGATCAGCGCCGGTTCGGGACGCTGGCCGGGTTGGAGCACGACCGTGCCGCCCGAAAGCAGTGGGCCGAGCAGCTGCGTGCCGAACGCGTCCCACGACACGGGCGCGCACTGCAGCCAGACGTCGTCCGGGCCGAACCCGGCGTAGTCCTGGCCGGTCAGCGTGCCCACGACGGCCCGGTGCGGGGCCGCAACGGCCTTCGGGACGCCGGTCGAGCCGGAGGTGAACATGACGACGGCGAGGTCGTCCGGGCTGCCGGGCAGCCCGAGGACACTCCCGTCGCGGACGGCGATCGCGGCCGCGTCGGCCATGACGTCGACCCGGCGCCCCGGCAGCGCACCCCCCTCGGTGAGCACCAGCGCGGCGGACGTCCGGCGCAGCGCCCCGGCCAGGCGTTCGGCCGGGAAGTCCTTGTCCAGCAGAGTGTAGGCCGCTCCGGTCTTGAGGACCGCGAGCAGCGCGACGGCCAGCCGCTGGCCGCGTCCGATGTGGACACCCACCACGTCACCACGGCGGACGCCCTCGGCGATGAGGTGCCGGGCGAGCCGGTTGGCCTCCGTGTCGAGGTCGCCGTAGGTGAGCGACGCACCTTCGAAGACGAGGGCGGTCGCGTCCGGTGCCCAGGCCGCCTGACGCTCGACCAGCTCGTGCAGCCGCATGGCGGGCGCGGTCGCCGAGGTCGTGCCCTGAGCCAGCAGCGAGGCCCGCTCGTCGGCGGCGAGCAGGTCCAACGCCGTCACCGGAACGTCCGGAGTGGACACCGCGGCCGTCAGGAACCGGGCGAACCGGGCCGCGATCGACTCCGCCGTCGACGCGTCGAACAGGTCGGCCGTGTATTCCAGCTGACCGGTCAGGCCGGCGGGGGTGCCGTCGGCGGCGCGGTTCTCCTCGATGCCCGCGGTCAGGTCGAACTTCGCGACGTCCCGCTGGACCGTGACGGCCGAAGCGGTCAGGCCGGGCAGGCTCAGCTCGCCGGCGACGTTGTTCTGCAGCACCAGCATCACCTGGAACAGCGGGTGCCGGGCGGCGGACCGGGCCGGGTTCAGCTCCTCGACGACCCGCTCGAACGGGACGTCGGCGTGGGCCAGCGCGGCGAGCCCGGTGTCGCGGACGCGGTCCAGGAGCTGCCGGAACGTCGGCTGCCCGGAGACGTCGGTGCGCAGCACCAGGGTGTTGACGAAGAACCCGGCCAGGTCGTCGAGCGCGGTGTCCCCGCGCCCGGCGACGACCGAGCCGAGCGGGACGTCGTCCCCGGCACCGAGCCGCGACAGCAGCGCGGCGAACCCGGCCTGCAACGCCATGAACAGCGTCGCTCCGCTGCCGCGGGCCAGGTCGGCCAGCGCCGCGTGGACGTCAGCTCCCAAAGCGAAGTCCACGGCACCACCGCGGTGACTCGCGACAGCCGGGCGGACTCGGTCGGCGGGCAGCGCGATCTCTTCGGGGGCACCAGCCAGCGCAGAGCGCCAGAAGTCGATCTGCCCGGCCAATTCGGTCTCGTCGAGGACTTCGCGCTGCCACAGCGTGTAGTCCGCATACTGGACCGGCAGCGGCGCCCACCCTGGGGCTTCACCGGTGACGCGGGCGGCGTAGGCGGTCGACAGGTCACGCAGCATCGGCGCGGCCGACCAGCCGTCGCTGGCGATGTGGTGCAGCACCAGCAGCAGGACGTGGTCGTCGGCGGCGATCTCGACGAGGTGGGCCCGCAGCGGCAGCTCGGTCCTCAGGTCGAAGACGTGCGACGCGGCCGCCGAGAGCACCCCCGGCAGCTCGTCCTCAGTGGACTGTGTGACCGTACATGGCACCGACGGCACGGTCAGGATCTCCTGCCACGGCTCACCCTCGTGCGACGGGAACACCGTCCGCAGAGCCTCGTGCCGCTCGACGACGTCCGCCAACGCGGCCTGCAGAGCGGCGACGTCGAGGGAGCCGCGCAGCCGCAGCGCCCGCGGGACGTCGTAGCCCGGGTTGGCCTCCTCGGCCTGGTCGACGAACCACAGCCGCTGCTGCGCGAACGACAGCGGCAGCCGCTCGGGACGCTCGCGGCGGGTCACCGGCGGCCGCGCCGGGGCGGCGTCGCCGAGCACTTCGGCGAGACCGGCGACGGCGGGCGTCCGGAACAGGTCGCGGATGCCCAGCTCGACGCCGAGCACGGCGCGGACGCGGCCGATCAGCCGGGCGGCCAGCAGCGAGTGGCCGCCGAGGTCGAAGAAGCCGTCGTCGACGCCGACCTCGGGCATCCCGAGCACCTCGGCCAACAGTCCACAGAGGACGTTCTCGGTGACGGTCCGCGGCCGCCGGGACGACGACGTGAAGTCCGGTGCCGGCAGGGCGCGGCGGTCGAGCTTGCCGTTGGCCGTCCGGGGCAGCTCGGCCAGCGGCACGATCGCCGAGGGCACCAGGTAGTCCGGCAGCCGCTCGCCGAGGTACGCCCGCAGGGCGGTGGGTTCGGCGGTGCCGACGACGTAGCCGAGGAGCCGGCCGTCGCGGACGATGACGGCAGCCTGCTCGACCCCGTCGTGGCGGGCCAGGACGGCCTGCACCTCGCCGGGCTCGACGCGGAAGCCGCGGACCTTCACCTGGTCGTCGGCGCGGCCGACGTACTCGAGGACACCGTCGGCGTTCCACCGCACCAGGTCACCGGTGCGGTACATCCGCTCACCGGCCATGAACGGGTTCGCGACGAACCGCTCGGCCGTGGCGCCGGGAAGGCCGCGGTAGCCGTCGGCGAGGCCGTGGCCCGACAGGTACAGCTCACCCGTGACACCGGGCGCGGCCAGGGCGAGGTGCGCGTCGAGGACGTAGGCGCGCTTGCTCGCGACCGGGCGGCCGATCGGGATGGCCTGGTCGCCGAGGTCGGCGGCGGTGATCGGGTGGAACGTCGTGTAGCCCATGCTCTCGGCCGGGCCGTAACCGTTGATCAGCGCGACGTCCGGGTGCTCGCGCAGCGCCTTCGTCACGTGGGCGACCGACGCCGGCTCGCCACCGGTCATCGCGCGGCGCAGCACGCCGAAGACCTGGGGTTCCTGGTCGAGCAGGTAGTTGAACAGGCTTGCCGAGGCGTGCAGCACGGTGACGCCGTGCTCGACGACGAGCGCCGCGATGCGGTCCGGCTCGGGGTTCTGGCCGGGCTGCAGGACCGTGCGGCCGCCGTAGAGCAGCGCGCCGAACAGCTGCAGCGCGAAGCCGTCCCACGACACCGGGGCGCACTGGAGCCACACCTGGCCGGCGTCGAAGGTCGCGTAACCCTGGCCCATCGTGGCGACGACCCCGCGGTGCGACGTCGCGACGCCCTTGGGTACGCCGGTCGAGCCGGAGGTGAACATGACGCAGGCCAGGTCGGCCGGGGTCAGCTCGACGTCCGGGTTCGTGGTGTCCGGGTGGCTCGGCGCGGTCTTCAGGATCCGCCGCACCCGCGCCTGCTCGGTGACGGCCGCGAGGCGCTCGGCCGGGTAGCTCGGGTCGAGCAGGGTGTAGGCGGCGCCGGACTTGAGGACGCCGAGCACCGTCACGGCGAAGTCGAAGCCGCGGTCCAGCAGGACACCGACCACCTCGCCGCGCTGCACACCGTCGTCGATCAGGTGATGGGCGACCTGGTTGGCGCGGGCGTTCAGCTCGCCGTATGTCATCGACGAGCCGTCGAACAGGATCGCGACGGCGTCGGGGTCCTGCCGTTCGACGATGGTGTGCAGGCAGTCCTGGGGCGTCGGAGCCAGGTCGAGCGCATGGCCCGAGGCCAGCACGAGGTCACGTTCGGCGGTCGTGAGCACGTCGAACGCCGCGACCGAGGTCGCGGGCGCGTCGGCGATCTGCTCCAGCAGCGAGACGAACGCCGTGGCCAGCCGCTCGGCGGTGGCGGCGTCGAACAGGGCGGTGGCGTACTCGAAGGCGCCGGTGAGTCCGTTGCCGTGGTCCTCCAGGGCGACGGTGAGGTCGAACTTGGCGACCGCCCGTTCCACCTCGTACGACGAGGTGTCCACTCCGGACAGTGCCGGGACGGCGCTGTCCTGCTGCAGCACCAGCATCACCTGGAACAGCGGGTGCCGGGACGCCGAGCGGGCCGGGTTCAGCTCCTCGACCAGGCGCTCGAACGGGACGTCGTCGTGCTCGAACGCGCTCAGGTCGGCTTCCCGCACGCGGTCCAGCAGCTCGGTGAACGCCGGGGCGCCGCTGACGTCCGTCCGCAGGACGAGGGTGTTGACGAAGAACCCGACGAGGTCGTCGAGCGCCGGGTCGGTCCGCCCGGCGACGGGGGTGCCGATCGGGACGTCGTCGCCGGCGCCGAAGCGCGCCAGCAGCGTGGCGAGGGCGGCCTGCAGGACCATGAACAGGGTCGCGCGCCGCCCGGCCGCCAGCTCCAGGAGCCGCGCGTGCAGCTCGGCCGGGATTTCGATCGCCGCCGAGCCTCCGGTGTGGTCCGCGGTGGCGGGCCGGACGCGGTCGTACGGCAGGGCCAGTTCCTCGGGCAGCCCGGCCAGGGCGTCCGTCCAATACGCGACGTCGCTGCCGAGTTCTCGTTGCCACAGCGTGTAGTCCGCGTACTGCACGGGCAGCGGCGCCCACTCCGGAGCGCGGCCGTCGAGCTGGGCCGCGTAGGCGTCGGCCAGGTCGCGCAGCAGCACCGGGATCGACCAGCCGTCCCCGGCGATGTGGTGGGTCAGCACGAGCAGGACGTGCTCGTCGCCCTCGCTGAACAGCCACGAGCGCACCGGCGGCGCGGCGGCCAGGTCGAACGGGGTGCGCGCGGCATCGGCGACCGAGCCGGTGCCGACCTCGAACGGGACCTCGAAGGAGTCCAGGATCACCTGGTACGGCCCGGTTTCGTCCTCGGCGTAGTAGGTGCGCAGGGCTTCGTGGCGACCGGCCACATCGGACAGTGCGGCGGCGAGGGCGGAAGCGTCGACGTCGCCGCGCAGGCGCAGGGCGATCGGCATGTGGTAGGCGGTGTCGTCGGCGTCGAGGCGGGCGAGGAACCACAGCCGCTCCTGGCCCGGGGCCAGCGGCAGCCGCTCCGGCCGCGGCCGGGTGACCACGGCCGGGCGCGCGGCCACCGCGTGGCCGAGGCTTTCGCTCAGCCCGGCCACGGTCGGGTTGGCGAACAGCGCCCGCACGGTGACGTCGAGGCCGAGCGCGCTCCGGATCCGCCCGGCGAGGCGGGTGGCGAGCAGGGAATGCCCGCCCAGGTCGAAGAAGCCGTCGTCGATCCCGACCTCCGGCACGCCGAGAACCTCGGCGAACAGGTCGCACAGCGCGCGCTCGGGGGCCGTCCGCGGGGCCCGGCCGGTCGTGGTCTCGACGGCCGGCGCGGGCAGGGCCTTGCGGTCGAGCTTGCCGTTCGGGGTCCGCGGCAGCTCGTCGAGCAGGACGAACGCCGAAGGCACCATGTACGCGGGCAGCGCGGCCGCGACGTGCCTTCGCAGCGTCTCGACGTCGGCGGTGCCCACGACGTAGGCGACCAGCCGCTTGTCCCCGGGCCGGTCCTCGCGGACGACGACGGCGCGCAGCGCGACCTCGGGGTGGGTGGCCAGTACCGCCTCGATCTCGCCCAGTTCGATGCGGAATCCGCGGATCTTGACCTGGTGGTCGACGCGGCCGAGGAACCGGATGTCGCCGTCGCGGCGGCGGGCGACCAGGTCGCCGGTGCGGTACATCCGCTCGCCGGTGGCGAACGGGTTCGCGACGAACCGGTCGGCGGTCAGGTCCGGGCGGCCGAGGTAGCCGCGGACGACGCCGTCGCCGGCGATGTACAGCTCGCCCGGGACGCCCGGCGGCACCGGCCGCAGCGCGCGGTCCAGGACGTAGACCTGGGTGTTGGCGATCGGGGTGCCGATGGTCGGCGAGCCCGCGCCGACGCGGGCGGTGGTGGACCAGATGGTCGTCTCGGTGGGGCCGTACATGTTGGTGACCGACGCCGCCCGCGCCCGCAGTGCGACGGCGAGGTCGTCGGGCAGGGCTTCGCCGCCGACCAGGACGTGCACGGCGGTGAGGTCGGCGGGCTCGGCCAGCAGCGCGTGCCAGAGGCTGGGGGTGGCCTGCATGATCGTGACGCCGTCCTCGGCGAGCGCCGCCAGGGCGTGGCTGTCGCGGACGGTGTCCCGGCCGGCGAGCACCACGGTGGCTCCGGCCAGCAGCGGCGCG
Source organism: Amycolatopsis heterodermiae (assembly GCF_034929455.1). Lineage (NCBI taxonomy): Bacteria > Bacillati > Actinomycetota > Actinomycetes > Pseudonocardiales > Pseudonocardiaceae > Amycolatopsis > Amycolatopsis heterodermiae. The sequence goes on from NZ_JAYFSI010000003.1 coordinate 269,522, forward strand.
AAGATCTCCAGCCCGGCGATGTCGAAGCCGACCGTGGTGACGGCCAGCAGGCGGTCGCCTTGCGTGATGCCGAAGCGGTCGACCATGTCCAGCAGGAAGTTCTGCAGCGGACGGCGCGGGACGACAACGCCCTTGGGGCGGCCGGTCGAGCCGGACGTGAAGATCACGTACGCCGGGCTGTCCGGGGATGCGGTCTGCACGGGGTTGCCGCACGCCGTCCCGATTTCCGCGTCGGTCAGCAGGACGTGCCGGGCCGGGTCGCCGGGCACCACACCTGCTTCGCGGACGAGTACCAGCGCCGGGTCGGCGTCCTCGAGCATCGCGGCGAGCCGGTCGGCCGGGTAGTCGAGGTCCAGCGCGAGGTAGCCGGCGCCGGTCTTGAGGACGGCGAGCATCGCGACGATCAGCTGTTCGTCGCGTGGCAGGGCCAGGGCGACGTACCGCTCGGGTCCGGCACCGCGCTCGGCGAGGTACGCGGCGAGCCCGTTGGCCCGGTCGTTCAGCTCGCCGTAGGTCAGCTTCGCGGCCCCGAACTCCAGCGCGGGCGCATCCGGCGTGCGGGCCGCCTGGGCTTCGAACAGCTCGATCACCGAGGTGTCGGGGACCAGGACGGCGGTCTCGTCGTTCGCCGCGGTGATCGCCGCGGCTTCAGCAGACGAAAGGAGGTCCACTGTGGACAGCGGTGCCGTGGGAGTGGCGACGGCGGCGGTGAGGAGCCGGACGAACCGGTCGGCGAGGTCGGCCGCGGTGCCCGGGTCGACCAGGTCGGTCGCGTACTCGAGGTAACCGCCGATCCCGGCCGGCGTGCCGTCCGCGGCGGTGTTCTCCTCGAGGTTGAGGGTCAGGTCGAACTTCGCCGTCGCGGTGGCCACCGGCACGTCCGCCGCGGTCGTGCCGGGCAGCGCGAGGTTGGCGGCGACGTTGTTCTGCAGCGCCAGCATCACCTGGAACAGCGGGTGCCGGGCGGTGGAGCGGGCCGGGTTGAGCCGTTCGACGACCCGCTCGAACGGGACGTCGGCGTGGTCGAACGCGGCGAGCGCGGCCTCGCGGACCCGGCCGACCAGCTCGGTGAAGCCGGGGTCGCCGGAGAGGTCCGTGCGCAGCACGAGGGTGTTGACGAAGAACCCGACGAGGTCGTCGAGCGCGGCGTCCGGCCGGCCCGCCGACGGGGTGCCGACCGCGACGTCGTCGCCGGCGCCGAGGCGGGACAGCAGGGCCGCGAAACCGGCCTGCAGCACCATGAACAGCGTCGCGTGCTCACCGCGGGCGAGGTCGAGCAGCCGGGTGTGCAGGTCCGCGTCGAGGCTGATCGCGACGGTGGCGCCGCGGTGGCTCGCGACCGGCGGCCGCGGGTGGTCGAAGGGCAGGGTGATCTCGTCGGGCAGACCGGCGAGGGCGGTCGCCCAGTAGTCCGCGGAGTCGTCCAGGTCCTGCTGCCACAGCGCGAAGTCCGCGTACTGCACCGGCAGCGGCGCCCAGCCCGGGGCCTCGCTCGAGACGCGCGCGGCGTAGGCGGTGGACAGGTCGCGCAGCAGCGGAGCCAGGGACCAGCCGTCGCTGGCGATGTGGTGGGTGACGATCACCAGCACGTGGTCGTCGTCGGCCTGCCGCAGCAGCGCGGCCCGCACCGGGAGGTCGGTGGCCAGGTCGAACTCGCGGGACGCGAACTCGTCGACGTTCGTGACGTCCTCGGCCCAGGGCAGTTCGGTGACCTGGCGGATTTCCTGACGCGGGACGCCGTCGGTGCTCGGGAACACCGTCCGCAGGGACTCGTGGCGGTCCAGGACGTCGGCGAACGCGGCGCGCAGCGCGGGGACGTCGAGCGGGCCGGTCAGGCGCAGGGCCCGCGGCACGTTGTAGGCGGCACCCGCGGCGTCGAGCTGCTCGACGAACCACAGGCTGCGCTGCGCCGCGGACAGCGGCAGCACCTCCGGGCGCGGGCGGGCGGTGACGGCCGGGCGGGCGGCGCGGGCGGTGTCGAGCACCGTGGCCAGCGCGGCCACGGTCGGGGCGCGGAAGACGTCGGCGACACCGATCCGGGCGCCCAGCACCGCACCGATCCGGGCGACGAGCCGCGCGGCGAGCAGCGAGTGCCCGCCGAGGGTGAAGAACCCGTCGTCGACCCCGACCGTCTCCACACCGAGGACGTCGGCGAACAGGCCGCAGAGGACCTCTTCACGCGGCGTGCGCGGCGCACGGTTCGTGCTGACGCGCTCCGGAGCGGGCAGGGCACGCTGGTCGAGTTTCCCGTTGGGCGTCAGGGGAAGGGCGGGCAGCAGCACGAACGCCGACGGCACGAGGTGCTCGGGCAGCCGCTCGGCCAGGTAGCTGCGGAAGTCGGCGGGCGCGCCGACGACGTAGGCGACCAGCAGCTTCTGACCCGGCCGGTCTTCGCGGACGACGACGGCGGATTCGGTGACGGCCGGGTGGGTGCCCAGCGCGGTCCGGATCTCCCCCGGCTCGACGCGGAAGCCGCGGATCTTGACCTGGTCGTCGGCGCGGCCGACGTACTCCAGGACGCCGTCGGCGCGGCGGCGCACGAGGTCACCGGTGCGGTACATCCGCTCCCCCGGCGCGAACGGGTTCGCGACGAACCGGGTGGCGGTGAGGTCCGGGCGGCCGACGTAGCCGTCGGCGATGCCGGCGCCCGCAGCGTACAGCTCGCCGACGACGCCGGGGGCGACCGGCCGGAGCCGCTCGTCCAGGACGTAGGCGCGCTTGCCGTTGAGCGGCACGCCGATCGGGATGGGTGCCCCGGTGAGGTCGGACGCCGTGATGCGGTGGCAGCTGACGAAGATCATGTTCTCGACCGGGCCGTAGGCGTTGGTGACGGTGAGGTCCGGGTACGTCGTCAGGGCCTTGGTGATGTGCGCGACCGAGGCGACCTCGCCACCGGTGTAGACGTCGCTGACCTGCGTGAACACGGCCGGGTACTCGTCGAGCAGGAAGTTCAGCAGGCTGGCCGAGGCGAACATCGTGGTGACGCGGTGGCGTTCGACGAGTTCGGCGATGAGCGCGGGCTCGGGTTTCGGGCCCGGCTGCAGCACGCAGGCGGCGCCGCTGAGCAGGGCGCCGAACAGCTCGAACGCGAAGGCGTCCCAGGAGACGGGCGCGGTCTGCAGCCAGACGGCGCCGCCGTAACCCTGGCCGAGGATCGTCGTGGCGACGGCTTCGTGCGAGGCGACGACACCCTTGGGCGTGCCGGTGGAGCCCGAGGTGAACATGACGCAGGCGGGTCCGGTGACGGGCACGGCGAGGCCCGGGGCGGCGGCCTGCGCGTCCACAGTGGACAGATCGTCGAGTACCAGGGGCGCGTCGACTTGCTCAGCCAGCAGCTGACGGCGTTCGGCGGGGAACGACGGGTCCAGCAGCGTGTAACCGCAGCCCGCCTTGAGCACACCGAGGATCGCCGCGACCAGGTCCGGTCCGCGGTCGAGGCAGATCGCGACGATCCGGCCCGGGTCGACCTGCGAGGTCAGCAACGCGGCGACGCCGTTGGCTCGGGCGTCCAGCTCGGCGTAGGTGACGGTCTCCTCGCCAAACAGCAGCGCGATGTTGTCCGGCGTCCGGCGAGCGTGGCCCTCGATGACCTCGTGCAGCGTGACGCTCGCGGCGGCGGGTGTGGTCATGCCGCCCGCGACGGCCTGGGCGGTCTCGGTCGTGTCGAGCAGGTCGAGGTCGCCGATCCGTGCGTCCGGCGTCTCGGCGACGGCGGTCAGGACGCGCAGCAGCCGGGCGGCCAGCGTCGCGGCGGTATCGCGGTCGAACAGGTCGCTCGCGTATTCGAGGAGGCCGGTCAGCTCGCCGTCGCGTTCCTCGAAGATCGCGGCCAGGTCGAACTTCGCGTAGCCGATGTCGACGCGCTCGCCGGTGGCGTGCACACCGTCGATGGCCAGCTCCGCGGCGAGGTTGTTCTGCAGCACCAGCAGGACCTGGAACAGCGGGTGGCGGCCGAGCGAGCGAGCCGGGTTCAGCTCCTCGACGACCCGGTCGAACGGCACCTCCGAGTGCTCGAACGCGGCCAGGCAGGTCTCGCGGGCGCGACCGAGCAGCTCACGGAACGTCGGGTCGCCGCCCGTCTCCGTGCGGAGCACGACGGTGTTGACGAAGAACCCGACCAGGTCGTCGAGCGCGGCATCCCCGCGTCCGGCGACCGGGGAGCCGACCGGGACGTCGTCGCCGGCGCCGAGGCGGGTCAGCAGGGCGGCGAAGGCGGCCTGCAGCACCATGAACAGCGTCGCGCCGGACTCGGCGGCCAGCTCGGTGAGCTTCGCGCGCACCTCGGCCGGGACGTCCATCGGGACGACGCCACCGCGGTGGCTGGCCACCGGCGGCCGGGGCCGGTCGGTGGGCAGCGGCAGCTCTTCGGGCAGCCCGCTCAGGGCGTCGCGCCAGTACGCGAGGTCGCGGTTGACGGGCAGTTCCTGTTGCCACAGCGTGTAGTCCGCGTACTGGACCGGCAGCGGCGCCCACGCCGGGGTTTCCTGACGGGCGCGGGCGGCGTAGGCCTCGCCGACCTGCCGCAGCAGCGGCGCCATCGACCAGCCGTCGCAGGCGATGTGGTGCACGACCAGCAGCAGCACCGACCCGCCGGTGGCGAGAGTGAACAGCGCGGCCCGGATCGGCAGCTCCTGCGCCAGGTCGAAGCTTTCCTCCGTGGCGGCGCGCAGGTCGGCGGCGAGCGTGTCCTCAGTGGACTCCGCGAACGTCCACCGGACGTCACCCGCGGGCAGGATCTGCTGCACGGGCTCGTCGCCGTGGCTGACGAACACCGTGCGCAGGGCTTCGTGGCGGGCGACGACGTCGTCGACGGCGAGGCGCAGCACGCCGGTGTCGACCGGGCCGTCGAGGCGGACGGCCTGCGGGACGTGGTAGCTGGCGTTCCAGGTGTCGGCCTGGTCGAGGAACCACAGGCGGCGCTGGGCCGAGGACAGCGGCATCGGCTCGGGACGGGTGCGCGGGGTCAGCGGGAGGCGAGCGGGCGCGGCGTTTTCGAGGAGTTCGGCCAGGCCGGCGGGGGTCGGCGCGCGGAAGACGTCCCCGATCGCGGCCTCGACGCCGAGCGTCGCGCGGATCCGGGAGACGAGCTTCGCGGCGAGCAGCGAGTGGCCGCCGAGGGCGAGGAAACCGTCGTCGATGCCGACGCCGTCGACGCCGAGGATTTCGGAGAACAGCGTGCACAGCGCGGCTTCCCGCGGGGTGCGCGGGGCGCGGCCGGCCGCGGTCCACTCGGGTGCGGGCAGGGCCTTGCGGTCGAGCTTGCCGCTCGGGGTCAGCGGCAGCTCGGTGAGCACGACGAACGCGGCGGGCACCATGTACTCCGGCAGGTCCGCGGCCAGGGCGGTCCGCAGGGCCTCGACGTCCGGGGCGGTGCCGTCGGGGACGACGTAGCCGACGAGGCGCTGGTCGCCTTCGCGGTCTTCGCGGGCCAGGACGCACGAGCCGCCGACGCCGGGCTGGCGGTCGAGCACGGTCTCGATCTCGCCGAGCTCGACGCGCAGGCCGCGGATCTTGACCTGGTGGTCGGTGCGGCCGAGGTAGAGGAGGGCGCCGTCGTCGGTCCAGCGGGCGAGGTCGCCGGTGCGGTACATCCGCTCCCCCGGCGTGAACGGGCTCGCGACGAAGCGTTCGGCGGTCAGGCCGGGGCGGCGGTGGTACCCGCGGGCCAGCTGGATCCCGGCGAGGTACAACTCCCCCGCGACGCCCGGGGCGACCGGCCGCAGCTGCGCGTCCAGGACGTGGGTCTGGGTGTTCCAGACGGGACGGCCGATCGGGACCGGGCCGCCGTCGGCGCGGCAGGCCCAGGACGTGACGTCGACCGAGGCTTCGGTGGGGCCGTAGAGGTTGTGCAGCTCGACGCCGGGGAGGGTGTCGAAGAAGCGGGACTGCAGTTCGGCGGGCAGGGCTTCGCCGCTGCACAGCACGCGGCGCAGGCCGGTGCACGTCGCGGCGGCCGGGTCGAGCAGGAACGCCTGCAGCATCGACGGGACGAAGTGCAGCGTGGTGATGCGCTCGGCGCGGATCAGCTCGGCGAGGTAGGCGGGGTCGCGGTGGCCGCCGGGGCGCGCGACGACGAGCGTGGCGCCGGTCAGCAGCGGCCAGAAGAACTCCCAGACGGAGACGTCGAAGCTCGACGGCGTCTTCTGCAGGACGCGGTCGGCGGCGGTGAGGCCGTATTCGGCCTGCGTCCAGGCGAGCCGGTTGACGATCCCCTCGTGCGGCACCAGCACGCCCTTGGGGCGGCCCGTCGAGCCGGAGGTGTAGATGGCGTAGGCGAGGTCCTGGGTGGACGTCGTGGTGTCCGGCTCGGTGGCCGGGTACGCGGCGAGGTCGGCGTCGTCGAGGAAGCTCTGGGTCAGCACGACCGGGGCGGCGCTGTCGGCGACCATGAACTCCAGCCGGTCGGCCGGGTAGTCGGGGTCGAGCGGGACGTAGGCGCCGCCGGCCTTGAGCACCGCCAGCAGGGCGATGACCAGGTCGAAGGACCGGTCGACGCAGACGCCGGCGAGCACGCCGGGGCCGACGCCGCGCTCGATGAGGAGGTGGGCGAGCCGGTTGGCCCGCTCGTGCAGGGCGCGGTAGGTGAGGGTTTCGCCCTCGAAGACCAGCGCCGTCGCGTCCGGGGTGCGGGCCGCCTGCTCGGTGAGCAGCCGGGTGAGCGTGCGGCCCGCCTCCGGGACGTCGGTGGTGGTGTCGTTCCAGGCCGCCAGCAGCTGCCGGGCGTCGTCGTTCACGGTGATCAGCTCCAGTTCGGTACTGCCGGCGGGTGGGGGGTCAGCGCATCGAGGCGACGAGGCTGGCCGGGCGCAGGTCCGTCCAGTGCGTCTCGACGTACTCGAGGCAGGCGGCGCGGGTGTCCTCGCCGTGCACGGTCCGCCAGCCGGCCGGGACGTCCACTGTGGACGGCCACAGCGAGTGCTGGTTCTCGTCGTTGACCAGGACCAGGAAGGTGCCGTTCTCGTCTTCGAAGGGGTTGCTCATGACTTCTTCTCCTCTGTGAGGGCGGCCCGGCCGAGTGCCGGGGTAGCGACGAGCAGGGCGAACGCGACGAGCGCGACCGCGGCGTGGGCGAACATGGTGAGCGGGACGCCGAGCGCCTCGACCATGACGCCGATCAGGAGGTTGCCGATCGGGGTGGCGGCCAGGGTGAACAGCGCGAGGATCGACATGACCCGGCCGCGCATCTCGGGCGCGGACCAGCGTTGGGCCAGCGACACCAGCACCAGCGCGGTGAGCCCGGCGACCAGGCCCAGTGCGAAGAACGCGGCGATGCTGACGGCCAGGGAGCCCGTGGCGAGCAGGGCCAGGCAACCGACCTGGGCGCCGAGCCCGCAGGTGGCCAGCAGCCCGGCCCGTGCGCGGGGTGGCCACCTGACGGAGACGATGAAGGCCAGTGACGCGCCGAGCGTCATGGCGGTGAGCAGCCAGCCGGCGCCCTTCTGCCCGCCGAGCAGGACAAGCCCGAGGTTGATCGGCCCGGCACCGCTGAGTTCCAGCAGGCCGGTGACGATCATGGCGGTGCGCAGCGCCGGGCGGACGGCGACGTAACGGCAGCCCTCACCGATGTCTTTCAGGAGCTGCTTGACCTTCACGCGTTCGCGGGGTTCGGCCTTGCTCATCGTCTTCGTGTTGCCGGCGGCGACGGCCGAGACGAGGAAGCTGACCCCGTTGACGACGGCGACGGTGACGAGCCCGCCGAGCCCGGCCAGCCACGACCCGAGCGCCCCACCGGCGGCCTGCCCCCCGCGCACGGCGGCGAGGTAGACGGCGTTGCCCCGCACGAGGTGCTCGGGCGGCAGCAGGTTGGGCCGCAGCGCGTCGGAGGCCGGGATGAAGAAGGCACTGGCCACGGCCATGACGACGATCAGCCCGGTCAGCAGCGGCAGCGAAGGCCCGGCGAACAGCACACAGACGGCCCCGGTGACCATGGCGGCCGCCCGCACGAGATCGGTGGCGATCAACACCCGCCGAGGCCCGGTCCGATCGGCGACGGCCCCGCCGACGAGCAGGGTGAGCACCTTGGGCAGCGAGCCCAGAGCGAGCACGAGCCCGGCAAGCGCGGGCCCAGCGGACCCGACGAGGGTGACGGAGAGGGCGATCAACCAGACGGCATCCCCGAAGGAGGACAACCCCATGGCCAGAACCAGCCCAAGGAAAGGAGCAGGCAGCGCCCGGGACGCGCCCACGCCCGGCTCGGCGATGGCCGTTTCGGGCCTGGCAGCGGTACGCGGAAGGTTCGCGGCAACACTCGGCCCAGGCCCGACTGCCGCGCCCAACTCGGCCGCGACGGCGCCCGGTTTGGCCGAGGTACCCAGCACGCTCCCCGGGCCGCCAGGGCCGGGCATCGCGGTCGCCCGTCCGCCAGCGGTGCCCGGGGTGGCCGCGATAGGCAGCACGCTCGCCGGACCAGCCGGGGCGACATCCGGCAGGCTCGCCTGTTCGGCGGTCATGCCGCACCTCCGGCGGAGTCCGAGGTGGACAACCCAGCCGGGAAGGCAACCCCGCCGGCCCGGGGTCGTGAGTGGGAAACAGGGTTAGAACACTGTTTCCCACTCACGACAAGCCGCGGCAGACCCGTCGTGCCGGACGGGGGTCGTGAGTGTTTAGGAGGGTTAGAACCCGCCTTACCACTCACGACGAGCTGCGGCAGGCTCCACAACCGGGCGGTCATGACAGCACCTGCTCACGAACCGCGTCGGCCTGGCCCGGGAACCAGACGTCTTCCGAGGTCAGGGCGTCCGCGCGGTACTGGCCCAGCGCGCTGATCAACAGCCGCAGTTCCAGTGCCAAAGCCTCCACGAACCGGACCAAGCCCTCACGCGGGTCGGTGTCCACCGCCAGCAACGCCGCACGGCCCAGACCGGCCGCCCGAGCCCCGAGCGCCAGGACCTTCGCCACCCGGGTGCCTTCCCACATCCGGCCGGACGTCAGCAGGCAGCCCTCCGGCGTGCCGATCCGCGACAGGCACTCGGCCAGCGGGAGGCCGACGCCGAGGAACGCCGTCGGTGCCCAGCCGGTGCCGCCCTCGGCACCGTCGACCGTCACCGCGTCCGCACCCGCCGCCCAGGCCACCGCGGCCGCCGAAGCGACGTCACGGCCGGGCAGCAGCTTCACCCAGACGCCGGCACGCGGGAAGTTGTTGCGCATCAGGCGGATCTGCTGGCGCAGGATCTCCGAGGTGAACGTCCCGGGGCTGCTGCTGCGGAGCACCCCCTCGCCCAGCGCGAGGTCCACTGTGTACTGCTCGGCGAGCCGGTCCGCCGACGCGGAGTCGACCAAGGTCATCCCGCCGAGGCCGGGCTTCGCGCCCTGGCCCACCTTCAGCTCGAACGCCAGCCGCCCGGAGTCCAGCAGCGGGGCCGCCGACGGGTCCGAGTACACGAGGTTCCAGACCTCGGCGTCCGCGTCTTCGGTGCTCTGCTGCACGACGACGCCGCCGAGGCCGTCCGGGACCGCGTCGCCGTACGCCCGCAGGCGCTCCAGTAGCGTGCCCGCCGCCGCGCCACCCACGCGGCCGTGGCCGTGGACCGGGACGACGTTCTCGCCGACCACCATCGGGATGCCCAGGCGCGCGGCCTGGGCGCTCGCCGCCGCGCCGAGCCCGGCGCCGGCGACCTGCGTCGAGCCGAACGCCGAGAGGTACAGCGGCAGCGCCGAAGCGAACCCGCCGATGACGGTGTCGAGCGCGACGTCGCCGTACAGCGGTTCGCGGCCCAGCTCGATCAGCTTCTCCAGCCGTCGCGGCATGAACACCGGCGGCACCAGCCGAGCCGACTCCAACGAATCACCCGAGACACCGGCGGAGAACCCGAACAGCGTCGTCCCGTACTCGGCCGCGGGCGGGAAGACCGCGGCGGCACCCAGCCGGGCCCGCGCCCGGACGTCGTCCTCGGGGAAGCCCCCGGCGTGCAGCGCGGTCACGGTGACACCACGCCCGGCAGCTTGGGGAACGCCGTGGCCTGCCACACCGCGTCGAGCCCGGCGACGTAGCGGGTGAACCGCTGGACGCCGAGGCCGAACCCGGCGCTGGCCGGGATGCCTTCGCGGACCAGGTCGAGGTACCAGGCGTACTTGGCCGGGTTCTCCCCCGTCTCGCGCATCCGCGTGACGATCCGGCCGTACTCGTGCTCGCGTTCGCTGCCGCTGCACAGCTCGCCGTACCCCTCCGGCGCGATCAGGTCGAAGTTGCGCAGGATCCCGGGCTGGGACGTGGCTTCGCGGTCGTAGAACCCGCGCGAGCCCTTGGGGTAGTCGACGAGGAAGAACGGCCGGGCGTGCTTCTCCGACAGGATCGCCTCGCCCGCCCAGTCGATCTCGGCGTCCGCGCTCTGCGGGTGGCCGAGTTCGCGCAGGGTCTCGACGGCGGTGGTGTGCGACAGCCGGCCGAACGCGCCGCCGAGCAGGTCGGTGAACGCGCCCGAATCGCGGCCGAGGGCCTCCAGCACGTCGCCGGCGTCCTCGACGACCCGCCGCACGACGTGGGCGACGAGGTCCTGCAGCAGGTCGAGGACGTCGTCGCGGGACGCGCCGGAGACCTCGACGTCGAGCTGGTGGAACTCGGCGAGGTGGCGGCTGGTGTTCGCCGTCTCCAGCGGCTCGAGGCGGACGTTCGGGGCGACGTAGAAGATCTTGTCGAAGCCCAGCAGCGACGCCTGCTTGTAGAGGATCGCGCTGGTCATCAGCTTGTAGCGGTGGCCGTAGTAGTCGACGTCCACCTGCTTCGCGCCGCGGCCTCCCGGGTCGGTGACCGGGCCGATCACCGGCGGCAGCAGCTCGACGAAGCCGCGGCCGCCGAGGAACGCGCGGGCCTCGGTGACCATCCGGTGCTGCAGCCGCAGCACGTGCTTGGTCGTCTCCGCGGTCAGGTGCGTGCGCGGGTCCGGCGGCACGGCGGCGGGATCGGTGTACTCCATGGCGATTTCACTCCCAGCTGGGTCGGCGGAGGTGGTTCAGGCGCGGGCGGGTTCGGGGCTCGGGCCCGGCAGGACGGGATCGAGCCGCCGCCGGTGGTAGGACAGGTCGGCGAGCATCCGGGTCGCGCTGACCCGGTCGCGGCTGCGGCGGCCGCCGAGCGCGGCCGGCAGCGGCATCCGCCCGGTGTGCCACCACTGCAGGCGGCCTTCGTCGTCGAGCACGCACCGGGTTTCGTTGCCGTTGTCGGGGTGCAGGCAGTACGGGACGTCGAGCAGGCCGCGTTCGAACGCCGCCGGCAGCGCCTCGGTCAAGGTGGGCGCTAGGGAGCGCACCTCGTCGACGAGCAGGCGGGCCTGCAGGTAGACCTCGGTGTCCCCGGCGGGCGGCAGGCCGGGTGCGGGCTGGTCGAGGGCGGTGGCGTGGGCCAGCCGCAGCGCGTCCACGTTCTCTTCGACGGTCGGGATCCGGTGGGCCTCGGCGGTGGTCTTGACGATCAGCCGCTCGGTGCCGGTGCGCACGGCCAGCCGCACGCTGTCGGCGAGCAGCTCCCGTGCTCCGGCGGCGCTTTCCGGGAACAGGCCCATGTAGGTGTAGAGGACGACGTGGTGGTCGACGCCCGCGAGCTCTTCGGCGCACAGCCGCCGCATCGCCCACAGCGCCTCGGCGTCCTGCTCGGGGCTGGTCTGCTGGGCGTAGCTGGCGGACACGCTGCGCACGCCGTGTTCGGCGAAGAACAGGCACTCCAGCACCGAAAGCGCGACGAGCAGCCCGGGCGGGCACAGCTGCCCGAGCATGCAGCCGCCGAAGCTCTCCAGGTGGCAGAGCACGCCGCGGTCGGCCTGGGACGCCAGCAGCGTCGCCGACCGGGACCACGACGCCGTCGCCGTCCGCAGCGGCACGCTGCTGTAGGGCAGGCAGTAGGACACCGGGCCGCCTTCGGAGGCGTCCAGGCCGGATTCGAGCATCGCGGCGAAGATGTCCTCCGGCTGCGGCGAACCGTGCCGCATCTGGATCGGGAACCGCGGGCCGAAGAGGCCGTCCAGCACCTCGGCGGTGACGCCGGTGCCGAGGGCCACGAGCGGGTAGCCGTTGAGCTGGACGCCGGACTCGATCGACATCGCGGCGAGGTCGTGCTGCCCGGTGCGGGTGTAGCTGTCGAGCGTCACGGTGCCGACGGCCGGCACCCCGGCCCCGGCGACCGCGTGCAGCCCGCGGCGCATCATGGCGGGATCCGAGAACCCCATCCGCGGCTGGACGAGCAGCGTCCGGCTGCGGCGGTGCTCGGCCACGAAGCTGCTGAACACCGACCGGGCAGCGCTCACCGCAAGGTCCGGACGTTCGCGGCGACGAACTCGCGGAAGGACTCGATGGCCTGACCGGAGTCGCCGGCGCCGACGTGGAAGACCGCGTCGTAGCCCAGCGCCAGCAGCTCGGCCTGCAGCTCGCTGTTGGCGTCGCCGCGGACGCCGAGCTTGCCGCCGATGACGGCGGGCAGCCCGGTCAGCTCGGGGTCGGCCCGCAGGGCGGAGATCACCCGGGCGCCGTCGACGTGGCCGTGGCCGTTGATGGTGCTGATCACCAGGCAGTCCGGCCGCTCGTCGCGGCAGGCGGCCAGCAGCCGCTCGACCGGGACGCAGGCGCCGAGGTTGAGCACCTCGTGCCCCATCTCCTCCATGATCAGCTGGAGGGCGACGAGGTTCCACATGTGCGAGTCGGACTGGACGCTGGACAGGACGAACTTGAGCGGTGGCTCCCCGGCCACGCCGGGCCGGTCGGGGTGCTGCTCGATCTGGAAGGTGGTCATCGTGCGCTCGCTCCCTTGAGATCGGGGAACGTCCGCGGCGCGGCGGGTGCTGGCCACGAACTGTCACGACGAATAGTCATCGGCAGGCGGCCGGCGCACATGGGTGCCGCGTCCCCGCATTCCGGCGACGGCCCGAGCCCCCATGGCCGCCTCGCGCGCGGGCGTCGCGGCCGCGCGCGCGAGTGCGGAACCCGGTACGCCGGGGTGCCCCACGTGGGTGATCCACGGCGTCGGCCGGGTGCTCGTCGCCCGCCCACACCCATGCGGACCCGCCCGCCGGACGGCGCAACCGCCACGTCCGTTCGGCGCAACCGGCGGGTTCGCGACCAGGCGTTTCCCCGCCCGTGCCCCTATAAGCCCCCAGAACGCCCCCATACCCACCCGGAATGCGGGCGTAGCACCCCCATGTAACCCAGGTCACCCGCTGTCATGCTCGATCTCGTGATTCCCCCGCAGCCGAACCCGGCGACGACGACGCTCCCGCCCACCTGGTGGGCGGCCGGCCTGACCCCGCGTGAGCGGCGGTCCGGCGGCCTCCGCCCCGCGTGGGTGGACTTCGCCGAGACGGCGCTCGCGACGGCGGCACCTGTCGCGCCGGCGCCGGGCCCGAGCTGGCGCACGGCGTTCGCGTCCGTGTTCCACCCGTTCGTCGGCGCGGTCCGCGCCGCGATCGCCGACGCCGCAGCGGGTGCGCCCGCCGTCGACGTCGTGCCGGTCGCGGAGGGCTGCGCCGCGCAGCTGGGTCACCAGCTCGCCGGGCTCGCCGCCCGCACGCTGGTGCTGGAGCTGGGCCGGGCCCGCCGGGCCGACCGTCTCACCGGGGAGACCGGCGAAGAGCGTTTCGCCGACTTCGTCCGTCAGGCCGGCACCACCGCCGGGCTCACGGACCTGCTGCACCGCTACCCGGTGCTCGCGCGGCTCGTCGCGCAGGCCGGGCTGTACGCGATCGAGTCGGCCACCGAGCTGCTCGGCCGCTACACCGCCGACTGTGACGCGCTGGCCGGGCTGGTCGGCACCGGCGACCTCGGCCGGCTGGCCGGGATCACGGGCGGCACGGGTGACGCGCACCAGCGCGGCCGTTCGGTCCGCGAACTCCGGTTCGAGGGCGGCGCCCGGGTCGTCTACAAGCCGCGGCCGCTGGGGCTGCACGCGGCCTTCTCCGACGTCGTCGGCTGGCTCAACCCCCGCGTCCCGGGTCTGGAGCTGCAGACGGCCGAGGTCCTGGTCCGGCCCGGGTACGGCTGGCTCCGGTTCGTCGAGCACCGGCCGTGCGCGGACCTCACCGAGGTCGACCGGTTCTACCGCCGCCAGGGGGTGCTGCTCGCTCTGCTGCACGCCCTCGACGGGACCGACGTGCACTTCGAGAACATCATCGCCGCCGGCGACCAGCCGGTGCTGATCGACATCGAGACGCTGTTCCAGCCGGTGCTGGCCGCGGAGGAGCTCGACCTCGACGCCGATCCCGCGTCGGTCCTGCTGGCCCGCTCGGTGCACCGCACGATGCTGCTGCCGCAGATGATCGTCGGTGAGCACGGCGCGGTGGACATCTCCGGCCTCGGCGGCGGGCGGGTCACGGCCCCGGCGCTCGAGCGCGTCGACTGGCTGGACGCGGGCACCGACCGGATGCGGCTGGCCCGCGTCCCCGGCGGCCCCGGCGCCGGGGTCAACCGGCCCACCCTCGGCGGGGTCGACGTCGAACCGGCCGAACACGGCGCCGCCCTGCTGGCCGGGTTCCGCGCCGGCTACGACGCCATCGCCACCGGCGCGGCCGAACTGGCGCCGCTGCTGCAGCGCTGCGCCGCGCACCAGATCCGGATCCTGGTCCGCCCGACCAGCTTCTACGCCCGGATGCTCGACGAGACGACGCACCCGTCGCTGCTGGCCGACGCGGCCGCCCGCGACGACGCGTTCGCGCTGCTGCACGACGACAGCACCGACGACGTCCGCCGCGCGCTGGTCGAGTCCGAGCTGACCGACCTGTGGGCGGGCGACGTCCCGATGTTCACCGGCGAGCCGGGTTCGGCCGACCTGCGGGACACCGAAGGCACGCGGCTGCCCGGGCTGCTTCCCGCGACGCCGCTGGCGTCGGTGCTGGCGAAGACCGCCGGGATGACCACGATCGACCGGCGTGACCAGGAGTGGCTGATCTCCGCCGCGCTGGCCACCAGCCCGGCCGAGGAGACCCACGCGGGCACCGGCGTCACCGACGGCGTGCTGCCGAGCAAGAGCCCCGAGCCCGCGCACCTGCTCTCGGCCGCGTGCGGGATCGCCGACGCGATCATCGCCCGCGCGTCCTCGGCGGGCGGGCGCGTCAACTGGGTCGGGCTCGAGCTCGTCGACGAGAAGTACTGGACCGTGCTGCCGATGGGCGCCGGGCTCGGCGAGGGGTACACCGGGGTGGCGCTGTTCCTGGCCCAGCTCGCGGACCTGACCGGCATCGACCGCTACCGCGACCTGGCCGGGAAGGCGCTGTCCGGTCTGCCGTGGCTGGTTTCCACGCTCGAAGCCGACCCGGAGCTCGCGGAGGCGGCCGGCTGCGGCGGGCTGCTCGGGCTCGGCGGCGTCGCCTACGCCCTGGCCCGCCTCTCGCGGCTGCTCGACCGCCCCGACCTGCTGGAGCTGGCCGCCCGGACCGTCGCGGTGATGCCGGCCGCGACGCCGGAGACGTCGCCGCGGTTCACCACCGGTCTCGCCGGTGGCCTGGTCGCGCTGCGCTCGGTCGCCACCCAGACCGGCCTCGAAAGCGCGACCGTGCTGGCCGACGCCTACGCCGCCGAGCTCGCCGGCCGGTCCATCGACCCCGATCTCGCCGACCCCGGGTTCGCGCACGGCGCGGCCGGCGTCGACTGGGCCCTGATCGGGCACCCG
Organism: Amycolatopsis heterodermiae; assembly: GCF_034929455.1. Taxonomy (NCBI): domain Bacteria; kingdom Bacillati; phylum Actinomycetota; class Actinomycetes; order Pseudonocardiales; family Pseudonocardiaceae; genus Amycolatopsis; species Amycolatopsis heterodermiae. Next base: position 285,108 of record NZ_JAYFSI010000003.1, read on the forward strand.
CGGGAGACGGCGACCCTGCCGCCGGCCACCGCGGCGACCGGCCACGGCTGGTGCTCCGGCCTGGCCGGGCAGGTGCTCGCCTACGCCGGGGACCCCGACGTGCTGGGCGGTCTCGACGAGCAGGTCCGGCGCCTGGCCGCCCAGGACCCGCTGCGCGACCTGAGCCTGTGCCACGGCGAAACCGGCATCACCGACGTCCTCGGCGTCCTGGCGGAGACCGGTCACGCCGGCGCCGCGGCCGCCGTGGAGCGCCGGACCGGGCAGCTGCTGACCGCCGTCGAGCAGGACGGCGCGCGCTGCGGCACCCCGGACGCCGTGCCCTCTCCGGGCCTGCTCACCGGCCTGGCCGGGATCGGCTACGGCCTGCTGCGCCTGGGTTTCGGCCCCCGCGTCCCGTCCGCGCTGCTGCTGCAGCCACCGACTCGCTGACCCTTTCCCCACCCCACCCTCCAGAGGAGAAACGCACGATGCCCGAAAACACCGCCGAGACCGTCGAAGCCACCGTCGGCGCCCTGGTGCTCCCCCGCGCGAACCGCTCCGGCGCGCGCAACCAGGCGCTGGCCGGGACGCGGCCCCGGTTGTCCGGGGTCACGTTGGACACGCTCGGCACCCCGACCGTCGTCACCAACGGCACGTTCGCCCTCTGACGTCCTTCGCCCCGCACGCCCGAGAACCACCGAGAGCGGAGTCACCCCATGAGCGAGCAGGACTTCTCCGGCCAGGACAACCCGATCGGCGACTTGACGCTCCCCCGCACCTCCCGGTCCGGCGCCCGCAACCGCGCGCTGTCCGGGCGGCCGGCGCGGCCGAGCCAGCACGACATGAGCACCCTGGACATCACGCCCGTCTTCACCGTCGGTTTCCCCCAGTAACCCCTCATCCCCCCAGTACTACCGAGAGTGGAGCCACCCGCATGACCGAGCACGACTTCGCCGGCCAGGACAACCCGATCGGCGACTTGATCCTCCCCCGCACCTCCCGCTGCGGTGCCCGCAACCACGCCCTCTCGGGCAAGGCGGCGCGCGCGAGCCAGAACTCTCTGACCACGATGGACATCACGGTCGTCACCGGCGGTTTCGCCGAATAGTGAGACGCTCCGGGCGTGGGCAATTCGGCCTACGTCCGGAGGGGTCCCGTCCGGTTATAGTGACCGCGATGGGCATCCGTTCTACGCGCCTGATCGGGCGCGACAGGGAGCTCGACGCCCTGTCCCAGGCTTTGGAGGAGGCCCGCACCGACCACGGTGGGGCCTTCTTCCTTGTCGGCGAGGGCGGAATCGGGAAGTCCCGGCTCGCGGCCGACATCGCCTCGCGGGCGCTGGCGAGCGGGGTGCCGGTGCTGCGCGGCCGGGCCAGCTCGATCGGCCCGATGGTGCCGTTCCGGCCGCTGGCCGAAGCGCTGCTGTCGCACTTCCGCGGCGGGCTCCCGCCCTCGGCGCCCGAGCTCGACCCGCTCGTGCCGGTGCTCGCCCGGCTCGTGCCCGACTGGTACCGCGGCGACCGGCCGCACGACAACGGCAACCTGCTCGTGCTGGCCGAAGCGGTGTTCCGGCTGCTGTCGGTCGCCGGCCGCGACGGCGGCTGCCTGATCGTGCTGGAGGACCTGCACAACGCCGACGCCGAGTCGCTGTTCATCGTCGAGTACCTCGTCGACAACCTGGCCTCCAGCCAGGTGATGCTGATCGGCACGCTGCGCAACGAGCCGGGTGAGGCGCTGCGCCTGGCGACCGCGGCGGCGCAGCGCTCATCGAGCCACACCTTCGAGCTGACCCGTCTGGACGCCGGGCGCACCCGCGAGTTCGCGGCCGCCTGCCTGGAGACCGAACCGGCGATGGTTCCCGCCGCCGTCGCGAACCTGTTGTGGCAGAACAGCGAAGGGGTGCCGTTCGTCGTCGAGGAGCTGCTGCACGGCATGCTCGGCGACGGCCTGCTCGTCGGCGGGCCGTCCGGCTGGCAGGTGGTGGGCGAGCTGCAGGCCCGGGTGCCCGAGGCGTTGATCAGCAGCATCGCCACCCGGGTGGACGCGCTCGGCGCGGACGGCGAGACGCTGCTGTCGGTGGCCGCGGTGCTGGGCCGGCGGTTCCCGCTTTCGGTGGTGCAGGCGGTGACCGACATGGACGACCGCATGCTGCACAACCACATCAGCGCCAGCGTCGCCGCGCACCTGGTCACCACCGATGAGACCACCCCGGGCTGGTACGCCTTCCGCCACCCGCTGACCGCCGAGGCCCTGCTGGCCCGGCTCGTGCCTTCGACGAAGGCCAACCTGGCGCGGCGGGCGGCCGACGCCGTCGAGCAGCTGCACCCCGGTTTGCCCGGTGAGCTGTGCGCGCTGGCCGCGACGCTGCGGCTGACGGCGATGGACCACCCCGGCGCCGGGCGGCTGTTCGCCGAGGCCGGCCGCCGCGCGCTCGACGGCGGCGCGGCCGACACGGCGGTGACGATGCTGATCCGCGCCGTCGAGCTGCTGGCCACGGCGGGCCCCGACGACCGGGCCGACGCCCTGGAGTCGCTGCTGCACGCGCTCGGGCAGACCGGGCAGTTCGACCGGGCCGTCGAGTTCTCCGCCCGCTTCGCCGAGATCGGCCGCCTGGAACGGGCCGTCGACCTGCACATCCAGCTGGCGTGGGCGGCCTACATCGGCGGGCGGTACGACGAGTGCCTCAACCAGATCGAGCAGGCCCGCGCCCCGCTCGGCGGTGAGATCACCGAAGAGCAGAAGGCCGGCCTCGACGCCGTCGAAGCGTCGCTGTGGCTCGACATCCCGGGTCCGGCGCACACCGAGCGGGCCCGGAAGCTGGCCGAGCAGGCGTGGGAGGTCGCCGAGCGTGCCGGCGTGCCGTTCGTGTCGTGCCAGGCGCTGCAGGTCCTCGGCATGGTGGCGCTGGAGACGGACCTGGCCGAGGCCGAGCGGTACCTGCAGCTCGCGCGGCGGATGGCCGAGCGGCACCAGCTGACGCACCTGCGCACCCAGGTGCTCGTCCGCCTCGGCGGGCACCGGATGCTCGCCGAGGGCGACGTCCGCACGTTCGACCTGGCCCGCGCGGAGGCCCAGCGCACCGGGGCGATCACGCTGACCTGTGCGGTCGACGCGAGCCGCGCGGTGCACGCGGTGATGCGGGGCGAGTTCGCGCAGGCGGAGACGATCCTGGGCGAGAACCTCGCGGTGCTGGGCCGGCTCCGGCTGGTCGCGCTGCAGCAGTACACGCACATGACCCGCGCGATGGTGGCCGCGCACCAGGCGGACCGGCCGCGGATGGAACGTGCGCTCGAGGACTTCCGCGCGGAGGGCGGCGCCGGCGCGCAGGAGCTCGTGCTGAGCGTCGGGCTGGCGCAGGTGTTCTGTTCGCTGCTCGAAGAGGACGCCGACCGCGCGCGCCGCGAGCTGGCGCAGGTCATGGCGCTGGAAGAGCAGCAGCCGAGCCGGTTCCACCTGGCGGGCCAGCACGGGCTGCGCCTGCTGATCGAGGCGCTCGACGGGACGGAGACCGATCTCGACGGCCCCCGGGCCGCGGTCAGCGGGATGCGCTGGAACCGGCAGTTCGTGCAGCTGGGCGAGGCGGTGCGGCACGGCCGCGCGGGCGAGGCCGGCCTCGCCGACGAGGCGCTCGCGCGGGCGGTCGAGACCGCAGCGCCGTTCCCGGTCAGCCGTCACCTCGGGCTGCGCATGATCGCCGAGTCCGCCGCGGCCGACGGCTGGGGCGACCCGGTCACGTGGCTGAAAGAAGCCGAGGAGTACTTCCACCAGGCCGGCATCACGGCCGTGGCCAGTGCGTGCCGCGGCCTGCTGCGCAAGATCGGCGCCCCGGTGGGCCAGCGCCGCGAAGGCTCGGACCGGCTCCCGGCCGACCTGCGCTCCGCGGGGGTGACCGTGCGGGAGTACGAGGTGCTGCAGCTGCTGGCGGACAACATGGGCAACAAGGACATCGCCCGCCGCCTGCACATCTCGCCGCGCACGGTGGAGAAGCACGTGGCGAGCCTGATGGCCAAGTCGAACCTGCAGAACCGCACCGCGCTCACCGAATACGCGTCGAGCACGCGGAACGCCTCGAGGTAGCCCGCGACGTCCGTCGTCGCCGGGTTCCGTCGTGCCCGGAAAGTGCGCAGTCAAAACTGGACAGTTTGTGATGCGCAGTCTAAGCTGCACATTGTGAGTGAAGACTTCGCGCCGTCCTCGATCCAGGCCTCCCAGGTGGTCCGCACGGTCATCGGCCGGCTGCGGCGCCGCATCCTCAACGCCGCGCAGGACGAGGACCTCACCTTCGGCCAGGCCTCCGTCCTCGCGCGCCTCAGCGGCTGGCAGGGCGTCACGGCCAGCCAGCTCGCCGCCGCGGAGGGGGTGCGGCACCAGTCGATGACCTCGACGCTCGCGGCGCTCGCCGCGCTGGGGCTGATCGAGCGCAACCCGGACCCCGACGACGGGCGGCGCGTGCTGGTCAGCCTGACCACCGAGGGGCTCAAGCGGGTCGAGGTGGGGCGCCAGGCCCGGAGCGAATGGCTCGCCGGGCAGCTGCAGGAGCGGTGCACGGAAGAAGAACGACAGGTGGTGATCGCCGCCATGGACGTACTGGAAAGGCTGACCGATGAGTGAACGGACGGCGACCGCGACCAGGTTCGACCGGCGGCTGCTGCCGCCGATGCTGCTGGGTTCGGTGCTGAACCCGATCAACTCCACGATCATCTCCGTCGCGCTGATCCCCATCGGCCGCGCGCTGGGGGCGCCGCCGTCGGAAACGGCGTGGCTGGTGTCCGCGCTGTACCTGGCCACCTCGCTCGGCCAGCCGGTGATGGGCCGGCTCATCGACCTCTTCGGCCCGCGGCGGTTGTTCCTCGCCGGCACCACCCTCGTCGGCCTGGCCGGCGTGCTGGGCACGTTCGCGCCGAACATGGAGGTGCTGATCGCGTCGCGGGTCCTGCTCGGGTTCGGGACCTGCGCCGGTTATCCCGCCTCGATGGCGTTGCTGCGCAGCGAGTCCCGGCGCACGGGTGAGGACAACCCCAACGGGGTGCTGACCGCGCTGGCCGTGGCCAACCAGACCATCGCCGTCGTCGGCCCGCTGCTGGGCGGGCTGCTGATCGGAGTGGGTGGCTGGCGGGCGACGTTCGCGCTCAACGTCCCGCTCGCGGCCGCGGCCGTCCTCTTGGGACTGCTGCGCCTGCCCAAGCACACCGGAGACTCCCCCGAGCGCGGCAACCTGGCCGCCCGGCTGGACCTGCCCGGCATGGGCCTGTTCGCCGCGATGCTCGTGTCGCTGCTGCTGTTCCTGATGAACCTGCATCTCCGCAACGGGTACCTGCTGGTGATCACCGTCGCCGCGGGCGCCGCGTTCGGGGTGCGGGAGCTGCGGGCCGCGAGCCCGTTCATCGACCTGCGGGTATTGGGCGGCAACACCCCGCTGCTGGCGACCTACGCCCGCGCGGTCGTCGCCTACGTCGTGGCCTATTCCTTCCTCTACGGCTTCAGCCAGTGGACCGAGGAGGGGTTCGGGCTCTCGGCGTTCCACGCCGGGCTGGTGCAGATCCCGATGTTCGTCACGGCGATCGGCGTCTCGCTCGTGGCCGGGCGACGCCGGGGCGTGCGCGGCAAGCTCCTGGTCGGCGCGGTCGGGCAGATCGCGGCCTGCCTGGTGATGCTCACCCTGGGCGGGGAGAGTCCACTGTGGATGCTGCTGCTGGTCGCGCTGATCTTCGGTGTCCCGCAGGGGCTGAACAACCTGGCCCTGCAGAACGCCGTCTACTTCCAGGCCGACCCCGAGCGCACCGCGTCCTCGGCCGGGCTGCTGCGCACCTTCGCCTACGTCGGCTCGATGATCGCGTCCGCCACCACCGCGATCTCCTTCGGCGACCGCGCCGACACCGGCGGCATGCACGAGCTGGCCTGGGTGATGCTCGCCGCCGGCGTGCTCTACCTGCTCGTCACGCTCTTCGACCGCACCCTCGGCCGCGTCCGCGCGCCGGGAACCGACTGAAAGGCATCTCCTTGTCCCGCACCGCCCTGCTGCTGATGGACCTGCAGCGCGCCAACCTCACGCACGTTCCCGACGACTACCTGCCCCGCGCCGTCGAGGCGCTCGAGGCCGCCCGCGCCGCCGGGGTTCCGGTCATCCACATCGTCGTCCAGCTGCGCGCAGGCCACGTCGACGCCCACCCGCGCAACAGGATGTTCGGTTCCCTGCCCGGCCACCTGTTCACCGCCGACGACCCCGACGCCGCCATCCACGACGACGTCGCGCCCGACGGCGGCGAGATCGTCGTGGTCAAGAACCGCGTCAGCGCCTTCGCCGGCAACAACCTCCGGCAGCTCCTCGACGCGCAGGACGTCACCCACCTGGTGCTGGCCGGGATCGCCACGAGCGGCGTCGTCCTGTCCACCACCCTGCAGGCCGTCGACCTCGACTACGCGGTCACCGTGCTGTCCGACGCCTGCGCCGACCGGAACCCGGCCTTGCACGACACGCTGGTGAACGACGTCTTCGCCCGCCGCGGCGACGTCGTGACCGTCGCAGAGTGGGCGAAGAGCCTCTGACCGGCTAGCCGCCGTGGGTGGAGTCGCTCTGGTAGGTGGTGTAGGTGTACGGGTTGTCGAGCACCTTCGTCTCGGGGACGTCGGGGTTCATCCCCTGCCGCCACGCTTCCTCGCCCAGCTGGGAGCGCAGGTAGTCCACTGTGGACTCCACCTCGCGGCGGACCGCGGGCAGGTCCACGCCGACGAGCCGGCCGTCGGCCTTCACGATCCGGCCGTCGACCAGGACCGTGTGGACGTCGGCCCGCTGCGCCTGGAACGCCACGTGGCCGTACGGGTTCAGCAGCGGGAACGACACCGGCGAGGCGTCGTTCTTCAGCAGCACCACGTCCGCCTTCTTGCCGACCTCGAGGCTGCCCAGGTCGGCCGAGCGACCCAAAGCCGTGGCGCCGCCGCGGGTGGCCCACTCCACCACCTGCTCCGCGCGCAACGCCGCGTGCGTCACCGTCTCGCCCAGCTTGTGGGCCTCCAGGTGCTCGCGCGAGCGGTCCGCGCCGAGGGTGGAGCGCATCGCCGAGAACAGGTCGCCGCTCCACCAGACCGACGTGTCCATCGACAGCGACACCGGGATGCCGTAGGCGCGCAGGGCCCAGGTGGGCGGGTAGCCCTGCCCGGCGCTCTGCTCGCTCTCGGTCGACACCGACACCGAGCCGCCGGTGGCCGCGATGCGGTGGTAGGAGTCGGCCGAGAGGGACGCGCTGTGGACGTAGACCGTCTCCGGCGTCATGAAGCCGTTCTCGTACATCAGCCGGATGCCGTCGTCGCCGGTCGCGCCCCAGACACCCGCGTGGGTCGTCACCGGCACGCCCAGCTCGCGTGCCACCTCGAACGCCGGCTTCTCGGGGAACGCCGGGTCGCCGGTGACGTCGAAGGCGAGCTGGAAGCCGAGGTCGCCGCCGGCGCGGCGGGAGACGAAGTCGCGGAACTCCGGCGTGCCCGTCCAGGTGGCCGGGGCGTCCTGGATGTTGCCGTAGGCCAGCACGAACCGGCCGGGCACGGCCTCGAGGGCGTCGGCGGCGGCGTCGGCGTGCTGGGTGGTCTGCAGGCCGTGTGACCAGTCCACTGTGGTCGTGACGCCCGCTTCGAGGGCTTCCCACGCGCCCAGCAGGTTGCCGGCGTGGATGTCCTCGGGACGGAAGATCTTGCCCCACTCCAGGTAGTACCAGACGAAGTACTGGGTCAGCGTCCAGTCGGCGCCGTAGCCGCGCATGGCCGTCTGCCACATGTGCCGGTGGGTGTCGATCATGCCCGGCATGACGATGCCGCCCGCCGCGTCGATCTCGACCGCGCCCGGCGGGGCCTCCAGCGCGGGGCCGATCGCGGCGATCCGGTCGCCGGTGACCAGGACGTCGGTGTCGCCGAGGACCCGGCGGCTTTCGTCGAGGGTCAGCACCGTGCCGCCCCGCAGGAGTACGGGTCTGCCGTCGGTGGGCTGCGTCATCGCTGCCTCTTCTCTGCGCAATTTCTGCGTACACTCGTCCGCTGGACGGACACAGGCTGGGCGCAGTCACTTTTGCCCAGTGCCGGGCCGGTGTCAATCCCCGCCGCTACGCTGCCCGTGAGGGCCGTGCCATGCCAGAGGGAGGTCGCGATGCCACGCGAGGGAACCGGTCCCGACTTCATCGAAGCGCTCGCGCGCGGGCTCGAGGTCATCACGGCGTTCCGCCCGCACCAGCAGGCGATGACGCTGGCCGAGGTGGCCACGGCGGCGAACCTGGCCCGCCCGACGGCCCGGCGGATCCTGCTGACCCTCGAAGAGCTCGGCTACGTCCGCACCGACGGCCGCGGCTACTCCCTGACGCCGCGGGTGCTCGACCTCGGCGTCGCCTACGTGCGCTCGGCCGGCCTGTGGGACGTCGCCCGCCCGCACCTGGAACGGCTGGTCGCGCGCACCAACGAATCGTGCTCGATCGCCCAGCTCGACGGCTCGGACATCGTCTACGTGGCCCGGGTGGCGGTGCCGAAGATCGTGGGGCTCACCGTGCAGATCGGCACCCGGTTCCCGGCGCTGCCGACGTCGCTGGGCAAGGTCCAGCTCGCCGCGCTGCCCCTCGACGAACTCGAGGCGGTGCTGGCCGAGCCGACGCGCTCCGGGCTGGTCGCGCGCTGGCGGCCGGACCGGGCCGAGCGCGACGCCGAACTGCGCGAGGTCCGGGCCCGTGGCTGGGCGCTGACCGACGAGCAGCTCGCGCTGGGTATCCGGTCGGTCGCCGCGCCGCTGCGCGACGGGTCGGGCCGGGTGATCGCCGGGGTCAACGTCAACTGCCACGCCGCCGAGACGCCGGTCGACCGGCTGCTGGAGCACCACCTGCCGCTGCTGCTGCAGGCCGCCGGGGACATCAGCGCCGACTTCGCCCGGCTGGCCGACGTCCCGCACGTGACGGTCCCGGCGTCTTGACCGCGGCGAGCCCGCTACCCCAGACTGAGCGGACACACGTCCGACTGACGGACGTCGGAAGGCGAGGGTTCGGGTGGACAACAACGCGGCCGGTCCGCTGACCGGGCTGCTGGTCGCGGACTTCTCCCGGGTGCTCGCCGGGCCGTACGCCACGATGCTGCTGGCCGACCTGGGCGCCGAGGTCGTCAAGGTCGAAGGCCCGCAGGGTGACGAGACCCGGACGTGGATGCCGCCGGTGCGCGGCGACGTCTCGACCTACTACCTGGGGATCAACCGCGGGAAGCGCTCCATCGCCCTGGACCTGCGCGACGAAGCCGACGCCGTCGTCGCCCGCGAGCTGGCGGCCCGCGCGGACATCCTGATCGAGAACTTCAAGCCGGGCGGCCTGGCCAAGTACGGCCTCGACTACGACAGCGTCCGGACCGCCAACCCGGGGTCGGTGTACGCGTCGATCAGCGGGTTCGGCTCGGGCGAGGGCGCGCACGTGCCCGGGTACGACCTGATGGTGCAGGCGATCTCCGGGCTGATGAGCCTGACCGGCGACCCGGACGGCCCGCCGTACCGGGCCGGGATCTCGGTGTTCGACGTGATGGCCGGCAACCACGCCGTGATCGGCATCCTCGCCGCGCTGCGCCACCGCGACACCACCGGCGAAGGACAGCACGTCGAGGTCAACCTGCTGTCCTCGGCGCTGACCGGGCTGGTCAACCACAGCTCGGCCTACGCGGCCGGCGGGGTGGTGCCGTACCGGATGGGCAACGCCCACCCCAGCGTCTTCCCGTACGAGCCGCTGCCCACCGCGGACAACGACCTGATCGTCGCCGCGGCCAACGACGGCCAGTTCCGCCGGCTGTGCGAAGTCCTGGACCTGCCCGACGTCCCCGACGACCCGCGGTTCGCGCGCAACGCCGACCGCACCAAGAACCGCGAGCAACTCCGGCCGATCCTCGTTGAGCGGCTGGCCACGCGCGGCGCGGTCGAGTGGTTCGAGGCGCTGACGAAGGTCGGTGTGCCGTGCGGGCCGATCAACACCATCGACGGCGGCTTCGCGATGGCCGAGCGCTTCGGCCTCGACCCGATCGTCGAGGTCGGCGAGGGCGACCGCGCGGTGCCGACCACCCGCCACCCCATCCGCTTCTCCGCCACCCCCGCCGCCTACCGGCTGCCCCCGCCGGAGCTGGACGAGCACGGCGCCGAGCTGCGAGCGTGGCTGACCACCCCACGGGAGGACGGCGATGGCTGACCAGCCGGTCTACGAAACGGCCCTCGGTGCGTCCACTCGGGACAAGATCACCCTGCTCGGCCAGGACCTCGCCCAGGACGTGATGGGCGAGGTCGGCTTCGGCGAGCTGGCGTTCTGGCTCGCCACGCAACGGCGTCCGTCCAAAGGCGAAACGCGGGTCTTCGAAGCGGTACTGGCCGCCCTCGCCGACCACGGGTTCACCCCGACCGCGATCGTCACCCGGCTGACCTACCTCTCGGCACCCGACTCGGTCCAGGGCGCGCTCGCCGCGGGCCTGCTCGGCGGCGGTTCGCGCTTCCTCGGTGTCACCGAGGACTGCGGCCGGTTCCTCCACGACGTCCTCACGGGTGTCGAGCTGCCGACCGACGAGGCCGGGTGGGACGCGCTGGCGTTGAAGACCGTCGAAAGCATGCGGGCGCAACGGAAGTTCGTCCCCGGGCTCGGGCACCACGTGCACAAGGACGGCGACCCGCGCACGGCGCGGCTGTTCGAGATCGCCGCCGAAGAGGGCCTGCGCGGCCCGCACCTGGAGCTGTTCGCGGCGATCGGCCGGGTGCACCCCCAGGTGCTCGGCAAGACGCTGCCGCTCAACGGCGCGGGCGTCTGCGGCGCCGCGCTCGCCGACCTCGGCCTGCCGCTGGAGCTGCTGCGCGGGTTCGCGCTGCTGGCCCGGACGGCCGGGCTGATCGGGCAGCTCGCCGAGGAGCTGCGCCACCCCGTCGCGAACGACATCTTCCTGTCGGTCGACCTGAACAACCGGTCCGTCGCCCCGGACCCGGAATCCTGAGAGGAACGCCGATGCAGCTGGTCACCGAGGACAACATCACCGAGCTCGCCGCGCGGCGCTGGGCGAGCGCGCACGACCCGCGGACCGCGGAGCTGATGGCCGCGCTCGTGCGTCACCTGCACGCCTTCGCCCGCGAAGTCCGCTTGAGCGAGACCGAGTGGATGGCCGCGATGAAGTGGCTCACCGAGACCGGGCAGATCAGCGACGAGAAGCGCGAGGAGTTCATCCTCGCCTCCGACGTACTGGGCCTGAGCATGCTGGTCGTGCAGATGAACCACGCCTTCGACGCGAAGGCCACGCCCGCGACGGTGCTCGGCCCGTTCCACATCGACGGCTCACCGGAGAAGGACTTCGGCGGCGACATGTCCGACGGCCTCCCGGGCGCGCCGCTCTACGTCACCGGCACGGTCACCGGCCTCGACGGCTCCCCCGTCGGCGGCGCGGTCCTCGACGTCTGGCAGGCCGACGAGGAAGGCGCGTACGAGTCGCAGATCCCCGGCATCGACGAGGCGCGGCTGCGCGCGAAGTACGCCACGCGCGCCGACGGGTCGTACTGCCTGCGCACGATCGCGCCGAAGGGCTACTCGATCCCGATGGACGGCCCGGTCGGCGAGCTGATCAGCGGCACCGACATCAGCCACTACCGGCCGGCGCACGTGCACTTCCTGATCAACGCGGCCGGGTACGAGCCGCTGATCACGCACCTGTTCCAGGAGGGCGCCGAGTACCTCGACAGCGACGTCGTGTTCGGCACCAAGCAGGAGCTGGTCGTGACCTTCGAGTCCCGCGAGCCGGGGCCGACCCCGGACGGCGGGCACTCCGACGAGCCGTGGCTCGAAGCCCGTTACGACTTCGTGCTGCAGCCCGCGTAGGCCCGCCGCCGGCGTGCGTCAGCGTCCGTAGCCCTCGGCGGCCAGGACCTTGCCCATCTGCTCGTAGGCCGCGGGGTCTTCGGGCGCGACCGTGGCGAGCCCGTCGACGTAGCGGTTGTACATGCAGAACGCGGCCGCGATCAGCACGGTGTCGTGCAGTTCGAGGTCGGTCGCGTCCTGGGCCCGGGCCGCGGCGACGAGCTCGTCGGTGACGTTGCGGCCGGTCTCCCGCACGGCCAGCGCGATCCGCAGCAGCGCCTTGAGCTTCTCCGACACGGGCGCGTCGTCGACCCCGGCGCACGCCGCGTCGACCACCGCGCGGCCGCCGTCGAGGGTTTCGGCCGCCGCGGCGGCGTGGCTGCCGTGGCAGAAGCGGCACTCGTTGCCGTTCGACACGACCGCCGCGATCAGCTCGCGCTCGCCGACCGTCAGGCTGCTCGGCCCGCGCAGGAGTGTCTGGGCCAGCAGGTTGAGCGGGACCGCGGTCTCGGGCCGGTAGGCCATGAGCGACCGGATCCCGGGCAGCTCCGGGTCGAGCGGGATGTGGGGCATGGAGTCCTCCTCGCTGGCGGGAGATCCAGTCTTTCGGTCCGCGGTGCCCCGGCCAACCTCCACCTTGCGCAGCGGGGGTACGGCCGAACGGCCCGGTCCGCCCCGCGGGCAGGTGCGGGGCGGACCGGGCCGTTCTTCCTCAGCCGAGGGTGAAGTCGTCGGCGTACACCGACCCCTGGCCGTACCAGCCGTGGACGTAGATCGTCACGGCTCCCGACGCGCCGGTCGTGAACGGCACCGACAGCTGCGTCCAGCCGCTGGCCGAGGTCCACGTGCTGGCGGTCGCGCCGCCCCGGACCCCGAGGTAGGCGTAGCTACCCTGCACCCACGCCTTGAGGGTGTAGGCGTGGTTCGGCGCGAGCGTGATGTTCTGCGCGGCCTCACCGGTGGACGACGCCGTCGCCGCCACCTGCAGCGCCTTCGTGCCCGAGTGCGCGGGCGAGGAGACGACCGAGTCGCCCGCGCCGACCCACGGGCTCAGCGCGCCGGTCTCGAACCCGCCGTTGACGACCGAGCCGGTCGGCACGGTGCCGTTGACGGTGAGGGTGAAGGTGGCGCTGTGGCTGCCGGAGGTCCCGGCGCCGGTGACGGTCAGCGGGTAGACGCCGGGGACGGCGGCCGAGGTGGTGGCGACCGAGAGCGTCGCGCTGCCGCCGGCGGTGACCGAGCCGGGGCTGACCGACGCGGTGACCCCGGCGGGCGCGCCGGAGACCGAGAGGGTGACCGGCTGGGCGGAGCCGGACGTCACGGCGGTGGTGACCGTCGCCGACGTCGAGGCGCCCGGGTTCACCGCGGCCGAGGACGGGTTCGCGGCGAGGGAGAAGTCGTTGCCCGGCACGGTCGTGCCGCCGGTGAACGGCTCGAAGGCGTGGCTGAAGAACCACTGGGACTGGCTGATGCCGGAGCAGTTGTCCGCCGCGGCCCCGCCCGGGCAGCCGCCGTTGTCCCGTTGCAGCGCCCAGAAGGACAGTTCGTTGATGCCCTTGGAGACGGCCCAGTTGTAGACGGTGGCCGCGTCGGCGGTGGTGAACGTCTCGGCGGGGCCGAAGTCGTCGACGCCGATCATCTCGGTGATCCCGACGCTGGCCCACAGCTGCGCCTGCGTCTTGCCCGGGTACAGGCCGGCGAGCTGGGAGACCAGGCCGGTGGCCGAGGTCTGGGTGTCGGTGGCCATCTCGTGCGCGGCGTTGTCGTAGTAGTCGAAGGTCATCATGTTGACGACGTCGACGCGGGTGCCGTTGGTGACGGCGTTGCGCAGCACGGCGAGGCCGCTGTCGGCCAGGCCCCGGGTGGTCGTGGGCAGGGTGTAGGAGATCTGCAGCGACCGGCCGGAGGCGGCGGCCCAGTCCTGGACCTTCTTGATCGCCTTGTTGCGCCGGTCGATCCCGGCTGAATTGGTGAGCGAGTTGTCCTCGATGTCCATGTCGAGGCGCGGGACGTCGTAGGTGGTGATCACCGATTCGTAGGCGGCGGCGATCGAGTCGACGTTGGTGCAGCTGTCGGCGATCTCGGTGCCGGTGTTGTCGGCGGTGTAGCCGCCGAACGACGGGATGACGTCACCGCCGCGGGAGCGGATGGTGGCGATGTCGGCGCCGAAGGTGCCGTTGGCGATCGGCATCCCGGTGTCACCGTTCCAGTAGACGGTGCACGAGCCCTTGGTGGCGGCCTGGATGAACGCCATCGTCAGGTGCTTGGCCCCGGACGCCTGGGCGAGCGCGGCCGGGCTCTCCCCCGTCCACGCCTCGAAGTAGGGGGCGAAGACGTGGGAAGGCAGCGGCGTGGCGGCCTGGGCGGTGCCGGCCGCGGCGACCAGCGAACCGGCCGAGAACGCCGCCAGGGCAAGGGAAACGGACAATCGGGAGAAAGGTCTGCGTCGACGCACTTGCGCTCCAAAGCCGGCGGGGAGCCGTGCTGCGGCGTCGCACGGCGGGACGTCCTCAGGATTGGATCAGACCAATCGGTACGTCAAGGTCTAGACCACTAAACCGGCCGGATGGCCGCACCCCTTGCGCCGGTCCTTTTCGACACCTTCGACCACACCCCGTGAGCAACGATCGGGAGAAAAACGTTCCGGTTCCTGGGGCCTCCCGGTAGCGTGCGCGTCCATGCGGGTGATGTGGGGGAAGATCGAACAACTCAGAGTGACCATGCCGTGGCGTGCGGCACCGAAGGCCGCTCTCACCAGCCCCCTGACGCTGATCGTGGCCGCGGTGACCTCACTGCTCGCGTGTTTCCTCGGCACGGCCGCGGTCCTGCAGGCCTCCGCGGCCGGCGGCGCCGCCGTGGCCTACCAGAGCGGGATCGTCTGCCCCGACGCCTACGGCCCGGTGTTCGGCAAGGGCAACATGCCGGTCAAGGACATCCCCGCGATGACCGCCGCCGTCCAGCGCCACGCCGGCGCCCACGGCTTCGGCGCCCCGGTCGTCGGCCAGTACACCACCGTCCTGCCCGGCACCCAGTTCAACGGCGACCCGCACTACAAGATCCGCCTCGGCTACCGCGACCAGGCCGGGCTCGACAACCTCACGCTGCAGCAGGGCACCCGCGCACCCGGCCTGTGGCTCGGCAGCGTCGTCGCCGACGCCGAGCACATCGGCCTCGGCGCCCGCCCGAGCGTCCAGGGCACCCCGCTGCCCCCGGTCACCGGCATCTACCGCGACCTGCTCGACCCGCCGCCGCGCTGGTGGTGCTCCCAGCAGTCCGGCGCCGTCGTCGACCGGCTGGCCAACGACCCCATCGACTCGATCGTCTTCGCCACCGACCGCGCGACCTTCGACAACGCCGTCCGCGCCATCGGCCTGCCGACCATGCAGTACTTCCACATCTCGTTCTACGTCCCGCCACCCACCACCCTCAGCGGTGCCGAAGACCTCCTGCAGCGCTCCCGGGACCTGGTCGCCGACGTCCGCGCCGACCTCACCGCCCAGGGCCTCGGCAGCACCGTCGCGGCCGACGTCCCAACCTTCGAACGCTCGGTGACGATCGCCCGCCAAGCCCAGGAAAACGTCCTCGTCTCGATCCTGCCGCTCGCGGTGATCAGCGTCCTGGTCGGCTGCGCGGGCCTCGGCTCCGTCGCCCTGCAGTGGTACCAGCGGCGTCACGCCCAGCTGCGCCTGCTCTCCGCCCGCGGCGCCGGACCCGGCGCGCTGGGCTGGCTCGCCGTCGCCGAGCTGGGCCTGCCGATCCTGCTCGGCGGCGCGGCCGGCGCGGTCGCCGCCCGCCTCCTGCTCGGCGTCTACGGACCACCCGGCGCGCCCGACGCGGACGCCGAACTGCGCGCCGGCATCGTCGCCGCCGCCGTGCTCCTGGTGTCCCTGGCGCTGCTCGGCCTCGTCGTCGCCGTGCGGGCACACCGCGAGTTCGAACTCGGCCGGGTCCGCCGCAAGGGCAACCGGGTGCGGCTGCTGGCCTACTTCCCGTGGGAGCTGGCGACCGCGGGCATGGCCTGGCTCGGCTGGACCCGCCTGACCCACTACAGCAGCGGCTCACGCCTCGGAAATCCATTACCCCAGATCGACCCGCTGGCCCTGACCTACCCGGTGTTCGTCGTGCTGACCGTCGGGCTGCTGACCGCGCGGCTGGCGTGGCTCGCGCTGCGCGCCTCGCACCGCGCCCGGTTCTGGTCCCGGCCCGCGCTGCAGCTGGCGATCCGGCGCTTGGCGGGCGCCCGTGCCCCGGTGACCGGGGTGCTCGTCATCGGCACCCTCGCGATCGGCACGCTGGCCACCGGGATCGGCATCGCCAACGGCCAGGAGGACGCCCTCGACACGAAGTCGGCGATCTTCGTCGGCAGCGACGCCCGCCTCGACACCGACAGCCCGATCGGCATGGGCGCGGTCGCGATGCCGGCGCCGCTGGCCGGCACCAGCACCGTCGTCGGCGAGCTGACCGGCACCGGCAGCGTGGTGCTGGTGATCGACCCCGCGACGTTCGGCAAGGGCGCCGCGGTCGGCAGCATCCCGGCAGGTGACCTGGACGGCCTGCTGCGCAAGATCTCCCAGCCCGACCCGCACGGCACCCCGGTGATCCGGATCGGGCACCGGCCCGGCCAGTCCGCGCAGCTGCCCGGCGGACTCGCCGACGCCGCACCCGTGGGCGACCTGCCGGTGTTCCCGATGATCGGCACCTCACCCGGCTACGTCGTCTCCCGCACCGCCCTCAGCCACGCCCAGCTGGACCGGATTCCCAAGTGGAGCGTGCTGACGACGTCCTCGATGGCCGACGCCACGGCCGAGCTGCGGGCCGCCGGGGTGTT
Source organism: Amycolatopsis heterodermiae (assembly GCF_034929455.1). Classification (NCBI taxonomy): domain Bacteria; kingdom Bacillati; phylum Actinomycetota; class Actinomycetes; order Pseudonocardiales; family Pseudonocardiaceae; genus Amycolatopsis; species Amycolatopsis heterodermiae. The sequence continues at coordinate 301,737 of NZ_JAYFSI010000003.1, forward strand.
CATCCCGAACCGCGTCAGCCGCGAGACCGCGCTCGACGGCCTGCCGTTCTTCGTCGTGTCCTGGACGTTCTCCTTCGTCGCGCTGCTCGGCGCGGTCCTCGGCGTCGTCGCGATCCTCGCCCTGCTCGTGGCCGTCGAGGTCCGGCGGCGGCAGAACGCCCTCGCCGGGGCGCTGGTGCTGCGGATGGGCATGCGGCCACGGACCCTGCTGGCCAGCCACCTCATGGAGCTGGGCGCGCTCAGCGGGCTGGCCATCGCGGTCGGGGTGGTGTGCGGGATCTCCGTGGCGGGCCTGTCGGTGCCGCGCTTCGACCCGGCGACGTTCCTCGCGCCCCGTTCGGAACTGCCGGACCCGCTGCCGTTCGTGCTGACCGTGCTGGCCGTGGGCGTGCTCGTGGTGGGCCTGGCCGGCTGGATCGCGGTGCGCTCGGTGCGCACCGCCCGGACCGCGGAGCTGATCCGTGCCTGAAAAACCGATCTTCTCCCTCCGCGGCATCGGCGTCGACTACCAGACGCCCGCTGGGATCGTCACCGGCGTGAACGACGTCAGCATCGACGTCCCGGCCCGCGGCATGACCGTGCTCGCCGGGCCGTCCGGCTCCGGGAAGTCCACCCTCCTGCGGGTACTCGGGCTGTTCGAGCAGCCCGCCCGCGGCAGCCTGACGTTCCAGGGTGCCGACGTCCGCAAGCTCAAGCACCGCGAACGCCGCACCCTGCGGCGCCACCACCTGGGGCTGGTCTTCCAGAACCCGGCCGACAACCTGCTGGCCTACCTGTCGGTCGCGGACAACCTGCGCGCGGCCGCCGAGTCCGCCGGGACCGACTGCCGTCCGGACGACATCCTCGCCCAGCTCGGCCTGCACGGCACCGGCGACTGGAAGATCTCCGCGCTCTCCGGCGGCCAGCAGCAGCGGCTGGCCTTCGGGTGCGTCCTCGCGGCCCGCTCGACGGTGATCCTGGCCGACGAACCGACGTCCCAGCTCGACGAAGCGTCCGCCGACCTGGTACTCGACACCCTGCAGTACCTGGTGGACCAGGACTTCGCGGTCCTGGTGGCCTCCCACGACGAACGCCTCATCGACCTCGGCGCCCGCGTCGCCCGCCTCCACAAGGGCGCCCTCGAAGGCGTCGAAGAACGGGAGCCCCAGCCGTGACCACCGACGAGATCATCCCGTCGATGCTGGAGGCCGTCGGCCTGCGCCGCAGCTTCGCCCACCCCAGCGGCGACATCGAGGTGCTGCGCGGGCTCGAACTGCGCGTCGCCGCCGGTGAGCTGGTCACCGTCTCCGGCCGGTCCGGGTCCGGCAAGAGCGCGCTGCTGGCCCTGCTGTGCGGGTTCGACTCCCCCGACTCCGGCTGCGTCCTCCTCGACGGCGTCCCCATCAGCGGCGCGCCACCGTGGCACACCTGCGCGGTGCTGCCCCAGGCCCTCGGGCTGGCCAACGAGCTGACCATCGCCGAGAACGTCGCCCTGCCCCTGCGGCTGCGCTCCGACATCCCCCGCCCGTCCCGCACAGCGATCCAGGACCGCGTCACCGAACTGCTCGACGACCTGGGCATCGGCGACCTCGGCGACCGCTACCCCCTGGAGGTCTCCTTCGGGCAGCAGCAGCGGGTGGCCCTGGCCCGCGCGGTCGCCGGACGCCCCCGCGTCCTGCTCACCGACGAGCCGACCGCCCACCTCGACGCCGGCAGCACCCCCCGGGTCCTGAAGCTGCTGCGCCGATGCGCGGCGGAAGGCGCGGCCGTCATCGTCGCCACCCACGACGACGAGGTCCACCGCATCGCCGACCGCCGCGTCCGCCTCCTCGACGGCGTCCTGACCGCCCTGCTCGACTAGCTCAACGCGGTCGCGCGGCTGACGTCCTCCCAGGCGGCGAGGTCCGCCGCCAGGGACTCGTGGTGTCCCCGGATCGCTTCCACGGCGTCCGCGCCCAGAGCCAGCCGCAGCGGGGCGTCGTCGCTGTCCACGGCCCGGACGATCGCCGCGGCGGCCTTCGCCGGGTCGCCCGGCTGCGAGCCGTCCATGGCCTCGACGGCGTCGCGGGTACCCGACGTCGACACCGCGTAGGCGTCGATCGTGCGGGAACGGTGCATGCGGCCGCCGCCGAACTCGGTGCGGAACGCACCCGGCTCGACGATCAGCACCCGCACCCCGAACGGCGCCACCTCCGCGGCCAGCGCCTCCGACAGCCCCTCCAGCGCGAACTTCGCCGCGCAGTACGCCCCGAAACCGGGCATCGACAGCTGCCCGCCCATCGAGCTGATCTGCACGATCGTCCCGCTGCCCTGCGCACGCAGGTGCGGCACCACCGCCTTGGTCACCTCGACCGCGCCGAAGAACATCACCTCCATCAGCGTCCGCAGCTCGGCCATCGTGAGCTCTTCGACCGCGCCGACCGAACCGTTGCCCGCGTTGTTGACCACGACGTCGATCCGGCCGAACGTCTCCAGCGCGAGCTTCACCGCCGCGTCGACCTGACCGGCGTCGGTGACGTCCAGGGCCGCCGTCCGGACCCGGTCCCCGCCCGCCGCTTCCAGGTCCGCCAGGGTCTCCGGCCGCCGGGCCGTGGCCAGCACCCGGTCGCCCGCCGCGAGCGCGGCCAGCGCCACCTCCCGGCCGAAGCCGGAAGAGCAGCCGGTGATCAGCCAGACGCGGCCGTCGGTGTTCGTCATCTCCGTGTTCCTCCCAGTGCGTTTCCTCCCTCCATCCTGGGGACGATCACGCACACACGGCCAACACCGATCCCCTACCACGGCTACAGTCGGAGCCTGTGACCCCCGAGCTGCGGCAGCTGCGCTACTTCGTCGCCGTCGCCGACGAAACCAGCTTCACCCGCGCCGCCGCCGGCCTCCACATCGCCCAGCAGTCCCTCTCCCAGCAGATCACCGTGCTCGAACGCACCCTCGGCGCGCGGCTGTTCGACCGCGACGCCCGCGGCACCCGCCTCACCGCCGTCGGCGCACTGTTCCTCCCCGAAGCCCGCGCGGTACTGGCCCGCGCCGAAGAAGCCGTCGCGACGCTGGGCCGGGCCGTGCGCGGGGAGATCGGCCGCGTCCGGCTCGCGTTCCTCACCACCACGGCGAACTACCTGCTGCCACCGGTGGTCCGCGCCGTCCGCGAACGGTTCCCCGGCCTCGAGGTCCACACGGCCGAGGCCTCGATCGCCGAACTCGTCGACGGCCTGCGCGAGCACCACTTCGACCTGGCCTTCACCCGGCCACCCCTGGTCGACGGCCTCGCGTCACGGACCCTGATCACCGAAGAGGTCTGCGCGGTCCTCCCCGAAGACCATCCCCTGGCCGGACGCGCGACGCTCACCCTCGCCGACCTCGCGGACGAGCCCTGGGTGCTGACCCCCCGCAGCAGCTGGGAACCCTGGCACCGCAGCTACGACGACGACTTCGCCGCCGCCGGCTACACCCCGCGGGTCGTGCACCGCGCGGCGACCGTGCAGGGCCTGCTCGGTCTCGTCGCCGCCGGGGTCGGCGTCACCCGGCTCACCCGCTCGTCCCACAGCCTCCGGCGCACCGGCGTGGCCTTCGTCCCCCTGGACGGCGACATCGCCCGCACCGAGCTGGTCTGGTTGCCCGGCAACGACAACCCGGCCCGGCACACCATCACCGACGTCGCCGTCGAACTCGCCGCCACCACCGACCTCACCGAAGCCGGCTAGAACGTCTTCGCCGCGTCCCGGGCGGCCTCGTGCGCGATCCGGCCCAGCTCCGCCGCGTCTCCGGTCAGCGTGGGGTGGAACCGGATCTCCGTGACGTCGTCGATGCCCGTCCAGTTGAGCCAGCCGGTGAAGAACGGCGCCTGGAAGTCGTCCCCGAACTCCCGCCCGAGCCCCGGCCCCCACACAGCGCTCGTGTAGACGACGGCGGCCCGCTTGTCCCGCCCCGCCAGCAGGTGCTCGTACCCGGTCACGGCGTCGACCCCGAACACCCAGCCGGGCTGGGACACGACGTCGACGAACTGCTTGAGCACGTACGGCACACCCGAGTTCCACATCGGCACGCTGAACAGGATCCGGTCGGCGGCGTCGAACCGCGCGAAGGCGTCGCGCGCCGCCTGCCACGCCACCGCCTGCTCGCCCTGCGGCGTACCGCCACCGAAGACCGTCATCTTGGCGCCGGCCGCGGCGGGCCCGAACGCGGGCAACGAGCCGTCCCAGAGGTCCCACTCGTCGATCTCGGCGCCCGGGTGCACCTCGCGGTAGGTGTCCAGGAAAGTAGCTGCCAGACGCAGCGACTGGGACTCTTCCCCACGTGGGGAGGCGGAAATGTGCAGCAGATCGGGCATGACGATGCTCCTCGAAGGGGGTCGGCTTCCGCCGGACCAGAATTCGGACTAGAGTCCGCTTATGTCCTCGAACGTTAGCGGACCAGAGTCCGCTTCGTCAACGCCGACCGAACTCCCGGTCCTCGGCGCACCCGTCCGCGAACGCGCCGACGCCGCCCGCAACCGGATCCGCGTCCTCACCGCCGCCGAAGCCCTCTTCGCCGAACGCGGCGTGGACGCCGTCACCATGGACGACGTCGCCGCCGCCGCCGGAGTCGGCAAAGGCACGCTCTACCGCCGCTTCGGCGACAAGGGCGGACTCGCCATGGCCCTGCTCGACGAACGCGAATCCGAACTACAACAACGAATCCTCACCGGCCCACCCCCACTCGGCCCCGACGCACGCCCCGCCGACCGGCTCGCCGCGTTCATCGAGGCCTACCTCGAACTCCTGGACCGGCAGCTCGACCTCGTCCTGCTGTCCGAGACCGCCACCACCGGCGCCCGCTTCCGCACCGGCGCCCACACCCTCTGGCGCAGCCACTGCCGCCACCTGCTCGAAACCGGCGGCGCCACCGACCCGGAGATCGCCGCCGACGTCCTCCTGGCCGCTCTCTCGGCCGAACAGGTCCGGCACTGGCTGCACGACCGCGAACTCGCCCCCGAAACCCTCACGAAATCCCTCATCGGACTCGCCCGGACCTGGCTGCCCGTGTGACCGGTCACGCACGGTGGCCACCACCGGAACCGATCGCCTGATCCGTAGAATCAGCCGTGATGCGACGACTTCGGTGGTACTGGGGAGCGCTGGTCCTCGTCAGCGTGGCCCTGCTCGTGGGCTTGTTCGTCTTCTTCGGCTCCGAAAGCAAAACCGGGCAACCCCAGCCCCGCCAGGGCCCGCCCGGCACCGGACCCCTCACCGTCGTCGCCATGGGCGACAGCACCGCCTCCGGCGAAGGCGCCGGCCAGTACACCCCGGCCACCAACGGCCAAGGCGGCGACTGGTGTCACCGCTCTCCCAACGCGTTCGTCGAGAAGATCGCCGTCCCCGGCATCACCGCCCACGTCAACCTCGCCTGCTCCGGCGCACCCGCCGGACAGGTCGCCCTCGGCGGCGTCAAGCAGTGGACCGAGGGCTCCCAGGCCCAGCAGCTGGCCGCCCTGGTCAAGGACCACCGCGTCGCCGCCGTGGTCATCGCCGTCGGCGCGAACGACGACCCGAAGTTCTCCAACCAGGTCACCGACTGCTTCAAGGCGTGGTTCAGCCCCGGCGGCCCGCCGTGCAGCGAAGCGCTCAAGCAGAGCTGGCAGTCCAAAGTGGACGCCATGGTCCCGAAGGTGACCGCCGCCGTCTCCGACGTCAAGAAAGTACTGGCCCAGGCGGGCTACGTGCCCGCCGACTACCAGCTGATCCTGCAGTCCTACGCCGCGCCGATCGGCCCGGATGTCCCCGAAGAGCTGCGCAGCCTCAACGGCTGCCCGTTCCGGGTGGAGGACCTGCGCTGGATCTCCCAGACCGGCATCGGCGTCCTGTCCTCCGGCATCAAGACGGCGGCCCAGCGCACCGGCGCCCGGTTCCTGGACCTCGCGAAGGCCGGCGTGAAGCACGAAGCGTGCAGCGGCGGCGCCAACCCCGCGACGGAGTGGTTCACCCGCCTGACGCTCCAGCTCGCCGACCTCGGCCAGGCCGACCGGGCCGGCCACGCGCTGCAGGAGTCGTTCCACCCCAACGCCGCCGGCCACACCGCGATCGCGAACTGCCTGACGGAGTTCATGGCCAGCCGCGAAGGCAACGCGTCCTGCCTGGCGGGCGCGGACGGCAAACTCCACCCGGCCCCGGAGGTCGTGGCCCGCTGACCCCCGTCGTTCTTTGCTTTGCTTATGAGGTGGCGTAAGTGCTTGCGAGACCAGCTGGTTTTTCACCAGCGCCGGGCAGTATAGGGCGTTATACACTTAAAGAAGGCAGTTGAGCACGCTGGTTCGAGTGCTGTCCCGGGATCCTGACGCGGGGCAGCACCGAAACTCCCCTACTCGCAGGCAAGGGGCACCCCAGGAAGGCCCTCCCCTACCCCGGGGCGGTCAGAGGTCGAGGGCAGCGCGGAGCGCGATGTCGATGCGCTCCTGGACCTCCTGGTCGATCTCCGCGAGGCGCTCGTCGAACCACGGGCGGTAGAGCCGCGTGAGGTTGAGCGTCGACACCCAGTAGCGGGCGTCGATCGCCACACCGAGGATGTCCTGCGGGTCGCGGTCGAGCAGTTCGGTGCCGAGCAGCCACGGCCGCTCGGACTCGTTCACCCCGTCCGAGGACAGCAGCACCACGGTGCGTTGCCGGGCCGGATCGGTCGGGGGGTGGTACGTCCAGACTTCACCCCTGCGCACGCAGATCCTTTTCCGCCGCGCTGCGCTCGGCCTCGTCGAACTCCGCGGTGGCCGGCTCCGGCTTCTGCGGGGTGTAGCCCGTGCGTACCGCCTCGCGCCGGGCCGCCTTCGACAGCCAGGACGAGACCGAGATCCCGTGTGCTTTCGCGGCTCGTTCAGCGAAATCCAAGGCGCCGCTATCGAGCGAAAGAGTCACCTTACGTGTTGCCATACCTTTTACCGTACCAGTCCCCCGGTGACCGGCCACCCGGCCGGTGTCAGAACGTAGGCGAACGTCCCTCAAACGGCGTAGAGAGCACCACCGTAGTGCGAGTGGACACCTTCGCGGCCTCCCGGATCCGCCGCAGCAGGTCCTCCAGCGCCAGCGGCGACTGGACGCGCACCAGCAGGATGTACGACTCGTCGCCGGCCACCGAGTAGCAGGACTCGATCTCCTTGATGTGCTGGATCCGCTGCGGGTAGTCGTCGGGCGCACCCGGGTCGTTCGGCGTCAGCGAGATCAGGGCCGTCAGCGGCAGCCCGATCTGCTCGCCGTCGAGCCGCGCGGTGTACCCGAGGATGACGCCGCGCTGTTCGAGGCGGCGCACCCGCTGGTGCACGGCCGACACCGAAAGCCCGACGCGTTCGGCGAGGTCGGTGAAGCTGCGGCGCCCGTCGGCCGCGAGTTCCTCGACGATCGACTGGTCGAGCGGCTCCAGGCCACCGGTGGTCATGCGTCCAGCACGACGAGTTCGTGCGGTCGGTTGTTGACGGACTCGACGCCGTCGGCGGTGACGATCACGATGTCCTCGATGCGGGCGCCCCAGCGGCCCGGCTGGTAGATGCCCGGCTCGACGCTGAAGGCCATGCCCGGCTCCAGCGGCAGCGTGTTGCCCGCGATGATGTAGGGCTCCTCGTGCACGTCCAGGCCGATGCCGTGCCCGGTGCGGTGGATGAAGTACTCGCCGAACCCGGCCTCGGTGATGACGTCGCGCGCGGCGGCGTCGACCTGCTCGGCCGTGACACCCGGCTTGACCGCGGCGACCGAGGCGGCCTGGGCGCGCTGCAGCACCGCGTACGTCTCGGCGACGTCGGCGTCGCGCGGCTCGCCGACCGCGTAGGTCCGGGTGGAGTCGGAGTTGTACCCGGCCGGGAGCGGCCCGCCGATGTCGACGACCACGACGTCACCCTGGTTGATGACGCGGTCGGAGACGTCGTGGTGCGGGCTGGCGCCGTTCGGGCCCGAGCCGACGATCACGAAGTCCGCCTGGACGTGCCCCTCCTCCACGATCGCCGCGGCGATGTCCGCGCCGACCTCGGCCTCGGTGCGCCCGGCCCGCAGCCACTCGTGGACGCGGGCGTGCACCCGGTCGATGGCCGCGCCGGCGTCCCGCAGGGACGCGATCTCGGCGGCGTCCTTGCGCATCCGCAGCTCGCGCACGACCGGGCCGGCGAGCGTCTGCTCGGCCTCGCCGAGCGCCGCGCGCAGGGCCAGCACGTGCAGGGCCGGGGTGAAGTCGCTGACCGCGACGCGGCCGGCCTTGCCGAGCCGGTCAGCGACGAGCTTGTACGGGTCGTCGCCGTCCACCCAGGTCAGCAGGTCGACGCCGAGCTCGTCGGTCGGCACGTCGGCGTACCCGGGCGCCTCCAGCTTCGGCACGACCAGCGCGGGCGTGCCGTCGGCCGGGACGACGAGGGTGGTGAGGCGCTCGAACGAGCCGCCGGCCTGGCCGATCAGGTAGCGCAGGTCGGAACCGGGCGCGATCAGCAGGGCGTCGGTGTCCGCGGCGGCCGCGGCGGTGCGGGCGCGGTCCAGGCGGGCGCGGAGGGCTGCGGCGTCGGGGGCGGGCGTGTGGAGGGAACGGCGCGACATGGGACGAGCCTAGCCGGGCCGTCCCGGTGATCCACTCGCCCGGGCCCGCGACATGCCGGACCCGAGCGCTACGGCACACCGGCGGGGGCGTGGGAGGCTGTGCGGGTGACCGGACCCCTTGCGCTGCTCGACTCCGCGAGCCTGTACTTCCGTTCGTTCTTCGCCCTGCCCGATTCGATGCGGGCCGCCGACGGCACCCAGGTGAACGCCGTGCGCGGGTTCACCGACACGATCGCGCGGATCATCACCGACCGGCACCCGTCGCGGCTGGTGTGCTGCCTGGACGCGGACTGGCGGCCGAAGTTCCGGACCGACCTGCTGCCGAGCTACAAGGCCCACCGCGTGGCCGAGGAGACCACCGGCGCCGACCCCGACGTCGAAGAGGTCCCCGACACCCTCACCCCGCAGGTGCCGATCATCCTCGACGTCCTGGAAGCGTTCGGGTTCGCCACCGCGGAGGCGGCCGGCTACGAAGCCGACGACGTCATCGGCGCACTGGCCCACCGCGAGAAGAAGGACGCGGTCGAGGTCATCACCGGCGACCGCGACCTGTTCCAGCTGGTGCGCACCAAGCCGACCCCGACGTCGGTCATCTACGTCGGCAAGGGCTGGGCCAAGGCCGAACAGCTGGGCCCGGACGAGATCGCCGAGCGCTACAGCCTCCCCCGCGAGACGGCCGGCCCGGCGTACGCGGACATGTCCATGATGCGCGGCGACCCCTCGGACGGCCTGCCGGGCGTCGCCGGAATCGGCGAGAAGACCGCGGCCAAGCTCATCACGGAGTTCGGCTCGTTGGACGCCCTCTTGAAAGCCTCCGCGGCGAGCGACAACCGGGTCCCGCTGAAGACCCGGTTGCGACTGGCCGACGCGGCCGACTATTTGGCGGTGGCCCCGACGGTGGTCCGCGTGGCGGTCGACGCACCTGTGGAGCAGTCGCGCCCGGACGCGGTGCCTACTGCGCCGGCGGACCCGGACCGGGTTGCCGAGCTGGCGGAGCGGTGGAATCTGGGCAACTCGGTCGAGCGGCTGCTTAAGGCGCTGCCGGGGGCTTAGCGGTACGCGGCCGGTCGGTGGGCGCGGCTGCGCATCCTCTCGGCCGAGCCATGGTCCGGTGCCGTTCCTGGGGCGCGAACGGTCCGCTTGTACTGCCTTGGCGCGAACGGCCCTTTCGCGCCGAGGCGGTGTGCGCGAGCGGACCCTTCGCACCGAGGCGGTGAGTGCGAATGGCCCTTTGGCGCCCCAGCGGGTGGCGCGCGAACGGACCGTTCGCGCCGAATCGGTCACGAACGGTCCGTTCGTGCGGGACGGTGGGCACCGACCGCCGCGCCCCTAGAAGTACGTGCCGCACCAAGGTGCGGTGACCGTGGTGAACAGCTCGTCCGCCCGGGCCAGCGCCGCCGAATCGCGGGCCGTGATCCGGCCGACCTCGGCCAAAGCGGTCGCGCTCCACTCCCCCAGGTACAGCATCGCCAGGGTGTCGACCTCCAGGGTCAGGTGTGCCGCGGCCTCCGTGCGTCGGGCGCCCGACGGACCCACCTCGTAGTGCCCGGCGTTGGCCGGCAGCTTCCGGTCCACCACGGCGAGGACCACCGGCGCAGCGGACCGGTACGTCCGGGCATCGAGAGCTGCCACGACGTCGACCAGGCGCACCCACAGGTCGTCCTCGACGTCGGCTGTGAGGGCGTGGCGGTGGTCGGCCATCATCGCCGCCAGGGGCTCGTCGACCGGGCGGAACCGCGCGCGGATGCCGGAGACCAGGTCCACCGACAGCAGGAACCGCCACAGCGCGGCGCGGGCGACCGGGTCGGCCGCGTGCAGCTCGCGGACCTTCAGCATGACGCCCTTGTCCGGCGACTCCGGGGTCCGGCGGTCGACGGTGGCGTACACCGCGAAGCCGTCGTCCCCGTCCGGTCCACTGTGGACGACCGTGACGTGGTGGCCGTCCGGGCCGGCGAGCCGGTCGTGCATGATCGGCCACCACACCTCCGGGCGGCCCATCATGCCGGCCCGGTGCAGCCCGATCCGCTGGTACAGCCCGGGAATCTCCTTCACAGCCTCGTCCGGGGTGAGCATCCGCACCCGCCCGCCGGCCGGGACGCGCTCGTGCAGGCGCGCCGCGGGCCGGTCGATCCACGCGGTCTTGCCGAGCGCCGCGGAACCGTAGCCGAACCGGCCGTAGATGGTCGGCTCGCTGGCGTGCAACGCGGCCAGCGGCAGGCCGCGCGCGGCGACGTCGGCCAGCTGCGCGGCCATCATCGCGCTGAACACGCCGCGGCGGGTCCAGTCGGCGCGCACCCCCACCCCGTCGACCGCCGCGACGCCGAGCACGCGGCCGCCGGGCACGGCGATCTCGGTCTCGTAGGAGCTGGCGACGCCGATCGGGACGTCGCCGTCGAACGCGGCGAACTTGTGCTCGGCCGGCCAGGACTCCCCGTAGCGCGACCAGTCCTCGTCACTGACCCGGTTGCTGTGCAGCGAGCGGCTGAGCAGGTCGAACGTGCTGCGACGCTCGGCTTCGGTGATCAGGCGGACGGCGAAGTCGGTCATGGCCCCGATGATGCCGGGACGTCCGCCTTCCGGCATCCCGTTTTCGCCCGGCTCAGAAGAAGGTGCCGCACCACGACTGGACGCGCGTGCCGAAGAGGACGTCGGCGGCCTCCGGCGCGGCCGGGTCACGGACCTCGATCCGCCCCGCGGTCGCCAGCGCCGACGCGCGCCACGTCCCCAGGTACAGCATCCCCAGCGTGGTGACGTCGAGGGCGAGCGCGGCCGGTTCGTCCGTGCGCCCGGCACCGTCGGGCGTGATCCGGTAGGTGCCGGTGTTCGCGGGCAGCAGCGGGTCCGCGACCTCGATGACGACGGGCGCCGCGTGGCCGTACCCGCGGGCGGCGAGCGCCTTCGGGACGTCGACGAGCCGCAGCCAGTGCTCGTCACCCACCCGGTCGACGTTGCCGCGGCGGTGGTCGGCGAGGATCAGCTCCACCGGCTCGTCGAGCGGCCGTCCCGGGGCGACGATCTTGTCGACCAGGTCGATGCCCAGCAGGAACCGCCACAGCCCCGCGAACGCGGCCGGCGTGCCGGCGAACATGTCGAACACGTCCAGCTTCTTGGTCCACGGGTGCTCGTGCAGACCACCGACCGAGTAGCTCGCGAAGCCGTCCGGCCCGTCCGGGCCGTGGTGCACGACGCTCTTCACCACTTCGGTCGCGCGACGGGCGTGGCCCTCGTACAGCCGCCACAGCACCTCCGGCCGGGTCATCATCCCGGGCCGGTGCTCGAGGCGCTCGTAGACGCCGGGCAGGGCTGCCACGGCGTCGTCCAGCCCCATCAGCTCGATCTCCCCGGCGAACGGGAGATCCGGCCGCAGCCGCGCCCGGTGCCGGTCGATGCTGTAGGTGCGGCACCGCGTCGCCAGGCCGTAGCCGAACCGCCCGTAGATGCCGGCTTCGGAGGCACCCAGGGTCGCGAACACGAGACCACGCGCGGCGAAGTCCTCGAGCTGGGCGGTCATCATCGCGCGCAGCACGCCGCGCCGGGTCCGGTCCGCGCGCACCCCGACGCCGGTGACCCCGGCCTGCGGCAACCGGGCCCCGCCGGGCACCGTCAGCTCGGCGTCGAACGAGCGGGCGGTCCCGATGAAGGCCGGATCGAACGCCCCGATCGAGCCACCGGGCTGGTAGGCCCGCGCGGTGCGTTCCCACTCGGTGTCGGTGTTGGGCGCAGCGTGCAGGGTCTCGCGGAAGAGGTCGTCGGCCGCGCGGTGCTCGTCGTCGCGCAGCGTCCGGATGTCGAAGTCGGTCATACCCGGATCATCGCCGGAAACAGCGAGATCCGGCCACCGCAATCCGCGGCAGCCGGACCTCGGCCGATCGGGATGAAGCTACTTCGTGGCGGGTGGTGACACCTCGTAGTTGCCGCCGTCACCCTTCACGGTGATCGCGATCTGCTGCGGCTTCCCGGCGATCGTGGCGGTGCACTCGAACTTCGCGCCGTCCTCGACCTTCTGCTCGGCCGGGCAGGTGACGCCGGTGACGCCGTCGATCTTGTACGTGTCGGTCAGCAGCTTCTGCACGTCGGTCTGCATCTGGGTGTTGTTGAAGACCTGCGTCTTGAAGAACCCGGGCGCGACGAAGCCGAGAACGCCGACCACCGCGACGACCACGACCAGCACGATGATGCCGATCAGCAGGCCCTTCTTGGACTTCGCCGGCTTCTCGCCCTCCGGAGCGGGAGTCGCGCCGGGGAACTGCTGCTGCCCGTAGTCGTACTGGCCCTGCTGCCCGGGCGGCTGCTGCCCGTACTGCGGCTGCTGCTGCGGCCCGCTCTGCGGGTACGCCCCGCCGGGCTGCTGGCCGTACTGCGGCTGCTGCTGGGGGCCGCTCTGCGGATACCCGCCGCCGGGCTGCTGCCCGTAGGGCGGCGGCTGCTGGCCCCACTGCGGCTGCTGCGGCGGCGTGTAACCACCAGGCTGCTGACCCCACTGCTGGGGCTGTTGCGGCTGACCCCACTGCTGCTGGTTGGGGTCGTACGGCGGCGGCTGCTGGCCCCACTGGGGCTGCTCCTGCGGGCCGCTCGGCGGGTACGCGCCGCCCGGCTGCTGCCCGTACTGGGGCTGCTGTGGGTCGTTGCCGCCATACGGCGTGCTCATCGTCTGCCTCCGCCTGCTTCGTTCATCTCGTGCCCAACCCGATGTCGCCGCCGAGCCGCGTACGCACGGTTCGTCGCCGATCCAACCACAGGTCCGAGCCGAGCACACGGGTCCACGCTCACCCGCTGCGCCGTCCGGACCAGCCCTCACACCCAGCTCACGCCGCACCCGCGGCGACAACCCCGCGACGCAGCGCCTTGACCGCTTCGGCCGCCGTCGCGCCGACCCGGTCGGTCTTGCCCAGCACGTCCCGGATCTGGTCGAGCAGGTCGATCACCTGACGCGACCAGCGCACGAAGTCGCCCGCCGACAGCTCCTGGCCGTTGGCCTCCGCCGCCGTGAGCACCTTCTCCAGCGACTCGCCGCGCGCCCAGCGGTAGACCGGCCACGCGAACCCTGCGTCGGGCTCGCGCGTGCGGTCGAGCCGGTGGCGCCGCTCGTCCTCGGTCAGCTCCACCCACAGCCGCGCGGTCTCCTCCCACGCCTCCGGAACCGCACCACCGGGCAGCCGCGGCTCCCCCGCCGTGTCCCGGCGCGCCTCGAACACCAGCGTCGAGACGACGGCGGCCAGCTCGGCCGGGCCGAGCTTCTCCCACACGCCGTGCCGGATGCACTCGGCGGCCAGCAGATCGGACTCGCTGTAGAGCCGGGTCAGGCGACGGCCGTGCTCGGTGACGCGGTCCTCGCCGTCACCGGCGGACTCCGGCCCGAGATAACCGCGCTCGCCCAGCAACGCGAGGATCCGGTCGAACGCCCGCGCCAGCGAGTGCGTGGTCGCCGCGACCTTCCGCTCCAGCTGCTCGGTTTCGGTGGTCAGCCGCTGGTACCGCTCGACCCAGCGCAGGTTCGCCTCCCGCTCGGCCAGCCCGTGGCACGGGTGCGCCCGCAGGGCCCGCCGCAGCGCCGCCAGCTCACCGTCCTCATTGGCCCCCGAGGTCCGCCGCTGCCTGCCGGGCAGGGAGATCCCCGCGCTGCGCAGCGTCGAAGCGATGTCACGGCGGGTCTTGGGCGAACGCAGCTCGATGTGCTTGGGCAGCTTGATCCGGCCCAGCGCCTCGACCGGAGCCGGGAAGTCCGCCACCGACAACGGCCCCGACCAGCGGTCCTCGGTCACCACGACCGGCCGCGGCTCCCGGATCGGGTCCAGCCCCGGGTCGACCACCACGGCCAGCCCCGCGCGACGGCCCGCCGGCACCGCGATGACGTCACCCTTGCGCAGCTTCTCCAGCGACTCGGCCGTGCCGGCGCGGCGCACGGCCGTGTTCTGCCGCGACAGCGCCTTCTCCCGCGTCGAGATCTTCGCCCGCAGCTCGACGTACTCGAGCATCTCGTCGAAGTCGCCGGTCACCGCGTTCGTGTAGCCCTTGAGCGCTTCCCGGTTCCGCTCGATCCGGCGGGCCGTGCCCACCACCGACCGGTCGGCCTGGAACTGCGCGAACGACTGTTCCAGCAGGTCACGGGCCTGCTCGGCACCCACCTGGGCGACCAGGTTCACGGCCATGTTGTAGCCGGGCCGGAACGACGACCGCAGCGGGTAGGTCCGCGTCGAGGCGAGCCCGGCGACCTGCTTCGGGTCGACACCCGGCTGCCACGCCACCACGGCGTGCCCCTCGACGTCGATCCCGCGACGCCCGGCCCGGCCGGTGAGCTGGGTGTACTCCCCCGGCGTCAGGTCGACGTGCGCCTCGCCGTTGTACTTCACCAGCCGTTCGAGCACCACGGTCCGGGCGGGCATGTTGATCCCGAGCGCGAGCGTCTCGGTCGCGAACACGACCTTCACCAGCCCCCGGACGAACAGCTCCTCGACCGTCTCCTTGAACGCCGGCAGCAACCCGGCGTGGTGACCGGCGATGCCGCGCTCGAGCGCCTCACGCCACTCCCAGTAGCCGAGCACCCCGAGGTCACCCTCGGGCAGCTCCGACGTGCGCTCCTCGATCACCTGGCGGATCTCGTCGATCTCCCCGGGACCGTTGAGCCGCAGCCCCGACCGGACGCACTGGTTGACCGCGGCGTCACAACCCGCCCGCGAGAAGATGAACACGATCGCCGGCAGCAACCCCGCCCGGTCCAGCTGCTCCGCGACCTCGACCCGCGACGGCGGCCGGAACCGCGGCATCCGGGGCCCACCCCGGCGGGCCCCGCGCGGACCGCGGAAGCCGGCGGGCGCGTACTGACGGCCGATCTCCTCGGTGCGGCGCACCAGGGTCGGGTTGATCCGCAGCTCGGCCCCGGGCGCGTGGACGTCCTCCCCCGCGAACAGGTCCATCATCCGGTTCCCGACCAGCATGTGCTGCCACAGCGGCACCGGGCGGTGCTCGTCGACGACCACCGCGGTGTCGCCGCGGACCTCGACCAGCCACTCGCCGAACTCCTCGGCGTTGCTGACCGTCGCCGACAGCCCGACCACCCGGACGTGCTCCGGCAGGTGCAGGATCACCTCTTCCCAGACCGCGCCGCGGAACCGGTCGGCCAGGTAGTGCACCTCGTCCATCACGACGTACCCGAGGTCGGTGATCGTCGAGGAACCGGCGTACAGCATGTTCCGCAGCACCTCGGTGGTCATCACGACCACCTGCGCGTTGCCGTTGATCGACGTGTCCCCGGTGAGCAGGCCGACCGCGTCCGCGCCGTAGCGCGCCACGAGGTCGCCGTACTTCTGGTTCGACAACGCCTTGATCGGCGTGGTGTAGAAGCACTTGCGCCCCTCGGCCAGCGCCAGGTGCACGGCGAACTCGCCGACGATCGTCTTCCCCGCCCCGGTGGGCGCGCAGACGAGCACACCGTGACCGCCCTCGAGGGCTTCGCACCCGCGGATCTGGAACTCGTCGAACTCGAAGGAGGACTCCGCGGCGAAGCGGGTCAGCTGGGGGTACTGCCCCCGGCGCGCGGAGGCCGCATAGGCCTCGGCCGGAGAAGGAGAAGGGCTACTGGCCACCTCGTCAGGGTTCCACATGCCACCGACAGTTTGCACGCGGCGTGACCGACGGCGTGGCGTGACGTGGTCGTCCGTCCCCTCTCGTTGCCCGTTTGTTCGCAGTTGGCCGGGCCGAAGGCCCGAATCAAACCCGGCAGTATAGGTCGTTATACACATGCAGAGGGAACCTGCCTGGCCGTTTCGGCGTCGGAGCGGCTGAAGGAGGCCACCATGACCGCACCCTGTCCGAGCTGCGGGCAGCTGGACCAGGTCCAGCACGTGCCCGCGGTCTACTACGGCGGGCACTCCTACTTCCGGGGCCAGGGCCCGACGGTGGCCGTGCCGGCCGGGGACGGGGTCATTTACACGAGCAGCCAGGTGTCCGGGGTGTCGGTCACCGGGGTCGCGCGGGCGCTCGACCCCTTCCCTCCCCCGCGCCGCAACGGTGGCCTGGTGGCCGGGATGGTGCTGCTCCTGATGGCCGGGAGCTGCTTCCTGTGGCTGCCGTTCTCCGCGGTCGGCGATCCGCCCCCGGGCGGGACGGGCGCCCTGGTGCTCGGGATCGTGCTGCTGGCGCTGCCGTCGGCGGCCGTGTTCGGCGGGCTGGGGACGCTGGTCTGGCTCTACGTCCGGCGGCTGCGCGCGCACCGGCGGCGCCGGGCCGGGGTCCCGGCCGCGCAGGCGTTGTGGGAGCAGGGCTGGTTCTGCCACCGCTGCGGTGGTGTCTACCTGGCGCAGGGGCAGCTGATGGCGCCCGCGCGGTTCCGCGAGCTGGTCGGCGAGGCCGGGGGCTATTGAGGGGCCAGCACCGTCAGGGCCCCGGGAACGCAGCTGACCGTCACCGGGACCGCGCCCTGGGGCTCGCCGTCGGCGTAGGCCGGCCAGGTGTTGCCGGTCAGGGTGACCGAGGCGGCCCGGAAGGTGCGGACGGCCGGGTGGGTGACGTGGTTGCCGGTGCGCAGGCCGGGGAGCATGCGGAGCAGGCCGCGGCGGGTCGCGTGGCCGATGACCGTGACGTCGAAGACGCCGTCCTCGGGGTCGGCCGTGGGGCAGATCGGGACGCCGCCGCCGTAGAACCGGGTGTTGCCGATCGCCACCAGCGTCGCGTCGAGCTCCAGGCGGTCGGTGCCGGTCTCGATGACCACCGGACGCGAGTGGAAGGACGCCAGCTCGGCGAGGATCGCCAGGTCGTAGCGGCGCGGACCGGAGGGCCAGCGCATCCGGTTGGCGCGTTCGTTGACGCTCGCGTCGAACCCCGCGCACAGGACCGTCGCGAACCACGTCTCGCCGACGCGGCCCAGGTCGATCCGCCGGCGCGCGCCGGAGCGCAGGGCCGCCACCAGCGCGTCGACCGCGGGCAGGGGCTCGCCCGGGACGCCGAGGGCGCGGGCGAAGTCGTTGCCGGTGCCCGCCGGGACCAGGCCGAGCGCGACGTCGTGGTTCGCGCAGAACTGGACACCTTGGTGCGCGGCGCCGTCACCGCCGAGCACGATGAGGACGTCGAGACCGGCGTCGTGCGAGGTCCGCATCAGGGCGCGGGACTCCTCGACGGTGTTGGCCACGAGGACGTCGAGCCGGTCGACGGCGGTGCGGAGCCGCTCGGCGACCGTGTCCGCGATCCGGGCGGCGGCGCCGTGCCCCGAGGCCGGGTGCACGGCGAGCGCGGCGTGGATCCCCACTACGTGATGTCGTCGGTGCCGGACGAGCGGCCGCCGGAGGTGGTCGGCGTGGACGGCTCGTCGTCGACCTTGCTCGGCGTGTAGTCGAACGGCGCGGCTTCGTCGTCGGCCAGCTTGTCCCAGCCCTCTTCGGACCGGAGCTTGTCCTTCTTGCGGTCGTGGAAGCGCGCCATCTGGATCGAGATCTCGAACAGCACGGTCAGCGCGGCGGCCAGGCCCAGCATCGAGAACGGGTCCGAGCCGGGGGTGGCGAAGGCGGCGAAGACGAACAGCGCGAACACGATGCCGCGGCGCCACCTCTTGAGCTGGACGTACTTGACCACGCCGACGCGGTTGAGCATCACGACCAGCAGCGGCAGCTCGAAGCTGATCCCGAAGATGACCAGCAGCGACAGCATGAACGAGATGTACTTGTCCGCGGTCAGCGCCGTGATGAACTCGCCCTGGCCGAAGCCCATCAGCAGCTGCAGCGCGTGCGGGAACAGGATGTAGGCCAGGACCGCACCGGCGGCGAACAGCACGGACGCGAACGACACGAAGGTCAGCGCGTACCGGCGTTCCTTGGTGTAGAGGCCCGGCGCGATGAACGCCCAGATCTGGTAGAGCCACGCCGGGGCCAGCACGACCGCACCGGCGGCCACGCCTACCTTGATCTGGATCATGAACGCTTCGAACGGCACGGTCTGCAGCAGCTGGCAGCCCTGGAAGCCGTTGAGCCTGCGGTCCGGCGGGATGGCGCAGTACGGCGCCTTCATGATCTCGCCGAGCGACGGGACCGGCCCCAGCTTGGTGCTGAACCAGATGAACCCGAAGATCCCGCCGATGACGACGGCGAGCAGCGCCAGGCCGAGGCGACGGCGGAACTCGTAGATGTGCTCGATGAGCGTCATCGTGCCGTCGGGGTTGGCTCGGCGGCCGCGCTTGCGCCGCTTCGAGGCGCTCTTCTCCCCGTTTCCGGAGGCGGCTTCCGCCACTGGGGTTTCCGTTCTCGTCGGAGTCCCCCGGAGCGCGCCCGGCTAGACGCGCTCCGTGGACCAGGGACCGGTGGTGGGCTGGCTCAGCTGGCGTTCTTCTGCTCGGCGGCCGGCGCCTGCTGCTGCTTCTTCAGCTCGTCGAGCTGCCGCTGCAGGTCGGCGACCTGCTGGTCGGTGGCCGACGGGGCGGCGGGCACGACCGGCGTGGCCGGGATCTGCTTGGTCTCGACCGGCTCGGCGTCCTCGGCCGCGGTGGCCTTGTGCTCGCCGGTGAGGTCCTTGGTCTCGGCCTTGAAGATCTTCATGGACTTGCCGATGGACCGGGCCGCGTCGGGAAGCCTCTTGGCCCCGAACAACAGCACGACGACGAGCACCAAGATGATCAAATGCCACGGCTGCAATCCGTTCAGCATGGTGGCCTCCTATCTGCGTCTGGTAGGGATGTTACTGGTTTTCCGGCTTCCGGCGGCGCTGCGCGAACGCGACGCGCAAGGCTGCCGACCGGGCGCGGACGAGTCCGGCCTGGTCCTGGGTGTTCGTAGCCACCATGCTTGCGGTCTGCTTGAAAGCACGCAAGACCCGCGCCGTGCGCACCAGCAGGAACACGAGCAGCAGCAGGCCGAGGGCGGCGAGCACGATGGTGGGCAGGTACGGCACGCGGTCAGCCTAGTGGTCGCAGGTTGACGGAAGGTGACGGGCTCGGGCCACCGCGTCGGCGGCCCGGCGGCCGACGTCGGAGGCCAGGTCGGCCGGGCTTTCGACCAGCGCTTCCCCGCCCAGGCCCAGCACGAGGCGCACCATCCAGGACTGGTCGGCGTAGCGCATCCGGATCCGGAGGCGGCCGCCGTCGAGCTCGTCGAGCTCCTCGCACGGGTAGTACTCGGCTACCCAGCGTGCGTCCGGGTCGAGGACGAGCACGGCCTCCCGCTGATCGGGACGCTCGCGAAAGACACCTTCGGAGATGTCGGTCGGGTGGGCGTGCGCGGGCGGGCGGGACGGCTCGTCGAGCACGGTCAGCTCGTCGATCCGGTCGAGCCGGAACAGCCGGACGCCCTCGGCGCGGCGGCACCAGGCTTCGAGGTAGCCGACGGCCTGGACGATGAGCAGCCTCATCGGGTCGACGGTGCGCTCGGTGATCTGGTCCTTCGACGCGGTGTAGTAGCGGATCCGCAGCGCCCGCCCGTCGCGCAGGGCCCGGGCGACCTCCTCGCGGTTCCGCGCGGTCTTCTTGCCCTCGCGGACCCCGCCGCCGACGATCACCCCGGCCGGCTGGGCCTGCCCGGCGGCGGCCTCGATCTTGGCGATGGACCGGCGCACGGCGTCGCCGTCGACCACGCCCGGGGTCTCCCCCAGCGCCCGCAGCGCGACCAGCAGCGCGGTCGCCTCGCCGCCGGTGAGCCGCAGCGGCCGGTTCATCCCGGCGTCGTGGGTGACGACGATGGTGTCACCCTCGAAGGACAGGTCGATCAGGTCGCCGGGGCCGTAGCCGGGCAGCCCGCACATCCAGAGCAGCTCGAGGTCCTTGCGCAGCTGCTTCGGCGTGACGTCGAAGTCCTGCGCGGCCTCGTCGACGCGGATCCCCGGCCGCGCGAGCAGGTAGGGCACGAGCGCCAGGAGGCGGGGCATCCGGTCGCCGGAGCCGCTCATCGGACGCTCCCCTGCTGCTGCCGGGCGACGACGGCCTCCAGCCTGTCCTGCACGGTCTTGGCCAGCACGTCGGGGTCCAGCACGACGACGTCCGGGCCCTGCGCGGTGATCCAGTCGGCGGCCGACTCCGGGAAGAGCAGGCCGATCTCGACGAGGTCCCCCTCCTGGCCGTCGACGGCGGAGCGCCCGATGACGGTGCCGCGGCGGCGGACGCCGGCGGCGCGGCCGTCGGCGACCCAGAGCCGCGCGGTGGTGACCGGGGCCGGCTCGGAGTCCCCCGAGGTGGCCGACACGAGCTGGAGCAGGTTGACGCCGTCCGGGCGGTGCACCGCGCCGGGCTTCCCGACGGGCCGGACCTGGCCGGTGACCCGGGAGAGGCGGAAGCAGCGGGTGGCGCCGCGGTCGCGGTCGTGCCCGACGACGTACCAGCGGGCCTTCCACGACACCACGCCCCACGGTTCGAGGGTGCGCATGATGCGTTCGGGCGAGCCGCTGCGGCGGTACTCGAAGCGCACGGCCTGGCCGCTCTGGACCGCCGCGAGCAGCGGCCCGAACGCCGGTTCGGCGCGCACGCGGGGTTCGATGACGGTCCGGGCCTGGTCGTCGACCTCGAGGCCGGCGGCGCGCAGCTTGACCAGCGCGCCCTGGGCCTGCCCGGTGAGCTCCGGGGAGTCCCACAGCCGGGACGCCAGCGCGACCGCGGCGGCCTCGTCGGGCGCCAGGTCGATTTCGCCGAGCTCGTAGTCGCGGCGGGCGATGCGGTAGCCCTCGATGGCGTCGAAGGCGGAGTTGCGGCCGGTCTCCAGCGGGATGCCCAGCTCGCGCAGCTCGGTCTTGTCCCGCTCGAACATCCGGAAGTAGGCGTCGTCACTGGACGCGTCGCCGTATCCGGGCACGATGCCGCGAATCCGCTCGGCAGTGAGGTACTGCCGGGTGGACAGGAGGGCCAGCACCAGATTGACCAGCCGTTCGGCGCGTGCGGTGGACACCCGGTAGAGCCTAGCCCGCTCCGCCCGGCCCGATCGTGAGGTCCGGCGTACGCGCGTCGTAATCGGCGCGCGCGGTGCTGACCTCGTCGAAGTTGGACTCCGCCCAGTCCTTGAACGCGGACATCAGCGCGCGGAGGCTTTCCCCCAGCGGCGTAAGGGAATAGTCGACGCGGACGGGCACCGACGGGGTCACCTCGCGGTGCAGCAGGCCGTCGCGTTCGAGCACCCGCAGGGTCTGGGTGAGCATCTTCTGGCTCACCCCGGCGATGCGCCGCGAAAGGTCGCTGTAGCGCATCGGGCCGTCACCGAGCGCGACCAGGACGAGGCTGACCCACTTGCCGGCGATCTCGTCGAGCAGCTTCCGGGTGGGGCAGGCGGCGAGATAGGCGTCGTAGGCGGCCTTTTCGGCCAGTCGCTTCTGCTCCGCCGTGCGGGTGGGCAACGGGCGAACCTCCTGGTACGGCAGGCACCTGCAGGTGCGTACTTCCCGTTGGAGAGTAGCTCCCCATACGTTCGCGGGGAAGATCGGACCCGCGAAGGAGCGAGAGATGCGTGCGATGGTGGTCCGCCGGTTCGGCGGCCCGGAAGTGATCGAACCCGCCGACGTCCCGGTGCCGGAGCCGGGCCCGGGTCAGGTGCGGATCCGGGTGGCGGCGGCCGCGGTGAACCCGGTCGACGCCGCGACCCGGTCCGGGATCCTGACCGAAGCCGGGGTGATCCCGCCGCGGGAGGTGCTCGGCCTGGGCTGGGACGTCGCGGGCGTGGTCGAGGCCGGCACCGGGTTCCGCGTGGGCGAGGCCGTGATCGGGCTGCGCGACCGGATCGCCGCGCCGCTGGGCGCCTACGCCGAGCGGATCGTGCTGGACGCCTCGGCCGTCGCCCCGGCTCCGGCGGGCTTCTCCCCCGCCGAAGCCGCGACCCTGCCGCTCAACGCCCTCACCGCCGCCCAGGCCCTCGATCTCGCCGGGACCGGCAGGACCCTGCTGGTCACCGGTGCGGCGGGCGCGGTCGGCGGCTACGCCGTCGCCCTCGCGCACACCCGGAAGCTCCGGGTGGTCGCCGTGGCCGGTGCTGCCGATGAAGCGCAGGTCAGGACATTCGGCGCGGGCGAGTTCGTGCCGCGCGGGCCGGACCTGGCCGATCGCGTGCGCGCCCTGGTCCCGGGTGGGGTCGACGCCGTTCTCGACACCGCGCTGCTCGGGCTGGACGCGCTCGACGCCGTCCGTGGCGGCGGCGAGTTCGTCGCCTTCGCCGCCGGGGCCGCGCCGCTTCCCCTGCGCGGGATCCGCGTCCGCCACGTCTGGATCCGCGCCGACGGCGCACGGCTGGCCGACCTCACCGCGGCGGGCGTCCTGCGCCCGCGCGTCGCGGACGTGCTGCCGCTCTCCGCCGCGGCGGAGGCCCACGAACGGCTGGCCGCGGGCGGGCTGCGCGGCCGTCTCGTGCTGACACCGTGAGTTCTCCCTAGCCTGGGGGCATGGATGATCGTGTTCTCCTCATCACCGGTGCCTCCCGCGGCCTGGGTGCCGCGACCGCGCGGCTGGCCGCCGCGTCCGGTTTCCAGGTCGCCCTCGTGGCCCGCAAGGCCGAGTCCGTCGCGCCGCTGGCCGCCGAACTGGGCGAAGACCGGGCGCTGGCGCTGGGCGCCGACGTCGCGGACTGGGCGGCCATCTCCGGCGCCGTCGCCGAGACCGTCGCGAGGTTCGGGCGGCTCGACGCGGCATTCGCCAACGCCGGGATCGGCGTCGGAACGTCGTTCTTCGGCACCGGCGACCCAGACCCGACGGCGTGGGAGGAAATGGTCCGCATCAACGTGCTCGGCGCGGCCTACACCGCCCGCGCGGTGCTGCCCGCGCTGGCGGAGTCGACCGGGCACCTGCTGATCACCGGCTCGGTCGCGGGCCGCTACATCCGCAACGCGAGCCTGTACTCGGTGACGAAGTGGGCGGTGACCGGCATGGCCGGGGCGATCCGCGAGGAGGCCGTCGGCACCGGCGTGCGCGTCACACTGATCCAGCCCGGCATCACCGACACCGACATCCTCAACGAGGAGCAGCGCAAGAAGCCGCAGCTGGTGCCGGACGACATCGCCCGCGCGGTGCTCTACGCGCTGCAGCAGCCGCCGTCGGTGGACGTCAACGAGATCATGGTCCGCCCCACCGGCCAGGTGCTCTAGCCGAGCCGGGCGACGCGGCCCTTGGCGCCGGACGCCCAGCAGCTGCCCAGCGGGGTGCAGTCCACGGTGTCGAAGCTGCCGGTGTCGAACGACGTCCAGTGCCGGCCGCCGTCCGGGCTGAGGTCGCTGCCGCCGGGGCCGACGGCGAGGACCGTGCCGCCGCGCCAGGCCAGCCCGGAGCGGTACCCGGCCGGGTACCGCCCCGGGGTGCGCCAGGTGCGGCCGCGGTCGTTCGACAGCGCGACGGCGGGGCCGGGCGCGGTCGGGTTGGCGAAGTCGCCGCCGATCGCGACGCCCTGCCACGGCGTGCGGAACGCAAGGGCGAACACGCCGGCCGACGGGCTGCTCGGCAACGGCGTGTCCGACGCGCTCCAGTGGCGGCCGCCGTCGCCGGAGTGCAGGACGCGGGCGGTGGCGCCGCCGCCGGTGGCCAGCCAGGCGTCGAACGGGCCCGAGGTGGTGACGCACTGGCCGCTGGCGGCGAACCCGGCCTCACCGGGCAGGGCGGCCGGGAAGCCGCTGTCCGGGACCTGCCGCCAGCTGCGGCCGCCGTCGAAGGTGGCCTGCATCCGGAACCTGCCGTCCACGGGGTCGCTCATCGCCAGGCCGCGCCACGGGTCGAAGAAGGCGAGGCAGTCGTAGAACGCGGCGGCGTCGGTGTTCTGGAACGTCTGGCGCCAGTGCGCGCCGGCGTCGTCGGTCCGGTAGACGCGGGAGTCGGTGCCGGGGCCGATCGAGAGGATCACGGCGTGGTCGGTGTCGAAGGCCTCGACGTCGCGGAACTCGAGCGTACCTGTGTCCGGCGGCCCGACGGACTTCCAGGTCCGGCCGCCGTCGACGGTGCGCAGCACGGTGCCCTGGGTGCCGCTGACCCACGCGACCCGGGCACTGACCGCGGACAGCCCGCGGAACTGGGCGGTGACGCCGGTCGGCGTCACGTCCCACTTGGGCAGGTGCCCGGACGCGGACGCCGGCACCGCGAGCGCCACCAGAAGACCGAGGACGAGAACCACCGCACGCAGCACACGCATGGGCAGATCCTGCCGCACCCGCCCAGCGACTTTCGTAGCGTTTAAAGCCGTGAAGGCCACATCGAGGGACTCAGAGTCCCTCGATGTGGCCTTCACGGACCTGGGCTAGAGCGAGCTGATCAGGCGTTCGACGCGCTCGTCGACCGAGCGGAACGGGTCCTTGCACAGCACCGTGCGCTGGGCCTGGTCGTTCAGCTTGAGATGCACCCAGTCGACGGTGAAGTCGCGCCCGGCGGCCTGGGCGGCGGCGATGAAGTCGCCGCGCAGCTTCGCCCGGGTCGTCTGCGGCGGGGTGTCCTTGGCCGCCTCGATCTCGCCGTCGTCGGTGATCCGGCGGACCAGGCCCTTGCGCTGCAGCAGGTCGAAGATGCCCCGGCCGCGGCGGATGTCGTGGTAGGCCAGGTCGAGCTGCGCGATGCGCGGGCTGGACAGGTCCAGGTCGTGCTTGTGCCGGTAGCGCTCGACCAGCCGGTGCTTGATCGCCCAGTCGATCTCGGTGTCGATCTTGCCGAAGTCCTGCTGCTCGACCGCGTCCAGCGCCCGGCCCCACAGCTCGATGACCTTGTCGTTGGCCGGGCTCGAGCCGTTGTCCTTGAGGTGCTGCACCGCGCGGGCGTGGTACTCGCGCTGGATGTCCAGCGCCGAGGCCTCGCGCCCGCCGGCCAGGCGCACCTGGCGGCGGCCGGTGAGGTCGTGGCTGATCTCGCGGATCGCCCGGATCGGGTTGTCGAGGGTGAAGTCGCGGAACTGGACGCCGGCCTCGATCATCTCGAGCACCAGGTTCGCCGAGCCGACCTTGAGCATCGTCGTCGGCTCGGCCATGTTCGAGTCGCCCACGATGACGTGCAGGCGCCGGTAGCGCTCGGCGTCGGCGTGCGGCTCGTCGCGGGTGTTGATGATCGGGCGCGAGCGGGTGGTGGCGCTCGAGACGCCCTCCCAGATGTGCTCGGCCCGCTGCGACAGGCAGTAGACCGCGCCCCGCGGCGTCTGCAGGACCTTCCCGGCGCCGCAGATGAGCTGGCGGGTGACCAGGAACGGGAGCAGCACGTCCGCGATCCGGGAAAACTCACCCGCGCGGGTCACCAGGTAGTTCTCGTGACAGCCGTACGAGTTGCCCGCCGAGTCCGTGTTGTTCTTGAACAGGAAGATGTCGCCGCCAATGCCCTCGTCCGCCAGCCGCCGCTCCGCGTCGACCAGCAGGTCCTCGAGGATCCGCTCGCCGGCCTTGTCGTGCGTGACGAGCTGGACCAGGTCGTCGCACTCGGCCGTCGCGTACTCGGGGTGCGAGCCGACGTCGAGGTAGAGCCTCGAGCCGTTGGACAGGAAGACGTTCGAAGAACGGCCCCACGAGACGACCCGCCGGAAGAGGTAGCGCGCCACCTCGTCGGGAGAGAGCCTGCGCTGGCCGTGGAAAGTGCACGTGACCCCGAACTCGGTCTCGATGCCAAAGATCCGCCGCTGCATCCCACCAGAGTAGGCGCTGCACCCCCCTCGACGGTGGGCCGTTCGGGCGTCGACACGCCCCCAGTAGGCCACAGACGGTGAAATGCCCCCGAATCAGGCACGATTGGAGCACATCCCTTGACGTCGCGACGAAGGCGGACCTCTTGTCACACCAGCTCATCCGGGCGTTCCGGCGGGTCGGCCGGACCGACCGCGCCCTGATGCGCCGCAGCGCCCGTCTTCCGGCCACCAAGGCCGACGACGCGCTGATGGCGCTGTCCCGGTCGGCGAACAAGTCCCGCCTCTGGTGGGTGGTCGCCGCCGGGCTCGCCGTCCGCCCGGGCGCGACCCGCCGCGGCGCGCTGCGCGGGGTCGTCGCCATCGCCGGCGCGAGCGCCGCCGCGAACCTCATCGGCAAGCCCCTCTTCCCCCGCCGCCGCCCGGCCGAGGAGGAGATGCCGATGCACCGCCGCCTGCGGAAACGCCCGACGTCGTCGTCGTTCCCCTCGGGCCACTCCGCCTCCGCGGCCGCCTTCGCGACGGCGGTGGCCATGGAGTCGCCGCGGGCCGGGCTCGCCGTCGCGCCGCTCGCGCTGGCCGTGGCCTACTCGCGCGTCCACACCGGCGTGCACTGGCCTTCCGACGTCGGCGTCGGCATCGCCATCGGCACCGGCGTCGGCCTGGCGACCCGGCACTGGTGGCCGCTGCACGACGACGTCCCCGGCCGCACCGCCCACGACGCGGACGCGCCCGAGATGGTCGACGGCGAGGACATGCTCGTGCTGGTCAACCCCGGTTCCGGGGTGCAGGGCCAGGACCCGACCGAGGACGCCCGGTACGCCTGGCCGAAGGCCGAGATCCTGTACCCGGACCCCGAGCGGGACCTGCGCGCCCAGCTCGAAGCCGAGATCGACGCGCGCGGGACCGTCCGCGCCCTCGGCGTCGCGGGTGGTGACGGCACCGTCGCGGCGGTGGCGTCCGTCGCGGCCGAGCGCGACCTCCCCCTCGCGCTGATCCCGGCGGGCACGCTCAACCACTTCGCCCGCGACATCGGCATCCAGTCGATGCCCGACGCCGACGCGGCCACCGAGGTCGGCAACGCCGTCGGCATCGACCTCGGTGAGGTCGCGGTCGAAGGGCCCGACGGCCCGGCGCACCGCTGGTTCGTCAACACCGCGAGCCTCGGCGGCTACCCGGAGATGGTCCGGCTCCGCGAGAAGCTGCAGGAAAAGCACCCGAAGTGGCCCTCGGCCGCGATCGCGCTGGCCCGGACGCTGCGGCACGCGAGGCCGCTGACCGTCCGGCTCAACGGCAAGCTCACGCAGGTGTGGCTGCTGTTCGTGGGCAACGGCACGTACGCGCCGAAGGGGTTCGCGCCCAGCCGCCGTCCCGCGCTCGACACCGGCCTGCTGGACATCCGCTACCTGCGCGCCGACCTGCCCTACTCCCGGGCCCGGTTCCTGCTGGCGATGGTCACCCGCACCCTCGCGGCCAGCCACGTCTACCAGGAGCTCGACCTGCCCGAGCTGGACGTCGAGCTGCTCGACGGCCACCGCCGCGTCGCCACCGACGGCGAGGTCGGCCCGCTCGGCAACCGGTTCCGCTTTCGGTCCCGGCCCAGCGCCCTCACCATCTACCGCCTTTAATCTTCTTTTACTTTCTCTCAACGAACCCACAGGGTCCCCCGGCTAGCGTCAAGATCGACATGCGGGCCGTCCTGCCCGCGACCAGGGGACTAGTGGGGTTTTGATGGAGTGGCGCGCGTGAGCCCGCAGGTCGCCGTCGATCCGGTGCTGCCGGGTGACGTCACGGCGCGCGCCCGGGACCTCGGGCCGTTCGAATCGCCGTTCATCTGGCTGGCCTTCGCCACGGCCGCGGTCGCCGTGCTGGCGGCGGTGATCGCGCTCGCGCACCGGCGGCGCGCCCGCCGGTGGGGCCTCACCGCCGTCGGCGTCCTCCTGCTGCTCGGCGCGGTCACGGCCGTGAACAGCTACGTCGGGTACGTCCGCACGTCCGACGACCTGGCCCGGCTGCTCCAGCGCGGCCCCGGCGCCGTCAACCTCGCCGGGCACCTGCTCGACGACGACAAGGAAGCGCCCGAGGCTCCTTCGTCGTCGGCGCCCCGCGGCGGGACCGGCGTAGCGGCTGCGGGCCAGAAGATCGACGTCGTCCAGCTCCCCGACCCCGCGCACGGCATCCCGTCGGGCAGCAACTACGTCATCCTGCCGCCCGGGTACGGCGACCCCGCCAACGCCGGCCGCCGCTACCCCGTCGTCTACCTGATCCACGGCTACCCCTACGGCGGCCCGCGCGACTGGCTGACCTCCGGCGACGCCCCGGGCACCCTCCAGGCGCTGCAGCAGGCGAACGCGATCAACCCGATGATCGTGGTCAGCGTGGACATGACCGCCGGCGTGCCCAGCACCGACTGGGAGTGCCTCGACGTCCCCGGCGGCCCGCGGCTGGAGACCTACCTGGCGAGCACGGTCGTCCCGGCGATCGACCACCGCTACCGCACGCTGGCCGACCGCGCCCACCGTGCGCTGGGCGGCATGTCCGGCGGCGGGTTCGGCGCGCTCAACATCGGCCTGCACCACGTCGACGAGTTCGCCACCCTGATCATCGCCCTGCCCTATGACGACCTCAACGACTCGATCGGCGTCCTCGGCGGCGACCAGGCCGCCATCGCCGCGAACACCCCGCGCCGCTACCTGCCGACGATGAAGTTCCCGGCCCCGATCTCGGTGATGCTCGCCGTCGGCACCGGCGCGCCCACCGACGTCACCACGGCCCACCGCATCGCCGACGCCCTCCACGCCCGCGGCCAAGACGCGGTCGTCCACGCCGAACGCGGCTTCAACCACACCTGGCACACGGCCCGGGCGACGCTGCCGTACCTGCTCGCCTTCGCCGACCAGAACTTCCGGCAGTCCCCCGCCACGTCCTGAAAGCCGGTTGCCCGGGGTTGCGACCATGGATCATGGACCTCGAAACGCACTACGCGACCGGCCCGCCCGAAACGTCCCGGCTCGCCCGCACGCCCCACGGCCGGCTCGAGTACCTGCGCACCCGGGAGCTGCTGCACCGCTTCCTCCCCGGCCACGCCCGGGTCCTCGACGTCGGCGGCGGCACCGGGGTGCACGCCGCGTGGCTCGCCGGGGAAGGCCACACCGTGCACCTCGTCGACGTCGTCCCCGGTCACGTCGCCACGGCGTCCGCGGTGCCCGGCGTCACGGCGCGGGTGGGTGATGCCCGGCAGCTCGCCGTCGACTCCGCGGCCTGGGACGTCGTCCTGCTCCTCGGGCCGCTGTACCACCTGGTCGACGCCGCGGACCGGGCCCGGGCGCTCGCCGAAGCCCGGCGGGTCCTGCGCCCGGGCGGCTTGGTCGCGGCCGCGGGCATCAGCCGGTACCTGTCCCTGCTCGAAACCGGCGCCGCGGGCACCCTCACGGACGACCGCGTGGCGCCGATCCGCGACGTCGTCACCACCGGCGCCTACGACGGCCACGTCGGCTTCGTGCCGACCCACTGGCACACGGCCACCGAACTCCACGACGAACTGGCCGCGGCGGGCTTCACCGGCACCGGCGTCTACGGCGTCGAAGGCCCGGCGTGGCCCGCACTCGACGAAGCCGGGCTCACCGCGTTCGACAGCCGGGTCGAGGCCGCCCTGCGCGCCGCGCGGCTCGCCGAGCGGGACCCGCACCTCGTCCACGCCAGCGCGCACCTGCTCGCGCTCGCCCGCCGCCCGGCCTGACCACAGACGCGAAAACGGGGCGTGGTCACCGACCACGCCCCGTTTCGTACGGACTATTCGCCTTCCGGCTTCTCCGGCTCGTCGACCACCGGGTCCGGCACCGGCAGCAGCGCGTCCAGCGCCGCGCCGGTCAGGCGGCGGAACGAGCGCCGCGGGCGGTCGCGGTCCAGCACCGCGACCTCCAGCTTGATCGGGTCGGCCTCGCCGTTGCCGTTCGCGGAGGCGCTCGCCGACGCGGACGACGAAGAAGACGACGACGAACCGGCCGAGGTGGACGTCGTCGCGGCCGGCTGGGTCGGCGTGCGCAGCGCGGCGACCGCCACGCCCAGCGCCGCCTGCAGGTCCAGGCCGTCCTCGAACGTCTCCTTCAGCTTCGTCGCGATCTTCTCGGTCAGGCCGCCCATCACGATGTACTGCGGCTCGTCGAAGATCGAGCCGTCGTAGGTCAGCCGGTACAGCTGGTCCTCCGCCGCGCTCGCCCCGACCTCGGCCACGCAGATCTCCACCTCGAACGGCTTCAGCTGCTCGGTGAAGATGCTGCCCAGCGTCGCCGCGTAGGCGTTCGCCAGGCCCCGCGCGCTCACGTCGCGCCGGTCGTACTGGTAGCCCTTGAGGTCGGCGTGCCGGATCCCGGCCACCCGCAGGTTCTCGAACTCGCTGAAGCGCCCGACCGCGGCGAAGCCGATCCGGTCGTAGATCTCGGAGACCTTGTGCAGCGTCGCCGACGGGTTCTCGGCCACGAACAGCACGCCGCCCGCGTACTTCAGCACCACCACGCTCCGGCCGCGCGCGATGCCCTTGCGCGCCAGCTCGGAACGCTCCCGCATCAGCTGCTCGGGAGAGGCATACAACGGCATCGTCACGGTGTGCGCTCCAGGTCTTTCGGTGTTTCGGCGTTCACTGGTTCAGTCCGGCGCATTCAGGAGAGCCGCTGCTGCTGGCGCTCGATCCGGCCGGCCACCACGGCCTCCGCGACCGCCGCCGTCTCCGACTCGGGCAGCTGCACGGCCCCGTGCTCCGCGGTGATCGTCACGACGCTCGGGAAGATCCGGCGCACCAGGTCCGGCCCGCCCGAGGCGGTGTCGTCGTCGGCCGCGTCGTACAGCGCCTCGACGGCGACGCGCGTCGCGCCCTCGACGTCGGCGTCCGGGTCGTGGAGCTTCTTCAGCGCGGATTTCGCGAACAGCGAACCCGAACCGATCCCGGCGTACCCGCCGTTCTCCTCGTAGCGCCCGCCCGCTGCGTCGTAGGAGACGATCCGGCCCGCGTGCTTGGCGTCCTCGGCCTCCAGGTCGTACCCGACGAACAGCGGGATCGCCGCCAGCCCGGCCATCGCCATCTCGAGGTTCGCCTTGACCATCCCGGCCAGCTTGTTCGTCTTGCCGTCCAGGGACAGCGAAACGCCCTCGATCTTCTCGTAGTGCGCCAGCTCGACGGCGTACAACCGCACCATCTCCACGGCCAGCCCCGCCGTGCCCGCGATGCCCACCGCCGAGTACTCGTCGGTGACGTGCACCTTCTCGATGTCGCGGCTCGCGATCAGGTTCCCCGACGTCGCCCGCCGGTCGCCCGCGATCAGCACACCGCCCGCGAACGTCAGCGCGACGATCGTCGTCCCGTGCGGCACGCCCAGCTCCGCCACACCACCACCGGACACCCGGCGCTCAGGGAGCAGTTCCGGCGCCTGCACCCGCAGGAAGTCCGAAAACGACGACGACGCCGACGAGAAGTACGCGGCCGGCAGCGCGGGACCCGAGATGCCCCTGGTGTTGTCCATACGTGCTCAAAAATCCCATCTGTGCGGGCCATGGGGGCCGGTGCCCCGCGCCCGGTGACCCCGGCCCGCACGGACCACGGTCACCACCACGCGGAACCCCGGCCGCCAGCTGAACGGTCGGCAAGGGCGCGGCGCCCGAGCGGCTACTCGCCGCCCTTCTGCACGTAAGCGCGGACGAAGTCCTCGGCGTTCTCTTCCAGCACGTCGTCGATCTCGTCGAGGATCGTGTCGACGTCCTCGCCGAGCTTCTCGCGCCGTTCCTGACCCGCCGCGCCGGTGTCGTCGAACTCCTCGTCGGAGTCACCACCGCCGTGCTTTTCGATCTTTTCCTGG
The DNA here is from genome assembly GCF_034929455.1 of Amycolatopsis heterodermiae. Taxonomy (NCBI): domain Bacteria; kingdom Bacillati; phylum Actinomycetota; class Actinomycetes; order Pseudonocardiales; family Pseudonocardiaceae; genus Amycolatopsis; species Amycolatopsis heterodermiae. The sequence continues at coordinate 333,618 of NZ_JAYFSI010000003.1, forward strand.
GCCATCTCGCCTCCCGGTGTGGCTGATGTTTCCTAGCCTACCCAGCGGCCCCGACATTCGGGGTCAACGCCGCGTTCCGTGTGCGTACCGCCTAGTCCGAACCGGTGAGCGCCTCCACCAGCTCCTCCGCCGTCGCCGCGTTGTCCAGCAACTTGCCGACGTGCGCCTTGGTCCCCCGCAGCGGCTCCAGCGTCGGGATCCGCACCAGCGACTCCTTGCCGACGTCGAAGATGACCGAGTCCCACGACGCGGCCGCGATCGAGCTCGCGTACTTCTCCAGCGCCCGGCCCCGGAAGTAGGCTCGCGTGTCCGACGGCGGCGTCGTCACCGCGGCCAGCACCTCTTCCTCGGTCACCAGCCGCTTCATCGACCCGCGCGTGACCAGCCGGTTGTACAGGCCCTTCGCCAGCCGCACGTCCGAGTACTGCAGGTCCACCAGGCGCAGCCGCGGCGCGCCCCAGGCGAGGCTGTCCCGCTGGCGGTAGCCCTCCAGCAGCCGCAGCTTCGCCGGCCAGTCCAGCCGGTCCGCGCACTCCTGCGGGTCCCGCGCCAGCGCGTCCAGCACCTCGCCCCAGACGCGCAGCACCTCCTTGGCCGCCTCGTCCGCGCCCGTGCGCTCAAGGTTCTGCGAAGCGATCTCGTGGTAGGCGAACTGCAGGTCGAGCCCGGTGTACTTCTTGCCGTTCGCCAGCGCGACCTGCGCCTTCAGCGTCGGGTCGTGGCTGATCTGGTGCACGGCCTTGACCGGCTCGTCCAGCTTCAGGTCGTCGAAGCGGATGCCGGACTCGATCAGGTCCAGCACCAGCGCAGTCGTGCCGACCTTGAGGTAGGTCGAGTACTCGGACATGTTCGCGTCGCCGATGATGACGTGCAGCCGCCGGTACTTGTCCGCGTCCGCGTGCGGCTCGTCGCGGGTGTTGATGATCCCGCGCTTCAGCGTCGTCTCCAGGCCGACCTCGACCTCGATGTAGTCCGCACGCTGGGAGAGCTGGAACCCGGCTTCCTCGCTCTGCTGCCCGATCCCGACCCGGCCCGACCCGGTCATCACCTGCCGCGACACGAAGAACGGCGTCAGCCCGGCGATGATCGCGGTGAAGGGGGTCGACCGCGCGCACAGGTAGTTCTCGTGCGTGCCGTAGCTGGCGCCCTTGCCGTCGACGTTGTTCTTGTACAGCTGGAGCGGGGGCTGCCCGGGCACGGACGCCGCCTTCAGCGCGGCCTCCTCCATCACCCGTTCGCCCGCCTTGTCCCAGATGACCGCGTCCCGCGCGTTCGTCACCTCGGGTGCCGAGTACTCCGGGTGCGCGTGGTCGACGTAGAGCCGCGCCCCGTTGGTCAGGATGACGTTCGCCGCCCCGAGGTCCTCGACGTCCGGGTCGTGACCCGGCCCGCCGGGGCCGGTCAGGTCGAACCCGCGCGCGTCGCGCAGCGGCGACTCCACCTCGTAGTCCCACCGCGCCCGCCGCGCGCGCGGGATGTCCGCCGCCGCCGCGTAGGCGAGCACGACCTGGGTCGAGGTGAGTACCGGGTTCGCCGTCGCGTCGCCCGGCACCGAGATGCCGTACTCGACTTCGGTTCCCATGATCCGCCGCATGTCCACCACCCTACGGGGTGGGCCTAGTGGGACGATGCACCCATGCCAGGCAGTGACGAACTCGTTGCCCTCTATGACCGGACCGGCTCGGTGGTCGGCTCGGCCACCCGCTCCCGCGTCCGCGCGGAGGCCCTGTGGCACGCCGCCGGCGTCGTGCTGGTCCGTTCGGGTGACGGAAACGCGGTCTACGTGCACCTCCGCACCCCCGGCAAGGACGTCTTCCCGTCCACCTGGGACTGCTGGGCGGGCGGTGTGGTCGCCGCCGGCGAGTCACCGGCCGAGTGCGCCCGCCGCGAACTGGCCGAAGAGCTGGGCGTCCACGGGGTGGAACCCGTTCCGCTGTTCACGAAGGTGTACGACGACGGCCGCAACCGCTGCCACAAATTCGCCTTCGAGGTCCGCTGGGACGGCCCGATCCGCCACCAGGCCGAGGAGATCGTCGAAGGCCGCTGGATCCCGCTGGCCGAGCTGCGCGCCTGGATCGACGACCCGGCACCGGAGCTGCCGTTCATCCCCGACGGCCGCGAGGGCGTCCAGGAGTGGTTCCGCCGCTACGGCTGAGCCGCCGGCGCCGTCAGCTTCGCCGTCATCGCGGGCAGCAGCCGCTTCGCCGCGTCGATCGCCCGTGCCTCGGTGCTCGCCGAGACGGTCAGCCCTGACACGAGCGTGCCCTTCGCCAGCAGCACGGTGCACGTCTTGCCGTCGCACCAGGCGCCCTGGCGCTCGACCCCGGCCTGGGCCGGGAGCTCCACCTGGTGCCCGGCGCACACCGCGTTCGCCACGACGTCGGCGCCCGGGCGGTCCGGGTACGCGGCGACCCGGTGCCGCAGCACCGACCCGCTCGGGTACCGCCAGCTCGCGGTCCGGCTCGTCGCCGACGGCTCGTCCGACAGGCAGCCCGACGCCGCACCGGAACCGGGCTCCACGCCCTCTTCGGCGACGTCCTGATCGGTCAGCAGCACCCGCTCCACGAGCGGCCCGGGGTCCGGGGCCGCCGGGGTGACCGGAGCCGCCTTCGGGGCCGGCACCTGGACCTCGGGGGTCCGCACGGGCTGCGTGGCCGACGGGGCCGGATCGTCGTAGTACGTCTCGAGGTTGTTCGGGTCGGGCCCGTCGCATCCCGTGAGGCCGACCAACGCGACCGCGGCCAAGGCAACCACCTGGCGATGACGCACCTGCTCCGGCCTTCCCGTTGTCCGTGTGTGCTTGCGAAGAGTAGTGCAGCCGCTCAGTGCCACCCCAAAGAGGACCGGTGACGCCAGTACTCCCCTGGATCCTCCGCCAGCCCGGCCAGCACGGCTTCCTCGTCCGTGCTCAGGGAAAGCGTGGTGGCGCGCAGGTTCGCCGCCAGCTGCGGCGAACTGGCCGGGCCGATGACGGCCGTGTCCACCCAGTCGTTCGCCAGCACCGCCGCCACGGCGACCGCGTCCGGGCCCGTCCCGTGCGCCTCGGCGATGTCCAGCACCGCTCGCGGCGCCTCGACCGCGAGCCTGCCGTTGGCCAGGGTTTCCTTGACCAGCACCCGGTTCCCGGCCGCGTGCGCCGCGGCCAGCGCCGTCCCGGCCGAGGGTTCCAGGGGGTTCCACGTCGACTGCACCGCCGAGAACACCGGCCGCCCGGCCACCTCCAGCCCGAACGCGCGCTCGATCGCGTCGGCCTGGGCGGGCCCGGACGTCGAGAACCCGACCGCGACGCCGTTCGCGGAGAGTTCCGCCAGCGCCTCGATCAGCGGCTCGTCGGTGAACAGTGGACTGTCCACAGTGAGCGAATGGACCTGGTAGAGGCGCACCCGATCCCCCAGCAGGGCCAGGGTTTCCGCCCACTGCGCGGCGAACCGCGCCGCCGAGTGCTCCTTCACCTCGTGCACCTCGGCGTCGAGCCGCCACCCGCCGACGTAGGCGTACCCCCACTTGCTCGAGACGTCGACGTCGGTGTGCCCGCGCTCGTCGAGCCACCCGGCCAGGAACTCCTCCGAGCGCCCGTAGGAGCGGGCGACGTCGACCCGCCGGATCCCGGCGGCGTAGGCGTCGTCGAGCACGGTGAACGTCGCGGCCCGCATCGAAGCCACGTCGCGCACGGCCGGCAGCGCCCCGTCCCGCCCCAGGTTGATGTAGGCGGGCCGGCCCAGCGCGGCCAGGCCGAGTGCGATGCGATCTGCGCCTTCCATCGTTGTCCTCATCCGTTCTGCTTGTGCCGGAGGATGGCGAGCCACTGGCCGGCCGTCTGGGCCTGGCGGTGCAGCTTCTCGAGGCGCGCGGCCGGGGCCCGGACGTACCCCTTGCCGAAGACGGGCGCGATCTGGCGGAGGCTGGCGCCGCCTTCGCGGGCGGCGAGCAGCGCCCAGTCGGACGCGTCGGCGCAGGCCGCGGAGGCGCGGCGGAGCTCGCCGAGGATGTCGATCAGCTCCTGGGCGCTGACCTCCTCCGCGTCGACGGCGGCGGCCGTCGTCTCCAGCCAGGCCATGACGTCGGCTTCGGTGATGGGCGCGCGGGGCCGGGTTTCTTCGCTCACGGCCGGGAAGTATAGGTCGTTATACGCACGTAGGCGGGGAGCCCACGCCGTGTCGCATCGGGCTGTCGCGATGTGATCTACCATCGGCACGATGACGACGCGCACCGGCTCCGTGCCGGAGGTCGAGCAGCTGCTCGAGGTGTTCAAGGCGCTCGCGAACCCGGTGCGGCTGCAGATCCTCGGGTGGCTGCGGGAGCCGGAGGAGAACTTCCTCGAGGAGCGCGGCCGGATGGTGGTCGAGGCCGGGGTGTGCGTGAGCCACATCCAGGCTAAGGCCGGCCTGGCCCAGTCGACCGTCTCGGCCTACATGGCGTCCCTGCAGCGCGCCGGGCTGGTGCGCGCGACCCGGGTCGGCAAGTGGACGCACTACCGGCGCGACGAGGAGCGGATCGCCGGCATCGTCGAGATCCTCGGCCGCTCGCTCTGAACCACTCCCCTCCCCTGCCGCCCTGGCGGCCGTTGACTCATATCGACTTTCTGCGATACTTCGATCCATGGGCACGCTCGAGAACACGCGGCTGGGCCGCTACGGGATCTGGACGTTCGACTTCGAAGACCAGCCGGCGAGCCGGATGCGCGACACCGCGCAGGAACTGGAGGACCAGGGCTGGCCGGCGCTCTGGATCCCGGAACGCGACGGCCGGGAAGCCCTGACCCACGCCGGGTTCCTGCTGGCCTCGACCACGCGCCTCGCGGTCGTCAACGGCATCGCGCAGATCTGGGCGCGGGAGCCGCGGTGGACGCGCGGCGCGGCCCTGCTGCTGGCCGACGCCCACCCGGACCGGCACGTCCTGGGTCTCGGCTTCGGCGGCGGCCGTCCCGGGACGACCAGCCCGCTGCGGGCCATGAGCGAGTACCTCGACGCCATGGACGCCGTCACCAGCGCCAACCCGGCGCCGAGCGGGCCCGAGCGGCGCATCCTGGCCGCGTACGGGCCCAAGATGCTGGAACTGGCCCGTGACCGCACCGCCGGCGCGCACACCTACCACGTGACACCGCGGCACACCGCGCAGGCGCGCGAGATCCTGGGCGGCGCGTTCCTCGGCGTCGAGCAGGCCGTGCTCTTCGAGACCGACCCCGGCCGGGCCCGCCAGATCGCCCGGGCACACCTGCACCCGTACCTGACGCAGAAGTACAACGTCGCCAAGTTCCGGCGGCTCGGCTACACCGAGGCCGACATCGACGGCGGCCGCGGGAGCGACCGGATCGTCGACGACCTCGTCGTCTGGGGCGACCTCGACACGATCACCGCCCGGCTGGGCGAGCACCTCGACGCGGGGGCCGACCACGTCGGCGTCCAGGTCGTCGGGATCGAGCCCGGAGGGTCGGCCATGCCGTGGTGGCGGCGGCTGGCCGAGGCGCTGCTACCGGCCGGCGTCACCGCGTAGCCCGAAGCGCGCGGTGCAGTGCCAGACGCGCTTGAGGGTCTGGGGATCGTGCCGGCCGGCACGCACGGCGTCACCGATGACGCGGGCGTCGAGCCACCCGCGCTCGGCGATTTCCTGGCCGGCCCGCACGACGTCCTCACCCCGGTAGTCCGCGTGCTCGGCCAGGATCGCCACGGGGAGCCGGAACCCGTGGTGCCACTCGATGGGGACCGGCAGCCCGGCCGCAGCCGCCTCGACGTCGGTCCCGCGGAACGCCGGGTCCAGCACCAGCGCCTCGACGTGCGCGTCCAGCCGGAGCGGGCCGTGCACGTGGGCCTCGATGTGGTCGTCGAGTTCGTCCGCTTCGGCCGCTTCGGCCGCTTCGGCCGCTTCGGCCGCTTCGGCCGCTTCGGCCGCTTCGGCCGCTTCGGCCGCTTCGGCGAGCGGCACCAGCGGCATGTGCCCGGCGGTGCCGAAGTCGGCCGGCTCGCCGAAGCTGTCCGGGTAGCAGAAGGTCGTCCGCCGCAGCACGTCCCGCTTGAGCCGCAGATGGGACGAGCCGAACCGGACCGAGCCACCGGCCGGGCGGCGGCGGTAGTTGAGCGAGCCGTACTTGGGCCGCGCGGACGCCGTTGCTGGTGCCGGTCTCGAAGTGCGAGCGGTAGACGCCGCGCCGCAGCAACGGCACGTCCCCCACCAGCCGGTCCGGGTGGAAATGCACGGTGACGTCCAGGTCGGCGGCCAGCGGCGGCCCCGACACCCTGCCTGCGACGTGCTCGATCGCCCGTTTCCATGCTGTGTCCCCCATGGGCTTGAATTCTACCCCGGCAGTATAGGTCGTTATACACACCACGACGACCGAAAACCGCTGGCCCCGCAGGCGGTCGCCCGGCTTGACTACGCGTCATGGGTTTCGGGGTCACCGTGCGGTTCGCGTTGCTGGCGATCGTATGGGGTGCGAGCTTCCTGTTCATCAAGGTGGGCCTCGACGGCCTCTCCCCCGCCCAGGTCGCGCTGGCGCGGGTCTCGCTGGGCGCGCTGGCGCTGGCCGCGGTGCTCGTCGCCCGCCGTCGCGCGCTCCCCCGCGATCCCGCTCTGTGGGGGCATCTCGCGGTCGTGTCGGTGCTGTTGTGCGTCGTGCCGTTCCTGCTGTTCTCCTGGGCCGAGCAGTACATTTCGTCCGGTTTGGCCAGTATCTTCAACGCGACGACGCCGCTCATCACGATGCTGCTGGCCGCGGCGGCGCTGCCCGAGGAGCGGTTCACGCCGCCGCGGGTGCTGGGGCTGCTGCTCGGTTTCCTGGGCGTGCTCACGATCGTCGGGGTGTGGCACGGCGTCGACGTCTCGCACCAGCTGACGGCTCAGCTCGCCTGCCTCGGCGCCACGACCTGTTACGGCGCGTGCTTCGTCTACATGCGCCGGTTCGTCTCCCCGCGCGGCGCGGACCCGGTGGTCGTCGCGTTCGGGCAGACCGCATCGGCGACGGTCATCCTGGGCCTGCTGGCGCCGGCCATCGCGACCACGCCGATCCACCTGACGCTCTCGGTCGTGCTGAGCATGGTGGCCCTCGGCGTCTTCGGCACGGGCCTGGCTTATGCCTGGAACGTCCGGATCATCGCGGCCTGGGGCGCGGCCAACGCGTCGGCGGTGACCTACCTCACACCGGTCGTCGGCGTGCTGCTGGGCGTCCTGGTGCTGCACGAACCGGTCAGCTGGAACCAGCCTGCCGGCGCGATCCTGGTGGTGCTGGGCATTCTCGCCGCGCACGGACGGCTGCGCGTCCGCCGAAAGACCCTCCTGCCGACGCCCGAAGCCGAACCGGCCCGGGACTGACCCCGGACACGCCGATGGGGCGGCCGCCGCGGCGACCGCCCCATCGGATGTTCGGGTACTACAGGTACTGCCCGGTGTTCGTGGCGGTGTCGATCGCCCGCCCCGAGTCCTGGTTCTTGCCGGTGACGAGCGTGCGGATGTAGACGATCCGCTCGCCCTTCTTGCCGGAGATCCGGGCCCAGTCGTCCGGGTTGGTGGTGTTCGGCAGGTCCTCGTTCTCCGCGAACTCGTCGACGATCGCGTCCAGCAGGTGCTGCACGCGCAGGCCGGGCTGGTTGGTCTCCAGCACCGACTTGATGGCCGACTTCTTCGCCCGGTCCACGATGTTCTGGATCATCGCGCCCGAGTTGAAGTCACGGAAGTACAGGACCTCCTTGTCCCCGTTGGCGTAGGTCACCTCGAGGAACCGGTTCTCGTCGCTCTCCTCGTACATCCGCTCGACCGTGTGCTGGATCATCGCGTCGAACGTCGCCTTCGAGTCCCCGCCGAACTCGGCGAGGTCGTCGGCGTGGATCGGCAGGCCTTCGGCCAGGTACTTGGAGAAGATGTCCTTCGCGCCTTCGGCGTCCGGACGCTCGATCTTGATCTTGACGTCGAGCCGGCCCGGCCGCAGGATCGCCGGGTCGATCATGTCCTCACGGTTCGAGGCACCGATGACGATGACGTTTTCGAGGCCTTCGACACCGTCGATCTCGGAGAGCAGCTGCGGGACGATCGTGGTCTCCACGTCGGACGAAACGCCCGACCCACGGGTCCGGAAGATCGAGTCCATCTCGTCGAAGAACACGATCACCGGGGTGCCCTCGGAGGCCTTCTCCCGCGCCCGCTGGAAGATCAGGCGGATGTGCCGCTCGGTCTCCCCGACGAACTTGTTGAGCAGCTCGGGACCCTTGATGTTCAGGAAGTAGGACTTCCCGTCCTCGTTGTCGCCCCGCGCCGCCGCCACCTTCTTGGCCAGCGAGTTCGCGACCGCCTTGGCGATGAGCGTCTTGCCGCAGCCCGGCGGGCCGTAGAGCAGGACGCCCTTCGGCGGGCGCAGCTGGTACTCCTGGTAGAGGTCGGCGTGCAGGAACGGCAGCTCGACCGCGTCCCTGATCTGCTCGATCTGCCGGGTGAGGCCGCCGATGTCCTCGTAGCGGACGTCCGGCACCTCCTCCAGCACCAGGTCCTCGACCTCCGCCTTCGGCACGCGCTCGTACGCGTAGCCGGCCTTGGAGTCGACCAGGAGCGAGTCGCCGGGCTTCAGCGGCTGCTCCGCCAGCAGATCGGAGAGCAGGACCACCCGCTCCTCGTCCGCGTGCCCGACCACCAGCGCACGGGGGCTCGCGCCCTCGACGTCGGGGGCGAGCACCTCGCGCAACGCGCACACCTCGCCGGTGCGCTCGAAGTCGCCGCCCTCGACCACGGTCAGGGCTTCGTTGAGCCGCAGCGCCTGGCCGCGTCGCAACGACGAGATCTCCACCGCGGGTGAAACGGACACCCGCATCTTCCGGCCGGCCGTGAACACGTCCACCGTGTTGTCCTCGTACGCCGTGACGAACACGCCGTACCCGGACGGTGGCTGGGCCAGCCGGTCGACCTCTTCACGGAGAGCGAGGAGCTGTCCTCGCGCTTCGCGCAGGGTTTCGACCAGTTTGGTGTTGCGCTCGGTGAGCTGGCTCACCCTTTCCGAGGCCTCGGCGAGTCGCTGCTCGAGAACCCGGTTCTGCCGTGGCGAGTCGGTCAGTTTGCGGCGCAGCAGCGCCACTTCCTCCTCGAGAAAACGGATCTGCCGAGCTTGCTCGTCCGCCGTCGTCCCAGCTCCGGATGTTGCTGAAGGGTCGGCCTCCTCGCGCCGACCTCCGGGAAGGTCATGATGCATCGGGCACCTCCTCGGAGTGCTTTTCATTCCACGGTACCGGCGATCACCGACAAGAAAAGGCCTTTCCGCATCACAAGATCGGCGCGTCGCGGTTTCTTCCCTCCGTCCAGCACGGACATTCCCGCAGCACAAGGGGCCATTTGTGTGCCGTGACACGAAGTCGGAGCGGGGTCTTCCGGTGCCGGACGAAGCAAGCACGACGGGAGTACCCAGCCCCCGGCGGCGCCAACCGTGCCCAAGCCGGGCAATTCCGGCCAGTTCCGCCCTAACCGCGCGGCGAGCACGCGCGGTGACTAGCATCGGGCCGACGCGGCCACCGGATGGCCGAATCACGGCGCAGGAACGCTAGGGGGCATCACTCATGACCTACCCGCCGCAGCAACCGGGCGGCTACGGCCAGCAGCCCGGCGGCCACGGGCAGCAGCCCGGGCCCTACGGCCAGCCCCAGCCGGGTGGCTACCCCCAGAGCGGTCCCCAGCCCCAGCCCGGCTACGGCGGCACCCAGCAGTTCGGCCAGCCGGATCCCTACGGGCAGCCGCCGCAGGGCGGTTACCCGCCCCAGCCTGGCTCTCAGCCCCCGTACGGCGGCCAGCAGGACCCGTGGGGCCAGCCGCAGCAGGGCGGCTACGGCCAGCCCCAGCAGAACTTCGGCGGCTACGACCCGTACGGCGGCGGTGGCGGCGGCTTCGGTGACGCTCCGCCGCCCAAGAAGAAGAAAACCGGGCTCATCATCGGCATCGCGGTGGGCGCCGTCATCGTCGTCGGCGGTGGCGTGACGGCGCTGGTGCTGGCCCTCAACGGGGACGACAACACCACCGCCGCGCCGCCCGCGAGCAGCAGCTCCCCCGCCCCGACGTCGGCGCCGAAGAAGACCACCCCCAAGTCCACGTCGCCGACCAGCCCGTCGACGAAGGGCACGAAGCCGGCCGGCGGCCCCGCCCCCGGCGGCAAGCCCAGCTCGCCGGAGCTGTTCGCCTCGACGATCGACGCGTACAACGCGGGTGACGAGAAGGCCCTCGGCAACGTCATCTGCCGGAGCGTCTTCGAAGGCACCACGGGGTCCATCCCGAAGGTCACGGTGAAGCTCACCGGCGACCCGCAGGAGACCGGGGACAAGGCCACGGTCCGGTACTCGGCCACCGACGGCAAGGCGACCAAGGTCGGCACGATGTCGGCGGCCAAGGAGTCCGGGCTCTGGTGCCTGTCCAACGTGCAGGCGGACGGCTCGTGAGGCCGCGCCGGCGGTGAACCGCGCGCTGACGGCCGGGCTCGTCCTCGTCGGCGTGGCGGGGGCGGGCGTCGTGCTGGGACTGCTGCTCGTCGCGCCGTCCGGGTCCACGCCGCCATCGGCGACCACCCCGCCCCCGGCGACCCGCACCTCGACGTCCGCGCCCCCGGACGAGGTCGACACGGCGGCGGTGGACGTGCTGGCCAAGGCGATCGTCGACGCGATCACCCGGCACGACTCGGCGGCGTTCGGCAAGCTGACCTGCCGCCCGCAGACCGCCGAAGCGCTGGCCGGGCTGCAGCGGACCTGGGACGCGGCGGGCCCGGTGACGGCGACGCTCCCGAAACCCCCGGAACTGCGTGGCGAGTCGGCGACGGCGGTGGTCCACGTCGAGGCCGCGGGCGGAACCAAGGACACGCCGTTCCCGCTGCACAAGGAGAGCGGCAAGTGGTGCGTGCCGGGTTAGCCCGGCACCTCGAACCCCGACGGCCGGCGCGTGGTCCCGTCCGACTCGACGCCGTCGAGGTTGGCGCCAGTGAGGTCCGCGCCAGTGAGGTCGGCTCCCCGTAGGTCCGCGTTCCGCAGGATCACGTCCGTCAGGGTTGCTCCGGCGAGCTTCGCGTCGCGCAGCTTCGCGCCCTCGAGATCGGCCCCGGCGAAGCAGACCGACGGAATCGCCAGGCCGCGAGCCGGAATCCCCGGTGTGCGGCCAAGCTCTCAGCCCTTGCCCTTGGCGGGCCGTCGCGACACGCGCGGGGACACCGTGCCGTCGGCCAGGCGCCGGGCCGTCAGCAGGAACGCCGTGTGGGCCACCATGCGGTGGTCCGGGCGGACCGCCAGGCCGACGACGTGCCAGGGGCGCATCAGCGTCTCCCAGGACTCCGGCTCGGTCCAGCACTGCTGCTCGCGCAGCGACTCCGTGACGCGGGACAGCTGGGTGACCGTCGCGACGTAGACCGTCAGCACGCCGCCCGGCACCAGGTGGGCGGCGACGTTCGGGAGCTGGTCCCACGGGGCCAGCATGTCGAGCACGACCCGGTCGACCTCGCCCTCGTGCGTGGCCAGGTCCGCGACCGTGAGCGACCAGTTGGCCGGCTTCTCGCCGAAGAACTTCACGACGTTGTGCTCGGCGTGCACGGCGTGGTCGTCACGGATCTCGTACGAGCTCACGTGCCCGGCCGAGCCGACGGCGCGCAGCAGTGAGCACGTCAGCGCACCCGAACCGGCACCGGCCTCGAGCACCCGAGCGCCCGGGAAGATGTCGCCCCACATGACGATCTGAGCGGCGTCCTTCGGGTAGATCACCTGGGCGCCGCGGGGCATGGAGAGCACGTAGTCCGGCAGCAGCGGCCGCAGCGCGAGGTAGGTCGAGCCGCCCGCCGAGGTGACCACCGACCCCTCGGGACGGCCGATGAGGTCGTCGTGCGCGAGACCGCCGCGGTGCGTGTGGTACTCACCGCCGTCGGCCAGCGTCAGGGTGTAGTGCCGCCCCTTCGAGTCGGTCAACTGAACCCGATCACCCGCACGAAACGGTCCGCTGACCGACAACACTTCCTCCAGAACCCCGGAAACGACCGACGACAGATCTTCGCAGGCCGCCCGGGTCATGACCTCAGCGGGTGCGGCGGTTCAGGGCGGCCCGCAGGTCGTCCCGGCGCAGCACGCCCGCGGGGCGGCCCTCGTCGTCGACCACGAGGAACTGCCACGCCGGGGTCTCGCGGACCCGCTCGACGACCTCCTCCCCCGGTTCGGAGGCCAGCAGCACCGTCTCGGCCCGGATCGGCTCGGCCGCCAGCTCGGCCGGCGCGTGCGGCGAGGTGCTCGCCAGCCGTTCCGCCGCGCCTTCGTCCAGCAGGCCGGCCGCGACGCCGTCCGCGCGGACCAGCACCACGCCCCGGCCCGCCGACGCGGCCAGCGCGTCCGACACCGGGCTTTCGGCCGGCAGCTGCAGCACCGGCCGGACCAGCTCGCCCAGCACCAGGCCCTCGGGCCAGCCGCGGCGCCGTTCGGCGGCCAGTTCGGACCGCGCGCCCAGGATCACGAACCACGCCGTGACCACGCAGACGCCGAGTCGCAGCCAGCGATCGGGGCTGTCGGTCGCCAGGCCCCACAGCGCCCACACGAGCAGCCCCGCGGCCACCACCGCGCCACCGGCCACCGCGGCGCGGGTGCCCTTGGCTCGGGTGCCGGTGGCCGCCCAGACGCCGGCGCGGACCAGCCGCCCGCCGTCCAGGGGCAGTCCGGGCAGGAGGTTGAACACGCCGACCGCGAGGTTCGCCACCGCGCATTCGGCGACCAGCAGCCAGACCGCGCCGCCGGGCGGCACGGCGAACATCAGCAGCCCGCAGAACCCGCCCAGCACGAGCGACACGGCCGGACCCGCCGCGGCGACCAGGCCCTCGTCGCCGGGCCGTTTCGGGGTGCGGGCGACTTCGGACAGCCCACCCAGGAGGAACAGGCGCAGCCGCCGGACCGGAATGCCCAATCTCAACGCGACCAGACAGTGGCCGAGCTCGTGGAGGAGCACCGACAACCCCAGCAGCAGCGCGAACGCCGCGGCGAGCAGCCACGACATCAGCGGGGAGACGTCCGGGAGCAGCCGCCCGACCAGCGGCGCGTACAGCACGACGACGATCAGCGAGCCGATCCACCACGACGGCGCCAGCAGCACCGGGACACCGGCGACGCGGAACAGCACGAGACCACCGCCGTCCCCGAGGACGGCCTGCCGGGAGCCCCCGGTGCCCTGCTCACTGGTCGCGGCCATGCCGGAGAGCCTAGAGCCCCGGGTGTCAGGAGCGGGTGATCCGGCCCCGCCCGCGACCGGGTCGTGTCACCGGTCACCCCGACCGGACGACACGCGTACCCAGGAGGACGACACGCGTACCTGGACGGACGACACGACGCCCGTGGCCGTGTCGTCCGTCCAGGTACGCGTGTTCGCCGTCCAGGTACGCGTGTTCGCCATCCGGGTACCGGTGCGGGCGTTGCGGTCGCCGGAACTGTCGTACCCCGGCGTTACGCTCTGCCCATGCCCGACGCCGACACCGTCACCACGGACCCGCTCGTCCCCGTGCAAGCCGCGGACTCCGCCGTCGCCACGCAGGTGCGGCGGCGGCCCGCCCTGTCGCCGTCCCGGGCCAGTGACTTCAAGCAGTGCCCGCTGCTCTACCGGTTCCGCGCGGTCGACCGGCTGCCGGAGGTCCCGACCAAGGCCCAGCTGCGCGGCACGCTCGTCCACTCGGTACTCGAACGGCTCTTCGCGCTGCCCGCGGGCGAACGGGTGCCGCCGAAGGCGCGTGAGCTGCTGGGCCCGGCGTGGACCGAGCTGTCCGCCGACCGTCCGGAGTGGACCGAGCTGTTCGACGCCGAAAAGCCGGACGACCACGCGGAATGGCTGCGGTCGGCCGAAAAACTGCTGGACGCCTACTTCGGGCTCGAAGACCCGCGGCGGCTCGAACCGGAGGCCTGCGAGCTGCACGTCGAGATCGAGCTCGGCTCGGGCGTGCTGCTGCGCGGCTACATCGACCGGGTCGACGTCGCGCCGACCGGCGAGATCCGCGTCGTCGACTACAAGACCGGGGCCGCGCCGCGCGAAATCGGCGAGGCCAAGGCGATGTTCCAGATGAAGTTCTACGCCGTGGTGCTGTGGCGGCTGCGCGGGATCGTGCCGCGGCAGCTGAAGCTGATGTACCTGACCGACGGCCAGTCGCTGGCCTACACCCCCGACGAAGCCGAGCTGATCCGCTTCGAGCGGACGCTGGAAGCCATCTGGCAGGCCATCCTCAAGGCGGGCAAGACCGGCGACTTCCGGCCCAACAAGAGCAAGCTGTGCAACTGGTGCGACCACCAGGCGCACTGCCCCGAGTACGGCGGCACCCCGCCGGCCTACCCCGGCTGGCCGGAGCCCGACGCGGGCGAAGAGACGCCCCTGGACCGGGCCGACTGATGGCCGACGCGTTCTACGTCCCCCACGGCGAGGGCCGGTTCACCGCGACCGCGCACACGGCCGGGCCGTGGTCCCCGGACTCCCAGCACTTCGGGCCGCCGTCGGCACTGCTGGTGCGGGCGCTCGAAAACGTCGAACAGCGGCACCCGGCCGAACTCGCTCGGGTGACCGTGGAGATCCTCGGCCCGGCGCCGGTCACCGAGCTGACGGTCCGCGCCCGGGTGGAGCGGCCCGGCCGGTCGGTCGAGCTGCTGCAGGCCGAGCTGGCCTCGGCCGAGCGGGGCGTCGCGCGGGCCTCGGCGTGGCGCATCGCGACGTCGGACACGGCGGAGGTGAGCACCGACGGCGGCCCGCTGCTGCCGGCGCCGGACACCGTCACCGAGTCGGCGTGGCCGGAGGGCTGGAACGGCGGCTACCTCGACGCGCTGGAGTGGCGCGCCGTCCGCGGCGCGATGGACGTGCCCGGCCCGGCCGCGGTGTGGGCCCGCCAGCGCGTCCCGCTGGTCGACGGCGAGGAGCCGAGCGGGCTGCAGCGCCTGTTCGCGGTCGCCGACTCCGGCAACGGCGTGTCCAACTACCTCGACCCGCGCCGGTGGTGGTTCATCAACTCCGAGCTCACCGTGCACCTGCGCCGGCCGCCCGCGGGCGAGTGGATCGGCCTCGACGCCGTCACGCTGGTCGGCAAGCACGGCGTCGGCACGGCGACGAGCATCCTGCACGACGCCGACGGCCCGGTGGCCACCGGCGCGCAGGCGCTGATGGTGCGCCCGCGACAGGCCGGGGGCGGATAGCCACCCAGAACGGGCCCGCATCCAATAACCTTCGCGGAACGACCGACATGAGGAGCGCTCCGGCATGCAGATCACCTCGGTGGTCAACCAGAAGGGCGGGGTCGGCAAGACCTCGCTGAGCGTCGGCACCGCGGCGGCCTTGGCCGAGCGCGGCCGGCGGGTGCTGCTGGTCGACCTCGACCCGCAGGGACACGCGACGACCGAGATGCTCGGCCTGGCCGAGATCCGCGGTGACGCGCCGACCCTGGCGAAAGCCCTGGCCAAGACGTGGAAGGGGCCGATCGAAGACCTCGTCGTGCCGCACCCGCGCAGCAACCTCGGCCGTGGCGGCGCGCTCGACGTCATCCCGACGTCACCGGGGATGTTCGACCTGATCCGGCGGCTCGACTCGTTCCGCGTGCCCGGCTGGCAGCTGGCCCGGGTCATCCAGTTCGCCAACTACGACCACTGCATCATCGACTGCCCGCCGGCGCTGGACGTGCTGACGAACAACGCGCTGGCGGCCTCGCACGGGATACTGGTCCCGGTGCAGCCGGACAAGACGTCCATCCGCGCGTTGCGGCTGCTGGCGGACCAGGTGCGCTACGTCGAGCAGACCGTCGGACGGCAGCCGCTGTCGTGGTTCGGGCTGGTCCCGAGCCTCTACCGGCGGCCGATCTCGCACTACGCGGCCGCGGCGCTGCAGGAGATGTACGAGTTCGGCATCCCGATGCTGTCGCACCTGCCGCTGGGCGTGGTGATGAACGAGGCGGCCGCGCACGGCGTCCCGGTGACGACGTACGCGCCGGAAACGCTGCAAGCCCTGTCGTTCCGCGAGATCGCCGGCACGCTGGACAGCTACCTGGAGCAGAACTCGGCGCCCGCGGTGGTCCCGGCCGACGAGGAGTTCGTCTTCGAGGACTTCATCTCCGAGGTCGCGGTGGCACGCAACAACAACGACAACGGCGCCCGCAAGGGCCTCTACGACCTGCTGCCGAAGAAACCGCACCGCCCCCGCTGACCCCGTCGTGAGTGGTTGGGGCGGTTAGAACCGTCCCAACCACTCACGAGGGCCGCGGCAGGCTCAGAGGCGGCAGGACCGGATGTCGGACGCCAGGATGGCCTTCGCGCCCACCTCGGCGAGCTCGTCCATGACCCGGTTGACGTCCTTGCGCGACACCATCGCGCGCACGGCCACCCAGTCGTCGTCGGCGAGCGGGGCGACCGTCGGCGACTCCAGGCCGGGTGTGATGCCGATGGCGCGCTCGACGAGCGTCCGCGGGCAGTCGTAGTCCAGCATCAGGTACTGCTGCGCGAACACGACACCGCGCAGGCGCGCCGCGAGCTGGCTCTTCGCCTTGCTCTGCTCGGTGCCCTTCCGCTGCAGCAGCACGGCTTCCGAGACGCAGATCGGGTCGCCGAAGGCCACCAGGTTGTTCTGCCGCAGCGACCGGCCGGACTCGACGACGTCGGCGATCGCGTCCGCGACCCCGAGCTGGATCGAGATCTCGACCGCGCCGTCGAGGCGGATCACCTCGGCGGTGACGCCGTGGCGCGCGAGGTCGTCGCGCACCAGCCGCGGGTACGACGTCGCGAGCCGCTTGCCCTGCAGGTCGGCCGGCTTCCAGTCCTGGCCCGCCGG
This sequence comes from Amycolatopsis heterodermiae, assembly GCF_034929455.1. NCBI lineage: Bacteria > Bacillati > Actinomycetota > Actinomycetes > Pseudonocardiales > Pseudonocardiaceae > Amycolatopsis > Amycolatopsis heterodermiae. The sequence continues at coordinate 350,373 of NZ_JAYFSI010000003.1, forward strand.
GGCGGCGTAGCGGAACGTCGAGCCGCCGAAGCCGAGCGCCTGGAGCTCCTCGACCGGCGCGCCGGAGTCGAGCGCGAGGTCGCGGCCGGTGATGCCGAGGTCCAGGTCGCCGGAGCCGACGTAGATCGCGATGTCCTTGGGGCGCAGGAAGAAGAACTCGACCTCGTTGATCGGGTCCAGCACGGTCAGGTCGCGCTGCTCATGCCGCTTCCGGTAGCCCGCCTCGCCGAGCATCTCCGTCGCCGCTGCGGCGAGGGCTCCCTTGTTCGGCACGGCAACACGCAGCATTTCGCTTCTCTCCTCGTTCAGCGGTGGACCACCCGTCACAGGTAGCGGTAGACGTCCTCGGTCGACAGGCCACGGCCGAGCATCAGCACCTGCACCCGGTACAGCAGCTGGGAGATCTCCTCGGCGAGGCGGTCGTCGGACTCGTGCTCGGCGGCGATCCACACCTCGCCGGCTTCCTCCAGCACCTTCTTGCCCTGGGCGTGCACTCCCGCGTCGAGGGCGACGACGGTGCCGGACCCGTCGGGACGGGAACGCGCGCGCTCGGCAAGCTCCGCGAACAGCTCATCGAAGGTCTTCACGGTCTGCAGATCCTTCCATCCCGGCCGGGCCGGTGGCGCCCCGGGCCGGTGCGGGTGCCGCCGATGTCACACCTTCGTGGACGCCGCCTCCCGAGGAGTGGGATCCGTCGAGGTCAGAAGCGCGTTTCGTGCTCCTGTTCGAAGTCGAGGAGGTAGCGCTTGCGCTCGATGCCGCCGCCGTAGCCGGTCAGCGAGCCGTTGGCCCCGACCACCCGGTGGCACGGCACGATGATGCCGATCGGGTTCTTGCCGTTGGCCAGCCCGACCGCGCGCGACGCCGACGGCTTGCCCAGCCGGTCGGCCAGCTCGCCGTAGGAAGTCGTGGTGCCGTAAGGGATCTTCCGCAGCTCGGCCCAGACCAGCTGCTGGAACGGCGTGCCGACGAACGTCAGCGGCACCTCGAACTCGTGGCGCTGCCCGGCGAAGTACTCCTTCAGCTCGGTCTCGGCGCGCGCGAAGATCCCGGCGCCCGGATCGGCCTCGCCGAAGGTGAGTTCGTCCGGCCGGTGCCGCTGCTGGACCATGTACAGCCCGCAGAGCGCGTCGCCTTGGGCGACGAGGGTGAGCGGGCCGAAGGGGCTGTCCACGACAGCGTGGGAACGCATGATTCTCCTGTCGAACGGGGTCAGGCGGCGGGCATGCGGTTGATGGCGTGGTCGCCGGTGGCCCACAGGTGCTGGGTGGCGTACGCGCGCCACGGGCGCCAGGCCGCGGAGCGGCTGACGATCGCGGCCTGGCCGCCGAGGCCGAGGGTCTCCGCCGCGTACTTGATGCCGAGGTCGGTGGGCAGGAACGCGTCCGGGTCGCCCAGCGCGCGCATCGCGATGCTCTCGACGGTCCACGGCCCGAAGCCGGGTAACGCGCTCAACGCGGCCCGGGTCCCGGCCCAGTCGCTGCCCGCGCCGAGGTCGAGGCCGCCGCCGGCCAGGGCGTCCACCAGGCCCAGCAGCGTGCGACGGCGGCTGCGCGGCATGGCGAGCGTCTCCGGGTCGAGCCCGGCCAGCGCCTCGGGTGACGGGAAGAGGTGCGTCAGACCGCCCTCGGGGTCCTCGACCGGGGTGCCGTGCGCGACGACGAGCCGGGCGGCGTGCGTCCGCGCGGCGGCGGTCGACACCTGCTGCCCCAGCACCGCCCGCACAGCGAACTCGGCGCCGTCCACCGTGCGCGGCACGCGGCGGCCCGGCGCGGCCGCCACCAGCGGGGCGAGCAGCGGGTCGGTGGCGAGCTGGTCGTCCACGGCCACCGGGTCCGCGTCCAGGTCGAGCAGGCGGCGGCAGCGGCTGGTGGCGGCGGGCAGGTCACGCAGGTCGGTCAGGGTGAGCCGACAGGCGATGTGGCCGTCTTCGGGCCGCAGCGCGACGACGCCGTGGCCGTGCGGCAGCCGCATCGTCCGGCGGTAGGCGCCGTCCCGCCACTCCTCCACGCCCGGCACGCCGGTGGCCACCAGGTGCCCGAACAGGTTGTCCGGGCACAGCGGCCTGCGGTAGGGCAGCCGCAGCGGGATCGCCCCGGCGGCTGCCGAAGGCTTGCCCTTCGCGCGGGCGCGCAGCTCGGTCGGCGACAGGGCGAACACCGCGCGGACGGTGTCGTTGAACGTCCGGATGCTGCCGAACCCGGCCGCGAGCGCCAGTTCGGTCATCGGCAGGGTGGTCGTCTCGATGAGCGTCCGCGCGGTCTGCGCGCGCTGGGCCCGCGCCACCGCCAGCGGCCCGGCGCCGAGTTCCGCGAACACCTGGCGCTCGATCTGCCGGACGCTGTACCCGAGCCGGTCGGCGAGGCCGCGCACGCCCTCGGTGTCGACGACGCCGTCGGCGATCAACCGCATCGCCCGCGCGACCAGGTCCGCGCGCTCGTTCCACAGCGGCGAGCCCGGGCTCGCGTCCGGGCGGCAGCGCTTGCACGCCCGGAAACCGGCCTGCTGGGCGGCCGCGGCGCTGGGGTAGAAGCGCATGTTCCGCCGTTTCGGCGGCACCCCCGGGCAGCTGGGCCGGCAGTAGATCCGGGTCGTCACGACGGCCGTGTAGAACCACCCGTCGAACCGGGCGTCCTTGCTCAGGACGGCCCGCACGCACCCCTCGAAGTCTTCGTGCACCACCCCAGCATCACCGAGCCCGCGGGCCGCGGCTAGCGGAAAAGCGACATGGTCGTGCTCAGCCCAGCAGGGCCGCCAGCGCCGGCACGTCGACGCCGACGAGCGTGTCCCGGAAGACGCGCCGCTCCCCCGGCTCGACCTCGACGTCGTTCGGGATCACCAGCACCGTGCAGCCCGCGGCCACCGCGGACGCCGTCCCGGGCGGCGAATCCTCGACCGCGACACAGCGTTCCGGGGCGACACCGAGCAGTTCGGCGGCCTTGAGGTACGGGCGCGGGTGCGGCTTGTTGTGGCCCTCGACCTCGTCGCCGCACACCGTGACGTCGAAGAACTCGCGGCCGATCGTGTTGAGCGCCAGGTCGGTCAGGTCCCGCTCGGTGGAGGTGACCAGGGCCGAGCGCAGGCCCGCCGCGCGCACCGCGGCCAGCACCTCGCGGGCGCCCGGGCGCCACGGCAGCGCGTCGTCGAACAGCCCGGCCGTGCGGCGGCGGATCAGCGTCCCGGTCTCGGCGACCGCCTCGCGCGTCACGGCGCGGCCCGCGACCTCGAGCAGGCACGCGGAGGTGTCGTCCATGTTCGACCCGACGAGCGTCATCCGGGTCTCTTCCGACAGCTTGCCGCCGAGGGCTTCCGCCGTCTCGTAGAGCGCGACGTCCCACAGCTTCTCGGAATCGACCAGTGTTCCGTCCATGTCGAACAACACGGCGTCGAGACCGTCCACAGTGGATCCCCTCCGAGGGTCGGGTGGTGAAGTGGTTGGCTTCGGGGTGGTGGCAGACCTCGAGATCGGGACAGGCGCCACAGCCCGGTGAGAACCGTGCTCCACGGTAGCCGAGCGCGAAGAACTCCTCGACGTCCTCGGGGTCCTCTGAGGCGACCGCCACACCGCCGCGGAAGGTCAGCTCCTGCCGGATGCGGCGGTGCCAGTACCCGGCGAGCGCCTCGGTCAGCTCGTTCGCATGGTCGGCCCATGGTCACGACGGTGAACGGGACCACGTCGACCTCGCCCGACTCCCGTGGTCGGTAGAAGGCCCGCCAACATTCGCCCCGAAAGTGTTGGATTCGACCGCGTCCGCCCCGGCCTCCGGAAACCCCGGTGGACCGGACGGGTGACGTTGAGGACCTCGTTGCAGTCCTCGAGGCCCACGAAATCGTCCAGGCTCAGGTCGTGGGCCTGCGGGGCCGTGCCCATCGCCCCGCCGGCCACCGGCGCCCGGGCGGCCAGGGCGTCGGCGAACTGCGACGACAGGCGGTCGGACATGCTGAACAGCCCACGGCCGGTGGTCGTAGGCTGGTCCGGTGAGTGAGCCCGTCGACGAGACCCCGCGGCCGCCTGGCGACCGCCCCGAACCCTCCCGGCCCTTGATGGTGGTCGCCTTCGAAGGCTGGAACGATGCAGGTGACGCGGCCAGCCGCGCCGTGGAGCACCTGCAGCTCAACTGGGACGCCACACCACTGGCCGAGCTGGAACCGGACGACTACTACGACTTCCAGGTCAGCAGGCCCACGGTCCGGATGGTCGACGGCGTCACCCGCCGCGTCGACTGGCCGACGACGACGTTGTCGGTGTGCCGCCCCGACGGGTTCGACCGCGACGTGGTGCTCGTGCAGGGCCCCGAGCCGAACATGCGCTGGCGTGCCTTCTGCGCCGAGCTGCTCGAACACATCCAGCAGCTGGACGTCGCCACGGTCGTGACGCTCGGCGCGCTGCTCGCCGACACCGCGCACACCCGGCCGGTCCCGGTCACCGGGACGGCGTACGACAAGGACACCGCGTCCCTGTACGGGCTCGACCTGAACAACTACCAGGGCCCGACCGGCATCGTCGGGATCCTGCAGGACTACTGCGTCCAGGCCGGCATCCCGGCCGTCTCGATCTGGGCCGCGGTGCCGCACTACGTGTCGCACCCGCCGTCCCCGAAGGCGACGCTCGCGCTGCTGCACAAGCTGGAGGACATCCTCGACGTCGAGATCCCGCTGGGCGCGCTGCCGGAGCAGGCCGAGGAGTGGCAGCGCACGGTCAGCGAGATGGCCGACGAGGACGAAGAGATCAGTGAGTACGTCCGCGGTCTCGAAGAGCGCGGCGATGCGCAGAGCGAGGTCGAGCCCGAGGAGGTCAGCGGCGACAAGATCGCCGCCGAGTTCGAGCGCTACCTACGCCGCCGCGGTCGTGGCGGCAACGGGGGCCAGGAAGGCTTCGGCCTCCGCTGAGCTACTCGGTCCAGCTGGTGGCGAACGCCCGGGCGGGGTTCGCCACCAGCATGGCCGTGACGACGTCGCCGCCGAGCAGCTTGGTGAGCCGCGGCGCGAGCGTCGTGAGCAGGTAGGGCGCACCCGGGCCGCCGCCGGTGACCATCCGGGCCGCGGCCGTCGTGGTGTCGCCACCCAGCAGGATCTGCCCGCCGTGGCCCGCCTCGACGAGCGCCTCGAGGCCGTCGAAGAGCCGCCAGTCGGTGGCGTGGTTGGCCCGGGACGGGCCGTCGAACCCCAGGAACACGCCGGTCTCGGCGATCTCCCGCTGGAGCCGGGCGTCCGGGTTGCGGTTGAGGTGCCCGAGGATCACCCGATCCGGCGAAACGCCGAGCTGGTCGCACAGCAGGTGGACCGTCTCGAGCGCTGCCGTGCCGAGCTCCAGGTGCACGGCGATGGTGGCACCGGTCTCCTCGTGGGCGACCGCGGCGGCGGTCATGGTCAGCCGGGCGTGGGGGTCGATCACGTGGAACGCCCCGGCGACCTTGATCAGGCCGGCGCGCGGTCCGGTGCGCGGCTCGTCGGGCAGGTCGGCGGGCTGGGTACCTTCGGTCAGGTCGGCGACGAACACCTTCACGAGGTCGTCGACCACGCGATGGAGGATCGCGGGCGCGTAGTGCTCCGCCCGGTGGAGGCCGGTGGCCGCGACCACGTGCACCCCGATCTCCCGCGATATCCAGGCGAGTTCCCGGGTCCGGCGGGTGAGGCCGTACGGCGTCCACTGGACCAGCGCCGCCCCGCCGGCGGCCTTGAAGTGCAGCAGCTCCTCGATCGCCGCGGTCGGGTCGTCCAGCTCCTGGCCCGGTAGCAGCTTCGAGGCGAAGAAGAGGTGGTCGTGGGAGTTCGTGACGCCCAGCTCGGCCGGGTCGATGTCACCCAGCACCGTCCGTACCTGCGGTTCCCCAGTCATGCCGCCACTGTAACGCCTTACCCGTTACACTGCCAAGGTGCCTGACGACCTCGCCTTCCGCTTCGACAGCGGCGCCCCCTGGCTGGACCTGCTCGCGACGCGCGGCCGCCACTTCGGCGCGAACCCGGTCGAGCGCATGCCGACCCTCGACCGGCTGGCCGAGTGGCTAGCCCAGGTCGAGCTGGCGCCGCTGGCCCGGATCACCGACGCCGACCTCGACGCAGCACACCGACTACGCGAGGCGCTACGAGAACTGGCGCTCGGCGCGGTCGACGGCGTCGCGCCGCGGGCGGACCAGGTCCGGGCGCTGACGGTGTTCTTCCGCGCCGAGCCGGTGCACCTGGCCGCGCTCGACCGGCTCCACCGCAGCGCCCCGGCGACGGTGACGGATGCGTTGAGCAGGCTCGCGCTGCAGGCGGCCGACTGGCTCACCGGCCCCCTGCGTGACGACCTGCGAGTCTGCCCCGAGCAGGACTGCCGGGGCGTGTTCGCCGACCCGGGCGGCCGACGCCGCTGGTGCCCATCCCCGGCGTGCGCCAGCCGCGGCCGGGTCCGCGCCCTCCGCGAACGCCGCCGCGCCGACTCCTGACGGGAACGCTGGATCATGACCGCGGCCCGCGCGCGTGCCCACGGCCCCTGAGCGACAATCGGCACCACCGCAGCATCGGCACAGCGCCGCTCGCCGGCGCGGCGATCCGCGCGGCCATCGCGATCGAGCTGCGCACAACCGCAGCCCCGGAAATCCTGGCCGCGCCGGTCCCGGCGCGGCCAACCGGACATCGCCCACCGAAGCCCCACGACGGCCCAGCCCAACCGGGTGACGCAACGATCCGGAGACCGTAACTCCGCAACACTTTCACGGCGAAAGTGACGCGCAGGACGTGACTCCGCCGCACTTTCCCGGCGAAAGTGCGACTCAGGTCAGGAGGGCCAGAGGATGCGGCGCATCGGCACCGCGCCCCGCGCGCGCTTGCGCCACTCGCGCGGGTAGCCCAGGGAGACCTCTTCGAAGCGGACGCCGTCGGCCTCCGTGGTGCGCGGGATGTGCAGGTGGCCGTACACGGCGATCTCGGCGCGGTAGCGCAGGTGCCAGTCCTCGGTCTTCGTCGAGCCGCACCACAGGGCGAACTCCGGCCAGTACAGCGGCTCGGTCGGGTGCCGGTGCAGCGGCCAGTGCGACATCAGGATCGTGCCGTGGTCCTCGGGGATCGCGTCGAGGCGCTCGGTGCTGATCTTCAGCCGGTCCTCGCACCAGGCCTGGCGGCTGGGGTACGGGTCCGGGTACAGGAAGTACTCGTCGGTGCAGACCACGCCCGCCTCGCGGGCCTGGCGCAACGCCTCCTCCAGGGACTTGCCCTCGGCGGCGGGGGTCCGCCAGCTGTAGTCGTAGAGCAGGAACAGCGGCGCGATCGTCAGCGGGCGCGGACCGTGCGTCCAGACCGGGAACTCGTCCTCGGGAGTGAGCACGCCGATCTCGCGGCACTGCTCGACGAGGTACTCGTAGCGCGCCTGGCCGCGCAGCTGGCAGTCGTCGTTCTTCGTGGTCCACAGCTCGTGGTTGCCCGGCACCCAGACGACCTTCGCGAACCGCTCGCGCAGCGTCTTGAGCGTCCCGATCGTGGCTTCCGCCTGCTCGGCGACGTCGCCGGCGACGAGCAGCCAGTCTTCCGGGGTTTCGGGGACGACGGCGTCGAGGATCGGGCCGTTGCCCTCGTGGGTCACGTGGAGGTCGCTGGTGGCGAAGAGGTGCGGCACCCCTCCACCGTAACCACCGCGGTCTCGGGAACGTCCTGGATCCCGCGGATCCGGCCGGTTTTCCGCACGAGCACCAGTGCTCCGGCGACGACGTAGACGCCGGCCTGCACGTTGAGCAGCACTTCGGGCCCGGTGGCGGCGACGAGCGTCCCGGACAGCAGCGCCCCCACGGTGGAGAAGATCGCCATGCCGGCGAACGCCGTGCTCAGCACCCGGCCCGCCCGCTCCGGCGGCACCGCGCTCTGGATCTCCGAGAGCAATCCCGCGCCGACGACCACGCCGGGCGCGCCGACCAGCGCGAACAGGCCGACGTAGACGCCCAGCGCCGTCGTCGCCAGCGCCAGGTTCCAGATCACCGCCGACAGCAGCCCCAGCGCGATCGCGCCCCAGCCGAGCAGCGCGGCCGGCGCCACCCGGCGCGCCACCGTGGCCAGGGCGAACCCGGCGGCCAGCCCGCCGACCGCCTGGACGCCCCGCAGCAGGCCCGCGTCGGCCTCGCTGCCGCCGAGCACGTCCAGGACGTAGACCACGAACAGGACCAGGAACATGCCCTGGGCCAGTGAGGTCAACGCCAGGGCGAGCCCGGTCCGCCACAACCGCCGGTTGTGCGTCAGCTCGCGGAGGCCGTCCAGCCAGGCCCGCACCACCGGTTCGCGCGCCGCCACGGGCGCCGGGGCGTTGACCCGGCGGAACGGCTTCGCCAGCAAAGCCGCGGCAACAGCCAGGACGGCGAGGTAACCGGTGATGACGTCCACGAGCCCGCCGAAGCCCAGCAACGCGCCGCCGGCCCAGCCCCCGGCCAGCCGGGCGACGCTGCCGTTGACGCCCATCAGGCCGTTCGCGCCGGTGACCTCCTCGACGCCGACCAGCTCCGGCACCAGGGCGTTGCGCGCGGGCTCGAACACCGACGCGAGCGCCGCCTGCCCGGCCATCACCGCGTACACGACCCCGATCCCCGGTTCGCCCAGCAACGGCAGCGCCACGACGGCGAGCCCGCAGCAGACGCCGAACAGCACCGCGCGCCGGTTCCAGCGGTCGGCGACCACCCCGGCGACCGGGCTGAGCAGCACCGCGGGCAGCAGGCCGAGCACGATGCTCAGCGCCGTCGTCGCCGCGGAGCCGGTGCGCTGGAAGACGTAGACCGGCAGCGCGACCTGCAGCATCCACTCGGCCGTCTCGCCGAAGAACGCGGCCACCCAAAGCCGCGCGAACGCGGGTACCCCCAGCAGCTGCTTCATCCTTCCGCCTTTCCTGTGTGGTCGATGCGCGGGAACGCCCGCAGGCCGACGTGCACCGAGCGGGCGTCGGCGGGCGTGTCCGTCCGTATCGGGGTGATGTAGGGCCGGACCAGGGCGTCGATCGCCTCGGTCAGCCGGGTCAGCTCCGCCGGCGTGACGCGCAGCGTGTACGTGCTCAGCCCGGCCGCCGCCCGCCAGGCCGGGTCGAGGCTGTCGAGCGAGTCCAGGTAGCGCTGGGTCAGCTCCTGCTCGTGGCCCAGCGTCGCGCCGACCATGCCGAGCTGGGCGGCCCGGTGCGCCGGGTCGTCGGCCAGCTCCCCCATCTCGAGCCCGACCTGCCGGGCACGCCACGGCCGCTCTCGGCCGTCCTCGGCGTCGGACCGCTCGACGAGGCCGTACTGCGCGAGCTGCCGCAGGTGCCAGCTGCAGTTGGACGCGGTCGAGCCGACGGCCTCCGCGCACTCGCTCGCGGTGCGCGGGCCGACGGCCGTGAGGTGGTTCAGCAGCGCCGACCGCAGCGGGTGCGCCAGCGCCCGCAGCAGTTCGACGTCCTCGATCCGCTTGCGCGGAGGCAGCTCGGCCATCGGTCCCCTACCTGAAAGAGTTGTTTCGAAAGTTCTCTTTCATAGTTGGTCCCGCCTGCGGGTTTGTCAACCGGCTCCGCTATCGTTCGCCGGGCAGCGGCTGCGCCAGGCAGTGACTGCGTCGTCACTTCACCTTGGATGGATGTTGCCCGACCAGCGCGAACTCGCTACCGCCGCCGCTCTCGCCCTCCCCCGGTTCGTGGGTTCTACCGCGCTCTTCCACGCCGCGGTCGCCGAGCGGATGGCCGTGACCCCCACCGAGCTGCACTGCCTGCACCTGCTCCACGGCGGCGTCAGTGACTCCCCGACCGAGCTGGCCCGGCTGCTCGGCGTGACCACCGGCGCGTTCACCCGGCTGCTCGACCGGATGGAGCTGCACCGGCTCGCCGAGCGCGCGCCCGACCCCGCCGACCGGCGCCGGCTCGTCGTCCGGCCCCTGCCGGACCGGATGGCCGAGCTCGCCGAGCTGTACGCGCCGATGGCCCGGTTCGTCGGCGAGCGGCTCGCCCGCCTGGACCGGCGCCAGCTCACCGCCCTGCTCGGGTTCCTCACCGACGGCACCACCGCGGCAGAACAGGCGGCCGCACACGTGCCAGATGTGACCCACGTCATATCGAGTTGACTAACTCTACAGTCGTTGCGTTAACCTGGCTCCACTATGAGGAACTGAACCGCGCCCATCCCGCTTCCGAGGCGGCACCCGGTCGAGCCGACGCTCCCGCGTGCCACGACGCCCGGCGGGATTTCCGCTTCTTCTCATCCGGGCCCGGTGATCGCGCATGTCTAGTCTCGTTTTCCCCTTGCAGGCCAAGGACGTCGTCTTCGGCTACGGCACCCGCGTGGTGCTCGACGGCGTCTCGCTGACCGCGTCCGCCGGGCAGCGCCTCGGCCTGGTCGGCGAGAACGGCACCGGCAAGTCCACCCTGCTGCGCCTGCTCGCCGGGCTCGAAGAACCCCGCTCCGGCGAGGTGCTTCGCGGCCCGGACGTCGGGTTCCTGCTGCAGGAGCTGCCGTTTCCGCTGGACGCGACGTTCGCCGACGTCGTCGACGGCGCGCTCGCCGAGATCCGCGCCGCCACCATCCGGCTCGACGAGCTGACCACGGCGATGACCGAACGGCCCGACGACGCGGCCGTGCTCGACGAGTACGGCCGGGTCCTGGAGTGGGCGCAGGCCCACGACCTCTGGGACGCCGACCGCCGCGCGAAGCTCGTCTGCGACGGGCTGGGCCTCGGCGGGATCGAGCCGGACCGGCCGCTGGGCACGATGTCCGGCGGGCAGCGCTCCCGGCTCGGGCTGGCCGCGCTGCTGATCCGGCGTCCGGAGACCCTGCTGCTGGACGAGCCGACCAACCACCTCGACGACGCCGGGATGGAGTTCCTGGAACGCCACCTCGCGGAGCTGACCGGGATCGTCGTGCTGTCCTCGCACGACCGAGTCTTCCTCGACGCGGTGTGCACGGACATCGTCGACCTCGACCCGGCCGCGGCCGACCGCCAGGCCGGCGGCGCGGTCCGGTACGGCGGCAGCTACAGCGACTACCTCGGGCACAAGAAGGCCGAGCGCGCCCGCTGGGAACAGCGCTTCGCCGAAGAACAGGAGGAGCTGAAGGAACTGCGCGAGACGGTCGCCGTCACCGCGCGGAACGTCGCCTACGGCCGGGCGCCGCGGGACAACGACAAGTTCATCCACCACTTCAAGGGCGCCCGCGTCCAGAAGACGATCTCGCGGCGGGTGCGCGACGCCGAGCAGCGGCTCGAGAACCTGGAGCGCGACCAGGTGCGCAAACCCCCGGCGCCCCTGCGGTTCCGGGCGCCGCTCACCGGCCGTTCGGCGGGCGACGGCCCGGCGATCTCGGTGCGGGAGCTGGAAGTCCCGGGCCGGCTGCACCTGCCGCGGCTCGACGTCGACGGCTCGGCCCGACTGCTCGTCACCGGCGGGAACGGTGCCGGGAAGTCGACGCTCCTGTCCGTCCTCGCGGGACGGTTGTCCCCCGCGGGCGGGACGGTCCACTTCGGACACGGGGTGCGGGTCGGCCTGCTGGAGCAGGACGTCGTGTTCCCGGACCCGGCGCGGTCGGCGCACCAGGTGTACCGGGACGCGCTCGGCGAGGAGGCTCCCCCGCTGAGCCGCCTGGGCCTGCTGGCGTCCCGCGACCTGAAGCAACCCGTCGGAGCGCTTTCGGTGGGCCAGCGCCGCCGGCTGGCGCTGGCGGTACTGCTCGCCGAGCCGCCGGACGTGCTGCTGCTGGACGAGCCGACGAACCACATTTCGCTGACCCTGGCGGAAGAGCTGTTCGCCGCCCTGGACACGGCCCCGGGCGCGGTCGTCATCGCGTCCCACGACCGCTGGCTGCGCCGCGACTGGACCGGCGACCACCTGGCCCTAGCCGCCGGCCACCCCGCCGCGGTATAGGTCGTTATACACCGTCCGTGAATGTCGCATTGAGGGACTCTGAGTCCCTCAATGCGACATTCACGGCTTTTCAGAGTGTGATGCCCAGGAGGGCGTCGACCGCGATGCGGATCAGGCCCGGGGCCGTCGGGTCGGTGCCGTCACGGCGGAGGGCCTCGTTCGCCCACGCGTCGATCGCCGCGAGGGCCTTCGGCGTGTCGAGGTCGTCGGAGAGGTGGTCGCGCAGCCGCGTGATCGTGTCCTCGGCGGACGGGCCGGTCGCCAGCGAGACGGCCTCGCGCCAGCGCGCCAGCCGCGTCTCGGCGTCGGCCAGCAGGGAGTCCGTCCACGCGCGGTCGGCGCGGTAGTGACCGGCGAACAGAGCGAGCCGGATCGCGCCCGGGTCGACCTGGTCGGCGCGCAGCCGCGAGACGAACACCAGGTTCCCGCGGGACTTCGACATCTTCTCGCCGTCGAGGCCGATCATGCCCGCGTGGACGTAGTGGCGGGCGAACTGGCCGTCCTTGGCCACGGCCTCGGCGTGCGCCGCGCTGTACTCGTGGTGCGGGAAGATCAGGTCGGAGCCGCCGCCCTGGAGGTCGAAGCCGAGGCCGAGGCGGTTGACGGCGATCGCGCTGCACTCGATGTGCCAGCCCGGGCGGCCCGCGCCGAGCTCGGACTCCCACGACGGCTCACCCTCGCGGGCGACCCGCCACAGCAGCGCGTCCAGCGGGTGGCGCTTGCCGGCGCGGTCGGGGTCGCCGCCGCGCTCGGCGAAGAACTTGTTCATGGTCGGCTCGTCGTAGTTGGACTCGTAGCCGAACCGGCCGGTCGCGGTGTGGTCGAAGTACACGTCCGGGTACTCGGCGTCGTCGGCCCGGTACGCGCTGCCGTTGGCCAGCAGCTTCGCGATCACCTCGACGATCTCCGGGATGCTCTCCACCGCGCCGACGAACTGCTTCGGCGGCAGGACGCGCAGCGCGGTCATGTCCTCGCGGAACAGCGCCGTCTCGCGCATGCCCAGCACGACCCAGTCGTCCTGGTCCCGCTGGGCTCGCTCCAGCAGCGGCTCGTCGATGTCCGTGACGTTCTGCACGTAGTGGACGTCGTGCCCGTTGTCCCGCCAGATTCGGTTCACCAGGTCGAAGGCGAGGTACGTCGCGGCGTGCCCCAGGTGTGTCGCGTCGTAGGGCGTGATGCCGCAGACGTACATCCGGGCGGTGGCGCCGGGCGCGGTCGGGCGGACCTGCCCGGTGGCCGTGTCGTGGAGCCGCAGCGGGCGGGGGGTGCCGGGGATGCGGGGCACGTCGACCGATGACCAAGTCTGCATACCCTCGACTGTAAGCGTTCGCTCCGCCACCCTCCCGCCCGGTGGGACAGGTCCCCCACCTGGGGCAGTGCTAGCCCCGCCGCGCCGCGTTCGCCCTGATGGCGTCGCGGACGAACGCGCCGGCGCCCGGCCGCTGCTCGTCCTCGCGGACGAGGAAGCCCAGCTGGACCGGTTCGGTGACGTACAGCTCACCGATCCGCGCCTGCGTCTCGTACGAGCACTCCCCCATCACCCGGCCCAGCATCGCCCGGTGCTCCTCGGCCAGGTCCATCGCCTCGGCGCCGTCCGGCGCGCCTCCGGCGTCGAGGACCGCGTTCAGCCGGCCCACCCAGTCCTGCCGGACCGCCTCGCCCGCCGCCAGGTCCTCCTTGGACGGTGCCGCCGCGCCCTGCCACTCGGGGGTGTTCCCCCAGCGCTGCGCGGCTTCCTCCGCGTAACCGTCCGGCTCGGTGAACCCGCCGAACACCGCGAACTTCTCCTCGGGCGTCAACGCGTTGCCCATGGCTCTCGCCTCCATCACACGATCGACGGCCGCGACCATCCGCCCGAGCTCGCCCATCCGCGTCACCAGCAGCTCCCGCTGCCTCTTCAGGTGCGCGTCGGCGTCGATGCCCGGGTCGTCGACGAGGGTCGCAATCGTCTCGAGGGGAAACCCGAGCTCCCGGTAGAACAGGATGCGCTGCAACCGGTCGAGGTCCTCGTCGTCGTAGCTGCGGTACCCCGACGGCGTCCGCCCGCTCGGGCGGAGCAGGCCGATCTCGTCGTAGTGGTGCAGCGTCCGGACGGTGACCCCGGCCAGCGCGGCGACCTTGCCCACGGGATGCCCCATCGTTTCCCCTCCTCTGCGGCCCTGTGGCCCTTGCGGAGACCACGGTGGTGTCTCACGCTGCGTCAGGGTCAAGCGTCACCCTTCCGTAGCCGTCGCCCGGGCGCGAGCGCGGTTAACCTTGCTCGATGAAGGCCCTGGTCACGGCGCTCGCCGCCCTCGTCCGGCCGCGCCGGAACCGGGCGCCGGGGACGCAGGTCGTGCTGGGCCGGGTGCCGGCCGAGCCGTCACCGTACGTACGGCGTGACCGGCTCCTGGCGAAGATCGACGAGGCCTTCGACGAGGGCGGGTTCTGCGTCCTGCTCGGCGCGTGCGGGGCCGGGAAGACCCAGCTCGCCGCCGCGTACGCCCGCGCCGCCGCCGAAGCGTCCACTGTGGTCTGGGTCGCCGCCCCGGCGGACATCGTGCTGTCCTACGCCGAACTGGCCCGGCGGGCCGGCGTGGCGGGCTGCGTCGTCGACGCCGAGACGGCCGCGCGCGCCGCGCTGGCGTGGCTGGACGCCGCGGACCGGCCCGTCGTGGTCGTCGACGGCGCGACCGACCCCGACGTGCTCAACCAGTGGCTGCCCGCGCGGGCCCGCGTGCTGATCACGACGAGCGTGCCGGACTTCGAGGTCCTCGGCGGGACGGTCGCGGTGAGCGGGTTCGACGAGGCCGAGGCCGCCGAGTTCCTGGCCGCGCGGTCGGGCCGGGAAGACGGCGCCCTCGGGCTGGCCCGGGAGCTGGGCTGCTTGCCGCTCGCCCTGGCCCAGGCCAGCGGCGTGGTCAAGCGGCGGGGCACCGGCTTCGCGTCCTACGTCGAGAGCCTGCCGCACGCGTCGGTTTCCCTGCCGGAGCGGGAGCCGGGGTGCGTCGAGGACACCGTGCTGGAGGCGCTGCGGCTGGTCGTGGCCCGCGACGGGCGGGCCCGCGGCGTCGCGGAGTTCCTGGCGCTGCTCGCCCCCGGCGTCCGGCGGGACCGGGTGCACCGGCTGGGGCCCGACCCGGTCGCGGTGGACGCCGTCCTCGGGGCGCTGGCCGAGGCGTCGCTGATCGGCTTCGACGTCGGCGGCGAGACCGTCACCATGCACGACCTGACCCGGCGGGCCGTGCTCGGCCGGCTCCACGCGGAGGACCGCCTGGCGGCCGCGCTCGATCGGGCGTGCGCCGTGCTGGACGACTCCGATCCCGGCCTCGCCCGGCACGTGAGCGCGCTCTGGCCGCACTTCCGCGCGCTGCTCCCGGCGGAGGCGGCACCGCGGCTGGCGCGAATCATGCGGCTGCGGCGCCGGTCGGTGCGCGCCCTGACCGCGGCCGGAGCGTTCGCGCAGGCCCGCGCCCTCGGCCGGGAGGTGGTGGCCGACCACGACGCCTACCTGCCGCCCCGCCACCCCGGCACCGAACGGGCCGTGCGGGCGCTCCGGAGAGCGTGTCTCGCGAGCGAACGGGCCACCGAAGCCGTGACGCTGTCCGAGCGCGTCCTCGAACGGCGTGTGCGGGTGCTCGGTCCCGACGCCGAAGCCACCCTCGACGCGAGTGAGGCCCTGGGCATCGCCTGCGAGGGCGCCGGGCTGCTCGACCGCGCCCTCAAGGTGCACGAGACGAACCTCGACCACGCGGCGCGGGTCCTCGGCCCGGACCACCGCATCACGCTGCGCTCCCGCGCCAGCTTCGGCCGGACGCTCCGGTCCGCCGACTTGGCCGGGGTGGCCGTGCCGGTGTTCGAGGAGAACCTGCGGGAGCACGTCCGCGTGCACGGCGCGAGCCACCCGGCGACCCTCGCGGCGCGAGAGGACCTGGCCCGGACGTGTGCCCGCGCGGGCCGGGCGGCGGAGGCCATCACGCTGCACGCCCCCGATTCGCCGTGGCTGGCGGTGGCCTACCAGGAGGCGGGCCGTCCCGGCGACGCGATCCGCCTGCTGCGACGGCTGGGTTCCGAGCGCTCCGAGGATCTCGAAACCGTCCGGATCCGGCTGTTCCTGGCCCGGGCGCTGCTGGCGGACGGGCAGTCCGCGGAGGCCATGAGCCTGTTCGAACGCACGGTCCGGGACCGCACGAGACTGCTCGGCCCGGACCACACGGCCACCCTCAACGCCCGGCGCAACCTGGGTCTGGCGCAGGGCCCAGCCGGCCGGGAGACGCTCACCGCCGTCGCCGCCGACTACCGGCGGGTGCTGGGGCCGGCCCACCCGTACACCCGGCAGGCCGCGAAGGACCTTGCGGAGCTGCCGGAGCCGGGTCGGCGGCGCCGGGTGCGCAGGTAGGCGGCCACCACCGCCGCAGCGCCGGTCGCGGAGAAGCCTCCTCGCGACCTCGGGCCGCGCCCGGGCGCCCGCATCCGCCGAAACCGGCCCACCAGCCGCACTTCGCCATGCGGCAACGACGACCGAACAGCGGGCCGGCGCGCCGGCCAACAGCCGCGCGATACCGAGGCGCCCGCATCCGCCGAAGTCTGCCGACCTCACAACCGCCAAGTCGCCCTTCAGAGATCGCCCAGTATCACCGAACAGCGCTTCGGTTCTGCAGGTAACCACCGACCATCCCCGCGCCCAGGCCAACCCAGGTCCGGGCGACCCCCGCGGGTCATCCAGCCGCCGCAGCGCGGATCAGGTTGTGGCAGAGCACTGGCCTGGCACCCATAGCCCCCGAAACCGGCCCGCCAGCTCCGCAGTTACCAGGCGCCATTCAGCCACCGCTGAGCTCCAGCGACCGGTCACCAGCCACACGAAACCACCGCCCAACACCAGATCAGCCCACTGACCGCGCAGCCACCAGGCACCATTAGGCGACCGCTGAGCACCAGCGAGCAGCTGTCAGCCGCGCCGGTCAACAACCGCGCGAAACCACCGCGCCACCTCCGGAACCGTCGCCTCGAACTCGCCATCCATCAGCCACGGGCAGCCGCCAGCGGCGCCGGTCACCAGCCACGCGAAGCTGCCGCCGGACACCCGCCCAGCCCCGCAGCCACCAGGCGCCGTTCAACGACTGCCGCAGCAACCGGTCACCGGTCACGCAAAACCACCGCCCGAACTTCAGCCAACCCGCTGGCCCCGCAGCCACCAGATCACCGTCCGGTGACCGCGGAGCACCACCAACCACCGTCAGCGGCGACGGGTGCGCAGGTAGTCGCCGACCACCGCCGCGCCCAGGCCGTCCAGGTCCGGGGCCACCACCCGGCCTCCGGAGCGGCGGGCGATGACGTCCACGAAGGCCGTCAGTCTGGGGTCGTCGCCCAGGCGGAAGACCGTCACCGAGGCGCCCAGCTTGGCCAGGCGGTCCACTTCGGACAGTGTCTTGTGGAGGGTTCGCGGCTGGGGTGGGTAGTCGAAAACCGCTTCGCCGTCCGGTTCCAGGTGGGCGGTCGGCTCGCCGTCGGTGACCATCAGGACCACCGGCTGGGCGTCCGGGTGGCGGCGCAGGTGCCGGCCGGCCAGCAGCAGCGCGTGGTGGGCGTTGGTGCCCTGCTCCCACGCGCCCTCCAGGCCGACCAGCTCCGGCAGCTCCACCGACGTCGCGTAGCGGCCGAAGGTGATCAGCTGCAGCGCGTCGTTGCGGAAGCGGGTGCTGATCAGCTGGTGCAGCGCCAGCGCGGTGCGCTTCATCGGCAGCCACCGGCCTTCCTGCACCATCGACCACGACGTGTCGACCAGCAGCGCCACCGCGGCACGGGAGCGGTGCTCGGTCTCCACCACCTCGACGTCCTCGACGTCCAGCCGGACCGCCGACTCCCCCACCGAAACGGTGCGCAGCACGGCGTTGCGGATCGTCCGCGGCACGTCCCAGGGCTGCATGTCCCCGAACCGCCACGGCCGCGACGCGCCGGTCGGCTCCCCCGCCGCGCCCGCGGACTCGGTCTCGCGGTCGCCGGTCTTGCCGCGCAGCGCGTTCACGATGTCCGACAGCGCCGTCTCGCCGAGGCGCCGCAACGCCTTGGGCGACAACCGGAGCGTCCCGTCGGCGGCGCGTTCGAACAGGCCCTGGCGGCGCAGCTCACGCTCCAGTTCGGACAGTCGCCGCGCGTCCACGCCGGCGTCCTTCCCGAGCTGGCGCTCCAGCGCCTCCAGGTCGATGTCGTCCAGGCTCGCCCCGGGGTACGACTGGCTCAGCTGCTCGGCCAGCGCGTCCAGCTCGGCGAGGTCCGCCATCGCCTGGGCGCCTTCGCCCATGCCCAGCGGGTTCTTGCCGCGGAAGCGTTCCGACGACGTCCAGTCCTCACCCGGCCGCGCCGCGCGCAGCTGGGCGTCCAGATTGGACAGCTGCTGCGCGAGCCGCGGGTCGCCGAATGCCTGCTGCGTCAGCTCGGCCAGCTCCGCGCGCTGCTCGGCGGACATCGAGTTGAGCATCCGCTGGGCCGCGGCGGACCGGGCCGCCAGAGCGTCGATCAGTTCTTCGACGTTCTGCGGGTTCTCCGGGAAGAACTCGCCGTGCTTGTCCATGAAGGCGTCGAAGCGCTCCTGGATGTCCTCGGCGCCCTGGGCGTGCGCGGCCAGGAGGTCGTTGAGGTCGCCGAGCATCTCGTTGATCCGCTCGACGTCCTCGGGCCCGGCGTTCTGCAGCGCCTGCTTCATGCCCTGGAACCGCGACTCCATCAGCTCCTGGCCGAGCAGGTCGCGGATCTTCTGGTAGTTCTCGCGGCCCTGCTCGGAGCGCCAGTCGTACTCGGACAGCTCGTTGACGGCCGCGGCCGTGCCGGGCGGCAGAGCGTCCAGCTGGGCTTCGCGGAAGCGGGCTTCGTCGTCCGGGTCGGGGAACAGCTCGCGCCGCTCGGCGTCGAGGGCCTCCTGCAGCAGGCGCTGGACCTCCCGCAGGGTGCCGTCGAGGTTGTTGCGCCGCTGGATGCGGGACCGTTGCTGCCACAGGCGCCGGGTCAGCTCGTCCAGGCCCGCGGTGCGGTCGGTGCCGCGCCGGAGCAATTCCTCCAACGCGGCCCGCGGCGACGAGCCGGCCATCACGTCGCGGCCGATCTCGTCGAGCGCGTCCCGCAGGTCGGCCGGGGGCGCGAGCGGGTCCGGCCCGTCGTGCCACGGGCCGTAGGAGTAGCCGTCGGGAAGCGGGACCGCGGTCATCGGCCGTAGACGGTCGTCGTGTCGTCGGAGTCCTTGGCGAGCCGTCGCGCCAGGAACAGCGATTCGAGGGCGAGTTCGACGGCGGCCGCGATCCGGCCGGCGGGCTCGTCGGCACCGACACCGGCGCGCTCGGCGACCTGGTGGAGCACGGGCAGCTCCGGCAGGGCCTTGAGGACGTCCTCGCCCGGCACGCGCTCGCCCGTGGCGACCAGGTGGCCGTCGGCGACCGCGTCGGCCAGCGGACGCAGGTCGAGCCCGGCGAACCGCTCGCGCGCGGTCTCGGCGATCGCCCGGCGCAGCAGGTGCACGAGGTGCTCGACCTCGCGGCCTTCCTCGCCCGGCTCGAACTCGATCTTGCCGCGCAGCACCGACGGCACCGCGTCGAGGTCGACCGGCCGGGCCACGGCGGGTTCCTCACCGGTCAGCGCCGAGCGGCGCAGGGCCGCCGCGGCGACCGTCTCCGCCGCCGCGACCGCGAACCGCGCCGAAACGCCGGAGCGCTGGTCGATGACCTGCGACTCCCGCAGGTTCCGGACGAACCGGGCGATGACCTCCAGCAGCGGCTCGCCGACCTCGGCCACCAGGTGGGCCTCCTGCCGGACGACGGCCACCTCGGACTCGACGTCCAGCGGGTAGTGCGTGCGAATCTCGGCGCCGAAGCGGTCCTTCAGCGGGGTGATGATCCGGCCGCGGTTGGTGTAGTCCTCGGGGTTCGCGGTGGCCACGAGCAGGACGTCCAGGGGTAGCCGCAGCGTGTAGCCGCGGACCTGGATGTCGCGCTCCTCCATCACGTTGAGCAGCGCGACCTGGATGCGCTCGGCGAGGTCGGGCAGCTCGTTGATGGCGACGATGCCGCGGTGGGCGCGCGGGACGAGACCGAAGTGGATGGTCTCGGGGTCGCCCAGGCTGCGGCCTTCGGCGACCTTCACCGGGTCGACGTCGCCGATCAGGTCGCCGACCGAGGTGTCCGGCGTCGCCAGCTTCTCGGTGTAGCGCTCGGAGCGGTGGCGCCAGGTCACGGGCAGCTCGTCACCGAGCTCGGCGGCGCGGCGGATCGACGCGGGCGTGATCGGCTGCAGGGGGTGCTCACCCAGCTCGGAGCCCTCGATGACGGGCGTCCACTCGTCGAGGAGCCCGGAGAGGGTGCGCAGCAGGCGGGTCTTGCCCTGGCCGCGTTCGCCGAGCAGGACGACGTCGTGGCCGGCCAGCAGCGCGCGTTCGAGCTGCGGCAGCACGGTGCGGGAGAACCCGACGATGCCCGGCCAGGCGTCTTCACCGGTGCGAAGGGCGGTGAGCAGGTTGTCGTGGATCTCTTGGGCGATCGGGCGCGGCTCGTACCCGGCCGCGCGCAGGGCCCCGGCGGTGCGGGGAAGAGCGTCTGGAACTACGTTCACCCGTTCGACGCTACTGCCGGATCGGCGGGGAGTCGATGTGGAGCGACTCCAGCGTGGGCGCGCTCGGCGGAGTTCGGGCGGCCCGGTAAAATAGGGCGTCGTGTGCCGACCCAGTGCGACCTTCGCCGTCTGGTCCAGCGCGTGGCTCAACGGAGCCGCCGCGTCCGACGATGTGCTCGACGCCCTGCTCGCGTGGGGTGAGGCGCACGACGTCGTGGCCGCCGACGCGCCCGCCGCGGAGGCGTTCGAGCTCCCGCTGGCCTTCAACCGGGCGGCCACCCCCGTGCAGCTGCTCATGGCCCTGCGTTCGCAGGGAGCGAAAAGCATGCGGCTCGTGCTGCCGGTCCCGGGCGACGTCCGCGGACTCGGCGGCGGCGGGCCGTTCACCGAAGCCGCGTTGCGCGCGGGCGACGCCGTGGTGCTCCCCGAACTCGGGTTCGGCCTGGTACCGGAACCGGTCGCCGAAGGCCTGATGCGCTGGACGGTGTTCTCGCTCGTCCCGCTGGCCGCCCCGCCGGAGTACGTGGCGCTGGGCGAAGCCGAGCACGGCCTGACGGACGCGATCCGCGCGAGCGCCGGCGCACTGCAGGCGCTGAACGTGGCTTCGGACCGGCCGGGGGTACGCGCGGAACTGACGGCGCACCTGCGTTCCCGCCCGGACGTCGACTGGCCGGCGGGAACGCCGGGGCGGTCACTGCGGGTGCTGCAGCGTGCGGAGGAGATCTCGGCGATCCTGGCGATCGCGGAGACGGACGACCCGGGTGGGGCGCTGTCGGCATCGGCGTCGAACCTGCGGGCGCAGGCGCTGAAGCCGCTGTCGGACGCGGTGCGGATCGCTCGCTGCGCGGCGGTCAACGAAGCGGTGCGGGTGTTCGCGGAGCAGACGGCCCGCGAAGGCTGACCAAGGGACTCATGATCCCTTGGCCTTCGGCGGCGGCAGGTAGGCGTTGAAGCCGCTGTCCGATGCGGTGCGGATCGCTCGCCGTGCGAACTCTCCACGAAGCAGCCACATCGGGGCGCTTGTCAGCGGCTGGGGCGTTTCGCGGGCTCGCAGCAGCCGATCGCGCAGGGTGCGCCGTTGATCGTGCAGCCGCCCGCCGGGAACGGGGACAGCTTGCGCGGCGCCGCCTCGTGCGTGTGCTCGCGGATCAGTTCCACCACCAGCTCCGCGAACCGGGGGTCGGCACCCGCCGTGGCTGCTCGGGCGAACGCCATTCCGTGCTCGGCCGCTCGCTCGGCCGCTTCGTTGTCCAGGTCCCAGATCACCTCGAGGTGGTCCGAGACGAAGCCGATCGGCGAGACGACCACCCCGGGCACGCCCGCGGCGTGCAGCGCGTCGATGTGGTCGACGATGTCCGGCTCCAGCCACGGCACCTGCGGCGGGCCGGACCGCGACTGCCACACGACGTCGTACTCCGCGATGCCCGCCTCGGCCGCGACGAGCCGCGCCGCTTCGGCGATCTGGCGCGAGTAGCGGCGGCCGCCCTCCGCCGGGGGGCCCGCGGCGAGGTCCGCGCTCTCCGGCACCGAATGCGCGGTGAACACCGTGCGGACGCCCGGCACGTCACCCAGCGACGCGTGGGCGGCGCGCACGCCGTCGGCGACCGCCGAGACGAACAGCGGGTGGTCGAAGAAGTGGCGCAGTTTCACCAGTTCGGGGGCACCTTCGCCGACCGCCGCGCGGGCGCGCTCGATGTCCTCGTCGTACTGGCGGCACGCCGAGTAGCCGCCGTACGCGCTCGTGGGGAACACGAGAACCCGCTTGGCGCCGGCCTCGGTCAGCGACGCCAGGGTGTCCTCGACCATCGGGTGCCAGTTGCGGTTGCCGAAGTGCACCGGCAGGTCGACACCGGCGGCCGCGAGCTGCTTCTCGACCGCGGCGATCGCGTCGCGGTTCAGCTTGTTGATCGGCGAGACGCCGTCGAAGTGCCGGTAGTGCTCGGCGACCTCCAGGAGCCGCTCGCGCGGTACGCCGCGACCCTTGGTGACGTTCTCCAGGAACGGCATGACGTCGTCAGGCCCCTCCGGACCGCCGAACGAAAGCCACAGCAACGCGTCGTATCCCACCTCGGTCATCTTGCCGCTGTGGCGCCCCGCACGCTGACGCGGCCCCGTTATGAATCGACCAGTCCAAAACCCTGGTACGGTGTCCCCATGGCCAGGCCACGGGAGTTCGACGAGTCCGCCGCCGTCGAGAGCGCGATGCACGCGTTCTGGGCGCACGGCTACGAGGCGACGTCGACGCAGGACCTGTGCGACGCCACCGGGCTCGGCCGCAGCAGCGTCTACAACACCTTCACCAGCAAGAAAGCCCTGTTCGAGCGCTCGCTGACGCACTACACGGACAGCCAGCTCACAGCCCGGCAGGCCCTCCTCGAGGGGCCGGGCACGGCCGCCGAACGGCTCACGGCCCTGCTCACCACGACCATCGACAGCGAACTCGAGCGGAACCGCCGCGGCTGCCTGGTCGTGAACACCCTCGCCGAGCTGGGCATGCCGGACGACGGAATCGGTGCTGCCCTGCGCAGCGACACCGAGCGGAACCTGGCGATGCTCACCGAGTGCGCCCGGGAAGGCGTGCTCGACGGCAGCCTGCGCTCCGGCCGGGATCCGGCCGACGTCGCGCAGTTCGTCCTCAACACCGTCACCGGCCTGAAGGTGATGTCCCGGCGCGACACCAGCCGTGAGGCCATGTACGCCGTCGCCGACCTCGCGCTCTCCGCCGTCGTCGCCTGAACACCAGCCTGAAAGCGTTCGAGGCTGCCCGCGTTTTGTACTGACCGATCCACAACCAAGGAGGACCCGTGCCCCTGGCCGTCTTCGTCCTCGGGCTCAGCGTGTTCGCGCTGGGCACGTCCGAGTTCATGATCACCGGCCTGCTCCCGGGCATGGCCGCCGACCTCGGCGTGAGCATCCCCGACGCCGGGCTGCTCATCTCCGCCTTCGCCATCGGCATGGTGGTCGGCGCGCCGCTGCTGGCCATCGGCACGCTGCGGCTCCCCCGCCGCGGGACGCTGCTGGTGCTGCTCGCCGTCTTCATCGCCGCGCACGTCGTGGGCGCGCTCGCCGCCGGATATGCGCTGCTGTTCGCGACCCGGGTCGTCGCCGCACTGGCCTGCGCGGGCTTCTGGGCCGTCGCCGTGGCGACGACGATCGCGCTGGTCCCCGTCGAGCGGCGCGGGCGCGCGATGGCGGTGCTGGTCGGCGGGCTGACCGTGGCGAACATCGCCGGGGTGCCCGCCGGCACGTTCATCGGCCAGCACGCGGGCTGGCGGACGGCGTTCTGGGCGGTGGCGGCGGTGACCCTGCTGGCGGCGGCCGGAGTGGCCGCGCTGGTGCCGGAGACGACCGGCGGCGGGATGAGCGTCCGTTCCGAACTGCGGCTCTACCGGCGGGGCCGGGTGTGGCTCGCGCTGGGCGTGATCGCGTTGTGCCAGGCCATGATCTTCGCCGCGTTCAGCTATCTCGCTCCCCTGCTGACCGAGACGGACGGTCTGCCCCAGGCGTGGATCCCGGGCGTCCTCGCGCTGTTCGGCGTCGGCGCGCTCATCGGGATCACCGCCGGTGGGCGGCTGGCCGACCGGCACCCGTTCGCGACGCTCTACGGCTGCATCGGACTGGCGCTCGTGTCCCTGCTCGTCCTGGCGCTGACCACCGACCCGGCGGTCGCCGTCGCGGCCGTGCTCGTCTTCGGGGCCGCCGGGTTCGGCGCGAACCCGGCGCTGAACGTGCGGACCTACGCCGTCGCCGGCGGCACGTCGACGCTCGTGGGCGCCAGCACGACGGCGGCGTTCAACGTCGGCAACACGATCGGGCCGTGGCTGGGCGGCGTCGCGATCGGCGCCGGGCTGGGCTTCCCGAGCGTCGCGTGGACGGGCATCCTCCTCGGCGCGGCGACGGTCGCCGCCCTCACGGTCGCGGTCGCCGTCCAGCGGAACGACGACCGCGAGCCGATCACCGTGTGAGGCTCAGATGCCGAGGGCGTGGACCCCGCCGTCGACCATGATCATCGAGCCGGTGGTCGCCGGGAGCCAGTCCGACAGGAGCGCGCAGACGCTCTTCGCCGTCGGGTCCGGGTCCGAGCTGTCCCAGCCGAGCGGCGCGCGGTCGCCCCAGCCGTCTTCGAGGTCCGAGAAGCCCGGGATCGACTTCGCGGCCATCGTCTTCATCGGGCCGGCGCTGACCAGGTTGACGCGGATGCCCTGCGGGCCCAGTTCCTTGGCCAGGTACCGGTTCACCGACTCGAGCGCGGCCTTCGCGACGCCCATCCAGTTGTAGACCGGCCACGCGACGCGGGCGTCGAAGTCCATGCCGACGATCGACGAACCGCGGCCCAGCAGCGGCAGGCACGCCTTCGACAGCGACATGAACGAGTACGCCGAGACGTCCACGGCGACCTTGACGTCCTCGGCCGGCGCGTCCAGGAACGGCGCGCCGAGGCAGCTCTGCGGGGCGAACCCGATCGAGTGCAGCACCCCGTCGAGGCCGTCGACGTGCTCGCGGACGTTGTCGGCGAGGCTGTCGAGGTGCTCCTGGTTGGTGACGTCCAGCTCGATCACCGGCGCCGGCTCGGGCAGCCGCTTCGCGATCGTCTTGACCAGCGACAGGCGGCCGAAGCCGGTCAGGACCACCTTCGCGCCCTCCTGCTGGGCGATCTTGGCCGCGTGGAAGGCGAGCGAGGCGTCGGTGATGATGCCGGTGATCAGCAGGCGCTTGCCTTCGAGCAGTCCGGGCACAGGTCCTCCAAGTCTTGGTTCGGGATAAGGCAGAAGTCAGTGGCCGAGGCCGAGGCCGCCGTCGACGGGCAGCACCGCGCCGTTGACGTAGCCGGCGTCGTCCGAAGCCAGGTAGCGCACGGCGGCGGCGATCTCCGACGGCTCGGCGTACCGGCCGGAGGGCACCTGCGCGAGGATCTGCTTCTTGCGCTCCTCGGGCAGCTCGTCGGTCATGTCGGTGCGCACGAAGCCGGGCGCGATGACGTTCGAGGTGATGTTGCGCGAGCCCAGCTCACGCGCGAGCGAGCGCGCGAAGCCGACCAGGCCGGCCTTGCTCGCCGCGTAGTTCGCCTGGCCCGCGGAGCCGGAGAGGCCGACGACCGAGGAGATGAAGACGAACCGGCCCCACTTGCCGCGCAGCATGCCGCGCGAGGCCCGCTTCGCGACCCGGTAGGCGCCGGTCAGGTTGGCGTTGATGACCCGCTCGAACTGCTCGTCGCTCATCCGCATGAGCAGCGTGTCGTCGGTCAGGCCGGCGTTCGACACGAGCACCTCGACCGGGCCCTGGTGCTCCTCGACGAGCTTGAACGCCGCGTCGACCTGCTCGGTGTCGGTGACGTCCGCCTGCACCCCGAAGAGCCCCTCGGGCGCGCCGGAGCCCCGGTGCGTGACGGCGACCTGGTGGCCCTGTTCGGCGAGATCCCGGGCGATCGCCAGACCGATACCCCGGTTGCCCCCGGTGACCAAGACCGACCGTCCCACAGCTTTCTCCCTCTTTCGACCGTGCGCGTTTGACGGCACGAGGCTATCGGGAGGCCGCTCCGGGCGCGCAGCCACGCCCGCCATACCTGCAGGTAACCGGCAAGGTGTCGGCAAGACCACACGGCACGCCGCCCGGCCGGCGGGCCGGACCGGGGAGTACCGGCCGGTAGCGGGACGGAGCGTGACGAAGACGGCGCGACGGTTACCCAACGGGACGCCGGTGCGTTGTTGCTTACATTTCGCGACCGTCCGAAGCGTCGACGACGACGCCGTTCTCGTCCTCAACGACTTCCATTCCGCCGTCGCGAATCCACCAGCTCACGCCGGACTTCGCTTGATCCGGATCGGCGCGATGCCGCGCTCACGTCGATGGATGACCTCGCAGCTCGGACACTGGTGCGGCACACCGTGCGCGCGCCGGTCGGCCAGCGGACGGAACTCGGCAGTGGCGGTCAGACCGCACAGCATCGTGATTCCCTGCCCTGACTCCGGTATCCCCGCGAACCTGACCCGATGCCACTCCCCCTCGACGACCGAATGAATCGCCTCCGGGTCGATATGGATCACTGCCGCCATCATCTGGTCCCTGCCGACTACTTGTCATGACGTGTTGACAACCGACCGTGGCATCTGCGTGTGAACTTGTCAAGACAAGTTGGCAAGTGGGAGAATCGAGTGATGATCGATCGCAAGAGCGGTGTGCCCGCGTTTCGTCAGGTCGCGGCCGACCTCCGCGAGAAGATCGTCTCCGGCGAGTTCTCACCGGGCGCAAAGTTGCCGAGCGAGCACGACCTCGTCGACACGTACGGCGTCTCGCGTCCGACGGTGCGCGAAGCCGTCGACGTCCTACGCGGCGAAGGTCTGGTCACCTCCGAGCACGGACGCGGCGTGTTCGTCCGACCGCCGGCCAGCATCCAGCGCATCGCTCGGTCGCGCCTGTCCCGCGAGGCGCGCGATCGCAATCGCGGCGCGTTCCTCGCCGACGCCGCGGCAAGCGGCTTCACACCATCGACGTCTGTCAAGATCCGCTTCGAGTCAGCCGACACCCGCGCGGCCGGTCACCTCGCCATCGACGAGGGAGTCGAGGTCACCGTCCGAGACCGCGTGATGCGCGCCGACGGACTGGTGGTCCAACTCGCGGTGTCGCGCCTCCCGCGCGATCTGACGCGCGGCACCGCCATCGAGGACGTCGACACAGGACCAGGCGGCACGTACGCGCGGCTCGAAGAGTCCGGACGCGCGATCGGCTCGTTCGCCGAGCACGTCGGCGCGCGGATGCCGACGCCCGCCGAGGCGACGCAGCTCCAGCTCGCCGACGGCGTTCCGGTCATCACGGTCACCCGCGTCGCGTACGCCGTCGACGGCACACCGCTGGAGATGAACGACATGACCCTCCCCGCCGACCGCTACGAGCTGTCGTACGAGTGGCCCGCCGACTAGCCGCTGTCTTCGCTTTGCCGCACCGACCAACTGGCCAGAGGGCGAAACATGATCATGAACGGTCACGGTCGCGCGCAGAGCGCGGTACGTCAGCCGGACGGAGGTCGTCGCGGGCGGTACCAAGAACTCAAACCTACCCGGACCTAGATGTACCGAGGCGAACGTCATCGTCCTAAGCGGCGGTTAGGAAGCGCCGTCTGGTCTTGCTGGTTGTCCGTGACCTGGTCACCGTGAGTCGCAACACAGGAGGTCGACGATGACAACCCGGATCAGCGGCACCGGCGGCGCGGGCGTGAGCGAGAAGCGCGTGATCGGCAACGTGCTGCGTGGCTCGATCGGCAATTTGGTCGAGTGGTACGACTGGTACGCCTACGCGGCGTTCACCACTTACTTCGCCAAGTCCTTCTTCCCCACGAGCGACACGACGGCCGCCTTCCTGGGCACCGCCGCGGTGTTCGCCGTCGGGTTCCTCATGCGGCCGCTCGGCGGGTGGATGCTCGGCCGGTTCGCCGACCGGTTCGGCCGCCGCAGCGCGCTCGTGCTGTCGGTCACGCTGATGGCGGGCGGCTCGCTGCTGATCGCCGTCACGCCCGGCTACCAGACGATCGGGATCGCCGCGCCGATCCTGCTGCTCATCGCCCGGCTCATCCAGGGCCTGTCGGTCGGCGGCGAATACTCCACCTCGGCGACCTATCTGTCCGAAGTGGCCACTCCCGGCAAGCGCGGCTTCTACTCCAGCTTCCAGTACGTGACGCTCTACGGCGGCCAGCTGCTGGCGCTCGGCCTCCA
Organism: Amycolatopsis heterodermiae; assembly: GCF_034929455.1. Classification (NCBI taxonomy): domain Bacteria; kingdom Bacillati; phylum Actinomycetota; class Actinomycetes; order Pseudonocardiales; family Pseudonocardiaceae; genus Amycolatopsis; species Amycolatopsis heterodermiae. The sequence goes on from NZ_JAYFSI010000003.1 coordinate 378,483, forward strand.
GCTGATCCTGCAGGCGCTGCTCACCGAGCAGCAGCTGACGGCGTGGGGCTGGCGGACCGCGTTCGGCGTCGGCACCATCGCCGCGCTCAGCGTGATGTGGCTGCGCCGCGGCATGGACGAATCCGCGAGCTTCACCAAGGAAAAGGGCGACGACGCGCCCGGCGACCGCGGAACGCTGCGCGCGCTGGCCAAGTACCCCAAGGAGATCGCGCTCGTCGTCGGCCTCACCCTGGGCGGCACGGTGGCGTTCTACACCTTCGCCACCTACAGCCAGAAGTTCCTCGAGAACACCGCCCACATCCCGCGGCGCACGGTCACGATCATCCTGTTCTCGGCGATCCTGCTGGCCGCGATCCTGCAGCCGCTGGCGGGCAAGCTGTCCGACCGGATCGGCCGCCGTCCGCTGCTGCTGTTCTTCGGCATCGCCGGCACGCTGCTGACCGTCCCGATCATGACGGTCATGGGCTCGACGCGGAACCCGGTCGGCGCGTTCTTCCTGGTCCTCGCCGGACTGGTGGTGGTCGCCGGGTACACGTCGATCAACGCGATCGTGAAAGCCGAGCTGTTCCCGACGAAGATCCGCGCCATCGGCGTCGGCCTGCCCTACGCGCTGACCGTCGCGATCTTCGGCGGCACCGCCGAGCTGATCGCGCAGGCGCTGAAGAGCGCCGGGCACGAGTCGGTCTTCTTCTGGTACGTCGCGGGCTGTGTCCTGGTCTCCCTGATCGTCTACGGCACAATGCGGGAGACTTCGAAGAGCTCCGAGCTGGAGGAACGGCCGGATCCGGTGGCCGCGGGCGAACGCTGAGAAGGGGATGGCCGTGCGCGTGCTCCTCGTCGAAGACGACGCCGGGGTCGCCGGCGCGCTCGCCGAGTCGCTGCACGCGCGCGGTCATCCGGTCACCAGCGTCGGCCGCGGCGCCGACGCGCTGCACCGCCACCGCGACGCCGACCTCGTCCTGCTCGACCTGGGCTTGCCCGACATCGACGGCCTCGACGTGCTGCGCAAGATCCGCGCGGTCTCCCCGGTCCCGGTGATCGTGCTGACCGCCCGTGGTGACGAGCGTTCGGTCGTGCGCGGCCTGCGTCTCGGCGCGGACGACTACCTGACCAAACCCGTGCGGCTGGCGGAACTGCTGGCCCGGATGGACGCCGTCGCGCGGCGCGCGGTCGCACGGAACGCCCCCGCCGGTGACGTGGTGCACGTCGAGGACGTCGAGATCGACCTGGCCGCGCGCCGGGTGCGGGTGGCGGGTGCGGACGTCGCGCTGACCACCAAGGAGTTCGAGATCCTGGCCGTGCTCGCCGCGCGCCTCGGCACCGCGGTCAGCCGCCAGCAGCTGATGGACGAGGTCTGGGGTGACGCCTACCTCGCGGTCTCGCGCTCCCTCGACGTCCACCTCACCGGGCTGCGCGCCAAGCTGGACCGGCCGGGCCTGCTCACCACGATCCGCGGCTTCGGCTACCGGCTCGGCCGGGACTGACCCGTGCGCACCCGCCTGCTGGTGGTCCTGGTCGCCCTGGCGCTGGCGGTGGTGGCCGCGTTCGCCGTGCCGCTGCTGCTTTCCACGGCCGAGCAGCGCACCCAGGAGCTGGTCATCTCCCGCACCGCCGACGTCGACCGGTTCGTCGTGCTGGCTCAGCAGGCCGTCGACACCCGGGACCCGGCCGCGCTCAACGCCGACGCGACGCGCTACGCCGATCTCTACGGCGAAGGCGTCGTCATCGTCGACGCCCGGCGCCTGCCGCTGGTGCAGGCGGGCGGGCTGACCGCGGCCGATCCCGCCGTGCACGCGCTGGTCGAGGCGACCATGCGCAACGAGCCGGGCCCGCGGGTCGACCGGCTCGGGCCGCTGTCGACCGAACCGGCGTACTTCGCGCGGCCGGTCGGGACCGGGACCCGGGTCGCCGGCGTAGTCGTGCTGCGGGCTTCGGTGACGGCGGCCGCCGCGGACGTCGCCGCCCGCTGGGGGACCATCGCCGCGGGTGCGCTGCTCGTCGCGGTCGTGTTCGTGCTGCTCGCGGTGCTCCTGGCCCGGTGGATGGTGCGGCCGCTGCACGAGCTGGAGACCGGCGTGCTGGCCGTCGCCGCCGGGCACCGCGCGCACGTCCCGGAACGCGCCGGGCCGCAGGAACTGCGGTCGCTGGCCGCCGAGGTCAACCGGATGTCCGAGGCCGTGCTCGAAGCCGCCGACCAGCAGCACCGGCTCGTCGCCGACGCCTCGCACCAGCTGCGGAACCCGATGGCCGCGCTGCGGCTGCGCGTCGACTCCCTGGCCGGGCAGGCCGAGGGCGCCACCTACCGGGCGACGGTGGCCGAGGTCGAACGCCTCGAGAAGCTGCTGGACGGTCTCCTGGCGCTCGCGCTGGCCGAGAGCACCGCGACGCGCGTGGCGGCCGGGTCCGCCGACGAGCCGTGCGACCTCGCGGCCGTGCTCGCCGAGCGCGTCGACGCCTGGCGCCCGGCCGCCGACGACGCCGGGGCGGCCCTCGTCCCGCCGCCGAGCCACGACGAGCCCGTGACCGTCCGGTGCCCGGAAGGTGAGCTCGCGCAGATCCTGGATGTGTTGCTGGACAACGCCGTCCACTACGCCGGACGCGGCGCGAAGATCACCACGGACTGGGAGGCCGGCGCCGAAACCGCGACGCTCGTCGTCCGCGACGACGGCCCCGGACTGTCCACAGAGGACCGGGCCCGGGCGACGGAACGCTTCTGGCGCGCGGGCGGCGAAGGCGCGCCACGCGGGACCGGGCTCGGCCTCGCCATCGCGCACCAGCAGGTGCGCACCCGCGGCGGCGTCCTGGAGCTGCGCCAGGCCGAGCCGCACGGCCTCGAAGTGCGGGTCACCCTGCCGCTGGCGGAGGGGCCATGACGATCACGCGGCGCACCGCGCTGCTCGGCGGTCTCGGCCTCGCGCTGGCCGGGTGCTCGTCGTCCGGGTACACCGGTCCCGAGCGGACGCTGACCATCGCCGCCGGTGAGCGCGGCGGCTTCTACCTCGCCTTCGCCGAACTGCTGGCGACGGAGCTGAGCAAGGCGGAACCGCGGCTGCACGCCACCGCAGTGCCGACCGAGGCGAGCGTCGCCAACGTCGACCTGGTGCGAACCGGGCGGGCGGACCTCGGGCTGGTGCTCGCCGACGTCGCGCAGACGGCGATCGGCGGCGGCGCGCCGTTCACCGGGAAGGTGCCGCTGCTCGCGCTCGGCCGCGTCTACGAGAACTACCTGCAGCTGGTGGTGCGCGCGGACGGCCCGGCCCGGCGGCTCGCCGACCTGGCCGGCCGCCCGGTGTCGCTGGGCGCGGGCGGGTCCGGCGCGGCCCAGCTGGGCGAGCGCGTGTTCGCCAAGGCCGGAGTGGTCGTCGACGCCCGGCACCTGCTGTTCGACGACGCCGTCCACGCGCTGGCCGACCGGCGCGTCGACGCGATGCTGTGGTCCGGCGGGGTGCCGACGCCGAAGCTCGCGGACCTCACCCGCACGACGCCGATCGCGCTGCTCCCGCTGGATGCGCTGGTCCCGGCGCTGCGTGGCACGTACGGGCCGGTCTACGACCAGGTCCAGGTGCCCGAAGGCGCCTACCGGGGCGTCGGCGCGCTGGGCACGATCGGCGTGGCGAACCTCCTGGTCTGCTCCCCCGCCCTGCCCGACGACGTCGCCGCCGCGGTCGTCCGGCTGCTGGTCGAGCGGGCGACCGACCTGGTGCCCGCGGAGGCCGTCGGGACGCAGTTCCTCGACGTCCGCACGCTGATCGGCACCCAGCCGGTGCCGCTGCAGCCCGGCGCGGCCACGGCCTACCGGGCGCTGCACGGCTGACCGCTAGATTGGCCCGGTGACCGAACCTCGCCGCCCGATCGCCGAGATGCCGCTGCGCGTGCGCTACCACGAGTGCGACGGCCAGGGCATCGTCTTCAACGCCCACTACATGGCCTACGTGGACATGTGCGCTTTCGAGGCGGAGAAGGTCCTGTTCGGCTCCCACGACGAGTTCCTCGCCCAGCGCACGGACGTCGTGGTCGCGGAGGCGAACCTGAAGTTCCGCGCGCCCGCCCGGTACGACGACGCACTGGTCGTCTCCCAGTACCTGAGCCACCTCGGGACGACGTCGATGATCCACGACTTCGAGATCCGCCGCGGCGGCGTGCTGATCAGCGAGGCAACCGTGCGCTACGTGTTCATCGACCCGGCGACGCTGCGCCCCGCCGCACCGCCCGACGCCGTTCGCAAGGCGTACGCCGGTTTCCTCCCCGAGAGCTGAGCCGATGTTCCGCGTTCTCTTCTACCACCCCGAAATCCCGCCCAACACGGGCAACGCCATCCGCCTCGCGGCCAACACCGGCTGCGAGCTGCACCTGGTCGAACCGCTCGGGTTCACCTTGGAGGACAAGCAGCTGCGGCGCGCCGGGCTCGATTACCACGACCTCGCACGGGTGCACGTCCACGCGGACCTCGATGCGGCGTGGCAGGCGCTGCTGCCCGCGAAGGTCTACGCGTTCAGCGCGTCGGCTTCCCGGCTGCACGTCGACGTCGTCTACACGCCCGGCGACGTCCTGCTGTTCGGGCCGGAGTCGGTGGGGCTGCCCGCCGACGTCCAGCAGGCGACGGAGGTCACCGACCGGGTGCGGCTGCCGATGCTGCCGACCAGCCGGTCGCTCAACCTCGCCAACACCGCGGCGATCGCGATCTACGAGGCGTGGCGGCAGAACGGGTTCGCCGTTCCGGAGGCGTGATCGGCGTCCGGTAGGTTCGCCCGGTGCGACAGCAATTCCTGGGGGCGCTCATCGGCGCCGCGTTCGGTGCCGTGTTCGTCCTGGTCAACTCCGGTGACCCGCTGCCGGCCGTGGCCGGCTGGATCCTGCGCGGCCTCGCGATCCTCGCGCTGGCCGCCGTGGTGGTCGTCGGGTTCCGCGCGGGCGGGCGCCCCACCCTGGACGACCGGCCGATGTTCGGGCCGAGCTACCGGGTGATCGTCATCGGCGAGGTGGTGCTGCTGATCGCCGGGTTCTTCGTGCTCAGCCTGCTCGACGCGCCGGTGCAGGCCAACGTCGCGTGGATCGCCACGATCGTCGGACTGCACTTCGTGGCCCTGGCGTCGGCGTGGAAGACCCGCTCGATCCTGGTGGTCGGCGCGGTCCTGACGGTGCTGGGCGTGGTCGGCCTGGCGCTGCTCGGTTCCGCGGCGCTGCCGTGGGTCCCGTTCGTGAGCGGCACGCTCTCCGGCGTCACCCTCCTGGCGGGGAGCCTGTACGGCGTCCGCCGCGCCTGAAAAGGCGGCACTTTCCCGGGAAAGTGCCGCCTTCGCTCAGGGGAGCCGCTGGCCGTAGAACAGGCTGGCCGCGGCGCCCAGCATGAGGATCAGCGTGCCGACCACCAGCCACGGCTTGCTCGCGTCGGCGTCCTTGATCTCGTAGCCGATCTGCTCGCCGAGGTCGCCGTAGACCTTCTTCAGCTCTTCCGCGCTCGCCGCCTTGTAGAACTCGCCGCCCGAGAGCCGGGCGATCTCGCGCAGCGACTCGTCGTCGACGCTCACCGGCTGGGCCTTGCCCTCGATGTCGACCGAGCCGTGCGTGGTGCCGAAGGAGATCGACGAGATCGGGACGCCCGCCTGCTTCGCCGCCTGCGCCGCCGTGTAGCCGCCGCGGGCCGCGTACAGGTCCTCCGGGACCGTCTGCTTGCCGTCCGACATCAGCACTATGCGCGCCGGCGGCGGGCCGTCGGCGCCGCCCACGACGCTGGAGAAGCTCTCCACCGACTGCAGGGCCGCGAAGATGCCTTCGCCGGTGGCCGTGGACTGCGCCAGCTTCAGGTTCTCGATCGCCTTGATGACGCCGTTGCGGTCGGTGGTCGGGTTGACCAGCACCGTCGCCGTGCCCGCGAAGGAGATGAGCCCCAGGTTGATCCCCGGGGTCATGTTCTGCGCGAACTGCGTCGCCGCGTCCTGGGCCGCCTTCAGCCGCGTCGGCGCGACGTCGGTGGCCTCCATCGACAGCGACACGTCGATCACCAGCATCACGGTCGCCCGGTTGCGCGGCACCTTCTGCTCGGCGGTCGGGCCGGCCAGCGCCACGGTCAGCACCAGCAGCGACAGCACGATCAGCACCGCCGGCACGTGCCGGACCCAGCCCTGGCTCTTCGGCGCGACCTTCTCCAGCAGCTCCAGGTTCGCGAACCGCATGGTCCGCTTCCGGCGCGCCCGCTGGGCCAGGACGTACCCGATCGCGACCGCGGCGACCGCGATCAGCAGCAGGAACCACCACGGCGCGGTGAAGCCCGTCAAGCTCACGCGACACCCCCCGACCAGCGCCGCTTGCGGGCGACGACGAACCGCACCATGTCGGCGATCCAGTCGCCGTCGGTGCGCAGCGTCAGGTGCGCGGCACCCGCTCGCCGCAGGCCGGCCGCCACCGTCTGCCGGTGGGCGTGGGCCGCGGCCCCGAACTCCTTGCGCAGCAAGGCCGAAGCGTGCACTTCGCGCTGTTTCCCTGTCTCCGGGTCGGCCAGCACGACGGTGCCCACCTCGGGCAGGTCGATGTCGCGCGGGTCGAGGACTTCGATCGCGATCAGTTCGTGCCGCCCGCCGAGCGCGCGCAGCGGCCGCTCCCAGGTGGGCTCGCCCAGGAAGTCCGAGATCACCACGGCCAGGCCACGGCGGCGCGGCGGCCGGCGCAGCGCTTCCAGGGCGTCGGCGAAGTCGCCTCGGGTGCCTTCGGGGGCCCGCGGGGTCGCGGCGATCTTGCGGACCAGCCCGCGGGCGTGCGCGAGGCCGCCGCGAGCGGGGACGCGAGTGGTCTCGGCGCCGTTCGACAGCAGCGCGCCGATCCGGTTGCCGCCGCCCCCGGTCAGGTGCGCGACCGCCGCGACCGCGCAGACCACCAGGTCGCGCTTCTCGCACAGGGCCGTGCCGAAGTCGAGGCTCGCCGACAGGTCGGCGACCACCCAGGTCTCCAGCTCGCGGTCGGCCACCGTCTCGCGGATGTGCGGGGTCGTCGTGCGGGCGGTGACCGCCCAGTCCATCCGGCGCACGTCGTCGCCGGGCTGGTACGGCCGCGCCTCGCCGGGCTCGGACCCCGGCCCCGGCACCAGGCCGAGGTGGTTGCCCTGGAGCAGCCCGTCGAGCCGGCGGCGGACGTCGAGCTCCAGGGTCCGGAGCCCGGCCTCCATCCGGTCGCCGCGCAGGATCGGCGGCGCCCAGGAAGGGCGTTCGCCCTTGTCCTTCTTCGCCATCGCCGGGTTACCTGACCGGCGCGCCCGCCGGGACCGGGCCGCCCTGGCCGGTCCCGGCCTGCGGCCGGGCCGAGACCTGCGGCAGCGGCACGGTCTGCAGCACGCGGGTGATGATGTGGTCGATGGGCACGCCGTCGGCCAGCGCGTCGTAGGACAGCACGAGGCGGTGGCGCAGCACGTCCGGCACGACGTCGACGACGTCCTGCGGCAGCACGTAGTCACGGCCACGGACCAGGGCCAGCGCCCGTGCGGCGGCGATGATGCCGAGGCTGGCGCGCGGCGACGCGCCGTAGGACACCCAGCCGGCGACGTCGGCGAGGCCGTGCTCGTTCGGCGTGCGGGTGGTCAGCACGAGGCGGACGACGTAGTCGACCAGCGCGTGGTGCACGAAGACCTGCGACGCGACGCCCTGCAGCCGGACCAGCTCGGCCGGGCTGAGCACCTCGTGCGGGGTGGGCGGGGTGACGCCCATCCGGTAGATGATCTCGCGCTCCTCCTCGGCGGAGGGGTACTCGACGAGGATCTTGAACAGGAAGCGGTCGCGCTGCGCCTCCGGCAGCGGGTACACGCCCTCGTTCTCGATCGGGTTCTGCGTGGCCAGGACCAGGAACGGGTCCGGCATCGGGAACGTCTGCCCGCCGATCGAGACGTGCCGCTCGGCCATCACCTCGAGCATCGCCGACTGCACCTTCGCCGGTGCGCGGTTGATCTCGTCGGCGAGCACGAAGTTCGCCACGACCGGGCCGAGCTCGACGTCGAACCGCTCGGCGCCCTGGCGGTAGATCCGGGTGCCCAGGATGTCCGCGGGCACCAGGTCCGGCGTGAACTGCACGCGCGAGAACGAGCCGCCGACGACCCGGGCGAACGTCTCGACGGCCAGGGTCTTCGCGACCCCGGGCACGCCTTCGAGCAGCAGGTGGCCCTTGGCCAGCAGGCCGACCAGCATCCGCTCGACCAGGCGGTCCTGGCCGACGATGATCCGCTTGACCTCGAACACGGTCCGCTCCAGCAACTGGGCGTCCCGCGCCGGCGTCGCGGCCTGCTGGCCGTTCCCGCCCTCGGCGTAGCCGGGCTCGGTCACTCTGCCTCCTCATAAGTCCGTGCGCCGCCCCCGCGACGTTGATCACGCGGTGCGACCGTACTGCGTCCCCCGGTGGTTCGTCCGCCCGGCACGCGGACGCACGCGTAGGCCCGTGCGAGTAGCCAACACCGTGCCCGGTGTGACATCTGTGAAGCACCGCGTCAGGACGGGCGGTCCAGGTCCTCGGGGGTGTCGGTCTCCCCCGGCTCGGCCGGGACGTCGACGATGTCCAGCGCGCCGAGCGTCCGCCGCAGCGCCGCGTTCGCCAGGTCCTCGGGCAGCGCGGCCCGCAGCGCCGCGACCCGCCAGACGCCGAGCAGCCACTGCCGGGCGCCCGCCGCGTCGACGAGCACCGCGCCGTCGGCCCCGCCGACCGCGGCGACCAGCCGGTCCACTGTGGACCGGCGGACCCCGGGCTGGTCGGCCGCGAGCACCGCGACCGCTTCGACGTCTTCGGGCACGAACGCGAGCCCGGCCGCCAGCGCGGCGACCGGCCCGGTGCCCGGCACGGGCTCCCGGGTCCACACGACGTCGAAACCGGGGCGCCGCGGGCCGACGGCGATCACGCGTTCAGCGCCGTCGAGAGCGTGGATCGCGCGGGCCAGCAACGGCTTGCCGCCCACGGCCGGGGCCCGCTCGTCCACACCGGACGGTCTGCGGGCCGGCCTGCCGGCCACCACGATCCCCGCGTAGCGCATCCGGCGAACTTTAGCCGCATACTCGGCCCATGTCCTACACCGTCGAACCGCGCGTGGACGCCTACATCGACGCCCTGCCCGGGTGGCAGCAGGCGATCTGCCGCGAGGTCCGCGAGCTGGTCCACGCGGCCGACCCCGAGGTGACCGAGACGATCAAGCGCACCCGGCAGCCGTACTTCGTGCTCGAGGGCAACATCTGCGCCCTGCTCGCAGCGAAGGACCACGTCAACGTCTTCGTCTACGACGGCGGCATCGTCCCCGACCCGGACGGCATCATCACCGCCGGGCACGACAACAAGACGGCGCGGACGGTCGCCTTCCGCGAAGGCGAACCGATCAACGCGCCCGCGCTGACCGCGATGTTCCGGCAGATCATCGCCAACAATCGCGCGGGTGGCTGGCGCAAGCTGAAGCGCGAGACTCAGCGGCCCAGCACGAGGTAAACGAGCCCCAGCACACCCCGGTAGTCCCCGACGTACTGCCGCTGCCGTTCGTCGAGCCAGGCACGCACCTCGGGCGCCCGCGGGTCGGCGGGGTGCGCCAGCAGCCACTCCTGCCAGGCGCGGCGCGACGACGACTCGAAGTCGTCCCATTCCAGCTGGTCGGCGGTGCTCAGGTGCAGCACCCGCCATCCGGCGGCATCCACGGCGTCGAGCAGGTCCGGCAGGGTCAGCGTGTCCGGGCCGAAGATCTCCGCCGCCGCCGGGTTCGGTGGAGCGGCCCAGAAACCGTCTCCGTAGAGCAGACGCCCGGACGGCACCACTCGCGCGAGCCCTTCGAGGGCAGCCTTCGTCGAGCCGAAAGCGTGGGCGGCACCAACGCAGAACGCCCGGTCGGCCGGTCCGCCCCAGCTCGCCGCGTCCGCCTCGGTGAACTCGACGTCGACCCCGCGTTCCCGGGCCGCCGCGCGACCGCGTTCGAGGCCGGTCACGTCGGTGTCGACGCCGGTCCCGCGCAGCCCGGGCGCCCGGCGGAGCGCCCGCAGCAGCAGTTCACCCCAGCCGCAGCCGAGATCCACGAGGTGGCCCGCGCCGAGGTCCATCCGGTCGAGCAGCAGTTCGGCGTGGGTCTCGGACAGGGGCGTGTTCCAGCGCAGCCGCGTGCGGCGCAGTGCGTTCAGTTCGTCGTCCACCGGGCGATCCTGGCGGCTCGCAGGCGACGGCGTCGAGCGGGTTTCAGCCGACCAGGCGGGTCGCGTACGGCATGATGCCGCCGTAGCGCACCGGGGCGACCCGGACGCGGAGCCCGGACTGCGGGGCCTCGACCATCTGGCCGCCGCCGAGGTACAGCGCGACGTGGTGGATGCCGCCCGCGCCGCCGTAGAACAGCATGTCGCCGCGGCGCATCTGGGACAGCGGGACGCGGCGGCCGGCCGTGTACTGGTAACCGCTGTAGTGCGGCAGGGACCGGACGCCCGCGAAGGCGTAGATCATCAGGCCGGAGCAGTCGAAGCCGATCTTGTTGTAGTCGCCGTAGCGGTCGGCGACCCCGCCGTCGCGGATGCCGCGGGTCGCGCCGCTCGCGTTGCCGCCGCCCCAGGCGTAGGGCATGCCGAGCTTGGACAGGGCGCGGGCGATCACGGCTTCGATGGACGCGCCGGCCGGGGCCGAGGGCGCGGGCCCGGCGGACGGGCGGCCACCGCCGCCCCCGGACGAGCCGAGCGCGGCCTGGCGGGCGCGCTCGTCGTCCTCGCGCTGCTTCTGGGCGAGCCAGTCCTGGTAGCGCTGGCGCTGCCCTTGCAGGCCGTTGACCTTGGCCTGCGCGGTGTAGAGCTGCTGCTCGACGCTCGACTTGTTGGCTTCGAGAGCCGAATTCTGCGTCTGCTGGTTGTCCTGCGCAGTGACGGCGGCGGTCTGGGCGGCGTCGGCGCCGTCCTTCGCCTTGCGCGCGGCGTCCTGCTTCTGCTGGGCGATCTCCGCGGCCTTGCGGGCCGCGGAGTCCTTGTTGGACTTGTCGGTCTGCGCCTGCTGGAGCCGGTCGAGGGCGTTGAGCCGGTCGCCGCCGACGGCGTCGAGCAACTGCGCGCGGGCCAGCATGTCCTTGGGGCTGTCGGCACTCAGGTACGCCGAGAGCGAGCCGACCGTGCTGCCCTGCTGGAAGCTGGCGGCGGCGAAGGTCTTCAGGTCGTTGCGGGCCTTCTCGATCGCCGCGGCCGCCGCGTCCGCCTGGGTCCGGGCGGCCTTGGCGTCGTTCTCCGCCTGCGCCGCGGCGTCCTGGGCGGACTGCAGGTCGACCAGGGCCTTGTTGGCCTCTTCCTGCTTCAGCTCGACGTCGTCCTGCAGCTGCGACAGCTTCTGCTCGGCCTGGGCCAGCTGGTTGGTCAGCCGGCCGACCTCACCGGCCTTCGCGTTCGCCTGGGCCTTGCTCGAGTTCAGCTCCGAGTCGCTCGGATTGGGCGGCGGCGGGGGCGCCGCGAGGCCCGTGCCGCCGGCGCCGAACAAGATCACCAGGGCGAGCGTGCTCACGGTCAGTCCACGGCGCCCGCTCGGCACACACCAGCCCCTGCGCCGTTCCGGCACGACCGCCACCTCCGCTCACCTGCGCACATCGCGCGTCACTGCAGTCACACCACTATCACAAGCCTCAGCGGAAACTTACACACCGTAGGCACCAATTCCCCTTATTGAGGGACCCCCGCCGCGGATGGCGCAGCCCACACCGCGTGTCGTCTTGTCCCTCAAACAGGACACGCGTACTGTTTGAAGCACCGCGAGGTGTGCCATCCCGAATCCGGTCCTACGGTGAGGGTGCGCAAGACTCGCCTCACCGAACCCGACCGAACTGACCCGGGACTCGACCGCCGCACCGGCGCGGAAGTCCATGCCACTGGAGTTAGACGTGACCGCACCTGCCAGCAAGGACAGCTTCGGCGCCAAAGACACGCTGAAGGTCGGCGACGCCTCGTACGAGGTGTTCCGCCTGAACAAGATCGAGGGCGCCGAGCGGCTGCCCTACAGCCTGAAGATCCTGCTCGAGAACCTGCTGCGCACCGAGGACGGCGCGAACATCACCGCCGACCACATCCGCTCGCTTGCCTCGTGGGACCCGAAGGCCGACCCGTCGATCGAGATCCAGTTCACGCCGGCCCGCGTGATCATGCAGGACTTCACCGGCGTCCCCTGCGTCGTCGACCTCGCCACCATGCGCGAAGCGGTCACGGACCTCGGCGGCGACCCGGACAAGGTGAACCCGCTGGCCCCGGCCGAGCTGGTCATCGACCACTCCGTGATCATCGACGTCTTCGGCCGCCCCGACGCCTTCGAGCGCAACGTCGAGATCGAGTACGAGCGCAACCGCGAGCGCTACCAGTTCCTGCGCTGGGGCCAGGGCGCCTTCGACGAGTTCAAGGTCGTCCCGCCGGGCACCGGCATCGTGCACCAGGTCAACATCGAGCACCTCGCGCGCACGGTCATGTCCCGCAACGGCCAGGCCTACCCCGACTCCTGCGTCGGCACCGACTCGCACACCACCATGGTCAACGGCCTGGGCGTGCTGGGCTGGGGCGTCGGCGGCATCGAGGCCGAGGCCGCCATGCTGGGCCAGCCGGTGTCGATGCTCATCCCGCGCGTCGTCGGCTTCAAGCTGACCGGCGAGATCCCGGCCGGCGTCACCGCCACCGACGTCGTGCTCACGATCACCGAGATGCTGCGCCGCCACGGCGTGGTCGGCAAGTTCGTCGAGTTCTACGGCGAGAGCGTCGGCCAGGTCCCGCTGGCCAACCGCGCCACCATCGGCAACATGAGCCCCGAGTTCGGCTCCACCGCGGCGATCTTCCCGATCGACGAGGAGACCGTCCGCTACCTCAAGCTGACCGGCCGCTCGGCCGAGCAGGTCGCGCTGGTCGAGGCCTACGCCAAGGAGCAGGGCCTCTGGCACGACGCATCGCACGAGCCGGCCTTCTCCGAGTACCTGGAGCTGGACCTCTCGACGGTCGTCCCGTCGATCGCCGGCCCGAAGCGCCCGCAGGACCGCATCGAGCTGTCGGACGCGAAGTCGTCGTTCCGCAAGTCGATCCACGACTACGTGGACGGCGAGGACGTCACGCCGCACACCAAGATGGACGAGGCCTCCGAGGAGTCCTTCCCGGCCAGCGACTCCCCGTCGCTGTCCTTCGCCGAGGACGACGCCGCGCCGGTCACCTCCTCGGCCGCGAACGGCGCGTCGGGCCGTCCGAGCAAGCCGGTCAAGGTCTCGACCTCGGACCGCGGCGAGTTCGTGCTCGACCACGGTGCCGTGGTGATCGCCTCGATCACTTCCTGCACCAACACCTCGAACCCGTCGGTCATGCTCGGCGCCGCGCTGCTCGCGCGCAACGCCGTCGACAAGGGCCTCGCGGTCAAGCCGTGGGTCAAGACGTCGATGGCGCCGGGCTCGCAGGTCGTCACCGACTACTACACCAAGGCCAACCTGTGGCCGTACCTGGAGAAGCTGGGCTACCACCTGGTCGGCTACGGCTGCACCACGTGCATCGGCAACTCCGGCCCGCTCTCGGACGAGATCTCCGCGGCGATCCAGGAGAACGATCTCACCGCGGTTTCGGTGCTCTCGGGCAACCGGAACTTCGAAGGCCGGATCAACCCCGACGTGAAGATGAACTACCTCGCGTCGCCGCCGCTGGTCATCGCGTACGCGCTGGCCGGCACGATGGACTTCGACTTCGCGAACCAGCCGCTGGGCCAGGACGCGCAGGGCACCGACGTCTTCCTCAAGGACATCTGGCCGACGGCGCAGGAGATCCAGGAGACCATCGACTACGCGATCACGCAGGAGATGTTCACCAAGGACTACGCGGACGTCTTCGACGGCGGCGAGCGCTGGAAGTCGCTGCCCACCCCGGAGGGCAAGACCTTCGAGTGGGACGCCGAGTCCACCTACGTGCGGAAGCCCCCGTACTTCGAGGGCATGACGCCGGAGCCGGCCGCGGTCACCGACATCTCCGGCGCGCGGGTGCTGGCGAAGCTGGGCGACTCGGTCACCACCGACCACATCTCCCCCGCCGGCGCGATCAAGCCGGGCACCCCGGCCGCGCAGTACCTCACCGAGCACGGCGTGGACAAGAAGGACTTCAACTCCTACGGCTCGCGGCGCGGCAACCACGAGGTGATGATCCGCGGCACCTTCGCGAACATCCGGCTGCGCAACCAGCTGCTGGACGACGTGCAGGGCGGCTACACCCGCGACTTCACCCAGGACGACGCCCCGCAGTCGTTCATCTACGACGCGGCGCAGAACTACGCGGCGGCCGGCACCCCGCTGGTCGTGCTGGGCGGCAAGGAGTACGGCTCGGGCTCGTCGCGCGACTGGGCGGCCAAGGGCACCTCGCTGCTGGGCGTGCGCGCGGTGATCACCGAGTCGTTCGAGCGGATCCACCGCTCCAACCTGATCGGCATGGGCGTCATCCCGCTGCAGTTCCCGCAGGGCGAGTCGGCGGCGTCGCTGAAGCTGGACGGCACCGAGACGTTCGACATCGCGGGCATCACGGCGCTGAACGACGGGGACACCCCGCGCACGGTGCACGTCACCGCCACGAAGGCCGACGGCACGAAGGTGGAGTTCGAGGCGGACGTCCGCATCGACACCCCGGGCGAGGCGGACTACTACCGCAACGGCGGCATCCTGCAGTACGTGCTGCGGAAGATGACGCAGGCGTAAGGGTTTCCGCTTGTACGAAAGGCCTCCCCGCCGGTCCCGGCGGGGAGGCCTTTTTCGTTACCGTTGCGGCATGGGGGAAACAGCGATCTGGCGTACGAAGAGAGCGGCCGATGGCAGAGGTGACTCACCGAAGCCCTCGGATTCCTTTCCCACCACGAAGATCTGAAGCACCTCCTTCGGCGGCCGGGTGTTCCTCGTCTTCGCGCTGGCGTATCCGGACCGGGGTGGGCGGGCTGGTCCTGAGTTCGCCGGGGATCAGCGGCATGGAGTTCCGTGACCCGTTCGTCCTGGACCTGCTGGCCGAGACGGCCGCCGCGGCCCGGGCGTTCCGCGAGCTGCTCGGGGAGTTCCTCGCTACACCGTGACGGCGTCCCAGCGCACGCTCGACACCGCGGGCTCCAGCGACAGCCGGGACACCGCGGACTCCATCTGGGCGTCGTCGCGCTCGTCGGCGGCCAGCTCGGCGCGGACCTCGACCGTGCGGTCCTCCGGGCGGTCCGTGCTCAGCACCGACAGCAGCCGGAAGTCCGTGCGTGCCAGCGCTTGCACGAGCAGGGCCCGGACGTGGGCCTCGGAGTCGTCGCGGGTCACCGCCTGGAACTCGTAGCGCGCCGGGGTCTCGTCGCCCGAGTCCGGGCGGCGGTCGACGACGCGGCCGAGCGGCCGCAGCAGGACGTTCACCCCGACGACGACCACGGTCCCGGCCAGCGCCACGGCGTACAGCCCGGAGCCGGCGAGCGAGCCCACGGCCGCCGAGCACCACAGCGTCGCCGCGGTGTTGAGGCCGCGGACGTTGAGGCCGTCACGCAGGATCACGCCGGCACCGAGGAACCCGATGCCGGAGACGATCTGCGCGGCCACCCGCGTCGGGTCGGCGTCCGCGCTGCTCGCGAGGCCGCCGAAACCGTGCGCGGACAGCAGGACGAACAGCGTCGCGCCGACCGCGACGAGGGCGTTGGTGCGCAGCCCGGCCATGCGGGCGCGGAACTGGCGCTCGAACCCGATGACGGCGCCCAGGCCGACCCCGGTGCCCACGCGCAGCAGCATTTCGAAGATGGTCATGATCCGTCTCGTTTCCGGCGTGCGCGCACTGCCGGACAGAGGGCGGCCGGACGAGATCAGCCCAGCCGGAAGCCTCCGGTGAGCGCGCGCCTGGCCGTCCGACGACTGTCCGCTGGCATGTGCCGCTCACCTCGCTTCCGTTGCTCGTGGTTGATCAACCGCACCACTATAACGCCTGGCAGGCGGCTTGCGCTGTGATGATCACTACGCCCAGTGGCGCCGCAGGTGCGGCACGAGATCTTCGGGCCGCTCGTCGGGGAAGAACAGCTTCGCGCCGGGCACCTCGACGACCTCGGTGACGCCCGGGACGGCGTCGGCGAACCGGTACGCCCACTCGATCCCGAAGTTCGGGTCGCCGGTCCCCCACACCAGGAGCGTCGGGACGCGGAACTCCTTGAGCAGCGGCTCGATCGCGTCGAGCTCCTCACCCCGGACCGAGGTCAGCAGGCGCTCGAACTGCCGGGCCGCGTCGAGCGTCCCGAACACCGGGCGAGTGAAGGCGTCCAGGACCTCGTCCGGCACCTGCTCCGGCCGCTCGTAACCCCCGGCGAGCGCACCGGTCCGCGCCCGCTGCGGGTCCGCGGCGAGCCGGACCGCCAGCGGCGCGAGCTGCCCGCGCTCGGCCAGTTCGACGACCGGGCGGAACGCCTCGGGCGGCAGGTTGCCCTGGGTGTCGCAGTTGGTCAGCGTGAGCGTCCGCAACCGGTCCGGGTGGTGCACGGCGAAGACCTGGGCGACGGCGCCGCCGGTGTCGTTGGCGACCACGTCGAGCTCACCCAGGTCCAGGGCGTCGCAGAAGTCTCCGAGGAGCCGCGCGAGTCCGTTCAGGCTCAGGTCCTGCTCGGGCGTCACCGGCGAGGCGCCGTGGCCCGGCAGGTCGGGCGCGACGCAGCGGCGCTCCCCCGCCAGCTCGGTGATCGCCGTGCGCCACAACAGGTTGCTCGTCCCGGCGCCGTGCACGAAGAGCGCGACCGGCCCCTCGCCGACGTCGGTGTAGCTCACGTCGCCGGACGCGGTCGACACGCGGCCGCGGTGCTCCGCCCAGGTTCGCAGGTCCATCGGTAGAGTCCCTCCAGAAGAAAACCGACTGTCGGTCTAGTATCAACAGACCGACAGTCGGTTTGTCAACGACGGAGGCAGCCGACCGGCATGAACAAGAAGATCGACCGTGGCCAGGCGACCCGCGACCACCTCGTCGCGGTCGCCACCGGCCTCTTCACCGAGCACGGGTACGACGGCACGTCGATCGAAGCCGTGCTGAAGGCCGCCGACGTCAGCCGCGGCGCGCTCTACCACCACTACGCCGGCAAGGACGCGCTCTTCGCCGCCGTGCTGGACACGGTGTACGAGCGGGTCGAGGCCGACGGCGTGGTGGCGACCCGCGGCGTCACGGACCCGGCGGAGACGCTGCGCGCCGCCTGCCAGGCGTGGATCCGGAGCACCGGCGACCCGGTGGTGCGCCAGGTGCTGCTGATCGACGCGCCCGCCGTGCTCGGCTGGCAGCGCTGGCGCGAGGCCGACGAGCGGCGCACCCTCGGCAGCATCAAGGCCCTGCTGCGCCGGGTGGCCGCCGACGGCCGGATCCCCGTTCCGCGGGTGGATTTCTACGCGCACGTCCTGCTCGCCGGGGTGAACGAGATCGCGATGCTGGTCGCCCGCGCCGAGGACCACGCGGCCGCGGCCGCCGACGCCGCCGAAGCGACCGGGGAACTGCTGGACCGGCTGCTGGGACCCCAGTGAAACGGGCCGGGTGACGCCCGTTCGGCGTCACCCGGCCCGCGCCGGAACTCGCGTGTCAGCCCTTCGCGACCGCCGTCTCGAACGGCTGGACGTTCGGCTGGAACACCTGGCCGTTGGCCGGCACCTTGAGGTCGGTCAGGTACGCCGCCACGGCCTGGTCGACGCCGAGGGCGTCACCGAGGATGCAGTGGCCGAACGCGTCGACCGACAGCAGCCGGGTGTTGCCGAGCTCGGCGGCCATCCGCTGGCCGAACTTGTAGCGCGTCGCGGGGTCGTAGTAGTTGCTTACCACGACGACCGGGACGTCGGTCTTAGCCTGCCACGGACCGCGGTAGACGTCCGGCTTCTTCGCCGGCCACACCGGGCAGCCCGCCGTGTCGGCGAACGCCTGGTAACGGCCGAAGGTGGGCGACTCGCGCTCCCAGCTGCTGGCGATGCCCGGCACCTGCTCCTGCTTGATCTTGAACGGCTTGTCGGAGCAGTTGACCGCGAAGTACGAGTCGTCGCTCGTGTAGGGGCTGTCCGGGTTCTGGTCGGCCAGGCCCTGCTTGCCCTTCGTGATCACCTTGAGCTGCCGGGCCTGCAGGGTCTGCGCCTGCGCGCCCGCGGGGTGGATCGCGTCGTAGAGCGACTGCAGGTCCTCGGCCAGGCCGGGGAACGCCGACGGCGAGTACAGGACGCTCGACACCGCGCCGGTGAAGGCGTTGATGTCGACCGAGCCGCCGCCGGGGATGGTGATCGGCTGCTTGCGCAGGTACTCGCGCAGCTCGTCGAACTTCGCCCGCGGGGTGCCGTCGCTGAACGCGCACTTGGCGCCGACCTGGTCGCAGCGCTTGAGGAACCCGTCGAGCGAGACCTCGAAGCCCTGCGCCCGCTCGCGGTCGTACTCGACGCCGTCCTTGGTGCGCAGCTGCGGGTCGACGTTGCCGTCGATGACGATCGCGCGAGACTGCTTCGGGAACATCGACGCGTAGGTCGAGCCGATGAGCGTGCCGTAGGAGAAGCCGACGTAGGTCAGCTTCTTGTCACCGACCGCCGCGCGCAGCGTGTCGAGGTCGCGCACGACGTCCTTGGTGGACATGTGGTTGAGCAGCGAACCCGCGTTGTTCTTGCAGAACTGGCCGTAGTCGCGGTAGCTGGCCAGCGTGCCGGAGATCTCGGCGCGGCTCAGCGGCACCGGGATCTGGGCGCCGAAGACCTCGTCCGCGTCCTCCTGCGTGGTGAAGCACCGCAGCGGGTTGCTCTGCCCGACCCCGCGCGGGTCGAAGCCGATCAGGTCGAAGCGGTCGACCACCTGCGGCTGGAAGTAGAACTGGCCGCTGATCGGCATCCGCAGGCCCGAACCGCCGGGGCCGCCGGGGTTGAGGAACAGCGAGCCGACCCGCGAGGCCGGGGTGCGCGCGGCGCGCTTCAGCAGCGCGATGTCGATGGTGCCGAGAGAAGCGTTGTCGTGGTCGATCGGCACGCGGTAGCGCGCGCAGCTGTACAGCTTCACCTGGTCCGCGGGCACCCCGGCCAGGGTGTCGGCCGAGCAGGTCCCCCAGGCGACCGGCGCGGTCGCCCCGACGACGGCGGGCTTGGCCGCCGCGTCCGGCGCCGCGGCCGCGGTGCCGGCCGTGCCGGCGAGGCCGATCCCCGCCACGAGCGCTCCCACCAGCGCGAACGAGCGTACCCGGCCCCTTGTGGATCTCCGCAAGACGTTCCTCCCTAGGTCACGCACTCGCCGCGCACTCGAGGCATCACGGCGCGTTACCCGGGAGAGACTGGCACAAACCGGTGAAAGCCGTCACCGTCCAAAAGGATGGTGGGAACCTATCGGGCGACCCGATTCAGGACGAAAACGGGCAACGGGCGCCCGGCCTCCTCCTGCTCCATCGCGTACCCGGGCCAGAACTCGAGCAGCTCGCGCCACATCGCGGCGTACTCCTCGCCTTCGAGCTCGCGGGCGACGACCGCGACGGGCCGTCCGGCGAGCGCGACCTCGGCCTTGGGGTCGGCCCGCAGGTTGAGGGTCCAGGCGGGGTTGTTCGGGCGCCCCCAGTTGGACCCGGTCAGCACGAAGTCGCCGCCGTGCGGGAAGTAGAGCAGGTTCGTGCTGCGGGGCAGCCCGCTCTTGCGGCCGGTGGTCGTCAGGCGCAGGGACGGCAGCCCGGCGAGCGCCACGAGGCTCACCCGGCCGCCGAACACCTTGTGCAGTTTCTTGTCCGCCCAGACGACCACGCCGGCCGAGCGCATCAGCCACGGCTTCGTGCCGAGGGCCCGGGCCAGTGCCCGGAGAGGATTAGCCACGCACAGATCTTGCCAGGCTCACCCCGAAGCGCTGCTGGGAGTCGGTCCACCACTTCTCGAGGGCGAACCCGGCCGCGGCCAGCTCCGCCTCGACGCCGCCGGGCCGGAACTTCGCGGAGATCTCGGTCCGGATGTGCTCCCCCGCGGCGAAGTGCACGGTCAGGTCCGCACCGGGGATCTCGACGGTCAGGTCGGTGCGGGCGCGCAGCCGCATTTCGATCCACTCGTGCTCGGCGTCCCAGTGCGAGACGTGCTCGAACTCGTCGAGGTCGAAGTTCGCGCCGAGCCGGGCGTTGATCACCCGCAGCACGTTCATGTCGAACTCCGCCGTGACCCCGGCCGCGTCGTCGTAGGCCCGCTCCAGCGTCTCGGCGTCCTTCACCAAGTCGGTGCCCAGCAGGAGCCACTCCCCCTCGTCGAGGACCTCCCGCACCGACCGCAGGAACTCGGCGCGCTCGGCGGGCAGGAAGTTCCCGATCGTGCCGCCGAGGAAGGCCACAACCCGCGGCTGGCCGCCGGGCAGCAGGGCCAGGTGCTGGGTGAAGTCGCCGACGACGCCCCGGACCGTCAGCCCCGGGTAGTCCGCCGAGATCGACCGGGCGGCGTCGGCCAGCGCGGACTCGGAGACGTCGAGCGGGACGAACGCCTCCAGCGTGCCGTGGCCGGTGAGCGCGTCGAGCAGCAGCCGGGTCTTCTCGCTCGAGCCGGACCCCAGCTCGACGAGCGTGTGCGCGCCGGTCAGCTTCGCGACGTCACCGGCGTGCGCGGCCAGCACCTCGCGCTCGCTGCGGGTCGGGTAGTACTCCGGCAGCTGGGTGATCTTCTCGAACAGCTCGCTGCCTTCGGCGTCGTAGAACCACTTGGGCGGCAGCCACTTCCGCTCGGCGGTGAGCCCGGCGACGACGTCCGCACGCAGTTCGCCGGTGACGGCGTCGCCGGAACGGTGGTGGTCGAGATCGGGTTCGGTCATGAGATGTCCTCCTCGGTCAGGGGAAGCAGTTCCACGCCGGCCGCGGTGGCGCGCACGACGTGGTGGTCCGGGACGGGCGTCCAGCGCGGATCGCCGTCCACGGGTTCGGACGCCAGCAGCACGCCCTCCGGGGTTTCCAGCAGGGACAGTGCGTGCGTCCAGGTGGTGCCGATCAGCGTTTCGCCGTCGGTGAGCAGGAAGTTGAGCCGGGAGCCGGGTGCGGCCGCCTCGACGGCGGTCGTCAGCCAGGCCACCGCCGCGAGCGGGTCTTCCCCGGCCGCGAGCCGGGCCCGCAGCAGGACCCAGAGCACGACCGAGTCCGTCGGCGCCTCCAGGGTCAGCAGCTCGGTGACCGGCAGGGTCTTGGCCAGTTCGGCCAGTGAGTCCGGGAAGCCGCGGACGACGCCGTTGTGGCTGAACAGCCACCGGCCCGTGGTGAACGGCGCCGCGGCCGCCTCGGTCACCGGCATGCCGGTGGTGCCGTTGCGGGCCGCGGCGACGAACGCGTGGGTGGTGACCGCCGCGGCCAGCGGCGGCAGCGCCTCGTCCGTCCACAGTGGAGTCGAGCGCCGGTGCCGCAGGGGCAGCTCGTCCGGGCCGAGGTACCAGCCCAGCCCGAAGCCGTCGGCGTTCACGGTGCCGCCGCCCCGCATGTCCGCCGGGGCGTAGGACTGCACCAGCAGCGAATGCGGCGCGCGGAAAACCGCCTCGGCGGGCGAAACGGGCGCGCCGAGGTAGGCGATGTGCCTGCACATGGCGCCTAGCCCACCTCGCCCGGGCCCGCGTCGCGGGCCGTGCGGAAGCCGGCGAAGATCTGCCGCCGGATCGGGTAGTCCCAGTTGCGGAACGTGCCCCGGATCGCCGCCGAGTCGGTGCCGAACGAGCCGCCGCGCAGCACCTTGTACTCGGGCCCGAAGAACACTTCGGAGTACTCCCGGTACGGGAACGGCGCGAAGCCCGGGTAGCCGTACAGGTCGGTGCTCGTCCACTCCCAGACGTCGCCGATCAGCTGGTGCACGCCGGTGGGTGACGCGCCGGCCGGGTACGCGCCCGCCGGAGCCGGGCGCAGGTGCCGCTGGCCCAGGTTGGCGTGCTCGGCGCCCGGTTCCTCGTCACCCCACGGGAAGCGGCGCGACCGGCCGGTGGCCGGGTCGAACCGCGCGGACTTCTCCCACTCGGCCTCGGTCGGCAGCCGGCGACCCGCCCAGGCCGCGTACGCCTCGGCCTCGAAGTACGAGACGTGCACGACCGGCTCGTCGGCCGTGATCCGCTCGTAGACCCCGAACCGGGTGCGCCACCAGCCGTCCTGCTCGCGCTTCCAGAACCGCGGTGCCGTGATGCCGTTCCGGGTGCGGTAGGCCCAGCCTTCCGGGCTCCACCAGGCCTCGTCGTCGTACCCGCCGCCGTCGAGGAACTCGGCGTAGGCCCCGGAAGTGACCGGTGTGGTGTCCATCCAGAACGCGTCGACGGCCAGCTCGTGCGCCGGGCGCTCGTTGTCCAGCGCCCACGGCTCGGCCGAGGTGCCCATGGTGAACGCGCCACCGGGCACCAGGACCTCGGCGGGCAGGGCACCCGACCGCGCGGGCGGCGGCTCGGGCGCGTGCAGCACCGGGTCGCCCTGGCGCAGCTGGTGCGTGGCCAGCATGGTTTCGTCGTGCTGCTGCTCGTGCTGGGTCACCATGCCGAACGCGAAGGCCCGCTCGGTGAGCCGGCGCCCCTGCAGCGGCACCCGCTCCAGCACGTCGAACGCCTTTTCCCGCACCTCGCGGACGTAGCTGCGCGCCTCGGCCGGGCCGAGCAGCGGCAGCGCCGGCCGGTCGGCCCGGGCGTGCTGGAACGCGTCGTAGATGTCGTCGATGTCCGGGCGCAGCGGCTCCCGGCCGCCGACGTCGCGGACCAGCCACAGCTCCTCCTGGCTGCCGATGTGCGCCAGGTCCCAGACCAGCGGCGACATCAGCTTGGAGTGCTGCTTGATCAGGTCTTCGTCGTCGACCGCGTCGGTCAGCGCGATACTGCGCGCCCGGGCCCGGGTCAGTGCCTCCGCCGCACGGGCGCGCAGCTGCTCGGCGCCCAGTTCGTTCGACTCCGTGGTGGTCATGCTTCGCTCCTCGATCGGTACGCGCGCCCCTGCACGCTCTCGCTGATCTCGGTTACGGATTCCGCGCTCAGCCCGGTGCTGCCCAGCTCGGCGCAGCCGAGGTCGGCCAGCGCGGCCGCGACGGCCGCCAGCTCCGGATCGGCCAGGCCGCGGCCCGCCGCCCCCGTCCACCGGTCCGCCACCGGCGCGCACAGGCCGCGCACCTTGTCCACCGTGGACGGACGGGCGAGCAGCGCGGCGACCAGCGCGGTCGGTGCCAGCCACTCACCCGGTGGTTGCGCGTCGAGGTACCGGATCTCCAGGTACCCCTGCGGGCGGACGGGGGTGAACATGGTGCTGAGGTGGTAGTCGAGGTCCGCCGACGTGGGCCTCGGCAGCAGCGCCGCCGAGCCCCGGCCCTCGATCCAGTCGGCGAACGTCAGCCCCTCCGGCGCGTCCCACGGCCGGTCTTCGCGGGGCAGCACCATCAGCGGGGTGTCCATCATGCGCGCGGCCCACTCCGCCGCCGGGTCGTCCGACACGCCCGCCGTGCGCGTGCGGATGGCCTCGGTGTCGTGCACCGCGAGCCAGCGGGCGGAGGCGTACCCCGTGTCGCGTCCGGCGTGGACGCGGGAGTTGGCGAAGAGGGCGAGCAGCGGCGGGCCCATGGCGTGCGCGGCCGCCCAGCGGGCGGCGTGGTGCTCGGCCTCCCCGGCGTCGAGGCACACCTGCAGGCCGGCGGTGCTGCACATCATCGTGAGGCCGCCGGGACCGATCGGCGCGAACCGGCGTTCCATCGCCGCGTAGCGCGGCGTGCTCAGGAGCCGGCGCGGCGCGCGGTGCGCGTCGATACCGGATTCACCGAGCTGGAGGCCGCGGGAGGCGAGGAGTTCACCCAGGTGGCGGAGATCGGCCGAGACGACCGCGTCGAGTTCACGCAGCGTGGCCTGGGGATGGGCGGAGATTTCGACCTGGCCGCCGGGCTCGAGGCTCACTGGTGAACCGGCCGGGAGCGGGGTCGCGGGGCTGTCGGGGCGCAGTGTCCGCGGGGTGTGCGGGCCCAGCGCCGTGGCGAGGAGGTCGGGATCGAGGGGTCTTGCCGGGTCGTCGGCGTGGTGCACGGTGAACTCCAGCTCGACGCCGGTCAGGCGCGGTGGACCGTGCTTGAAGCACACCGATGCCACATACGCCTCCCCGGCCGCGCGGTCCGCCAGGACCCGCGCGGTGCGGTTCGACGCACTACCCGACTTTTCGGGAAACTCGTGCACCGTAGACGCTTCTGTCATGTCAATCCTGTCCCGTGTGGTGGAACTTTCTCGACTTCGGACGCTACACGCGGGGTACGACAAATTCAGGGGTGATCCTGCCCCTCAGGACGGGGTCACCACTCCGTAAGAAGTCCCGGATCAGGGCAAAGCGGATTCCGTGCCCAGCCCCAGTTCGGCGGCCGAGGCCCGAACGGCCTCGATCACCAGGTGCAGCGCGGGCCGCCGGAACGCGGTCCGGCGGTAGGCGATGGACACCGTCCGCAGCAGCGGTGTCGTGAGCGTGACGACGTCGATCCCGGGCGGGCGCAGCAGGCGCAGGCCCAGGTCGGAGACGAGGGTGATGCCGAGCCCGGCGCCCACCATGGCCATCGCCGTGGACTGCTCCTCGACCTCGTGGTTGATCTTGGGGGCGAACCCGTGGCGCCGGCACGCCGTGCGCATCGCCCGGCCGAAGTGCGACTTCGGGCTGGCCAGGATCCAGGGGTGCTCGGCGAGGTCGTCGAGCGACGCCGAACCCGTGGGCACCGCACCCCTCGGCACGGCCGCGTGCAGCCGTTCGACGGCCACGACGGCCCGCTCCAGTCCGGCGTCCCACGGCATCGGCGCGTCGGAGTAGTCGATGACGAAGGACAGGTCGAGCACGCCGTCCCGGACCGCCTCGGCGGTGTCCTCCGGGGCCAGTTCCCGGGTCCGGACCTCGATGCCCGGGTGCGAACCGGCCAGCGTGTTCAGCGCTGTGGGGAGCAGGCCGGAGGCCACCGACGCCCAGACGCCGGCGACCAGCCGGACGGTCCGCGCGTCCTGCGCCTCCTCGAGTGCGAGCGTGGCCCGCTCGACCGAGCCGAGGATCTCCTCGGCGTGCTCGGTGAGCAGCTTGCCCAGCTCGGTGAGCTGGACCCGGCGGCCCAGCCGTTCGAACAGCTTGGCCCCGACGTCCCGTTCCAGCTGCGCGAGCTGCTGCGACACCGCCGAAGCGGTGTAGTGCAGGGCCGCCGCGGCGGCGGTGACGGTGCCCCGGCGGTGCAGCTCGCG
The DNA here is from genome assembly GCF_034929455.1 of Amycolatopsis heterodermiae. Taxonomy (NCBI): domain Bacteria; kingdom Bacillati; phylum Actinomycetota; class Actinomycetes; order Pseudonocardiales; family Pseudonocardiaceae; genus Amycolatopsis; species Amycolatopsis heterodermiae. Next base: position 403,574 of record NZ_JAYFSI010000003.1, read on the forward strand.
GAGCATCTTCAGCCGATGCAACGAAAGCTCCATGCACCAAACCTAAACGAGATCGTGCAGCAGCGTTAAATGGACGCGAACGCCACCCGGGGCGCACGCTCGTGGTGGCGGTCACGAGGCCGCCCCCGACTCCCCGGAGGTAGTGGCCCTGATGACCCCCCGCAACGCCGAGCCGCTGATGCGGCTCTCGTGGACCGACCCCGTCACCGGCGCGAACGGCTACCTCGTCGTGCACAGCCTGGTCTCCGGCGTCGCCACCGGCGGCACCCGCATGCGGGCAGGCTGCACCATGAGTGAGGTCGAGGACCTCGCCCGGGGCATGGCCAACAAGACCGCGACCTTCAACCTGCCGGTCGGCGGCGCGAAGGGCGGCATCGACTTCGACCCGAAGGACCCGCGCGCCTTCGGCGTCCTGACGCGCTTCTGCTCGTTCCTCCGGCCCTGGCTGGACGCGCACTGGGTGACCGCGGAGGACCTCGGCGTCCCGCAGCACCTGATCGACGCGGTGTTCGCCGACCTCGGGCTGGAGCAGTCGTACCACGCCGCGATCGGCCGGTCGGCCGATCCGGAGCGCACCCTGCGCCGGGTCCAGGCCGGCCTCAACGCCCCGGTGCCCGGCGGGCTGCTGCTCGGCGACGTCGTCGGCGGCTACGGCGTGGCGCAGGCGTGCCTCGGCGTCGCGTCGGCGTGGGACTGGGACGTGCGCGAGACGACCGTGGCGATCCAGGGCATCGGCACCATGGGTGGCGGCGCGGCCTTCTACTTGCACGAAGCCGGGATGAAGGTCGTCGCGGTCGCCGACGCCGCGGGCACGCTCTACGCGCCCGAAGGCCTCGACATCCCCGCGCTGCTCGACCTGCGCGACCGCTTCGGCGAGGTGGACCGCAAGCGGCTGCCGGCCGGGATCAAGGTGCTCCCGCGGGACGCCGTCGTCTCGACCGACGCGGACATCTTCGTGCCGGCGGCGATCTCCTACGCGCTGCGGCCGGACAACGAGAACCTGGTCAAGGCGAAGGTCGTCATCGAGGCGGCCAACGCGGCGACGACACCGGAAGCCGAAGCAGCGCTCTCGGCGCGGGGTGTGGCCGTCGTGCCGGACTTCGTGGCCAACGCCGGTGCCGCGGCCTGGGCGTGGTGGCTGCTGCTGGGCGAGGTCGGCGCCGACCCGGCCGACTCGTTCCTGCGGCTGCGCACCGAGATGCAGTCCAAGGTCGCGCTGCTGCTGGCCGACTGGAAGATGGACCGGATCCCCTTGCGGGTCACCGGCCTGAAGCTGGCGGAGACGAACCGGGCCGCGCGCGCCGAAGCGGCGCTGGCCCCCGAGGGTGAGCCGGCGCTGCTCATCCCGTGAGCCGGGAGGTCCGTGCGGCGCCTCGCCGCACGGACCACGGCCTTCAGCTCGCGAACCGGTCGGTGGCCCCGACCAGGACGTCCTGCATCGAGACGTCCTGCGTGCTGTGCCCGACGTCGTCGAGCAGGACCAGTTCGCTGCCGGGCCAGCCGTGGTGCAGCAGCCACGGAGTGCCGGTGATGTTGCTCGTGTCGAGCACGCCTTGGGCGAGCACGGCGGGGATGCCCGCGAGCTTGCCCAGGTTGCGCAGGATCTCGCCGTCGGGCAGGAACGCCCGGTTGCTGAAGTAGTGCGTGACCAGCCTCGCGAAGCAGAGCCGGTAGACCGGGTCCTCGAAGACGTCGTGCGGCGGGACGCCGGGGAGCATCGCGTCTTCCCAGGCACACCAGCCGGCCGCGGCCTTGTGGTGGACCTCGGGATCCGGGTCCAGCAGCAGCCGGTTGTAGGCCGCGGAGAGGTCGCCGTCGCGCTCGGCTTCCGGAACGCCGTCGCGGAACTTCGCGAAGCCCTCCGGGAAGTACGCGCCGAGGCCGCGGATGAGCATCTCGACCTCGAGGAACCGGTCGGTCGCCAGGCCCATCAGGACCAGTTCGCTGACCCGGTCGGTGTGCCGCAGCGCGTACGTCAGGCTGAGCACGCACCCCCACGAACCGCCGAACAGCAGCCACTTCTCTATGCCGAGCCGTGTCCGGAGCAGTTCGAAGTCGGCGACGAGGTGGTCGGTGGTGTTGGCGGACAGGTCGGCGGCCGGGGCCCCGGCGTGCGGGGTGCTGCGGCCGCAGCCGCGCTGGTCGACGAGCACGACCCGGTACTTCGCCGGGTCGAAGTACCGGCGGAGGTTCGTCGAACAGCCGGAGCCGGGACCGCCGTGCACCACCAGCGCGGGCTTGCCGTCCGGGTTCCCGCAGGTCTCCCAGTAGATCTCGTGTCCGTCGCCGACGTCGAGCATGCCGTGCTCGTACGGTTCGATCACGGGGTACAGCCCAGCCATCAGCGCGTCCTTCCCAGCGGAATACAACAGCGCTGTCACATTAGCGGCGACGGGGCGGCTTTTCGACTCAGTTGAGCGAGCCGGCCAGCTCGTCGAGCGTCTCCGCCAGCTCCCGCGGGCCCGCCGGGCCGATGTGGATGACCTCGTCCTCACCCGCGCCGGCGGTGTAGCTGAGGTAGCGGCCCCAGTCGGTGTCGGCGTAGTGCAGCGGCTGGCGCAGGCAGGTGTGGCGGCCGACGTCGTCCCGGCGTCCGACGTAGAGCTCGCCGCTGCCGGTCACCGGTCGCTGCACGAGGCTGACGACGTCGGCGATCGCCGGGGACAGCGGGTGGGCGTCGGCCCCGCGGCGGGCGGCCTCGGCCAGGTCCGCCACCCGGACCGTGCGCGGGTTGCCGCCGCCCGGCCCGACCGGCGGCAGCTGCTCGACGAGCGACTCGGCGAGCCGGTTGCGGTCGATCTCCTGCACGCCGACGTGCGTCCCGTCGGAAACGGCCAGGATCGCCTGAAGCCCCTTCGCCGCGGCGAGCACGCCGTACGTCTGGCCGCCCGTGCCGACCCAGCCGTAACACTCCCGTGCCGGTGCCACCAGCAGCGGCAGCCAGTCGAGGAAGTCGACGGAGGCCCGCCCACGCCGGTCGACCAGCCCGGCCTCCGCCAGCGCGTCGTCGATCCGCCGGCCGGCCTCGTCACGCTCCTCGTCCGAGAGCCACAGCGGCTCCGGCCGCAGGGTGATGTGCAGCTGGCCGACCTGCTCGCGCTCCGCCAGCGCGGCCAGTGCTTCGACCGGAACATCCACCCGGCCTGTTGCCACGTCCACCCGCCTACTCGCTCTACTCGCCGATGACCGGCGGACTGGTCCGCTGGTCGGTCCCGAAGATGGCGTCCGGGTCCGCCTCGATCAGGTAGTCCGGCCGCTGGTGTTCATCATCTTCCTCACCTTCGCCGCGCCGCCCGCCGGCACCCATCGGCCCGCCGGCCTGCCCGGCCCGCCCCCCGGCCGACCGAGCGGCAGCGGCCTCCGCGGCGGCCGCGTTGCCAAGACTGCCCATACCGGACCCGCGCCCGCTGCCGAGCCCCCGCTCCCCCGCGGCGCCGGATCCACCGCCACTCCCTGTTCCCCCGGCGCCCCCGATCGGACGGCCGTTGGAGTCGAGAAGCCGCCCGCCGGCGCTGCCACTGGACGGACCACGCCCACCGGGGCCAGAGCCGGTGCCGGTGCCCGTGCCCGTGCCGCCGGGTTCCCCGAAGGTGTTGGAGTAGTTCTGACCACCGCCACCGCCACCGCCACCGGTACCGGTCGGGTAGAAGTCGACCCCACCGGTCCCGGGCGGCGTCTTGCCGGGCCGGTCCGAACCGGTCGCCTGGCCGGGCTTGCTGCCGGTCGGCAGCGTCGTCGAACCGGTCGGCCGGGTCGTGTCCTCACCGATCCCGCCGGGCCGGTCCGTGCCACCGGGCCGATCGGTCCCGCCGGGCCGGTCCGTCCCACCCGGTCGATCGGTGCCGCCAGGCCGGTCGGTGCCACCGGGCTGGTCCTTCCCACCGGTCTGCGTGGTGTCGACGCTGGAGGTCGAGGTGTGGTCGTTGTTGTTGTTGTTTTCGGTCGTCGACGTGTGGTGCTCCACGTGCGCGGGCGGGGTGGGCGGCGGCCCGACCGGTGGCGGCCCCGCCGGGGTCTTCACCGAGATCGCGGCGCCGTCGGACTCGAGGACGCCGTACTCCGTGGGCAAGGCGGACCGGGTGCTGTCGGTGGCGCTGCTGTACTGGTCCATGACGCGGACGTTGGTCTCGTTCGCCGCGTTGTACTTCGCGATGCCCTCTTGGTAGTTGTCGATGTCGTCGGCGGCCATGAACGGCCCGGCGATCGGGATGGCAGCCTTCAGGCCGACACTCCAGGCGCTGGGCTTGTCGGGCTTCGGCGGCACTTCGACGACGGTGTAGCTCGAGTCCTCGAAAGCCGCGGCCTGGGTCTTGACGGAATTTGTGGTCGCGTCCAGAGGCGCCGAACTGTCGTGGAAGGCCCGTTCCATCGGACCCGCACCCGAGTTGGCGGCGTCCGCGGCGGGACCGCTCCACGAGTTCACCATGCGTGCTTGGAGGGCCTTGATGCTCGCACCGTGCTCCATGTAGGCGTCGGACAGCGCGCGAACGATCTGCGCCGTCTGCTGCAGCCCAGTGGTGTCACCCTGCGTGAAGTTGTCGAAGATCTGCTTGCCATCCACTCGTCAAGCCCCCTTGAGTGTCTTGATGATGCTCGCCGCGACCTGGTTGGCAGCCGCGCACGAGTCGTCCTGTCCCTGGTATCCCTGGGCGTACACGTCGAAGGCCAGGTCGTCGGCGATACCGACGTCGAGTCCACAGGAGCCCATCGAGCGCTCGTCCTGGACATCCACGTAGATCGCCGGGTAGCCCTCCACGTCCGGAGCGCGCTCCAGGAACCTGGTGATCACACCCCGTCGGTATGCGGCGTAGGCGCCCGCCAAACCGCCGGCGCCCCGCTCACGATTCCCGGTGCCGAGGATGACCGACAAGCCGATACCTTCACCCCGCAGCTTCCACAGGCACGTCGGACCAGCCTGAGAGGTCGGGGTATTGCCTTGCGGTTGGTATTCGCCCGCGTCGGTGTACCGCAATGAGGCCAGCACGTCCTTGGGGACGATCGAACAGGTTTCGGCGACGTACTTGCCGGCGTCGAGGGGTGGCCCGGGCACCTTGGGCACTTCCGGATCCGGCGTCGGCGCTCCCGCCGAAGCGGAAGCTGACGGTGCGGGCGACGCCGCGCCTCCGGTCGTCGAGGTGCAGGCAGCCGTGAGTGCGGCCGAAACCAGCAGCATTGCACCGATGACCTTGAGTTTGCTTCGGAACAAGTTCAGCTCACCCTAAACCTTGAAGGTGCTCGACAGATCCTGATCGGTCACGACGGTCTTCGACTGCGCTTCCTTCAGCTTCTTGATGTATTCCTGCGCGTACTTGCGCATGGAGTCGTTCTGGCGCTGAAGGGCGGAGATCGACTCGCCCGTCGTCGACGCGTAGCTGCCGCTGACCGGATCCTGTCCCGGAGCCAACCCGGCACCGTATCGAAGGCTGTTGATCTTCTCGCCGTCGTCGACGATCTTGTCGAGGACGTCCTCCCACTGGCCGATCACGGCGTTGAGTTCTTCGGGGTCCATCTTGAACTGGCCGCCCTGTCCCCCGCCGCCGTAGACGGGGGCCGAGTTCGCGAACGCGTCGCCCCACAGCGCCTGCGCCGCCTGTCCGGCTTCGCCGATGATCACGACTCGCCCCTTCCCCTCAGTTCACCCACCGTGATGGTGCAAAGACTAGCCAACCGTCTCACTCCGTGTCAGCGAATCGGGGCAAGCTTCAGACGATGGGGACTTCCGGGCGGTTCCCGGCCACTGCGGGTCACAAGACGTACGTACGGATTGCGAGATCCGGGTCCGCGGTGTCAGGATTCGAGGATGCCACGCGTAAGCCAGGATCACCTCGACGCAAGACGGCGCCAGATCCTCGACGGCTCGCGGGTGTGCTTCGCGCGCTACGGCTACGAAGGTGCCACAGTCCGGCGCCTGGAGGAAGCCACCGGACTCTCCCGCGGCGCGATCTTCCACCACTTCCGCGACAAGGAGTCGCTCTTCCTCGCCCTCGCCGAGGACGACGCCATCCGGATGGCCGACGTCGTCGCCGAACAGGGCCTGGTGCAGGTCATGCGTGACCTGCTGGCCGGCGACGGCGAACATCCCGCCGACTGGCTCGGCACCCGCCTCGAGGTCTCGCGGCGGCTGCGCACCGACCCGGAGTTCCGCGCCCGCTGGGCCGAGCGCTCCGAGCAGCTGACCACCGCGACGCGGCTGCGGCTGCTGCGGCAGCGGGAGGCCGGGAACCTGCGTGACGACGTCGACGTCGACGTCCTCACCGCCTTCCTCGAACTGGTCCTCGAAGGACTGGTCTCGCACCTGGCGATGGGCCTGCCGGGCGCCGGCCTCGGCCCGGTGCTCGACCTCGTCGAGGAGACCGTGCGGCGGCACCGGCCCGGCACCGCCTGAGCGGCCGTGTTCCAATGGCCCGCGTGGATCTCCTCGAGGCGCACGGCCAGGCCATCCGGGCATTCGGCGACGCGGTGCACGCCGCCGGGTCCGGCGACTGGGGCCACCGGACGCCGTGTACCAAGTGGACCGTCCGCGACCTCGTGAACCACCTCGTCGCCGAGCAGCTCTGGGCGCCTTCGCTGCTCGCCGGCGCCACCCTCGACGACGTCGGCGACCGGTTCGACGGCGACGTCCTCGGCGACGACCCGGTCGAAGCCTGGGACACGGCCGCCGAAGCCGCGCGGGAAGCCTTCCTCGACGACGGTGTGCTCGAACGCGCCGTGCACCTTTCCTACGGCCTGGTCCCGGCCCGCGAGTACGGCTGGCAGATGACCGTCGACGCCGCCGTGCACAGCTGGGACCTCGCGACCGCGCTCAGCCTGCCGAGCCCCGTCACCGAGCCGCTGGCCGAACGGCTGATCGACATCGTGCGCCCGTGGGTGGACGACTGGCAGGGCCTCGGCCTGTTCGACCCGCCGGTCGCGGTCGGGCGCGCGGCCGGGCCCACGACCCGCCTCGTCGCCCTGCTCGGGCGCCGCCCGCGCTGAATCACCCGGCGAGGTGAGCGCGCCGACACACCCGTATCCGGCACCTCGCGCGCGGGGACACGATAAGATTGTCCGCATAATCGCAGTACACGCCGATTTCCCGCTAGGAGTGACCGTTTCGTGCGCGCAGCGCAGTCACCCGGTGACAGTACCGGGCCGGGTGACCGACCCGGCTGTCCGATAGGTTCGCCCACCGCCACCACGGCGGGTGCGGAATGATGCAAATCCTCTTCGCCGTGCTCGGCGTCCTCCTCTTCGTGCTGCTGACGGTCGGCACCGGACTCGCCGTCGCGGCCGAGTTCTCCCTGACCGCGCTGGAACGCAGCACGGTGGACGCCAACGTCCGCCAGGTCGGCGACCGCCGCTCCCTGACCGTCCAGAAAGCCCACCGGACGCTCTCGTTCCAGCTGTCCGGTGCCCAGGTCGCGATCACGCTGACCACGCTCATCACCGGTTACCTGGCCGAGCCGCTGATCGGTGAGCTCGTCCGGCCGCTGCTGACCGGGATCGGCCTGCCGACGGCGTTCGCCGCGGGCGCGTCGATCGTGCTCGCCCTGGTCATCGCCACCTCGCTGTCGATGATCCTCGGCGAGATGGTGCCGAAGAACCTCGCGATTGCCCGGCCGCTGCCGACCGCCCGCGCGGTCACCGGCTACCACTCGCGGTTCTCCCTGCTGTTCCGCTGGCTCATCACGCTGATGAACAACAGCGCGAACTTCCTGGTGCGCAAGTTCGGCGTCGAGCCGCAGGAAGAGCTGCGGTCGGCGCGCTCACCGCAGGAACTGGGCTCGATCGTGCGGTCCAGCGCCGAGAGCGGCACGCTCGACACGTCCACCGCGGAGCTGCTGGACCGCTCGCTGCGGTTCGGCGAGCGCACCGCGGAGGAGCTGATGACCCCGCGTGTGCAGCTGGAGGCGCTCGAGGTGGACGACACCATCGAGGACCTCATCGCCATCTCGAACCGCACCGGCTTCTCGCGGTTCCCGGTGCACGCCGAGGACCTCGACGACGTCCGCGGCGCGGTGCACGTGAAGCAGGCCTTCGCCGTGCCCGCCGCCGACCGGGCGAACGTCCCGATCGGGTCGGTCATGCGGCCGGTGCCGACCGTGCCCGAGTCCCTGCCCGGTGACGACCTGCTCAACCGCCTGCGCGACTCGCGGTTCCAGCTGGCGATCGTCGTCGACGAGTACGGCGGCACGGCCGGGCTGGTGACGCTGGAGGACGTGGTCGAGGAGATCATCGGCGACGTCCGCGACGAGCACGACGACCGCGAAGCGCCGGCGTCGCAGCAGGTCGGCACCGACAGCTGGCTGGTGTCCGGGCAGCTGCGCCCGGACGAGGTCACCGACGTCACCGGGTTCCGGATGCCGGACGGCGACTACGAGACCATCGCCGGCCTGATCCTCGAACGGCTGGGCAAGATCCCCGCCGAGGGGGACGCCGCCGAGGTCGACGGCTGGCGGCTCACCGTCACCACGATGGACAAACGCCGCGTCGCCGAGGTCGAAGTGGCCCCGGTCCGCACCGAGGAACCGGCGGAACAGGCCGAACAGGAGGTGGCCTCGTGAGCGACTGGCTGAACATCGCCCTCGTGGTGCTCCTGCTGCTGCTCAACGCCTTCTTCGTGGGCGCGGAGTTCACGCTCATCTCGTCCAGGCGCGACAGGCTGGAAGCCCTGCTGGAGCAGGGCAAGACGCGTGCGAAGATCGTGATCAACGCGAGCAAGCACGTCTCGCTGATGCTGGCCGGCGCGCAGCTCGGCATCACCATCTGCTCGCTGCTGCTCGGGCGTCTCGGCGAACCCGCCGTCGCGCACCGGCTCTCGGCGTTCTTCGACCTGCTCGGGCTGCCCGAAGGGCTGCTGCACCCGATCTCGTTCGCGATCGCGCTGGCCTTCATCACCGTGGCGCACGTGCTGATCGGCGAGATGGTCCCGAAGAACCTCGCCATCGCCGAGCCGGAGAAGCTCGCGCTGTGGCTGGTGCCGGTGCACGTCGGCTGGGTGAAGATCGCGAACCCGTTCATCTGGCTGCTGAACTTCGTCGCGAACTCGCTGCTGCGCGCGGTGAAGGTCGAGCCGAAGGACGAGCTGGAGACGGCCTACACGTCCGACGAGCTGGCCGAGCTGCTCAGCGAGTCACGCCGCGAAGGCCTGATCGACCAGTCCGAGCACCGGCGGCTCACGCAGACGCTGTCCTCGGTGCAGAAGACGGTGTCCGACGTCCTGGTGCCGACGGCCGACCTGACGACCCTGCCGTGCGGGCCGACGCTCGGCGACGTCGAGCGGGCGGTCTCCTCCACCGGCTTCTCGCGGTTCCCGGTGTGCACCGACGACGGGCGGCTGACCGGCTACATCCACGTGAAGGACGTCCTCGACCTGGCCGGCGAGGACCCGGCGACGATCGTGCCCGCCTCGAAGACGCGGGCGCTGACCGAGCTGCGGGCCGACGCCCGGCTGGACGTGGCGCTTTCGGCGATGCGCAAGGAGGGCAGCCACCTGGCGCGGGCCCTCGACCTCGCCGGGAACGCCGTGGGCGTCGTCGCGCTCGAGGATCTCGTCGAGGAGTACGTGGGCACCGTGCGCGACGGCACCCACGTGGGCGCATGACCGGCTCGGGCGTACTCGCCGTGCTCGCCGAACCGGACTGGCTGGCCCGGGAGGCGGCGCACGCCGGCCGGATGCGCCGGTGGACCGTCCCGCACCAGGAACGCAAGTCGCGGGGCGAGAAGCACCCGGTGCTGGACTTCCTGTTCACCTACTACTCGCACCGGCCGGGTCACCTCGAACGCTGGCAGCCCGGGCCCGGCGTCGCGCTCGCCGGGCCCGCGGCGCGGCGTTTCCTGGACCGGAAGGGGTATGTCGAGACGGCCGACGGCGTCGTCCTCGACCCGTCGGGGTTCACCGAGCGCAAGGCGAAGACGGCCGAGTTCGTGCTCGGCCTGCTGAGCGCGACGGCGTCGCGCGCGCCGCGGCTGAGCTGTTTCGGGCTGCACGAGTGGGCGATGGTCTACCGCGAGCCCGCCGATTCGGTGCGCCACGGCCAGGTTCCGCTGCGTCTCGGGTCCGCGGGCACCGACACGGTGGTCGAGTCGCTGGAGATCAGGTGCGGGCACTTCGACGCGTTCCGGTTCTTCACCCCGCCCGCGCGGCCGCGCAACGCGCTGGAGCCGACGCGGGCGACGCAGGTCACCCTCGAGCAGCCGGGGTGCCTGCACGCGAACATGGACCTGTTCAAATGGGCCTACAAGCTCGATCCGTTCGTGCCCGCGGAGCTCGTCGCCGACTGTTTCGAGCTCGCCGCCGAGATTCGTGAGCTGGACATGCGGGCGAGCCCGTACGACCTGGCGGACCTCGGCTACCCGCCGGTGCGGATCGAGACCCCGGAGGGCCGGGCCGAATACGCTCGCGCGCAGGCCGGTTTCGCCCGCCGGGCGACGCCGTTGCGTGCTCGGCTGATCGCGCACTGCCATCGCCTGGTCAGCCCAGCCGAGTGAGGAGAGCACCGGCAACACGACTGTGAGTCAGATTATTCCGAGGCTGCTGATCACCTGTTAGGGTGATAACGGTTTCATTGCATAGCTGCGCGTGCTTGACATGCGCTCACCCTCGAAAGGACGACGATGGGGCGACACGCCCGGGAGGACGAGCCGGTGCCGCACCCCCTGGACCGCACCGGGGCGCCGCGCGTCCCCGGCGAGGGCCGGCCCGCCACCCCGCGGCGCCCGCGCCCGGGCGAGTCCACCGGATCCCATCAGACCACCCGCCCGAGTGAGCCGAACGGTGCCTTCGAGGCCTTCGGCCCCGGCGAAGAGGCCCGCCGGCGCAGCGGTTCCTTCCATGCCTTCGGCCAGGGTGAAGCCCCCGGTCCACACCGGACCCCGGGCCGCAGTGAAACCAGTGGCGCTTTCGAGGCGTTCGGTCAGCCCGAGGTGACCGGTCCGCGCATCTCCGACCCGCATGCTCCCGGCCGCGCTGACGCGAGTGGGGGTTTCCAGGCGTTCGGCCAGGCCGAGGGCACCGGTCCACACCGGACTTCCCGCCGTGGCGAAGCCAGCGGAACCTTCCGCGCCGCCACCCGAGGCGAGTCCCCCGGCACTCCCGCCCCCGGCGAAGCGAGCGGCACCTCCCGCGCCGCCACCCGCGGTGACTCCTCCGGTACTCCCGCCCGGGGAGAAGGCAGCAGTTCTTCCCGCGCCGCCGCGCGCGGCGAAGCGAGCGGCACCTTCCGCGCCGCCACCCGAAGCAAGGCCACCGGCACGCCCGGTACCCCCGCCCGCAGCGAATCCTTCGGCACCACCACTCGCGGCGAAGCCAGCGGGACCTTTCGCGCCGCCACCCGCGGCAAGTCCACCGGCGCGCCCAGCGGCCCGGCCCGCGGCGAAGCCACCGACTCCTCCGGCACCGCCCGTCGAGGGGAAGCCAGCGGGACCTTCCGCGCCGCCACCCGAAGCAAGGCCGCCGACCCGTCCGGCACCCAGGCGCGCGGCGAATCCACGGGCTCGTTCGACACCGGCGCCCGAAGCAAGTCCTCCGGAACTCCCGGCCGTGGCGAAGCCAGCGGCACCCCGGGCCGCGGCGACTCGACCGGTTCGTTCGACGCCCCCGCTCGTGGCAGGTCCACCGGCACCTTCCGCGCCCCGGCCCGCGGCGAAACCCCCGATGCCCCTGAGACTCCCGCCCGTGGCAAGTCCACCGGCACCTTCCGCGCCCCCACCCCCGAGGCCCCCGAGACTCCCGCTCGCGGCAAGTCCACCGGCACCTTCCGCGCCCCCGCCCGCGGCGACGACACCGGCGCTCCCGTCCGCGGTGAGTACACCGGCTCGTTCCGCACCCCCGGCCGGGGCGGTTCCACCGGGGCTTTCCCCGCGTCCGGCAAGGGCGAAGGCTCCCGCCGGGCCGGCCGGAAGGACACCCTCGGCTCGCGGCGGGCTCCCGGGCGTGGCGAAGGCACCGGGCCCCACCGCCGCGGCGAAGAGTCCCAGCGCGCCCTCAGCGACCTCGAAGAAACCACCGTCCTGCGCGCGACCGGCAGCGTGGCCGGCAAGAGCGACGACACCGGCTCCCACCGGGTCGCGGCCAAGAGCGAAGAGACCGGCTCGCACCGGACCCTCGGCAAGGGCGAGGCGACCGGCTCCCACCGCATCGTCGGCAAGAAGGCCCCGCGCCGCAAGATCGCCGGCTGGCCGATCGCCTGCGTCGTGCTCGCTGCGCTCATCGGACTCGGCATCGTCGGCTGGAACTGGGCCGACAGCGAGCTCAACAGCCGCGCCGAGGCCCAGGCCGCCAGCTGCTCCGGCGGCACCTCGCAGATGCGCGTGATCGTCACCCCGAGCGCGCAGAAGCCGCTGGAGGCCGCGGCGAACCGCTGGAACCAGGCCGCGACCGTCGTGCACGGCCAGTGCGTGCACGTGACCATCGAGGCCAAGCCCTCGGCGCAGGTGCTCGACGCGCTGGTCGGCCGCGCCAACCTCAACGCGATCGGCGGGCTTCCCTCCGCGTGGCTGCCCGAGTCGACGTACTGGGTCAGCGAGCTCACCACCAAGAAGCCCGAGCTGATCGGCTCGCCCGCCCAGTCGGTCGCCACCGCGCGGTCGGCCGACTACCCGTTCGTCGGGCTGACCGGGCCGGGCATCGACGACACCGTGCTGCGCGCCGCTCAGACCTTCCGCGAGTACCTGGAGCAGCCGGCCCAGCAGGCCGACTTCACCGCCGCGGGGATCAAGGCCGCCTGAGGCTCAGGACGGGCCGACCCGCGTGCCGTTGTCGAGCTCGGACAGCACGGCGAGGTCGTCGTCGGCCAGCTCGAAGTCGAACACCCCGAAGTTCTCGCGGGTCCGGGTCGTGGTGGCCGACGCCGCCACCGCGACGGTGCCGTTCTGCAGGTGCCACCGCAGCACGATCTGGGCCGGGGTCTTGCCGTACTTGGCCGCCAGCGCGGTGACCGTCTCGTTGGACAGGAGAGCGCCGTTCGCGGCCGGGCTCGACGCGCCGGTCAGGATGCCGTGCGCGTCGTGGAACTCCCGCAGCGGGAGCTGCTGCAGCCACGGGTGCAACTCGACGAGGTTGAGCGCCGGGACGGTGCCGGTGGAGTCGATCAGCCGGCGCAGCTCGGCCGCGCTGAACCCGGCGACGCCGATCGCGCGGGCGCGGCCGTCGCCCCGCATCCGGGACAGGGCGCGCCAGGTGTCGGTGAACGCGCCGTTGGTGCCGTCCACCAGGACCAGGTCGACCCGCTCGGCCTGCAGGCCCGCCAGCACCTGGTCGGCCGCGCGGCGGGTGGCATCGTAGCCCTGGACGGGCATCTTGACGCTGACGAACACCTCTTCGCGCGGGACGTCCGACGCGGCGAGCACCGCGCCCAGCGCCTCCTCGGTGCCTGGAGACGTGTCGATGCCGCGGTAGCCGGTGTCGAGGGCGATGCGGACGGCGCGGCCGGTCTCGCTGGCCGTCAGGCCGCCCACGCCGAACAGCAGCTGGGGGACGCGAACTCCGTCGGACAGGGCGAGCGAAGGCGGAACGGCCATCAACCGGTGATCCTCACTTCGGATGCTGCGCGGGGCTTCCGGAGCCCATCATTCCACCAGCGCGGCCCGCTCGCGCAGGTACGCGGCGGTCGCCGGGTCGGCCGGGAAGAACGACTCGATGACCAGCTCCGCCACGGTGACGTCGAGGGGGGTGCCGAACGTCGAGACCGTGCTGAAGAACGTCAGGTCGGTGCCCTCGTGGCGGAACTTCAGCGGCACGAAGATGTCACCCGGTCCGGGGACCTCCACCTCGGGCACCGGCTGGTCGCACGGGTAGGCGCGCAGCTCGGCCAGCAGTTCGGCGAGGCCGGCGTCGGCGGTCTGGCCGACCTGGCGGCGCAGCCGGCCGAGCAGGTGGGCGCGCCACTCCCCCAGGTTGAGGATGTGCGGCGCCATGCCGTCCGGGTGCAGGGTCGCGCGGAGCACGTTGGTGGTCAGCTCGGGCGCCAGGCCGCCGACGAACAGGCCGGTCGCGGCGTTGGCGTCGACGAGGTTCCAGTTCCGGTCGACGACGGCGGCCGGGTACGGCTCGTGCCCGGTGAGCAGCTGCCGCACGGCTTGGCGGACGGCGGTCATCTCGGGATCCCCCAGCGCACTCTCGGTGTAGGCGGGCGCGTACCCGGCGGCGAGCAGCAGCCGGTTCCGGTCCCGCAGCGGGACGTCGAGGTGCTCGCCGAGGCGCAGCACCATGTCCCGGCTCGGCTTGGACCGGCCGGTCTCCACGAAACTGAGGTGGCGGGTGGAGATGTCGGCGGAGATCGCCAGGTCGAGCTGGCTGATCCGGCGCCGGTCGCGCCATTCCCGCAGGAGCTCACCCACCGGCCGCGTGGCCGCCCGCACCGAAGTCGTCACCCGAGCGACGCTACGACGATCACGGGGGCGCTGCCATTACTTCGGGGGTAATGGCTCGGACGAGAGCCAGGAGAGCGGGAATCACGGTGGTCCGATGCGAGAACGCAGCCCGCCTCGCCGAACCTCGATACGACAGGCGAACGCTGCGGCATTACCTCGCGCGTAATCGACGGGCCGCCGTCCACGCGCCAGAGTTGCGCTCAGCGAGGGACGGCGACAACCCGTTGTCCCCCAACCGAAGGAGCATCCGATGACCGACGTCCGGACCATTGTGGAGCAGTACATCGCCGTCTGGAACGAGACCGATGCCGGGAAGCGGCGGGCGCTCGTCGCCGGCGTCTTCACCGAGGGGGCCGGGTACACCGACCCGCTCGGCTCAGTTGCCGGGCACGACGGGATCGACCAGTTCGTGGCCGGGGCGCAGGCGCAGTTCGGCGGGCTGACCTTCAGCCTGCCCGCCGAGCCTGACGCCCACCACGACCTCGCGCGGTTCCAGTGGTACCTCGGCACGCCCGGTGCCGAGCCGGTCGCGATCGGCTTCGACGTCGTCGAGCTGGAAGACGGCCGGATCGCGAAGGTGCACGGTTTTCTCGACAAGCTGCCCGGCTGAACGCGCGAAAAGGGCGGGCTCCCCGCGAGGAGGAGCCCACCCTGATCCCGTTCAGCTCTTGAGCGCGCCTCGCCAGCGGACGGTCGGGCGCAGCTTGTCCATGTTCACCCGGTGCTTGTTGGCCCCGACGATGTCGAACATCGACTCGATGAGCGTGTCCGACAGCAGGTGCGGGTCCAGGCCGAGGCCGACCAGCCCGGTGTGCTGCACGTTGTAGTAGTGCTCCGGGGCCTCGGTCCGCGGGTTCTCCAGCTGCTCGATCTGCACCGGGCCGGGGAACCGCTCGGCGACGAGGTCGGCGATCGCGGCGACCGACATGCTCTCGGTCATCTGGTTGAAGACGCGGAACTCGCCCGCGTCGGCCGGGTTCTCGACGGCGAGCCGGATGCACTCCACGGTGTCGCGGATGTCGATCAGGCCGCGGGTCTGGGCGCCCTTGCCGTACACCGTCAGCGGCTGCCCCAGCACCGCCTGGATGACGAACCGGTTCAGCACCGTGCCGAACACCGCGTCGTAGTCGAAGCGGGTGGCCAGGCGCGGGTCCAGCGCGGTCTGCGGCGTCTGCTGCCCGTAGACGACACCCTGGTTGAGGTCCGTGGCCCGCAGCCCCCAGGCGCGGCACGTGAACTCGATGTTGTGCGAGTCGTGGACCTTCGTCAGGTGGTAGAACGAACCCGGCCGTTTCGGGAACAGCACGCGGTCCTTGCGGCCCTTGTGCTCGATGTCGAGCCAGCCTTCTTCGATGTCGATGTTCGGCGTGCCGTATTCGCCCATCGTGCCCAGTTTGACCAGGTGGATCGACGGGTCGATTTCGGCGATCGCGTACAGCAGGTTCAGGTTGCCGACGACATTGTTGTGCTGCGTGTACACCGCGTGTTCACGGTCGATCATCGAATAGGGCGCGGACCGCTGCTCGGCGTAGTGCACCACGGCGTCCGGCGCGAAGTCGCGGACCGCGTCGAAGAGGAAGTCCGCGTCGAGCAGGTCACCTTCGTAGCTGGTGATGCGCCGTCCGGACACCTCCTCCCACGCGGCGATCCGGTCCGGGAGCGTCTCGATCGGAACCAGGCTTTCGACGCCGAGCTCGACGTCGTAGCCACGGCGGGCCATATTGTCGAGAACGGCCACGTCGTGGCCTTTGTCCGATAAGTGCAACGCGGTGGGCCAGCCCAGATAACCGTCACCGCCGAGAACCAGCACTCGCATTGTGCCGCCTTTCCTGCTCGTTTACGCGACAAGCATGCTGATTCCACCATGTAGCAGAGGCTTGCAAGAACCCGACGCTATCTATCACGTGCTGATGAGCGCCTGGCAATGACCTGTGAATCTCCTATGCATAGGGGGGTCGGACGGCGGCGCGCGCGACCCGCGGGGAGGATGGGGGCATGACGACCGTAACCGGCGATGTGCGCCAGCGCACAGTGGAGACTTCGACGGAGACCCCGAAGCGACGCCGGGGCTGGGCCCGCCTGGGCCGCGCCGCGGCGACGTCGGTCGCCGCCACGGTCGTCAGCCAGGTCGTGCTCCTGGCGGTGCTCGCCACCGGCGGGGCCGCGGTGCTGGCCAGCACCTTGGCCTGGGCGGCCGGCGCGGTGCTGAACTTCGTGGTCACCCGCCGCTGGGTCTGGGGCCGCACCGGGCGCCCCCGCGTCCGCCGCGAACTGCTGCCCTACCTGGCGGTCATCGGCCTCGGCGGGCTCGCGTCGATCGGCCTGACGACCCTGTCCGGCTCGCTGCTGACCCCGCTGAACCTGCCCCACGTGTGGTGGGTCGTCCTGGTCGACGGCGCGTACGTGGCCAGCTACGCCCTGGTCTTCGTCGTGAAGTTCACGCTGCTCGACAAGCTGGTGTTCGGCCGCGACGCGGCGCGCGCCACGGCCTCCTGACCTGCACCGGTCGTCGGCACCGGCGACGCGGCCCTCGTGTCGTCCATCCAGGTACGCGTGTCGTCCATCCGCCTCGTGATCAGAGCGCCGGCACGGGTGATCGGCGGGTCGACACGCGTGATTGAACGGACGACACGCGTACCCCGATGGACGACACGCGTACCGGGATGGACGACACGTCGGTTAGGCGCTCGTCTTCACGCCGCGCGGCGTACGGCCGCGGCGCAGGACGTAGCCCCGCCACCACGTTCCCGTCATGACCCGCGCGTAGTTGGCGCCGTAGACGACGCTGCCGCCCTTCTTGCTCTTGCCCGCCTTGCGCAGCCGCATGCTCATCGGCAGCTCGACCACCCGGGAGCCGCGCGCGGTGATGCCGAGCAGCAGTTCCGACGACTGGTACTGCGGCTCGTTGAGCGGGACCGAGCAGGCCAGGTCGGCGCGCATCGCGCGGAAGCCGAACGACGTGTCCGTGATCCGGCGGCGCGTCAGCACCGACGCCAACACCGCGAACACCCGGACGCCGAGCCAGCGAACCCGGCTGTCGGCCTCCTCGTGGCCCAACCGGCGGGAGCCGGTGACGAAGTCCGCCGTGCCGTCGACGACCGGGCCGGCCAAGGCCTCCAGCTCGCTGTTGTCGTACTGGCCGTCGGCGTCGGTGGTCACGATGTACTCGGCGCCCGACTCGGCCGCGAGGTGGTAGCCGAGCCGCAGGGCCGCACCCTGGCCGCGGTTACGCGGCGCGACGCAGACGTACGCGCCGTGGTCCTCGGCGATGGCGGCCGTGTCGTCCGTGCCGCCGTCCACCACGACCAGCACGTCCACGGGCAGGCCGAGGCACTCGTCCGGCATCTTCTCGAGCACGCCGCCGATGCCGCCGGCCTCGTTGTAGGCGGCGATGACCACGACCAGTGACGACATCCGCAGCTCGGGGTGGCGGCCGCGGAAGTCGTCGAGCGCGCCGGTGTCGACGTCGTCGGGGAAGGCGCCCAGGCGTTTGCGGCTGGCCGAGGTGAGCGTCGTGAAGCCGAGCGCGCCCGCGAGCGGCAGCAGGACGAGCGCCGGGATCTGGTAGCGCCACGAGAACTGGAACACCGCCGAGGCGAACAGCAGGACCAGCCCGCTCGTGGACGCAAGCAGCGCGCCCGCGCGAGCCGCGTCCAACGGCCGTTTCCGCCGGAAGACCGTGAGCAGGCCCAGCAGGGCGCCGATGCCGAGTACCGCGCCCGGGACGTATCCGCCGTTCAGCTGGTAGTCGCGCAGCAACGCCGCCAGTGGCTCGTCGACGCTCGCGACGACGCCGTCGTTCTGCAGCGTGACCAGGTCGATCAGGGACTGGTCGGCCCACTGCGGGTAGGTGAGCTGGAACTGCCAGCGGTCGAGCGGGACGTCGGTCGGGTCCTGTTCGCGGGTCCAGGCGAAGCTCTTGGCGAAGTCGTTCAGTACCGCACCCGCGACGTCGCCGGGCTGCGCCTTGAGGACCTCGATCGCGAACTGGTGCGCGAGCGCCGCCTTGTCCGCGCCGGGCGGCAGCGGGCCGGGCCAGTTCGGGTCGAGGTCGGCGTGCGTGTAGTTGTCCACGAGCCGCGTCTCGCGCGGTTCAGCCGGGCAGAACACCTGCAGTTCGGGCGTCAGGTGCAGGTTCGCGCAGTCGGCGACGGCGGCGGTGCGGCCGTAGAGCATGTTCCCCGACGGCCCGGTCAGGCCCCACTTGCCGGTCTCGGAATGCACCCGCGCCGAATAGGGCACCACCACGACGAGGATCCCCAGCAGGCCCACGCCCGCGCGGCGCCAGCCGGCCCAGTGCCGCCACGCGCCCCCGGCGACGACCAGGTAGACCAGCAGCGGCAGGGCCAGCGAGATCCCGATCAGCCGCACCAGCACGGCGAACCCGACGAGCAGGCCCGCGATCCCGGCGCGCTTCCAGCCGGGGGCGCCACGGCCGAGCAGCACCCAAAGAAGCCCGAGCAGCACGGCTTCGAAGACGACCTCGGACATGAGGTTCTGCTCGATCTGCAGCTGGTACGCGTCGAGCAGCACCGGGGCCGCGGCGAGCGCGGCGACCCACGGCCGGCCGCCGAGGCGCAGCACGAGCGCGTAGACGCCGACCGCGATCAGGATCCCGCCGGCGTGCTGCACGGCCGCGACCCACGCCAGGCCGCCGACCGCCAGCAGCGGGCGCAGCACCAGGTCGTAGCCGATCGGGTCGAGCTGGTCGGCGCGCAGCGCGTGCAGGTTGTCGATGTAGCGGAACGAGTCGATGTACAGCAGGGCCGGCCGGTAGGCGAGCCAGGTGAGCACGCGCAGGACGATCGCGGGGATCAGCAGCAGGAGCAGGAGCCAGTGGCGGCGGAGGAAACCGGACACGCCCGCGGTCACTCCGTCGCGTTCGGACGCTCGAGACCGGAGAAGTACTTCCACGCCGTCGCGAGCCCGTCGGTCAGCGACATCGACGGCCGGTAGCCGAGCGTCTCCGCGCTCCCCGAGACGTCGACGACGACCGCGGGCATCTCCCCCGCCGGCGCCTCGACGTGCTCCACCGGCAGCTCCGCGCCGGTCACCTCGCGGACGGCTTCGACCATCTCCAGCACCGAAACCGACTTCCCGGCGCCGACGATCGCGGTGCCGGAGTAGCCGCTGTCGACGGCGAGCGTGATCGCGTGGACGACGTCGTCGACGTGCACGAGGTCGCGGCGCTGCTGCCCGTCGCCGTAGACGCGGACGCCGGCGCCGTTCAGCGCCGCGCGCATCATCCGCGGCACGAAACTGTCCTTGTGGGACATTCCCGGACCGTAGACGTTGGTGAACCGCAACGCACACGTCGTCATTCCGTACGCGCCCGCGTAGCCCGAAAGCAGCATTTCGCACGCCGCCTTGGTGGCGCCGTAGGGCGTCAGCGGCCGCGGCGGCAGATCGGGCGTGATGGTCGCGCCGCCGACGTTGCCGATGACCGCGTTGGTCGAGGCGAGCACGAAGCTCGGCACCTCACGGCGCCGCGCCAGCTCCAGCAGTTCCTGCGTCACGAGGACGTTGTCGGCGAAGGTCTGCTCGGGCAGTTCGACCGAGCGCAGCACGGAGGTCAGCGCGGCGAGGTGCACGATGGCCGCGGTTTCCGGCGTCACGGCCGCTTCGCGGACGGCGGCGTCGCCCAGTTCGCCGGTGACCACGCGGACGCCGGGCAGCTCGTCCGGGAACGGGACCCGGTCGACGACGGTGACCGGGACGCCTCGCTCGCGGAAGGCACGCACGACGGCGCGGCCGATGAAGCCGCTGCCCCCGGTCACGACCACGGACGTCCGATCCGGACCACCACCACTCGCCATGGCCGTCAACCTACCTCCCGCCCCTGTGAGGCCGGCGCAAGCCCGAGCTAGGCGAACGCCTCCGGCGGCGGGCACGAGCAGACGAGGTTCCGGTCGCCGGTCGCGCCGTCGATGCGGCGGACCGGCGGCCAGATCTTCGCGCCGCCGGGGCCGGCCGGGAACACCGCCGTCTCACGGCTGTAGGGCCGGTCCCATTCGCCGGTGACGCAGCGCGCGGTGTGCGGGGCGTGCCGCAAGGGCGAGTCCGCCAGCGGCCACTCCCCCGCCGCGACCCGGCCGATCTCGCCGCGGATGGCGATCATCGCCGCGCAGAAGCGGTCCAGCTCTGCGAGGTCCTCGCTCTCGGTCGGCTCCACCATGAGCGTGCCCGGCACCGGGAACGACATCGTCGGCGCGTGCAGGCCGTAGTCCGCCAGCCGCTTCGCGACGTCGTCGACCGTGACGCCGGTTTCCCGGGTCAGCGGCCGCAGGTCGAGGATGCATTCGTGCGCCACGAAACCCGACCGGCCCGCGTAGAGCACCGGGTAGTGCCTGGCGAGGCGCCGCGCGACGTAGTTGGCGTTGGCCACCGCGACCAGAGTCGCCCGGCGAAGCCCGGACGCGCCCATCATCCGGACGTAGGCCCACGAGATCGGCAGGATCGACGCGCTGCCCCACGGCGCCGCGCTCACCGGGCCGACGCCGGTCTCCGGGCCGGCCGCGGGTTGCAGCGGGTGGTTCGGCAGGAACGGCGCGAGGTGCGCGCGGACGCCGATCGGGCCGACACCCGGCCCGCCGCCGCCGTGCGGGATGCAGAACGTCTTGTGCAGGTTCAGGTGCGAGACGTCGGCGCCGAACCGGCCGTACTGGGCCACGCCGATCAGGGCGTTGAGGTTGGCGCCGTCGACGTACACCTGCCCGCCCGCGTCGTGCACCAGTGCGCAGACCTCGCCGACGGTGTCCTCGTAGACCCCGTGCGTCGACGGGTAGGTGATCATGACGGCCGCGAGGTCGGCCCGGTGCTCGTCCACTGTGGACGTCAGGTGCCCGAGGTCGATGTTGCCGTCGTCGTCACACCGGACCACGACCACCCGCATGCCCGCCATCACGGCGCTGGCGGCGTTGGTGCCGTGGGCGCTGGCCGGGATCAGGCAGACGTTCCGCTCACCTTCGCCGCGTGAACGGTGGTAGGCGCGGATGGCGAGCAGCCCGGCGAACTCGCCCTGGCTGCCGGCGTTGGGCTGCAGGGAAACCGTGTCGTAGCCGGTGATCCGGGCCAGCCAGGCGCCCAGGTCGGCGACGACCGTCAGCAGCCCGGCGGCGTCGTCGGCCGGGGCGAACGGGTGCAGCCCGGCGAACTCCGGCCAGGTGACGGGCTCCATCTCCGCGGTGGCGTTGAGCTTCATCGTGCACGAGCCGAGCGGGATCATGCTGCGGTCGAGCGCGACGTCCTTGTCGGACAGCTCCCGCAGGTAGCGCAGCAACGCGGTTTCGGAACGGTGGGCGTGGAACACGGGGTGCGCGAGGAACCCGCTCGTGCGCCGCAGCGGCGCCGGGAGCGCGTCCGCGGTGTCCTCGTCCAGGCCGTCCACATCGGACACCGAGACGCCGAAGGCCTTCCACACCAACGAGAGTCGTTCACGGGTGGTTGTCTCGTCACAGGCGACACCGACGTGATCTTCGTCGACGCGCCGCAGGTTCACGCCGAGGTCGCGGGCCGCCGCGACGACCGCGTCCGCGCGGCCGGGCACCGCCGCGGTGATCGTGTCGAAGAACTCGCCGTGCACGACCTCGACGCCGCCCTCGCAGAGGCCGGCCGCGAGCACGGTCGCCATCCGGTGGGCCCGCAGCGCGATCCCGCGCAGGCCGTCGGGGCCGTGGTACACC
Organism: Amycolatopsis heterodermiae; assembly: GCF_034929455.1. Classification (NCBI taxonomy): domain Bacteria; kingdom Bacillati; phylum Actinomycetota; class Actinomycetes; order Pseudonocardiales; family Pseudonocardiaceae; genus Amycolatopsis; species Amycolatopsis heterodermiae. Next base: position 425,608 of record NZ_JAYFSI010000003.1, read on the forward strand.
GCGTACATCGACGCCATCACGGCCAGCAGGACCTGGGCGGTGCAGATGTTCGACGTCGCCTTCTCACGGCGGATGTGCTGTTCGCGGGTCTGCAGCGCCAGCCGGTACGCGGGCGCGCCGTCGGCGTCCTTCGAGACGCCGACCAGGCGTCCGGGCAGCTGCCGCTCCAAGCCCTGGCGGACCGCCAGGTACGCCGCGTGCGGGCCGCCGAAGCCCATCGGGACGCCGAACCGTTGTGTCGAGCCGATCGCGACGTCGGCGCCCAGCTCACCCGGCGGCCGCAGCAGCGTCAACGCGAGCGGGTCGGCCGCGACGATCACCGCCGCGCCGTGCTTCTTGGCGTCGGCGATGGTGAAGTCGAACTCGCGGACCGCGCCGGACGCGCCCGGGTAGGACAGCAGGATCCCGAAGAAGTCGCCGCCGAGGCCGAGCCCGGTCAGCCCCTGGGACAGGTCTTCGACGACCAGTTCGATGCCGAGCGGCTCGGCGCGGGTCCGGAGCACGGCGAGGGTCTGGGGCAGGGTGTCCTCGTCGACGACGAACCGGTGGGAGGCCGACTTCCCGGCGCGGCGGACGAGCGTCATGGCTTCGGCGGCCGCGGTGGCCTCGTCGAGCAGGGACGCGTTCGCGACGGGCAGCCCGGTCAGGTCGGCGACCATCGTCTGGAAGTTGAGCAGCGCCTCGAGCCGTCCTTGCGAGATCTCCGGCTGGTACGGCGTGTAGGCGGTGTACCAGGCCGGGTTCTCGAGGACGTTCCGGCGGATCACCGGAGGGGTCACGGTGTCGTGGTAGCCGAGGCCGATCATCTGGGCCATCGGCCGGTTCCGCGCGGCCAGCTCCCGCAGCTCGGCGAGCGCCTGGGCTTCGGTGGCGGGCGGCGGGAGTTCGAGCGGCCCGGCGGACGCCCGCAGCGACTCGGGTACGGCCCGCTCGGCGAGGTCGTCGAGGGAGGCGACGCCGATGACGTCGAGGATCTGGCGGAGTTCGTCCGGACCCGGCCCGATGTGCCGGTCGGCGAAGGGAATGCCCTGTTCCAGCGAGGCTAGTGACGGCTGCACGATGGCCTCCTGCGAACGGGCGGTGCCGGACCCGGACAGCATCCTCGAAAAAAGCTGTCCGGACCCTCCCCACTCTGTCCGTACCCCATAGGGGCGCCTGAGAGTTTCGCCCGAGGTTGAGCCGGGCTTGCACCGTCGGCGGGGCCATCAGGTTGTGTCCTGACGACCCGCTTTCCAGAGGCGTCTAGACCGCGCGGTCCAGGGTGCCTGAGAGGTTCCGGGGAGGACTTGCTCCTTCGGCGCCGGACTCGAGGTTGTGGTCCGGACTCTCCCGCGCGGTTTCGTCGACTGCGAGGATCACCTTACTCCGCGTACCGCGGTGATGATCACCCGGTCCGCCGCGCGTTGCGGCGCTGGGTCAGCTCGTCCGGTTCGTGCGTCTCGACGATGCCGCCGTCGGCGCGCTCGGCCGGGAACTCGTGGATGGTGCCGCTGATCTCCTGCATGGCCCCGCTGACCGCGATGCCGAACACGCCCTGGCCGCCCTGGAGCAGATCGACGATCTCCTCGGGTGAGGTGCATTCGTAGACCGTGGTGCCGTCGGAGAACAGCGTGACCTTCGCGAGGTCACGGACCCCGCGGACGGACAGGTGGTCGACCGCGACCCGGATGTTCTGCAGCGAGACCCCGGTGTCCAGCAGCCGCTTGACGACCTTGAGGACCAGGATGTCCTTGAACGAGTACAGCCGCTGGGAGCCGGAGCCGTGCGCGGTGCGAATGCTGGGCGCGATCAGCTTCGTCCGGGCCCAGTAGTCGAGCTGACGGTAGGTGATCCCGGCGATCTGGCACGCGGCCGGACCGCGGTACCCGACCAGCTCGTCGGGCAGCGAGTCGTCGGGGAACAGTTCACCCTGCTCACCAGCCGCGACCTGAACAGGCTGCTTCTCTGAACCAGCCTCGACCACGCAAGCCTCCCCTCGCCCGACCAGGCGGCCGGCGAATGACAGCCGGACAGGACCCAGAGCGGGACCCACCGGAGATCAACCGCCACGATCCGGCCCCAGACCGTGAATCACATCGTGGCGATTTACCTTCTCCGACGGTAAGCGCCCAGACAGGGCGGGTCAACGCGACGCGCGGCAAGCCTCAACGGTCGGATGAGCGTTTGAGCCGTTCGCCGTACCCAGCGGCCAGTGGTTCAAACCTCCTGGACACTTTTACTCAGACGTGTTAATTTTTACTCATGCAAGTAAACACCGAACTGATGGCCGAGATGGGCCTCAGCGTGACCGAGGCCGCCCGCCGCGCGCAGATCATCGGCGCGACGATCGGCGTCATCAACGACCTCGGCTACCGCAAGGCCACGTTCGCCAAGATCCGTGAACGCGCCGGGCTGAGCAGCACCCGGATGATCTCGTACCACTTCACCAACAAGGCCGGGCTGATGCAGGCGGTGCTCAGCACCGTCGTCGAGACGAAGAACGAGTTCCTCAAGGAGCGCACCGGCGGCGGCCTGGACCCGGCCGACCGGGCCGGCTACCTGCGGGCGCACATCGAGACGTCGATCGCCTTCCTGCGGGCGTACCCGGACTGCGTGCGGGTGCTGACCGAAATGGCCGGCAACGCCGACGACGCCGACAACTGGGTGATGACGAAGATCCTGGTCGACGACCTGCGGGTGCACGGCCTGGCCCGCCAGCTCAAGCAGGGCCAGGCCGAGGGCGTGTTCGGCCCGTTCACGCCCGAGGTGATGGCGATGTCGATCGCCCAGGCGGTCGACGGCGTGGCCGCGGCCTACGCGGCCGACCCGTCGCTGGACCTGGAGCTCTACGGCCGCGAGGTCGCGGACACGTTCGTCAGGGCCACCGCCCCCTGAGCCTCGAGGGCCCGGTCGAGACGCTCCTCGAGCCGGGCCTTCGGGAGCGCGCCGACGATCGTCAGCACCGGCTCGCCGCGGCGGAAGAGGATCATCGTCGGCAGCGACATGACCTGGTACGCCCGGGTCGTCTCCGGGTTCTCGTCGGAGTTGATCTTGCGCACGGCGAGCGTCCCGGCGCGTTCGCGGGCCAGCTCGGCCAGCACCGGCGCGATCATCCGGCACGGCGGGCACCAGGTGGCCCAGAATTCCACCAGCACCGGGACGTCACCGCCCAGGATCTCGGCAGCGAACGTCGCATCGGTGACTTCGGCGATTTCGGACATGAAAAGGCTCCTTCAGAGACGTTCGGGGACGACGCACGGATCGGGAGCGCCGGCGGGATCCTGCCTGGCCAGCGCGTCGGCGAGCTTCCCGGCGAGCTCGGCGCGGATGGCGCCGAGGCGGGCGAGGACCGCGTCGGCCTCGGCGAGCTTGCGCCGGTACATCTCGATCGAGCTCGCGCAGCTGTCGCCGGTCTCGTGGCCGCTGCGCAGGCACTCGACGAACGGCCGGGTCTCGTCGAGGGACAGCCCGACGGTCTGCAGCTTCAGGATCTCGGTGACCAGCTGGAGGTCGTCCTCGTCGTACTCGCGGTAGCCGTTGGCCGCGCGCCGGGCCGCGAGGAGGCCCTGGTCCTCGTAAAAGCGAAGCGCACGGGTGGTGGTACCCGTGCGCTTGGCCAGCTCTCCGATCCGCATACCCCGACGCTAGACGTTGACGTCCGCGTCAAGGCAAGTCTCTACGTGTCGGCTCCGCGGAAGTCCTCCGGCGAAACGGAGTCGAGGAACTCGCGGAACTTCTCGACCTCGTCCTCCTGCTCGTCCGGGATGATCAGGCCGGCTTCCTCCAGCACCGCGTCCACGGCGTGGATGGGGACGCCGATCCGCAGGGCCAGCGCGACCGAGTCGCTCGGCCGGGCGGAGACCCGGATGTCACCGTCGAAGACGAGTTCGGCGAAGAACGTGCCTTCCTTGAGGTCGGTGATCACGACCTGCTCGAGCTCGCGGCCCAGTGCTCCGATGACCTCTTTGAGGAGGTCATGCGTGAGCGGGCGGGCGGGGCGGACCCCCTGCTGCTCCAACGCGATGGCGGTCGCTTCGACCGAGCCGATCCAGATCGGCAGGTACCGTTCGCCTTCGGTCTCCCGCAGCAACAAGATCGGCTGATTCGCGGGCAGCTCGACCCGCACACCGACGACGCGCATTTCGCTCATCGGGCTTCGCCTCCCTCTCGTGCACACGGGCTTCAGCGCCGGAAATCGCTTCGCGCCGTTCACTCCCGACGCTACCCGTCATCCGTGCGCTGTGCTCGCTGTCCGGACACTCTCGGCTCGCCTACCGCAAACCGTTGTTCTCACGGTACGGCATGAGGTGCCGAACATTCAGTCATTGACATGGGACCGCAAAGAGGATCTCACCGTCCCGTTACGGCTCAACAGCCCGTGACGCCACGGATCCCGGCCTTCACCAGCAGCGTGTGCAGGGTCACGGACAGTGCCGCGAGCTCTCGCACGACCTCGTCGGCCCGCGCTTTGGCCTCCGGGTCACGATGCCGGTACACCGGGGTCACGATCTGCTCCAGCAACCCGACCTCACGGTCGGCCGCGGCGCGGAAGGCGCGCAGGTGCCTCGGCTCGATGCCGAACTCCGTCAGCGCCTTCACCGTCCGCGCGACCAGCACCGCGTCGGGGTCGAAGAACCCCGCGGGACCGGACCGGACCAGGCCGTACTGCTGCAGCTCGGCCAGCTCGGCCGCGTCGACGCCGGCCTGCTCCAGGAGCTCCTCCTGGGTCAGGCGCAGCTCCCGGCCGACGGCGAAGTCGTCCGCCACCGGCAGGCCCACGTTCTCGGCCGGCGCGTCGATCGGCACCAGGCGGCGGGGCGGCCGGGGCAGGGCCGCGACGGGCCCGGCACCCGAGTCCGCCGCGTCCAGCTGCTCCTTGATGACCTTCAACGGGAGGTAGTGATCCCGCTGGGCGGCCAGGACGAACTTGAGCCGCTCCACGTCCGCCACGGCGAACTGCCGGTAACCCGAGGGCGTCCGGCCCGGCTGGACCAGGCCTTCCGCTTCGAGGAACCGGATCTTGGAGATCGTGACGTCGGGGAAGTCGTGGCGCAGCTGCGCCAGAACCGCCCCGATGCTCAACCCGTCCCGTTGTGGCCGCCCGGCCGCCGTCACTGCGCCCCCTGGCCCCCGTGCCCCGGGCCGGTCAGGAAGACCAGGCGGAACTTCCCGATCTGGACCTCGTCGCCGCCCGCGAGGACGGCCTGGTCGACCGGCTCGCGGTTGACGTAGGTGCCGTTGAGGCTGCCGACGTCGATCACGACGAACTCCCCGCCTTCACGGCGGAACTCGGCGTGCCGCCGCGAGACCGTGACGTCGTCGAGGAAGATGTCGCTGTCCGGGTGGCGCCCGGCGCTGGTCGTGTCGCGGTCGAGCAGGAATCGCGAACCCGCGTTGGGGCCGCGCTTCACGACCAGCAGGGCCGAACCCGCGGGCAGGGCGTCGACGCCCTGAACCGGGGCTTCGGCGGCCGGAGCGGACTCGTGGCCTTCGGCTTCGGCCAGGAAGTCGGCCCGGAAGACAGAGGTCCGCTCCGGAGACTGCTCCGGGGGAACGCCGCCCGGCCCGTCGTTCGTGCTCACCTGAGCTCTCCTCCACACATGCTGTGATGCCAGTACTTCAAGAACGTGTAGCTGCCAACGTACCGTGCCTGATCGCTTCTCCGGGCCCCGGGACCGGCGAACCGTGAGCAGATCGCCCCGATCGGCCGAAATCCGAGGTCGGAGCGGGGTTCAGCCCTTGATCAGAGCGTCGTACGCCTCGGCTTCGAGGAGCGCTTCGAGCGCCGACGGGTCCTCGAGCCGGATCTCGATGAGCCAGCCCTCGCCGTAGGGGTCGCTGTTGATCAGCTCGGGCGAGTCGGCGACGGCGTTGTTGACGGAGACGATCTCGCCGTCGACCGGCGCGAACAGCTCCGAGACGCTCTTGGTCGACTCGACCTCGCCGAAGACGTCGCCCGCGCCGACCTGGCGGCCGACCTCGGGCAGGTCGACGAACACCACGTCGCCGAGCTGGTCCTGCGCGTACTCGGTGATGCCGATCCGGACGAGGGTGTCCTCGCCGCGGGTGGCGACCCACTCGTGTTCCTCGGTGTAACGAAGCTCTTCAGGAGCGGACACCGCCGGTCCCCTTTCATGCCCTCACTGGCGAAACGTGCTGGGCGAAGTCTTACACCCACACGGCGCAGCGGCACGGCACGACCCGGCGTAACGGTCGCGCTCAGTCGCCGCCGGAGCCGCGCAGGGCGTTGCGCGCCTGCACGACGTAGAGGACGCCGGACCAGACGTAGAGGACCCCGCCCCAGATGGTGAAGGCGTAGCCGATGGGCCGGGCCACCGCCGCGACGTCCGAGCCACCCTGCGCGAGCAGCAGGAACGGGAAGGCGTACATCAGGACGAAGGTCGCGCCCTTGCCGAGGTAGGTGACCTCCGGCGGCGCGAAGCCGCGGCGGCGCAGCGTCAGGACGCACACGCCGAGCACGGCCTCGCGCAGCACGAGGGGCACCACGACCCACCACGGGATGATCTCGCGGACCAGGAACGCGACGAGCGTGGCCAGGATGTACAGCCGGTCGGCCGCCGGGTCGAGCAGCGCGCCGAGCCGCGACATCTGGTTCAGCCAGCGGGCCAGCTTGCCGTCGAGCCAGTCGGTCAGGGCGCTGAACACGAGCACCGCGAGCGCCCAGCCGTCCTCCTCCGGCCCCAGCAGCAGCCACAGGAAGACCGGCACGCCGGCCAGCCGCAGCAGCGACAGCATGTTGGGGACGTTGAAGGCCTGTCGCAGCAGGGACGGCTCGGCGTTCGGGGTGTCTTCGGGTGCGGCGGTGCTCACCTGCTCACCCTAGAGGCGGCGGCTCAGCACGCGCGGCGGTGGCTCCAGCCGCGTCGCTGCAGTTCGGCGCTGCTCAGGGCCTCGGGGCGGCCGCGGTGGTCGTTGCCCATCCAGCGGGCGCGGCCGGGGCTCGCCTCGAGGACGTAGGGGCGGCCGCAGCACCAGACGACGGTGCTGGGCACGGTCGGCGGGCTGGACGGGGCGTCGGGGCTGGTCACTTCGGGGCTGGTGACTGCTTCGGCGTTCATCGCTCTCACGGGGTTCGGGGCGGGTCGGGGACGGGAAGCTCTGCGGCCTCCACCCAGTTCGTCGGCACGCGCGGCCGGGACGTTAACCCGCGCGGCGCGAATTAGACCGATCGATTCTTGATGACAGGCTGGTGTTTCAGAGCGTGAACGGAATGTTAATCGTCCATTGTGGACACACAATCCGCGACCACCGGACCCGGCCGCCACCCGGCTGGAGTAATCTCCGGCACACCCCTGGGCGCGTCGATCCCGGGCCCCTGACCCGGATGGGCCAGAATGACCGGGCCCAGCCCGACCGGGGAGGAAGGATCGCGGTGTCCCACCCGACCACGTGGCGGCCGCTGCTCGCGGCCTGCCTCGCACTGCCCGCGCTCGCCGCCTGTTCCGGCGACCCGGCGCCGTCCGCCGCTCCCCCGCCGTCCGCGACGTCCTCGGCACCGTCGTCCTCGACGACCGGGACGTCCCCGCCGCCGCCCGCCACCGGCGGCTCCACCGCGCCGGGCCCGGCGTCGAAGCCGGCCAAGGTGCCGCCGACGGTGCCCGGCGCGTGCGGCACCATCACCGCCGCCAGCGGGCTGACCCTGTACGTGTTCGACAGCGGTTCGAGCGGCGTCAGCTGCGTTGCGGCGACCCAGCTGGTCACCGACTTCCACCGCAAGATCGCCGGCCGCCAGGGCGCCGGGTCGAACGACGCGGTGAACGAGACGGTGAACGGCTGGCTGTGCACGTCCGGCCCGCCCGCCGCGCAGGGCGGCACCACCTGCACCAAGGGCGAGCAGACGGTCTTCGCCGCCGTCGTGCCGTCCGAATGACGTCCCGTCCCGTCCGCTTCTGAAGGGCCCATGAAGACACTCGCGTACCCCCTGCTGCTCGTCGCCGCGACCGCCGCTCTGGCCGGCTGCGGCGGCGGGGAGGCGGCGCCCGCCGCGCCGCCGACGTCCCCGCTGCCGGCCGCGGCCGCGGCGGCCGAGAGCACGGCGCCCGGCGTGCCGTGCGGCGACGTCACCGGATCGGGCGGCGCCAGGACGGCGGTCGTCGCGCACGGCAAGGTCGACTGCGCGGCGGCGGCGACGCTGCTGAAGGACTACTTCGCGAAGCTGACCCCGGCCGAGGCGAGCTCGGCCGACGGCCCGGGTCCCGTCGTGCTCGACGAGTGGACGTGCGGCAGCGGCGCGAACGACCCGGTCACGGTCTGCTCGACCGAGGACGGCCGCCAGGTCGAGGGCACGCGCGCCTGACCGGACGGCCGGCGCTCCTCAGGACTTGAGGTCGGGGAAGTCCTCCTCGCGGAACTCCGTGCCCGCGCCGCGCGCCGGGTCGTTCTCCCGGCCGCGCAGCTCGACGCGGCGGATCTTGCCCGAGATCGTCTTCGGCAGGTCGGCGAACTCGAGACGGCGGATCCGCTTGTACGGCGCCAGGTGCTCACGGCAGTACGCCAGGATCGACTTCGCCGTGTCCGCCGTCGGCTCGTGGCCGGCCGCCAGCACGACGTACGCCTTCGGCACCGCGAGCCGGATCGGGTCCGGGGCCGGGACGACCGCCGCTTCGGCGACCGCTTCGTGCTCGATGAGCACGCTCTCCAGCTCGAACGGCGAGATCCGGTAGTCCGACGCCTTGAAGACGTCGTCGGTGCGCCCGACGTAGGTGATGTAGCCGCGTTCGTCGATCGAACCGACGTCTCCGGTGTGGTAGAAGCCGTTCGCGAAGGCCGTCGACGTGCGCTCGTCGTCGCCGGTGTAGCCCGTCATCAAGCCCACCGGGCGGTGGTCGAGATCGAGGCAGATCTCGCCTTCCGAAGCGCGTTCGCCGCTGACCGGGTCGACCAGCGCCACCACGAACCCGGGCAGCGGACGGCCCATCGAGCCGGGCACGACGTCCTGGCCCGGCGTGTTGGCGATCTGGACGCTGCTCTCGGTCTGGCCGAAGCCGTCGCGGATCGTGATACCCCAGGCCTTTTCGACCTGGTCGATCACCTCGGGGTTCAGCGGCTCGCCCGCGCCGACGACCTTCTTCGGCGGTGTCTTCAACGCCGTGAGATCGGCCTGGATGAGCATCCGCCAGACCGTCGGCGGCGCGCAGAAGCTCGTGATGCCACACCGGTCCATCTGGGACATCAGGGCGTTCGCGTCGAACCGGTTGTAGTTGTAGAGGAACACCGTCGCCTCGGCGTTCCACGGCGCGAAGACGTTGCTCCACGCGTGTTTCGCCCAGCCCGGCGACGAGATGTTCAGGTGAACGTCGCCCGGTTCCAGGCCGATCCAGTACATCGTGGACAGATGCCCGACCGGGTACGAGACCTGGGTGTGCTGCACCAGCTTCGGCTTCGCCGTGGTGCCGGAGGTGAAGTACAGCAGCAGCGGGTCGGCGGCCTTCGTCGGGCCGTCCGGGGCGAACTCGGGCGACTCGGCGAACGCGGTCGAGTACGAGTGCCAGCCCTCGACCGGCTCCCCCACCGCGATCCGGGTGTAGTCGCCGGCGACGTCCGCGAACTTCTCCGTGTCGGCCGAGCGGATCACGACGTGCTTGGCCGCGCCGCGCTCGACGCGGTCGGTCAGGTCGGCCGGGCCGAGCAGGGTGGACGCCGGGATGATCACCGCGCCGAGCTTGATCGCGGCGAGGATCGTCTCCCACAGCTCACCCTGGTTGCCCAGCATGAGGATGAGCCGGTCGCCGCGGCGCACGCCGAGCCCGCGCAGCCAGTTCGCCACCTGGTTGGACCGGCCCGACATCTCCGGGTAGGTCCAGCGGTTCTCGGTGCCGTCCTCCTCGACGATCCACAACGCGAGCCGCTCGGCGTTGTCCGGATCGTGGGCCACGACGTCGAACCAGTCGATCGCCCAGTTGAAGTGGTCGAACTCCGGCCAGGCGAAGTCCCGGTACGCCGTGTCGTAGTCCTCGCGGTGCTGCTGCAGGTAGTCGCGCGCCACGCGGAACGCGTGGTGGACCCCGGAATCGCCTCGAGCGCCGTTGCTCACCCTGCTGCCTCCTCTGCTTTTTACAGGCCGACGGGTGCTATTCGCCCGTGAACTCCGGCTTCCGGCGCTCCATGAAGGCCTGCACCGCCTCGCCGAGGTCCTTGCTGGGCAGGAACGCCGAGTTCCACGCCGCGACGTACCGGAGCCCGTCGGCGACCTGGCGCTCGGTGTTCGCCGCCAGTACCTGCTTCGTACCCTGCACCACGAGCGGCGGGTTCGCAGCGATCTCGGCGGCGAGTTCCCGCGCGGCCTTGAGCAGCGCGTCCTGGTCGGGGTAGACGTCGTTGACGAGGCCGATCTTCTCGGCGCGGGCGGCGTCGATGTCCTTGCCGGTCAGCGCCAGCTCCCGGACGTGGCCCTCGCCGATGATCGGGGCGAGCCGCTGCAGGCTGCCGATGTCGGCGACGATGGCGACGCGCACCTCGCGAACGCTGAACTTGGCGTCGGCGCTGGCCAGGCGGATGTCGGCGGCCGTGACGACGTCGACGCCGCCCCCGATGCACCACCCGGAGACGGCCGCGACGACCGGTTTGCGGCATTCGGCGATGGAGCTGACCGCGGCCTGCAGCCGCCGGACCTCGGTGTGGAACTCGCTGCGCGGGCCGGCCAGGGCGTCGCCCGCCAGCAGCGGCGCCCAGCCGCCCATCATCGCGGGCAGGTCGAGGCCGTAGGAGAAGTGTGCCCCGCTGCCGGTCAGCACCACGGCCCTGACCTGCGGGTCCGCGTCGAGGGCGGCGAACACCAGCGGCAGCTCGCGCCAGAAGTCCGGGCCCATCGCGTTGCCCTTCGAAGGGCCGAGGAGCGTCACTTCGGCGACGTGGCCTTCGATGTCGACCTTGAGGGAGACGAGGTCGGGCAGACTGTCAGCAGTAGCGGTCATGAGGTCATCTTGACCCATGCCCGCGGCCGATCGCCATTGGCACGTTGTCAATTGACGCGCGAGTCACTGTGCTTATGTGACCCCGGGATGCTTTCCTGAACAGAGACGACCACGACACGGGGAGGACGGTGGGACATGTGCCCGGCCAGCAGCGCAACCCTGATCGAGCCGGAACCCCCGGCCCCGCCCGCGCGGCGTTCCTCCCGGCCGATCGAGCTGACCGGCTCGTTCGACCACGAGGGGCACCGGCTCTGGTACACGGAGTTCGGCAGCGGCGACAAGGTCGTCGTGCTGACCCACGGCATCATGCTCACCCGCCGGATGCACGCGCCGCTCGCGCGGCGGCTGGCCCGCGCCGGGTTCCGGGTGGTCACGCTCGACCTGCTCGGCCACGGCGACTCGGACCGCCCGACCGAGTCGTGGCGGTACTCGATGCCGTCGTTCGCCGAACAGACCCTGGCGCTGCTGGACCACCTCGAGGTCTCCTCGGCGGTGATCGGCGGGACGTCCCTGGGGGCGAACGTGTCCCTCGAGGTCGCCGTGTCGGCCCCCGACCGGGCCCGCGGGCTGATCGTCGAGATGCCGGTGCTGGACAACGCGATCGTCGCGGGGCTGGTCACGTTCGCCCCGCTGCTGATGGCGGCCCGGTTCCTGCCGGTGACGGTGCAGGCGGTGGCCCTCGGGGCGTCGCTGGTCCCGCACGGCAACCAGTGGGTCGACGTCGTCACGGACACGCTCTCGCAGCGCCCGGCCCCGATGGCGGCCCTGCTGCACGGCGTCCTGTTCGGCCGGATCGCGCCGCCGAAGGCGGTCCGCCGCAAGATCACCACCCGGGCGCTGGTGATCGGCCACCAGGGCGACCCGATCCACCCCTTCGGCGACGCGGACACCCTGGCGGTCGACATGCCGGACGCGGAGTTCGTCCAGGCCCGCAGCCCGGTCGAGCTGAGGTTCGACCCGACCCGCCTCTCCGACGCGATCCGCGACTTCGCCGCGAGCTGCTACGAAGACTGAGCCGGTGTGCTCGAACCCGGATCCCGCGTGATCGGACGGGCATCTCGCGTGATTGGACAGGCATCTCGCGTGATCGGGCAGGCATCTCGCGTGATTGAAGGGGCATCGGCGTGATGCCCCTCTGATCACGCGTGATGCCCTACGAGGACTGGGGCTGGGCCAGGCCCGCCACCGGGCCGATCACGATCACCGCGGGTGGGCGGACTCCCGAGGCCGCCGCGTCGGTGACCACCGTGTCCAATGTGGACCTCAGCGAGCGCTGGGTGCGCATCGTGCCGTCCTCGATGATGGCCACCGGGGTGTCGGCCGGGCGGCCGCCGTCCAGGAGGGCCTTGGCGAACTGGCCGAGCCGTTCGACGCCCATCATCAGGACGATCGTGCCGCGCATGCGGGCCAGCAGGTCCCAGTCGACCAGGGAGCGGTCGTCGCCCGGGGCGACGTGGCCGGAGACCACCACGACCTCGTGGGCGACGCCGCGGTGCGTCACCGGGACGTCCGCGACCGCCGGGACGGCGAACGCGCTGGTGATGCCCGGGACCATCGTCACCGGGACGCCGGCCTCGGCGCAGGCCAGCACCTCCTCGAAGCCGCGGCCGAACAGGTACGGGTCGCCGCCCTTGAGGCGGACGACGAACTTGCCCTCCTTGGCCCGCTCGATCAGCGTGCTGTTGATGACGTCCTGGCTGGCCGCGCGGCCGTACGGGATCTTCGCCGCGTCGACGACCTCCACCTCGGGCGCCAGTTCGTCGAGCAGCTCGCGGGGCGCCAGCCGGTCGACGACCACGACGTCCGCGCGCGAGAGCAGCCGACGGCCGCGGACGGTGATCAGCTCGGGGTCGCCCGGGCCGCCACCCACCAGGGCGACGCCGGGGAGGCTGCCCTCCGGGTGCGGGCTGCGGCCGTCCTCGACCGCGCCCGCGTGCAGGCCGTCCAGGATCGAGTCGCGGACGGCGGCCGAGCGCAGCGGCTCACCGCCCGAGAGCACGCCGAACAGCAGGCCGCCGTGGCGGCCGGACGCCGGGGTCACGGCGCTGCCGGACTCACCCTCGTCGGCGCGGACGCAGAACACGCGCTCCCGCTCGGCCTCGGCGCAGATCGCCGCGTTGACCTCGGCGTCGTCCGTGCAGGCCAGCGCGTACCAGGCATCGCGAAGGTCGCCTTCGATGTAGCGGCGCTCGTGCCAGACCAGCTCGCCCGCGTCCACCATGCCCTGCACCGACGGCGTCGTGTGCGGCGACACCAGTTCCACGCGCGCGCCCGCGCGGATGAGCCGGGGCAGCCGTCGCTGGGCCACGCTGCCGCCGCCGAACATCACGACGCGGCGGCCGGTCAGCTGGAGGCCGGAGAGGTAGTGCGGGTCGTCCATGGGCGGGAGTTTATTTACGCACCGGCGCCGCACCAGCGGGGCGTGCGAAGAGTCACCGTTCGAGCAGGCCGAGCAGGGCGGTGTTGCCGAACATCTTCGCCGTGTCGATCGCCGACGGCTGCCCGGCGCGGGGGTCCGCGCCGCCGTCGAGCAGGGCGCGCACGACGTCCGGCTCGTTCTTGAAGACGGCGCCGGCCAGCGGGCTCTGGCCGCGGTCGTTCTCGCGGTTCGGGTCGGCGCCGCGCTCGATCAGCGCGGCCACCGTCTCGGCGTGGCCGTGGTAGGCGGCCAGCATGACCAGCGAGTCGCCGCTGTCGTTGGTGAGGTTGGCCGAGATCCCCCGGTCGACGTAGGCGGCCAGCTCCGCGGTCCGGCCTTCGCGCGCGAACTCGAAGACCTTGGCCCAGAACGCCAGCATCTCCGGCGTGAACTCCTCGTCACTCATACCGAGGAGGCTCTCACGAAACCCGGAACACCGGCCCGCGCGCCACGAACGGCAGCCGCGCGCCGCGAGGCACCAGGTACGCGTGCTCGCGCCGCGGCCGGACGTGGTCGCACCGCGCGTCGGTGATGATCAGGATCGGCCCGTCCGGCGGGAAGTCCGGCGCGCGCTGCAGCAGGTCGACGCCGGGCTGCAGGATCGTGCCGCCGCGCCCGCGCACCTTGACGCGGCCGGCGATGTCCTCGACGGCCAGGTACCCGGCGTCGTAGGCGACGGCGTCGCAGAACACCACCCGCGCCGCCGGGACGTCGCGGGCCGTCGCGTAGGAGGCGATCGCGCCCAGCGCCTTGCCGAGCAGCTCGGCGTTCATCGAGCCCGACGTGTCGAGCACAACGCCGAAAGTGGCGCGCTGGTCCAGCTGCCCGGGGCGCACCTTGCCGGGGCGCGGGATGTCCGGCGTCGACGACTGGCGGCGGGACGCGCGGGCGTAGCTGCGCACCGGCAGCTCGACGCGGACGTGCTCGTCGAACCAGCGGGCCAGCTGCGCGTCCCAGGGCAGCGGCGGGTGCTCCAGGACCCGGATCTCCTGCTCCAGCCCGGCCGGCAGCAGGCCGCGGCCCTGGTTGCGGTGGTACTCCAGCCCCTGGGTGAGCGCGCGGCGGTAGAACTCGTCGAGGTCGACGCCCTGGACGCGGTCCGTCCACGGCATCGGCCGGGGCTCACCGCGGCGCGACGAGCGGCGCTGCGCCGCCTCAGGCTCGGACAGCCAGCCGCCCAGGACGTCCCCGGCTTCGCGGCCGCCCAGCGTGAGCAGCTTGCGGGCGCGCCGGAGGTCCGTGGTGAGCGTGTCGTACACCGACTCCGCCGACATCCCGGTCAGCTGCGGGTCGTGCAGCGTGCCCTCGGGCAGTTCGCCGACGGCCATCGCGACCAGCCAGCCGTTGATCACGTAGTCGCAGGCGACGTTCCACAGGTACGGGTCGCGCCCGAGCGCGCGGCGGTCGTGGCGCAGCGCGGCGTGCAGCATCTCGTGCGCCAGCACGAACCGCCATTCCGGCGCGGTCAACGCGGCGTGCGGGTTGACGTAGATCTCGCCGTGCTCGGCGTCGACCGCGGCCACGGCGATGTCCCAGGCCCGGACGACCTCGGCGTCGGCGACCAGGGTGAAGCCCGCGGCCATCGCGCCGAGCAGCGGGAACGACGAGACGAACCACGCCAAAGCCCGGTCCCACTCCCCCTGTGCTCGCCGGTGCCGGGTCTGGCCGCGCGTGTCCGCGGCGCGTTCCATCGCCTCGGTGGCGGAGGCAATCAGGCCGCGCGCGAACCGTTCGGTCCACGGCTCGGGCTTCCCGTTGTACCTGAGGTGCCAGGCACTCCGCGGGGGCCCGAGCCGGACACACGGCCGCGCGCCGCCGGTGCCGAGCGTCGCGAACGCGCCGGGGACGCCGGTTTCGCGCCACGCGCCGGCCAGCGAGAACTCGTCGCCACCCGGGAGTTCCGGCAGCAGCACGACGGGTTCGCCGACGTGGACGGCCTCGGCGAACCGGTGGACAGCCACACAGCAGGCCGCGCCGTAGGACGCGTCGATCTCCCGGTCGGAGGTGACGGCCTCGGCGTCGCTCAGCGTCTGTTCGTCGAGGTGCCCGAGGCCGAGGTGCAGCAGCAGGTGCGCGAAGACCCACGCCCACTCCGGCGGTTCGGCGTCGCGGGCGCGGTTCGCGGTGATCACGCCGTAGTCGTTGACGACCGCCCAGCTCCCGACGCCGGTCAGGCTCTCCTTGTCGAGGCTCGCGCCGCGCATCAGGTGGTCGAGCACGGTGTGCTCGCGGGCCAGCGCCCAGCCGTCGTCGATCGCCTTGGCCCGGCGCGCGCGTCGCTTGGCCTCGGCCTGCGCGCCGCTCACGCGCGGGCGTCCACGAGCCGGGGCAGGTCGCGGGCGGCCTCGACCAGGAACCACGACGGCAGCCGCGCGTGGCCCGCCTCGTCGTCCGCGATGACCAGCTGGGCCATCTCGAGTGAGATCTCGGCCAGCTCGACGAGCAGGCTCTTCGCGCGGAACGCGAACTGGCGGACGGCGGCCGACGCGTGCCGCTTGTCCGCGGGCAGGTCCTTGACCAGCCGGGCCCGGAACGTCTCGGCGAGGAAGTACAGCAGGTCCCGGTCGCCGGGGTCGGCGGGCCAGCGGGCGTCACCCTTGACGATGGCTTCGAGGTCGAAGGCGTGCCGGGCGACCTTGAGGTACGCGCGGAACGAGCCGGCGTGCTGCGGGGTGAGGGTCGCGTACGCCAGCAGCGCGATCGTCTCGTCGCCCGCGGCGTCGCCGTAGGAGTGCAGCAGGTCCGAGAGCATGTGCCAGGACCGCGGCGTCGAGAACGGCTCTTCGGTCTTCGGCGGAAGGCTCCACAGGTGGTCCGGGCGCTGGGTCAGGTACTCGACGACCGACGGGTGGATGTCGTGGCCCGTCGCCCAGGTCAGCCAGTCGGCGGGCGACGCGCGCAGGTGCACGTGGACGAGCCGGTTGACCAGCGCGGACGCCATCGGGCGGGCCAGGGCCTGGTCGGTGGCGCGGTTGCCGGCGCCGATCACGACCGACCCCGGCGGCAGCTCGTACGAGCCGATGCGGCGGTCGAGGATGAGCGAGTAGAACGCCTTCTGGACGTCGGGCGCGGCGGCGTTCAGCTCGTCGAGGAACAGGCAGTACGGCTCGTCGCGGGCGATCTGCTCGGGCGGGCAGAAGCGGCTGCGGCCGTCGACGATCTGCGGGACGCCGATCAGGTCCTCCGGCGCGAGCTGGGTGCCCAGCAGCGAAACGCAGTCGAGGCCGAGCGACGCCGCGAAATCCCTTACGAGGGAGGACTTCCCGATGCCGGGCGCGCCCCAGAGGAACACCGGCCGGACGACGGCGGCGTTGAGCAGGACTTCGGGCAGCTGGGCGGGCGTGACCGTGAGCTGGGCGTGCACGTGGGACCTCCTGGTTCAGGACATCCGGTGCGACGCCCCCTTTCGTGCGCTCATGATCGCGCGCCCGCCCAGCGGCCGCACCTGAATTATCCGCCCGCGCGCCCCGAGCCCGGGTAGGGCAGCAGGGCCATCTCGCGCGCGTTCTTGATCGCCGTGGCGACCTGTTTCTGTTGCTGCGGCGTCAACCCCGTCACCCGGCGGGCGCGGATCTTGCCGCGGTCGGAGACGAACTTCCGCAGCAGGTCGACGTCCTTCCAGTCGACGTGCGTGATCCGGTTGGCGTGCAACAGGTTCACCTTGCGCTTGCCGGGGCGGTCCCGGGCCGGCTTCGGCATCCGGCTCACCAGCTCGACTTCGTGACGCCGGGCAGCTCGCCGTTGTGCGCGGCTTGACGCATCTTGACCCGGGACAACCCGAACTTGCGCAGGTAGCCGCGCGGGCGGCCGTCGGCCGTGTCCCGGTTGCGGATCCGCGTCGGGCTGGCGTCGCGCGGCAGCTTCTGCAGCGCGACGACCGCCTCGGCCTTCTCGGACGGCGACGACGAGGGCGAAGCGATGACGGCCTTCAGCGCACGACGGCGTTCCACGTACCGGGCCGCGACCACCTTCCGCTGCTCGTTCTTCGCGATCTTCGACTTCTTGGCCATCAGCGCTCTTCCTTGAACTCGACGTGCTTGCGCGCGACCGGGTCGTACTTGCGCAGGACCATCCGGTCCGGGTCGTTCCGGCGGTTCTTCTTCGTGACGTAGGTGAATCCGGTGCCGGCGGTGGACCGCAGCTTGATGACCGGCCGGATGTCGGTGCTCTTCGCCATTACAGCTTCACTCCCCTTGCCTTCAGCTCGGCCAACACGGCCTCGATGCCCCGCTTGTCGATCGTCTTCATCCCCTTGACGGAGACGCGCAGCCGCACCCAGCGGCCCTCGCTGGGCACGAAGTAGCGGCGGTTCTGCAGGTTCGGCTCCCACCGCCGGGACGTACGGCGGTGCGAGTGCGAGACCTGCTTGCCGTACCCCGGCTTGCGGCCGGTGACCTGGCACACGGCGGACACGGACCCTCCCGAGTTGATAGTGGTTGTCGTTTTCATCTACTCTACGCACCGTACCCCGCCCGTATTCCTGGAGCCCCTGTGACCCACCCACCCCGCGTCCCGCTCGTGCTCGTCGGCGGCCTCGCCCCGGGCGCGAACGCCACGCTCGCCGAGCTGCTGCGCGTCGCCGAGCCCGGCACCGCCGTCGTCCACCACGACCTGCGCGACATCCACTCCGGCGTCGTCCGCCGCCGCCTCCGGCTCGACCAGCGCGACCAGCTGACCGTCCTCGAACTGGCGCACGGCTGCGTCTCCTGCACCCTGCGCGAAGACCTGCTCCCCCTGCTCCGGCGGCTGGCCCGGATGCCGCAGGTGCGGCGAATCGTCGTCCGGCTCGACGAGGCCATGGAGCCCGAGCCGGTGAGCTGGGCGATCCGCAACGTCCTGGTCGGCGACCACCCGGTGCACGACGACGTCGACCTGCGGGCCGTGCTCACCGTCGTCGACTGCGCGACCTGGCTCGCCGACGTGACCGGCGACGACGCCCTGGAGGAGCGCAACCTGCAGGCCAGTCCGGAGGACGACCGGACCGTCGCGCAGGTGGCGCTGTCCCAGGTCGAGTTCGCCGACGTCCTCGTGCTGGCCGGCGCGGCCGGCGACGCGTGGCAGGCGGCCAAGGCGTCCGCCGTCCTCGACCGCGTCGCGCCGTCGATCCCCCGGGTCGAGCTGGCCCGGATCGACGGGCACAGCGTGCTCGACGCCGTCCCGGCCGACGCGCGGCGTGGCGAGGTCACCGACATGCACGGCGCGCTGCTGCGCGGTGAGCCCCCGCTGCACGCCGACTGCGGCATCGAACTGCTCACGTTCACCGCGCGGCGGCCGTTCCACCCGCAGCGGCTGCACGACGCCCTCGACGTGCTGCTCGACGGCGTCGTCCGCACCCGCGGGCGGGCCTGGGTGGCCAGCCAGCCGGACGTCGCGTTCTGGATCGAGTCGGCCGGCGGCGGCCTGGGTATCGGGCACGCCGGGCCGTGGCTCGCGTCGCCGGACGGTCCGGAGTGGACGGACGTCTCCCCCGAGCGCCGCACCCTCGCGTCCCTGCGTTGGGACCCGGTGCACGGCGACCGCGCGCAGGAGCTGGTCGTGGTGACGGACCAGACAGCGCCCGCTGAGATCGACGCGACCCTGCGCGGCGCTCTACTGACCGACGAGGAACTGACGGCAGGCCCCGAAGCGTGGGAGCGCTATCCCGACCCGTTCGGGGACTGGCACGAAGAACCCTGCGAGGACACGGAAACGGACCCGGCGCGCCACGACGTGACCGCGGTGAACCGAAAGGAAGACCGATGAAGAACGGCATCCACCCCGACTACCACCCCGTGGTGTTCAAGGACTCGTCGACCGGCGACGCGTTCCTGACCCGCTCCACCATCACCTCGGACAAGACGATCGAGTGGTCCGACGGCGCGACCTACCCGCTGGTGCAGGTCGACATCAGCTCGTGGTCGCACCCGTTCTGGACCGGCACCCAGCGGATCATGGACAGCGCCGGCCAGGTCGAGAAGTTCCACCGCCGCTACGGGAAGCGGGGGACGCGCTGATGGCCGTGCCCAAGCGCAAGAAGTCGCGCAGCAACACCCGCGCCCGGCGATCTCAGTGGAAGGCCGCCGCCGTGGACCTGGTGCCGATCAAGGTCGACGGCGAGACGCAGCTCGTCTCGCGCCGGCTGATCCGCCACTTCCACGCGTGAGCGTCCCGGTCACCGTGCTGTCGGGGTTCCTCGGCGCCGGGAAGACGACCCTGCTCAACCACATCCTCGCCAACCGCGACGGCCTGCGGGTGGCGGTGATCGTCAACGACATGAGCGAGGTCAACATCGACGCCGCGCTCGTGCGCTCGCAGGAGCGGCTGGTCGAGCTGACCAACGGGTGCATCTGCTGCACCCTGCGGGAAGACCTCCTGGAGGAGGTGGCGGCGCTCGGCACCGGCGACCGCTTCGACCACGTGCTCATCGAGTCGAGCGGGATCTCCGAGCCGATGCCGGTGGCCGCGACGTTCACGTTCCTGGACACCGTCGCCCGGCTCGACACGATGGTGACGGTGGTGGACGCGGCGAACTTCGCCCGTGAACTGGCGGCCGGCGACTCCCTGGTGGAGCGCCGGCTGGACCAGTACGAAGACGACGAGCGGACCGTCAGCGACCTGCTGGTCGACCAGGTGGAATTCGCCGACGTGCTGCTGCTGAACAAGACCGACCTCGTGTCCCCGGACGAGGCGGCCCTGCTGGTGGCGGTGCTCCGGCGGCTCAACCCGGCCGCCGACGTCGTGACGAGCAGCTTCGGGAACGTGCCGTTGGAGCGCGTGTTCGGCACGGGGCGGTACGACGCGGTCAAGGCGCAGGAGGCACCCGGCTGGGTCGCCGAGCTGAACGGCGACCACGTGCCGGAGACCGAGGAGTACGGCATCTCGAGCGTGGTGTTCCGGGCGTCCCGGGCGTTCGACCCGGTGGCGCTGTGGGACTTCGTCGCCCGGCGGCTCGACTCCGGCGAGTTCGGGACGGTGCTGCGCTCCAAGGGGTTCTTCACGCTGGCGTCCCGGCCCGGGGTGACCGGCCTGTGGTCCCAGGCCGGGACGGTGGCGCGGTTCGAACCCCAGGGCGTCGCCTCCAAGGCGAGTCAGGAGCTGGTGTTCATCGGCGTCGACCTGGCCGGTGACGCGCTGCTCGGCGCGCTGCGGGAGTGCCTCGCCGACGTGGCGAGCGGACCGGACCCCTTCCCCGCGTGGGGTCCGGTCCACGCGCACTGAGGTCAGGACGTCTTGAACAGCTCCGCCAGGGCAGGCGGGATCTCGTCACCGAACAGGCTCTCCATGAGCGCCTCTTCGTCGATCGGCGTCTCACTGCGGACGAACATGGCCTGCTCGTAGGCGGCGAGGGCCGCTTCGACGTCACCGGGGTGCGCGGCGAGGGCCTGGCCCAGCTCGGCGCCGTCGAGCATGGCCAGGTTCGCGCCTTCGCCGTTCGGGGCCGTGAGGTGGGCGGCGTCGCCGACCAGCGTCACGCCCGGCACCCGCTCCCAGCGGTGCCCGAACGGCAGGGTGTAGTGCGGGCGCAGGACCAGCGGGGTGTCGGCGTCGGTGATCAGGGCGGTGACCTCCGGGGCCCAGCCCTCGAACTCCCGCGCGATCGCGGCGGTGGCGGCCGCGGCGTCGGTGAAGTCGATGGCGGCGAACCACTCCAGTGACTCGGTGAACGCCACGTAGGCGTGCAGGGTCTCGCCGCTTTCCCGGTGCGCGTTGATCGACCGCTCCGGGGACGGCCCGTTCGCGACCATCGACCCGCCGCCGACCGCCTTCGCCGTGGCCGCGTGCCGGGTGTCGGCGTCGAAGAGGTAGGTCTCGACGAACGCCGTCCCGACGTATTCGGGGACGACGTCGGTGAGCAGCGGCCGGACCCGGGACCACGCGCCGTCCGCGCCGACCAGCAGGTCCGCGACGACGGTGCTGCCGTCGTCGAAGGTCACCTCGTGGCGGCCGTCGGCGAGCGTGCGGGTGCCGCTGACCTTGTGGCCCCAGCGGACGGTGCCCTCCGGGAGCGCGTCGAGCAGCAGCTGCCGCAGCTCCCCGCGCTGCACTTCGGGACGGCCGCCCGTGCCGTCGTCGGTCTTCTCGAACAGGAGCTTCCCGTCCTGGTCGAGGATCCGCATGGCCTGGCGGCCCTCCAGCACCAGGGCCGGGAACTCGTCCATCAGGCCGGCCGCCTCGAGGGCGAGCTGCCCGTTGTAGTCGTGGATGTCGAGCATCCCGCCCTGCATCCGCGACGTCGGCGACGGCTCGGCTTCGTGGACCGTCACCGGGAACCCGTGGACGTGCAGGACCCGGGCCAGGGTGAGGCCGCCGAGGCCGGCGCCGATGATCGTGACGGGAGTGCGCATGATCGCTCCTTCTCTGGAATCGTGTTCCAGATCAGGGTGGCGTCGGCCGCTGGCAGGGGCCGCACACCGCGCTGGCACCGGCCTGGCACCCCTGCCAGACCTCGTCAGTGGTCGTCGTAGTGGTCCTCGTGGGCCGCGTGACGGTGGCCGTCGTGCAGGTAGTCGACGTGCTCGCCGTGCGGGACCGCGTCGTGGCCGCAGCCTTCGCCGTGCGTGTGGTCGTGGCCGGTGTGCGGCACGTGGCCGGCGATCTCGCACTCGTCGAAGTGGCCGTCGTGCGCGCGGTGCAGGTGGCCCTCGTGCGCGTAGTCGACGTGGTCGCCGTGCGGGACCGCCGCGTGCCCGCAGCCGTCGCCGTGGACGTGGTCGTGGCCTGCGTGCTCGACGTGCGGGATCGTCATCGGCGGTGCCTCCTGGGATGCGTGCTGCTGCATATGTCCACTTCGGACGCTAACACCGGGCGCCCGCCGCGACCGGGCGAAACCTCCCGCCTCACCCGATAGGTCCGAGTTGATCAACCCCGGTTTATCAGTCTAGGTTGACGAATGTGACGGACGAGGAGCTGCTCCAGGCGAGCACCGACCTGCGTGTCGCCCTGGGCCGGCTGATCCGGCGGCTGCGCCAGGGCTACGTGGTCGGCGAACTGACCCTGCCCGAACGGTCGGTGCTGTCCCGGCTCGACCGGGAGGGCCCGGCCACCCCGGGGTGCCTCGCCGACCTCGAACGCGTGAAGCCGCAGGCCATGGGCGTCACCCTCGCCGGGCTGGTCGAGCGCGGGCTCGTCGCCCGGCGCAAGGACGACACCGACGGCCGCAAGGTGCTCATGTCGGTGACCGGCACCGGCGTCCAGCTGCTCACCGACCGGCGCTCGCGGACCACCGAACGGATGGCCACCGCCCTGGCCGAGAAGTTCACCGCGGCCGAGCAACGCAAGCTCCTGGCGGCCATCCCGCTGATCGAGCGGCTGGCGGGAGAGCTGTGACCGCCACCGAAACCGCGCCGAACCGCTACAAGTGGGTCGCGCTGTCGAACACCACGCTCGGCGTGCTGATGTCGGCCCTCGACGGCTCGATCGTGATCATCTCGCTGCCCGCGATCTTCCGCGGCATCGGCCTCGATCCCCTGGCCCCGGGCAACATCGGCTACCTGCTGTGGATGATCCTCGGCTACCTGCTGGTGCAGGCCGTGCTGGTGGTGACGCTCGGGCGCCTCGGGGACATGTTCGGCCGCGTCAAGATGTACAACCTGGGTTTCGTCGTGTTCAGCATCGCCTCGGTGGCGTTGTCGTTCGACCCGTTCCACGGCGGGAACGGCGCGCTGTGGCTGATCGGCTGGCGGGTGGTGCAGGCCGTCGGCGGCTCGATGCTGACGGCGAACTCGGCGGCCATCCTCACCGACGCCTTCCCGACGGAACAGCGCGGCATGGCGTTGGGCGTCAACCAGATCACGGCGCTGGCCGGGCAGTTCCTCGGCCTGGTCGTCGGCGGGCTGCTCGCCGAGATCGACTGGCGCGCGGTGTTCTGGGTGAGCGTCCCGTTCGGGCTGCTGGGCACGATCTGGTCGATCCGCAGCCTCCGCGAAGTGGGGACGCCGAAGCGCGCGAAGGTCGACTGGGGCGGCAACATCACCTTCGCCGCCGGCACGGCGATCCTGCTCGCCGGGATCACCTACGGCATCCAGCCCTACGGCGGCTCCGCGACCGGCTGGGGCAACCCGCTGGTGCTCGGCGGCATCGGCGGCGGCGTGCTGCTGCTCGTGGCGTTCGGCCTCATCGAGACGCGCGTGGCGGCGCCGATGTTCCACCTCGGGCTGTTCAAGATCCGCGCGTTCGCCGCGGGCAACATCGCCGCGTTGCTGACGTCGGTCGCCCGTGGTGGCATGCAGTTCATGCTCATCATCTGGCTGCAGGGCATCTGGTTGCCGCTGCACGGCTACGACTACGAGCGGACGCCGTTGTGGGCGGGCATCTACATGCTGCCGCTGACCGTCGGGTTCCTGCTCGCCGGGCCGGTGTCCGGGTACCTGTCCGACCGCTTCGGCGCGCGGCTGTTCTCCACCGGCGGCCTGCTCCTGGTCGCGGCGGCGTTCCTCGGGCTGCTGGCACTGCCGGTGAACTTCCCGTACCCGGTGTTCGCCGCGCTGCTGGTGGTCAGCGGGATCGGCCAGGGCATGTTCTCCGCGCCGAACACCTCGGCGATCATGAGCAGCGTGCCCACCGAGCAGCGCGGGGTCGCCTCCGGCATGCGGGCGACGTTCCAGAACTCCGGGACGTCGCTGTCGATCGGCGTGTTCTTCTCGCTGATGATCGCCGGACTCGCGAGCTCGCTGCCGCAGACGCTGACCAGCGGCCTGCAGGCCCACGGCGTCCCGGCGAACGTCGCCGACGGCGTCGCCCAGCTGCCGCCGGTGAGCACGCTGTTCGCGGCGTTCCTCGGCAGCAACCCGGTGGGCCACCTGCTCGGCCCGGACGTCCTCGCCGGTCTCCAGCCCGGCGACCGGGCGGCCCTGACCGGCGGCGACTTCTTCCCGCAGCTGGTCTCCGGGCCGTTCCACCACGGCCTGGTGATCGTGTTCACCGCGGCCGCGGCAATGGCCGTCGTCGCCGCGATCGCCTCGGCGTCGCGCGGCGCCCGTTACGTCCACCAGACCCTCGAAGGACCGAAGGAGAACCGATGACCGACGAACTCATCGCCGGAACCGTCACCATCACCGGGAACGGCGGCGACGAGATCGAGGCCTACGCGGCCAGGCCCACCGACGCCGCACCGCGCGGCGGGGTCGTGGTGATCCACCACATGCCCGGCTACGACGCGTCGACCAAGGAGATGGTGCGCCGCTTCGCCGCCGAGGGGTACAACGCGATCTGCCCCAACCTCTACGCCCGCGAGGCCCCGGGCGCCGACCCCGACGACGCGGCCGCCACGGTACGCGCGGCCGGCGGCGTCCCGGACGACCGCCTCGTCGGCGACGTCTCCGGCGCGGCCGACTACCTGAAGGCGCTGGAGAACGCGAACGGCCGCGTGGGCGTCATCGGGCACTGCTCGGGCGGGCGCCAGGCGTTCCTCGTCGGCTGCTCGATCGACGTCGACGCGGCGGTCGACTGCTACGGCGCGTTCGTCGTCAACGACCCGCCGGAGGCCATGAAGTTCATGAAGCCGTTGCTGGGCATGGCTTCGAACCTGTCCTGCCCGCTGCTGGGCATCTTCGGCGCCGACGACAAGTTCCCCAGCCCGGACGAGGTCGCCGTGCTCGCGGCGGAGCTGGAGAAGCTCGGCAAGGAGCACGAGTTCCACACCTACGCCGACGCCGGCCACGCGTTCTTCGCCGTCGACCGGCCGAGCTACCGGCCGGAAGCCGCGAAGGACGGCTGGGAACGCATCCTCGACTTCTACTCCCGCACGCTCAGCGCCTGAGAGGACCCGCCATGTGCACCTACCTCACCGAGAAGTTCGCCCTCGAAGGCAGCGGCAAGGGCGCCCGCGGCTGGTTCCGCCTGAACGAGGGCACGGTCTACGTCGACCACCCGGTCCACGCGCCGTACGCGCACACGGTCAACATCGACTTCCGCAACCCGGACCTGGGCGCCTCGGCCCGCGTAGCCCTGGAACTGACGGAAGAAGACGCCCTGGCCCTGGCCGACGCGATCATCGCGGCCGTCAAGTCCGCCCCCTCCGGCCTGGCCTCCCGCAACCAGTAGCCCAAGTCCGTGAAGGCCACATTGAGGGACTCTGAGTCCCTCAATGTGGCCTTCACGGACATTTACGGGGTGTAGAGGGCGCCGAGGAATTCCAGGAGGAGGCGTTCGCGGAGGGGCGCCGGGGCGGTGGCGAGGAGGGCGTTGATCGGGGCCATGCGGTCCGGGAGGCCTGAGGCGCCGCCTAGGCCTGCGGCGGTCAGCAGGCCGGCGAACTGGTCCGACGTCAAGGTCGCCGGGTCCAGGGCGGCGACGAAGTCTGCGACCGCCGGGTCGATCACCACCGGGCCCGATGCGCGGGCTGCGTCCACTGAGGACGCGAGGTCCGTCAGGAACTCCTTTTCGCTCCCGTGGTTTGCTGCTGTGACCGTCAGGTGCAGGTTCGCCGGGGACGACAGGTGAGCGAACTGTGGCTGGACGTACCAGCCGCGCGTCTTCATTTCGTCCGCCACCGTGAACAGGTCGAAACCGTCGTCGCCGGTGAACGCGATCAGCGTCGAGATCGGATCGCCGAGGATGCGCAAGCCTTCGATTTCGGCGACCCCGGCGCGGATCCGCGAGACGGCTTCACGCGTCGACGTGGCCAGGCGCAGGTAGCCGTCGTCGCCGAGGTGGCGGACCACCGCCCACGCCGCGGCCAGCGGACCGCCCGAGCGGGTGCTCTGGATCGTCGTGTTCAGCATCGTGTAGCCCGGCCAGCCCGCGCTCGCGAAGTAGTGCGTCCGCCGCAGCTCCGCCGACGCGTGCAGCAGCACGGAAGTCCCTTTAGGACAGTACGCGTACTTGTGCAGGTCCACCGAAATGCTCGTGACACCCGGGACCCGGAAATCGAACGGTGGGATCTCCGCGCCGAGGCGAGCGAAGTACGGCAGCACCCAGCCGCCGATGCAGGCGTCGACGTGCATCCGGACGCCCCGGGCAGCCGCTGCCGCCGCGATCTCGGCGATCGGGTCGAGCACGCCGTGCGCGTACGACGGCGCGCTCGCCACCACCAGCACGGTCGAGTCGTCGATGGCGGCGGCCATCGCGGCCGGGTCCGCGCGGAACGTCACCGGGTCGACCGGGACGTCGATCCGGCGCAGCCCGAACAGGTGCGCCGCCTTGTGGAACGCCGCGTGCGCGGTGGTCGGCAGGACGATCGACGGCGCGGTGATCTCCGGGTGCGCGTCCCGGGCGGCCAGCACCGAGAGCAGGCACGACTCCGTGCCGCCCGACGTCACCGAACCGACCACCCCCGGCACGTCGCCGAGCAGCCGGGACGCCGCCGCGACGAGGTCGTTCTCCATCCGCAGCAGGCTGGGGAACGCCGTCGGGTCGAGGCCGTTCGCCGACGACGCCAGCGCGTGCGCGGCGGCACCCAGGGAGTCCACTTCGGACAGGCCGCTGTCGTAGACGTAGGCCAGCGTGCGGCCGCCGTGCGTCGGCAGGTCACCCGCGCGCAGCTCCCGCAGCGACGCGAGAACGTCCTCAGGCGGGTTCATGACGCGGTTCCAGCACCGAGCGCCGCAACAGCGGCAGGGCCAGCGCGATCAGCACACCCGGGATGATCGACGAGCCGAGCAGGATCGCGACGATCGCGCTGTGCGGCTGGTCGGTCGTCGCGTCGGTGCTCGACACGTACCCGCCGAACGCCAGGATCGCGCTCCACAGCCCGGCGCCCAGCGCGAGGCCGAGCGTCTCCCCCGCGGTCCACACGCCGGCCGCGATCCCCGCGCGGGTCTCGCCGGTGCGCTCCTCCTCGGCCGTGATCAGGTCCGGCAGGATGGCCAGCGGGAACACCGAGATCCCCGCGTAGCCGACACCGCAGAGGGCGACGAACACGAGGATGACCGCCAGCGGCAGCGACTGGGCGAGGATCAGGCCGAGCAGGCCGATCGCGAACGCCGCCGTGGCGATGCGGAAGCCGTTCAGCTTGCCGACGCGCGCGCCGAGGCGCGGCCACAGCGGCATCGTCAGCAGCGCCGGGCCGACGAAGATCACGAAGATCACCGTGCCGTAGCCCTCGCTGCCCAGGATGCGCTGAGCGAAGAACGGGATGGCGGCCAGCACCGTGCCGATCCCGAGGGCCTGGATGAAGTACGTGCCGAGCAGCCAGCGGAACGGCCGCCACCCCGCGATGGTCCGCGAGAGGTCCTTGAAGCTCACGGTGTTCGGCCGCAGCGACCCGACCGGCGCGCCCTTGAGGCCGAAGTACACGAGCAGTGTCGCGGCCAGCACGATCAGCCCGATCACGACGGCCATCACGCGGTAGCCGGCGACCCCGCCGATGCCGGAGGTGATCGCCGGGGCGCCGCCGCCACAGATCAGGATCGTCACGGCCAGGACGCCGATGCGCACGCTGGTCAGCTTCGTCCGCTCGTCGGCGGACTCGGTCAGCTCCGCCGGCAGGGCGTTGAACGGCACCTGGAACAGCGCGTACGCGGTCGCGCAGGCGGTGAACAGGATCGCCACGTACAGCGCGTCCGGCAGCGGCGAACCGAAGCCCGGGTGGGCGAACATCAGCGCGAAGAGGATCGCGACGCCGATGCCGCCGATCAGCAGGAACCGGCGGCGGCTCCCGGTCTTCAGCAGGTTCGCGTCGGACATCCGCCCGGCGATCGGGTTGAACAGCACGTCCCAGGCCTTGGGGAGGAACACGATGACGCCCGCCGCGGCGGCGGGCACGGCCATCGTGTCGGTCAGGTACTTGACCAGGATCAGGCCGGGGACCGTGCCGAAGGACCCGGTGACGAACGAGCCGAGCGAATACCTGAACCGCGTCCGGCCGGACAGCGTCGTCATGGTCCTCCTCGCGAAATGAACACCGATGAGGCACTCAGTAGTGGATCTCGGCCCGCACCGGGTAGTGGTCGGAGGGAATCGTGCCACCGTCGTAATGCACCAGCTGTACCGGCCCGACCTCGGCGCGTCGCAGCGAGCCGACGTAGTCCAGGGAATCGCGGTAGGTGGCCGGGACGGACTTCGCCGCGTCCGGGTTGGTGACGGCGTCGAAGCTGTACTCCCCCGCGCCGGCCGTCCGCAGCGTCCCGCCGAGCACGGCCTCACCCTGCTCGGACTGGGAGCGGCCCAGGGCATCGCGGCGGCCCTGCCCGGCCCAGTACTCGATGTTGAGGTCACCGGCGATCGCGACCGGGTCCGCCGCCGGGACGTGCGCGGCGGCGAGGTCGCGCAGCTCGCCGAGCTGGGCCATCCGGATCTGGTGCGCCTTCGGCAGGGTGTCGGGGGCTTCGTCGGCCTGCAGGTGCGTGCCGACGAGCCAGAGCGCCTTGCCGTGCGCGAAGATCCTGACCAGCGCCGCGCCCTTGTTGGCCAGGTAGTCGGCGGTGCCGGAGTAGGAGTTGCGGTAGACGAGCTGGTGCTGCTCGGTGATCGGGTACCTGCTCAGCACGGTGACCCCGCCGTTGACGACGATCGGCGAGTTCGAGCAGTTTCCGCTCACCGATGTCCAGCCCGGTGACGTCGAGCAGGACTGCCCGACCAGCGGCGTCTGGAACGGGTAGGCGTCGATCAGGCGGCTGCGCAGACTCTCGGCTTGGGCACTGAAGGCCTCCTCGAGCACGACGACGTCGGCGCTCTGGGTCCGGATGACCTTTTCGGCCGCCTGCGCCCGGGCTTCCTTGTCGGAGGTGTTCGGGTTCGCGATCCACGGCAGCTGCCACAGGTTGAAGCTCAGGACGGACACGCTCGCGGTCGCGGCCTGGGCCGGAACCGCGATGGTG
This sequence comes from Amycolatopsis heterodermiae, assembly GCF_034929455.1. Classification (NCBI taxonomy): domain Bacteria; kingdom Bacillati; phylum Actinomycetota; class Actinomycetes; order Pseudonocardiales; family Pseudonocardiaceae; genus Amycolatopsis; species Amycolatopsis heterodermiae. The sequence continues at coordinate 454,677 of NZ_JAYFSI010000003.1, forward strand.
GTCAGCACGGCGACGAGAGCGGCGAGAAGGGCGGTCCTGCGCACGCTGGTCCTTTCAGGAGACGACGAAGGCGCGGGAGGTCCCGCTGAGCTGGGCGATGGCGCCGGTCAGGCCGTGCTTCCACGCTCCGAAATGGACGACGCGGTACTTCCCGACCGGTGTGTTCGCCGGGATGTCCCAGGTGACCTCGGCGCGGGACTCGGAGACGAACGTCCGGGTCCAGCGGAACCTCGTCGCCCAGTCGCCGTCGTCGGCGTAGCGGACCCAGCGGCCGTCGGCGTACTGCTGGATCTCCAGGAACGTGCCGTCGCGGCGCAGGTCGTTCTTCGGGTGGCCGGTCACGAAGGCGACCGACACCTGCTCGCCGCGGCGGTAGCTGCTCTTCGCGTCGGTGACGACGTCGCCGAAGCTCTTCAACAGCGGTGCGCTGTCGAAGACGACCCCGGGTTGGAAGTTGACCAGCTTGCCGCGCAGGTCGCGCGGGACCGGGCCGTGCGGGACCGAGGAGCCCGCCTTCATCGCGGCGGCGAGCTTGCCGAACTCCTGCTGGTACGCGGGCAGCGTGTAGCGGCCGAAGAGCGTCGACGCGCCCTCGTACTGCTGCGAGTCGTACTCCTCCGGCGTCGTGACGTACTGGCTGTAGGCGTTGGAGTAGCCCTGCACGAGAACGTTCTCCAGCGGGACGCCGAGTTCCGCGGCCACGGTCCGCCGGATCCGCAGCCCGGCGACGATCGTGTACTCGGCGGGCCCGGCGACCAGGTGCAGCTGCCCGATCCGGACGATCTGCAGCGGCAGCACCTCGGGCGCCCACGGGTACGGCTTCATGGCGCCGAACGGCACGGCGACGACCTTCGGCGCCTGCGCGTCGGCCAGGGCCTGCGGGATCGGCGCGTCGATGCCGCCGAGCCAGTCGATGAACGGGTTCTTGACGCCCTCGGGCAGCGGCAGGCCGGGGCCGTCTTCGGTGCTGCCGGCCAGCATCGAGACGCCGATGGCGGCGGTGCAGGTCCGGTGTGGACGGCCGTCCGGGGTGAACCGCGGGTCGACGTCGACGGCGGACATGTCCACGTAGGTCATGCGGTGGTCGACACCGCCGGTCACGGACTCGTTCGCCGCGTCGAACGCGCGTTTCGCCGCCTGGAACTGGAGTTCACCGATGCGCTGGGTGTTCTGGAACTCCGTCTCGGGAGTGCCGGGCTGGAGGTTGAGGTTCGGCGTCATGTCGCCGGAGTTGGTCTGGGCGAACGCCGCGACGAACCCGGGCGGGCCGTCGAGGTAGCGGACGCCGGCGTGGTCGTGCTCCCACGTGTAGGCCGCGTACCCCTTGTTGTCGCTGCTGATCAGGTGGTTGCCGTTGCTCATCGACGTGCCGTGCGTGGCGAACCAGGTGATCGCGCCGACGTCCTTGCCGCCTTGGCGGAACCGCAGCACGGTGACGGCCGGGTCGATCGACAGCGGGAAGTGGTCCTTGTCCGGGTTCAGTTCGAACGCGACGCGCGAGCGGTTCGCGCTGGCCTCGGTCAGCTCGGTCCGGCCGAGCGTCAGCTCGCCGGGCGCGAGGGTGTCGTGCGCGTGGCCGATGGCCTCGACGATCCCCGCGACGACGGCGTCGTAGGTCTGCTGCTGGAAGCCGAGGATCGACAGGTCGTAGGCGGCGTAGTGCGAGTCGCCGCCGCACGCGGAGTGCGTGTGGGTGGCGTTGAGCAGCACGTTCTGCTCGGTGTAGGTGGTCCCGTACTTCCGCGCCAGCTCACGCAGGACACCCTGGTGGACGGACTGGAAGAGCGCGCCCAGCTCGGCGGTGACGAAGACGATCCGGTTCGTGCCGTCGTCCACGACGTAGGCGCGCGCCCGGGTGCGCAGGTGGATGCCGGCCGTCTGCTGCTGCGGCATCGAGTAGCCCATCATGCCGTTCTCGGCAGCGGGCCCGGTGACGTCGCCGATTCCGACGCCGACCTTCAGCGCGGAGGCGGTCGCGGCGGGTCTCGCCACGGTGGCGGCGAAGGGCAGCGCGGCGGCTCCGGCCAGGACGTGACGACGACTCACCCGCATACGGTCTCCCGACTAACGTGAACGACTTTCGCGTTAGTTGCGGACCGTACGTGAGCCCGGCCACCCGGGCAACCCGACAAAAGTGCCGTCAAGCCGCCCGGGCGCCGTCGATTCGCGGGTCAGCCGAGGGCTTCGGCGATCTTCTCCAGGGTCGCCGCGTCCCCGCGCAGCAGCAGCTGGGTGACGACCGTGTCCTCCCACGCCTTCAGCTCTTCGCGGATCTTCGCGGCCGGGCCGATCAGCGAGGTGTCCTCGACCAGCGAGGTCGGGATCGCCGCGGTCGCTTCGTCCTTGCGTCCGGCGAGGTACAGCTCCTGGACCTTGTCCGCGACGTCCTCGTAGCCCAGCCGCGCGAAGACGTCGTGGTGGAAGTTCACGCTCTTCGCGCCCATGCCGCCGATGTAGAGCGCGAGCGACGGCTTGATCCAGCTCGCCGCCTCCTCGACGTCGTCGTGCACGATCACCGGAACCGACGCGGGCACCTCGAACGTCTCCAGGGTGCGCCGGGCGCCCGGCCGCGCGAAGCCCTCTTCGAGCGCGGCCTTGTAGAAGTCGTTGCTCTTGGGCGAGAAGAACAGCGGGAGCCAGCCGTCGCAGATCTCGGCGGACAGCGCGACGTTCTTCGGGCCCTCCGCGGCCAGATGGATCGGGACGTCCTTGCGCAGCGGGTGCACGGTCGGCTTGAGCGGCTTGCCCAGCCCGGCACCGCCCTTCAGCGGGAGCTGGAAGTGCTGGCCGTCCAGCGTCACCGGCGCCTCCCGCGCGAGCACCTGCCGCACGATGTCGACGTACTCGCGCGTGCGGGCCAGCGGCTTCGGGTACGGCTGGCCGTACCAGCCCTCGACGACCTGCGGACCCGACGCGCCGAGGCCGAGCACGAACCGGCCGCCCGACAGGTGATCGAGGGTCAGGGCGCTCATCGCCGTCGCCGTCGGGGTCCGCGCGGCCATCTGGACGATGTTGGTGCCGAGCCGGATCCGGCTGGTCGACGAGCCCCACCAGGCCAGCGGCGTGAACGCGTCCGAGCCGTACGCCTCCGCCGTCCACACCGAGTCGAAGCCGAGCTCCTCGGCCTTGAGGACGGCCTCCAGCGCACCCGGGGTCGGCCCGCTGCCCCAGTACCCGACGTGGAATCCCAGCTTCACGAAGACCTCCTAGATGTTCGGCGCGTAGTGCTCCGGTTTGCCACGCTCGGACAGCGGCGGCAGGTTCCTGGGTGGAGTCTCGACCACGGCGGCGTCCGGAGCCACCTCGCCGCGGGCGCGACGCCAGCCGGCCCGGGCCCGCGGGTGGTAGCGCCGGTCGTGCGGGACGAGCCGGAACACGGCGTTGATCAGCTTCCCCACCCGGCGATGCCTGCGCGCGTCCCGCTCGGACCAGCGCAGGCCGAGGAGGTCGCGGATCTCGCGGTCGTACAGCCCGGTCGTCAGCCAGAGGAAGTTGCGCGCGACCAGCACGCTCACCGGCCGCCAGAGCACGTCCGGCAGCCACGGCAGGAACGGCGGTTTTGCGATCCCCCGCAGGTCGAGGACGTCCCGGGTGGCCTTGTTGTCCTCCAGGACCTCGGCGCACATGTGCTTCCAGTACCGCTGGAAGTCCTCCCAGCTCTCCGGCACCGGCCGCAGGCTCATGTCGTACATCCGCCACCAGATGACGTGCTCGTCGAACAGCCGCCGCTTCTCCGCCTCGCCGATGCCGCCCATGAAGTGGTCGGCGATGAGGATCGTGCTGACGAAGAACGTCGAGTGCGCCCAGTAGTAGGTGTCCGGGTCGAGGGCGTGGTAGCGACGGCCGCGCGCGTCGATCCCCTTGATCCGGTCGTGGTAGCCGCGGACTTCGAGAGCAGTCTGGTGGGCGCGCGGGCCGTCGTAGACGACCCCGCCGATCGGGTAGAGCGAGCGGAAGAGCCGCTGCCAGCGCTCCTCGAAGAACCGCGAGTGCTGCTCGACGCCGGCCCCGAGGCCCGGGTGCATGTTCTGCATCGACCCGGCCCACAGCGCGATCAGCAGGCCACGCCAGTCGCCGAAGTACTTCCAGGTCAGCGAGTCGGGACCGAGCGGTTGCGGGGTCATCGGCGGCTCCTCGTCGAGTCTCGAACTGACTACGGCTGTTGTCAGGCTAGGATCTGACAACACACGTAGTCAACCGAGGAGCGGGGATGCCGGGCCGGACCTGGGCGGGCACGACACTGGACGACCGGAAGGCGCTCCGGCGCGAGCAGCTCGTCGCCGCGGGCCTCGAGCTGCTGGGCACCGAAGGCTCGGCCGCGACCAGCGTGCGCGCGGTGTGCCGGCACGCGAAGCTCACCGAGCGCTACTTCTACGAGAGCTTCGCCGACCGCGAGGAGCTCGTCGCCGCGGTCTACGAGCACGTCGGCGAGCAGGCGCGCCGAGCCCTCGTCGACGCCGTGCAGGACGCGCCGAACCCGACCCTGCGGGCCGAGAACGCCGTACGCGCGTTCGTCGAGCTGATCGTCGACGACCCCCGCCGGGGCCGGATCCTGCTCCTCGCCCCGCTGACCGACCCCGCGCTCACCCGGCGCGGCCTGCACCTGCTGCCGGTGTTCACCGCCGTCGTCGGCGAGCAGCTTTCGGGCGGGGACGAGACCGAACGCCAGCTCGTGGCCGTCGGGCTGGTCGGCGCGCTGAGCAACGTCTTCGTCGCCTACCTCGACGGCTCGCTGAAGGTGACGCGCGAGCGGCTCGTCGCGCACTGCGTCAAGCTCGTGCTCGGCGCCGACGACCTGTCCCGCTGACCGCACCACCAGCTGACAGTCCCGCGCCGGATCGGGCACACTCAACCCATGCGTACCGCTGGGCGGAACGAGGGAGCGAGCGGCGACGGCCTCGTCGCGGCCCGGCTCGCCGCGCTCCTCGAGGCCTTCCGCCCGGGTGACGAGTCACTCGGCGTGTCCGAGCTGGCCCGCCGGACCGGGCTGGCCAAGACCACCGTGCACCGGCTCGTCGGCCACCTCGCCGAGACCGGCCTGCTGACCCGCGAGGACGGCGCGGTGCGGCTCGGGCTGCGGCTGTTCGAAATCGGCCAACTGGCCTCACCCCGGCGAGGACTCGTCGAAGCGGCCCGGCCGTACCTCGCCGATCTCCGCGAGGCGACGCGCAACACGGTCCACCTCGCGATCCTGGAAGGCACCGAAGTCGTCTACCTCGACGTCCTGCGCGGGCCGGACGCGCCGACGCTGCCGTCGCGCATCGGCGGCCGGTTCCCCGCGCACGCGACCGGCGTCGGTAAGGCAATTCTCGCGTTTTCCGCGGAATCCGTGGTGAACAAGGTGATCGACGCCGGATTACCCCGCATGAGCCCCAAGACGATCACCGCACCCGGGCTGCTTCGCCGTCAGCTCACCCGGATCCGCGAAGACGGGATCGCGCTGGAACGTGAGGAATCGGGCGTCGGTGTCGTGTGCGCGGCCAGCCCGCTGCTCGACGCGCACGGCGTCGCGGTCGCGGCCGTGTCCATTTCGGGCTGGGCCAACCGGATGCGGACCGAACGGGTTGCTCCCGCCGTCCGCACGGTCGCACTCGCGTTGACCCGGACGCTTTCCGGGTCCACTGCGGACAGTCGGAAATAATCTTGCGGGGCAAGGCTTTTTGATCTTCCGGGACGATCTCTAGGCCGTCCGGATGACGTGACCTCCCCGAGCTGTACGGCTGATCCGCAGCGGCTACGATCCGTCCAATGGCCCAGCACAGCTGGGGGACGACGTTCTCGGGCCACTCCCCCGCGACACTTTCCGAGCAGTCGGGTGCGCGTCCCTCGGCCGCGCACCGGCTGCTGTCCCTCGACATCGTGCTGGCGCTGCTGGCCCTGGCCGGCGGCCTCCGCGTGCTCTACCTGGCCGCCACGACGCCGGCCCTGCCGTCCGAGTCGGCGACCGTCGCCCACGCGTACGCGCTCGGCCACCTCACGTCGTTCACCGACGCGGGCGGCGCCGGGCTCAGCCGGTTCGGCTGGCTGCAGCTGTCCGCCTACACGATGGTGTCCGACGCGTTCGGCCGCTCGGCCACGGCGCTGGCGGCGGTCCGCGAGACGATGCTGGTCGCGGCCGTGATCGGCACGGTCCTGCTGTGGTTCCTCGCGCGCCGCCTCGGCCTGGCGCGCTGGGCGGCCACGGCGGCGGTGCTGCTGGTCGCGGTGTCACCGCTGGCGCTCGGCCTGCAGCGGCTGGTCGTCGTCGAGCACCTGGCGGCGGTGTGGGCGCTGGGCGCCCTGGTGCTGATCACCACCCCCGAGGCCAAGCTCCGCCACGACATCGCGGCCGCGGTGTGCCTGCTGGCGGCCGTGCTGACCTCACCGCTGGCGCTGTTCCTGCTGCCCGCGGCCGGCTGGCTGCTGGTCCGCCGCTCACCGACCCGGGCCGCCGTGGTGGCGGTGCTGCTCAACCTCGGCCTGGGCGTCGCGTTCGGCCCGGCCGCCGCCGTGCTGCGGCCCCACCTCGCCGCCGCCGGCCACCCGGACGTCGCCGACTGGGTGGCGCTCGATCCGGCCTGGGCGGTGCTGTCGGTCTTCGCGCTCGTCGCCGGGCTGGCGGTCGCGGCGCTGCGGCCGTTCGCGGTGTCCGGCCTGCTGCTCGTCGCGGTCCTGCTCGTGCCGGGGGTGCCCGACACGGCGGTGCTCGCGCTCCTGCTGCCGGTGACCCCGCTGCTCGTGGCCGGGGTCGCTCAGGCCATCACCCGGCAGCGCCGGGCCGCATCGCATCAGTCACGGGCCGGGGGCCGGACCGGGCTCGTGGTGGCCGCCACCGTGTTCGTGGTGGTGGTCGGGGTCGGCTGGGCGTACGGGTTCACCGCGCTCAAGCCGTCCCCCGACCGCAGCGGGCCGCTGACCGACGCGCAGGGATGGTTGCGGGACAACGCTTCCGGCGCCCGCCTGCTCGTCGACGACGCGGCCTGGGCCGAACTCGCGAACGGGGGCTGGCCCACCGGCATGATGGCGGCGCCCGCCGCGTGCGCGGCCGTCTGCCCGGCCGCCGAGTGGGCGGTCTTCACCCGGGACGCCGACGACCTCCGCCAGCGCTACCCCGCCCTCGACGGCGCACTGGCCGACGCCGGGGTCGTCGCGGCGTTCGGCTCCGGCGACCAGCGGGTCACGGTCTCCCGCCTCGACCTGCCCCCGGTCGACCCGGGCGCGTCGTCGGAGGACTCGGCACGGGCCCACGCCGGTGCCGCGCTGGCCGCGTCCACCCGGATCACCGTCAGCCAGGACGCCGCCGCCGTGCTGCGGGCCGGCCGCGTCGATCCCCGGCTCATCGCGACCATCGCCGCCCTGGCGGCCCTGCAGCCGGTGAAGATCACCGCGTTCCCCGAAGTCCCCGGCGAAGAATCCGCCGGACAACCCCGCCGCCGCGTGCAGTTCGCCGGCGGCGAGGACGGCCTGGCCGCGTTCTACACCGGCCAGCGCGACCTGTTCCGCCCCTCGTCCGTCGCCCGGACCCGCGACGGCGTGCTCGTCACCTACCCGTTGTTCGCGCCCTCGGGACTGCTGGTCCCGTTCTCCTCTCCCTGAAATCCCCGAAAGGCCCTCTCATGCGCACCAGGCTCCTGCTCAGACCGGCCGGGCTGATCGCCGCGGCCCTGCTGATCGGCGCACTCGCGCCGGTGCCCGCATCCGCGGCGGCGAACGCGCCCGGGCCGGGCGTCGGCTGGATCCGCGTCGGGCACCTGTCCCCGAAGGTCCCGCCGGTGGACATCTACTTCGCGCCGTTCGGGCAGGCCGAGAAGGTCGTCATCCGCAAGGCCGGCTACGGCGCGGTCACGCCCTACTCGTCGCTCGACCCCGGCAAGTACACCCTCTCGATGCGGCCCGCCAACGCCGCGGCGACCACCCCGCCCGCGCTGTCGGCCACCATCGACGTCGCCGAGCGCAACGCCTACTCCCTGCTGGTCTTCGCGAACGGCCCGGACGGCACGCTGCACGGCCAGCTGGTGACCGACGACCTGACCCCGCCCGGTCCGGGCCAGGGCCGGGTCCGCGTCGTCGAGGGGTCGGCGGCCATCGCCCCGGTCACCGTCGACGGCCCGCAGGGCATGGCGATCGCCAAGGACGCGGCGTACGGCATGACCTCGAACTACGTCGACGTCCCGCAGGGCCGCTGGCCGCTGCAGCTGAGCGGCGGCTCGGTGAAGTCCACCGCGGACGTCGACGTCAAGGCCGGCACGTCGACGACGCTGCTGGTCACCGAAGACGGCGGGGCGCTCAAGGCCAACCCGATCGCCGACGGCGCGTCACTCCCCGACCCGCCGAAGTTCGGCGTCGAGACCGGCGGTGGCGGCACGGCGCCGGTGTCGCCGGGCTCGCCGTTCTGGCCGGCGGCCGCGGTGGTCGCGCTCCTGGCCGCCCTCGTGGCGTGGCCGGTGCTGCGGCGGCGCGGGGCCGCCCGTGCGCGCTGAGCTCGGCGCGCTCCTCGTCACGGCGCTGGCGGTCGCGGGCTGCTCGACGGCGGCCCCGGCCACCCCGCCGCCGACGGTGACGTCGTCCTCCACCCCGGCGGCCGCGGCCGGGCCCCAGCCGCTGCCGACGGCCGCCGAGGTCCGCCCGGTGCACCTGCGGATCCCGGCGATCGCCATCGACGCGCCCGCGCTCGTCCCGCTCGGGCTCGGGCCCGACCACCAGCTCGAAGCGCCCGCGAAGTTCGAGGACGTCGGCTGGTACGCCGACGGCCCGGTACCCGGTGACCCCGGCCCAGCGGTGATCGCCGCGCACGTCGACTCCCGGGCCGGCCCGGCGCCGTTCTTCCGGCTGCGCGAGCTGAAGGGCGGCGACGAAGTGTTCGTCACGCGCTCCGACGGCCAGGAGACGCGGTTCGTCGTCGACCGCGTCCAGCGCTACCCGAAGAACGCCTTCCCCACCGACGCCGTCTACGGGCCGGCGCCGGGCAGCGCGCTGCGGCTGATCACCTGCGGCGGCAGTTTCGACGCGGCCAAACGCAGCTACCGCGACAACATCGTCGTCTACGCCTCGACCCGCTGGGGTTAGAGCGCGGCGACGTTGCGTTCGGGGTGGGACGGCCGGTGCAGCGCCGGGACGTCGGCCAGCAGGCCGCGCCGGGCCAGCTCCGGCCGGACGCCGTCGCCGAACCAGTACGCCTCCTCCAGGTGCGGGTAGCCGGACAGCACGAACTCGCTGACGCCGACCGAGTGGTACTCCTCGATCAGGTCGGCGACCTCGCTGTGGCTGCCCACCAGCGCGGTGCCGGCACCGCCGCGGACCAGGCCGACGCCGGCCCACAGGTTCGGGTGGATCTCCAGGCCGCGGACGCCGCCGTCGGTGCGGCCGCCGTGCAGCGCCACCATCCGCTGCTGCCCGACCGACTCGCTGGCGGCCAGCTGCGCCTGCGCCTTCGCGACCTGCTCCGGACTCAGCGCGTCCAGCAGCTTCTGCGCCTCCGCCCACGCCTCGGCCGACGTGTCGCGCGAGATCGTGTGCAGCCGGACGCCGAACCGGATGTCCCGGTCCCCCGCCAGTGCCTTGACCTTGGCGATCTTCTCCGCCACCTGCGCGGGCGGCTCGCCCCAGGTCAGGTAGACGTCGGCGTGCTTGGCGGCCACCGGCAGCGCGGCCGGCGACGAGCCGCCGAAGTAGATCGGCGGCGCCGGGTCCGGCGCGGCCAGCGTCGTCGCGCCCTCGACCTTCAGGTGCTCACCCTCGAAGGTGAACGGCTTCCCGGACCACACGCCGCGGACGATCGTCAGGAACTCGTCGGTGCGCGCGTACCGGGCGTCGTGGTCGTGCCAGTCGCCGAACCGGCGCTGCTCGACCGCGTCGCCGCCGGTGACGATGTTGAGCAGCACCCGGCCGTCCGACAGCCGCTGGAACGTGCCGGCCATCTGCGCGGCGAGCGTCGGCGAGATGACGCCGGGGCGGAAGGCGACCAGGAACTTCAGCCTGGTCGTCTCACGGATCAAGGCCGCCGTCGTGAGCCAGGCGTCCTCGCACCAGGTCCCGGTCGGCGTCAGGACACCCTCGAAACCCTGCCGCTCGGCCGCGCGGGCCACCTGGGCGAGGTAGTCGAGATCGGGGTCGCGCTGCGCGGCCGGACCGGCGGACCGGTTGGCGTGGAAGCGTTCCACGATCGTGCGGCCGTCACCGCTGGTGGGCAGGAACCAGTGCAGCCTGATGCTCATCCGTTGCTCCCTGACGTCTTCCGGGCCGTCTCCAGGTCGGGACCGAACCGGCGGTCGGCGTACGCGGCGAAGTCCACCTTCCCCGGCAGAGTCTTGTCGTCGGTGAACGCGTCCGCGAGCTGCTGCTCCGATTTCACGATCGAATCGTCCAGCGCGGCCGGCAGGTCACGGCCCGCGTCGACGGCCTTCTGCGCCACCTCGAGCTTGAGCCCGGTCTCCTTGGCCCACGCCGCCGCCCATTCCGAACGATGCGCGTCGGCCCACTTCTGGGCCTTGACCACGCGCACCACGAAGTCGCGGATGGCCGAGTTCTTGCCGGGGTCGGCCAGCGCCGCGGTGCTCGCGGTCTGGAAGCTCAGGCCGTTGGACGAGCCCCGGCCGTCGGCCAGCACCCGCGCCTTGGCCTCGATCTGGGCCTGCGCGGTGTAGGGGTCCCAGATCGCCCACGCGTCGATCGTGTGCTGGGTGAACGCCGCGTAGGCCTCGGCCGGCTGCAGGAAGCTGATCTTGATGTCCTTGGTGGACAGTCCGGCGTTGTGCAGCGTGTTCAGCAGCTGGCCGTGTGCGGAGCTGCCCTTCGCGACACCGACCGTCTTGCCCTTCAAGGACGCGACGTCCTTCAGCGGCGAGTCGTCCGGGACCAGGATCGCCTCGCGCTCGACGTTGCTCTTCGAGACGCTGACGACGGCGATCTTCGCCTTCGCGGCGGCGGCGAAGATCGGCGGGGTGTTGCCGACCCGGCCGATGTCGATCGCGCCGGCCGACGCCGCCTCCAGGAGCGGCGGCCCGGAGGTGAACGTCGACCACTCGATCTTGTACGGCAGGTTGTCGAGCCCCTTCGCCGCGGTGAGCAGCGACTTGACGCCGCCCTTCTGGTCGCCGACCTTGAGCGTCACCTTCGCCAGGTCGGCCGCGCTCACCGCCTGCGGCACGACCGCCGGGCCGGCCTCCTTCGCGGCCGAGCCGCACCCGGCCAGGACCAGCGCCGCCGCTACGACGGCGATTCCCTTATACAGGCGCATCTTCGGTCACTCCCAGGTCCGCCAGCACGCGGCGGCGGACGTCGATGTGGTCGGCGGGGTTGCGTGGCCGGGAGCCGCCCGGCCGGTGTTCGGCGATGATGCGCCCACCGTCGAGGACGAGGACCCGGTCGGCGAGCAGCAGGGCTTCGTCGACGTCGTGGGTCACCAGGAGCACGCCCGGCAGGTGCCGTCGCCAGAGGTCCTCGACCAGCCGGTGCATCGCGATCCGGGTGAGCGCGTCGAGGGCGCCGAAGGGTTCGTCGAGCAGCAGCAGGTCCGGCTCGCGCACCAGAGCACGAGCCAGGGAGACACGCTGGGCCTCGCCGCCGGACAGCGTCAGCGGCCAGTCGTCGGCGTGCTCGCCGAGGTGGACCTCGGCCAGGGCCCGGTCGGCCAGCGCGCGGTTGCGGGACTTCGAGACGCCGTCCTGGCGCAGGCCGAGCACGACGTTGCGCCAGACCTTCCGCCACGGCAGCAACCGCGGCTGCTGGAAGGCGACCGAGACGGTGCCGTGGACGTCGGCCTTCCCTTCGACGGCGCCGTCGAGCCCGGCCAGCACCCGCAGGAGCGTCGACTTGCCGGAGCCGCTGCGGCCCAGCAGGGCGACGAACTCGCCGCGGCCGATGGTCAGGTCGAGTCCACTGAGGACGGTCCGGTCGCCGAACCGCTTGGTCAGGTTCGCGACGTCCGCTACCGGGTTCGCCACCGCAGCACCTTCCGTTCCAGCAGCCGGACCAGCGCGTCGGTGACCAGGCCGAGCAGGGCGTAGAGGATGAGGCCGACGACCACGACGTCGGTGCGCAGGAACTCCCGCGCGTTGTTGATGAGGTAGCCGACACCGGCGTCGGCGTTGACCGTCTCGCCGACGATCAGCGCGAGCCACGCCAGGCCGAGCGACTGCCGCAGCCCGACGAGCGCCTGCGGCAGCGCGCCGGGCAGCACGACGTGCCAGAGCCGTTCCGCGCGGCTGAACCCGAGCGCCCGCGAGGCTTCGACGAGGTTCGGGTCGGCGCCGCGGATTCCCGAGTGGACGTTCAGGTAGAGCGGGAAGGCCACGCCGAGCGCGACCAGCACGATCTTCGTCTCCTCGCCGATCCCGAACCACAGGATGAACAGCGGGATCAGGCCGAGGAACGGCAGCGTCCGCAGCATCTGGACCGGCGGGTCGACCAGCGCCTCACCCCAGCGGGAAAGGCCGGAAACGATGCCGAGCAGCACCCCGACGATCGCGCCGATGGCGAACCCGGCGCCGACCCGGCCGAGCGACACGGCGAACGCGTCACCGAGCTCGCCGCTGCGCGCGACTTCGACGCCGGCCTGCAGGACCGTCCACGGTGAGCTGAGCTTGTCGGGCGGCAGCAGGCCGGTGCCGCTGGCGATCTGCCAGAGCGCGACCAGCACCACCGGGCTGATCCACCGGCGCAGGTCGATCCTCCGGCGGGTCTTGCGGGGCGGCCGTTCGGCGGCCGGTTCGGCGCGCGCCAGCACGCCCGTGGTGGAAATCGACACGGATTTCTCCCGGGACTTCAGTATTCGGGCTCAGCGGTATTCGCACTTCAGCGCGGAATCAGGCGAGCGGACACGCCGCGCTCGCCTGCCGCCGGAGGTCGACGTGCAGGCGGGCGACGAGGAGTGCGCCGTGATGCATGGTCCCGAGCTTCGAGCCACGAACGGGTGAAGTCAATCCGTGGACGCCGGCTCCCAGTCCGTGAAATAGCGGTGTTTCAATCCGTGGAACGGCCTCTCAGCCGCCGAACATGACCTTCCATTCGTCGAGCGAACGCGGCCGGTAGACGAAGTTGGTCCGCTTGACGTCCGACAGCGGCGCCGACGGCTCGGCGGAGTACTGGTGCCCGGGGTAGACGACGGGATCGCCGGCCAGCCCGGCGAGGGACTGCAGGCTGCGGTAGATCTCCTCGGCATCCCCGCCGGGGAAGTCGGTGCGGCCGCAGCCCTCGAGGAACAGCGTGTCCCCGGAGACGAGCTTGTCCTCGACGAGGAAGCACTGGCTGCCCGGCGTGTGGCCGGGCGTGTGGAGCAGCCGGATCGGGATCGCGCCGACCTCGAGGACGTCGTCGTGGTCGTGCGCGCGCAGGTCGGTGTCCGACACCCCGGTGACCCGCCGGACCCACTCGGTCTCGGCGCCGTTGACGTGGATCGGCACCGGCTCGACGGCGAGCAGCTCGGCGATCCCGGGCAGTGAGAAGCCCATCATGTCGCCGCCGACGTGGTCGGGGTGGTGGTGGGTGGCGAGCACCCCGGTGAGCCGCATCCCGTCGGCGGCGAGCACGTCCAGCAGATCCCGCACGGCGTAGGCCGGGTCGACGATCACCGCGTCCCGCGTCTCGCGGTCGCCGATCAGGTAGGCGAAGTTCACCATCTGCGTCGCCACCGGGTCCCCGACCGCGAAGTCGCGGCCCGCGAGCAACTGCCGGAAGTAGAGCCGATCCGTCATGCCGGACACCCTACGGGGTCACGCAGGACGTTGGCCCCGTGGTCGGAGAGCGTCGTACCCAGCGGGCGGAGTACCAGGCGTACCAGCAGGTTCTTTTGGTCATGGCGCGCGCCGAGCCGGGCCAATGCCTGCGGTGGCAGGTCCGCGCACGGTGTCTCCTGCCGGATCTCGACCTGGCCGGCACCGGGCGGCAGGGCTCGAGGTCGAGCATCTGGTCCGCGACCGTGGGTGCGGCCGAGCGCAGCAGCCGGATGTCCGGGATGCACTTGAGCAGCATCAGCATCCGGTCCAGGCCCATGCCGAGGGCGAGCCCGGCCCGCGCGAGCACCGCGGGACTGGCCAGGCCACATTCGGCGACCTCCACCCAGGCGCCGTCGTGCTCGACGTCGAGCCGGGCACCGTCCACTGTGTACGGACGCGGCCGGTCCCGCAGCCGCCACAGGTCGAGCTGTCGCGGCGTGCCGGGTGTGGCGCGCGTCGTGGAGGCAACTGCTCCCCTGGCCCGGACACCCGGTGAGGTCGGTGTGCACAACGCGCTCCGCGGCTCGCCTCGACCGGCCACGTCGGCCGGCAGGAGGCAGCAGACCGGCTCGATCGACTCAAGCAGACCGGCCGAACCGGCCTCCGCGACTGACCGGCAGACCCGAGCCGGTCAGGCCGCACCGCCGGACAAGCACGGCAGTCTCAGCCGGCTGCCGACAGGGCACCGGAACCCCACTGGGCACCCGTGCAGGGCCAGGGGGCCGGTAAATCGGCGGTACTCCGCGACGACGGCCACGCACTCCCGCGTGTCACCCTGTTTTCATTCCCCCACCTCCCCGTCGGCCAGCTCGCGCAGGACGTCCAGGTGCCCCACGTGCCGCGCCGTCTCCTGGACGACGTGGGCCAGCACCCACCGCACGGTGAACTCCGAGCGCCGCCTCGTGCGGTCGTCGGGGGTGAGCCCGTGGAGGGCCTTCTCCACCCGGGCCCACTCCGCCTTGTACGCCGCGACCACCGACGCCGGGGTGTCGTCCTCCGTCAGGTCCCAGCTCGGGTCCGGCTTGCCCGGCCAGAGGGACGGCAGGTCCGCACCGCCCGCCTCGATCGCCAGCCACCAGCGCTCGACCGCGGTCAGGTGCTTCAGGACACCCAGCGCGCTCATCCGCGGTGACGTCGGCAGCGGTGTCGCCGCGGCGGCCTCGGGAGTCAGCCCGGCGACCTTGTTGACCGCGGTCGCGCGGAGGAACTGCAGGAAGTCCAGCTGCACGCGCAGCTCGTCCCAGGCCAGGCGAGCGGGCCAGGACCGGCGCATCTTCGAACTCGTGTTCGACATGCCGACAAGATAGCGAGGGGGTCCGACAAAATCCGGGGAGCCGCCAAGATCACGCCGGACGGGAACGGTCCTAGGGTGGGTGGCATGTGGTGGGGACTCCTCTGCGCCTTGGGCGCGGCCTGCGCGTACGGCGTCGCGTCGGTCATGCAGTCGGTCGCCGCTCGGGCGACCGACACCGGCGCCGACGGCGTCGACCCGAAACTCCTGGTGCGCGTGCTCGGCCAGTGGAAGTTCGTGCTCGGCCTCCTGCTGGACGTCCTCGGGTTCGTGGCGCAGATCGTGGCCCTGCACGTCCTGCCGCTGTTCGTCGTGCAGGCCGCGCTCGCCGCCAGCCTCGCCGTGACCGCCGTCGCCGCGCGGTTCCTCGGCGTCCGGCTGGGCAAACGGGAGTGGGGCGCCATCGTCGTCGTGTGCGCCGGCCTGGGCCTGCTCGGCGCGGCCGCCGAAAGCGAGGGCTCGGACCCCGTCGGCCTCGGGTTCCGGCTGGTGCTCATCGGCGCGGTCGTGGTGCTGGCCGGGGCCGGGATCGTCGCCGGGAAGGCGAACCGCCGGGTGCGGACGCCGGCGCTCGGCCTGGTCGCCGGCCTGTGCTTCGGCGTCGTCGCGATCGCCGGGCGGATCATCCCCAGCCTCGCGCCGCTCGACCTGCTCAAGGACCCGGCGACCTACACCGTCGCCGTCGCGGGCGGGATGGCGATGCTGTTCTACGCGACGGCGTTGCAACGCGGCAGCGTCACCACCTCGACCGCGATGATGGTCCTCGGCGAGACGGTGTTCCCGTCACTGGTCGGCGTGCTCGCGCTCGGCGACCGCACCCGGCCCGGGTTCGTGCTGGTCGCGGTGGCCGGGTTCGTCCTGGCCGTCGCCGCCGCGCTGGCGCTCGCGCGGTTCGGCGAACCGGCCACTGAGACGAACGCGACCGTTTCCCCGTAGGTTCTTTACTTAGACTAGCCTTACCTATCCCACGACAGGACAGGGAGGCGCGGGTGAGCACGACCGGACGGGAAGTCCTCCGCCGTTCGATCGCCGGGCAACGCAGGTCGGTGGCGCTCGCGTCGCTGCTGACGGCGGGCCACCAGGGCGGTGAGGCGCTGGTCCCGGTGGTGATCGGCGTCGTGATCGACCAGGCCGTCGCGGGCGGCTCGGTCTGGACCCTGCTGCTCTGGCTGGCGGTGCTCGGCGTGCTCTTCGCCGGCCTGTCGACCAGCTACCGGCTCGGCGCCCGCGCCGGCGAGCGCGCCGCGGAACGCGCGGCCCACGAACTGCGCCTCGACCTCGGCCGCCGCGTCCTGCACCCCGGCGGCGGCGCCGAAACCGGCAACCTCGCCGGCGAACTGGTGAGCATCGGGACGTCGGACGCGAAGCGCGTCGGCCAGCTCAACGGCGTGCTCCCGTTCGGGATCGCCGGGCTGGCCGGTCTCCTGGTCAGTGCCGTCGTGCTGCTCACCATGTCGATCCCGCTCGGCCTGCTCGTGCTGCTCGGCACGCCGCCGATGCTCTACCTCGCGCACCTCGTCGGAAAGCCCCTCGAACGCCGCAGCGAGGCCGAGCAGGAGCGCTCCGCCTTCGCCTCGGGGATCGCGACGGACCTCGTCGCCGGGCTGCGGGTGCTCAAGGGGGTCGGCGCCGAACGCGCGGCCGTCGACCGCTACCGCCGGACCAGTCAGGACTCCCTGAAGGCGACGCTCAAGGCGGCCCGCGCCCAGGCCTGGCACAACGGCGCGCTGCTCGCGCTGACCGGCATCTTCATCGCGC
Source organism: Amycolatopsis heterodermiae (assembly GCF_034929455.1). Classification (NCBI taxonomy): domain Bacteria; kingdom Bacillati; phylum Actinomycetota; class Actinomycetes; order Pseudonocardiales; family Pseudonocardiaceae; genus Amycolatopsis; species Amycolatopsis heterodermiae. The sequence goes on from NZ_JAYFSI010000003.1 coordinate 471,417, forward strand.
TGGTCGCGCTGGTCGGCGGCAACCTCGCCGCGGCGGGCGACATCACCATCGGCGACCTGGTCGCCGCGGTCGGGCTCGCCCAGTACCTGATCACGCCGTTCTCGATCTTCTCGTGGGTCAACGGCGAACTCGCCCAGGGCCGGGCGTCGGCCGGGCGGATCGCCGACGTCCTCAACGCGCCGCCCGCCGTCGGCGAAGGCACCGCGACCCTGCCGGCCCCGGCGCCCGGGCACGTGCGGCTGTCCGCGCTGGGCCGGGGCGCCCTGCGCAACGTCGACTTCGAAGCCCGGCCGGGGGAACTGCTCGGCGTGGTCGCCACCGACCCGGCCGCCGCGACCGACCTGCTCGACTGCCTCGGCCGCGCCGCCAACCCCGCCACCGGGTCGGTCTCGGTCGACGCGGTCGACCTGTCCACTGTGGACCCGAGCCGGGTGCGCGAGGTCGTGCTGGTCGCCGCGCACGACGCGGACCTGTTCGCGGGGACCGTGGCCGAGAACGTCGAGTCCGGGCCGCGCGTCGCCGAGGCGATGTCGGCCGCCGCCGTCGACGAGGTGGCGAGCGCGCTGCCCGACGGCGTCGCGACTGCCGTCAGCGAACGCGGGAGATCACTTTCCGGCGGCCAACGCCAGCGGGTCGCCCTCGCGCGGGCCTTGGCCGTCGACGCGCCGGTGCTCGTGCTGCACGACCCGACGACCGCCGTCGACACCGTCACCGAGGCCCGCATCGCCGCGGGCCTGGCGGAGCTGCGGCGCGGCCGCACGACCATCCTCGTGACCACCAGCCCGGCCCTGCTCGCCGCGACCGATCGTGTCGTCCTCCTCGACGACGGGCGGATCGCCTGCGAGGGCAGCCACACCGAGCTGGCCGGCCGGGCCGACTACCGGGCGGCGGTGCTGTCATGACGCGCGAACTCCTCCCCGTGGCCGATGGGCCGCGCATCCGAGCCGTCCTCGGCGAGCTGATCGGCCGGGCTAGGGGACGCGCGGTCGCCGCGTTCACCATGCTGGTCGCGGCCACCGCGATCGGCCTGCTCACCGCTCCCCTGCTCGGCCGGGTCGTCGACCTGGTCGCGTCGAAACAGCCGGCGACCGAGCTCGTCACGCCGGTGGTCGCGCTGGTGCTCGTCGCGCTGGCGCAGGCGATCGCGACCGCCCTCGGCGTGTCGATGGTGTCGCGGCTCGGCGAGACGATCCTGGCGGAGCTGCGGGAACGCTTCGTCGCGCGGGCGCTCGGGCTGCCGCTCGAGCAGGTCGAACGCGCCGGGTCCGGCGACCTCACCGCCCGCGTGACGAACGACGTCTCGGTGGTCGCGGAGGGCGTCCGGGAGGCGTTGCCCGAGCTGGGCCGCTCGGTCCTGACGGTGGTCCTCACGCTCGGCGCGCTCGCCGTGCTGGACTGGCGGTTCTTCCTGGCCGCGCTGGTCGCCGTGCCGATCCAGCTGTGGACCGTGCGCTGGTACGTGCCGCGCGCGAAACCGTTGTACGCCAGCCAGCGCGAGGCCGTCGGCGCGCAACAGCAGCAGCTGCTGGACACCATCGGCGGCGCGAAGACCGTCCGCGCGTTCAGCATGGGCGACGCCCACATCGAGCGGGTGCGGAAGCGCTCCGACAGCGCGGTCGAGCTGGCGCTGCGCGGGATCCGCCTGGTGACGCGGTTCTACGCACGGCTCAACCTCGCGGAGTTCGTCGGGCTGTCCGCGATCCTGGCGATGGGCTTCCTACTGGTCGGGGCGGACGCCGTGACGGTCGGTGTGGCGACAGCGGCGGCCCTGTACTTCCACAGCCTGTTCGGCCCGATCACGACGGCGCTGGCCCTGGTCGACGACGCGCAGGCGGCCGCGGCCAGCCTCGCGCGCATAATCGGCGTCGCCGACCTGCCCGCCGAGGCCCAGCCCGCGTCGCCGGCGCGCCCGGTCGACGCGTCGGTGAAGACGGCGGGCGCGGGTTACTCCTATGTGGACGGTCATCCGGTGCTGCGGGAGGTCGACCTCGGCGTCGCGCCCGGCGAGCGGGTGGCGCTGGTCGGGGCGAGCGGCGCCGGGAAGACCACGCTGGCCAAGCTGATCGCCGGTATCCACCGGCCGGGTACGGGTTCGGTCACGCTCGGTGGCGTCCCCCTGGACGAGCTGGGCCCCGAAGCCACCCGCCGGACCGTCGCATTGATCAGCCAGGAGGTCCACGTCTTCGCCGGCCCTCTTGCCGAGGACCTGCGCCTGGCGCGCCCCTCTGCGTCCGACGACGACCTTCGGGCCGCGCTGACGAAGGTGGGGGCGCTGCCCTGGGTGGACGCCTTGCCGGAGGGCCTCGCGACGGTCGTCGGCGAAGGCGGTCACCAGCTGACGGTGACGCAGGCCCAGCAGCTCGCCCTGATCCGCCTGGTGCTGGCCGACCCGCCGATCGCGATCCTCGACGAGGCCACGGCCGAGGCGGGCAGCGCGGGCTCCCGCGTCCTGGAGTCGGCGGCCGCCGCGGCCCTCGAAGGCCGCACGGCCCTGGTGGTCGCCCACCGCCTCACCCAGGCGGCGGCGTCCGACCGCATCGTCGTCCTGGACGCGGGCGCAGTGGTCGAGTCCGGCACCCACGACGAGCTGGTCGCCGCCGAAGGCCAGTACGCCAAGCTCTGGGCGGCCTGGTCCGGTCAGCGCACCTGACCGGTCCGTGAAGGCCACCTTGAGGGACTCAGAGTCCCTCAAGGTGGCCTTCACGGACAACGACACGCCGGACCCCAAGCGGGTCCCGGCGTGTCGTCTTCAGGATCACGCGTGTCGACCCCGCAATCACCCGTGTCGTCCCTCCAGGCACGCGTGTCGTCCATCCCGGTACGCGTGTCGTCCGGTCGGCACCGTGATCGGAACGCCGGCACGTGTGATCAGAACGCCGACACTCGTGATTGAAGGGACGACACGCGTACCTGGGCGGACGACACGCGTACCCAGATGGACGACACGCCGGGAGCCACGAAGGCTCCCGGCGTGTCGTATGGGGGAAGGGTCAGTTGTCCATGGCGTCGGCCAAGGACTTGGGGCGCATGTCCGTCCAGTTCGCTTCCACGTGGTCCAGGCAGGCCTGGCGGGCGGAAGGGCCGAAGGTGACGGTCCAGCCGGGCGGGACGTCGACGGACTCCGGCCACAGGCTGTGCTGGTTCTCGGCGTTGACCAGGACCAGGTACGTGCCTTCGGGGTCTTCGAACGGGTTGGTCATCGGGGGCCTCCTCAGGCGGTGATGTCCGTGCGGGCGCCCTTCACGACCTCGGCCAGCTTCTGGATGACCGGGGCCGCGAGCACCGGGTTGAACCGCGGCTCGGTCGACCAGTCGGCGAGCTGGCTCGCCTTGACCGCGGGCAGCTGCGCCCACGTCGGGATCGCGGCGAGCTGCTGGCGCGACAGGGCGAACGTACGGCTGTCGCTGAGGATCAGGTCGGCCGGGTACTTGCCGGCCTGCTCCCAGCTGAGCGTCTCGAAGTAGTCGTCCGCGCCCGCGCCGTTGATGATGTCCAGGCCCAGGTCGCGGTAGTACGCGAGGTCGGCGAAGAACTCCGGCTTGCAGACGTACAGGTTGTCCTTGTCGCTGGACACCACGAGTACCTTGAGGCCGGGCTTCGACTTGATCGCGGCCTTCAGGTCGTCGGACGCCTTCTGGAAGTCGTCCTTGCCCTTCTTGATGACGGCCGAGTTCGCGTCGCCGCCCAGGGCGACGGCGAGCTGCTCGTAGCGCTCGATCACCTTCGGCAGCGTGACCTTGTACTCCGACAGCGCCACGATCGGCGCGATCGCCTGCACCTTCGTGCCCAGGTCGTCCTTGAGCACCCACAGGTCGGTCGGCTTGGTGCCGGTGAGCCCGGTGACGACCAGGTCCGCCTTCAGCGCGGCGAACTTCTCCATGCTGAAGTCGTCCCAGGCGTTGCCGATCGAGGTGACGGCGTTCAGGTCGATGTTGCCGGCCTGGATCTCCTTGGCGCCGTCGGCCGTCTTCTGCGGGCCGAACACGCCGACCGGGCGGACGCCGTAGTCCCAGAGCGCGGCGGCCGAGCTGGCGTAGGCGACGACGCGGGACGGGCGCTGGTCGCGGGAGGCCTTCTGGTTCCGGTCGTCGGTGAACTCCCACGGCCCGGAGGCGGCGGCCGCCGGCTTGTCGTCACTGCTGCCGCACGCGGTGAGCGCCGCGGCCGCGGCGAGACCGCCGGTGCCGATCAGGAATCCACGCCGGCTGAGCCCGGCACCGCCTTGAAACACGGACATGAGAACCTCTCGCCGAACTTTAGGATAGGCACACCTTATTTAGGGGAGCCTGTCAAAAGCAACCGTCGCGACCGACCTGTGTCCACGCCCACCTGCGTCAATTGCGGCCCGACAGCTGGGCGTGCGCGCCGGGAACCGGCTCGGCCGGGTCGTGTCCCAGGTGGACCTGGCGGTTGTCGGCGTCGACATGCACCACCCTCGGCCGGTGCGCGGCGCGCTCGGCCTCGTCGACCTGGGCGTAGGTGATGATGATGACCAGGTCGCCGGGGTGCACCAGGTGCGCGGCCGCGCCGTTGATCCCGATCACGCCGGTGCCGGGCTCGCCGGTGATGGCGTACGTCTCCAGCCGGGCGCCGTTGGTGATGTCGACGATCTGCACCTGCTCGCCCTCGACGATGTCCGCGGCGGCCATCAGGTCGGCGTCGATGGTCAGGGACCCGACGTAGTGCAGGTCGGCCTGGGTCACCGTGGCGCGGTGGATCTTGGCGTTCATCAGGGTGCGCTGCATCAGTTTCCTCGGTTGTCGGTCAGCAGGGCGGCGAGCCCGGCCGCGGTGGGGGTACGGAAGAACTCGGCGATCGGGAGCTCGGTCCCGAGCCGTTCGGTGATCCGGTTGCGCAGGACCACGAGCAGCATCGAATGACCGCCGAGGGTGAACAGGTCGTCGTCGGCGCCCACGGCGTCGACGTCCAGCACCTCCGCGAACACCTCGCAGAGGGTCTTCTCCAACGGCGTCTCGGGCGCCCGGCCGCGCGCCTCGAGATCCGGCACGGGCAGGGCCGCCCGGTCGAGCTTCCCGTTGCGCGTCACGGGGAACGCCTCGAGCGGGACGATCGCCGCGGGCACCATGTACTCCGGCAGCGAGCGGGCCGCGAACTCCCGCAGCCGCGCGGGATCCGCCGACGACGGTGTCGTGTACGCGACCAGCCGCATGTCCCCCGGCCGGTCCTCGCGGACGATCACGAGCGCCTGGTCGACCCCGGAATGCCGGGTCAGCGCCGTCTCGATCTCGCCCGGCTCGATCCGGAAGCCGCGGACCTTCACCTGGTCGTCGGTGCGGCCGAGGTACTCGAGCTGCCCGTCCGGCCGCCAGCGCACCAGATCGCCGGTGCGGTACATCCGCTCCCCCGGCGGCCCGAACGGGTCCGCGACGAACCGGTCCGCGGTCAGCGCGGGACGTTCGTGGTACCCGCGGGCCAGCCCGGCGCCGGCGAGGTACAGCTCACCGGGGACGCCGGCCGGGACCGGGGTGAGGCCGCCGTCGAGGACGTACGCCCGCGCGTTGTGCACCGGACGGCCGACAACCGGACGTTCGCTGTCCGCGACCCGGCCGACCAGAGCGTCCACTGTGGCCTCGGTCGGGCCGTAAAGGTTGTACGCCTCGGTCCCCGGGAACGCCCGCAGCTCTTCCCACAGCGACTGGGAAACGGCCTCCCCACCCACTCCGACGACGCCCAGGGCGCACGAGCCGTCGTCGACCACGCCGGCCGCGGCCAGCTGCGCGAAGTGCGACGGCGTCAGCTCGAGGAAGTCGAGCCCGCGGTCGCGCACCACCGCGGCGAGCCGGTCCGGGTCGCGGCGGGTGTCGTCGTCGACGACGTGGACCTCGTGGCCGTCCAGCATCCACAGCTGCGGCTGCCAGGACGCGTCGAAGAAGAACGCCCACGCGTGCCCGACCCGCAGCCGCCGCCCGCCCGCCGCGGCGACCGCCGGGCGGTAGAGCGTCTCGCGGTGGCTGTGGAACAGGTTCACCAGCCCCGAATGCGGGATGACGACGCCCTTGGGCTTGCCCGTCGAACCGGACGTGTAGAGCACGTACGCCGGGTTGGCGGGTGACGGCGGGGTCAACGCTGCGGCACTGTCCACAATGTCCTCGACGAACAACGCCCCCGGCACCGGCGCGGCCAGTGCACGGCTGGTCAGCACCAGCGAAGCGCCGGAGTCGGCGAGGATCGCCGCGATCCGGTCCGCCGGCTGGTCCGGATCCACCGGCAGGTAGGCCGCACCCGACTTGAACACCCCGAAGATCGCCTCGACGACCGCCGCCGACCGCGGCAGCACCAGCGCCACCACCCGCTCGGGCCCGGCACCGTGCGACGTCAGCCACCGCGCGAGCCGGTCGGTCCGCGCCGCGAACTCCGCGAAGGTGCTGCTCGACCGCGCGTCGCTCAGCGCGGTCGCGTCCGGGGTCGCCGCCACCTGCGCGGCCAGCCGGTCGACGACCGTCGGCGCCGCCGTGGTCACCGGTGCGCCGGTGCCCCACTCGCCGAGGATCCGTTGCCGCTCAAGAGGTTCCAGGACGTCGATCCGGCTCAGCGGCCGGTCCGGGTCGGCGACGACGGCGCTCATCAGCCGCACCAGGCGCTCGGTGAGCGTCCGGGCGGTCGGCTCGTCGAACAGGTCGAGGCTGAACTCGAGGTCGCCGTCGATGCCGTCGGGCGTTTCGACCAGGTCGAAGGACAGGTCGAACTTCGCCTGCCGCAGCCCGGTGTCCCGATAGGACGCATCCAGACCGAGCAGCTTCTCCGGCTCGGAACCCGCGTGGTAGACGGCGAGCATGACCTGGAACAGCGGGTGCCGGGCCAGCGACCGGGCCGGGTTGAGCACCTCGACGAGGTGCTCGAACGGCAGGTCCTGGTGGGCGTAGGCGGCCAGGTCGGCCTCGCGTACCCGCGCCAGCAGCTCGCGGAACGTCGGGTCGCCGCCGGTGTCCGTGCGCAGGACCAGCGTGTTGACGAAGAACCCGGCCAGGTCCTCCAGCGCGTGGTCCATCCGGCCGGCCACCGGCGTGCCGAGCGGGATGTCGGTGCCGGCGCCGAGCCGGGTCAGCAGCGCGGCGAGGGTCGCCTGCAGCACCATGAACGTGCTGGTGTCGCTGCCGTGCGCGAGATCGCGCAGGCCGCGGTGGACGTCGCCGGGGACGGTGAACGGCACCGCCGCGCCGTCGTTGGTCGAGCGCGCCGGGCGCGGCCGGTCGGCCGGGAGCGCCAGCTCGTCCGGGATCCCGGCGAGGGTGTCGCGCCAGAACGCCGCCTGACGGCCGAGGAGGCTGTCCGGGTCGTCCGAGCGACCGAACATCTCCCGCTGCCACAGCGTGTAGTCCGCGTACTGCACCGGCAACGGCGTCCACTGTGGACGTTCACCGCGCAGTCGCGCGGCGTACGCGGTGCCGAGGTCCCGCTTCAACGGCGGCAGCGACCAGCCGTCACCGGCGATGTGGTGCACCAGCAGCACGAACACGTGCCGCTCCGGGCTCGACGAAACGAGCGTGGCCCGGATCGGGATCTCGGCGTCGAGGGTGAAGCAGTACGACGCCGCGGCGGTGACGCGCTCGTCGAGGTCAACCGCCGCTTCCGTGACCAGCACCGGCCGAGCGCGGGCGTCACTCACCTCCAGGACGATCTGGCTGGGCGTGCCGTGGTCCTCGACCAGGATCGTCCGGAGGATTTCGTGGCGGGCCACGACATCGCCGAGCGCCGCCCGCAGCGCGTCCGTGTCGACCGGGCCGGTCAGCTCCCACGCCCACGGGATGTTGTAGGTCGCGCTCAAGCCGTCGAGGCGGTCGAGGAACCACAGGCGCTGCTGGGCGAACGACAGCGGCAGCACCTCGGGCCGGTCCGCCGGGACCAGCGCGGGACGGCTCTGCCGGCCGGGGTCGAGCAGCTGAGCCAGGCGGGCCGGGGTCGGCGCGTCGAACACCGCCCGGATCGGGACTTCGACGCCGAGCAGCGCGCGGATGCGGCTGACCAGGCGGGTCGCCAGCAGGGAGTGACCGCCGAGGGTGAAGAACCCGTCGTCCGGGCCGACGGCCGGGACGCCGAGGACGTCCGCGAAGAGGTCGCACAGCGCCTGCTCGGCCGGGGTCCGCGCGACCCGGCCCGAGGTCCGGACCTCGGGGTCGGGCAGCGCGGCACGGTCGAGCTTGCCGTTGGCGTTGACCGGAAGCTCGGGCAGCACGACGATCGCCGACGGCACCAGGTACTCCGGCAGCCGCGCGGTCAAAGTTGCTCGCAGCGCGGCCGGGTCACCGGCCGGTGCGACATAGGCGATCAACCGGTTCTCACGCGCGATCACGACCGCGCGAGCGACCGACGGATCGGCCGTCAGCGCGGCTTCGACCTCGCCCGGCTCCACCCGGAACCCGCGGATCTTGATCTGCTGGTCCGCGCGGCCGACGAACTCCAGCGCACCGTCCGGACGGCGCCGGACCAGGTCGCCGGTGCGGTACATCCGCTCCCCCGGCTCGAACGGCGAGGCCACGAACCGTTCCGCGGTCAGCGCCGGGCGGCCGAGGTAGCCCCGGGCGAGCCCGGCGCCGGCCAGGTACAGCTCGCCCCGGACGCCCGGCGGCACCGGCCGCAGGGCGGCGTCGAGGACGTACGCGCGGGTGTTCGCGACGGGCCGTCCGATGGCGACGGGCCCGCAGACCTGCGCCAGGCTGTCGCCCGCGACCTCCGAGCAGCCGTACAGGTTCACCAGCTTCGCCGACGGCCACCGCCGGGCCACCTTCTCGGCGAGGGCGGCGGAAAGCGGCTCACCACTGGCGATCCAGGTGGTCACCGAGTCGACGGCGGTGTCTTCCACGAAGGTGTCGAGCAGGCTGGGCACCACGGTCAGCACCTGGGCACCGCTGTTCCGCACGAGTTCGGCCAGGGCGTGCGGGTCGGTGGCCGTGACGTCGTCGGCGAGGACCACCGGGTCGCCCGCGACGAGCCCGCCGAGCAGCTCGGTCGAGCCGTCGATGAACGTCAACGCGCTCTTCGCCACGCGCACACCCTGGACGAGGTCGCGGCCCCAGTGCAGGCGGTTGGCCAGCGCGAGCTGGGTGCCCGCGACCGCCTTCGGGCGGCCGGTCGAGCCGGACGTGAAGATCACGTACGCCGGGTTGTCCGGCCTGACCGTCGGCCACTCTGCTTCGGGCCCGGAGGCGTCCGGCCGCACCAGGCGATCTCCAAAGCCGTCGTGAGCGATGACCAGGTGCGGGTCGGCGTCGGTGAGCATCAGCTCGACGCGCTCGGCCGGGTGGTTGAGGTCCAGGGGCAGGTAGGCGGCGCCGGTCTTGAGGACCGCGACCAGCGCGGTGACGAGTTCGACCGACCGCGCCAGCGCGACGGCCACCACCCGCTCCGGTCCGGCCCCTCGGGCGAGCAGCGCCCGGGCGAGCGTCGTCGCGCGCTCGTCCAGCTCGGCGTAGGTGAGGCGGTCCGCGCCGAACACCAGCGCCGTGGCGTCGGGCGTCCGGGCCACCTGGGCGGCGAACAGCTCCGCGACCGTCTCCGCAGGCAGCGGCGTCGCGGGATCGGCGGCGAGCTGGTCGTGCTCGGCGTCGGTGAGCAGGTCGATCGCGCCGATCCGGGTGTCCGGGCCGGCGACGGCCGCGCGCAGCAACGTCCGGAGCCGCCCGAGGATCACCTCGACGGTCGAGCGGTCGAAGACGTCGCTGTTGTATTCGGCCGTGCCGCGGATGCCGGTCTGGTTGCCGGGCCGCTCGCCGACGAAGAGCGTCAGGTCGGCGCGGGCGGTGCCGGTGCGGACCGGTTCCTCCCCGACGGTCAGGCCGGGCAGGCCGAGGTCGGCGACGGCGTTGTTCTGCCAGGCGAGCATCGTCTGGAACAACGGCGCGTACGCCAGCGAGCGGGTCGGGTTCAGCGCCTCCACCAGGCGTTCGAACGGGACGTCCTGGTGCGCGTACGCGTCGAGGCTGCGGTCGCGCACCCGGGCGACCAGGTCGCGGAACGTCGGGTCGCCGTCGGTGCCGACGCGCAGCACCAGGGTGTTGACGAAGAACCCGACGAGGTCATCGAGGGCCTGGTCGGTGCGGCCGGCGATGGACGTGCCGATCGGGACATCGGTGCCCGCGCCAAGTCGGGTCAGGACGGCGGTGAGCCCGGCGTGCACGACCATGAACACGCTGGCGCCGCAGGCGCGGGCCAGGTCCACGAGTCCACTGTGGAGGTCGGCGTCCCAGCCGAACGAGAACTGTTCACCCCGGTAGGACGCCTCCGCCGGGTGCGGCCGGTCGGTCGGCAGCTCGATCCGTTCCGGCAGGTCCGCGAGGGTCTCGCGCCAGTAGGCCAGCTGCGGTTCGATCACCTGCTCGCCGAGGACGTCACGCTGCCACAGCGTGTAGTCCGCGTACTGCACCGGCAACGGTGTCCACTCGGGACGCTCGCCGGCGCGGCGGGCGGTGTAGGCCGTCGCGAGGTCACGCCACAGTGGCGCGGTCGACCAGCCGTCCGAGGCGATGTGGTGGAACACGAGGACCAGGACGTGTTCGCTGGCACCCAAGCGCAACAGTTCCGCGCGCAACGGGACTTCCGACTCCAGCTCGAACACCGTGCGGGCCACTTCGGACACCGCGTCGGCAAGCATCGTCTCGGTGATCTCGCGGGTGTGCAGCGGGCTGGTGACGTCGTCGAGGACCTGCTGCCGCGCTTCGCCGTCGATGTCCGGGAACACCGTCCGCAGGGCTTCGTGCCGTTCGACCACATCGGACAGTGCGGTCCGCAACGCGGTGACGTCGAGGTCGCCGGTGAGGCGGACCGCGGTCGGCATGTTGTACGTCGCCGACGGGCCTTCGAGCCGGTGCAGGAACCACAGCCGCTGCTGGGCGAACGACAGCGGCAGTGCGCCGGGCCGCGGGTCGGCGCGCACCAGCGCGGGCCGGGCGACCGACGAGTCCAGAGTGGACAACAGCGCGGCGAGCCCGGCCACGGTCGGCGTCTCGAACACCGACCGCACCTGCAGCTCGACGCCGAACACCGCGCGCACCCGGGCGACGAGACGGGTGGCCATCAGCGAATGCCCGCCGAGGGCGAAGAAGTCGTCGTCGACGCCGATCGAGGCCGCGTCCAGGACCTCGGCGAAGAGCCCGCAGAGGACTTCCTCGACCGGGGTGCGCGGCGCGCGTCCGGCGGCGGTCTCCTGCTTGTCCGGGCTCGGGAGGGCGCGGCGGTCGAGCTTGCCGGAGGCCAGCAGCGGCAGCCGGTCGAGCACGACGAACGCCGACGGCACCATGTACTGGGGCAGCCGGTCGCGGACGTGCGCCCGCAACGCCGTCACCAGCGCGCCCGTGTCACGCTGGCCCGCCGGGTGGTTGCCCAGGGTGGCGAGCGCGGCCCGCACCGGCCGGGCGCGGTGGATCCGCACCGGGTCGCCGGTGGCGAACACGACCTCCAGCGCACCTTCCTGTGCTGTGACGGTCGGGTATACCCGGTAACCCAGCTTCACGCCCAGTTCCTGCAGCGCCTCCGGGTCCACTCCGGACGATTCACCATCCAAAGCGGACAGTGCCGCGTCCGCATCCCCTGAAGCCAATGCAGCGACGGCGGCCAGCTCACCGGACAGGCGGGCGTTCGGCACACCGGTCACCCGCAAGCGGTTCGGGCGGTCCGTCAGCAGCCGTTCCAGTTCCGAGAGCGACTCGAATGTGACGACCTGCTCGTCGACCGGGGCCGGTTTCGGGGCCTTCCGGAGGACGACGTCGTAGCGGTGCCGGGTCAGCTCGTTGTGTGCCTGGCCGCGCTTGAACCACAGGTCGACGTCGTCGAAGCCGTCCAGGTCTCGGGCAAGAGCGGTGAAGAAGTCCGGGTCGAGGACGAGTTCGCCGTCGCGGGCGATCGCCTGGTCGACCGCGACGGTGGTGCGGCGGCGGTGCCGCAGCTCGGTCGCCGTGCGGAACGCCCGCAGGGACCGCAGGTTCCGGATGTCGCCGAGGAAGATCACCCCGCCGGGCCGGACGCGCGCGGCGGCGGTCCGGACGACCTCAGCGAGGTAGTCGACACTCGGGAAGTACTGCGCCACGGAGTTGATGATCACCGTGTCGAACAGCTCGTCCGGTAGGTCGCCGAGGTCGTGCGCCGGCCGCGCCGCGACGTGGACCTTGTCCGCGAACGGCGTGGCGGCCAGCTCGCGGCGCAGGTTGGCGATCGCCTTCTCGGACAGGTCGACACCCCAGTACGCCTCGGCGTCCGGCGCGATCCGGGACAGGATGAGCCCGGACCCGACGCCGATCTCCAGCACCCGCTTCGGCCGCAACGCCTGGATGCGCTCGATCGTCGCCGCGTGCCACTCGCGCATCTCGCCGAGGGGGATCTCCGAGCCGTCGTAGCTGGAGTTCCACCCGGTGAAGTTCTCTTCGAAGCCACCGGACGCGGCGTCGTCGAAGACGTTCTCGTGCAGCTCACGCCACTCGCCGACGTGGTCCAGCTCGGCTTCTTCGTCCCGGCTCGCGGCCGGGACGGCGTAGGCGATGAGCTGCCCGTCCTGGGCCAGCACGACCGACTGCGCGACGGCCGGGTGCTCGGAAATAACGGCTTCGATCTCACCCGGCTCGATCCGGTAGCCGCGGATCTTGACCTGGTCGTCGGCCCGGCCCAGGAAGACGAGACGGCCGTCCGGCAGCCATTTCACCAGGTCACCGGTGCGATAGAGCCGTCCCCCGGAGCCGAACGGGTCGGCCACGAACCGCTCGGACGTCAGCCCAGCGCGGCCGAGGTAACCGCGGGCCAGGCCCGAACCGGCGAGGTACAGCTCCCCCATCACACCCGGCGGGACCGGCCGCAGCCCGGCGTCCAGCACGTACGCGCGGGTCCCGGGGTCCGGGATGCCGATGGGCACAACCGTCGCGTCGGCGAGTTCGACCGGGTCGCTCTCGCCGAGGGTCGAGTTGGTGGTCGCCTCGGTCGGGCCGTAGGCGTTGAACATCCGCCGGCCCGGTGCCCAGCGCCGGACCAGCTCCGGCGACACGCGCTCGGTGCCCGCGAGCAGGACGCTGTCCCGCGGCAGGTCGCAGTCCCCCGGCATCGCGTCGAGCAGCGCGGGCGGGAGGATCATGAAGTCCGCGCCGTGCTCGTGCGCGTACTCGGTCAGGGCGGGCCCGGCGACCCGGCGCTCGGCCGGGACCACGATCAGGCGGCCGCCGGAGAGCAGGCCGAGACAGAGGTCCCAGAAGGCGACGTCGAAACTCGGTGACGCGAACTGCAGCACCCGGCTGTGCGGCCCGATCCCGAAGCGTTCCCTTTGGGTGGCGACCAGCTTCGCGACGCCGGAGTGCTGCAGCACCACACCCTTCGGACGCCCGGACGAGCCGGACGTGTAGATCACGTACGCCGCATTCTCTGGTTTCACCGGCACCGCCAGGTCCACAGTGGACATCGTGGCGAGGTCGTCCAAAAGCACACGCGGGACGTCGGGGGGCAGCTTGCCGTCGATCTCGCGGGTGGTCACCACGCACACCGGCGCGGCGTCCTCCACCATGAACGCGATCCGGTCGCCCGGGTAGTCGACGTCGATCGGCAGGTAGGCGGCACCCGCTTTGAGCACGGCCAGCTCGGCGACGATCATCTCGACCGACCGCGGCACGGCCAGCGCGACGACCTTCTCGAGCCCGGCCCCGCGCTCGATCAGCAGGTGCGCGAGCTGGTTGGCTCGCGCGTCGAGTTCGGCGTAGGTCAGCTCGACGTCCTCGAACACCAGCGCCACGGCGTCCGGGGCCTCCCGGACGCGCTGGGCGAACATCCCGGGGAACGTCTCCGTCCCGGCCGGTTCGAGGGACCCGGCCCAGCGGGTCAGCACGAGGTCGCGCTCGTCGCCTTCGAGGAGGTCGAGCGCGCCGACCGCGCGGTCCGGCTCGGCCAGGGCCGCGCGCAGCAGGACTTCGAGGCGGCGCAGGATCGCGTCGGCGCCCGGGTGGTCGAAGACGTCCGCGTTGAACTCCAGGACGCCCGCGATCCCGGCTTCCCGCTCGGTCAGCGAAATCGCGAGGTCGAACTTGGACGTCCCGGTGGTCACCGGGATCTCGGTGACGGTCAGGCCAGGGAGCGTGACCTCGGCGCGGGTGTTGTTCTGCCCGGCGATCATCACCTGGAACAGCGGGTGGTACGACAGCGACCGGGCCGGGTTGAGGACCTCGACCAGGCGCTCGAACGGGACGTCCTGGTGGGCGTACGCGTCGAGGTTGCGCTCGCGGACGCGCCCGACGAGGTCGCGGAACGTCGGCTCGCCGTCGGTGTCGACGCGCAGGACCAGGGTGTTGACGAAGAACCCGACGAGGTCGTCGAGGGCCTGGTCGGTACGGCCAGCGATGGGTGAGCCGATCGGGACGTCCGGGCCCGCGCCCAGCCGCGTCAGCAGCGCGGCGAGGGCGGCGTGCACGACCATGAACACGCTGGCGCCGCACTCGCGGGCCAGAGTGGACAGTCCGGTGTGGAGGTCGGCGTCCCAGGTGAAGGTGTGCAGCTCGCCGCGGAACGTCGCCTTCGCCGGGTGCGGCCGGTCGAGGGGCAGCTCGATCCGGTCGGGCAGGCCGTCCAAGGTGTCGCGCCAGTAGTCGAGCTGGGCGGCGAGGACGCTGTCCGGATCGTCCTCGCGGCCGAGCAGATCTTGCTGCCACAGCGTGTAGTCCGCGTACTGCACCGGCAACGGCGTCCACTGCGGACGCTCGCCCGAGCGGCGGGCGGCGTAGGCCGTCGCGATGTCACGCCACAGCGGCGCCATCGACCAGCCGTCGGAGGCGATGTGGTGAAACACGAGCGCCAGGACATGCACACCCTCGCCCAAGCGCAGCAGTTCGACGCGCATCGGCGCGTGCCGTTCTAGGTCGAACGAGCCCCGGACCAGGCCGGTCAGCGCTGTGTCGAGGTCGGTGACCTCGCGAACTGGCAGTTCGACCTCGGTGGCCGGGAGGATGTCCTGGTACGGAACGCCGTCGTGCTGCGGGAACCGGGTTCGCAGCGCCTCGTGCCGGGCGACCACATCGGACAGTGCGGCGCGCAGGGCCTCGACGTCCAGGTCGCCGTCGAGGCGCATGATCAGCGGCACGTTGTAGGTGGCCGACGGGCCTTCGAGGTGGTGCAGGAACCAGAGCCGCTGCTGGGCGCCCGACAGGGGCACCGACGCGGGCCGCTCGACCGGGACCAACGGCGGGCGGGCGGGGCCGCTGCCGGCGGAGATCAGCTCGGCCAGGCCCGCGGCGGTCGGCGTCTCGAACACCGAGCGGACTTCCAGCTCGGCGTTCAGGGTCGTGCGGATGCGGGCGATGAGCCGGGTGGCCAGCAGGGAGTGGCCGCCGAGGGTGAAGAAGCTGTCGTCCGGGCCGACGCGGGGCAGGCCGAGGACGTCGGCGAACAGCTCGCAGAGCTGCCGTTCGACCGGGGTGCGGGGCTCGCGGTCGGACGTCGGCGCGACCGGGTCGGGCGAGGGCAGGGCGCGGCGGTCGAGCTTGCCGTTGGCCGTCACGGGCAGCGCGTCGAGCACCACGATCGCCGAGGGCACCATGTGCTCCGGCAGGCTCTCGGCAGCCAGCGCGCGCAGGTCGGCCGAGAGGGTGCTGATCCGGCGGAAGCGGCCGGGGTTACCGGTGTAGGACAGCAGCGGCTCGCTTCCCGGCTGGAAGGCACCGGCGACCGAGCCGCTCGTGAACAGGACGTCGACCGAGCCGTCACCTTCGGCCGACCACGTGACGGCCGTGGTGTAGCCACGGGCGTCGCCCAGGTCGTACCAGTCCTGCGGGTTGACGCCGTCGGTGATGCGACCGTTCGGCACGCCGGTGATCCGGACACCACCGTCGAGTTCGACTTCGTCCACTGAGGACACGTCCGTGCCCCACGTCAGCGTCTTGACCGCCGGGGCCTCGACGGGCGACGTGTGGAGGACGACGTCGTAACGGAACTGGGTGAGTTCGTTGACCCCGCGGCCGCGCTTGACGCGGATGTCCGCGGTGACGTCCTCCAGCCCGGCGAAGAACTCGGGAGCGACGAGGAGTTCCTTCTCCCGCAGCAGAGCCTGCTCGACGTCTCCCCCGCGCTGGCGGGCGACCTCGGTGTGGAACGCCCGCACCTGGCGCAGGTCACGGACGTCACCGACGAACACCGTGCCGCCCGGAGCCAAGAGGCCGATCGCCTTGTCCAGGACGTCCAGAAGGTACGTCCCGCTCGGGAAGTACTGGACGACGGAGTTCAGGACGATCGTGTCGAAGTACCCCGCCGGCAGGCCGGAGACGTCGGCGGCGTCCCCGGTCCGCAGCTCGACGCGCTCCGCGAGGGCCGGATCGGCCGCGACCCGGCGGCCCAGCGACGCGATGACCTCGGCGGAGAAGTCCGTGCCCCAGTAGGACTCGCAGTGCGGGGCCAGCTCGGTCAGCAGCAGGCCGGTGCCGACGCCGAGCTCCAGCACCCGCCGCGGCCGCGTCTCGCGGATGCGCGTGACGATGGCGTCGCGCCACTCCCGCATCTCGTCCCGGGGAATCGGCTCGCCGGTGTAGCTGGAGTTCCAACCCTCGAAGTCGTCGGTGGCGCCGGAGTACATCGAGTCGTACAGCTCGCGCCACTCGCCGACCTGCTCGGTCTCGTCCGTGACCGACGCGGGGGTCTCGGCGGGCACGACGTACCCGACCAGGCGGACGTCACCCGGCCGGTCCTCCCGGGCGACGACGACCGCGTGCGCGACGTCGTCGTGCGCGGCCAGGGTTGCGGCGATCTCGCCGGGCTCGACGCGGAAGCCGCGGATCTTGATCTGCTCGTCGCCGCGGCCGAGGAACTCGAGGACGCCGTCGGTGCGGAACCGGGCCACGTCACCGGTGCGGTACATGCGTTCACCGGGCTCAAACGGCGAGGCGACGAACCGCTCCGCGCTCAACCCCGGCCGACCGAGGTAGCCGCGAGCGAGCTGGACACCGGCGAGGTACAGCTCGCCCGGCGTGCCCGGCGGGACCGGGCGCAGTGCCGCGTCCAGCACGTACGTCCGGGTGTTCCACACCGGACGTCCGATCGGGACGGTCGTCTCGGCGGCCGAGGTGTGCCAGGACGTGACGTCGACGGAAGCCTCGGTCGGGCCGTAGAGGTTGTGCAGCTCGGCGTCCAGGACCTGCCCGAACCGCGTGACGGCCTCGGGCGGCAGGGCCTCACCACTGCACAGGACCCGGCGCAGGCTCGTGCACTCCCCCGCCGCCGGTTCCTGCAGGAAGACCTGGAGCATCGACGGGACGAAGTGGACGGTCGTGACTTCGTGCTCGCGGATCAGCCGCGCGAGGTAGGCCGGGTCCTTGTGGCCGTCCGGCCGGGCCACGACCTCGGTGGCGCCGGTGAGCAGCGGCCAGAGGAACTCCCAGACCGACACGTCGAAGCTGGACGGCGTCTTCTGCAGCACGCGATCGTCGCCGGTCAGGCCGTATTCGTCCTGCATCCACAGCAGCCGGTTGACGATGCCGGCGTGCGGCACGACGACACCCTTGGGCCGGCCCGTGGAGCCGGAGGTGTAGATGACGTAGGCCGGGTTTTCGGGCTGCAGGACGACGTCCGGGGCCTTGGCCGGGAACCCGGCCGCCGTCACGGGTTCGTCGAGCAGCAGCGCGCCGGGGACAGCGGTCTCCGTGGTGGCCAGCACCAGGGTCGGCTGGGCGTCTTCGAGCATGAAGGTGATCCGGTCGGCCGGGTAACCCGGGTCGAGCGGCAGGTAGGCCGCCCCCGCTTTGAGCACAGCGAGGATGGCCGTCACCAGGTGCGTCGAGCGCGGCAGCGCGAGGGCGACCACCTTCTCGGGACCGGCGCCGCGGGCGACGAGAGCCTGGGCGAGGCGGTTCGACGCGGCGTCCAGCTCGGCGTAGGTGAGCCGTTCGTTCTCGAAGACCAGCGCCGGGTGGTCCGGTGTCCGCGCGACCTGTGCGGCGAACAGCTCGGGCACGGTGACCGCCGGAACGTCCTCGACGGCACCCGACCAGACGGCGTCGAGGTCGTCGCGCTCGGCCGCGGTGAGGACGTCCAGCGAGCCGAGACGGCAGTCCGGAGCCGAAACCACCTGGCGCAGCAGGACTTCCAGGCGCGCGAGGATTGCGTCCACAGTGGACCGGTCGAAGACCTCGGCGTTGAACTCGGCCTGGCCGCTGATGCCGTCGGCGTGCTCGGTGAGGGAGAACCAGAGGTCGAACTTGGCCGTGCCGGTGCCGACCGGCTGCTCGGTGACGGTCAGGCCGGGCAGCTCGACGCCGGAGCCGGGGGTGTTCTGCCAGGCGAGCATGGTCTGGAACAGCGGGTGGTGCGCCAGCGACCGCGCCGGGTTGAGCGCCTCGACCAGGCGCTCGAACGGGACGTTCTGGTGGGCGTAGGCGTCGAGGCTGCGCTCCCGGACCCTCGCGACCAGGTCGCGGAACGTCGGGTCGCCGCCGGTGTCGACCCGCAGGACCAGCGTGTTGACGAAGAACCCGACGAGGTCGTCCAGCGCCGGGTCGGTGCGCCCGGCGATCGGGGTGCCGATCGGGATGTCGGTGCCGCCACCGAGGCGGGACAGCAGCGCGGTCAGTCCCGCGTGGACGATCATGAAAGGACTCGCGCCGCAGGCTCGCGCGAGGTCCGCCAGTCCGGTTTGGAGCCCGGCGTCCCAGCCGAAGGTGAAGAACTCGCCGCGGTAGGCGGACACGGCCGGGTGCGGCCGGTCGAGCGGCAACGTGATCCGCTCGGGCAGGTCGCGCAGGGTCGCCCGCCAGTAGTCGAGCTGGGCCGCTTCCTCGGTGGCGAGGAGTTCGCGTTGCCACAGGGTGTAGTCGGCGTACTGGACCGGCAACGGCGTCCACTGTGGAGTCTCACCCTGACGGCGGGCGCCGTACGCCACGGCGATGTCCCTCCAGAGCGGCGACAGCGACCAGCCGTCGGCGGCGATGTGGTGCACGACCAGCACCAGGACGTGCCGTCGCGAGTCGATCGTCAGCAGTTCGGCGCGGACCGGGACACCGGCGCTGAGGTCGAAGACCGCGCGCACGAGACCGTCCACGGCGGAGTCCACTTCGGACTCAGCGATCGCCCGGACGGCGAGGGCGACGTCGCCTGTGGGCAGGACCTGCTGGTAGGCCACGCCGTCCGCGACTGGGAAGACCGTCCGCAACGCTTCGTGGCGGCCGAGCACGTCGTGGAGGGCGGCGCGCAACGCGTCGACGTCCAGCTCACCGGACAGCCGCATGACGAGCGGGACGTTGTAGGTCGCCGACCCGCCTTCCAGGCCGTGCAGGAACCACAGCCGCTGCTGGGCGAACGACAGCGGCAGCCGCTCCGGCCGATCCTCGACGCGTTCGAGCGGACGTCGTTCGGTGCCCGACACGGCACCGGACAGGAGGTCCGCGAGGGCAGCCACCGTCGGCGCGTCGAAGACCGCGCGCACCGGGATGTCGGCGCCGACGGCCGCGCGGATGCGCTGGATCAGCCGCGTCGCCATCAGGGAGTGGCCGCCGAGGGCGAAGAAGTCGTCATCGGGACCGACGCGCGGCACGCCGAGGACGTCGGCGAACAGTTCGCACAGCAGCTGCTCGACGGGGTTCCGGGGCGCGCGGCCCGGCCCGGCGGTGAACCGCTCCGGCGCCGGGAGGGCCTTACGGTCGAGCTTGCCCGAAGCCAGCACCGGCAGCTTGTCGAGCACGACGAACGCCGTGGGCACCATGTACTGCGGCAGCCGGTCGCGCACGTGCGACCGCAGAGAAGCGACCAGCGCGCCGGTCTCGCGCCGGGCGGCCGGGTTGTTGGCGTACGACGCCGGGGCACCTGCACCCCGCACCGGGCGGTAGGCCGCGTCCGGCGACGAACGGCTGAAGACGGCCTCCAGCTCACCGGCCGCGCCGGGCGTCACCGCGACCCGATATCCGGCCCGTTCGGCAAGCCGGTGCAGGTCCTCCGGATCGACGCCGTCCCGGATGTCCAAGGCCCGCACCGCCGTCGGATCACCTGCGTCGAGGGCACGGACAGCGGCGAGTTCACCGGACAGCCGCGCGTCCGGCACGCCGGTGACCCGCAGTCGTTCCGGCGTCTCAGCGGTCAGGAATCCTTCCACCGCAGCGAGATCACCGAACGCGATGACCTGCTCCTCAACCGGCGATGGCGGCACATTGCGCAGGACGACGTCATAGCGGTGCCGCGTCAGCTCGTTGTGCGCGTCGCCGCGCTTGACCCAGAGATCGACGTCGAAGCCGTCGAGGCCCCGGGCGAGCGCCGGGAAGAAGTCGGGATCGAGGACGAGTTCGCCTTCACGGGCGATCGCCTGGTCCACCGCGGCGACATCACCGCGGTCGTGGCGCAGCTCGACCGCAGTGCGGAAAGCGCGCAGCGAGCGGAGGTTGCGGATGTCGCCGAGGAAGATCGTGCCGCCCGGGGCGAGAAGCGCGGCGGCGGTGCGGACGACCTCGGCGAGGTAGTCCGCGCTCGGGAAGTACTGGGCGACCGAGTTGACGATCACGGTGTCGAACGGCTCGTCCGGCAGCTCGCCGAGGTCGTGCGCGGGCCGCGCGGCGAGGTGGACCTTGCCCGCCAGCTCCGGCATCGCGGCGACCTCGCGCCGGACGTTCTCGACGGCGCTCTCGGAAAGGTCGACGCCCCAGTAGGTGTCGGCGTCCGGGGCGATCCGGGAGAGGATGAGCCCGCTGCCGACGCCGATCTCCAGGACCCGCTTCGGCCGTAGGGCGCGAATGCGCTCGATGGTCGCCGCGTGCCACTCCCGCATCTCGTCGAGCGGGAGGTCGGAGCCGTCGTAGCTGGAGTTCCAGCCGGCGAAGTTCTCCTCGATGCCGGTGGACCCGGCGAGCATCTCCTCGTGGACGTCGTGCCACTCGGCGACGTGCCCCTGCTCGGACGCGCGGTCCGGGACCGGCACGGCGTAGGCGTAGAGGTGTCCGTCCTGCGCGACGACGACCGACTGGCCGACGCGCGGGTGCTCGGCCAGCACGGACTCGATCTCGCCGAGTTCGATGCGGTAGCCGCGGATCTTGACCTGGTCGTCGGCCCGGCCGAGGAACACGAGACGGCCGTCCGGCAGCCATTTCACCAGGTCACCGGTCCGGTAGAGCCGCCCGCCGGAGCCGAACGGGTCGGCCACGAACCGCTCCGACGTCAGCCCGGCGCGCCCGAGGTAGCCACGCGCCAAGCCGGAACCGGCGAGGTACAGCTCCCCCACCACGCCGACCGGGACCGGTGCGAGGAAGGCGTCAAGCACGTACGCGCGGGTGCCGGGGTCCGGGACGCCGATCGGCACGGCCGAGCCCGGCGTGATCTCCGGGTCGCAAAGCCCGAGCGTCGAGTTGGTCGTGGCCTCGGTCGGGCCGTAGGCGTTGAACATCCGGCGGCCCGGCGCCCACCGCCGCACCAGCTCGGGCGACACGCGTTCGGTGCCCGCGAGCAGGACACTGTTGCGCGGCAGGTCGCAGCCCTCGGGGAACTCGGCGAGCAGTGCAGGCGGGAGGATCATGAAGTCGACGCCGTGCGCGTTCGCGTAGTCCGCCAGCTCCGGGCCGGGGACGCGCCGCTCGGCCGGGACCACCACGAGGCGCCCGCCGGAGAGCAGGCCGAGGCAGAGGTCCCAGAAGGCGACGTCGAAACTCGGCGACGCGAACTGCAGCACCCGGCTCTGCGGGCCGATCCCGAACCGCTGCGACTGGGTCGCGACCAGCTTCGCGACACCCGCGTGGGACACGACGACACCCTTGGGACGCCCCGTTGAGCCGGACGTGTAGATGACGTAGGCCGCGTTGGCCGGGACGATCGACGCGCCCGGATCCGTCGAAGGAGCGTCGTCCAGGGAGATCTCGTCGAGCAGCAGGACGTCGCCGTCGAACCGGCCGGCCAGCTCGCTCGTGGTCACCACGCACACCGGACCGGCGTCGGCGACCATGAAGGCGATCCGCTCGGCCGGGTAGTCCTGATCCAGCGGCAGGTAGGCGGCGCCGGCCTTGAGCACGGCCAGCTCCGCCACGATCATCTCGACCGACCGCGGTACGGCCAGCGCGACCACGCGCTCGGGCCCGGCGCCGCGCTCGACGAGGACGTGCGCGAGCCGATTCGCCCGCGCGTCGAGTTCGGCGTAGGTCAGCTCGGTGTCCTCGAAGACCAGCGCGATCGAGTCGGGCGCCTCGCGGACGCGGGCGGCGAACAGCTCCGGCAACGTCGACAGCGGCGTGTCGAGGTCGGTGTCGTTCCACTCGTCGAGCATCCGGCGCAGTTCCGGCTCCGGCACCAGATCCAGCCGCTCGACCGGCCACTGTGGACGGTTCAGGGCATCGGCCAGGAGGTGTTCGAGGTGGCCGAGCATGCGGTCCACCGTGGACTCGTCGAGGACGTCGGCGCGGTAGTGCGCACCGCCGGTGGTCAGGTTCAGGTCGAGCGGCCGGTCCGTCTCGGCGCCGAAGCCGACGTTGACGAGCACCGATCCCCCACGGCCGGGCTCGGGCTGCAGCTCGGCGACGAGGTCACCGAACGGAACCTGGTGCGCCAAAGCTGCGTCACGTGCCGCGCGCACGCGCTCGACCACCTCGGCGAACCCGGGCGAGCCCCCCAGGTCGACCCGCAGCGGCACCAGCGCGCCGATCCCGACGACCACGTCCGAGGTTCCCGCGTACCGGGACAGCAGCACCGCGAACGCGGCGAGCACCGTCAGCTCGTCGGCCGCCGGGGGCGACCAGGGCAGCCACGCCGGAACGGGCTCGGCCGGGTACGGGCGGTCGACCGGCAGCGGCAGCTCCTTCGGCGCCGACGCGAGGCGATCACGCCAGAAACCGAGGTCCGCGACCTGCTGCACAGCGTCACCGTTGCTCACCGGTAGACCAGCCTCCCGCTGCTTACGGCACCCCGATCGGGGTGCGAACTTAGGTGAACCTAACAAACCTTGGGTAAGGATGCACTCCTGTACCATCGGTTAGCCTTACCTAAAACGGGTACCAGTCGGAGGTGCGGTGCGAACAGACCCCGGAGGTATCGCTCTCACGCGACGCCCGCCACACACGGGCCGCGCGATCGGTTTCCTCGCCGCCCTCGCGGTCCTCGTTCTGCTGTGCCTGCTGAGCGTCTGGCTGGGTTCGAAGGAGATCTCGTTCGGCGCCGTCTGGCAGGTGCTGTGGCACAACGACGGCTCCGCGGACGCCGTGATCATCCACAGTGTCCGGATGCCGCGGACGCTCCTCGCGGTGCTGGTGGGCGCCGGCCTCGGCCTCGCCGGCTGCGTGATGCAGGCGCTGACGCGCAATCCCCTGGCCGACCCGGGCCTGCTCGGGGTCAGCGCCGGGGCCGCGTTCGCCATCGTGTTCTCGATCACCGTGCTCGGCGTCAGCTCGGCCTACGGCTACATCTGGTTCGCCTTCGCCGGGGCGCTGGCCGCGACGACGGTCGTCTACTTCCTCGGTACGCGCGGCCGGGCCGGGTCCAGCCCGGTGAAGCTCGCGCTCGCCGGGGCCGCCGTCACGGCGTTGCTCGCGTCGTTCACCAGCGCGATGGTGCTGTCGGACCCGGTGGCCCTCAACCGCTACCGCTTCTGGTCCGCAGGCTCCCTCGCCGGCGTCGACAGCTCAGCACTGCTGCAGGTCCTGCCGTTCCTCGTGATCGGCGTGGTGCTGGCGATCGCGAGCGGCCCGGCACTGAACAGCCTCGCCCTCGGCGACGACGTCGCGATCGCGCTCGGCCGCAGGCTCGGCGCGCTGCGGCTGCGCGGCGCGCTGGCGATCACCCTGCTGACCGGCGCGGCCGTCGCCGTCGCCGGGCCGATCGTGTTCCTCGGCCTGATCGTCCCGCACGCGGTGCGGTTCGTCATCGGCCCGGACCACCGCTGGCTGCTGCCCTACACCGCGGTGCTCGCGCCCTGCCTGCTGCTGGCCGCCGACATCCTCGGCCGGATCCTGGCGCGCCCCAGCGAGATCCGGGCCGGTGTGATCGTGGCGTTCCTCGGCGCGCCGTTCTTCATCTACCTGGTCCGCCGTCGCAAGCTCGCGGAGGCGTGACATGGCCTTGCTGCAAGCGCGACGCACCTTCCGGCTGACGACACCGCCGGTGTCGGGCCGCTTCCGGCCGCGGCTGCTGACCGTCTGCCTCGTCCTCGCCGTGCTGACGTTCGTCCTGTTCTGCGTGGGCATGACGATCGGCGACGTCCCGATGAGCGTGTCCGACGTCCTGTCCGGCCTCTTCGGCGGCAGCGACAGCGGAAACGGCTACATCGTGCAGGAACTGCGGCTGCCCCGCGCCCTCACCGGGCTGCTGGCCGGCATCGCGTTCGGCGCGTCCGGCGCGGTGTTCCAGACGATCACGCGCAACCCGCTGGCCAGCCCGGACATGATCGGCATCAACGCGGGCGCGGCCACGGCCGTGGTCGCCGGGATCTCGTTCGGCTTCGGCGGCGGCCTCGGCACGACCACGCTCGGCCTGTTCGGCGGGCTCTTCACCGCCCTGCTGGTGTACGCGCTCGCGTGGCGGCGCGGCACGACCGGCTACCGGATCCTGCTGGTGGGCATCGGGATCTTCGCGATGTGCACCAGCCTGACCGACTACCTGCTCAGCCGGGCGCAGATCACCGAGGCCCAAGCCGCGATCGGCTGGATGGTCGGCAACCTCGCCAACCGCGGCTGGGAGCACGTGATCCCGCTGCTGTGCGCACTGCTGGTGCTGCTGCCGGTGGTGCTGGCGCTGTCGCGGTGGATGAGCACGCTGCTGCTCGGCGACGACGTGGCGGCCGGGCTCGGCACGCCGGTGCAGCCGGTGCGGCTGGGGTTGCTGCTGGCCGGCGCGGGGCTGGTCGCGTTCGCGACGGCGTCGGCGGGCCCGATCTCGTTCGTCGCCCTGACGGCACCGCAGATCGCGCAGCGGCTGGCGCGGCTGTCGTCCCCGCCGATCACGGCGTCCGCGCTCACCGGCGCGGTCGTGGTGCTGGGCAGCGACATCATCGCGCGCGAGATCACCGCGTCCGCGCTGCCGGTCGGCATCGTCACCGGCGTCCTCGGCGCCCCGCTCCTGCTCTGGCTGCTGGCCAGGGCCAACCGATCCGGCTCCGGAGGCTGAGCACATGACACCGTCCCTGCGAGTGCAGGACCTCCGGGTCGCCTACGACGACCGGGTCGTCATCGACGGCCTCGACCTCGACGTCCCGCCGGGTGAGATCACGGCGATCATCGGCGCCAACGCCTGCGGGAAGTCGACGCTGCTGCGCACCATCGCCCGGCTGCTCACCCCGAAGTCCGGCGGGGTGTTCCTCGACGGCCGGTCCATCCACGACCTGCCGACCCGCGAAGTCGCCCAGCGCCTCGGCATCCTCCCGCAGTCCCCGGTGGCGCCGGAGGGCATGACGGTGGCCGACCTCGTCGGCCGCGGCCGCGCGCCGCACCAGAGCTGGTGGCGCCAGTGGTCCACTTCGGACGAAGGCGCGGTGCACGACGCGCTGGCGGCCACCGGGATGACCGAGCTGGCCGACCGGCCCGTGGACGAGCTGTCCGGCGGCCAGCGCCAGCGCGCGTGGATCGCGATGGCCGTCGCGCAGGGCACGCCGGTGCTGCTGCTGGACGAGCCGACGACCTACCTGGACCTGGCGCACCAGATCGACGTGCTCGACCTGGTCGTCGACCTCAACCGCGACGAGGGCCGCACGGTGGTGATGGTGCTGCACGACCTGCCGCAGGCCTGCCGCTACGCCGACCACGTGATCGCGATGAAGGCCGGCCGGATCGCCGCCTCGGGCAAGCCGGTCGAGGTGATCACCGAGGAGCTGGTCGAAGAGGTCTTCGACGTCCGCTGCCGGATCACCCCGGACCCGGTGAGCGGGACACCGATGGTGATCCCGATCAGCCGCCACCACCCGGCGCCGCTCGACTAGCGCTATCCTGGGCTCGGCCCGCCTCGTGACGTCCCGGGGTCCGTCCGGCCACTCCCCTCCAGGAAGCAGAGCCATGTTCGTGCTGCCCGAAAAGACCACCGGCCCCGAGCGTTCCCTGCTCGAGGCGATGCTCGACCGCAACCGGCTCGCGCTCGTCGAGACCGCGCGGGGCCTGTCCGAAGCCGACGCCCGGCGGCGGCTGGTCTCGTCCCTGACCACGCCGATCGGGTTGGTCAAGCACGCCGCCGTCGCCGAACGCCGCTGGTTCCAGCGGCTCGTGCTCGGCCTGGACGAAGCCGAGTGCGACGGTCACGCGACCCCTGGCGACGCCGGGTTCGCCGTCTCGGACGACGAGACGCTGGCGGACGTGATCGCCGAGTACGAGCGGACCAGCACCCGCTCACGCGAGATCGCGGCCCGCTTCGAACTCGGCGACACGTGGACGCACCCGGTCGTCGGCGAGGTCAGCCTCCGGTTCGTCTACCTGTTCCTGATCGAGGAGTTCGCCCGGCACGCCGGGCACGGCGACATCCTCCGGGAGCAGCTCACCGCGCGCTGACCGCGTACTCCCCCTGCCGCGGCAGCGGCGCCGCCCGCCGGTCCACAATGGACTGCAGGATCTCGCCCACGCGCACCGCGGTGTTGGACAGCAGCGACGACGTGATGCCGTGCGTGTGCTCGGTGCCGCCCTGCAGGTAAATCCCGCCGCGCAGGGGGGACTCCGTCGTGAGCCGGTAGTCGCGCTCCACGCGCAGGCGGCCTTCGCCGTCGCGCAGGCAGCGTGCGCCCAGCTCGCCCAGCAGCGGGGTCGGGTCCGCCGGCCGGTAGCCCGTCGCGTACACCACCGCGTCGGCCTCCAGCAGCGTCTGCGTACCCGTCGTCAGGGACTCGATCCGCACCGTTCCCGAGTCGTCCACCTCGACCGGGCGCGAGACGTTGAACAGCCGCAGGCGTTCCACGCCCAGCACCTTCTCGCGGTAGACGCGCCGGTAGAGCTCGTCGATCAGCTCGACGTCGACGGCCGAGTAGTTCGTCGCGCCGTGGTAGCGCATCAGGCGGTCCTTGACCAGCTCGCCCGCGCGGTAGAACTGGTCGACGGCCTCCGGGTCGAAGATCCGGTTGGCGAAGGAACTGTCGTCGGCCGGGCTGTAGCCGTAGCGCGCGAACACCGCGCAGATCTCGGTGTGCGGGAACTCGTCGTGCAGCAGCGCGGCGACCTCGGCGGCGCTCTGCCCGGCGCCGACCACGACGAACCGCTTCGGCTCGGTGGCGCGCAGGCGTTCGACGCGGAAGAGCAGCTCGCTGTTGTGCCAGATCCGCTCGCCCGCGGTGACGCCCTCGGGCAGCTGCGGCCGCAAACCGGTGCCCATCACCAGGTTCCGGGCCCGGAGCGAACTGCCGTCGGAGGTCTCGACGTCGAAGAACTCGACCGCGTCGCCGTCGTGGACCGGCTTCACGGACACGACTTCGGTGCCGTACGAGACGACGTCGTCGACCTTCGCGGCCGCCCACTCGAAGTAGTCGTGGAACTCGACGCGCAGCGGGAACAGGTTCTTGTGGTTGATGAAGTCCACGAGCCGCCCGGCCGCGTGCAGGTAGTTCAGGAAGCTGAACTCGCTGGTCGGGTTCCGCATGGTGACCAGGTCCTTGAGGAAGGAGACCTGCATGGTCGCGGTGTCGATCAGCATCCCGCGGTGCCAGCCGAAGCGGGGCTGGCGCTCCAGGAAGTGCGCGGTCACCGGCTCCCCCTGCCCGGCGTTGTGCTCGGCCAGCGCGATCGCGAGGGCCAGGTTCGAAGGCCCGAAACCCACCCCGACGACGTCGTAGATCGGGACCTGTTCGCCGGCCTCTGCAGTCATGTCGCTCCCTCGCACACTCCGGTAACGTTCAGGGAACCCTAACCTAACTTAGGCGAGCCTCGCCTAGTACGTTCGTGGTGATGTTCGTCCCCCGACTACGGAAAGGCACTCTCGAATGCGCGTGGCGATGTTCGGCTACCAGACCTGGGGGCACCGGACCCTCCAAGCGCTCATCGACGCGGGTCACGAGGTCGCACTGGTGGTCACGCACCCGAAGAGCGACCACGCGTACGAGCGGATCTGGGCCGACTCCGTCGCCGATCTGGCCGAGGAGAACGGCATCCGCGTCCTGCTCCGCAACCGCCCGGACGACGACGAGCTGCTGGCCGAGCTGAAGACGGCCGACCTCGACCTGATCGTGGCGAACAACTGGCGCACCTGGCTGCCGCCGGAGATCTTCGACCTGCCGCGCCACGGCACCCTCAACATCCACGACTCGCTGCTGCCGTCCTACGCGGGGTTCTCCCCGCTGATCTGGGCGCTGATCAACGGCGAGCCCGAGGTCGGCGTCACCGCCCACATGATGGACGGCGAGCTGGACGCGGGCGACATCGTGCTGCAGCGCGCGATCCCGGTCGGCCCGGCCGACACGACGACGGACCTGTTCCACCGCACCGTGGATCTCATCGCGCCGATCACCGCCGAGGCGATCCGGCTCATCGAGACGGGCTACACGCCGGTGCCGCAGGACCGCTCGAAGGCCAGCTTCTTCCACAAGCGCGCCGCGCGCGACAGCCTGATCGACTGGACGTCACCGGTCGAGGACATCGAGCGGCTGGTGCGCGCCCAGTCCGACCCGTACCCGAACGCGTTCGCCTACCACCGCGGCGACCAGCTGCGGATCACGAAGGCGTCGGTCTCGCAGGGCCACTACGGCGGAACCCCGGGCCGCGTCTTCATCAAGGAGGGTGACGGCGTGGTGATCGTGGCAGGCCCGGGTGCCCGGCGCGGCCAGTCCCCCGGCCTCCTGGTGGAGCGGGTCCGCACGGCCGACGGCACCGAGCTGCCAGCGGCGGAGTACTTCACGACCATGGGCGGGTACCTCACCGACCGTCCCTGACACTGTGGCCGGGTCGTGAGTGTTTAGAAGGGTTCTAACCCTCCTAAACACTCACGACCTTGACCATGGTGTCGGAGTCCGCCGAACCCGCGCCGACGACCTCGTAGCCCTCCGCCAGGTACAGCCGCTGCGCGAAGTTCTTCCGTTCGACGCTCAGGCTGATCCGCTCGATGCCCGCCGTACGAGCCCGGTCCTCGACGGCCCGCATCAGCGCACGGCCGACGCCCCGCCCGCGCCGAGCGGCCACCACGCCGAGGGACAACTCGGGGACGTCGGCGGCGACGAACCCGTACCCCGGGTCGTCCGCCGTGAAGAAACGCAGCCAAGCCGCCCCGACGGATGCGCCGTCCACCTCGGCGACCACGCCCAGGTCGCCGTCCAACGGCCACCCGGTGACGTAGTGCGCGGTGTTCGGCGCGGCCAGCACCCGCCGCTTGCTCTTGCGCTTCCACTCGGGCGACCAGTTCACCGCCTCGACGAGCATGTCGGCCAGGAAGTCGGCGTCCTCGCGAGTCGCCTCGCGGAGGATCACAGCTCGCGGACCTTGCCGTCGCCGACCTCGAACCGGCGCGTGACGTGCACCGCGTCGAGCATCCGGCGGTCGTGCGTCACCAGCAGCAGCGTGCCCGGGTAGCGGTCGAGCGCCGCCTCGAGCTGCTCGATCGCGGGCAGGTCGAGGTGGTTGGTCGGCTCGTCGAGCACCAGCAGGTTGACGCCGCGGGCCTGCAGCAGCGCCAGGGCCGCGCGGGTCCGCTCCCCCGGCGACAGCGTCGCGGCGGACCGCAGCACGTGCGCGGCCTTGAGCCCGAACTTCGCCAGTAGCGTCCGGACCTCGGCGTCGGGCAGCTCCGGGACCAGCCGCGCGAAGGCGTCCGCGAGCGGGACGTCGTCGAGGAACAGGCGGCGCGCCTGGTCGACCTCGCCGACCACGACGCCGGAGCCGAGCGCCGCGGTGCCTTCGTCCGGGGCGAGCCGTCCGAGCATCAGCGCGAGCAGGGTCGACTTCCCGGCGCCGTTCGCGCCCGTGATGGCGATCTTGTCCGCCCAGTCCACCTGCAGGTCGACCGGCCCGAGGGTGAACCCGCCGCGCCGGACGACCGCGCCGCGCAGGGTGGCGACGACCGCGCCCGCGCGCGGGGCCGCGGCGATCTCCATCCGCAGCTCCCACTCCTTGCGGGGCTCTTCGACGACGTCGAGGCGCTCGATCATCCGCTCGGTCTGCCGTGCCTTCGACGCCTGCTTCTCGGTGGCCTCGCTGCGGAACTTGCGGCCGATCTTGTCGTTGTCGGGCGCCTTGCGGCGGGCGTTCTTGACGCCCTTCTCCATCCAGCCGCGCTGCATCCGCCCGCGCGCCTCGAGCGCGGCCTTGGTGCCGGCGAACTCCTCGTAGTCCTCGCGGGCGTGCCGCCGGGCGACCTCGCGCTCCTCCAGGTAGGCCTCGTAGCCGCCGCCGTAGGTGTTGACCTGCTGCTGGGCCAGGTCCAGCTCGACGACCCGGTCGACCGTGCGGGCCAGGAACTCGCGGTCGTGGCTGACCAGGACCGTCGCCGACCGCAGGCCGGTGACGAACCGCTCCAGCCGCGCGAGGCCGTCCAGGTCGAGGTCGTTGGTCGGCTCGTCGAGCAGGAAGACGTCGTAGCGGCTCAGCAGCAGCGACGCCAGGCCGGCGCGCGCGGCCTGGCCGCCCGAGAGCGACGTCATCAGCTGGTCGAGGTCGACGTCCAGGCCGAGGTCGGCGGCCACCTCCCCGGCGCGGTCGTCGAGGTCCGCGCCGCCGAGGTCGAGCCAGCGGTCGAGCGCGGTCGCGTACCGGTCGTCCGAGCCGTCCTCGCCCGCGGTGAGCGCTTCGGTGGCCCGATCGAGATCGGCCTGCGCCGCCGAGACGCCGGTCCGGCGCGCCAGGAACGCCCGCACCGACTCGCCTTCCCGGCGTTCCGGCTCCTGCGGCAGGTGCCCGACGGTGGCGGTCGGCGGGTTCAGCCGGACCTCGCCGTCGTCCGGCTTGGCCAGGCCGGCCAGGGTCCGCAGCAGCGTCGACTTGCCGGCGCCGTTGACGCCGACCAGGCCGACGACGTCACCCGGCGCGACCACCAGATCGAGCCCGGAGAAGAGGAGGCGATCGCCGTGGCCCGCGGCCAGGTCCTTCGCGACGAGAGTTGCGCTCATGAGGTAGCCGAGTCTACGGGCACGTGGTGAACTGTCAGATCATGGTCAAATGACACCGACTGTGTGTGTCCGGTGGCGCTTTGATCACTCAGTGTGGGTAACCTGTTTGGTTGTCAGTCCCCGCAGCAGTGAGGTCGGTGAACATCGAATGGGCGAGCCCGCTTCCCCGGTCACCCTCGGCCGCAGGCCGAAGGCGAGGGAAGGCCGCGTGCCGGCGCCCCGGCCGACGGTCAGCCGCCGTCGCGAGGTCAGCCACGCGAGCGCGCGCTCGCTCCTGATGACCGTGCTCGGCGAGTACGCGCTACCCCGCGACAAGCCGGTCTGGACGTCGATGCTGGTCGAGGTGCTCGGCATCCTGGACATCGAGGAGAAGTCGGCGCGGCAGGCGCTGGCCCGCTCCGCCGCCGAGGGCTGGGTCGTCTCCGAACGCGTCGGGCGCCGCGTGCGCTGGTCGCTGACGCCGCCGGGCCGCCGTCTCCTGACCGAGGGCGCCGACCGGATCTACGCGTTCGGCCGCGAAGAGCGCCCGTGGAACGGGCAGTGGCTGATGCTGATCGTGTCCGTGCCGGAGGCCAAGCGCGACCTGCGCCACCGGCTGCGCACCCGCCTGACCTGGGCGGGCTTCGGCTCGCCGGTCGCCGGCGTCTGGGTCAGCCCGGACCTGAGCCGCCAGCGCGAGGCCCAGCAGATCGTCACCGACCTGGGCCTCGAGGCGCAGGCCATGTCGTTCACCTCGACCTACGGCGAGGTCGGCGACCAGGAGACGATGGTCGCCCGATCGTGGGACCTCACCGAGCTGAAGGACCGCTACGAGGACTTCATCGACCGCTTCACCGGCCTGAACCCGACGGGCGGCCGCGCGGTGCTGCGGGCGCAGACCGAGCTCGTCCACGAGTGGCGGCGGTTCCCGTTCCTCGACCCGCAGCTGCCCGCCGAGCTCCTCCCGGCGAAGTGGAGCGGGACGAAAGCCGGTGAACTGTTCCATCACAAACACGTCGACTGGCGGCCCGACGCCCAGCAGTATTGGGACGACATCGTCGAAGCCGAAGAAGCAGGGTGAGCATGACCGACCAGGTCCGCCTCGACCACGACGGCGGGCTCGCCGTCCTGACCATCGACGCACCGCCGTTGAACCTCTACACGGCTTCCCTGCAAGCCGACCTCGCCGCCGCCATCGGCACGCTGGAGGACACCCCCGCGCGGGCGCTGCTGATCCGCGCCGAGGGCAAGATCGTCAGCGGCGGCGTGGACGTCTCGCTGTTCGACGCCCAGGGCTCGCCCGCCGAGGCCAAGGTGCTGTTCGACGAGATGCTCGCGGTGCCCGACCGGATCGCCGCGCTGCCGTTCCCGACCGTGTTCGCCGCGCACGGCCTGTGCCTGACCTGGGCGTTCGAGGTCGCGGTGGCCTGCGACCTCATCCTGGCCGCGCCGCGCGCGAAGTTCGGGCTGGTCGAGAAGGTCGTCGGCCTGACGCCGACCATGGGTGGCACGCAGCGGCTCGCCGCGCGGGCGGGTGTCGGGCGCGCCAAGGAGTTCGTCATGACCGGTGACACCTACGACGCGGCGACGATGGAGCGCTGGAACGTCGTCAACCGCGTCCTGCCGGACGAGGACTTCGACGCCGCGGCCCGGGCGTTCGCCGCTCGCCTGGCCGAGGGCCCGACCCGCGCGCACGCCGCGACCAAGCGCGTCCTCGACCACTTCTCCGCCGGTGGCGTCCCGGAGGCCAACGCGCACATCACGACGATCGCGGCTTCGCTGTTCGAGACTGAAGACCTGCGGGGTGCCGTGAAGTCGTTCCTCACGGACGGGCCTGGCAAGGCGACGTTCTCGGGTCGTTAACAGTCCGTTCGGACAACGGTTGCCGCCGTTCGGGCGTGCGTGGATCTCCGGGCACCGGGTTACATTCGGATGTGGTCTAGACCATCACATTCGTCTGCTTCGTGTCGCTTGGAGAACCGCCATGAGACGCACTCCCGTACGACTACGCTCCGCGCTCGCCGCCTTCCTGATAGCCGCGGGCGGCGTCGCGGCGCTGGCCCCGCCCGCCGCCGCGGCCGGTTCGCTGACCGCGACGCTCGCGCTGAGCGGCACGACCGGCACCTACACCGTCGCCAACACCGGAACCGCGTCGGTGAGCAACTGGGCGATCACCTTCACGCTGCCCGCCGGCGTCACCGCCAGTACCGGCGACAACGGCACCGTGACGCAGAACGGCACCCAGGTCACGCTGACCCCGGCGTACTACATCGCGACGCTGGCGCCGGGCCGCACCACCTACCCGTACAGCCCGACGTTCCGGCTCAGCGCGGCCGCGACGCCGACCCAGTGCCGCGTCGACAACGCCAACTGCGACGGTTCACCGGACACGCCACCGAGCGCGCCGGCCAATCTGCACCTGGTCGCGAAGACGACGACCACCGCGGCGCTGGCCTGGAACGCGTCCACCGCCGGCTCGTTGCCGGTCACGGGTTATGACGTCTATCAGGGCGCGACCCTGGCCGCCTCGGTGACCGGCACCAGTGCCACGATCAGCGGGCTGACGCCGAACACGGCCTACTCGTTCACGGTGAAGGCCAAGGACTCCAAGGGCACCGCGTCGCCCGCGAGCGCCGCCCTCGCAGTCACGACGAACAACCCGGCGAACGACACGCAGGCACCCACCGTGCCGACCGGGCTGCGGTCGACGTCGGCCGACGCGACCTCGGTGTCGCTGACGTGGACCGCGTCCACCGACAACACCGGCGTCGTCAGCTACGACGTCTACCGGGGTACTGCTCTGGCCACCACGGTGACGACGACGTCCGCCGTGGTGACCGGGCTGGCACCGTCCACTTCGTACACGTTCACCGTCCGCGCGCGGGACGGCTACGACAACGTGTCCGCGGCGAGCGCCGCCGTCACCGCGAAGACCGGCGACATCGTGTCCGGCTACGCGAAGGTCGGCTACTTCGTGCAGTGGGGCATCTACGGGCGCCAGTACTTCGTGAAGAATCTCGAGACGACCGGCGCGGCGGCGAAGCTGACGCACCTGCTGTACGCGTTCGAGAACATCGACCCGGTGAACCTGACGTGCCTCTCCGGCGTCACCAAGGGCACCACGGCGAACCCGCAGGACCCGAGCCAGGGTGACGGCGCCGGCGACGCCGAGGCCGACTACTCGCGACCGTTCGCGGCGGCCCAGTCCGTCGACGGCGTGGCCGACACCGGCTGGGAGGCGCTGCGCGGCAACTTCAACCAGCTCAAGAAGCTCAAGGCCAAGCACCCCAACCTGAAGGTGCTGGTTTCCCTGGGCGGCTGGACGTATTCGAAGTACTTCTCGGACGTCGCGGCCACGGACGCGTCGCGCAAGAAGTTCGTCTCGTCGTGCGTCGACACGTGGATCAAGGGCAACCTCGCGTCCTACGGCGGCGCGGGCGGCCCGGGCACCGCGGCCGGGATATTCGACGGCATCGACATCGACTGGGAATGGCCCGGCAGCGCCGACGGTCACCCCGGCAACCACTGGAGCCCGAACGACAAGAACAACCTGACGGCGCTGATGGCCGAGTTCCGCACGCAGCTGGACGCGTACGGCGCGACCACCGGCAAGCGGTACCAGCTGCAGGCCTTCACCCCGGCGGACCCGGCGAAGGTGGCGTCCGGCTGGGACCTGTCGAAGATCTTCAGCTACCTGGACGTCGCGAACGTGCAGGGCTACGACTTCCACGGCTCGGGCAGCGACAACTCGTGGGAGCCGAACCGCACCGGCCACCAGGGCAACCTGTACGCCGACGCGGACGACCCGTACAACTTCCATTTCAGCGCCGAAGCGGCGATCAACGCGTACACGAACGCCGGCGTAGATCCACGGCGGCTGACGCTCGGGCTGGCGTTCTACGGCCGGGGCTGGCAGGGCGTCGCGGACGGCGGGAAGCACGGCGAATGGCAGTCGGCGACCGGCGCGGCGCCAGGGCAGTTCGCCGAGGAAGCGGGCACGCGCGGGTATTCGAACCTGATCGCGAGTGTCCCCGGGTGCACGGTCTACCACGACACGGCGGCCGTCGCGACGTCGTGCTACACGGGCAACGGCGGCCAGTGGTGGACGTTCGACGACGCGTGGTCCATCGCGGCGAAGACGACCTGGCTGAAGTCCCGCGGCCTGCTCGGCGTGATGGCGTGGGAGATGTCGGGTGACACCGGGACGTTGATGAACGCGGTCAGCGCGGGTCTCGGCTAGCGGCACGGCAATTCAGCCCGCTGAACGGAAAACACCTTCCGTTCAGCGGGCTGAACATTTCGCTGTTTCTTTCCTTCACGACACGAAGAAAGGCTTTCCGCACCCTTGACTGACGGTGGTCTGGACCATAAAACTGTCCAGACAGCGCGCTGGTGATCCACCTCACATCGTCGTCCCGAGGAGAACCATGTCCGCATCCCGCTGGAGGAAAGTCGTCACGCTCGCCGCCGCCGTCCCGCTCGCCCTGGGCCTGATCGCCACCCCGGCCCCCGCGGCCCCGGCCACGTTCACGCACCCCGGCGTGCTGGTCAGCCGCCCGCAGCTGGACTTCGTGAAGGCGCAGGTGAACGCCGGCGCCCAGCCGTGGAAAGCCGCCTACGATCAGGCGAAAGCCAGTGCGTACGCGTCGCTTTCGCGCACCGCGAAGCCGCGTTCGGTCGTCGAATGCGGCCCGTACTCGAACCCGAACAACGGCTGCACCGACGAGCGGGAAGACGCGATCGCGGCGTACACGGACGCCCTGATCTGGTACATCTCGGGTGACGCGCGGTACGCCCAGAAAGCGATTGCCCTGATGGACGCGTGGTCGGCGACGATCACCAACCACACCAACAGCAACGCACCCCTGCAGACGGGCTGGGCTGGCTCGTCCTGGCCCCGCGCGGCGGAGATCATCAAGTACACGTACACGAGCTGGCCGAACTCGGGCCGCTTCGGCACGATGCTGCGCAACGTCTACCTGAACAAAATCATCAACGGCAGCAACAGCAACGGCAACTGGGAACTGTCCATGATGGAGGCCGCGGTCGGCATCTCGGTGTTCCTGGAGGACAAGACGAACTTCGACAAGGCGGTGACCCGCTACCGCAACCGCGTCGCTGCTTATGTATATTTGGCTTCGGACGGCGCTTTGCCGAAGACAGTCCCGGGCAGCGGCCTGTCCACACGCGACCAGATCGTCGGCTACTGGCAGGGCCAGAGCACGTTCGTGGACGGCCTCACCCAGGAAACCTGCCGCGACTTCGTCCACACGGGATACGGCATAGCGGCAATCGCGGACGTCGCGGAAACGCTGCGCATCCAGGGCCAGGACGTGTACGGAACGGACGTCGGCGAGCGCCTGCGCCAGGCCCTGGGCTTCCAGTCGAAGTACGAGCTGGGCACGGCGGTCCCGTCGTGGCTCTGCGGAGGCAGCGTCAACCGCGGCCTGGGCCCGGTGACGGAGGTGGGCTTCAACGCCCTCCACGGCCGCCTGGGCATCGCGATGGCCAACACGCAGACCCTGACGGAGAGCAAGCGACCGGCCGGCACGAACGCCCTGTTCGTCGCGTGGCAGACCCTGACCCACGCGAACAACCCAGCGTGAGCACCCGCCTCGCCCGCCTGACCCTCAACCCACCGGCGTTTGCCGGGTTTCCGCAGGTCAGGCGGGCAAGGCACCCTGGTTACAGGACCGTTTCAGGGGCGCGCTAGAGTACTCACACGCACTGAGAAGTGCGGGTCCGGGCTGTGGCGCAGTTTGGTAGCGCACTTGACTGGGGGTCAAGGGGTCGCAGGTTCGAATCCTGTCAGCCCGACCGGATCAGCCACGTTCACGCAGGTGGACGTGGCTTTTTTCATTCCCGGAGTTCGCCCGGAACAGCGAGAACCCCGAGGCATGCCACATACGTGTCACACGGCCCCAGGGTCTCGGATCAGGCGGCCATCCCTGCCAGCGCGGCGGTACGCCGGACGACGAGTACATCGGCCACCTCATCAAGGCAGCCCTCCGGGGCCGCGCCGCTATCGGCCCGCACGCGCGGGGCTCGCCTCCGACACCCGCGCGACCGGCCGGCGGCTGCACCGGGGCCGCAGCTCAAGAAGGAGAGAATGTCCTCACCGGACGGGCAGGTCTCCGAGATGGCCGGTCGAGCGCGACGGTCACGTCCGTGTGCGGCCAACCGGCATCTCGACGACTTCCCGGAGAGCTATCACGCCGCGTCAAGGGGGCAAGCGTGCAGTCAAGCGGCGGTCGGGCGTACAACGCCCCCTTGACGCAGCGTGATTGAGCTGTGCCGTGTCGACGAGATACCGAAAGGCTGCCACTTCATTTCCATAACTTTTTTACCAACTACGTCACACCTTACCGTCTCACTCCGACCCACGATCAACGATCACCGGCGGGAGACGACGTGACTGAAGTCAAGGACTACGAATATGACATTGCAGTTTCATTTGCAGGAGAAGACCGAGAATACGTACGCAATGTAGTCCGCGAACTCCAAAAATTCAAAATAAGCGTGTTCTACGACGAGGACAACGCCTCCACCATGTGGGGCGAAAATCTTGTCGATTTCCTCCAAGAAGTCTACGGTCGCCGGGCGCAATACGCGGTTCTTTTTATTTCTCGGCACTATATCGAGAAGAAGTGGACCAAACACGAACGGCAGACCGCGCAAGATCGAGCACTCCAGCAGAGCTCGCCCTACATTCTTCCAGTTCGACTCGACGACTCGGAACTGCCTGGACTACACAGCACCATAGGGTACCTGAACGCAGCCTCAGTTGGCCTTGAAGGCGTGGTTGACGCGATCAAAAAGAAGTTGGGAGAGAAGCGCACACCAGCCGCACCTAGGTTCGACGGCCGCACCCCTCGAACCTCACAAGCCATCAGCACGCTCCTCGCCGAACGCCCATCAGGCTGGGAAGTCCTCCTCTTCGCCGGAGTACTTCGCCAAGGAATTGACGCTCTTGAGATGCAGTATCACGATCACATCGTGGAGTACGCACCACGGAGCGGCTCGCTATTAGACGACCATGACGCACTTCGATTAATGCGAGCGAGCTTCACCTCAGTCCAAGGAACCGTTGAGGTGATCCCAAGACTCTTCGCCCCCAATGTTCAGACCGCCGCATTTGGCAAGCTCGGCGAGCCAGGGGACCCTGACCGAATTATTCACATCGCAAACAGACTAATTGGCACCTACGATGATTTGATGAAGTGGGCCGCCAACCTGCGCGGCTCGGGAGTTGACAACGAGAAGCTCGGAAAGCTTATGCAGATCGAAGCAAAGATGAGCGACATGCCAATTGACACGATTCGGCAATTTGTCAACGTTCTTGTCTCCCGCGCCGATAGCCTCACAGAGAAACTCGCCAGAGAGGAAGAAGTTGACATCACCCTTCACCTGACGATCGACATAGACCCCGAAATTTCGGATGAATTCCATCGATTGCTAGCAGAGTACGGTGCCGAAATCTAGCCCGCAAGCCTCACACACACTCCTTGGCAGACTGTGAGCCAAAATGATCATCAACAGCCAGTGTCGATCAAGATCACATTCTAAAGCTGTAGCGGCAGGCGCAGAGGTGGCCGGCAGCCCTCGGCCTGCATGCCACATCCGCGCCACACCGGACTACTGAAGTAACAACCCGATTAGCAACATTGACGACACACACCTGCCCAGGTCAGCGCACGTTTCAATGCCCGGGTCACCGGTCTGGCAACTGCCGAATTAACGCAAGGGGGTCGCCGGTTCGAATCCTGCCAGCCCGACACACAAGCTACGTTCACGCAGATGGACGCGGCTTTCGTCATTTCAATGGTCGCTTCGGACATTGAGACCCCCTGAGGCATGTCACGCGGCACACGCCCCTCAGATTCTCCGATCAAACGGCCACAGGCGAATCACGTTCACAAGCCCTGCATGCACCACCTAATTCGACCGTCTGATGGCGCGAATGAAGCTCCCATTAATCAGACCCGCGACACCATTCCGAAATACAAGACAGAATCGATTTCGGGAGCAGCAAACCCATCCGAGCGACGACAACACCCTCCCAGGCCACGATCCCCGGGCCCCATGAAGCCGTCGGACTTCGACCGGTTGACGGCTGAGTTCGTGAATCGTTCCTAAACCTCAGCCAGCAGACGGAGTACCCGGACGGCCTCGGGATCCGCTACGTTACGGGCACTTTCGCATCGGAATCACACCGTGACCTCAACCGGGTGTCTGGGATGAAACGCCGCGGGAGGATACGGCGACTAGTACAGCGGGTGACCATCCCGCTACGGGAAACGGACCAGCCGGTTGGACCACCCGCGCGAGAGCTGTTCCTCGTTTCGGTGGGGACCAGACCATGCTGCCGGACGGGGGGAAGATGCGCCGGACATTCGTCGTCGCCGACGTTGTTCGTCCTGCCGGGTACGAAGACCGGCTCAGGAGAGTCCTCAACGACCTGCACGACGGGCTCGGGCCGACGCTCGCGGTCGCCGTGCTCGGGCTGCGGGCGGCCCGCGACCTGATCGCCCGGGACCGGGAGCGCGCCGAGCTCCTCCTGGCCCGGCTCGAAGACGAACTTTTCGGCGCGATCACCGACCTGCGGCGGATCGTGGCCGACGCGCGCCCTCCGGCGCTCGACGACACCGGGCTCGTCCTGGCCGTGCGCCGGTACGCCGAGACCCTCACCGACCGGGTGCCCGCCGAGCACGGGCCGCTGCGGGTCGAGGTCGAGGTCCGCGGCGAGCTGCCGCCGCTGTCGGCGGAGGTCGAGGTCACCGCGTACCGGATCATCCGCGAGGCACTGGTGAACGTGGCCCGCCACTCCGGGGCCCGGCACTGCACCGTCCACCTTTGGCCACGCGACGGCGATCTGCACGTCGAAATCGTCGACGACGGAGTGGGCACGGACGGGGAAGCGCTTCCCGCGGTCGGCGGGACCGGACTGCGGTCGATGCGGGAACGCGCCGGCGACCTCGGCGGTGGCTGCCGGGTCGAGCCGGTTCCCTCCGGGGGCACCCGGATCGCCGCCTGGCTCCCGCTCGCCAGCAGGGAGTGAGCCGGTGTTCGGGACCCTGCGCGTCCTCGTGGTGGACGACCATCCCGTGCTGCGGGCGGCACTCTGCGCGATGGTCGACGGCACCGAGGGCATGGAGGTCGCCGGTGAGGCCGCCGACGGCCTGACCGCGGTCGCCGACGCGGGCCGGCTGGAACCCGACGTCGTCCTGATGGACCTGAACCTCCCCGGCCTCGACGGCGTCGAGGCGACACGGCGGATCGTGCACGCCAGCCCGCACACCGCCGTGCTCATGCTGACCATGTTCGAGAACGAGGCCGCCGTGTTCGCCGCCATGCGCGCGGGCGCCCGCGGCTACCTGCTCAAGGGGGCGCGCAACGAGCAGATCATCCGCGCGATCCGGGTGATCGGCGACGGCGAGGCCATCTTCAGCCCGGCGATCGCCACCCGGGTGCTGTCCCTGCTGGGCGCAGCGACCCCGCGCGACGAGTCGTTCCCGCAACTCACCCTGCGAGAGAAGGAGATCATGCTGCTCATCGCCCGCGGTATGGGCAACGCGTCGATCGCCGATCAGCTGGTGCTGAGCCCGAAGACCGTGCGCAACCACGTGTCCCACATCTTCCGCAAGCTCCGCGTCACCGACCGCGCCCAGGCCATCGCCAAGGCCAAGGAGGCGGGCATTGCCCGATCGGAGTAGCGAAATGCGGGACAGATCGGGACTCCCTGTCCCTGTTCGGCGAGCCCCCGGAGCACGATCCTTGATCCGGAGGGAACTGACGTCGTTCGCGGGAGGGGCTTCACGATGATCACCGACCAGGTCCGGGTTCTGTTGCACGCCACCGACACCATCACCCACACGGGTGTCACCGCCGCCCTGCGATCACGTCCCGAAATCTGCTTCGCGGACGGGGACTCCGGCGAGCCCGCCGTGATGCTGGTCATCGTGGAGCGGCTGAACGACGACGCCCGTCAGCTGCTGCGCAGCCTCCAGTGCGCCAAACACGCGGGCATCGTCCTGGTCGCCGGCGAGGTCGAGGACTCGGAACTGCTCGACGTCGTGGGCAACGGCGTGTCGGCGATCATCCGCCGGGCCGACGCCACGCCCGACACCCTCGTCCGGCTCGTCAAGGCCGCGGCCGCCGGCGAAGGCGCGCTGCCGCCCGACCTCCTCGGCCGCCTGCTGTCCCGGGTGTCGCGGTTGCAACGGGACGTCCTTCAGCCGAACGGGTGGGATCTCGCCGGGATGTCCCAGCGGGAGACCCGGGTGCTGAAACTGGTCGCCGACGGGTTCGAGACCAAGGAGATCGCCGACGAGCTGAGCTACTCCGAGCGGACGGTCAAGTCGATCCTGCACGACATCACCAACCGCTTCCAGCTCCGCAACCGCGCCCACGCGGTCGCGTTCGCCATGCGGGAAGGGCTGATCTAGCACGGTCTACTCGACCCGGCCGGAGAAGGAGACCGACGGGGTGCAGTGGCCGCGATCCGCCGGGTTCTGGCAGCTGACCGCGAGCACGATCTTCTCCCCCGGCTGGAACCGCCAGGGCTGCAGCCAGTGGTGGTCGAGGTCGCGGAAGTTCGCGAGACCGACCTCCAGCAGGACGCTCTTCGTGCCACCGGAATCCCGCAGCAGGCGCAGGGTTCCGGTGTCACCGCGCGGGTTCTGCAGGACCAGGTCGGTGACCACCAGCGTCTTGCTCTCGTCCGGCAGGGTGTAGGGGAACTCGGCGAACCGGTCGACGTTCGAGTCGGGCTTCGCGTCCGCGGCCACCCGGAAGTCCGTCGGCGTCCCGTCGGCGGCCGCCTTCACGGTGCTCGCGGGACCGGCTCCGGCACCGTTGTCGCCCGGCGGGGTCAGGCCGACGGCCTTCATCGCCTGCTCGGAGTTCTGCTTGGCCTGGTCCGCGTTCTTCTTCGCCTGGTCGGCCCCGGTTCCGGCGTCCTGCGCGGCCTTCACGACCTCCTGGTTCTGTTCCTGGGCGGCTTCGCGAGCGGCCGACTTCACGGCGGGCCGCAGCACGGTGAACCACAGCGTCACGAGGGCGAGCAGGAGCACGAGCAGCGCGGCGAGCGCGGGCAGCAGCCACTTCGGGAGCCGCTGCCGCTGCACCATGGTGCCTTCGGTCTTGAGCGGCTCGGCGTCCTCGACGGTGACGAACACCTGGAAGCGGTGCCGGACGGGCTGCCCGCGCAGAAAGCGCTTCCGCGGCCGGACGCGCATCCGGATGAACGCGGCCCGGCCCGGCGCCAGCTCGACCCGGTTGCGCTCGAGCTGGAAGTCCAGCTCGTCCTCCGGGTCGAGCGGGCTCAGGTCCACCGCCACCGGCCGGTTGCCGCGGTTGTCGACGGCGACCTCGAAGTCGGCCTTGGATGCGGCCTCCACCTTGGCCGGGACGATCTCGGCGGTCACGTCGGTGAAGGCACCGAGCCGGACCGTGCCCTCCTCGACGACCGAACCGGCGGGGTCCTCGCTCGAGAACACCCTGACCCCGAACGGGATCAGGCCGGCGGGGACGTCGGAGGTCCGCGGCGGCGCGAACCGCACGGTGACGGTTCCCGTCTCCCCCGGCATCAGGTTGACCGTCGCGGGTTCCGCGATGGCCCAGCCACTCGCGTCGCCCACGACGTCGATCGCGAACTGGTCGACGACCTGCCCGGCGTTCCGGACGGTCACCGAGCAGCTCGTCTCCTGGCCCGGTTCCGCGACCAGGCCGGCCTCGGACAGCGTCGCCGTTGCTCCCATGCACCGAGTCTCCGCGCCCGGTCCCCGCTCCGGCACCGGCGGACGGGTGTGCGGCCGTGCGCCGTGCGTTGCCCCTACGGGCAGTGCACGGCGGAAGCCTCAGCCGCGGGTGACGAACGGGGGCTGTTCGGTGCGGAGGACCACCAGGATCGGGTTCGACCGGGCCGTCCCGAACTTCGGCCCGATCACCGAGTCCACGGCCAGCGTCCGCGGCCCGATCAGGTCGTGGTGGAAGATCAGGAACTGCGCTTGGAACGTCCCGTCCGCGCCCACGGTGACCAGCCCCGGTGTCGCCGAGATGCCGGCCGACCAGGCCAGCCGGACCGTTGCGCCCGGCGGGAAGGCGCTGCCCGTCACGCGCGGCACGAAGCCCAGGGCGCCGATGTCCGGATCGACCCGCACCACGGGCTGGCGGATCACCACCCGCGAACTCGCTGTGTCGTCCGCGGTGTCGGTGTCCGGTCCGCTCGTGCTGACCGTGCCGGACACCGGCGTGTCCGCCGCGGCCTTGGCCGCCAGCGAGATCCGCGTCTCGACGGTCTGGCCGGGCGCCAGCGTCCCCAGCGCGCAGCTGCCACCGCCGGGCACGCACCCCGGCGCCACCGACGTCGCGGGCAGCTGCGGCGGCAGCTGGGTGACCAGGCGGACGTCCGGCATCGGTGCCCCGGAACCGTTGTGCACCAGGAACGTCAGCACGACGTCGTCACCGCCGGCGAACAGCGGTACCGCCGACACCGACAGCCCCACCGACAACGACCCCGGCGTGACCGGTGGCGCCGGCTTCTCGGCGACGACGACCACCGCCGCGGCGGAGTTGTCCCGCGCGTCGGCGTCCTGGCCTCCCGTGGTGACCGTGCCGGTCGCGGCCTGTGGCCCGGCCACCAGGCCGGTGGCGCTGAACCGCACCCGCGCCTGGTCGCCCGGCGCGAGCGTGCCGAAGGTGCAGACCAGCTCCGGCGTGCACGCGCCCTTGGTGGTGATCGGGGCCTGCGGCCGCAGGCCGGCCGTCAGCCGGACGAACAGCCCGGCCCCGGGCGAGGCGGCGGCACCGTGGTTGGTGACCACGAATTCGAACGTCGTGAGTCCCTCGAACGGGATTTGGGCCGGGACGGCGGTGGCGGTCACGGCGACGTCCGCGATCCGCTGGAACGCCGGTTGCGAAGCTCCGCCAGGGCCGGCGATCAGGAGTGCGGGCGCGCCGCCGGCCGCGGGCACGACCTGGATGCTCGGCCGGGATTCCCCGGGCGAGCTGTCGAAGGCGACCAGCCCGCCGTCCGGCGACCAGGCCGGGTGGTCGACGAATCCGGCGTCCTGCACGAGAACCCGGCCCGGGCCACCGTCAGCCGCCGCCGCGCAGATCAGCCTGTTGCCCGCCGAGAACGCGAGCGTCGCGCCGTCCGGCGCAACGTCGGCCGAGTCCTGTCCACCGGCGCCGCAAGGCGTTCCGAACAGCGGCGAGAGGTCCCGCTGGGTCCCCGTGACGACGGTGTCCGGCCCCGGGCCGATCGCGACCTGCCACAGCTCCTGCCGGAACT
Organism: Amycolatopsis heterodermiae; assembly: GCF_034929455.1. NCBI lineage: Bacteria > Bacillati > Actinomycetota > Actinomycetes > Pseudonocardiales > Pseudonocardiaceae > Amycolatopsis > Amycolatopsis heterodermiae. The sequence goes on from NZ_JAYFSI010000003.1 coordinate 515,606, forward strand.
CCCCGCCCGGGTCGACCGCCATCACCGCGGTCTCGGTCGCGGTGCCGTTCGCCCCGGTCGCCGTGCACGTCACCGTGGTCGCCCCGACCGGGAACAGGCTGCCGGAGGACGGGGTGCAGAACGGGGTGACCGTGGTTTCCCGGTCGGTGTCGATCGCGGTCGCGGGGTACTCGATCACCGTCGGCGCGGTCCCGGGCACCGTCTTGTCGTGCACCGTGATCAACGGCAGCCGGGGATCCTTGACGCGCACGGTGAGGTCCTCGGTGTAGCCCGGCCGCACCGCGGGCTCGCCGTCGAGCCGGAACTCGATCCGGCAGTGCAGGAAAGCGCCGAGCGGCGCGGTCGGTCCCACGGTCGCGGTCTCGGCGAACCGCGCGGGCGTGCCGCCGGGCACCTGCTGGATCCCTTCGGGCGTGAAGGAAAGCGTCACGCCGGGGTCGCACGACGGCACCGGCTGCACCTTCACCGGCAGGTCGCCGATGGCCTTGGTGATCGCGGCGCTGATCTGGTCCGGCGCCGAGTTCGCCAGGACGCCGTCGGTCGCGCCGACCACCTGGGTCGCCTGGTGGTCCGGGCTGCTGTCCAGGCCGCCGCCACCGCCCGCGGCGGACACGCCGATGACCCGGATGCCCTTGTCCTGCAGGTCCTTGATCGCGCCGGCGAGCGAGACGCCCTTCGTGTGGTCCTCGGAGTTCCCGCTCGGGTCGTGGCTGGGCGCGTCGCCGACCAGCACGACGATCTTGCTGCTGTCGGGCCGGAAGCCGATGGCCCCGGTGGCCACGCGGTCCAGGGCGTAGATCCAGTCCTCCGGGACGTCGATACCGCCGGCGGGCGTGATCTTCTTGAAGGCGTCCGTGATCTTGGCCTGGTCGTTCGTGAGGTCCTGCTGCACCTGGAACAGGCGCCCGTTCGGGTTGTTGACGTCGGCCGGGTCGTCGCGGTCGCCGAACGCCGCCGCGGCGAACTGCGCCAGCGGCTGCTGCGTGGTGATCGTCCCCATGACCTGCGTCAGGTTCGCCTGCATGTCGCCCAGCGCCGTGCCCATCGAGCTGGTCTGGTCCATCAGCAGGACGATGTCGGGCTTGGCCGGGATCTTGTCCGTCTGGACGGTCTTGTCGATCGACGCCGACGTGCCGCGCCCGACCGGGATGTCGGCCACCGCCGGGTCCACTCTGGACGGTCCCGGCGGGGCGGCCCTCGTGGCCGCGCGGGTCAGCGTGATCTTCGTGCCGTCGGCGGACCACACCGGCTGCGAGTCGTCGCCCCGGAGATACGGCGGTACCGGGACGTCACCGAGGACCCGGCCGTCCGCGACCCGCGCGATCCGCACGGAGTCCTGCCTGCTCTCGCCCGGGAACGTCGTGGTGGTGAACGCGATCATCGTCGCGTCCGGCGACCACGCCGGATGCCCCTCCCGCTCGCCCTCCGAGGCACCGGTCAACGCCCGCGGCGCGCCGCCGTCGGCGTTCGCGACCATGATCCGGGCCTCCGCGGACTCGCCGGGCGCGAACTCCGTGTAGGCCAGCTGCGTGCCGTCCGGAGAGAACGCCGGGTCGGCTTCGTCGGCGTCCGGGCGGTGGGTGAGGTCCCGGCGGTCGCCGCCGGCCGCGTCGGAGCTCCAGATGTCCGTGGTGTCACCCGATCGCAGCTCGGTGAACACCGGCTGCCCGTCGGCGCGGAAGGTCGGCTCGGTCTCACCGGTGCCGGGCACCGCCGAGATGACCGACACCCGGCCACCGGAGATCTGCTCGACGTCGCCGAGCGGGTCCGCCGCGTGCGTCGCGAACGCCAGCCGGGTGCCGTCGGCCGACCAGGCGGGCTCGGAGGAGTCACCGGGGTCGGGGACCGCGCGGGTCACCGCGCCCCCGGTTTCCGCCATCAGGACCACGTCACCGGCCGGGTGGAAGCGCGTGGTGGTGAAGGCGATCCGCGCCGGGCCCCACGCGGGCTGGGTGTCCGCGGCCGGGTCGGCGGTCAGGCGGGACGGCCGGCCGCCGGCGGCCGGGACCGTGTAGATGTCCCCGGCCGGGTCGTCGCGGGTGCTGCCGAACGCGAGCCGGGTGCCGTCGGGCGACCAGGCGGGCCAGTCGTCGGCGGCCGGGCCGGACGTCACCTGGCGCAGGCCACGCCCGTCCACGCCGATCACGAACAGGTTCCTGCTGCCGGTGCGGTCCGAGGCGAACGCGACCGACCGGCCGTCCGGGGAAAGAGCCGGATGGACGTCGGCGGTCTCGTCGGCGGTCAGCCGCACCGGGGTCCGCGCACCGTCGGCGAGGAAGTAGAGCTCGCCGTCCCGCTCCGCGCCACCGGCCGTCGCGGCCCGGTGGCTCACCCACACCACGCCCCCGGTGCCCGCGGACGCGTCGGAGTCGACGCTCCCGGCGCCCGCCGGCAGCGCGGCCACCGTGCCGTCCCCGGTCGCCTGGACCAGGCCCGTGGTGGCCGCGCTGACGTAGCCGACGCGGTACGGCACGGCGGGCCCCGGCGGCGGCGCCTGCGCCTCGGTCGGGGAGAACGCCCCGCTGATCGCCCAGCCGCCGAGCAATCCGGCGACCGCGATCCCGGCCACCGCTCGGTTCGCGCGCATGGTCAACCCTTCCCGGACTTCGGTGGCTCAGCCGGCCTCGAACAGCTCGATCTCGGAGATCGCGACCTCCGTGCCGTTGAGCGAGCGGTGCAGCCCGACCACGTGCAGCTCGACGCTGGTCGCGCCGGCGCTGTTCTCGATCGGGACCTTCTGTTCGTCCGGGGTGTCCGCCAGGACGAGGTCGTAGGTCTTGCCGGTGGAGAACACCAGGTGCACCTTCGCCGGCCGGTGGGTCGACTGCAGGTCGGCGGCGTTGCCCGAATGCACGATCGCCTGCCGCAGGTCGACCGCGTGGTCGAAGGTGAACACCAGCGCGGGCTCGGGGGTCACCGGAGCCGACCAGAACGTGTTGGTGGCGTTGTCGCTGACCAGGGTCGCCGGATGGCCGGGCGACTGCGCGTTCGCGGTCACCTTGGTCGGGCGGACCGGGTTCAGCTTGGCCTCGAAGACCCCGGTCACCTGGCCCCACAGCCCGGTCGCCGCGGTGTTGATCGCACCGCGGAACGGCTGGTACAGCGCGTAGACGAGGGCCGAGAGCAGCAGCGCGACCGTGATCGCCCGCCGGATCACCTTGCCGGCCTGGCGGCGCGCGGCCCCGGCCCGCCCGGTCCGGCGGCGGACGCCGTCCTTGCCCGGCCGTTCGCCCGCGTGGTGCTCCTTGGGTTTGCGGCCGAACAACCTGCGCCACCACGACGTCTTCACGACCTGCGACTCGGCCAGCGACTCGCCGCACCGGCTGCAGAAGTTCCGGCTGGGCGCGTTGCCCTTGCCGCACCGGCCGCAGATCAGGTCGCCGGGGCTGAGGACCTCCTCTTCGGCGACCTGCCGCTGCGGCGGCCGGGCCGGCGCGACCGGCTCGGCGGGCTGCACGACCTGCTGGAGGGCGACCGGCTGCCGCGCCACGGCGACCGGCCCGTCGTCGTCCCACTTCAGGTACTGGCCGCATTCGCCACAGAACTCGACGTCGGCGGGACCCTGGTGCCCGCACTCCGCGTAGATGACCATCCGCTACCCCTCCAGCACTTCCACCGTGACCCGCACGTGGGCGGGCACCGCTTCCACGACCGTCGCCGTCAGCCGCCGCACGTCGACCCGGGCCGGGTCGGGCACCCGCACGCGCACCTGCACCCAGGGCGGTCCCGGGTCCGGCAGCGGCGCGCCCGGCTCCGGCGACGCGACGACACCGCCGCTGTCGGTCACCTCGACCGCGCCGCCGGTCAGCAGCCCCACGTGCTCGGCGAGCCCGCGCCGGGTGCCGCGCCACCGGTGCAGCTCCACCGACCGCGTCACCAGCTGCCGCAGCTGCGCCGGGCTCCAGCTCTCGTCGACGCGCAGCGCGACCCAGTGCGCCAGCCAGCCGACGAAGTCCTCGGGCGCCAGCCCCGGGTCGAGGTAGCCGGCGACGTTGTCCAACGTGTACAGAACCGGCGCGAGCACCTCGTCGAGCGCCCCGGTGAAGCCCTGCACGAACCGGTCTTCGGCGTAGACGGCCGGCAGCTGCTCGCCGATCGGGTGCGGGCTCGCCAGCCCGGGGACGCCGGTCCTCATCCGCCGGCCTCCCGGACCCGGACCTGGTGCCCGAACGAGAACGCGAGCGCGTGGGGCGGCAGGTCGAGCCGGTCGACCTGGTCGCCGCGTTCGCGCGTGATCGGGTTCGCGGCGAACAGGCGCACGTCCTCCACCAGCTCGACGCCGGGAAGCCGTTGCAGCACCGCGAAGACCTCGCCCGACTGCACCGGCCGCCCGAACGGCCAGCCGGCCCCGTCCGGACCGCCGCTGAGCGGGTTGAAGTAGTCGTAGAGGGCCTGGGTGGCCCGCGCGCCGAGCGTGCCCGGCGTCGTCCGGCGGCGGGCCCGCAGCCGAGCGACCACTGTTACGCCCTGGTAGAACGGCGGTTCCACGGACACGAGCGCGCCCACGCAGCGCCGTTCGTCGAGGTACCGCTCGATCCGGCCGCGCATGCCCGGATCGAGCGTCAGGGTCGCGAAGGCGAGCTCGCCGGTGTCGGGCACGGCGGGCACGACCAGGACGCGGATCGCCCCGGTCTCGCGGCCGTCCGTGCCGTGCGCCGGGATGCAGCGCACGCGAGCCGCTTCGGGCGCGGCTTCACGGGCGAGCTGTTCGTAGTCCTCCGCGGTGATCGCCCGATCGCGGGTGCGCAGCACGAGCGGGCCGCGCACGGCCGCGTCCCGCACCGACTCGCCGTCCACCCCGCCGGTCGCGGGCCGCCGGTTCACCACGCTGCTGACGAACGGGATCGGATCCCGTTGCACCTCGAGGACCTCGCGGGCGACGTTGCCGCGCCGGCCGCCACCGGAGCGGTATTCGGGCACGCGGATCGCGGCGGCCTTGGCCGGCACCGCGCCGTAGTACCGGACGCCGCCCTCGGGCTGGCGCACCGCGGGGCCGAACGCGATCTCGCCGGCGACGCGGTCGAGCAGCACGTGCCGGTCGTCCGGCCCGGAGTCGGCGAACGACCGCACCTCGGTCCACTGCTGCCAGCCGTCCGGCCCGGAGACCTCGACGACCAGTTCGCCGTCCCCCGCCACGACCGGGCTGCGGCCGAGCGGGAAGCGCTGGCCGGGGGTGCCCGCCGACGTCCCGGCGATCTCGTTGCGGACGACCTCGGCGTGCACCGCGCCGACCGTGCCGCCGATGGTCGAGGCCTCGACCGCGTGCAGGCGCGGCGAACGCTGGTAGAACGGCTGGTTCGGCTGGGCCTCGACCAGGCGGCACCGGATCCAGCCCGCGCGGCCGCGCGCGAGCACCGACATCGTGTGCCCCTCCGGAACGTGCACGACGATGTCCCCGGCCCGGTTGAACGCGCCGGTGCTGTCGCGGTCGACCTCGCACGCCGCCCAGCCGGTGCCGTCCCACGCCTCCCACAGCCACGGCGGGTCGCGCGGGTCGACGCCCTGGCCCTCGACCTCGCAGTCCAGCCGCAGCAGCACCGCGCAGCCGGGCACGGCGTCCGAGAGTCCGAAGTGGACGGCGTCGCCGGGCGCCGGGGTCTCGGAGAAGACCGCGGGGCCACCGCCGACGAGCAGTTCGCCGGTGCGGTCGACCGGCGGCAGGCCGGTGTCGGACGTGCTGGTCGCCAGGTGCGTGAGCGAGCACGGCACGATGTTCAGCGTGCGCTCCACGGTGAACACCACGGGGTCCTCGACCTCGTTGCGCACGCTCGCGACCTGCTTGCCCGCGGAGACGACCACCGGGACGTCCCGGGCGGCCGAGAGCCAGAACGTCACGTCGGCGCGTGCCGCGGCGGGCGGGAACAGGCGTACCCCGATCAGGTCGAGGAAGCGCAGGTAGTGCAGGTCGGGCACCCGGTTGAGCCGGTAGAGCAGCTGGTCGACCATCTGCGCGAACGTCTCGATCAGGGTGACGCCGGGGTCGGAGACGTTGTGGTCCGTCCACTCCGGGCAGTTGCGCTGGACCAGGTACTTGGCTTCGTCGACCAGGTCCTGGAACCGGCGGTCGTCGAGGTTGGGCATCGGCAGGGACATCACGCACCGTCCTCGGGGGACTCGTGCGGCGGGATGACGTAGAACGGGAAGACGAGGTTGCGCGGGTCGTTCGTGCCGCGCAGGGTGTAGCGGATGTCGATCAGCAGGGTCCCCCGGTCGGCCTCGGCGAACCCGACCACGACGTCGGTGAGCGTGATGCGCGGTTCCCAGCGCTCCAGCGAGGTCCTTACCTCGTAGGCGATCTGCCCGGCGGTCGCCGCGTCGGCGGGCGCGAACACCAGGTCGTGCACCGCGCACCCGAACTCGGGGCGCATCGGGCGTTCGCCCGGCGCGGTCGCCAGGATCAGCCGGATGCTCTCGACGACCTCGCGTTCGCCGCCGACCAGCGCGATCGAGCCGGTCGCGTCGGTGTGCACCGGGAACGCCAGCCCCCTGCCGAGGAAGTCCACGTCAGCCTCCGATCATGACGGTCGGGCAGCCCAGCACGATCGGCGCACCACAGGCGGCCAGGTCGTGCACCGCGCACCCGAACTCGGGGCGCATCGGGCGTTCGCCCGGCGCGGTCGCCAGGATCAGCCGGATGCTCTCGACGACCTCGCGTTCGCCGCCGACCAGCGCGATCGAGCCGGTCGCGTCGGTGTGCACCGGGAACGCCAGCCCCCTGCCGAGGAAGTCCACGTCAGCCTCCGATCATGACGGTCGGGCAGCCCAGGACGATCGGCGCACCACAGGCGGCCAGGTCGCCCATGCGCGCCGCGGGCAGGCCGCCGATCAGCACCGTCGGGCAGCCCGGTGGTGCGATCGTGCTGGGCGGGTGCACCGCCGGCGGCGGGAACGAGCAGGTGTGCGGCGTCCCGACGGTGGCGGCGGGCACCCCGCCGATGAGCACGGTCGGCACGCCGGGCCCCGCGATGACGCCCGGGTGCCCGGTCGGGTCGCCGACCCTCGCGGCTGGTGGCATGCGCACTCCCCCGTCAGTTGATCTTGACCACGCCGCCGCGCACGGTGACGACACCGCTCGCGGTCAGCTCCGCCTGGCCCTGGCCCGCGACGGAAACCGTGGCGCCCTCGACCTTCACGCCCGCGGTGCCGTTCAGCTTGAGCTGGCCGGCCGCCTCGATGCCGGCGTCGGTCTGCGACTTCACCGTCACCTTCTGGCCCTCGAGCACCAGCGGCCCGGTCCCGGCATCGATGCTCACGCCGTTCTTCGCCTTGACCGTGACGCTCTTGCCGCTGGTCACCTCGATGACCTGGTTCTTCTGGTCGATCCTGACCACGAACTTCGCGTCGCCGGAGGACAGGACGATCCCGTCGTCCTCGGCGAACTCCAGCTTGTGGCCTTTCCGCGAGACGAAGCCCCGGACGGCGACCTCGCCGCTGTTGCCGTCGACGACGGCCTTGCTGAACGTCGGCGTGGTGTCCTTGGTGTTGTACAGCCCGCCGAGGACGTAGGGCGCCTCGAAGTCGCCGTGTTCGAAACCGGCCAGGACCTCGTCGCCGACCTCGGGCAGCACGAGCGAGCCCCGCCCGGCGCCCGCGCCGGCCTGGACCGTGCGGGCCCACGTGCTGGAGAACTCGGCCGACAGCCACGGGAACTTCAGCTTGACGCGGCCGAGTTTCAGCGGGTCCTTGAGGTCGGTCACCACGGCGGGGACGACACCCGGCCACGACGAGCCCTTCGCGCCGCCCGCCACCAGGCCGTAGAGCGAGCGTTCCTGGCGCCCGGACACCGTGAACTCGGTGGTGTAGCCGACGTCGGCGTTGAAGAGGTGCCGGGTGCTGGTCAGCGTGTACTTGCCCGAGAAGGGCGCGCCGACGCCGGTGAGCGTGACGGGGGTGCCCGCGCGCAGCTTCGGGTTGCCCTTCGCGACCCCGTCGAGTTCGGTGCAGGCACTGCCGAACCGGTCGGCCAGCGCCCGGGCGGTCGCGGCCGCCTCGCCCTGGGTGCGGCGGGGCGAGGCCGCGTCGAGGAACGGCGGGCTGCCGAACTTGCCGGCCAGGGCCACCGGATCCACGCCCGGCACCTCCGTGCCCGCGTTCTTCGGGACGGCGGTGGCGCTGATCTCCTTCTTGTTCTCGTAGTCCCAGCCGTGGACCTGCACCTCGGGCACCTGCTCGGCCGCGGTGACGCTGGCGCGCAGGCTGACCAGCGTCCGGTGGGCCTCGAGCACGAGCGGGTCGGCGGTCGCCTTGGCCGTGGTCGCGGGCGCGCCGGACGGCTTCTCCGGGAGCTCGAAGTTCAGCTTCCCGTCGCGCACGGCGATCTGCGCGCCCACCGCGTCGGCCAGCCGCGACAGGAAGTCCCAGTCGCTGACGTTGTCCTGGCTGAGCTGGGTGTCCGGGCGGCCGCCGAAGCCCTTGACGTCGTCGATCTTCCCGGGCGCGATGTTCGCGCGCTGCGCCACCTTGCGCACGACGTCCGCGATCGTCATGTTCGGGTAGGCCGCGACGCGGCGGCCGCGGAACAGCCGGTGCGCGTGGTCGTACCCGCGGACCTCGGTGAACGTGCCGATCCGGTCGAGGTCGATCGCGACCGCGGTCACCTCGCCCGACAGCAGGTCCTGCGGGCCTTCGGGGTCGGACGTCTGGACCTTCAGCTTGATCTTCGCGCCGACCTTGAACTTGCCCTTGTCCAGCACGACGTGCCCGGAGTCGCGGAAGCGCAGGACGAACGCGTCCGGCAGGTTCCGGCTGTCGTCGACGTAGGCGTGGCCGAGCAGCGTCTTGACGTCGTCGGGAAGCGGGTTGCCCTCGACCTCGACGAGGAGGTTGTTCGCGAAGCTCTCGTTAGCCATCGAGCTCCTCCAGCGCGGGCACCAGGAGCCGCGTGCCGGGCCGCAGCCGCATCGGGTCGTCGATGTCGTTGGCGGCGGCGATCTCGCGCCACCTCCCGGCGTCGCCGTAGGCCCGGAACGCCACCGACGGCAGCGAATCGCCCGCGACGAGCACGTGGGTGTCCCGCGCCGCGAGCGCGCCCGACGTCGGGTTCTGGCCGCTCAGCTCGCCCGCGATCTCCTCCAGGTTCACCGTGCAGACCGCGCGCACCGGCGTGCCCGACGGCGTGAACAGGGTGTACTTCGCGGTGACACTGGCGACGTAGGCGGGGAAACCGGTCATGCCGCCCCACTTGAAGATCACCCACGGCGGCGAACCCTTGCCGTGCTGGCGGCTTTCCTCGGTGGCCACGCAGCAGGTGAACAGCTGCTCGACCTTCTTGACGACGGCGTCGTCCATCTTGTCGGTGGCGTCGAGGAACATCTCCAGGGTGAGCTTGCAGGGATCGGAGCCCTTGAACTCCGGTGCCCCGCTCTTCTTCGCGTTGCGCTGCGGGTCGCGCGCCCACTTGGCGTTCTTGCTGAGCGAGAGCTCCTTGGGGTTGAACTGGAACTTGATCTCGAACAGCTGGGCGCCCGGCTGGCCGGTCCCGCCGGACTGCGGCGGCTTGCGGACGTCCAGCAGGGCGCGCTGCAGGTTGTTCGGCGCCGGTTCGCCGGAGCCGTAGGCGGCCGGGGGCTGCGACCCGGCCGAGGTGAACGTGACGGGCGAGGACATGGCTAGCCCTTCTTCGCCGGGGTGAGGAAACCGTGGTGCGCCAGCTCGAGGGTCTCGGTGGCGACCTTGGGCGAGTCGGGCGAGAGCTGCGGCCCGCTCCAGCGCACCGGGACGACGCCCTCGAGCGCCCAGCTGGCGATCACGGTGCCTTCGAGGGTGCGGGCCTCGATCGTGGCGGTCTTGCGCTCGACCCCGCTCGCCAGGCTGGCGAACCACTTGGTGATCTGCGAGCTGGCCGCGGTGACCGGGCGGGAGAGCTTGATGTTCGAGTACTTGATCCGGGTCGGCAGCTGCCAGACCATGCCGTTGTTGCCGCCCTCCTCCCGCTGCTCCATCACGAACTCGCAGCCCAGCCCGTCGCAGCTGGAGAACGCGCCGAGGTTGCCGAGGTTCTTGTCGTCCAGCTTGACGACGTAGCACACGGCGACGGCCTCATCGGTGTCCGGCATCGGCTTCTCCTTCAGTGCGAGCGGTCGGTGAGCGCACCCCGGCGCTCACGGTCGAGACGGAGTTCGGTCTTCAGCCGGCGCAGCAGCGGGTCGAACAGCTTCTTGACCAGCTCCTCGGTTTCCGGCGGCACGGCGGCGTGGTCCGCCGCCGGTTGCGCGGCCGGCGCGGGTTCGGGCACCGGCTCGCGCTGGACGATCGGGGGGAGGCTGTCTTGGTGGGCCGCCGACTTTGCGTCCACAGTGGATGGTTGGGCGTGGTCCGCGAATCTCGCGACCGGCAGTGGTTCCGCGGCCGGCGTCGTCGGTGCGACCGGCAGTGGCGCGCTTTCGTTGTGGCGCGCCGAATCGGCCGGCGGCAGGATCCTCGGCGCCAGGGCTTCGAGGGTGCGCGCCACCGGGAGCGCCGGGATCCCGGCCGCTCGCGTCACCGGGGCTCCAGATCCTTCGACGGCTCGGGCCACCGGAAGTACCGGTGTCTCGGCCGTGCGCGCCACCGGAAGGGGTAAGCCCTCGACAGCTCGAGCCACCGAGACTGCCGGATTCTCGATCGCCCGGGTGAGGGGAAACGGCAAGCCCTCGACGGTTCGAGCCACGGGGACTGCCGGATTCTCGATCGCCCGGGTAAGGGGAAACGGCAAGCCCTCGACGGCCCGCGCCAGCGCGAGCGTCGGAGTTTCGGCCGCTCGCGCCCCCGGAGGGGGCGGCGCGCCTTCGACGACTCGAGCGACCGGAAGTGCCGGTACCTCGGCTGCTAGCGCCCCCGGAAGGAGCGGCGCGTCATCAACGACTCGTGCCACCGGAAGCGCAGGCACCTCGGCCGCTCGCGCCCCCGGAAGGAGCGGCGCGCCATCGACGACTCGAGCCACCGGAAGTACCGATGCCTCGGCCGCACTTGTCCCGGGGAGTATCGGGGACGCCGCCGGAAGCGCCGAGCCCTCGACGACCCGAGCCACCGGAGGCGCCGGTGCCTCGGCGGCCCGTGTGCTGCGGAGTGCCGGGGACTCGGCCGCGCGCGTCCCCGGAAGCGGCGGCAAGCCCTCGACCGCCCGAGCCACCGGAAGTACCGATGCCTCGGCCGCCGGTATCCCGGAGAGCACCGTGGACTCGGCCGCGCGGGTCACCGGAAGCGGCGAGCCCTCGACAACCCGAGCCACCGGAAGTACCGATGCCTCGACCGCCCGTATCCCGGAGAACACCGGGGACTCGGCCGCGCGGGTCACCAGAAGCGGCGAGCCCTCGACAACCCGAGCCACCGGAAGAGCCGGTGCGTCCGCGGCCCGTGTGCTGCGGAGTGCCGGGGACTCCGCCGCCACTGGAAGCGGCGAGCCCTCGACAGCTCGAGCCACCGGAAGCGCCGGCGTCTCGGCCGCCCGTATCCCGGGGAGCACCGGGGACTCGGCCGCACGCGTCACCGGAAGCGGCGGCAACCCCTCGACCGCTTGAGCCACCGGAAGAGCCGGTACCTCGGCCGCCCGTGTGCTGCGGAGTGCCGGGAGCTCGGCCGCGCGTGTCACCGGAAGCGGCGCACCCTCGACGCCTCCAGCCACCGAGACCGCCGGGTTCTCGATCGCCCGGGTGACAGCAAGCGAGCCCTCGATGGCCCGCGGCATCAGGAGCGCCGGCGGCTCGGCCGGGCGTGGTGCCAGGGCAGGCGAGTCCTCGACGGAACGTGCCACCAGCAGAGGAGGACCTTCGGCGGTCCGGGCCACCGGAAGCGGGGAGGGTTCGACGGCGCCCGTCGGCGAAGACGGCATGGCCTTCGCCACCGGTAAGGACAGCTGCGCCGGTGCCGGGGAAACGCTCGTCGAGCCGCCCGGTGTGCCGGGCGGCTCGGCGGTCCGGATCTCCGGGGTGTCGAGCGGGCGGAAGGTGTTGACCGGCGACGACCGCTCCGGCTCGGGTGCCGATGGCACGACACGCTGGAGCGCCGTCGGTCGCGATACCGGGAGCGGTGCGCCGGCCGTGCTCTCCGCCGGGGCCGGGACGTCGTCGGGCGGCCGGACCGTGGTCTCGACCGCACCGGCCGTCGGAGGAGCCGCGGCGGGCTCCGGCAGGATCGGCGCGCCGAGTCCCAGCCGTCGTGGGGCCGCCTGCTCGATCCGCTGGACGACCGGCAGCGCGGGCCGCGCAGGTTCCACCGGATCGGGCACGGCGACCTCCACGGGGGACGGTTCGGCAATCGCCTGGATCGTCCGCACCGGCGGGACGGCCGTCGCGCCGGCCGACGTCAGCGGCCGCACGACCTCGCCCGGGGCGACGGCAGGCAGCACCAGGGCCGGCATCGGCGGGGCGGCCGGTTCCTCGGACGGCAACGGTTCCGCTTGTTCCAGAACCGGCGTGGCGTCGCGCTGCACCGAGGCACCCCACAGCGGGGACAGCCCGCTCGGCTTGCGCGTCTCACGCTGCACCACCGGCATGACGGGCGCGGGCGTCTCGAGGGCACGGGGCCGGGCGAGGTCACCGATGACCCCGGCGGGTTCGTCGGGACCCACCCGGTGGCCGAGCGGCTCGAGGTAGGCCGGGCTCCGCCAGGACGTCAGCGAAGCACTGAACCGCTGCACCGGGTTGACCAGCGGGTGCTCCTCGACGACGCGCTGGATCGGCGGCACGCTCCGCCAGTGCGCGCGGGTCACCGGCAGCGCGGCCGGGGCCGCCGCCGCGGGTTCCGGGGGCGGGCTCGCCTCCCTCCTGCTCCACCACATTCCAGCGTCACCGTCCCTGGCTCATCCGGGTGTTGATCCGGGCGATCTCGGCGACGTAGGTCAACCGGTCGGGGTGTTCGAGGTCGAGGATGTCGTCGAGCGACCAGTGCAGGTGGTAGGCGACGTACGCGACCTCCTCGTGCAGCCGGTCGGCCGCGTACGTCACGATTCCCCCAGGCGGCCACCAGCGACGTCGACGACGAAGCCGTGGCCGCACTCGGGGCAGGCGACGCCCGCCCTGGTGTGTCCCTCGCTGTTGATCCGGCGGTACATGTCCTGCAGGAACGCCAGGTCCGAGGCGAAGAGGTTCTCGACGACCCCGGCGTGCACGTCGGTGATGTCGCCGATCCGGGTGATGACCCGCGCCAGCAGCACCACCGTGAGGAACGCCGAGTTCTCGCGCACCCGGTCGTCCCGCAGCGGGATCAGCTCGTCCCGCGCGGTGGCCAGCCGCATCACCCCGGAGTGGTGCGCCCGGCCCTCGTCGTCGACGTACCCGCGCGGGAGCTCGAACGCGAACTCCGTCCGCAGCTTCGGCCGTTCCGCCCGGGGCTCCCCCACCGCCGCCGCGGCCGGGGCCTCCTCGGCCGGCGCCGACGCCATCACCCTGCGCATCGGCTCACTCGACTTCCATCTGCTCGTAGGTGATCACGATCTTTTCGGTGAGCACGCTGGTGTCGCCGGCCTTCAGCGAACCGATCTCCAGGCTCTTCGGCCACGCGTTGGTGAGCTTGTAGCGCTTGAGCGCGGTGCCCTCGTAGTCGTAGACGATGATGGCGCCGCCCTTCCGCGCGGACGCCATCTTGCCGAAGTGCGCGTCCTTGACCCACTTCTCGAAACTGTTGTCGTCGGTCAGGCCGCGGGTCAGCGTCACCTCGCCGGCCTTGGGGCGGCCGGGGAGCTTCTTGATGACGTACTTGCCGTCGACGGTGTTCTGCTTGAGCTCGATGACGTCCTGTTCCATCTTGAGGCCGGAGACCTCGGAGATCTGCTTGATCTGGACGCCGTCGATCTCGAGGCCGAAGGAGTGGCCCACCGCCTTGTCAAGATCGGGAAGTGCCATGTCGGAGTCCTTTCACTACTCGTTGACCAGGCTGGTGCCGCCGGACATCTGGGCCAGTCGGAAGATCACGAACTCCGCCGGTTTCACCGGGGCGATCCCCACTTCGCAGATCACCTGGCCGAGGTCGATCCCCTCGGCCGGGTTGGTCTCCCGGTCGCACTTGACGAAGAAGGCCTCCTCCGGGGTCAGGCCGAACAGCGCGCCCTTGCGCCACTCCATCACCAGGAACGCGCTGATCGTGCGCCGGATCCGCGCCCACAGCGCGTCGTCGTTCGGCTCGAACACGACCCACTGCGTGCCGCCGAGGATCGACTCCTCGAGGTAGTTGAACAGCCTCCGGACGTTCAGGTAGCGCCACGCCGGGTCGCTCGACAGCGTCCGCGCACCCCAGACCCGGATGCCCTTGCCCGAGAACGACCGCACGCAGTTGACGCCGATCGGGTTGAGCAGCTCCTGCTCGGCCTTGGTCAGGTGCGTCTCGAGCGCGAGCGCGCCGCGGACGACCTCGTTGGCCGGCGCCTTGTGCACCCCGCGGGTGGCGTCGGTGCGGGCCCACACGCCGGCCATGTGGCCGCTCGGCGGGACGTACGCGTTGGTTCCGGTCGCCGCGTCGAGCACCTGGACCCAGGGGTAGTACAGCGCCGCGTACTTCGAGTCGTACCCGGCCCCGTCCATCCGCCAGCTCCGGACCTCCTGGGGGTTGAGCGCCGGCGGCGGGTCGATGATCGCCATCCGGTCGCCCATCAGCTCGCAGTGCGCGATCATCGCGAGCTGCACGGCCTTGACCGTGTCGAGGTCGATCAGGTCGCGCTGGTAGGCGGCCATCAGGTCCGGCACCGCGACCATGGTGATCTCGTCGATCGCTTCCAGGCCACCGAATCCGGTGCGGTCGGCGACGTCACCGACGTAGTCGCCGGCCGCGACCCGGCGCGGGACCGGTGGTGCCTGCGGCGGCTCGACGAGCACCGCGGCGCCCCGGTCGGGCTTGGCGGCCGCGCTGCCGGTGGCGACCTCCTCGATGGTGATGAAGGCGGACTTCTCCCGCACCGCCGTGACGACGTTCTCCTTGGTGCGCTTGGTCGTGACGTTGTGCGTCTCGACGACCTTGCCGTCCTGCCGGACGAGCACGGTGAACCGGTCGTCGGCGGGGCTGTCGCCGGTCGGCTCGGCCACCTCGACGGTGATCTCCCCGGCCTGCTTCTTGCCGTCCGGCAGTTCCTTCGCGACGAAGCGGTAGCCGCCGAGCACCGCCTGGCGTGCCGTGATCTGCTTCGGCGCCGAGCCGTTGTCCTGCGTGCGCGGCCCGCCGACGCGGACGATGTAGCAGTTGGTGCCCCCGTTGAGGAAGTAGCCGTAGACCGACTGGGCCAGGTAGCAGCCCTCGACGAAGTCGCCGAAGACCTGCGTGTACTGGCCCCAGTTGGAAACCAGCGTCGGGGTGTTGAAGGGACCGTCCGCCGCGAAGCCGACGAACGCGGCGACGGCGGTGCCCACGCCCTCGATCGGCCGTGCGCCCGCCTCGATCTCCTCGACGTACACCCCCGGCGTGAGATAGGTGGGCATGCGTGCCTCCCTTGTCGACGCACAAGTCTTGTCCTCGGCGATCCTGCTGCCCGCGCGCTCCGCGCGAAACGACCGTGCGGCTAGGCCCGCGGGAACCGATCTCTGCCCTTAAAGGCAATTGCCCCTTCGGGCACCCGCGCCCGCCCCTCTGGTCGTTGGCAACCTGCCCGGCACGGGCGACAGTGGATCCATGCCAACGGGGCGGGACATGGCGCCACGGGAACCGTCCGCGCCGTCCGCGCGGGCGGCGAAACCCGCGCGCCGGGCGACCCCGCCCGCGTTGCTGCGCCTGCAGGCCTCTGCCGGCAACGCGGCGGTGGCGGGACTGGTCGCGCTGCAACGGCAGGGCTGTCCCGCTCCCCCGGTCGCACCCGCCGGCGTGACCCCGGCGTCCGATCCGAAGTTCCAGTCGTTGAAGAAGGACGTCGGTGGCCAGGCCGACGCGGCGAAGGCGCATCCGCCCGCCGGCGCGGAGGTCAAGAAGGCGCAGGACGCCTCGGTCGCCCCCGCCGACGACAAGGACGCCCAGGCCAAGGCCGCCCAGGCGGACAAGATGGCGGCGGCGAAACCGGCGGGCTTCGACAAGGCGGCCTTCATCGCCGCGGTGAACGCCGCCGTCGCCAAGCAGGCGCCGCAGAACCTCGACGACGCCGACAAGTTCGCCACCTCCGGCAAGGCCGACCAGGTCAAGGCCGAGGTGCTGGGCAAGGTCACCAGTGGCAAGGACGCCTCCGCCAAGGACGTCACCGACCGCACGAAGGAGGCGCCGGACCCGAGCCGGGCCGTGGAAAAGCCGGTCACCCCGCTGCCGGCCGCCCCCGCCCCGCCCGCCCTGGCCCCGCCGGACGCGCGCAAGGCCACCCCGGACAAGGCGCCGCCCGAGCAGACCGATCTGCGCGCCGACCAGTGCGAGACCCACGGCAGGATGGCCGAGGCCGGGGTCACCGACCAGCAGCTGGCCCAGTCCAACGAGCCGGAGTTCACCGGTGCGCTGGCCGCGAAACAGGAAGGCGAGCGGCACACGGCTTCGGCACCGGCCGCGGTCCGCGAGTCCGAAGCCGCGAAGCTGGCCGACGTCACCGGCGCGGCCCAGGCGTCCGGACGGTCCGCGATGGCAGGCATGACCGGGGCTCGTACGACGTCCGGGCAGAAGGGCCAGGCGTCGAAGTCGGCCACGAAGTCGAAGGACGAGCAGGACCGGGCCCGGATCACCACCGAGATCAAGACGATCTTCGACGAGACCAAGACGAAGGTCGAGGGCGTGCTGGGCGCGCTCGACGACCAGGTGGCGAAGCGGTTCGAGACGGGCGAGGCGGCGGCGAAGGCGGCGTTCACCGCCGACCACCAGGCCCGGATGAAGAAGTACAAGGACGAGCGCTACGACGGCATCTCCGGCGCGGCCCGCTGGACCTACGACCTGTTCGCGAGCCTGCCCGCCGAGGCCAACAACCTTTTCCTCGAGGCCAAGAAGGTCTACGAGGTCAGGATACAGGGCGTCATCGGCGACATCGCGGACTTCGTCGGCCAGCAGCTGGGCGAGGCGAAGCGGCTGATCGCCGAGGGCCGGTCACGGGTGCAGCAGAAGGTCGAGTCCCAGGCGCCGGCCCTGCGCAAGATCGCGGGCGAGGCGGCCAAGGAGTTCGGCGGCCAGTTCGACGACCTCGAGAAGTCCGTCGACGAGAAGCAGGAGTCGCTCGTCGAGGACCTCGCCCAGAAGTACAGCGAGGCCCGGAACACCGTCGACGAGGAGATCAAGACGCTGCAGGCGGAGAACAAGGGCCTGTGGGACAAGGCCAAGGAAGCCGTCGGCGGCGCGATCGAGACGATCCTGAAGCTGAAGGACATGCTGCTCGGCGTGCTTTCGCGGGCCGCGAACGCGGTCGGCCTGATCATCGCGAAGCCGATCGAGTTCCTCGGCAACCTGGTCAACGCGGTCAAGACCGGGGTGCTGAACTTCGGCTCGAACATCGTCCAGCACCTCAAGGACGGCTTGAAGGGGTGGCTGCTGGGCAACCTGGCGAGCGCGGGCATCGAGATCCCGGAGGCCCTGGACGCCAAGGGCATCCTCAAGATGGTCATGTCGCTCCTCGGGCTCACCTGGGCGAGCGTCCGCGCGCGGATCCTCCGCTTCATCCCCGAACCCGTGCTCGCCAAGCTCGAGCAGACGTTCGAGGTGGTCAAGATCCTGGTCACCGAGGGCGTGCCGGGGCTCTGGCGCTGGGTGGTCGAGAAGCTGGGCGACCTCAAGGAGATGGTCCTCGGCCAGATCAAGGAATTCGTCATCGAGAAGATCGTCAAGGCGGGCATCACCTGGATCATCTCGATGCTCAACCCGGCCGCGGCGTTCATCAAGGCCTGCAAGGCGATCTACGACATCGTGATGTTCTTCGTCGACAAGGCCGCCCAGATCAAGGAGTTCGTCGACTCGGTCCTGGACTCGGTGGAGTCCATCGCCCGCGGCGGGGCCGGAGCGGTGGCCGGCCTGATCGAGCGCACGTTGGCGAAGGCGCTGCCGATGGTCCTTGGCTTCCTGGCGAGCCTGCTCGGGCTGGGCGGGATCTCGGAGAAGATCAAGTCGATCCTGGAGAAGGTCCAAGCGCCGGTCGGCAAGGTGATCGACACGGTCGTGGGGACGATCGTCAAGGCGGGCAAGAAGGTCTGGTCGAAGCTGAAGGGCAAGGGCAAGGCCGGCGGCGGTCCGGACACCCGGACCGCTCAGCAGAAGCAGCAAGCCCTGGGGCAGGCGAAACAGGCCGCCGACGCCGCAATGCGGAAACCGGACGCGACCCGGCAATCCGTCGAAGCGGCCTTGCCGAAGATCAAGGACACCTTCCAGCTCAAGACCATCGCCCTGGTCCCGGCGAGCCCCGGAAAGTTCAAGACCCACCTGGAGATCAATCCGACCGACGACACCAACGAAATGCCGCTGGGCCCACTGGCCCCGGTCGACGAGGCCAAGATCTACCTCGGCAAGCGGTTCGTGGTCAAGGCCACCAACCGCGTGGCCAAGGTCGAATCCGTCCGCGACGACGGCTGGGTGACGCTCAAGTACGAACTGGAACGTTCGATCGGCGGCACCAGCAGGACCATGGAAGGACGCCCGGCCTTCCCCGTGCTCAAGTTCCTCGCGAACACGCCGGACGGCGGCCCCGAACTGGGGCCGGCCGAAGGCGGCGCGAACCAGACGCAATACACGATCGACGGCAAGACTCTGCGTCCCGAGTACCACGATGTCCGCGCGGTGTTCTACGGAGGTTCTCACAAGTACAGCGGCCAGGACGCCGCCAAGATCGCCGCCGCGACGAGGCCCGACGGCGTGACTTTCACCTGCCCCGGCGTCCCTTTCCTCGGTATCGGCCCCCACGTCACGACCAGGGTCAAGGCCAATGGTGCCGACAACTACGCCCTGGACCACAAACGCTCCGTGGCGGGACACTGGAACTCCCAGGGGCGAGAGAAAGGCCACAGCGACCGGACGAAGTTCTACGCGGACGCCGACAACCTCGAAGTCCTCTGCGGGTCGTGCAACAGCAAGAAGGGATCCAAGGACCCCGACACCGGCCGGGCCGAGAAATACGTGAAGGACGTCACGATCCCGGGTTTCACCGGCCCCGACGGGAACCCTTAACGGGCCTAGGCCTCTTCGGTCTCTTCCTCGCGCTGCACGAAGGTCTGAGCCATCTTCTCCTCTTCGCCTTCCTCGGCGGCAGGAGCTTCTTCCTCGCGCTGGACGGTCATCCGCTGGACGGCGTCCTCGGCGGTGTGGCCGCCGTCCTCGCAGCGCTGGGCCGCAAGAGCGGCAGGCCCGGGGGCAGGCGCCGACATCAGGCGGTCGGCGTTCGCCACCGCCTCGCGCTCGAACCGGTCCGACGGATCGGAAACCTTCACCCCGCCGCCCGCGTCGGTGCCGTCCACCGGGCCGCTGCGCTGCTGGACCACGTGGGTCAGCTCGTGCGCCAGCATGTGCCTGCCCGTGTCGGAGCCGGGGTCGTACTTGTCGCGCTGGAACACGATGTTGGTCCCGACCGTGTACGCCTGCGCGTTCACGGACTTCGCCGAGTCGTGGGCCGCGCTGCCGGTGTGGACCCGGACGTCGCCGAAGTCGTGGCCGAAGCGGGTTTCCATGTCGGCGCGCGTTTCGGTGTCCAGCGGCGCGCCGCCGCCCGAGCCGACGACCTCGTGCACCGGTGACTGCTCGATCAGGGTGCTCGCGCCGGCGTTGCCCACCGCGCGCTGCAGGCCGAGCAGGCCCGCCGGGCCGAGGACGTCCGTGCGGCCGGCGGCCGCGGCCCGCCCCATCAGGTCGTGGTCGTCCCGCTCGATCCGGTCGCCGTGTGGCCGCAGGGTCGGTTCGAGGTCGTTTTCGTGACTGTGCCCGCGCATGGTCCGCTCCCTCCGCCGCCCGTCCAGCTTGCCCCGCCGCCGCGCCGCGCGCCAGACTGGCGTGCGCGTCCGGAAGGGCGGTAAAAATCGCCCGAACGGGCAAGCTCAGCCTTCCGTCACCATCGCCAGGTAGGGGCCGAACTCCCGGTCGAGGCAGAGCCGGCCCAGCTTCCGGTACTCCCGCGCGACCGCGCCGACCAGGTCGCTCATCGCCACCGGGCGGCCGGCCTCGGCGGCCAGGTACGCGCCGGTGACCGCGGCCGAGCGGATGTGCCCGCCCGCCAGTTCGAAGGCCTCGGCCAGGAACCCGAGGTCCAGGTCCGCGCCCCGCGGCAGCCGCGTGCCGAGGCAGCGGTCCCACAGCTGGTGCCGGAGTGCGACGTCGGGCAGCGGGAAGTCGACGATGACGTCGATCCGGCGGGTGAACGCCTCGTCGAGGTTCGCCCGCAGGTTCGTCGCCAGCACCGCGATGCCGTCGAAGGTCTCCATCCGCTGCAGCAGGTAGGCGCTTTCGACGTTGGCGTACCGGTCGTGCGCGTCGCGGACCTCGGACCGCTTGCCGAAGATCGCGTCCGCCTCGTCGAACAGCAGGACGCCGTTGACCCCGGACGCCTCGGTGAAGATCCGTTCCAGGTTCTTCTCCGTTTCGCCGACGTACTTGTCGATCACGGTCGCCAGGTTCACGGTGTAGAGGTCCATCCCGAGCGACGCGGCGATGACCTCGGCGGACATCGTCTTGCCGGTCCCCGAGTCCCCCGCGAACAGCCCGGTCACGCCCCGCCCGCGCCCGCCACCCGGGCGCATCCGCCACTCGTCGAGCACCTGGTCGCGGTACCGCGCCCGCGCGGCCAGTTCGTCCAAAAGGGACAGTACGCCGGCCGGCAGCACGAGGTCGGGCCAGCCGACGGCCGGTTCGATCCGCCGCGCGAGCCGTTGCAGGCCGGCGGCGTTCTGGCTTCGCGCGCCCGCGCGCAGGTGGGACGTCCGGACCAGCCCGTCGTCGGCCAGCGCGGACACCGACGCGGCCTTCGCCGCGCGGGCGATCTGGGCCGGCCCCAGCACGAAGTGCGCGGTCGACTCCCCCGGGTCGACGCCCGGGGCGAGCCGGCCCTCGAGGCGGCTGCGCCAGAGCCCGGCGCGGCTCGCGGCCGGCAGGGGCACCGCGTCGAGGTGCAGCGGCGGGGTCGCGCTCCACCGCGGGTCCCAGGCGCCGGTGCCGTGCACCACGAGCGGGATCGCCGGGTGCACCAGCTCTTCCAGCCGCGGGTCGTCGACCGGCCCGAGCACGATCCCGGCGCCCCGCAGCAACGCCTCCCGCCGCAGCGACCCGGTGAGTTCGGCGTGGCCGGCTTCGGCCTGCCAGCGCACGGCGTCCACCACCAGCGCCGGGTACCCGGCCGCGGCGAGCGCGCCGACGCCGAGCTCCTCGGCGCCCCCGCCGGGCTGTTCCTTCAGGTAGACCAGCCCGGCCCGGCCACGGATCGCGCGGGCGAGCCGGTCCCGGCCCGGCACGTCGACGAGCTCGGTGCCCAGGTGCGCGCAGCCGGCGAGCTCGGGCGCGAGGCGGTCGTCGCCGAGCAGGTGGTTCACCACCCGGTCGGGAACGCGCAGCGTGCGCGAGAGGAACGGCCGTTCGTCCTCGCCCACGGTGAGCAGGCCGCAGGTGTGCAGCGGGGAGCCGGCGTCGAGCCGGGCACGCCCGGCGGCCGACGCCTCGGGGATCCCGCACAGGCGCAGCGCCAGCCCGGCGGTCGCGCGGCGGCGGGTCACGTCGTCGTTGAGGTAGCCGTAGAACTGCTCGAACCGGCTGTCCAGGTCGGGGGCGAGCGCCACCAGCAGCAGTTCGACGTCGACGCCGGTGAGTCCCGCGCGTTCGGCGAGCGGGCGCAGCCTGCCGTCCGGGGCGGAGTCCGTGAACGGCGCGAACGGCTCGCGGTGACCTTCCAGCAGCGCGTCGATCGCCTCGTTGGACAGGTACAGGCCGCGGAACGGGTCGTCGGGGTTCGGGTCGGCCGCGCGGCGGCCGTCGACCGCGTCGCGGATGCGCTGTTCGAGGCCGGCCAGCCGCTCGAACAGGTACTCCAGGCTCACCGGTGCTTCCGGTGGTTGCGCGCCATGGCGACCCGGCGCTGTCCGTCGACCGCCCCGCTTTCGGAGACGTGGTGTCCGATCAGTTCGCCACCGCCGGTGTCGAGCTTGAGGCCTTCCTTCGCGGGCGGCCCGGCCGGGTACACGCGTCCACTGTGGATCGGGGCGGAGACGACGACGTCCAGCGACGGCTTCAGCTCGCCGCCCAGCGCGGTCCACACGTCGGCGAACGCGCGGTCCTCCGGCGGCGGCAGCGCGACGGTCATCGGCACCGGCAGCCCCATCTCGGCCAGCGACCCGGTGAGCACCTCGGCCGGCACGGCCTCGTAGCGCAGCAGGCCGAGCAGCAGGTCGGACAGCACGCGGTGCTCGTCCTCCGGGCGCTGGGTCCACGCGGTGACCAGGTACGACAGCTTGACGTGCTTGGGCGGCAGGTGCCGTGCCGAGACCTCGCCGCGCTGGTCGTACTCGTTGAGCAGCCCGCGCGAACGCCGTCGCATGTCCTCGCGCACGTCGTAGAGGTAGATGTTGACGGCCGGGGCGTTGCGCCTGGCCGCCCAGTCCTTCGTGGGCGCGTCGAAGGCGACTTCGACCTCGCTGCCGCGCAGCGCCTCGTCCTTGACCAGCCGCCGCAGCGCCTCGTCGACCTCGTGGATCACCGGCAGACCTCCTAGGACGGGCGGCGTCTCCACCCTGTCCGCGGGGGCGCGGATCGGCCAGCCGCGCAGCGGCAGACCTTCGGGTACGCCCGGCTGCCCGTTGGGGCAGGGCCGGCCCGCCGGATCACTCTTCGCCGGAGAAGCGTTCCCACGCGGACTGACGGGTCATGCCCAGCGCCGCGCCGATCCGGGTCCACGTGCCACCCAGGGTGCGCGCCTTGCGGACCCAGGCCGTGAGGTTCTGCTGGACCTGAGCACCCGCCGAGGCGACCGGGGCCAGCCGCGACAGGACGTCGTCCAGCGTCAGCTCCTGATCCCACGGGGCCACGCGCGGGATCGACGCCGGCTTTCCCTCGATCACCGCCGCGCACAACGAGACGCAGCCGTCGCAGATGAAGACCCCGGGGCCACTCACCAGGGTCTTCACCTCGGTGTTCGGGCGGGCGCAGAACGAACAGTGGGCCAGTACCGCGGTGGTCATCAGCAGCCTCCTCGACGTGTCAGGCTGGACCTTACGCGCGTCAGGCGCGACCTGACAAGGTCAAGGCACCGAGGAACGAGGACGTCCAGCCGGACAGCTCCTCCAGACGGGACATCAAGACCTCGATCTCGACCCAGCGGCGGTGTTCGCGTTCGAGGTCCGGGACCAGGAAGTCGCCGACCAGGAGCAGGAGCGTGGCGATCTCGTAGGCGACGTCCGCCAGCTGGAGGAAGGGGCGGTACTCCGCCTCCGTCCCGGCGCCGTGACAAGCCGACCACGAACGGGCGCCGAGGCCGGTCACGCGGCACGTCTCCTCGACCGTCGCGCGCAGGGAGGCCCGGCGGGACGTCGGCGGGGATTCCAGCAGCGGGGCTATGTTCCAGGCCACCGACAGCAGGCAGCACCCCGCGTCGTCCATCGAGTTGTTCATCACGCGACGTACTGTGCGCAGCGGGCCGCACACTCGGGCCGTTGCGACTCGCGCTGTCAGCCCATCGTGTGAGAAGTGAACCCGGACGTGAGCATCGGGATCGAGATGAAGTCCGCCAGGGCCTGCTGGCCCGCCGCGTTCGCGTGAATTCCGTCGCCGTTGTCGTAGGCCGGGTTGATGCTGTTCGGCTTCAGCGGGTCTTTCAGGACTTCGTCGAAGTCGAGGATTCCCGAACACAGGCCGCCGCAAGTGTTCCAGCGTTCCACGAACAACGCTATTTCGTGACGATCGAGGTTGTTCTTGTCGCTGTAGCCGGGGCGCGGGGTGCTCGGCGTGACGTAGATGGCGATGCCGGCCGCGCGCAGGCGGGCGAAGACCGCTCGGTAGCTGTCCAGGACGGCCGTCGCGTCGCAGCCGTACGCCAGGTCGTTGGTGCCGTAGTAGTAGATCACCGCACGGACGCCGTGCAGGGCCAGGACGTCCCGGTCCAGGCGGCTCGCGGCGTCCAGGCCGACCACCCCCGGCGGAATGCTCGGGCAGGTCGGAGCACTCGTGGTGCCCGAGACGCCCGCGTTGGCGACGGCGAGGCCCGACGGCGCGGCCCGGCGCGCGAGGTCGTCCGCCCAGCGGCGGTCCGCGCCCAGCTGGGTGCAGCCGGGGCCGCAGTTCGTGCTGCCGATTCCGTCGACCACCGAGCTGCCGAACGGGACGACGGTTCCCTTCACCGCCGTGTTGTGCACGTCCACCGCGCTCACGACGTACGTCGAACCGACCGTCTGCGCGAAAGCCGAGCCGCCGGTGTCGGCCGTGTGGTCGCCAGCGCCGGCAGCGGTCAGGTAGTTGTCGCGTAGAGCCGCGCCGTGCCGTCCTGGGGTGGCGGTGCCGAGCACCGACATGCTCACGGCCAGGTTCGTGTTCGGGCGGGTGGTCAGGCGCAGCTCGTCGCTCCAGACCTCTCCCCCGGCCGGGATCGTGACGGCACCGCTGCCCGCGAAGGTCAGGTCCCGGGGCGCGGTCACCGCCGCGCCGCCCGCGCTCACCCCGGCCGTCGCGTGGCCCACCGACAACGGGCCCGAGCCGAACGTGTTCTGCAGCCTGACGCGCACCGCGTCGCCACCCTCGCTCAGGTGGGTGATCATCCGGAGGGACTGCCCGTTCAGCGGCGTGTCCGCGCGGCCGTCCTGGGACTGGGCCCACGAGGTGAACCACGCCTGCCCGGCCCCCGCGGCGACCGGCGCCGCCGCGAAGGCCAAAGCCGAAACCGCCGCCAGAACCGCCACCTTGCCGCGCACAGGCACCTCCGTAGTCCACAAAGGACCAAACGAAACAGCGACAAGAACGAGAGTAAGGAGCCGCCCCCGCGCCGACAACAGCACGAGGGCGGTCCTGTCCGATCTTGTCAGCCGCCCGCGCTCGCTCAGCCCGGCGATCGCGACGGGCCGCGTCTCGCCGACCGCGAGCCGGTCAACCGGGTGGATTGCTCGGTCAAGCCCGCCATCGCGGCAGCCCACGACGACGATCGGCCAACCCGTACCGACCTCCTCAGCCGACAGACAATCTCCCGCGCAGCCAGCCGGCCACCCGCTCGATCACCTCGGCGACCGCGATCCGACCAACCGGCGGCATGCTCGGTCAGGCCTGCTGTCGAGGCGGCCCGCGACGACGAGCGACCAGTCAGCCAGCAGCACGCTCGACCAGCTCGGCGACCGGCTGCGTCTCGCCGACAGCAACCCGGTCAACCGGTGCCATGCCCGATCGGGCCGCGACGACGATCCACCGATCAGCCAGCGGCACGCTCGATCAGCTTGGCGACCGCGCCTCGCCGACAGCGACCCGGTCAACCGGTGCCATGCTCGATCGGCCCGCGACCACGATCCACCAATCAACCAGCGGCACGCCCAATCAGCTCGGCGACCGCGACAGGCCGCGTCTCGCCGACAGCGATCCGGTCAACGGCGGCATGCTCGATCGGGCCGCGACAACGAGCGACCAGTCAGCCGGCCGCGCGCCCGATCAGCGCGGCAATCGCGACCTGCTGCGTCTCGCCGACAGCGACCCGGTCAACCGGTGCCATGCTCGATCGGGCCGCGACAACGAGCGACCAATCAGCCAGCGGCGCGCTCGATCAGCTCCGCGATCGCGACCGGTTGCGAAGCCAGCGATGCGTGACCGGACTCCAGCTCGATCGTCTCGCGGGCGCCGATGCGCGCTGCCATGCGGCGTTGGTTGTCCGGGGCGATCATGCGGTCCTGGGCCGAGACCTGGTACCAGGACGGCTTCGACTTCCACGCCGGGTCGGTCACCGGGTCGCCGAACGTCGAACCCACCGGGGCCTTCTGCGTCACCGCCATGACCAGGGCCTCGTCCTCCGGCAGGTCCTGGCAGAAGCTCTCGTGGAACTTGTCCTGCGCGATCCACAGGTAGCCGTCGGAGTCCGGGGCGATGTTCGCGCCGCCCGGGGCGTCGTGGCCCTCGCTGACCGTTGCCAGGCTCTCCCCCGCGTCCGGCGCGAACGCCGCCACGTAGACCAGGCCCGTCACGTTCGGCAGAGTCCCCGCCTCGGTGATGACGGCGCCGCCGTACGAGTGGCCGACCAGCAGCACCGGCCCGTCGACCTGCTGCACCATCTGCCGGGTGCGGGCCGCGTCGTCGGCCAGCGACGTCAGCGGGTTCTCCACCGCGTGGAGCGCCCCGAAACCGCGCTTGTCCAGCTCCACGATGACCTTCGCCCAGTGGGCGGCGCCACCCCAGAAGCCGTGGACGAGCACCACGGTCGGCTTCTCGGCCATGAAGGGTTGCCTCCTCGATCCGGCGCGCCGGGTCCGCTCGTGCCGAACCGGTCACGCATACTGCCTCAGACCAGACTAGGAGGAGGTTCGAGCAAGAACCATGCCCCAGGAACCGGGAAACTTTGCCGATTCGCTTCCGGCGTACGGCGAGCAGGACGCGCTCTCCGACGTCCTGCAGGCCATCCACCTGCAGGGTGGTGCCGTGCGCCGCCGGATGGACACCGTCGAGCGGTACCCGGCCGGGACCCGGCTGCTGCACCTCGTCGGAGCGGGCCGGCTGCGCCTCGAGACCGACGGCGAGCCGCCCGTCGAGCTGCTGCACGGCGACATGGCGCTGCTCGCCCGCGGCGACGCGCACGTCGCCCATCCGGTCCCGGTCGCGGAGTGGGTCACCGGGGAGTTCCACGTCGAGCCGCTCGTCGCCGCGCCGCTGCTCGGGGTCCTCCCCGCGGCCATCGTGATCCGCGGCGACGCCCGGACCGCGGCGTGGCTCCCGCTGAGCCGGGACCTGCTGCTCGCGGAGGTGACGCGGCCCGAGCCCGGCGCCCGCGTGATGGTGTCGCGGCTGCTCGACCTGCTGTTCATCCGGTCGCTGCGGACGTGGGCGGCCTCCGGCGACGAGACGCACCCCGGCTGGCTCACCGCCGCGATGGACCCGGCGCTGGGGCCCGCGCTCACCGCGATCCACCGCCACCCCGGGCACGACTGGCCGGTCGACGAGCTGGCGCGGCTCAGCTCCCTGTCCCGCTCGGCGTTCGCCGCGCGGTTCACCGAGTCGGTCGGGGAACCGCCGGGGGCGTACGTGCAGCGGAGACGGCTGGATCACGCCGCCCACCTGCTGCGGAGCACGGCCGAGCCGGTCGGCCGGATCGCGGGCCGGGTCGGCTACGCCTCGGAAGCGGCGTTCAGCCGGGCCTTCTCCCGCGCGTACGGCAGTTCGCCGCGGGTCTGGCGCGGCACCGCGAGTTCCGGTTCGATGGACCGATGAACAGGGCGAAGCTTCGAGCAGTGCGCGACGCGGCCAGGCCGGACGGAGCCGTCTTCGGCGACCCCTACGAGACACCGGACGGGACCACGGTCATCCCGGTCCTCCAGCCGGTCGGGGTGTTCGTCGTCCACGGCGGCGACGTCAAGTGGGAACCCGCCGTCGACCGGACCCGGATCCTGCTGATCGGGGCCATGACCGGCCTGATGGCCGCGACGTTCAGCACGCTGGCCGTGCTGCGCAAGCCGCCGTGGCCGGACGTCGTGATCCGGCAGACGCGCTAGGTCTGCTGCCCGGCGAGCAGTGGCAGGTGTTCGAGCCGGTGCCGGCCGAGCTAGGCCGCCTGGGCCGCCGCGCCCTTCGCCAGTGCTTCGACGCGGCCGATCGGGCCGTTGTAGTAGTTCTGGTCGCCCGGGAGGCCGCCGCCGCGGGCGAACTGCCAGATGCTCTGCTTGTCCCAGCCCGCCGGCAGCTCGCCGACCTCCGGGCCGTAGCGGGCCAGCCAGAGCGGGTTCGTGTTCCCGAACCCGTTCGCGTTGCCCGTGCAGGTCTTCCACCAGTTCGTGCTGGTGTAGATCAGCGCGCTGCGGTGCGCCTTCGCGAGGTACGTGCGCGTGAAATCGGCGATCCACGCCGTCATGTCGGCGGGGTTCTTGCCGTAACAGGCGTCGCCGTACGGGTTGTACTCGATGTCGAGCGCGCCCGGCAGGGTCGTGCCGTCGCCACGCCAGCCGCCGCCGTTCGCGATGAAGTAGTCCGCCTGCGCCGCGCCGCTCGAGACGTCCGGGCGCGCGAAGTGGTACGCGCCGCGGATCAGGCCCGCGGCGTGCGCGCCGTCGTACTGCTGGGCGTACTGCGGGTTGACGAATCCCGTGCCCTCGGTCGCCTTGACGTAGGTGAACTTCGCGCCGCCGCCGGCCGCCGCGCCCCAGTCGACCGGGCCCTGGTGGCCGCTCACGTCGTGCCCGAGGGTCTGGTCGGCGACGTCCGCGCGGGACGTGAGCGGGCTCCCGTGGATCCCTTCGTGCGCTTCGATCTGCGTGCCCGCGAAGTTCGTGTCGGCGTGTGAATAGTCGGGAGCGGCCTGCGCCGGCGTCACGACGACCACCGACGCGAACGCCGCGAACGCGCCGGCCCCGGCCAGCTTCGCCAGGGGTCCCGGGACGATTCGGGTCATCTGGGCTCCGATCTCGGTACGGCCGTACGGTGCTGACCCCATGCTGCACGCCCGTACCGGTCCTCGCGAGACTTCCGTCACCCGTCGGAGTGATCTTGGTCGTCAGAGCTCGGTCGTGATGATGGCCTCCACCAGGACTTCTCCGGTTTTGGTCAATTCCACTTTCCCCGCCCCGGAATCCAGCCGGACGAGGCCGCGATCGGCCAGGGAGCGGAACTTCCCGAGCCACGGTTCGGCGAACAGCGAACGCCCGGGGAACCGCGAGGCGTGCACGGAATCCCGCAACGGCTGCAACGTCGTCAGCGCCATCTTCACCGCCCGCGCCTCCTGGGCCTCGGGCGTGAACCGTGTCGCCGAGCCCAGCGGGATCCGGCCCGCCTCCACCGTTTCGATGTAGCGCTTGGAGTTCACGTCGCTGATCGCCTCCGACGCGCGGCAGCTCGAGCTGCCCCCGAGCCCGATCGCGACCTCGGCCTCCTGCTTCTCCTGGTCGACCATGATGGACTTCCACTTCTCCGGCCCGAGGCCGTCACGAGCGAAGTACATCGTGGGGTGCTCGGTGTAGTGCGCCGCGCGCAAACCGTCGGTGAGCAGCTCCCGCATCTGGTACTGCTCCCCGAGCGTCGGCCAGCGGTGGCCGTCGCGCACCAGCTTGTCCCGGTAGGACGGCAGCTGCCACGCGGCGGGCTTCTCGCCGGTGACCCCGGTGCGGGTGTCGCTGTAGGAGGCCAGGTGCAGCTTGGTGCACACGACGGCGGTGATCTCGTTCTCCAGCACGACGTCCAGGTCCCGGCGGACGCTGTCGAGGGTCTGGTCGAGCAGGCCGTACATCAGGTCGATGCTGACCCACTCGAAGCCGAGGCTTTGCGCGTTGCGGACGAAGTCGACGCACATCTGCGCCGAGTGCTCGCGCCCGCACAGCTCGAGGACGTGGTCGTCGAACGACTGGACTCCGCTGGACAGCTTGGTGCAGCCCAGGTCCCGCAGCAGTTCGAGCTTCGCCGGCGTGAACGTGCTCGGGTCGCCCTCGAACCGGATGGTCGTGTCCGCGGTGAAGCCGAACTCGTCACGGTAGAAGTCCAGCAGCCGCCGGATCTCCGGTTCCGGCAGCAGGGACGGCGTGCCGCCGAAGACGTTGAACTCGCCGACCTCCGCGCCCGCCAGGTTCGGGACGGCGTCGAGCCACATCCGGGCTTCGGCGATGTTCAGGTCGACCCAGTGCTTCGCCTTTTCGTCCGTGACCTCGGGTTTGCCCTTCACCAGCACCACCGGGTACTGGCAGAACCGGCAGCGGTAGGCGCACGTCGGGATGTAGGACCACAGGTGGATCGGGTTGCTGGAGGCCAGTTGCGCGTCCAGGTCGCGCAGGAAGTCCGCCGGCGCGTAGCCGGGGACGTTGCCCGGGAACACGTGTGCCCCGAACGGGTCCTCCTGCACGTAGTCCAGCAGGTGCCGGTTTTCGGGCGCCTCCAGGACGTCGAGGACCGCGGGGCGCGGCCACGCGGGGTCGAGACCGTGCAGTGAGCCGATCGCCTCTTCGTAGGCGAGTGTCATCAGAACACCCCTCCGTTGCCGAAGTAGTTGTGGGCCTCTCCGGACTCGCGGTCCTCGCAGTAGTAGTGGACGAACTCCGCGAACCGCTCCTTCGGAACGTCCGCGAAACACGAGGGCAGCGGCGGTGGATGGCCGATGTCCTCGCCGACGTGCTTGCGCAGGCACGCGAACAGCTCGTCGGCGAACTCGAGGTACAGCCGGTAGGACGGCGTCTTGTACGCGTGGATCGGCGTGAAGTCGACGACGCGCATCTCGTCGCGGATCTCGGCGATCCGCTCCCCCAGCCGCGCGGCCAGGTCCGCGCCGAAGAACCCGATGACGGCGTCGTCCTCCAGCAGCGCCGGGGTCAGCAGCACCGGCAGGATGGTGTTCTTCGGCGTGAAGTCCTTGATGGAGAACTCCCACGCCTGCAAGGCTTCCGCCTCGGTCAGGTCAGCGGACACGGCCGGAGCGGAAGGGCGGATGTCGCGCATGACGATGGTGCCGCCCGAGCCGTAGGCGCGGCCGGTGATGACCTCGTCGATGGCGTGGTCGACGCGGCGCGGGTTGATCTCGACGCGCGAGCGCGGCGCGTACGTGATCGCGTCTCCCCCGCTGGCGACCTTGATCCCGAAGTCCCAGTCGTCGGAGAGGTGGTTGACGAACTTCCCGTCCTGCAGCTGGTAGAAGACCTCGATGCCGCCGGCGCGCTCGTAGGCGTCGCGCTCGACGGCGAAGCCCTTGCCGTCGGGAAAGCCGCCGAACAGCGAGAACGTGACGGCGCGGCAGCGCAACGTCCGCTGGATCGCGTCCCACAGCCGCGGGCGGCCGGTGAAGTGGTCCGCGTTGTAGTAGTAGTCGCAGACGCCGATCGCGGCCTTGGTCGTCTCCATCGCCTCGAGGAGCTCACTCAGCCAGTGCACGTCGACCCGGCAGTCGGCGTCGGCGGACACCAGGTAGAACCGTTGCGCCGGGTCGGTGTCCGGGCGGTTCCGGCTGCGGACGGCGGCGAAGTCCATGCCCGCGCGGCGCGCGCACGAGACGCCCTGCTCGGGTTCGTGGATCACGTGGACGGGCAGGTCCGGGTGGGCGGCCGCGAACTCGCGGGCGAGCGCGACGGTGTCGTCGGTCGAGTTGTTGTCGACCAGGACGACCTCGTAGCTTTCCCGGTCCAGCCCGCGCTGGTCGTACAGCGTCCGCAGCACCGACCGCAGGTTGGCGGCCTCGTTGTACACCGGCAGCACGACGCTCAGCCGCGTCCCGGCGCCCATCGGCGGCGGGTACAGCCGGTCGACCAGGTCGTCGACGACCTGGGTGCCGAACCGCGCCCGCCCGAGTTCCTGGTTCGCCCGCACCACTTCCGCTCGTTTCCCCTCGTCGGTGATCAGTTCGGCCACTTCGCGGGCGAACGCCGCGTCCGGCAGGTCGCGGGCCCGGATGTCCAGCACCGGCGCCTGGAACCCCGCGGTGCCGTAGACGGCGTTATACAGCTCGTACCCGCTGGTCACGTACGGCGTCCCGGAGGCGATCGCCTCGCTGACCGGGTTGCCGTAGCTCTCGTAGTCGTAGGAGGTCAGGAAGGACACGACACTCGCGTGCGCCAGCAGATCGCGGACGGAGTAGCGGCCGGGCGTGGCGGTGTCGTACGGGGTCAGCCAGCCGCCGAAGACGACCCGGTCGCGCACCCCGAGCCGGCCGGCCAGCTCGGTGAGCCGGGTGTACTCCGCGGGCGCCTCCTCGACGTCCCCCGCCACGAACAGCCACGCGTCCGGCAGCAGCACGAGGAGGTGGAGGTCCCGGTCGACGCGCTTCTGCGGGATGATCCGCGTGATCCGGGCCAGCAGCGGGACGTCCTCGGGGATGCCGTGGTCGCGCCGGAAGCCCGCGTTGCGCGCGTCGATCTTCGCGGTGTCGATGGGGAACGTGTTCGGCAGGACGTCGAGGTTGCGCAGGCCCGGCACCCACTCGAGGGTGCGCGCCTTCGCTTCTTCGTGCAGCGCGAAGTAGTGGATGTACGGGGAGTTCCGCGGCGCCGGCGTCGCGCGGTACGGGAACCGGCCGTACTTGGCGATCCCCGGTTCGCTCTGCCACATCAGGTCGTGGTCGCGCCAGAACACGAACCGGCCGAGCCGGTGGCGCGCGCCGTAGCGGTCGATCGCCCGGTAGAGGCCCTCGGTGTACGCCGGGTTCTCCGGCAGGGTCCCGTTCTCGACCATCACCATCGTGACGCCGAGGCGTTCCCAGGTGGCGGTGATCCGGTCGGCCAGCTCGCCGGCGATCCGGTCCAGCTCGGGCCGCAACGCCGCCCCGGCCTCCCGTTGGACGACCTCGGCAAGCACCCGCTCGACGAACTCGCGGTCGTAGCCGCGGACCGTTTCGACGCCGTCGACGCGGTCGAGGACGACCCAGTCCGGCAGCAGCCCGGCCTCGTCACGATAGGGCCGGAAGAACGCGCCCTTGTCGGCCTTGATGTCGTAGCCGAGGTCGAGGTGGACCCGGTGCCCCCGGGCGGCCAGGCGCTTCGCCGTCTTGAGGAACTCGACCACCACCCCGGACAGCGGAGTTCCGTCGAAGGACACGCCCCAGAGCACTGACATCGATGGCGGACTCCCGTGTCGACTGCGGTGTCGGCTCCACCCTACGTCGCCCGTTCACGGAAAAGCCCTAGAAACAGACAGCGCTTTCCCGGCCGGGAGGCGGTTGACCAGGTCTGGCGGACACCGCAGAGTGGCCCCATGAACCGGGCTCTGGCGGTGCTGACCGGCGGCGCCTTCCTCTCCGTGGTGCTCGGGGTCCTCGCGTCCGGGGAGCCCGTCCTCTCCCTCGTGCTGGGCGCCGTCTTCACCGCGCTCGGCACCGCCGGCTTCGGCTGGGTGCAGCGGCGCGAGCACCTCGGCTGGGCCGCCGCCTACGTCGTCGTCCAGCTGCCCCTGGCGTTCTTCGTCTTCACGATCAACGCCGGTGTCGGCGCGACGCTCTTCCTCGTGGTGCTGGTCAGCCAGTGCGTGGTGCTGAACCTGCCGCTGCCCGCCCTCGCCGTCGTGATCGCCCTGATCCCGCTCGTGCACCTGGGGATGTCACTGGGCGACGGCCTGCGCGAAGGGCTCGGGACCCTCGTGTCGGTGATCTTCGCGGCCGTCGTCACCGAGCTGCTCAAGCGGGAACAACGCTCCCGCGGTGAGCTCGCCGAGGTGCACGCGAAGCTGCAGGACTACGCCGTCCAAGCCGAACGGCTCGCGACGGCGCAGGAGCGCAACCGGGTCGCGCGGGACATCCACGACGGGCTCGGGCACGCGCTGACCGTGGTCCAGATGCAGGTCAAGGCCGCGCGGGCGGTGCTGCCGACCGATCCGGCCAAGGCCGACGACGTGCTCGCGAAGGCGCAGGAGCAGGCCGAAACCGCACTGGCCGACGTCCGGCGGTCCGTGCGCACGCTACGCGAACCCCGGTCGGTGCCGCCGTTGCCCGAAGCGCTGAAGGCCCTCGCCGAGGAGACGTCCGCGACGGGCGTCGCGGCGACGCTGACCGTCTCGGGGGTCGAACGGCCGTTGCCGGACGAGACCGGCGAGGCGCTCTACCGGGCCGCGCAGGAAGGACTGACCAACGTCCGCAAGCACGCCCGCGCGAGCCGTGTCGACCTGGTGCTCGCGTACGCCGAGGAGGGCGTCCGCGTCGAGGTCCGCGACGACGGCGCCGGCACCGACGGCGCGCCCGCGACCGGCTACGGCCTGCTGGGGCTGCGGGAACGGGCCGCGCACCTCGGTGGGAAGCTGGCCGTCGAATCGGCACCGGGACAGGGGTGCACGCTGAGCATGGAGGTACCGGCGTGAGCCCGGTCCGGGTCCTGCTGGTCGACGACCAGGCCCTCTTCCGCGAAGCCCTCGCGACGCTGCTGGCCACCCGCGACGACATCGACGTCGTCGGCGAAGCGGGCAACGGCGACGAAGCGCTGGCACGGGCCGCCGAGCTGACTCCCGACGTCGTCCTGATGGACCTGCGGATGCCGGTCCTCGACGGGGTCGCCGCCACCCGGCGGCTGCGGCTGGCCCAGCCGGGCGTCCAGGTCATCGCGCTCACCACGTTCGACGACGACGAGGACGTCTTCGCCGCCCTGCGCGCGGGAGCCGTCGGGTACCTGCTCAAGGACGTGTCCTCGGCGCGGCTGGTCGAGGCCGTGCTGGCCGCCGCGCGGGGTGAGTCGGTGCTCCAGCCGTCCGTCGCGGCGAAGGTCGTCGCCCGGTTCGCGCAGCTGCCCGAGACGGCCGCTCCCCGGCCGCAACCGCTGGTCGTGCCGCTGTCGGAGCGGGAGCTGGAGGTGCTGCGGCTGGTCGCCGACGGCCGCAGCAACCGGGAGATCGCCGCGTCGGTGTTCCTCGCCGAGGGCACCGTGAAGAACCACGTCACGAACGTCCTGGGCAAGCTCGGCGCCCGGGACCGCACCCAGGCCGCGCTGCGGGCCCGGGATCTGGGGCTGCTCTGAGGGGGTCATGACCCCCGGTCATGACTTCCGGCACCTGGCAGCACGCCCGCCGGCCGGGACTCTCGTCCAGGACAACCTGGAGGGAACCCCATGACCACCACCGAAACCGGCCGCGGCACCGGCCGCAAACTCGCCCGGTTCGCCGGCCACTACGTCGAGATGGTCGCCGCGATGATCATCGGCATGGTCGCGCTCGACCCGCTCTGGCCGGACGCCTGGACGGCGCGGCCGGCAGTCGGCGCCCTCGTGATGGCCACCGACATGAGCGTCGCGATGGCCGCGGCGATGCTGCTGCGGCGGCACTCCTGGGCGCGGATCGCCGAGATGTGCGCGGCGATGTACCTGCCGTTCGTGGCCTTGCTCGCGCCGTACTCGCTGGGTGTGCTGTCCGGCGAAGGCCTGATGATCGCCGGGCACGTGATCATGTTCCCGCTGATGCTGGCCGTCATGGTGTGGCGCCGCGCCGAGTACTGGCACTGACATGAGAGTCCTGCGCCGCATCGCGCTCGTCCTCGCCGCCGTGGTCGCCGTCCTGCTGGTTCCCGGCGTCGGTGCCACCGTCTCCGCTCTGGCGACCTTCCGCGCCCTCAACGCCCCCGGCCCGCAGCGGGCCGCGCCCGCCACCCCGCCGGTCCCCCACGACCCGGCCAAGCCGACCGCGGTGGTCGTCGTCGGGAACGCGGGTGCCGTCGTCTCCGACACGCTCGCGCCGTACGAGATCCTGGCCGCCACCGGCCGGTTCAACGTCTACACCGTCGCCCCGGACCGGACGCCGAAGCCGTTGACCGGCGGACTCGACCTGGTGCCCGACCTGAGTTTCACCGACCTCGCCGCCCGGCTCGGCGGGGCCGCGCCGGACCTCGTCGTCGTCCCCGCGATGCCGGACACCGGGGAGGCCTCGAACGGACCGGTCACCCAGTGGCTGCGGGAGCAGGCCGCCCGCGGCACGCAGCTGCTGAGCGTCTGCAACGGCGCTGGCGTGCTGGCCTCGGCCGGCCTGCTCGACGGCCGTCCAGCCACCGCGCACTGGCTGAAACTCGAGACCTACGCGAGCGACTACCCGGCCGTGCAGTGGCAGCGCGGGAAGCGGTACGTCGATGACGGGAAGGTCGTCACCACCGCCGGGATCCTGTCCGGCATCGACGGGACCCTGCACCTGGTCGAGCGGATGGCCGGCGCGGGCGTGGCCGCGGACGCCGCGAAGGCGATCGGCTGGCGGCACTACGGCACCCCGGTGCCGGTGACCACCCCGGCCGCGATGCCGGACGCCGTGGCGATCGTCAACGCGGGTTTCCGGTGGAACCCCGCCGAAATCGGCGTGCTGGTGCCCGAGGGCGCCGGCGAGATCGAGCTGGCGTCGGTGTTCGACACCCAGGGCCAGTCCCTGTCGTCGCGGACCCTCGCGGTGACCGCCGACGGCGGCCCGGTGCGGTCCCGGCACGGGCTGACCTTCGTG
Organism: Amycolatopsis heterodermiae; assembly: GCF_034929455.1. NCBI lineage: Bacteria > Bacillati > Actinomycetota > Actinomycetes > Pseudonocardiales > Pseudonocardiaceae > Amycolatopsis > Amycolatopsis heterodermiae. The sequence continues at coordinate 551,450 of NZ_JAYFSI010000003.1, forward strand.
CCCCGGTCTTCCCTGGCCGACGCCGCACCGGACCTCGACCGGCTGCTCGTGCCCGGGGCCACGCGCGGAGTCGCGACGCCGCCCGGCGGACCGGCCCCCGAGTACGTCCACGACCGGCCCGGCTTCGCCTACGACGTGGCGGTCGGCGGGCTCGCGCGCGACACCGACGTCGCGACCGCTCGGTGGACGGCGAAAGCCCTGGAGCTGCCCACCGAAGACGTCGTGTTCGACGGCCCGGCGTGGCCGTGGTGGCCCACGGCCGTCCCGGTCGTGCTCGTTCTTCTCGGGGTGGTCGGCGTCGTGTTCGTCGTACGGCGAAGGCGCCGGGTGGAGTGACCTAAAACGATTTATGCGGCGGCGATCGGACCAGCACGGACGATCGCCGCTGCACCCGGTGGAGTATTGCGGTTGCGTGATCCTCTGATTACAGTCACATATCACGCTGGATTGAAACGTTTTAAGGATCCGCTCCCCCGTCCCCGTCATCCAGGAGCCGCAATGCCGCGATCCCAGCTCTGGCGCGCGACCACCACCACCGCCCTCGCCGCGACCCTGGTGCTCTCCGGCGCCGCCGCTCCCCCGGCGGGCGCCGCACCACCACCGGACCTCTCCGGGGCCCACTGGATCTGGTACCCCGAGGGTGACGCGCGGGTGTCCGCCCCGGCCGCGACCCGGTACTTCCGCACCACGTTCACCGTCGCGACCGGCGCGGTCAGCGACGCCCGGTTCAGCGTGACCGGCGACGACACCGCCGACGTCTGGCTCAACGGCAAGCCCCTCGCCTCCTCGGCCCGGGTCACCGACTCCTGGAAGACGGGGCTGCCGGTGGACCTGCGGCCGGCGCTCGTCCCCGGCGTCAACACCCTCGCCGTCGCCGTCCGCAACGCCGGCGGCCCGGCCGGGCTGCTCGGCCGGGTGCACGTCGCGACCGCGTCGGGCACCACGGACCTGACCACCGGGGCCGGCTGGAAGAGCGCACAGACCGCGCCGGAAGGCTGGGAACAGCCCGGTTTCGCCGACGGGTCCTGGCCCGCGGCCGCGGATCTCGGCGGTTACGGCGCCGCGCCCTGGGGCACCGGCGTCACCACGCCGGACTCCACCGGCGCAGCCCCGCTCACGGTCGCGAGCGCGACGGTCGGCACGCGCACGAACCCGATCGGCGTCGACCCGGCGCAGGCCCGGTTCGGCTGGAAGCTGACGTCCTCGGCGTCGCAGCAGCGGCAGTCGGCGTACCAGATCGTGGTGTCCGCCAACGGATCCGACGTCTGGGACAGCGGCCAGGTCGCGTCCGCGCAGCAGGCCGACGTCCCGTACGGCGGTCCCGCGCTCGGCTCACTGACGGCCTACACCTGGCGCGTCCGGGTCTGGGACGCCCAGGGCCGCGCGAGCGGCTGGAGCGCGGTGCAGCGGTTCGAGACGGCGCTGCGCGCCCCGGCCACCGAGTGGACCGGCGCGTTCATCGGGCGCTCGGCCGCGGGCCCGGACCTCGCCGGGGCCAGCTGGGTCTGGTACCCGGAAGGCGACCCGGCCGGCGGGATCCCGCCGGCGACCCGGTTCTTCCGCAAGACCGTGCAGCTGAGCGCGGCGCCGTCGAAGGCCACGCTCGTCGTGACCGGCGACGACAGCGCGACCGTCTGGGTCAACGGCACCCAGGTCAGTGCCTCGCCGCGGACTGCCGACTCGTGGAAGCAGGCCGCCGTCGTCGACGTCGGCCCGCTGCTGACGACCGGTGCGAACGTCATCGCGGTCAGCAGCGAGAACACCACGCAGAGCCCGGCCGGGATGATCGCGAAGCTGACCGTCACGGGCGGGCCGACCGTCGTCACCGACGGGACCTGGAAGGCGAACCAGACCGGGCCCTCCGGCTGGGAGCAGCGCACGTTCGACGACAGCGCGTGGACCGCGGCGCGGGCCCTGACCGCCTACGGCAGCGGGCCGTGGGCGTCGAACGTCGTCGTCGCGTCGCCGTCTCCCCTGCTGCGCAAGAGTTTCACGGTCAGTAAGCCGGTGGCGAGCGCTCGGCTGCTCACCACGGCACTCGGTCTGCAGGAGACCCGGCTCAACGGGACCAAGGTCGGCGGCGAGGTCCTCGCACCGGGCTGGACCGACTACACGAAACGGCTGCAGTACCGGGTTTCCGACGTCACCGGCCAGATCCGGCAGGGTGAGAACGCGCTCGGCGCGATGCTGGGCAACGGCTGGTACTCCGGCAGCATCGGCATCGCCGGGAGCCAGCGCTACGGCACCAAGCCGTGGTACTCGGCGCAGCTGCGGCTGACGTTCACCGACGGCACGACCGCGACCGTCGCCACCGACGGCACGTGGAAGACCGGCGACGGCGCGATCCGCGCCGACGACCTCTACCAGGGCGAAACCTACGACGCGCGGCTCGCACCGGCGGGCTGGGACCAGCCGGGCTTCAACGACAGCGCGTGGCAGGCCGCCGGCGTCCGCACCGACGCGAAGCCGAACCTCGTGTCCCAGGTGGACAACGGCGTCACCGTGCAGCAGGAGTTCCACCCGGTCGCCATCACCCAGCCCAAGCCGGGTGTGTGGGTCGCCGACCTGGGCCAGAACTTCGGCGGTGTCGACCGGCTTTCGGTGACCGGACCGGCGGGGACCACGGTGACGCTGCGGCACGCCGAGGTGCTCAACCCCGACGGCACGATCTACACCGACAACCTCCGGGCCGCGCAGGCGACCGACCGGTTCACCCTCGCGGGCACCGGCGGGGCCGAGACGTACGAGCCGCGGTTCACCGTGCACGGCTACCGGTACGTCGAGCTGACCGGGCTGCCGTCCGCGCCGACCACGAACACCGTCACCGGGCGGGCGATGTGGACGTCCGGAGCGCAGACCGGCACGTTCACCTCGTCCAACACGATGGTGAACCAGTTGCAGCACAACATCCTCTGGGGTGAGCGCTCCAACATGCTTTCGGTGCCGAGCGACTGCCCGCAGCGCGACGAGCGGCTGGGCTGGACCGGTGACATCGGGATCTTCGCCGGCACGTCGACGTTCAACCTGGACGTGGCGAACTTCCTCGGCAAGTTCAGCGACGACCTGACCGACGCCCAGCACGCCGACGGCTCGTTCACCGACGTCGCGCCGGGGGTGCTCGACGGTTCGGGCACGGCCGGCTGGGGCGACGCGGGTGTCATCGTGCCCTACACCCTGTGGCAGCGCTACGGCGACACCGCGGTGATCCAGAAGCACTTCGACGCGATGGTCAAGTGGGTCGAGTACCTGCGCTCGACGTCCGGCGCGGACCTGATCCGCGACCACCAGACGTTCGGGGACTGGCTCAACGTCAACGACAACACCGCGCAGGACCTGATCTCGACGGCGTTCTTCGCGTACTCGTCGCGGCTGGTCTCGCGGATGGCGGCGACCACCGGGCACACCGCGGAGGCGGCCAAGTACGGGACGCTCGCCGACCAGATCGCCACGGCGTTCACGAACAAGTTCTCGGCCGCGGACGGCACGGTCGGCGCGAACACGCAGACCGGGTACGTCCTGGCCCTGGCCTTCGGCCTGCTCCCGGCGGCACGGGTGCAGCCGGCGGCGGACAAGCTGGCCGCACGTGTCACAGCCGCAAATGGCCACCTGAGCGTCGGCTTCCTGGGCGTGGAGAACCTGCTGCCGGTGCTGGCCGCGCACGGGCACGCCGACGTCGCGTACCAGGTGCTGCTGCAGCCCGGGTTCCCCGGCTGGGGCTACATGATCGGCCGCGGCGCCACGACCATCTGGGAACGCTGGGACGGCATCAAGACCGACGGTTCGTTCAACGATCCCGGGATGAACTCGTTCAACCACTACGGGCTCGGCTCGGTCGGCGACTTCCTCTACCGGTCCGTCGGCGGCCTGTCCCCGGCGGCCCCGGGGTACGCGGCGCTGTCGGTGGCACCTCAGCCGGGCGGCGGGCTGACCTCGGCGAAGTCGTCGTACGAGACCCCGTACGGCGGCGCGGTCAGCGACTGGTCGATCGCCGGCGGCACGCTCACCCTGCGGGTGACGGTCCCGGCGGGCACCTCGGCCACGGTGAAGGTCCCGACGTCCCAGCCGGGCGCGGTCACCGCACCGGCCGAGGCGGTGCCGTCGGCGGCAGGCACGTACTTCGTGCCCGCCGGGTCGTACGTGTTCACGGCTCCCGCGTGAGACCGGGCCGGTGCCGTCGCGGTGTGCGGCGGCACCGGCCCGTCCGGGTCAGCTCCGGAGGGCCAGGTTCAGCGCGTCACCCGCGCTGTCCAGGCAGTCGACGCAGATGACCGCGTCGCGTGGGGCGCAGCGCAGCCGGACCAGGGGGCGCCGGAACCCGAGGAACGTGCGGCGCTCGCGGCGGCCGCAGAACTCGCAGACCGGGGCCTGCAGGTCGCTGACCGCGTCGAGGCGCTCGCCCGCCTCGTTCGTGCGCTCCTCGCCGTCGCCGACGACCCGCAGCCCGGCGCGCACGCAGTCCAGGCAGATCGGGCCGGCCGGGCCGGGCACCCGGGGCGCCCCCGAGCGCGGGAGCCTGCCGCAGAACCTGCAGGGGCCGCCCGCACCGTTCGTCGCCTTCAACCTGAGGCCTCCTCCGGTCGTGTCGGTCCTCGCCACGCTACGCCTGCTCCACGCGGGGGCGTGACGGCTCTCACGTCACCCGGACGGCTGGCTCGATGTGTAAGCGCCCGACTGGCGGGTAACCCTCCAGCAAGGCCCTCGTGGCGACAGGCCGATCCGGAAATGTCGCCTGACGAAAGGTGCGTCGGATGAACGACAAGATCCAGAACAAGGGTGAAGAGCTCAAGGGGCGGGCCAAGGAAGCCGTCGGCGACGCCACCGGCAACGAGCAGTGGCAGGCCGAGGGCAAGGCCGACCAGGCCAAGGGCTCCCTCAAGCAGGCCGGCGAGAAGATCAAGGACGCCATCAAGGGCGTCAAGGACTGATCTGGTCCTCCCGAAACCGCCGCATCCCGCATCCCGGGGTGCGGCGGTTTTGCGTGCCAGGATGACCACGGCGATCCGCGCGGCGAAGGGTTGAAGTGGTGAAAGGCCTGGTCAAGGGCGTCGGGATGCTCGTGTTCATCGTCGCCGTCGTCGGTGCGACGGCGGGCATCGGCGTGGCCGCCGGCCTCGGGAACACGGTGGTACTGGCCGGGCTGACCGCGTTGTTCTGCTTCATCGCCGCCACCGGCGGCCCGGTGCGCTCCGACCTCGTCCTGCTCGCCGGTTACGCGCCCGTGGTGGTCGCCGGGGTGGCGGGACCCCGGCTGCTCGGCGCGGTGTCGGACGTCGCCGCGATCGCGCTGCTGGTCGTCGTCGTGTTCACCGCCGCGCTGCTGCCGGCGCTCGGCCCGCGGTTCGTCACGGTCGGGCTCGGGCTGGGCATGGCCTCGGTGTTCGGCTACGGCTTCCAGCTCACCGGCACCGCGTCCGCCGGCCAGATCATCGGTGCGCCCGCGCTCGCCGTCGGGGTGGCGATCGTGCTGCGGCTGCTGCTCGGAATCGGCGACCCCGGCAAGCCCACGCGGGAAGCGCTGGCCGACGCGCTAGCGGGTGGCGGGCGCGACACCGCCGAGCGCGCTGTACGGCTGTGGCTGGCCGACCGGCCGCGGAAGTGGCAGAGCCGCGTGTTGGGCGCGGGCGTGCGGGCGCGCGCCACCGCCGCGGTGCTCGGCGACCGGCGGCGCACGCTGACCGAAGACCAGGCCACCGCGCTCGGCACGATCCTCGACGCGGTGGACGTCGAACTCGCTCAGCTCGCCGAGGCCGTCCGCGCCAAGGATGCCCCGGACGAGATTGTCGCGGCCGCCCGTCCTGATCTCGTCGTCGATCTCCCCGGGGAGACGCGACGGCTCGTCGACGAGCTGTGGTCGGGCGTCGACGCGGTGCGCGAGGCCGTGCTCACCCGCGACGAGTCCGTTGTGGACGTTCCGCGCCAGGCCGTGCGGGAGGCGTTGCGCCACGAGGCGGAAGGCATGCTCTCCTGGCGTTCGGCGCAGCTTCGGCACGCCGTCCGGTGCGCCCTGGGGATGCTGCTCGCCCTCGTGGTCGCGCGGTTCCGCCCGGGCGACCCGCTCACGGTGTCGTTCCTCATGACGACCTTCGCCGTGCTGCAGCCGGAATGGCGCGACACGCTCAGCAAGGCGTGGCAGCGGGTCGGCGGCGCGCTGGGCGGCGCTGTCGTGCTCGCGCTGGTGCTGTGGCTGCTGCCGCACGACGCGCTGCTGCCGATCGCCCTGGTCGCGCTGCTGGCCGGGTTCCCGCTGATGCAGAGCAAGCCGACGGTGTTCAACGGGTGCATGGTGCTGCTGAGCGTGGGGATGAACTCGGCGACCAAGCACCTCGACGCGCGGACCCTGCTCGTCGAGTACGTCCTGCTGATGGTGCTGGCGGTGGCGATCGCGCTGCTGTTCGGCTTCGCCGCCGTGCCCGGGGTGCGTAAGCCGTCGCTGGCGGAGCGGTTCACCGAGGCCGTGGACACGACCCGTGCGCTGCTCACGGCGGTCGCGGCCACCCTGAGCGGCGAGACCGCCGGGCGGCGCGAACTCGGCGTGCGGTTCCGCGCCGCGGCCCGCGCCCAGCAGGACCTGCGGGCGCCGGAGCCGGGCAGCAAGCCGCCCGAGGCCGGTCAGCAGGCCGCCCTGGACTCGGCCGCGGAAGGACTGCGCGGGCTGGCCGCGTCGGCGGGGGCGTTGCTCCTGCGCGGCGGCTCGGGGCCGATGGCGGGGTTCACGTCGTCGGCCGCGCAGGCGCTGCACGGCTCGTCGGCGATCACGGCCCCGGACGAGCCGCTGGACGAGGAGCAGCGCCTGGTGGCCGACACGGTGATCGCGGACGTCCTGCGCGTCCGCCACGCCGCCCCGGCCCTCGCCGGCTAGAGCATCCGCTCCACGGCGTCCTTCGCGTCCTTGAGGCCCGCGCCGGTGCTCTCGCGGTAGGCCTTGATCGCCTGGATCTTCTTGCCCTCCTGCAGGTACTTCCGCACTTCGGGCAGGTCCGCGAGCTGCGGCTGGGCGGGATCCGCGACGGCGACGCCGAGGTGCCCGGCGATGGCGTCCAGCTTCAGCTCCATCCGGGCGAGGCGGCGCTCGAGGCGGTTGACCCGGCGGTCGTTGGCCGAGGCGCCCAGCGCGACGGCGGCGACCAGCACGACCATGGCCAGCAGCGTGTAGTCCATGGTGGACATCGTAGTGAGCGGCGGCGCGGTGCGCGCGAGGTTCAGCCCGCCGCGTGAAACGCCGTGGCCGCCAGGCCGATCCACTCGGGATTCGCCCACTCCGGCCACCGGGCCCGCGCGTCCTCGCCGATCTTGGCCGCCGTCTCCTCCGCGGACGCGCCGCCGGTCTTCAGCCGCGCGACCTCCGCCTGGACGTATTCGAGGTAGCCGCGGATGTCGTGGAGCAGCGTCACGTCCGCGATTTCGCCGTGACCGGGCACGACGATCGCCGGGTTCAGCTCGGCCATGCCGGCCAGGGCGCCGATCCAGCGGCCGCCGTCGAAATCGGTGTCGTGCGGCGGGAAGTACGGCGCGATCGGGAACATCCGGGTCTCCGCGAGGTCGCCGGTGAAGAGCACGCGGTCGTCGACGAGGACCGTCTGGTCGCCCGCGCTGTGCGCCGGGCCCCACTCCCGCAGCACGACCCGGTGGCCGCCGAGGTCGAGCTCCGCCCGGCCTTCGTAGACGAAGTCGGGGTCGACGAAGGTGACGTCCTCGAGTTCTTCGGCGATGGCCGCGCCGAGGCCGCGGAACATCTGGACGTACCCCGGGCCCTTGCGGGCCAGCTCGTCACGCTGACCCCGGTTGGCGATGATCGTGGCCGCGCCCGCGAAGACCTCCGCGCCGAAGCCGTGCTCCGGGTGGAAGTGTGTCGTGGTCAGGTACAGCGGCCGTTCCCCGGCGAGCTTCTTCGCCTGCGCCAGCACGTATTCGCCGTTGCGGCGGCCGAGGCCGGTGTCGACGACCAGGGTCGCGCGGTCGCCGACGACGAAGCCGATGTTGGGCACGAGCGGCACCCGGTTGTCGTGCAGGACGAAGACGCCGTCGGCCACCTCGGCCGGTTCGCCTCGCACGATCGGCGGCGCGGCCTCCGTCACGTCGGGCAGGTCTGCGCCCATGTCCGGGCTCCCATCTGATCGGTGTTCAGTTCCAGATCTGAACATAGTACAGATTCTGAGCGGTGTTAAGATCAGGTCCATGGCACGCGAGCGGTACCACCACGGAGACCTGCGCGACGCGCTGCTCGACGGCGCCGAAGCGCTGGTGCGCGAGCGCGGGGCCGACGGCTGGAGCCTGCGCGAGGCCACGGTGCGGATCGGGGTCAGCCCGAGCGCCGCCTACCACCACTTCGCGTCGCGCGACGTGCTGGTCCGCGCGTTGTCCGACCGGCTGGTCGCCCGCCTCGGCGAGCGCATGGCCCGGGCCGCCGCGCACGCCAGGGGCGGGCCCCGGCATCGGCTCGTGGCGGCGGCGCGTGACTACGTCCGCTGGGCGATCGAAGACCCTGCCGTGGCCAGGCTGGTCTTCGCGGCGCACCGCGCCGAGCCCGGCGACGCGGTTTCCCCGCACCCCCACGACGTGTTCGCGGCCGAACTCGACCGGCTGGCCGACGAGGGCGGGCTGCCCGCGTCCGCGCGGCCCGGCGCGGAGATCCTCGTCTGGTCGGCGATGCACGGCCTCGCCACGCTCCTGGCCGACGGGCTGGTCCGCCTCGACGGCCCGCGCGCGCTCGACCGGCAGGCCGAGCGGCTGATCGGGGCCGTGTTGACCGGGCTGGCGGCGGAACCCGAGCCGTCGTCACCCTGGCCGCTCCCCCGGACGTCGCACACCGAGCGGCAGGCGCGCGAAAATGTCGGTGGCCCGGCTTAGAGTGGTCGCGACCACCGACGGGGAGGACACCATGACCACACTCACCGACCGGCCGAACACCGGTCTGCTGGTCGTCGACGTGCAGAACGGCGTGATGAACGGCGCCCACGACCGCGAGGCGGTCCTCGCGAACATCGTGGCCCTGGTGGACAAGGCGCGCGCGGCCGGCGTCGAGGTCGTGTGGGTGCAGCACACGAACGACGAGCTCCCGCGCGGCAGCGAGACCTGGCAGTACGTCCCGGAACTCGTACGCCGCGACACGGAACCGCTGGTGCACAAGCTGTACGGCGACTCGTTCGAGGCCACGGACCTCGAGGAGGTCCTGGCCGCGCGCGGCATAGGTCACCTGATCGTGGCAGGCGCCCAGACCGACGCCTGCATCCGAGCCACCCTCCACGGCGCGATCACCCGAGGCTACGACGCAACCCTGGTCGCCGACGCCCACACGACGGAAGACCTGTCGGCCTACGGAGCACCGGGTCCCGGAGCGGTCATCGCCCACACAAACCTGTACTGGCAACACGAAACAGCACCTGGGCGAGTCGGCGGCACGGTGACGACTGCGGAGGTGGACTTCGCGGTGAAGACGCCAGCCTGACTGGGGCTTGGCGGTGAACCGGGGTGGGCTGACGGGCGATGTGGTCGCCGGTGCAGCCACAACAGCCGGATTCATGGAAGGTGGCGTGGCGCAGCCGCGCTATCGCCATCGAGAACGGCCGGCTTCGTGCCTGGCCGCATGGTGCGGACATAGCATGGGCTTAACCGCCGGTCTCGAGTGCAGCCGCAGGGCACAACCCGACGACACAGTCGTCGGGGGGCACAAGCGCATGCGCGGCGCCGGACTCGTGCGTGGCAACCGGCTCATGTTCAACCGGGCTGCATAGCCGCCGGATTCACGAGTAACCAGCCGGGCCGCCGCAGCTGCCCGACGCTGCGGCGCAGCCGCCAAGCGGTCAAGCCCCGACCACCACCGCGCGGTGTAGCGCCCGCGGGTCCGCCAACGGGCACAGCCGTCCGGCCGCCGGGCTCGGGCGCAGCCGCCAACTCCGCACAGCGGCACCCACCGGCCTCATCCCTCTAGCGCTCGAAGCCGTAAGCGCGCTCCACCCTGGCCACCTCGATGTGGTAGTCCGCGTACCACTGCTCCCGGCCGCGGCGTTGCGCCTCCAGGTGCTCCGGGTGTTGCTTCCACGCCGAGATCGACTCGGCGTCGCGGTAGTACAGCACCGTCAGCTCGCGGCCGTCCGCGTCCGTCTTCGACTCGCGGCCCAGGTAGCCCGGCTGGGCTCTTCCCAGCTCGGCCATGCGCTGGTCCATCGGGGCGTAGCCGTCGAGGTGGGCGGCGTCCAGCTTGCTGCTGACGATCACCGCGTAGTACGGCGGCTCGGGTCTCGTGAAGGACACCAGCGAGAGCCTAGGCGCCGGAAATCCCGCGCCCAACCGGTTTTCAGGCCGCGCGCAGGTGGTCGCGCAGCTGCCGCGCCACCCGGGACATCAGGACCTCCGCCTCCGGCTGGACGACCGCCGGGACCCTCGACTCGGTGAGGGCGACGACGCCGTACGCCCGGCCGTCGGCGTGTTCGACGACGCCCGCTTCGTGCCGGAGGTTCAGCAGGGTGCCCGTCTTCGACGACCACTTCGCGGCGTCCGAGGCGAAATCCGGGGTCAGGCGGTGCCGCAGGACGTTGTGCCCCATCAGGTCCCGGACGTCGGCGGCCACCGACGGGTCGATCTTCGACGGCGTCCACAGCGCCTGCAGCAGGTCGAGCAGCGCACGCGCGGAGGCGGCGTTCGCGCGGGTGACGTCGAGCTGGGCCAGCCGGTGGCCCTGCCCCTCGGTCCCGGCACCGATGGCCAGCGAGTGCGCCAGGTCGACGTCGCCGGAGCCGAAGCGCTCGGCCGGGGTGTCAACGAGGTCGCTCATCGGGTGGCGCACGGCGATGCCGTGGACGCCCCACTCGTCCAGCATCCGGCCGACCTCCGCCGGCGGGGTCAGGCCGAACAGGGCGTCGGCCGCCGCGCCGTCGCTCAGGGACGTGCTGAGGTAGACCAGGTCGTCGACGGCGACGCGCGCCGGGTGGCGGAAGCGGGTCAGGCCGATCGGGCCGGGCGTGGTGACGCCGCCGGGCTCGACCTCCAGCCGGGCCGCGCCGTCGAGCTCACCCCGGCGGATCCGCTCCAGGGTGACCGCCGCGAGGGGGACCTTGACCACCGACGCGATCGGGAACACCCGGTCCGGCTCGATGCCCAGCTCCTGCCCGGACGCCAGGTCGCGGACCAGGAACGAACCGCGCAGCCCGCCGTCGGCCAGCTCGGCCCGCAGCTCACGGACCAGCGTCTCGGTGGTCACCCCGCCCTCCTCACGTCCCGGTGGCGCCGAGGCACCGCCCCACGGCCTCCCCCAGCGCCGTGCGCAGCCGGTCGGCGTCCGCGCCCAGCGCGGCCGTCGCGTCGTAGCCGCGCGCAAGATCGATCTCCCCGATCGGCCGCCACTGTAACCCGAGGTCGGCGGCCTGCGCGGCTGAGCACAGCAGCAGGTCCGCCGAGCCGAAGACGCCGGCCGCCGCCGAGGTCAGGGAATCCGCCGCGCTGACCTGGGCGGGCTGCAGGCCCACGGCGTCGCGGAGCCGCAGGATGCGGTCACGCACGTGCGGGACGTCGTCCTCGGGCTGGAGCCAGACGCGCCGCCGCGGGCCGCCCGCCCGTCCTGCCCGCAGGGTCTCCAGGTGGACGACCTTCGCCCGCGGCGCGGCCACCCCGGCCAGGCCCAGCGGCACGGTCCACGCGCCCTCCTCGGCCGGGACCGCGACGAGCGCGGCCCGCACCTCCTGGGTGCGGACCAGCTCGGCCCGCTCCCCCGGCGCCGCGGCCCGGAACTCCAGGTGGACGTCGAGCTCCCGGGCTTCGGCCGCGAGTTCGGCCAGGTCCCGCACGCCGCAGGTGTCCGGGACCGCCACCCGCATCGGCCGCAGCCGGGCGCGGCGGGCGTCGTGTTCCAGCGCCTCGGCCAGCCCGACCAGGCGTTTCGCGGACGGCAGCAGGTCGCGCCCGAACGGGGTGAGCGTCGCCCGGCGGGACGACCGGTCGAAGAGCCGCTCCCCCAGGTGCCGCTCCAGCGCGGCGATCCGGCGGCTGGCGACCGGCTGCGGGATGCGCGCCAGCGCCGCGCCCGCCGTGAAGCTGCCCGCCTCACTCACGCTGACGAACGCCCTGCAGCCGCCGACCAGGTCCACGACCACACTCTATGCGATTCCGGCATGGAACTGCTCGTTTCCGTCTTGGACAGCATGAGCGGACGCGGTGAGACTGCGAGAGCCGATCAAGACGAAAGGAAGTCCCGTGCCGTTCCCCCACGTCCGGCGGACCGCGCTCGCCGCGCTGGCCCTGGTCACGCTCACCGCCTGCGCCGGACCGCAAACCGCACCCCCGGCGCCGACCACGCCGTCGTCGCAGCCCGCCGCCACGCTGGCCCCGCAGCCGGACTTCGAGCCGCTCGAAAGCCGGTTCGACGCGCGGCTCGGCGTCTACGCCGTGGACACCGGCACCGGCCGCGAGGTCGCCCACCACGCCGACGACCGCTTCGGGTACGCCTCGACGCACAAGGTGTTCTCCTCCGGCGCGGTGCTCCAGCGCACCGCCGTCCCGGACCTCGGCAAGGTGCTCAAGTACACCCGCGCGGACCTGCAGGAGAACTCGCCGGTCACCGAGAAGCACGTCGACACCGGCATCACGCTGCGGGACGCGATCGACGCCGCCCTGCGCTACAGCGACAACACCGCCGCGAACCTGCTGTTCCGCGAGCTCGGCGGCCCGGCCGGGCTCGGCGCCGCGCTGCGCGGGATCGGCGACACCACCACCCACGTCGACCGGACCGAGCCGGGGCTCAACGACCTCGCGCCCGGCGACATCCGGGACACCAGCACCCCGCGCGCGATGGCCGCCAGTCTGCGCGAGTTCACCCTCGGCTCCGCGCTGCCGCCGGAGAAACGAGCCATCCTGACGGACATGATGAAGGCCAACACCACCGGCGGCGCCCTGATCCGGGCGGGTGCGCCGGCGGGCTGGGCCGTCGCGGACAAGACCGGCACCGGCTCGTACGCGACGCGCAACGACATCGCCGTCGTCTGGCCGCCCGGGCGGGCGCCGATCGTGCTCGTGGTGCTGTCCGACCGCAAGACCGAGGACGCGAAGCACGACGACCGGCTGATCGCGGCCGCCGCCCAGCTCGCCCTCGGCACCTTCCGCTGACGCCCGAATCGGTCCACAAAGGATTCGCAAGGCGATCTTCCGGTAGGGTGAAACGGAACGCGTGCGCCGTCCCGGACCCCGATGGCCGAATCCACCGGGCACCGGGACTCGTGCACCCCCGCCCCGGTGCCGACCCGGGAGAGCACCGTGGGAGCAGCGCCGCCGCCGGACGTCCAGCTCGTGCGGGAGGCGGTCGGGGGTGACCACGACGCGGCGCAGCGGCTGTTCCGGCTGCTGCGGCACTACCGCCAGGTGCTGACGTTGCGGATCCTGCTCGGGTACTCCGCCGAGGAGACGGCGGAGCTGCTCGGCATGCCGAGCGCCGAAGCGGTGCGGGTGGCCCAGTTCCGCGCGATCCGCCGGCTGCGCCGGGTCCTCCGGTTCGCCGCGGCCTGAGCGGGTAAGTCCGATGTGGACAGACGGGGGACCAACGGCGCCTCGCCGGTCAGGCGCACGGGTTCGTCGATACGGAGTACTGCGCGCGGAAAGATCACGACTAGCGTGGAGCGCCATGGAGTCTTCGGCGGCGGGACCCCGGTTTCTCCCCTTCGCACGCCGCCGGCGCGCCGGCGGGGACCGACGGATTCCGTGCCGTCCGCACTGACCCTGCGGCTGACGCCCCGGCCGGAGAGCGCCCTGGTGACCGTCAGCGGCGACCTGAACCTGCCCGGCTACGCCTCCCTGCGCGACGGCCTGCTCAAGATCGCGGCCGACACGCCGCCGGGGATCGTCGCGAACGTCAGCGGGCTGACGATGGGTGAACTGGCCCCCGCCAGCGTCTTCCCGCTGATCGCGCGGCGCATCGAGCAGTGGCCGGGCATCCCGCTGTCGCTGGTCACCGACCGCAACGCGCACGTGCGGCTGCTCCGGCGCTCCGGGATCGACCGCTTCGTCGCGGTGCACCCGGACGTCGAGGCGGCGGAGCACCACCAGGCCACGCCGATCCGGCACCAGGCCGACCGGACGCTCCCCCGTACACCGAACACCGTCGCGCTCGCCCGCTCGTTCGTCCGCGAACTGGCCGCGCGGTGGGACGTGCCCGAGCTGGTCTACGACGGTGCCCTGATCGCCGGCGAACTGGCCGACAACGCCGTCCGGCACACCTCGTCGGCGCCGCGGATGCGGCTGGACCTGCGCCGCGGCCTGCTGACCGTCGCGATCGCGGACGACAACCCGGACCCCGCCGTGCTGCTCGACCGGTCCGACGTCCGCAGCCCGGGGCTCGGCCTCCGCATCGTCGCGCACGCGGCGAAGGCCTGGGGCAGCAGCCACCGGTGGTCCGGGGGCAAGGTCGTCTGGGCGGTCCTCCCCTCGGCCCGGCACCACGCGCGCGGCGAGCCGGGCTGATTCCGGAAAACCCGTTGGTGGGCAAGGAACTCACCACCGGCCGCACCCGTGGAGAAATCAGTCTGCGCCAATCGGGTGCACCCGCCGGTTTTGGAGAACCCGGATGTATCGCGAGCCGTGTGCCGACCGACCTATAGCTGTCGAAAACGGACGCTGACGAAAGCTGACCATGATTCCGCAGCAGCAGGCGTGGCCCCTGGCCGAGGCCGTGCTCGAACTGGCGGTGCGGGCCGCCGCCGCCCCGGACCCCGCGCTCGCCGCGGCCGGGAACCGGACGGCGGAACGGTTGCGCCGCCCGCTGTGCGTCGCCGTCGTCGGCCGGGTCTCCTCCGGCAAGTCGACGCTGCTCAACGCGTTGCTCGGGCGCTCGGTCTCCCCCACCGCCGGCGGCGAATGCACGAAGGTGCTTTATTCCTTCCGCCACGGGATGTGGGACTACGCGGTCGCCGAACCGCGTGACGGCTCCCGTGACGTGCCGATGAACTTCGAGGGCACCCGGCTGTCCACCACCATCCCGCTGCCCGCGGACCGGCTCCGCCGCGTCAACGTCACGCTCCCGGCGTCGCTGCTGCAGCGGGTCACGCTGCTGGACACCCCGGGCCTGGCGTCGACGAGCGTGGAGACCTCGGCGGTCACCGCGCGCATGCTGGAGGACACCAGTGACGCGGCGGCGGACGCCGACGCGCTGCTGTTCTGCCTCAACAGCACACTCAAGGACGACGAAGCCGCGGCCGTGCGGACGTTCCGCGCCGCCCGCGGCGGGGCGCGGCTCACCGGCGGCACCGCCGTCGGGCTGCTGACCAAGGCGGACCAGCGGACGTCCGACCGCAAGACGGTCTGGAAGGAGGCAAGCGAGTCGGCGCGGAAGATGTCCGCCGCGCACGCGGAGCTGTTTTCCGAGGTCCTGCCGGTGATCGGGCTGCTGGCCGAGACCGCGGCCAGCGGCGCGCTGCGCGAACACCACGCGCGGGCGCTCGCGGCGCTGGCGAAGGAGTGGAATCCCGACCGGAGCGAGATCGCGCTGGCCAGCCCGGAGCTGTTCCTGGAGCTGCCCGGCCCGGTGTCCCGCGAAGAGCGTGGCGAGCTGGTCGCGCTGCTCGGGACGTTCGGCATCGGCGAGCTGCTCGAAGCCCTGCGTTCGGGTGTCCCGGCGCACGCGGCCGCGCTGACGGAGGTGGCGCGGGCGGCGTCCGGGCTGGACGCGGTGACCGCGCGGCTGGAGGTCGTGCTGGGCAACCGGGCCGACGTCCTCAAGGCCGCGTCCGCGCTGGAGGACCTGCTCGACCGGGCGCAGGCCGCGGGCGACCGCACGATCTACGGCCAGGCGCAGCAGCTGCTCGACCGGGCGGAGATGTTCCCGTTGCGGCTGCAGGAAATGGCCCGCCAACTGGCCCGCGGCCGAGTACGGCCACCGGCGGGCATGGCCGAGGAGGCATGGCTGGCGGTGACGGTCGGCTTGCCGCGCTCGACGCCCGCAAAGGCGGCTCAGCGCGCCGGCGCGTGGCGCGAGTGGTCGGCGCTGGCCGACACCTCGGGCCGCAACGTGGCCCGGGTGATGGTGCGCGCTTGGCAGCTGGCCACCCGAGAGGGCGGCGGTGCCTGATGAACCCGCACCGGTTGTCGCTCACCGCCACCCCGCAGGAGTGGTCGGCGCTGCCCGACACTTCGCGCCGCAACATCGCCCGCGTAGTGGTCCGCGCCAGGCAACTGACCACCCACCAGGACGGCCGGTGCCCGGTGGGAAAGGCCCACCCCCGCCGACACCTCGCACCGCAACATCGCCCGCGCAATGGTCCGCGCCAGGCAACTGGCCACCCACCAAAACGGCGGCACCCGATGACCCCGCACCCGCTGTCGCTCCCCGACACCTCGCGCCACAACGTCACCCCCGTAATGGTCCGCGCCAGCCAACCGGCCACCCACCAAAACGGCGGCGCCCGATGACCCCGCACCGGCTAACGCTCGCCGCCGCCGCGGTGGCGGCTGCGCTTCTCGCCTTCATCGTCGTGATGCTGCTCGAACCGGCCAAGCCCGACACCCGCCGGACCGCGGCCGAGGCGCTGGCCGCCGCCGTGAAAACCGGGGACGCCGGGGCCGTCGCCGCGGTGCTGCCGAGCGGGGCGAGGGCCGTCGTCGTGCTGCCGCCGCAAGAAAGCGGGCTGGCCACCGGGGCCTCGACGGCCGATGGCGCGGTCGCCCTGTACCGCGGCGATGTCGACGTCCGACCTCTGCTCGACCGGCTGTCCGCCGCGGCGGACAGCACAGCGAGCGTCGCGACGCCGGACGGCGCCTGGGCGGCGGTGGCCACCGAGGCGGACAGTCCGCTGCCCGCCGCGTTCGCCGGGGCCGGGCTGGCCGCCGTCGCGCTCGTTGCCGGGGCCCGCGTGTTCGGGCGGGCGCCGACAGCCAGGCCGGCGGCCGCGGACCCGGGGCACCGCGAGCTGCTCATCCTCCGGCTCGCCGAGCTGATGCCCCAGCTGCCCGAGGGGCTGGCCTGGCAGGCGGCGAACGCGCTGGCCGCGGCCGGGGTGCGGCCGGTCTCACCGGACGGGGCGCCGTTCGATCCGCGCGCCCACCAGGCCGTCGGGACCGAGCCCGCGCCGGACACCGGCCGGGTCGACACCGTCGCCCGGACCGTGCGGCCCGGTTACAGCGACGGCGCCCGGGTCGTCGTCTACCCGAAGGTCGTGGTGTACGCGGACGCGGCACCCGCGGGGAGGCCTGCCGATGACTGACACCACCGCGCGGCTCGCGCGCATCCTCGGCGCCGTCCGCGCCGAAGCCGTGCAGGGCAAGCACCAGGACCTGGTCGAGCACCTCGACGCCGCGGCACCGGCCGACCGCGGCGAACGGATCCGCGTCGTGGTGGTGGGCGAGACCAACCGGGGAAAGTCCACTTTGGTCAACAGCCTCATCGGGCGGCCGCTGCTGAGCCCGGTCAGCGCCGAGGTCACCACCTCCTGCTGGCTCGAGCTGTCCTACGGCGAACGCGACGAGGCCGTCGTCCTGCTCGCCGACCCGGCGGCGCCCGGCACCCCTCGCCGGGTGCCCATCGACGTCCGGGACGTCGCCCGGTACGTCGCGCTGCCCGAGATCGCCGACCCGGTGCTCGGGGTCGAGGTCAAGCTGCGCGCGCCGCTGCTGCGGGACCTCGTGCTGGTCGACACCCCCGGCGTCGGCGGCCTGCAGGAGGGGCACGCCCAGGCCACGCTGGCCGCACTCGGGCAGGCGGACGCGGTGCTGTTCGTCTGCGACGCCACCCAGCCGATCCTGGCCCCCGAGGTCGCGTTCCTGGCCGAGGCGGCCGTCCGGGTGCCCGCGGTGGTCGTCGCCGCGACCAAGCGCGACACCAACGCGGACTTCGAGGTCGTCGTCGCGGAGACGCGCTCCCGGCTCGCCGCGCGGGACGAACTGCGGCACGCGCCGGTGTTCGCCGTCTCCGCGCCGCTCGCGGACCGGGCCACCGACGTCGAGGACGCCGGGATCGCCGCCCGGCTGGTCGAGCTGTCGGGGATGGCCGAGCTGGTCGGCACGCTCAAGCGGCAGGCGGCCTCCGGGGCCGACGCCCTGCGCGCCGCCAACGCCGCGCGCGTCGCCGCCCGGGTCTGCCGGGTCCTGCTCGCGCGGGCGGAGGAGTCGGCGGCGCACGCGCTCGGCGACGCGGACCGCGAACGCGAGCTGGAGGCCGAGATCGCCACCCTCACCGGGCTGCTCGCCGACCGCGAGTGGCTGATGTCGGCGACCGACCGGCGGCTCACGGACCTGCTTGACGAGACCGTCGGCGGCTTCACCACCGCCGTCGCGCAGCTGCGCGACCGGTTCAAGGCCGAGGCCGAGCACGGGCCGGCCAACCGCCTGGACGCGCTGGCCCCGCGGATGATCGCCGACCTCACCGCCCTGGGCGTCACCACGCTGGAGGCGACCGAGGAACGGACCACCCGCCTGGCCGCCGCGCTGCTGGACCGGCTCGGGTTCGGCGGGGTCGCCCAACCGTCGCCGCAGCCCGTGGGCCGGCCCGCCGGTCCGGCCGTGCCGCGGTTCTCCGACGACGCCCCGGCTCGCGCGCAGGCCGGGCTGACCGTCGCCACCGACGTCTTCGAGAAGCTGACGAAGATCGCCGGCGGCGCCGCGGCCGTCGTGACGTTCCTGACCGGGCCCGGGGTGCTCGCCGCCTGCCTGGCCCTCGCCGCGGGCGCCGGCTGGTGGCGCTACCACAGCGGCGCCGAGGGGGAACGCCGCAAGCAGCTGGCCGCCTGGGTGACCTCCGCGGCCGAAGGGGAACGCGCCGGCTTCGACCGCGAACTGACCGAACGGATCCGCCGCGTCCGGACCTACCTCGACGAGGTGCTGCCGGAGCTGATCACCGCCCGCCGCCGCGAGCTGACGCGGCTGCAAAGCGAACTGGCCGACCTGGAACGGGCCGGAGCGCAGGCGCGCCAGGCCGCCGCCGCGTCGCTGACGACGCTCGTCGCCGTGCTGACCGGCCTGCTCCGCGACGCGGACGAGCTGGCGGCCGAGCTGCTGGAAAGGAAACCGACACCATGACGTGGGTTCTGGCCGTGGACTTCGGCACCACGAACACCGTGGCCGCGGTCGCCGACGAAGCCGGCGTGCACATCGTCAACGTCGACGGGAAGCCGGTGCTGCCCTCGGCCGTGTTCCTCAACGAGGCGGGCAAGGGCGGCAAGTACAGCTGGATCGTCGGGACCGCCGCGGTGAACTTCGCCCGCCGCCGCCTCGACCGGTTCGAGGCCACGCCGAAGAAGTCCATTTCGGACGGGACGCTCTTCCTGGCCGGGCAGGACGTCCCGGTGGTCGAGGCGATCGCCGCGGTGTTCCGGATCGTCACCCAGGAGGCCGCGCAGCAGCACGGCGGGCAGCCGCCGGCCGCGTTCACCGTCACGCACCCGGCGACCTGGGGCGAGTCCCGCGTGCGGGTGCTGCTGGAGGCCGCGCGCTCGGCGATCGCCCAGCTCAAGGGCTGGCCGATGCCGCACCCGCTGACCGAGCCGGAGGCGGCCGCGCAGCGCACCCTCGGCATCGCAACGCTGCCGCCGGAGTGCCGGCTGGTGGTCCTCGACCTCGGGGGCGGCACGGTCGACGTCACCGTCGTCGACCGGCGGGGTCCGATGCTCACGGTCGCCGGGCGGCCTACCGGACTGGACTCGCTGGGCGGTGAGGACTTCGACCTGCGGCTGGCCCGGTGGATGACGGCCGAGGTGGGCCGGCCCGGCCTGTTCGACCAGCTCGCGACGTCCGAGGACGCGACCCGGCGGGAAACCGCGGTCGAGATCCGGGACCACGCGCGCGACGTCAAGGAACAGCTGTCCAAGCTGCCCGCCGTGCCGGCCCAGCTCCCGCGCGTCCCGCCGGAACTGCCCGACTACACCCCGGTCCTGGTCAGCAAGCCGAACCTGGAAGAGCTGGTCCGCGGCGGGCGCGGCCGGGAGCCGGGCCTGACCGAGGCGGTCGAGCTGGTGGCCGGCGCGCTCGCCGAAGCGGCACCCGGGCCGCCTCCGGCCGGGGTGTTCCTGGTCGGCGGGTCGTCCCGGATCCCGTTGCTGGGCACGCTCGTCACGCAGCGGATCGGGCAGCCGCCGCTGGTGCACGGCGACCCGACGACCGCGGTGGCCGACGGTGCCGCCCGCCACGCCTGGGCCCGCGCGCACGGCCCGGCTGCCTTCCCGCCGCCCGGCCCGGCCCCCGTCGTCGTGCCGCCGCCCCGGAAACGACGCCGGGCGCTGGCGGCGTCGTTCTCCGCGATGACCCTCGTGGTGCTCGCGGTGGCGGCCTACCTGATCGTCGTGGCGAACGAAAGCTCCCGCTCCGGCTACACCTGCTCCGACGGCACGACGGTCGAGTACTCGTTCGACTGCCCGACCCGGACGAGCACGACCTCGGACACCTCGACGTCCGGCCGGTCGACCACGACGGACACCACCGACACCACGGACAGCACGACCACCACCAGGCCGTCCACTGTGGACGATTCCACGGTCCTCGCGGCGTCGAAGCGGGTGTGGCGGCTGGTCGACGAGCTCGACTCGTGCCGGGTCGAGGACACCAACCTGATGGACGGGGAGAAGGTCGGGGTGAGCTGCCCCAGCGGGGACATCTTCTACAAGGTCCTGTGGACGACCGACAGCGCGCGGGCCGACCAGGCCATCGTCGGCACCTACGAGAACGCGATCGGTACCCCGAAGCGCAATTTCACGATCACCGGCGACCCGACGATCGTGGGCTCGAGGATCTCCGGCGCGTGGACCGACGAGCAGGGCCGGGCCCGGTACAGCTGCGTGTGGCAGTACAACCAGTACCCGATCGCCCTGGTCGTCACCGGCGCCTCGGCCTCGTCGGTCAGCCCGGCCTGCGACGCGGTGACCGTCTACAACAACGCCCAGCTCGCCGACCGCGTCGGCTGACCTACGCGAGGAGCCGCGCTTCGAGGTCGGCGCCGTCGGCGCGGACGACCTCGGCCCGGACCAGCTCGCCCGCCTCGGGCCGGGTTCCGGTGAAGGTGACGACGCCGTCGACCTCGGGGCCCTGGTGCGCGGCCCAGCCGTGCCCGGCGGGCCCGGCCAGCACCTCGACGACCGTGCCGACCCGCTCTTCCGCGCGCCGGGCCCCGGTTTTCGCCGCCAGCAGCGACAGTTCCTCGACGCGCTGCGCGACCACTTCGGCGGGCACCTTGCCCGGCAAGGCAACGGCCTCGGTGCCGTCCTCGTCCGAGTAGCCGAACACGCCGGCGACGTCCAGCCTCGCCTCCTCGAGAAAGCGCTTCACCTCGGCGAATTCGGCGTCGGTCTCGCCGGGGAACCCCGCGATGAAGTTGGAGCGCACACCCGCCTCCGGGGCGGCCGCGCGGATCTTCTCCAGGAGCTGCAGGAACCGTTCCCGGTCCCCGAAACGGCGCATCCGCCGCAGGACCGGGCCGCTGGCGTGCTGGAACGACAGGTCGAAGTACGGCGCGACCCCGGGCGTCCCGGCGAGCGTCTCGAGCAGGCTCGGGCGCAGTTCGGCCGGCTGCAGGTAGTTCACGCGCACCCGGCCGACGACGGCGGCGAGCCGCGGCAGCAGCTTCTCCAGCGCCTGCAGGTCGCCCAGGTCCTTGCCGTAGGACGTCGAGTTCTCGCTCACCAGCACGACTTCCCGGACGCCGTGGCCGGCGAGCCACTCGGCCTCGGCGAGGATTTCGGCGGGCGGCCGGGACACGAACGCGCCGCGGAAGCTCGGGATGGCGCAGAAGGTGCAACGCCGGTCGCAGCCCGACGCCAGCTTCAGCGGGGCGACCGGACCGCCGCCCAGCCGGTGGCGCAACGGCCGCGGTCCGCTCGCCGGGCCGTGGCCGGGCACGGGCGCGGCCACCGCGGGCCGTTGCACCGGCGTGATCGGGAGCAGCAGCCGGCGGTCCTGCGGGGTGTGCGCGGGATGCGCGCGCCCGTCGAGGACGTCCCGGATGCGGTCGCCGATCTCCGGGTAGTCGTCGAAGGAGAGCACGGCGTCGGCTTCGGGCAGCGCGTCGGCGAGCTCGCGGCCGTAGCGCTCGGCCATGCAGCCGACGGCGACGACCTTCGCGCCCTTGCCGGAGGCGGCGAGGACCGTGTCGATGGACTCCTTCTTCGCCGCTTCGATGAAGCCGCAGGTGTTCACCACGACGACGTCGGCTGCGGCGCCGGGCTCGGCGAGCCGCCAGCCCGAGGCGTCCAGGCGCGCGGCCAGCTCGTCGGAGTCGACCTCGTTGCGCGCGCAGCCCAAGGTGACCAGGGAGACGGTGCGCACCGTCAGGACACCACGATCCCGCCGTGCGACGGCTGGTCGCTGACCGCGGCCATGACGGAGTCACCCGGGGGCCGGTCGCCGATCGCCCGGGTCTGCACCAGGACCGGCGCGTCGACCGCGGGCACGGCGACGTTCAGCGGGAGGTAGGCGGTGACGACCAGGCCGCTGGCCAGCAGCACGCGGGCGATCCGGCGGCGCCGGTCACCGGCCGCCTGGACGCTGACGCACCGGCCCCACTGCTGCCCGGCCGGTGCCTCCGGGGTGCTCTCCCGGCGGAGACGGCGTTCTTCGGCCAGACGCTCGAGCATGCTCATGGTTCCCCCTCGGTGAGTGCCGGACGGCCCGAGAGTCGCACGCCCCGCGAAACCCGCTCAAGGACTTCACGGGAATTGTCCGGTACCGGTCAGCGGCCACCGAACAAGTGCGTGACCTCGCCTTCGACGTCGTCGAGCCACTTCGCGCGGTCGTCCGCGCCGGCGTCCGCGACCACCCGCAGCACGAGCCGCGTCACCTCCGGTTCGCCGAGGTAGGGCGCGAGGCAGCGGCGCCAGATCGCGTCGAGCGGGTCGCCGAAGAGGGCCCGTTCGCGGTCCTCGGGGGTGTCGGAGGTGTTGACGACCAACAGGTGCTCCAGGGCGAGCAGCGATTCGGGGGCGCCCCCCGCGTCGTCGAGGCGGTAGGCGACGCCGGGGACCAGGATCCGGTCAAGCCAGCCGCTGAGGATCGCCGGCGGTTTGCCCCACCAGTTCGGGTGAATCGCGACGAGCCCGGCGGCGTCGCGTACTTCCTCGCGGTGCCGCCGCACCAGCGGGTCCGGTTCGGCGGCGAGGAAATCCTCGGCGCGCGTGCCGCTGGTGTAGGCCTCCTCCGCGGTGAGCACCGGGTCGAAGCCCTCGGCGTACAGGTCGTGGAACCGCACCGGCCGCCCGGCCCGCTCCAGCGTGGCCCGCACCCGTTCGGCGAGCGCGTGGTTGAAGCTGCCCGGCCGGGGGTGGGCCAGCAGGACCACCACCGGCCGGGACGCGGTGCCGGTCATCCGGTCATCGCGACGAGGATGCGGCGCTTGCCGGTGAACGGCTCGCGGCCGTGGGCGTGCAGCATGTTGTTGATCACCATCACGTCACCAGGTTGCCACGGGAAGGCGTAGCTCACCTCGTCGTAGACCTCGCGGATCGTCGCCAGGTCCGCGTCGAGGATCGGGCTGCCGTCGGCGAAGTAGGCGTTGCGCGGCAGGTCGGCCTCCGGGTACAGCTCCAGCAGCGCCTCGCTGACCTCCTCGCCGAGGCTGGAGACGTGGAAGAGGTTCGCCTGGTTGAACCACACGGTCTCGCCGGTGTGCGGTTCGTCCACGAAGGACGGCCGGACGTGCCGGGTGCGCAGGCCCTCGTCGGTCCATTCGAGGGTCTGGCCGTTGCGGGCGCAGTACTCCTCGACGACCGCGCGGTCGTCGGTCTGGAACGCCTCCTGCCAGGTGAGCCCGAGGCCCTCGCGGAACGCCCGCGTGTAGGCGACGCCGCCCGCGAACCGCGCACGCAGGTCTTCCGGCAGCCGCCGGAACATCGCCCGGCTGTCGGCGATCGGCGTGGCCCCGCCGGTCGCCGCCGCGGTGTCGCAGAGGAAGAACAGCCGGGCCGGCCAGTTCGCCGAGTAGGAGTTCTCGTTGTGCATCGGGATCGACTCGGCGGGCGGGTACTCCGTCGAGGTGTAGATGTTCCCGGCCACCGCCGAGCGCGGCGTCGAGCGTTCGGTGTAGGTGAGCAGCGCGCCGCCGATCGTCTCGGTGACCCGGTTGAACAGGTCGAGGTCGACCGGCAGGCCACGCAGCAGGATCGCGCCGTGGTCACGCAGGTGCGCCTGCAGCCGCGGCAGGTGCGCCTCGACCCACGCGAGGTCGGGGACCTGGTGGACGGCGATGCGGGTGTGCTCGTTGCCTTCGAGCTGCCCCAGCGGCGCCGCGAGATCGGCGGTCATGACTCCTCCAGTTCGAATCGGATCAGCTTGGTGGCCTCCGCGTGCAGCGCGGCCAGGTCCTCGGCGTCGGCGAACCCGGCGGCGAGGATGTTGACGGCGTAGACCTCCTGGTCGCCGGTGAGCACCTGGCCGGGCGAGACGATGGTGACGACCTCGAGGACTTCGGGCAGGTCGGCGACCTCACCGGTCCCAGTGACGCGCACCAGCCGCCCGGCGCCGTCTGCGTAGACGACCAGGTAGCCCACCGGCACCGGCAGGCCGGCCCCGCGCGCGGGCGGCGGCGTGCCGAGGGCGAGCGAGACGGCCTCGGCGGTGACGTCGATGCCGGTGGCCAGCTTGAGCAGGGCGGGCTGCGCGCCCCCGGCCGGGCGGCCGGCGTTGACCTCGACGACGGTCGGGCCGCGCTGCGCGTCGTCGATGATCTCGACGTGCGCGCAGGTGCAGTCGAGGCCCAGCGCGCGAACGGCGTCGGTCACGGCGGCCTTGATCGCCGCCGCGCGTTCTTCCGGCAGGTCGAGTGGCGGGCAGACCATGCCCAGCTCGAACTTGCGCTCGTCGATCAGCGTCTTGTCCACGATCCCGACGGGCTCCACGACGCCGTCGCGGATCAGCACGTCCACCGCGTACTCGGGACCTTGGAGCAGGCCTTCGACCAGGAACACCCGCAGCGGGTCGATCGACCCGGGCAGGGTCCGGTGGTAGCGGGAGTCCGGTGACTGCGGGAGCCGCGTCGCGAGCAGGTCGTAGGCCGCGGCCAGTTCGTCCACTGTGGACACCAGGCGGACGAGGGTGCTCGCCGCGCCGTTGACCGGCTTGACGATCGCCGGGAGACCGACCACCTCGGCCACCTTCGCGGCGTCGGCCGGATCGGCGAACAGCGCGCACGGCGGACCCGGCAGCCCCGCTTCGGCCAGCGCCTTCCGGACGGCGAACTTGTTGTGCGCCACGACGAAGACGTCGGCCGGGCAGCGGGCGACACCGAGCAGTTCGGCCACCCGGGCGGTGCTCGCGATGATGCCCTCGGCGGCGGTGAGCACTCCCCCGGGCTCCGGGTCGCGCGCCCGGATCGCCTCGGCGACCGCCGGCGCGTCGCGGACGTCGTCGACGACCACGAACCCGTCCACGATCGACGTCAGCTCGGCGCGCTCGGCGTCGTCGAGGGCTTCGGTGACCAGTTCGGCCCGGAAGCCCTCCCGGCGCACGGCCGCCACGACGTCGTGGATCCAGTGCCCGCGGGTCTCGCGGACGACGAACGCGGTCTTCACGAGACCTCCAGCCGGATCAGCTTGCTCGCCTCGGCGTGCAGGGCGACGAGGTCTTCGTGGTCGGCGAACCCGGCGACGACGAGGTTCACCGCGTACGTCTCCTGCTCGTCGGTGAGCACCTGGCCGGGTGAGACGGTGGTGACGACGTCGACCACCTCGGGCAGCGCAGCGACGTCGTCGAGTCCGCCGATGCCGGTCAGCGTGCCGGAGCCGGCGGCGTAGAGGATCAGCATGCCCAGCGGGATCGGCAGTTTCGCCGGTTCCCGCGCGGGCGGCGGCGCGCCGAGGGCCAGGGCGGTCAGTTCGGCGAAGACGTCGACGCCGGTCCGGAGCTTGGCCAGCAGCGGCATGATCGAGCCCGCCGGGCGGCCCGCGTTGACCTCGACGATCGTCGGGCCGCGCCGCTCGTCGTCGATGATCTCGACGTGCGCCACGGTGTTGTCCAGGCCCAGCGCTGTCACCGCGGCGGACGCGGCCTCGCCGACCAGCGCGGCCCGTTCGTCGGTGAGCCCGGCCGGTGGGCAGGACAGGACCAGTTCGAACTTGCGCTCGTCGATCAGCGGCTTGTCGAGGATCTCGACCGGCTCGGGGACGCCGTCGCGGATCAGGACGTCGACCGCGTACTCCGGGCCTTGCAGGAATGCTTCGACGAGGAACGTCGTCGCCGGGTCCAGCGTGCCCAGCGGGCGGTGGTAGCGCGGGTCGGCGGACTCGGGCAGCCGGGACGCCAGCAGCTCGTACGCGGCGGCCAGTTCGTCCACTGTGGACACCGTGCGGACGAGGTTGCTGCCCGCGCCGTTGACCGGCTTGACGATCGCCGGTAGGCCCACCCGCTCGGCAACCTCAGCGGCGTCGGACGCCGACGAAATCAGCGCGAACCCCGGTCCAGGCAGCCCGGCCGAGGCGAGGGCCTCTCGGACGGCGTACTTGCTGGCGGCTCGCGTGAACGCCGAGGCCGGGCAGCGCGCGACCCCGAGCAGCTCGGCGACCCGCGCCGTGCTCTCGATCGCGCCGTCGGAGCCGGTGATCACCGCCGCCGGAGCTGTGGTGATCTCGCGGATCTTGGCGGCGACGGCTTCGGCGTCGTAGACGTCGTCCACGGCCACGACGTCGTCCACGACGGCGGCGAGCGACGCCCGCTCCCCCGCGTCCACCGGCGGGGCGAGCAGGACAGCGCGGTGGCCGGCCGCGTGCACCGCGGCGGCGACCTCGCCGACCCAGTGCCCGCGGGCCTCCCTGATCAGGACGGCGATGCTCACGCGGCCCCCTTCCCGGCGAGCTTGCGCTCACGCACCTGCGCGCCGACCAGGTCGTCCGGCAGCGAGTCGGGGACCTCGGTGTCGAACCGGCGCAGCAGCTTCACCGCGAACCCGCCGACGTTGATCACCAGCAGGACCAGCGCGTAGACGACGTACGCCAGCCCGACGCCCCGGCCTTCGCCGGTGCCGAGCACCGAGCCGACCGACCCGGCCAGCGCGCCACCCGGAGCCAGCAGCGGCGTGAACCAGCCGACGGCCAGCGGGGCCAGCACGGCGAAGCCGATCGGCAGGGTGGACCAGGTGATCGTCTGGTTGATCGCGAACACCCGGCCGTGGTAGCGCTGCGGCACCTTGACCTGCACGAGCGTCGCGTAGATGCCCTGGGACACGGCCATCGCCGCGGCCAGCAGGAACACCCCGGCGGCGACCACGATCAGCGACGGCCGCAGGCCCATCACCAGGCTGCCGACCGCGATGCCGACGTTGCCGACGAGCACACCGACCATCCGCCGCTTGCGCGGCCCACCCCACAGCGCCATCCCGATGCCGCCGGCCACGGCGCCGACGGCCTCGGCCAGCGCGACCTGGGCGACGTCGGTGACGGTGCCGAAGGACAGCACCAGCGGCGAGACGAGCACCAGCGCGGGCGCCAGGAAGACGTTGGCCAGCGCGAAGTACAGCAGCATGGTGCGGAACCCGCGGTGGTTCCACGAGTACTTCAGCCCGCCCGCGATGGCCGTCAGGAGCGGTTCGCGCGGGCGCCAGCCGAGCAGGTCGGGGAACCGGACGAACAGCAGGCTGACGATGGCGAAGACGTAGCTCACCATGTCGAGGACCAGGATCCCGGACAGCTGGATCGCGGCGAGCAGGCCGGCGGCGATCACCGGCATGAGCAGCTGCGCGAAGCCGTTGGACAGCTGTGCGAGGCCCATCGCGTGGCCGAGGTACTGCTTGGGCACGAGCTGGGCGACCGACGACTGGTACGCGATCCGCTGCAGCGACCCCGCGACCGACCCGAGCGGGATCAGCACGTAGATGAACCAGAGCTGCAGGTTGTCCGCGACCAGCAGTAACGCCAACGCCAGCTGGATGAGCCCGGCGACCGCGCTGGCCGCGATCATGATCTTGCGGCGGTCGCCGCGGTCGACCAGGGCGCCCGCGACCGGCAGGATCAGCACGCCGCACATCAGGGCCAACGCCCACAGGAGGCCGAGGTCGGTGACCGAGCCGGTGCGCGTGTAGAGCCAGATCGGCACGGCGAACGACGTCAGCGCCGAGCCGGTCGAGGAGACGAGCTGGCCGACGGTGACCGTGACGAACCGGGCCATGCTCGGCGGCACCGCGGGCTTATCGTCCACTGTGGACGTGTGCGTGTCGTGCACCGCCCAGCCCGCGTCGTCACCTCGCTTCGAGACGTGCAGGTTGCCGGGATCATCGAGCGCGGGGTGGACGCGGGTGATGATCTCGGCCAGCTCGTCCGCGCGGTAGCGGAGGAAGAAGTGCCCGGCCTGGTCGAGTACGACGAGCGCGGTGTGGTCGGTGAGGAACTCCCACTCGCGGTAGCGCTCGGCGTAGTAGTCGGTGACCGGGTCCTCCGAGCCGACGACCGAGATGATCGGCGCGCGCAGCTTGGCGACCCGGGCGTCGAGCAGGCCGCTGAAGTACTCCTCGGCGGCGCGGCTGTCGGCGCGCATGTTGCTGATGATCCGGTCGGCCTGGTCCGGGTCGAGCTCCTCGGTGTCGACGCCCATGCCCTTGAGCCAGTCCGCGTAGTACCGGTTGCTGCGCAGCTTCTCCAGCTTCGTGCGCAGCGTGCCGACCGCGCCCTTGATCCGCGCGAACGGGAAGATCGCGCCGATGTGGACGACCTCCAGCTCGCGTCCGCGTTCCTCCAGCCGGCGGGCGACGCCGACGGCGAGGGCGTTGCCGACGCCGCAGTGGCCGTAGATGGCGAGGGGTCCGTCGATCCGCTCGAGGACCTCGTCGGCCAGCCGCTCGACCAGCTCGTCGAACGGTACGGCCTCCTCGGTCAGGCCGACGTCGTGACCGGGGATCGCCACCGAGTACAGCGAATACCCGTCGGGCAGGGCGTCCGCGAGGGGCTGGTAGACGATCGCGCTGCCACCGCCGTACGGGAAGCAGACGTAGGTGAGCGTCCGCTGCTTGACGGGCTTGGTCAGCTCGTACAGCAGGTGCCCGGAGTCGTCGCGGTCGCCGTCGAGGAACGCCGCCAGCTCGCGGATGGTCCGGTGCTGGAACAGGTCCATCACGCCCGCTTGGTGCCCGGCCTTCGCGATCCGCGCGACGACCTGGGTGGCGAGCATCGAGTGGCCGCCGAGGTCGAAGAAGTCGTCGCCGACGCCCAGCTCGTCGACCTTGAGGACGTCCCGCCAGATGTCTGCGAGGAGGACTTCCAGGGGC
The DNA here is from genome assembly GCF_034929455.1 of Amycolatopsis heterodermiae. NCBI lineage: Bacteria > Bacillati > Actinomycetota > Actinomycetes > Pseudonocardiales > Pseudonocardiaceae > Amycolatopsis > Amycolatopsis heterodermiae. The sequence goes on from NZ_JAYFSI010000003.1 coordinate 580,587, forward strand.
GACGACGGGGCGACGAGTTCCGTGCTCGCGTCCCGGCTCGCTACCGGAGCGGGCAGCGCCTTGCGGTCGAGCTTCCCGTTGGGGGTCAACGGAAGTTCGTCGAGGGTGACGAACGACGGCGGGACCATGTAGTCGGGCAGGGTGAGTTTCAACGCCGTCCGCAGGGTCCCCGCGTCCGCGTCGCCGACGACGTAGCCGACCAGGCGTTTGTCGCCCGGGGTGTCCTCGCGGACGAGGACCACCGCGTCGCGGACGCCGTCCTGCTCGCGCAGGGCCGTCTCGATCTCGCCGAGTTCGATGCGCAGGCCGCGGAGCTTGACCTGGTGGTCGATGCGGCCGAGGAAGGCGATCGTGCCGTCCGGGCGCCAGGAGGCGAGGTCGCCGGTGCGGTACATCCGTCCACTGTGGAACGGATCGGGGACGAACTTCTCGGCCGTCAGCTCGGGCCGGTTGTGGTAGCCGAGCGCCAGGCCGGCGCCCGCGATGTGCAGTTCGCCGGGGACGCCGACCGGGCACGGGTTTCCGCGCCGGTCGAGGACGTAGATCCGCAGGTTGCGGATCGGCGCACCGATCGGCACCGACGCGACCTCGGCCAGCGCCTCCGGGGTGCAGTGCCAGGCGGTGACGTCGATCGCGGCTTCGGTCGGGCCGTAGAGATTGTGGAGTGCGCAGTGCGGCAGCCGGGTGGTGAACTCCCGGGCCGTGACCAGGGGGAGTTCCTCACCGCTGCAGACCACGCGCCGCAACGACGTGACCGAGTCGATCTTCGGCTCCGCGAGGAACAGGGTCAGCATCGACGGGACGAAGTGGGCGGTCGTGATGCGCTCGGAAACCAGCAGCTCGCGCAGATAGGCCGCGTCCTTGTGGCCGCCCGGCTCGGCCAGGACCAGGCGGGCGCCGGTGCTGAGCGGCCAGAAGAACTCCCACACCGAGACGTCGAAGCTGGCAGGGGTCTTCTGCAGCACGGCGTCCGTGCCGTCGAGGCCGTAGGCGCGTTGCATCCAGTCGAGGCGGTTGACGATGCCGCGGTGGCCGTTCGGCACGCCCTTCGGCCGGCCGGTGGAGCCCGAGGTGTAGATGACGTACGCCGGGTCGTCCGGCCCGACCAGGGTGTCCAGTGTGGACTCAGGACCGGTCAGGTCGTCGAGGACGACGACGGTCGCGTCGCCCGGCGGCAGGGTGTCGCGCAGCGCGGCCTGGGTGAGCACCACCGGCGCAGCCGCGTCTTCCAGCATGAACGCGAGCCGGTCGGCCGGGTACTCCGGGTCGAGCGGGACGTACGCGCCACCCGCTTTCAGCACGCCGAGCAGGCCGGTGACCAGCTCGAACGACCGGTTCGCGAAGACGCCGACCAGCGTGCCCGGGCCGACCCCCAGCTCACGCAGCCGGTGCGCGACGCGGTTGGCACGTGCGTCCAGCTCACGGTAGGACAGGGACTCGCCGCGGAAGGTGACCGCGGCCGCGTCCGGGGTGCGCGCGACCTGGGCTTCGACGAGCGAGTGCAGTGTGCCCGGCGGGATCTCCCCCTCGGTGTCGTTCCAGCGGTTCAGCACCAGGTCCCGCTGATCGCCCAGGAGATCCAATTCGGACACTGCGCGCGCCGGATCGGCGACGACCGAGCGCAGCAGCGTCACCAAGCGGTCGGCCATCCCGGCGACGGTCACCGCGTCGAACAACGCCGTGTTGTGGACGAACTTGCCGATCAGACCGGACTCGATCTCGATCGCGTGGAACTCGAAGTCGAACCGGGTGGCGGGCAGGTCCATCGGCAGCCAGCGGAAGTCCACTTCGGACGTCCCGGCCGCGGCCATCCGGCCCATCTCGTAGTTCTGCAGTGCGAACATCGCCTGGAACACCGGCGAGCGGCTGACGTCCCGGGGTACGCCCAGCGCGTTGACCAGGCGTTCGAACGGGACGTCGGCGTGGTCGAACGCGTCGAGCACGTGCCGCCGGGTGCGGTCCAGCAGCTCGGTGAAGCTCGGGTCGCCGGCCAGCTGGGCGCGCAGCGGCAGCATGTTGATGAACATGCCGACCACGCCCTCCAGCTCGGGCAGCCCGCGCCCGGCCGAGGACGATCCGACGGCGAAGTCCTCTTGACCGGAGTACCGCGAGAGCAGCAACTGGTAGGCGGCGAGGAGCGTCATGAAGAGCGTGACGCCGTGTTCGCGGCTCAGCTCCCCAAGCGCCCGGGCGAGGTCCTGCTCGACGAAGAACTCGTGGATGGCGCCGTCGAACGTCTGGGTCGCCGGGCGCGGCCGGTCGGTCGGCAGCTCCAGGGGTTCGACGCCGCGGAGGGTGTCCTGCCAGTGGTCGAGCTGGCGGTCGAGTTCGGTGCCGGTGAGCGTCCGGCGTTGCCAATGCGCGAAGTCGCCGTAGCCGATCGACAGCGCGGGCAGGCCGCCGGCGGTGCCGTGGTAGTGCGCGGCGAGGTCGCGCAGCAGCAGGTCGACCGACCAGCCGTCGCCGACGATGTGGTGCGTGCACACGGCTAGGAGGTGCTCGTCGTCGCTGATCCGGACGAGCGTGGCACGCAGCAACGGGCCGTCGACCAGGTCGAACGGCTCGGCGGCCGCGGCGTCGACCGCGGCCCGCGCTGCGTCCTCATCGAAAGCGTCCACAAGGGACAGCGGCACGGTGGCGACCGGGTCCAGGCGGACGGACGGCTGCCCGTCCTCCCCCGCCGGGAACCGCATCCGCAGAGCCTCGTGCCGGACCGGGAGGGCGTCGAGTGCCGCCTGCAGCGTGACGACGTCGAGGCGGCCGGTGAGGCGGAGCGGGATCGGGATGTTGTACGACGTGGTCCCGGGCGCGAACTGCTCCATGAACCAGACGCGTTCCTGCTGGTAGGACAGCGGAACCGGGTCGCCGTCCGGACGCGGCGTGATGGTCGCGGCCGGTTCGGCGCGCCGGCGCAGCCGCCGTTCCAGCAGGGCCCGGCGCGCGGCGGCGCTGCTGGTCTCGTCGATCGTCGTCACGCCTGCTCGCTTTCGGCCAGCTGGGCCTGGACCTCTTCGTCGCTGAGCTGGTCGAGATCTTCTTCCAGGCGCCGTTCGACCTCGGCGGCGAGGCCCGCCACCGTGGTGAACGAGAAGAGGCCACGCACCGGCAGTTCCACGCCGACCTGCTTGCGGATCCGGGCCATCGCGCGGATGGCCAGGAGCGAGTTGCCACCGTGGGCGAAGAAGTCGTCGTGCACGCCGAGCTTCTCGACGCCCAGGAGTTCACCGAGCACCTCGGCGACCAGTTCCTCGGCCGCGGTGCTCGGGGCGACGTACTCCGTCTCCGCGCCGAGCTGGGGATCGGGCAGCGCGGCGCGGTCGAGCTTGCCGCTGGCCGCGACCGGCAGCGCGTCCAGCGTCACGAAGAGCGTCGGCACCAGGTACTCGGGCAGGCTCTTGCGGAGTGCGTCCGCCGCGCCTTCGGCGGTGCCGACGACGTACCCGACGAGGGTGCCTTCGCGGACCGCAACAGCGGCGTCGCGGACGTCCGGCAGCTCGCGGAGCGCGGCTTCGACCTCACCGGGCTCGATGCGGTAGCCGCGCAGCTTGACCTGGTCGTCGGTGCGGCCGAGGTACTCGAGCACGCCGTCGCGGCGCCAGCGGGCGAGGTCGCCGGTGGCGTACATCCGGCCGAACGGGCCGTCCGGGAAGCGTTCCGCGGTCAGCTCGGGCAGGCCGAGGTAGCCGTCGGCGAGCTGCGCGCCGGCCAGGAAGAGCTGGCCCGCGACGCCCGGCGGGACCGGCCGCAGGCGGTCGTCGAGGACGTACACGCGGGTGCCGGAGATCGGGCGGCCGATCGGCACCGGCCCGTCGACCGGGCCGTCGAGCCGGTGGGCGACGCAGCCGACGGTCGCCTCGGTCGGCCCGTACTCGTTGGTGACGGTCGCGGCGAACCCGCGCACGACCTCGCCCATGAGCGCCTCGCCGCCGAGCACCAGGTCCCCGGTCGGGTACGACTCCTCGGGCAGCACGGCCAGGTGGGTCGGCGTCGCCTTGACGAAGTCCGGCCGCCCGGAGTCCACAAGGGACCCACCGGCGGTGAGCGGGCCGAGCAGCGTCGTCACGGTGAGATCGAACGACGCCGACGTGTGCAGCAGCGCACGGCCGCTCAGGCTCGGGTACGCCTCGCGTGCCCAGGCCAGGTAGGTGGCGAGCGCACGGTGCCCGACCTGCACGCCCTTGGGGCGGCCCGTCGAACCGGACGTGTAGATGACGTAGGCGATGCCGTCCGCCGCGGGCGGGTTCTCCGTGGACGAGTCCTCCCACACGGCCGGGTCGCCCAGGTCCAGGGTCTCGGCGTCGAGGGTGACGCCGCTGGTGAGCACGACGCGGGCCCCGGCGTCGGCCAGGACCAGGGCCTGTCGCTGCGCCGGGTTGGCCGGGTCGAGGGGAACGTAGGCGGCGCCGCTCTTCAGCGCACCCACGATGCCCACGACCAGGTCGGCCGAGTTGGGCGCGCACACGCCGACCACGCCACCGGCACCGATCCGGTGCGCGACGCGGTTGGCCCGCGCGTTCAGCTCGGCGTACGTGAGCCGCACACCGCCCAGTTCGACCGCCAGCGCATCCGGGGTCTGCGTCACCTGCTCTTCGAAGCGGGTGACGAACAGCGGAGCGTCCGAAGTGGACGTCTCACCCCACTCGAGCACCTGAGCACGCTCGGCGTCCGAGAGCAGCGGGAGGTCCGCCACCGGCGTCGCGGGGTCCTCGACGGCCGCGGAGAGCAGGCCCAGGAACCGGTCCACCATGGACTCCGCCGTGGCCCGGTCGAACAGGTCCGTGCGGTAGAGCAGGCGGCCGTCGACCGCGGTCAGGTCGATCGCGACGTCGTCCTTGGCCGTGGCGTACCGCACCGGCTCGATGCCCGAGTCCGGGATGAAGTTGAAGCCGATCTGGTAAAGCGCCTGCACCGCCGGGTCACGCTCCGGGCGGACCGCGTCGGCGACCAGCTGGAACGGCACCCGGCCGTGCTCGATCGCGTCCAGCACCGCCGTGCGGACCCGCCCGACCAGGTCGGCGAACGACGGGTCGCCGCCGAGGTCGACGCGGATGGCGAGCTGGTTGACGAACATCCCGATCAGCGGCGCCAGCTCCGGCAGGTCACGTCCGGCGACCGGCACCCCGACCACGACGTCGTCCTGCCCGGACAGCCGCGACAGCAGCGCGGTGTACCCGGCCAGCAGCACCATGAACGGCGAGGCGGACAGCTCGCGGCCGACCACACCGGCCTTTTCGAGCAGCCCGGCGGGCAGGTCGAAGTCGACCTGGTCGCCGTCGAACCCGAACTCCGCCGGGCGCGGCCGGTCGGTGGGCAGGCTGTGCACCGGCGGGAGCCCGGCCAGCCGCTCGCGCCAGTAGTCCAGCTGGGCACGCACCAGCGGCAGCTGCCCGCGCTGCCACGCCGAGTAGTCCGGATACTGGATGGCCAGCTCGGGCAGCTTGGGCAGCCGGCCTTCGGCGACGGCGTCGCAGGCCTCGTTCAGCTCGCTGCCCAGCACCGACACCGAACCGGCGTCGAACACCGTGTGGTGCACGACGAAGGTGAGCAGCCAGTCCGAGTCGGCGAGGCGGCACAGCTGGGCCCGCCACGGCGGCGCGGCGTCCAGAGGGATCGGGCGGCGGGCGATCTCCTGGGCCAGCTCGGCCGCCTTTGCCTCCCGCGCGTCGGCCGGGAGGTCACGCAGGTCGTGCACCTCCGGCTCGATCGGGACGTGCTCGTGCACGACCTGCACGAGCACACCGTCCGCCATCCGGAACGCGGTGCGCAGGGCCTCGTGCCGTCCGACGACCACGCCGATCGCGGCCCGCCACTGCGACTCGGTGAGCGGCAGGTCCTGCCGCACCTGGCACGGCAGGTTGTACACCGGCGAGGCGGGGTCGAGCTGGTTGGACAGCCAGATCCGCTCCTGCCCGAACGAGGCCGGGAACGTCCATTCCTTCGTGTCGGTCATGTCTCCTGCTTCAGCGCTCGAGCTTGGGGATGGTGGTGGCGGCGGGTTCTTCGACGGGTGCCGCGTCGGCGCGCAGCTCCTCGATCCGCTCGACGAGGGTGGCCACCGTGGAGGATTCGAACAGCGTCTTCATCGCCAGCCGGGCGCCGGTGGTCTTGCGGACCTGGGCGATGAGCTGGATGGCGACCAGGGAGTTGCCGCCGAGGGCGAAGAAGTCGTCGTGGACGCCGATGCGCTCGACGCCGAGAACTTCGGCCCACTGCCGGGCGATCTCGGCTTCGAGGTCGGTGCGCGGGGCGACGTAGTCGTCCTGGGCCAGCGGGGCGGCGACTTCCACGACCTCTTCGTTCTCCACCAGCGCTTCGGCCGTCACGCGACGCTCGAAGAGGTCCCGCACCGGGCGGGTGCTGATGACGACCTGGCCGCCGAGCCCCGGGGTCAGGGCCCGCAGGAACGCCTCGGCGCCGTCGACCGGCCGGATCCCGGCTGACGTCGCCGCGACCGCAGGAGGCTTCGACGCCAGGCCACCGCTGACGGCGTTCTCGTCGACCTGGCGCAGGACGAAGTCCTCGATCTCGGCCACCACGCGCCCGTCGTCGGCGCACAGCGTCAGGTCGGCGGAGATCACCTGGTCACCACCGGAATCCCGGTAGCGCAGGTGGCTGTGGAAGCTCGCCGGGAGGACGTCGTGCACGACCACCCGGCCGTAGCTCATCGGCAGGTAGGTACCGCTGCCCCGGCCGCGGCCGAACGCCGTCGCGATGTCGAGCAGCGCCGGGTGCAGGCCCCAGCCGGTGTCGCCGGCCGCCGCGTCCGGCGCGACGATCGACGCCAGTTCCTCGTGTTCGCCCAGGTGGTGGGTCCGCAGCGCGGCCCAGCGCGGGCCGAAGGTGACCATGCTGGTCCGGCCGGTGCCGAAGCCGTGGCCGTCGTCGAGCACCGCGGTCCGGCCCCGGATCGCGTCCAGGTCCACTGTGGACACGCTCGGCGCCGGAACCCAGCCTGCGGAACCCCGGACGTGCGTCTTGGTCACGCCCGCCACGCGGCTCGTCACGGTGAAGGCGTCACCGTCGAAACCGACGCGGTACTCGGCGACCGCGCCTTCCGGCACCGAGAACGGCTCCAGGAAGACGACGTCCCGCAGCTCGACGACGTGGCCGTCGGCCGGCTTCGGCAGCGCCGCCTCGACGGCGGCGCGGACGGTCTCCAGGTGCCCGGTCCCGGGCACCACCGGCACACCCGCGATCCGGTGCTCGTCGAGCAGCCAGTGCCCGGCTGCCGAGACGAGCCCGTGGACGCCGCCCGCGGTGCGCGTGGTCAGCACCGGGTGCGAAACCGGACCGTCGGCCTGCTCGCGCGTCGACCGGATCAACGACGGCGCTTCGACTTCGGCCGCCATGCCGACCTCGTCCCAGCCACCCCAGTCGTGCGCGACGACCCGGGCCAGCCAGCCGTGGTCACCACGGGCGTAGGCGTCGAGGAAGTTGTTGGCCGCGCAGTAGTCGACCTGACCGAAGTCCCCCGAGACCGAGGTGACCGACGAGCACAGCGCGACGAAGTCCATCGGCAGGTCCGAGAACACCTCGGCCAGCGCGAGGGTGCCGCCGATCTTCGGCGCGAGCACCGTCTCGGCGGACGCCCGCTCCTTGACCTCGGCGACACCGCCACCGGGCAGCCCGGCCGCGTGGACGATCCCGTCCAGCCCGCCGAACTCGCGCTCGGCCAGCTCCCGGACCTCGCGCAGCCGCGCGGGGTCGGTGACGTCGGCGGCGAGCACGTGCACCACCGCACCGGCCGTCTCCATCCGCCGGACGGCGAGCATCGCGCGGCCGAGCCGGTCGGTGTCGTGCGCGGCCAGGTGAGCGTCCCACTCCTCGCGCGGCGGCAAGCCGTTGCGGGACAACAGGATCACCTTCGCCCGGACGCGCAGGGCGAAGTCCTCGGCGAGGGTGATGCCGATGCCGCCGGTGCCGCCGGTGATCAGGTAACGGCCGCCGTCGCGCAGGACCGGCGTCTCGGCTTCGGGCAGCGTGAGCTGCGTGTGGTCGAGCACCCAGCGGCGGCCGCGGCGCAGCGCGACCTCGGCGTGGGCGTCCGCCGGCGCGGACAGCTCGGCGACGACCTCGGGCGACAGCGTCTCGACGTCGATCCGGCGCACGATCGTGCCGGGCTGCTCCAGGGGCAGCACGCGGGCGATCCCGGCGAGCGTCGCGTGTTCGGGGCGGGTCAGGTCGGTCCCGGTGACGTCGGTGGTGCCGGCGCTCAGGACGTCGATCCGCAGCGGCTCGGCCCAGGTCTGGACCAGGCTGAGCACGCTGAAGAAGCCTCGGTCCTGCGCTGCCATCCCGGTTTCGGTGCCGCCCAGCGCCCACGCGTGCACGACCCGTTCGGGCCGGGTGCCGAGCGCGGCGACCAGTTCGTCGTAGTCCGCGCGCTCCCCCGGCCGGACGGTGAACCCGCCGTCGACCGCGGCGAACCGCTCGCCCGGCCGGACCTCGGTGACCGCGACACCGGCGTCGCGCAGGAGGCCGGGCAGGACGTCGTCGTCGACGAACGCCAGGCAGGACGCGAACGGCTCGCGCCGCACCTCCGGCCCGGCCTGCCGCCACGACGGCACGGCGAACCACTCTTCGAGCGGCAACGGCCCGCTCGGCTTCACCGGCTCCGCGACCGTGCCAGCCGGGTCGGGATCGACCCAGTACCGCTTGCGTGCGTAGGGGTAGCCCGGCAGCGGCACGCGGTGCCCGGACGTCACGGAATCCAGGGCCAGCCCGTGTGTCCACAGTAGACCGGCGGCCGCGTACAGCGTCTCGACGTCACCCTCGCGGTCGGTGCGGCCCGGCAGGCTCGGCTGCGGCGCGGGCAGGCCCTTCGGCACCTGGCCGCGGGCGAGCCCGGCCAGCTGGTGGCCCGGGCCGCACTCGAGGAGCGCCCACCGCTCGCCGCCCGCGAACAGCGTCCGGACGCAGTCGCCGAAGCGGACGGCCTGACGCAGGTGCGCGGCCCAGTAACCGGGGTCGGTGGCCTGGGCGTCGGTGATCCAGTCACCGGTCAGGTTGGACAGGAACGGCAGCGACGGCGCCGAGCGCGGCACCGCAGCGACGGCTTCGGTGAACTCGGCCAGGATCGGGTCCATCATCGGCGAGTGGAACGCGTGTGACGTCACCAGCTCGCGGCACTGCACGCCACTGGACTTGAGCCGCGCGCCGAAGTCGGCCACGACGTCGGACGGGCCCGCGACGACGCAGGTCCCCGGCCCGTTGACCCCGGCGATCGAGAGGCCTTCGGGCAGCCGCTGCGTCACGGCGTCCTCGTCCAGCTGGATCGCGAGCATCGCGCCGGACGGCATCGACTGCATCAGCTCGCCACGCCGGACGACCAGCTTCAGCACGTCGGCCAGGGTGAACACCCCGGCCACGGTCGCGGCGACGTACTCGCCGATCGAGTGGCCGATCATCGCGCCGGGCCGGACGCCCCAGCTGCGCCACAGCCGGGCCAGGGCGTACTCGACGACGAACAGCGCGGGCTGCGTGTACCGCGTCTCCCGCAGTTTCGTGTCACCGCCGCGTTCGAGGATCAGCTCCTTGAGTTCCGGGATGCCCGCGAGGGTGCAGCACTCGTCGACGGCCGCGGCGAACACCGGCTCGCTGCGGTACAGCTCCGCGCCCATCCCCGCGTACTGGGAACCCTGGCCGGAGAACAGGAACGCGACCTTCAGCTCGTCCGCTCGGGCGGTGACCAGGCGACGTGCGTCGCGGAGACCGTCGACGGCGTCCTCGGGATCGCGGGCGACGACGGCCGCGCGGTGTGCGTACTCGGTGCGCCCGGCCGCGAGGGTGTGCGCGACGTCGGCGAGGTCCAGGTCGATGTCCCCGGCCAGCCGGTCGGCCAGCTGCTCGACGGCGACCGCGAGCGCGTCCGGGGTGTTCGCCGAGACGCGCAGCAGGTGCGCCGGGTGCGGCAGGCGGCGGCGCTGCGGGACCGGCGCCTCCTCCAGCACGACGTGGGCGTTGGTGCCGCCGACGCCGAACGAGCTGACACCGGCCCGGCGCGGGGCGTCACCCGCCTCCCACTTCGTCACCGTGCGCGCCGGGTAGAACGGGCTCGCCGGGAAGTCGATGCCCGGGTTGGGCTCGGTGTAGTTGATGGTCGGCGGGATCAGGCCGTGTTCCATGGCCAGCACGGTCTTGATCAGCGCCACCACCCCGGCGGCCTGGGACAGGTGCCCGATGTTCGACTTGACCGAGCCGATCGCGCACCAGGCCGTGTCCGGCACGCCGTGGCCGTACACAGTGGACAGTGAGGTGACCTCGATCGGGTCGCCCAGCGCGGTGCCGGTGCCGTGCGCCTCGACGTACCCGATGGTGCGCGGGTCGACCCCGGCCATGCCGACGGCCTGGGCGATCGCCTCGGTCTGGCCGGCGACGCTCGGCGCCGAGAAGCCGACCTTGGTGGCGCCGTCGTTGTTGATCGCGTTGCCGAGCACGACCGCGCGGATGTGGTCGCCGTCTTCGATGGCCTGCGCCAGCCGCTTGACCAGCACAACGCCGACGCCGCTGCTCCAGACCGTGCCGTTGGCCTCGGCGTCGAACGCGCGGACGTGCCCGTCGGGCGAGGTGAAGCCGTCGACGCCCATGTAGCCGATGCCGTGCGGCATCTCCAGGTTCACGCCGCCGGCCAGCGCCATCTCGCATTCGCCGTTGCGCAGCGCCTCGCAGGCCAGGTGCACGGCGACCAGCGACGTCGAGCACGCCGTGTGCAGCGCGAGGCTCGGGCCGCGCAGGTTGAGCTTGTAGGACACCGACGTCGTCAGATAGCTCGGCTGGTTGCCGGTGGACATGCCGATGCCGCCGTGCTGCGAGGCCATGATCCGGTCGTTGCGCAGCAGGTTCTCGATCAGGTACCCGGTCCGGCCGGAACCGCCGTAGACGCCGATCGCGCCGCGGTAGCGGGCCGGGTCGTACCCGCCGTCGGTGAGGGCGGAGTGGCAGGCCTCGAGGAACACCCGGTGCTGCGGGTCGGTGATCTCGGCTTCGCGGCTGGTCATGCCGAACAGCTCGGCGTCGAACTCGTCGAAGCCGTCGACGACCGTGGTGGCGTTGACCCAGCTGGGATCCTCGAGGGTTTCCGGGTCGGCGCCGCGGGCCAGCAGCTCCTCCGGGGTGGCGGGCCTGATCGACTCGACGCCGTCGACGAGGTTGCGCCAGAACTGGCGGAGGTCGCCGGCGCCGGGGACGCGGGCGGCCATCCCGACGATCGCGATCGGCTCGGCTGCGGGTTCGCCGCTCTCAAGGTCGTGGGTCACTGGTGGCGCTCCTGTTCGTGGCCGTTCGTGGCGGCCGGGCGGCGGGGTCTTCTGGACGGGGTGCGTCCCCGGCGGGCGGCGACCCGCTCGGCGGCGCGGGCCAGCGCGGTGTCGGGCCTGGCCTCGCTCGCCGCGTGGAGGTGGGCGGCGAGCGCGCGGACGGTGGGGTGGCTGAACAGCTCGACGACCGGGATGCGGCGGCCGAGCCGCGCGGTGACCTGGGCGTGCACCTGCATCAGGGCGAGCGAGTGGCCGCCGACGTCGAAGAAGTTGTCGGTGACACCCACGCTGGCGACGCCGAGGACCTCTCGCCAGGCCTGCGCGATCACCGCCTCGGTCGCGGCCAGCGCCGCGACGTCGACGACGACCGGATCAGGCACGGGTTCCGCGCGGGTCATCGCGCCCGGCGCCGCGGTGCGCACCGCAGGCCGCGGCGTCTCGGGCAGGCACGTCCCGACCGGCACGTCCGGCGCGGCGGCCAGGCCGGCGAGCAGGTCCGCGTAGTCCGCGGCGAGCGCGGTCATCCGGGCGGCGTCGAACAGGTCCGGGTTGTAGAGCAGCTCGACGCCGTGGCCGAGGACGTAGACGGTCAGGTCGAACGGCGACCCCGGCTTCGCGACCGGCAGCCAGCCCGCCCGCACGCCCGGCAGCTCCAGGCGCGGCTCGCTGAAGTTCAGGACGTTCACCATCACCTGCACCAGCGGCGCCCGGCCGGGATCGCGGGGCACGCCGAGGGCGGTGACGAGCTGCTCGATCGACGCCGCCGGGTGCGCGGTCGCGGCCAGCAGCTCGGCCCCGCCGCGCCGGGCGTGGGTGGCGAAGTCCGCGTCGTCGTCGGCCCGCAGCCGCACCGGCACGATGTCCACGAAGAACCCGGCGACGTCCTGGGTCTCGGGCAGCTGCCGGTCGGCGACGACGGTGGCGACGAGGTGGTCGTCGCCGCCGGTGAGCCGGTGCAGCAGCTGCCCGAACGCGGCCAGCAGCACCCCGGCCTGGGTGGTGCCGGTCCGCGCGGCCAGCTCCCGGACGGCGTCGGGGGCGCCGTCCGGGAACACCTGGTGCACGCTCGCGCCGTGGTAGGTCTGCACGGCCGGGCGTGGCCGATCGCGCGGCAAGTCCACTGTGGACGGAGCCTCGGCGAGGTGTTCTTTCCACCACGCGAGGTCGACGGCCTCGCGGCGGCTGTCACGGTCCGCGCGCCACGCCGCGTAGTCCGCATAGGACGCGACGAGCGGCGGCTGCGGCTCACCGGCGTAAGCCGCGGAGAGGTCGGCGCACAGGAGGTCCTGGGACCAGCCGTCGAACACGGCGTGGTGCAGCGTGAAGCCGAGCACGTGCTCGTCTGGCCCGAGTTCGTAGAGCCGCACCCGCCACGGCGGCTCGCGGTCGAGGTGCACCGGGGTCGCCGCGTCGACGGCGAGGCGGTCGTCGAGGAACGGCTCGGTCAGGCTGGTGATCGGCAGCGGAATGTCCTGCGCGGGAAGGCATTCGGCCTGCGGGACGCCGTCGACGGGCCGGATCCGCCAGCGCAGGATGTCGTGCCGCTCGGCCACCGCCCTCAGCGCGGCGCGCAGCTGTGCCTTGTCGAGCTGCCCGGACAGCCGAAAGGCCATCGCTATGTTGTAGGGCGCGGCGTCCGGCGCGAGCTGGTCCAGGAACCACAGGCGCCGCTGCGGCGGGGACAGCGTGGGTGCGTGCCCGGTGGTCAGTCCGGGCCCAGTCAGCGGAGCGGCGGCGGCCACCCGCCGGGCAACACCGTCGAGGGTCCGCCCGGCCAGGACGTCCTCGGTGGCGACGTCGGCGGCCAGGTCCGCGCGCAGAGCCGCAACCAGCCGCATCGCGGCGATCGAGTCACCGCCGGAGGCGAAGAAGTCAGGCCCCGCTCCGGCACCGAGCACCTTCCGCCATACCTGCGCGACGGCTTGGGCCACGGGCGTCTCCGGCTCGCCGAGCACGTCCGGGGTCTGGCGTTCGGCCAGGGCGCGCAGGGCGGGCCGGTCGATCTTGCCGGTCACGGGGTTGACGGGGAGGGCGTCGAGCCAGTGGATCACGGCCGGGCGCATGGCTTCGGTGAGCCGGTCATTCGCCCGGATGTCCTCGTCGGAAGGCAGCGCGGTTGCAGCCGCGCCGGACAGCGCCAAAGCGGCAATCGGTCGCGCACCGGCGACCGCCACGCCCGGCGACACCGACGCCGCTCTCGCGCGAGCGCCGCTCGAACCTGCAACCACCCCGCCTGTCAACACCGACGCCGCACTCACCCCAGCATCGCCCGAACCGGCAACTGCCCCATCCGAGGGCTCCGACGCCGCACTCGCATGAGCGCCGCTCGAACCTGCGACCGTCGGCACCGAATCCGCAATCGCCCCGGCGCCGCTCGAACCGGCAACCGCCACCCCCGGCGACACCGAAGCCGGCGTGAGGAACGCGACCAACCGGGTGCCGGCCGGACCCGCGACCGCCTCCACCGCAACCGCGTCCACCCGTGGGTGCGTGCTCAGCGCGGCCTCCACCTCGCCCAGCTCGATGCGCTGCCCGCGCACCTTGACCTGGCGGTCGGCGCGGCCCGCGAACTCCAGCCGGCCGTCCGGCAGCTGCCGCGCCAGGTCGCCGGTGCGGTAGACCCGCTCGCCCGGCGTGAACGGGTCCGCGACGAACTTCTGCTCGGTCAGCTCCGGGCGGCCGAGGTATCCGGCGGCCACCCCCGGGCCGCCGATCAGCAGCTCGCCGACCTCGCCCGGCGCGACCGGCCGCAGGTCGGCGTCCACCACGTGCGCACGGTGGTTCGGCGTCGGCGTGCCCAGCGGCAGCGGGTCGGCCAGCACGCCGGTCACCTCGTCGGTGACCACGACGACGGTCGTCTCGGTCGGGCCGTAGACGTGGAAGAACCGGCGGCCGGGCAGCCAGCGCGCGGCCAGTTCGGCCGGCACCGGCTCCCCGCCGCACGCCACGGTCCGCCAGCCCGGCACGTCCGCCGGGTCCAGCATGGCGAGCAACGTCGGCGTGATGAAGCCCCAGTCGACGTCGTGCTCGACGACGAACCGGCGCAGCCGTTCGGGATCGGCCCGGTCGGCCGAGCCGGCCAGCTGCACCGAGCCACCGCAGGTCAGCGGCACGAAGACGTCCATGGTGAACGCGTCGAAGCCGAGTGAGGAGATGCCGAGCGTGCGCGTGCCCGGGCCGACACCGAGGCGCCCGGCGAAGCCGGTGACGAACGCGACGACGTTGCGGTGGCTGGTCAGCACGCCCTTCGGCCGCCCGGTCGAGCCGGACGTGTACAGCACGTGGGCGGTGCTGTCCGGGGTGGCCGGGCAGCTTCCCGGCGAACCCGGCGGCGGGACGTCGAGGGCCTCGATCCCCTCCACCGCGCCGAATTCCGCGACGGCGGCGTCGCCGATGACGAGCGTGACACCGGCGTCGGCGGCGATCCCGGTCAGCCGGGCCCGCGGGCCGCCCGGTTCGAGCGGCACGTAACAGCCGCCCGAGAGCAGGACGCCGAGGACCGTCGCCACGAGCGCGGGACGCCGGTGGGCGCACACGCCGACCCGGGTTTCGACGCCCGCGCCGCGTTCGCGCAGCAAGGCCGCGACACCCCAGGCGGCGGCGGCCAGCTCAGCGTAGGTGAGCCGCGTTCCGCCCTGCCGCACGGCGAGCGCGTCCGGCGTCCGCCGGGCCTGCTCCAGGATCAGTCCGGCGACCGTGGTGTCCGGATAGGACTGTGGCGGGCCGTGCGTGCCCGCGACGGGCAGCGTGTCGGTCACGGTGAACTCCCCAGTTCGGTGTGCTGCCCGGGGCCGCGGTGGCGGCCGGGCTGGTGCCGGTCACGGGTGGTCACCCGTGACCGGCGGGTCGATCCAGAACCTGCTGCGCTGGAAGGGATAGCCGGGCAGCGGCACCCGGCCCGGTTCCGCGCCGTCGTGCCGGGCGCCCCAGTCGACGTCGCCGCCGCTCACCCAGCGCACGGCCAGTTCGTGCGCCGCACCGGGTGGCCCGGCGACGTCGGTCCCCTCCGCCAGCAGGACGTCCAGGGCTTCGACGGCCTCCGCGGCGGTCGTCGCGACCACGGCGGCGCGGGCCGCGAACTCCCGGCGTCCGACGGCGAGGGTGTAGGCGACGTCGGCCAGGGGCGGCGGGTCGTCCGCGAGCCGGTCGCGCAGCCGGGAAAGCGCTTCGCGCAAGGCTTTCCGGTCCCGCGCGGACACCGGCAGCACGTACGGGCCGTCGGCGGTGACCCGCGGCCCGGCCGCCGGCGCCTCTTCGACGACGACGTGGACGTTGGTGCCACCCATCCCGAACGAGCTGACCCCGGCGACCCGGCGTTCCGCGTCCGGCCAGTCGGCGGCCTTCACCGGGACGTACCAGGGGCCGCCGGCGAGGTCGACCTCCGGGTGCGGCGCGGTGAAGTGCAGGTTCGGCGGGATCACGCCGTGACGCACCGCAAGCACGGTCTTGATCAGCCCGGCCACCCCGGCGGCGGCGTCGAGGTGCCCGATGTTCGTCTTGACCGAGCCGAGCGCGCACGTTCCGGGCGGGACGTCCCGGTAGACGCGGTTCAGCGCGGCGACCTCGATCGCGTCGCCCAGGGGTGTGCCGCTGCCGTGGGCCTCGACCAGCCGGACCTCGGCCGGGTCGACCTCGGCGACGGCGAGGGCTTCGGCGACCGCGGCGGCCTGCCCGGCGGCGCCCGGCACGGCGTACCCCGCGCGGTCGGGGCCGTCGTTGGTCGTCGCCCAGCCGGGCAGCACGGCGTGGATGTGGTCGTGGTCGGCGAGCGCGTCGGCCAGCCGCCGCAGCACCACGACCCCCGCGCCGGAACCGAACCCGGCACCCTCGGCCGCGACGTCGAACGCGCGGCAGCGGCCGTCCGGCGAGGCGAGGCCGCCACTGCGGTAGCGCGGCCAGGTGACGCTCACTCCCCCGGCGAGCGCCAGGTCACAGCGGTATTCGGCGAGGCTCTGGGCGGCGAGGCCCACTGCGGCCAGCGAGCTGGAGCAGGCACTCTGGACGGCGAGCGCGGGCCCGGTCAGGCCGAGCCGGTAGGCGACCTGGCCGGGCAGGTGGTCGGTGAGCTGGCGGCCGAGCAGCCGGCCCTCCCAGTCGTCCGGGTCGACGTCGCCGGTCACCGCCGGGTTCCCGAAGAGGTGGAAGAGGAAGTAGCGGTTGACGCCGGCGGAGGTGAAGACGCCGACCGGGCCGGTCTCCCGCGCCGGGTCGCGGCCCGCGTCCTCGAGAGCCCGCCACGCCGTCTCGAGGAAGAGCCGATGCTGTGGGTCGGTGCGGGCGGCTTCGTCGGCGGTGAAGCCGAAGAACTCCGCGTCGAAGTCCTCGACCCCGTCCAGGCGGCCACCGGCACGGACGTGCGCCGGGTCGCCGCGCAGGCCGGGCCCGATGCCGAGGGCGGCCAGCTCGTCGTCGGTGTGGTCGTGGATCGAGTCGACCCCGGCGCACAGGTTCCACCAGAACGCGGGCGCGTCGGGCGCACCCGGGAACCGGCAGGCGACCCCGACGACGGCGATCAGGTCGCTGCCGTCGGGATCGGACGACGGCTCGGCCGCCCGCGGACTGTCCGAAGTGGACTCGCCGAGGTAGGCCGCCTGCGCCGCGACGGTGGGGTGTTCCAGCAGGCCGAGCAGCGGGACGTCGGTCTCGAACGCCGCCGCGAGCCGCTGCTGGACGCGGCCGAGCAGCAGGGAGTGCCCGCCGACGTCGAAGAAGGCATCGGTGACGCCGAAGCCCGCGTGGCCGAGGACGTCGCGCCAGATCGCGTGGACCCGCTGTTCGTCCTCGGTCATCGGCGAGATCTCGGCAGGCGCGGACGGCCGCGGGTTCGGAAGCGCTTCCTCGTCGAGCTTGCCGGTGACGGTCAGCGGGAACGCCGCCACCACGACCACCGCGGAGGGCACGGCGTAGGCGGGCAAGGCCTCGGCGAGCGCGGCCCGCAGGACGGCCGGATCAGGGTCGGCGTCAGGCGCCGGGACCACGTACGCCAGCAGCTCGCCGTCGCGGACGATCGCTCGCGCCTCCGCCACCTGGGGTGATTCGGCGAGCTTCGCCTCGACCTCCGTCAGCTCGACCCGGAACCCGCGCACCTTGACCTGCCGGTCCAGGCGGCCGAGGCAGACCAGGTTCCCGTCCGGGAGGACCGAGCCCAGGTCGCCGGTGCGGTACGTGCGGAGCCCGTCCGAAGAAAAGCCGAACGCCGGGCTCGGGCGGTCCAGGTACCCCTCGGCCAGGAACTCGCTCCGGACCTCCAGCTCGCCGCCTTCCAGCACCGTCAGCTCGTAGCCCGGGAGCGCCACCCCGATCGGCAGCGGGCCGGTGGCGTCCGGGTCGACCTCGGCCTGGGTCAGGCGGTGGTGCGCGGCGAAGGTCACCTCGGTCGCGCCGTAGCCGTTGACGAACACGCAGCCGTCGGCGAATCGGCCGCGGCGGACGTCGGCGTAGGTCGAGGGCTCGCCGCCCAGGAGCACGGTCCGGACCGACGGCAAGTCGCCCTCGAAGCTGTCCAGCAGGTGGCGGTAGACCGTCGGTGTCGAGTGGTAGACCGTCACCTCGTGCCGCGCCAGCTCGCGCGCGGCGTGCGCGACGCCGTGGACGCGCAGGTCCACCGGCACGACGGCGGCGCCGGTCAGCAGCGCCGGGTACAGGTCCGGGATCGCGGCGTCGAAGCCGAAGGACGCCAGCAGGCTCAGCCGGTCCGCCGCGGTGATGCCGAGGCTCGCGATCTGGTTGTCCACCACGTGCAGGAGGTTGCGGTGGGTCTGGGCGAACGCCTTCGGCGTCCCGGTGGAGCCGGAGGTGAACAGCACGTAGGCGGGCGTGTCCGGGTCCGGGTCGGGGACCGGCAGCGGCGCGGTTTCCGACCCGACCGGGACGACCCGGGCGGACCCGTTGCGGCACAACGCCTCCGCGAGCTCGACGTGCTCGGCGTCGGCCAGCACGGCCGACACGCGGGCGGCGCCGACCTGGTGCGCGAGGCGGTCACGCGGGAACGTCGGGTCCAGCGGGACGTACACGCACCCGGCGGCGAGCGTGCCGAGGATCGCGGCGATCGCCCGCGTGCCGTGCCCGGTGACGAGCCCGACCCGGTCGCCCGGCCGGACGCCCGCGTCGAGCAGCCGTGCGGCGTGCCCGCCGGCGAGCCCCGCCAGCCGGGCGTAGCTCACCACCGCGTCGTGCTCGACGACGGCGATCCGGTCGGGCGACTGCCGGGCGACTCCTTCGAAACGTCTGATGCAGCCGGCTTGCGTCATCGCTCGAGGAGGGCCCGTTCCGACCGTGAATGGGCGCGCGGCAGCCAAAGCGGTGACGTCGACTTCATCTCACTCCCCAGTGCGATTCATGGTGAAGAATCACGCAAGGTTAAAGCTCACGACGTCCGCTGTGGATACGTAATCCGCAGAGTTCGGCCGAATGGACTATCGATCCGGGCCACGACGTGGGGTTTTCCCACGTGATCGACAGCGCCGCGCGTCCGGAACGTCGGCTTACGCCGCACTGCCGACCACAGTGGACACCCGGACGGCTACTCCCTGCAACGCCGACGGAATGTCATTCATGCGGTCGGATATTCACCGACTCCCGCCGCGGAAAAGGAGTGTCCGCACGGTACGGCGTGGCATTTTCACGAAATCGATCCAGAGCCGTGCCGGCCCTTGCTAGCCCGCGTTCGCCAGCAGCCCGCCGCTCGCGGGCGTGTGCGCCATCAGGCACGCGTGGCACGGCATCCCGCGCAGGCCGTCCAGCACCTCGGCCTCGCCGGGGCGGATCGGCTCGCCGCACAGCGCCGTCAGGCACTCGGGCACCGCGCCGGCGGGCGGGACGGGGATCAGGTGACAGACGCGTCTGCTCTCGCCGACGACGCCTCGGCGTAGCCGCACCAGTGCGAGCATCCCACCGTTTTCACCCATGATCGAAAGGTAGGGGAAAGATCCGGCGAAGACTTCGTGCCGGGGACCCAACGATCTTCGCCGCTGGTGGTCCGGGGCACCAAAACCTCAGGTCGCGGCCAGCACGGCGGCGCCGAGCCGGTGGCACAGGCTCAGCGCGAGCTCGACGTCCAGGCGGTTCACCCCGAGCGCCCGCGGCAGCAGCTCCTGGGCCTTGCGGACGCGGTACTGCACGGAGTTCTTGTGCATCGTCAGCTCGGCCGCCGCCGCGGTGTAGCTGCCGCCGGTCGCGAGGAACACGAGCAGGGTCTCGCGCAGGCGGTCGCAGTGCTCGTCGTCGGCACTCAGCGGGCCGAGGGTGCTGGTCACCCACAGCCGGGCGGCGTTGAGGTCGGACGTCATCAGCGCCATCGTGCCGACCTCGCGGAAGGTCAGGACGCGGTCGCAGTGCTCACCGGCCGCCAGGGCCAGCGCGTGCACCCGCAGGGCCTGGTGGTGGGTGTCGCGGAAGCCGTCGACGCCGGTGGCGGGGTCACCGACGGTCACCCGGACGCCGGGTCCGGCCGCCGCCAGCACCTCGTCGAGGCAGCCGCGGGTGATCGTGACGTCCGCGCCGAGCGGCAGCCAGACCCACGCGCTGGCTTCGTCGCGCGGCACGAACAGCGGGCGGCCGTGGTCCTGGACGCGGCCGAGCACCGCGACCGCGACCGCCTCGAGCACGGACAGGACGTCGTCCGCCGAGCCGGTGTGCCAGAGGATCATCCCGGCGTGGGTGCCGCGCAGGCGGTAGCCGATGACCGTCTCGGCCGCGTCGACCGAAGCGGCGTCGAGCGGGCCGCGGTTCTCCCCCAGCAGGTCCTGCACCTTGGCCGCCCGCGCGGCGCTCCGGTTGAGCAGCCACCGGTCGCGTTCGTCCTGGTAGACCGCGACCAGCTGCCGGGTCACCCGGGTGACGAACCCGAACACGACCTTGAGCAGCCGCCGCATCATCTCCCCGAGCAGCTCCGCTTCGCCGACCTGGCGGGTGCACTCCTGGAACCCGAAGTCGAGCATCGCCGCCTGCCCCAGCTCGTAGGCCCGGATCAGGTCGAACACCGGCGTGCCCCGCTGCGCCAGGCGCCGCGCGTACTCCAGGGCGGCGGCCGGCGCCTCGACGTGGGAGGGGTCGATGCTGTGCTGGAAGATCTGCAGCCCGGTCTCGATGTTCTGGTAGACGCTCGCGGTCAGCAGGCTCACCATGCGCTCGTCGTCGTGGACCAGCTGCGGGAGTTCGGCGGCGTAGAGCTGCACCAGCTCACCGGTGAGATCCCCCGCGCGGCCCGCCAGGGTGGCGGCGACCTGCCGGATGCGCTCCGAGACGACTTCTTCGTCCACCATGGAGCCACCTTAGAGGGCGACGATCATGCTTTCGAGGTGGCGCGTCGATCAATTCGAGATCCGCGGAGGAGCTCAGGGACCGAGCGTCCCCGAGCGGCGGCGTTCCGGGGTGGCCAACACGGCCCAGACGACCTTGCCGCCCGTCCACCGCTTGCTGCTCCCCCAGGCCCGCGCGGTCTGCGCGACGATCCGCAGGCCCAGGCCGGGCTCGAGCAGGTCGGGCCGCTCCACCAGCACCGCGGGCCGCGGGTCGTCGTCACTCACCGCGATCGTCAGCAGCTCCTGACGCAGCTCCAGCCGCAGGCCCGGGAGCGACGTCGTGTGCCGGGAAGCGTTGTCCGTGAGCTCGGCCGCGATGAGCGTGCCGTCGTATTCGAGCGCGGGGACGCCCCATTCGCGGGTCCGCGCGCTGACGAACGCCCGGGCCTGCGCGACGCCCTGTTCGCCGCGGGCGAGGGTCCGCTCGGCGCGGCGGCGGATCGGGTGGGGCAGCGCCCGCTCGGCGGTTTCGACGTCGGCGTGCACCGGGACGAACCGGTCCAGTCCGAACGCGTCGAACGCCTCGACGTGCGCGGGCTGGCGGGTGACCAGGGAGAACGGGATGCCCGGCCAGCGTTCGAGCCGGGTCGCGACGAACGGGAACAGGCTCGGCGAGTGCCGTTCGAGGACGAGGTCGTCGATGTCGGCGATGAGCCTCGGCGGGCTTTCCGCGGCGATCTTGAGGAGGCCGTCGCGCAGGAAGGGGTAGCCGGTGATGTCGAGCCGCCCGGTCACGACGACCAGCGCGCTCGCCTGCCGGTTCCGCAGTTCCAGCCCGATGCCTTCAAGCACGGGCGCCCTTCCTCCGCATGGTTGTCACGCTAGTGCCCGCCCCGGACCACGCAAAGGGCCGAACGCGGGCGGGACGCAACCGGTCACGGCCCTCGAGCGTGTACTCCCCGACGTCTGGGGAGGACGACATGGAACCGTATCCGTTGCAGGCCGGCGAACGCGTGCTCTGGGCGGGCGCGCCGGTGGTGCGCCGCCACTGGCTCTACGAAAACTACGTGCTGCTCTTCGGCACCGTGCTCCTGGTCGGCGGGTTCGTCGTCGTTGACTGGATGAGCGGGCGGTACCTCAGCCTGTTGTCCGCTGCCGTGTTCGCGTTCTGGGCGGCCTGGGGCCCGCGCCTGCGGAACCGGCGGGCCCGCCTGGACGTCGAGACGTACTTCGTGACCGACCGGCGGATCGTCTTCGTGGCGCAGTGGCCGACCGGCGCGGAGTTCCGCTGGGTGTGGCTCAATCGCCTGCAGCCGGCCCGGGCCCGGGTCGGCGACGACGGCACCGGGACCGGGACCGTCACGTTCGGCACGCCCCTCGGAGTCAGGTGGCGCCTGCTCGGGACGCCGCACCAGGGCGCCTGGGTGCCGTTCACCCCCGAGCTGTGGGCGATCCCGGACGCCGAACGGGTCGCGGCACTGATCCGTCAGGCCCAGTCCGGGACGATTCCGAAAAGAGCCGGAAACATTCTCGAAACCCCGAGCGGACCACGCGCCTAACTGGTCTGGACCAGACTGGCCACATGCCGGAACTCCGGGATTTTCCTTGCCCCGCAAGGTGCCGACGCGGTAATGCGGGCGAACCCGGCCAGCGGAACACATTTTCGTGAGTGATGTCCTGACGCGACTTTCGGGGGGTGTGGCGAATCCTGACGGGCCGGTATATCTGGTCGTACCGAATCCGCAATGGCCGGCCCCACCGCCGGCCCGCCGGATGCCGCCCGCACCCGCCTCCCGGAGGAACCATGCACCGTCTGGCCCCGGCCCGCGAGCACGTCGTCGGGCTCTACCGCATCGTGATCGGCTTCCTGTTCGCCTGCCACGGCGCCAAAACGCTGTTCGGCGTCTTCGGCGCGAAGACGACCGCCGCCGTCGGGGCGTGGCCGGGCTGGTGGGCGGCGGTGATCCAGCTCGTCTGCGGCGTGCTGGTCTGCGTCGGGCTCGGCACGCGCGCCGCCGCGGTGCTCGGCTCGGGCTCGATGGCGTTCGCCTACTTCACGGTGCACCTGCCGGACGGGCTGCTCCCGATCCAGAACGGCGGCGAGGCCGCGACCCTGTTCTGCTGGGCGCTGCTGGCGGTCGCGTTCGTCGGCCCGGGCCGCTTCGCGTTGAGCAATCTTCGTGCGCTGCACCGGACTTCGGCACCGGCGCGCAACCGCGTCCGGGCGAACGAGCTCGCTTCCTGAGTCAGGGGCGGGAGATGCCGACGCCACTGCGGGCGTCGGCACCGTACTTCGCCAGTTCGCGCGCCAGGTCCAGCCGCCCGGTGGCCTTGCTCTTGTCGCGGTCGGCGTCGGTCAGCAGCTCACGCGGGATGATCCAGACGACCTCGAACTCGATCCCACTGGGATCCTTGGCGTACAACGACTTCGTGGTGCCGTGGTCGGACGAGCCGACCAGGGCGCCCGCCGCGTCGAGCAGGCCGGCGATGCGGTCGAGGTCGCCGAGGGTGTCGACCTCCCACGCGAGGTGGTAGAGCCCGACCGACGTCTGCCCGGCGCCCGAGTCCGCGGCGTGCGCACCCAGCTCGAACAGACCGAGGTCGTGGTCGTTGGTCGAGCCCGGGGCCCGCAGGAAGGCCGCGCCGCGGTGCGCGTCGCCGCCCTCGATGTAGTCGAAGCCGAGCAGGTCCCGGTAGAACGCCACGCTCTCGGCCACGTTCCGGACGTACAACACGGCGTGGTTCAGGCGAAAGATCGACATCGGCTCTCCTGGCCCGTGCTGCGCGCGCGAATCGGTTGAAGTTTCAACTTAAGGCTAGGCGCGAACGAGCGGCCGGTCAAGCGAGCGCGAGCGACGCTCGATCAGCACGAAAGACCCACTCTCCGTGGGCCTGGTGACCGACCGGGCGACAAACCTTCGACACCGCATCGAGGCCCTGGTCGGACGGCCCCGGGGTTCGTAGGGTGGTTGCACCGCGGGACATCGTGTCAGCTGTCCCGCGGGTGGTGATGCCCCTGGATCCGACCTTTCCCCGAAGCCTCGCCCGGGGGCATCACCCTTCACCTCAGCTGACCGTGCCGCTCTCCCACCACCAGCTCTGCGAGCCGTAGGCGTACTCGATGCGGCTGTCGACGTGCTGGTGCGCGTCCGAGAGCGTGTAGCGCTCCAGCCCGGAGAACCCGCAGGCCTCGGCCAGGACGTACACCTGGCGCGTGCTCAGGCCGCTGACGTAGACGTCCGCCGCCGTGCCGTAGACGTGCATGCTGTTCGACGCGCCGCCGATCGCCTGGTTGTGCGCGACGCTGCGGAACCCCGACGAGATCGTGATCGCCCGGTTGCCCGCCTTCGCCCGCAGGGCTTCGAGCTTGTACATCAGCCGCCGGACGTTCTCCTTGACCGTCGCCGCGCCCACCTTGCCGCCGCCGAATCCGGTGCCGTCGCTCGACGTGAACTCGCTGAATTCGAAGTGCGACGTCGATCCGTCGGAGGATTCCAGGGCGTTGAGGGCCGCGAAGTCGTCCGCGTCGGCGATGCCGTTCGCGGTCAGGTGGTTGGCGGCCTGGAACCGCTTCAGCGCGGCCTCGGTCCCGGGGCCGAAGTCGCCGTCGACGGCGACGTAGGTCTGCCGGGGCCCGTCGGCGGCCCAGCCCGCGATCCGGATCTGCAGTTCCGTGACGGCGGCGCCGGTCGAGCCGGACCGCAGCGAGGAAGGCCACGAGTAGGCCGCGGCGACCCCGGGGAACGCCGCCAGCGCGACGACGCTGCCGGCCAGGGCGATCCCGGTCCCGGCGGCGGCCTTGAGCAGGGAACGGCGGTCGAAACCGGCGGGCGGGCGGGACGGGCTCATCAAGGCCTCCGGGTACTCGGCGAGGGAGCCCGCAGCAGACACCCGTCACCCAAACAACCGCCAACACCCCAGCCGCCCCGCACCCGGCCTCACCAACCCCGGCGCGGTTCCCGTGAATTCCTGACGGTGCTCACGCGCGGTCACCGCCACTGAGCCATCTCATTTACATACATGCTGTACGTATGTAACCTGGCGGCATGACGCGAAGCGAATCCTTGGGTCGGGAGCACCGGGTCCGGCTGCCGGCCGGCGAGGTGCGGTACTTCGAGCGGGGCGCCGGCGCCCCCGTGGTGTTCGTCCACGGTGTGCTGACGAACGCGGAGCTGTGGCGGAAGGTCGTGCCGGACGTCGCCGCGGCCGGGTTCCGTTGCCTGGCCCCGGATCTGCCGCTGGGCTCGCACGACCTCCCGATGCGCGCGGACGCCGACCTCTCCCCCACCGGGGCCGCCGATGTGATCGCGGACTTCCTGGAGGCACTGGACCTGCGCGACGTCACGCTGGTCGCGAACGACACCGGCGGCGCGCTCACGCAGATCCTGCTCAGTCGCCGCCCGGAGCGGGTCGGGCGGGTCGTGCTCACGCCGTCCGACTGCTTCGAGTACTTCTTCCCGCCGATCTTCAAGCCGCTGCCGGTGATCGCGCGGATCCCCGGCTCGATGGCCGTGCTCGGCCAGCTGCTGCGCTTCCGCGCGCTCTACCCGCTGCCGATGCTGTTCGGCTGGGTGGTCAAGCGGCCGCTGCCCGACGACGTCGCGCAGGCCTACCTCGCGCCGCTGCGGAAGTCCGCCGGGGTGCGGCGCGACCTGCGCAAGCTGCTGCGGGACGTGCACCCGCGGCACACGCTGGCCGCGGCCGAGGCGCTGCGGACGTTCGACCGGCCGGTGCTGCTCGCCTGGGCGGCCGAGGACAAGCTGTTCCCGATCGGCCTCGCCCACCGGCTCGCCGCGCTGCTGCCCGACGCGAAGCTCGTCGAGATCGCGGACTCCTACACGTTCGTCTCCGAGGACCAGCCCGCCGTGCTGGCCCGCCACGTCGTCGAGTTCGCGGGTGTCATGGCAGATTAGGCGGGTGCGACGTACCCAGCAGGACCGTTCCGCCGGCACGAAGGCCGCCCTGGTCGCCGCCGCGCGCGAGCTGTTCGCCACCCGCGGCTACCAGGCCGTGCCGGCGGACGAGATCACCCGCGCGGCGGGCGTCACCCGCGGCGCGCTGTACCACCACTACGCCGACAAGCAGGGCCTGTTCCGCGCGGTCGTCGAGGAGCTGGAACGCGAGCTGACCGACGAGGTCGGCGCCGCGTTCGCCCAGGGCACGGGCCCGCTGACCGGCATGGCGCTCGGCCTCGGCGTGTTCCTCGACGCGTGCCTGCGCGAGGACGTCCGCCGGATCTCCCTCACCGACGCGCCCGCCGTGCTCGGCTGGGACGTCTGGCGCGAGATCGAGGCGGAGTACGGGCTCGGCCTGATCGTCCGCGTGCTGGAGCAGGCGCGCGCGGACGGGTTGATCGTCAAGCTGCCGGTCCCCGCGCTGGCGCAGCTGGTGCTGAGCGCGGTGATGGAAGCGGCCCGGATGATCGCCGCGGCGGACGACCCGGCGCGGACCCGCGCCGACGTCCAGCAGGTGCTCGGCGCGTGGTTCGCGAGCCTGCTCAAGAGCTAACCGGGCTCCTCCGCGAGCCGCGCCGGGGTGACGCCTTCGGGGACGTCCACGGCGTCGAACCAGCCGCAGGCCGGGTCGCCGGGCGGCCGGTCGAACCGGGTGACGTACGGCTTGAGGTCGAGCACCGGCGTGCCGTCCAGCAGGTCCACGCCGGCGAACCGGATCGTGGTGCCCGAGACGTCGAGCAGCCGGACGAGGCTCAGCCCGATCGGGTTCGGCCGGCGCGGGCCGCGGGTGGCGAAAATGCCCATCCGGCGGCCTTCGCGGCGCAGCAGGTACGGCACCTGCGTGAGGCCGCCCGGCCGGTCGGGCCGGTCCAGCCAGCTGAGCAGCCACGCGTAGTCGAACCCGGCGAGCCCGGCCAGTCCTTCGGCGAAGCGTGCGTCGAGTTCGATCGTGCCTTCCTCGGCGCGGTTCGCGGCCGCCTGGACGGGCGTGTGCTCCAGCTCCGTCCGGGCGGTGCGGACGACGCCGATCGCGGGCAGCGGTGGCGGGGTCATCGGCCCAGCCTAGGTGCCCGCGACCGGCGTCGTGCTGCTGCTAGCCCGTGACGAGCCCGACGCCGAAGGTCTGCAGGATCTCGTTCACCGGCTGGAACCACGTCTCGCCGCCGGAGCTGCAGTTGCCCCAGCCACCGGAGGTGACGCCCTGCGCCTGGTCACCGGTGATGAAGGAGCCGCCGGAGTCGCCGGGTTCGGCGCAGACGTTGGTGCGGGTCACCTGGTAGACGGCGCCCTGGGAGTAGTTGACGGTCTCGTTGAGCCCTTCCACGACACCGCAGTGCCAGTGCGTGGTCGAACCCGAGCGGCACACCGAGGTGCCGACCGGCGCGACCCAGGAGCCGCGGACGATCGCGTCGCTGACCGTGCCCCAGCCGAGCACGACCGGCGCGGTCCACCAGCCGTTGCCGATGCGGATGAACGAATAGTCGTTGCCGGGGAAGGAAGAACCGGCGAACGTGCCCATCGCCGAGCCGTCCCAGCCGACGACCGAGCTGCCCGCGCCGCCGCAGTGGCCGGCGCTGACGAACCCGCCGTTGACGGAGAAGCCGATCGAGCAGCGGGTGTTGCCGTTGATGTAGTACGGGTCGCCGCCGACGGTCCCGGCCGAGAACGTCTCGGCCTTCGGCGTCGACGTCACGGTGACGGGACCGGCTTTCCGGGCCTGCGCGACGAAGGCGTCGACGTCGGCGCCCTGCGCGCCGGGCCGCAGCGTGACCACGACGCTGCCGGTGCGGACGTCGGTCCGCCAGCCGCTGACGCCGGCCGGCGCGGGGTGCGCCTTCGCCGAAGCGTCGATGGCAGCCTTCGCGGAGTCGAGCTTCGCCGCGCTGACGGTGGTGGTCGTCGGCTCGGCCCCGGCCTGCCGGACGGCGGCGGCCGCGGCGGGGTCGGTCACGCCGACGACGAGCTTGCCGAGCGCGGGGTCGAACCAGGCCCCGCCGAACGCGGCACCGGCGGCGCGCTGCGCGTCCGGCAGCACCCGCGACGCGGTCATCTCCTGCCCCAGCCGGGTTTCGGCCTGGGCGGCGGTCAGGCCGAAATCCCGTTGCATGGCGGCGATCAGGCCGGGTGACGCCTGCGCGACGGCGGGGGTGAGGGCACTGCTGGCGAGACTGGCGGTGAGGACGGCGGCGCCGCCGAGAGCCAGGGCGATTCTTCGACGCATGGGACTCCTCCGGGGACGGGGGAAAGAAACACACTGTCCGCCGAGTGTGCGGGCGGGTCCGGGCCAGGTCCAGAATTGTCCGGTTTTCTGTCCGGAGTTAGCAGGAGCGAACGACTGTCCACTACGGACTGAACGTCTGGATTGTTTGCCCTGCAAGGCTTTTCTTCGCGCGCGGAAACGACGCGAACCGGTTTTACCGGTCCGCGCCGTGCGGCGGGCAACCTCCGTTACAACGTTGTAAAAGGTCTGAACCAAGTACAGCACAGACTTGCTTGCACCGGCCGAAACCAGAGTCGCCAGGGCAGCAGAGGTGCATGACAGTCCCCCGCGTGGACGCCTTCCCGTCGCCCGACGGCGGCCTCACAGCACGAGTTGGCGACAACGCACGAGGCCACTGTCCTTGCTTGCGCGGCACCGGCCCCACAGCGCGACGCAATGCCAACGCCGCCATCCCTGCTCGTCGGTACCGACCCGCGCCGCCCCCGCAGCGCGAGGGCCGCCACCCCCACGCCGCCCCCGCAGTGCGACGCAGTGCCAGCACAGCGCTAGGCCGCCACCCCACGATGCAGCGTCAGCACAGCGCGAGGGCCGCCACCCCACGACGCAGTGCCAGCACCGCACGAGGGCCGGTTGCGACGCCGCTGCTCTCAACTCCGTGACACCGACCCGCGTTGAGGCCCGTTGACAGGGTCACCCGCACCACGCCAGAATCCTATTTCCTATAGGATTCGACGTCAGGGGGATCGGTGGCTGTCGTCACGCGGGCCGAAGCATTTCTCGTCGATGTCGCGGTCGAGCAGGCCCGCACCGACGCCGTGCAGGCGTTCGTGTCCCAGGAGACCGTCTTCGTCGAGCTGAGCACCGATGACGGCGGGAGCGGGCTCGGCTACTCGTACACGATCGGCACCGGTGGCAGCTCCGTCGTCGCCCTGCTGCGGGACCACCTGCTCCCCCGGCTCGTCGGCCGCGACGCGCGGCTGGTCGAGGCGATCTGGCGGGACCTGTTCGCCGCCACCCGGGCCACCACCGTCGGCGTGATCACGTCGCTCGCGCTGGCTGCCGTCGACACCGCGCTGTGGGACCTCAAGTGCCGCCGAGCGGGCGAGCCGCTGTGGCGCGTCGCCGGCGGGTTCGGCGCGCGGGTTCCGCTCTACGACACCGAAGGCGGCTGGCTGCACCTGAGCACCGAGGAGCTCGTCGCGGGCGCGAAGGCCGCCGAGACCGCCGGCTGGGGCGGCGTCAAGATCAAGGTCGGCAAGCCTGCGGCCGGCGAGGACTTCGAGCGGCTCGCCGCGGTCCGCGAAGCCGTCGGCCCGCGGTTCGACCTGATGGTGGACGCCAACCAGTCGATGACGGCCGCCGAGGCGATCCGGCGGGCGGCGGTGTTCGCGCCGCTGGACCTGTTCTGGCTGGAGGAGCCGCTGCCGGCCGACGACGTGTCCGGGCACGCCCGCCTCGCCGCGTCGACGCCCGTGCCGGTCGCCGTCGGCGAGTCGCTGTACTCGATCGCGCAGTTCCGCGACTACCTGCAGCGCGGCGCCGCCTCGATCGTGCAGCCCGACGTCGCCCGGGTCGGCGGCATCACGCCGTGGCTCAAGGTCGCCCACCTGGCCGAAGCCTTCAACGTCGAGGTCTGCCCGCACTTCCTGATGGAACTGCACGTGAGCCTGACCGCGGCCGTCCCGAACGGCCGCTACGTCGAGCACATCCCGCAGCTGCGCGCGATCACGCGCACCGAAATGACCGTCGAGAACGGGCACGCGGTGCCGCCGGAATCACCCGGCCTCGGAATCGACTGGGACCGTGACGCGATGGACGACCGGCGCGTTTCCTGACCGCCGGAAAGACGCGCGCTTCCGCCCGGTCGCCCTTTCGGGTGGCCGGGCGGAAGCGCGCGGGAAATCAGATCTCGTCGACCTGGTAGCCGAACACCCGGGCCGGGACGAGCAGCGCGCCGGTGCATTCCGCGGTGGCCGGGCCGAATCCGTAGGGCACGAAATCGCCGACCACGTACCAGAAGGCGCTGCCGTTCGTGCAGTGCGCGATCACCCGGTACCCGTAGCCCTCACCGGGGAAGCAGCTGACGGAAACCCCCTGCCCGAAAAGCACACCGTAACGCTCTCCGAAGCAGCCGGGTGGTGCGAAATCGCCGCCGGCCGCGGCCGCGGTCCCGACCGTCAGACCGAACAGGGAAAAAACTGCGACGGCGAGTGCCGCCAATTTCCTTCGCATGACCACTCCTCAGCGCGGAGAACCCCGACATAAGGAGCCTAGAAGCGCGTGAGAATTACCGGCAATTCATCGGGCCAGTGAACCCCGCACAGCGGAACGTCACCACACTGCTCCATCCGGGCTAGCCCGGGCCTCCGGACGAACGGCAAAGAGTGATGCCGTCGCCCAAGGGCTCACGCAAACCCCGCGATCAGTGGGCGAACGCCGTCAGGAAGCGGTCGCGGAAGGAGTCCATCTTCCAGACCGGCGCCTGCGCGGCCGGGTGCAGGCCGTCCGTCCAGCCCCAGCCGGAGATCCGGTCCAGCACCCTCGGGTCCTTCGCCACGATCGTGATCGGCACGTCGTGGACCGCGCCCTGCGGGGTCACCACCGGCGGCTGGTGGTCGCCGAGGAAGACCAGCACCAGGTTGTCGTCGCCGTAGTGCTGCACGAACGAGATGAGCGTCTTCAGCGAGTAGTCGGTCGCGTCCCGGTAGGCGTCGCGGATCTTCGCCGGGTCCTTCCAGACGGACTCCGGCGCCTCCCCCGCCGCCGGCTGCGGCGCGAAAACCGAGCCGTCGCCGACCTGGTTCCAGTCGACCAGCCAGGGCCGCGGCGACCACGGCGCGTGGCTGGAGACGAGGTCCACCTCGGCCATCACCGGCTTCTGGGCCGACTTCGCGAGTTCGTTGCGCTGCAGCATGGAGAACGTGTACTGGTCCGGCATCGTGGCGTAGGCGTAACCCGGGCCCTTGTAGCCGATGTTCCGGAAGTCGTAGTAGGCGTCGGGGTGGTAGAACCGCTGGCCCTCCGGCCAGTCCTTGGTGTGCGCGGGCACGTCCCAGACGGTCTTCCAGCCCGCCTTCTGGAACGCGCCGCCGAGGGTCAGCCGGTCGCTGTCGAGCAGGTTGTTGTAGCGCTGCTGGTTGTCGATCCACATGCCGGACTCGACGGTGGAGTGCGCGAGCCAGCTGCCGCCGCCGAACGTCGAGGACGACAGGAACGCGCTCTTCGCGCCGATGCCCGCCGCGCGCAGCTGCGCGGTGCCCTCGTCGAGCGTCGCGCCGATCTTCGGGGCGAAGCCCGGGTCGTCGAGGGCGATCCGGCCGTAGCTCTCCACGAACGTGAGCACCACGTTCTTGCCGCGCAGCCCGGCGAGCAACTGGTCGCCGGGGGTGTTCCGGAACGCGTCGTCCGCGGCCAGCTCGCCGAACGGCCGCTGTTCCCGCAGGTCCGTGCTCACCTGGCGCAGGTCGTCGTAGGCCAGCGCGGCGGCGTTCTGGGCCGCGATGGGCTGGCCCGGCGCGATCTCGACGCCGAACACCGAGCAGACGATCCAGATCACGCCCAGCACGGCCACCACCCGCGACGCCCCGGTCCGGCGCCCGGCGGCGATCCGGGTCAGCCGCAGCATGGCGAGCACCGTGAAGACGACGACGGCGATCGCGAGCAGCACCGCCCCGGCCAGCACGGCGTACGCCGCCGCGTCGCCGATCTCGCCGGCGAGGAACTCGACGCCGGCGTTGAAGAAGCTCCAGTCGTACACGGGGTCGAACGGCTTCTCCAGCGTCGCGTAGAAGCCCGTGTCGAGCGCCTTCATGACGATGAGCAGGCCCAGCACCAGCCCGGCCAGCACGGCGACGACGCGCCGCGGCCGCGGCGGCAGGACCAGCACGAACGCGGCGATGATCAGGCCTTCCACCGGCACGCGGACCAGGGCTTCGGGCGAGAACGAGTTGAGGTCGTCCGGTGCGAGGAACGCGAAGAGCACCAGGAGCGCGGCCAAGGTGGTCACCACCACGCCCGCGACGGCGTGCCGCCGGGCGGCCCGCGGCAGGCCGAAGTCGGGCAGCGCCGCACCTCCGTCCGGGGTGCGGCGGCGGGCACGCCGCGGGTGCGGCAGACCGGTGGTTCCCATCATGGCGCGGCCTCACATCAAGGGTTCACAGGGATCGGCCGCCGGGCCCCTGCGGCGGGGACGGCGGTCCTCACCCGATATACGGATCGTGGCGGTGCGCGGTTCACGCACCGCCACGACCTCAGGCCGCGGGCGGCCAGAGGTACTCCCTTTCGGGGACGATCCGGACGATCAGCCGCCGCGCACCGGGTTCCGGGGGTGGTGTCTGCCCGCCCATGTACCGGCGGTACATTTCGTGCAGCAGCGCCTTTTCCGGATCGGCGGTGAGCTCGACGCTCCCCCGGATCTCGACGTAGCGGCCGGGTGCACTCGCGACCAGCAGGCTGACCCGAGGATCGCGGCGCATGTTCCGGGTCTTGAGGCGGCCCTCGATCGTGCTGAAGACGACGTGGTCGCCGTCCCGTTTCACGAAGACGACGGACGACTGCGGCCGGCCGTCGGCGTTGGACGTCGCG
Organism: Amycolatopsis heterodermiae; assembly: GCF_034929455.1. Taxonomy (NCBI): domain Bacteria; kingdom Bacillati; phylum Actinomycetota; class Actinomycetes; order Pseudonocardiales; family Pseudonocardiaceae; genus Amycolatopsis; species Amycolatopsis heterodermiae. Next base: position 612,844 of record NZ_JAYFSI010000003.1, read on the forward strand.
ATCACCGCGGTGTGCGGGCCGTCGAGGACCTCGCGGGCGGCTTCGGTCAGGGAAATGCGGTTCATATCCGTTCCGACCGGGCGCGGGCGCGAAAGGAATCGCCGCTACCCGGTGGCCGTGACCTCAAACCACGATCGCCGTCTTTCACCCGCGAAAGAGCCGCGATACCCCCTACGGGGTAAGGAAACCGGCCGTTCGGTTGCGGGCCGGTCGGCCGGGTGTTTTGCTCGGCACGACCGAAGCCCCGCTATTCCGGATGGAGCTCTGACGATGAGTCTTTTCGACAAGGCGAAAGAGGCCCTTGGCAACAACCCCGACAAGGCCGACCAGGGTGTCGACAAGGCCGCGGAAGCCGCCAAGGGGCGGTTCGGCGAGCACGCCGACAAGATCGACCAGGGCTCGGACAAGGTGAAGGACTTCCTGCACAAGCAGGGCGGCGGCCAGCAGGACGCACCGCCGCAGTGACGCGACGCCGGTGACTGCCCAGCCGTCCGGGCGAAGCACGCTTCGTCCGGCCCTCGGCTGGGTACCACCGGCTCCGTGGTCGCCACCTACCTCGTCCCCGTCCGGACCGCCCTCTACCTCTTCCCGCTCATCGCGCTGGTCGTCATGCTGCCGGCGGCGTTCGTCAGCTACCGCCGCCGCGGGCGTGCCGGCGGGTGGACGACGGTCGTCTTCTACACCTTCGTCTTCTACCTCCTGGCGATCGCCACGCAGACCGTGCTGCCGCTGCCCGACAACCCGAACTTCTGCGCCGGGCACAGCTACGCGAGTTCTCCCCAGCTGCGGCCGTTCTACTTCGTCGAAGTCGTGTCGCAGCGCGCCCGCGGCCACTGGAGCCCGAGCGCGATCCTGCACAACCCCGCTGTCTGGACCACCGCGCTCAACGTCGTGATGCTGGTCCCGCTCGGCCTGTTCCTGCGCTACGCCCAGCGGATGCGCGCGGTGCCGACGATCCTGGCCGGGTTCGGCCTCTCCCTGCTGTTCGAGCTGACGCAGCTGACCGGGCTGTGGTTCGTCTACCCGTGCCCGTACCGCCTGTTCAGCGTCGACGACCTCATCCTCAACACCGCCGGTGCCGCGCTCGGCTGGCTGATCGCCGGCCCGCTCGCCCGGGTGCTGCCCGCGCTGGAACCGGAGCACGACCGCCGCCGCTACGCCACGAAGGTCACCTTCACCCGGCGGCTGTTCGCGCTGGCCACCGACCTGCTGGGGTTCGCCGCGCTGCTCGGTTTCCTGTTCGGCCTGCTGACGCTGTTCGGCGAGGACATGCGCCACCGCGACACGCCGGTCGTCATCCTCGCGATCGTCTGGTTCGTGGTGCTGCCCGCGGTGACCGGGTCGACGCCGGGCAAGCGGGCGATGCTCCTGCGGGTCACCCGGCGCAGCGGTCGCCGCGCCGGGCCGATCTCGCTGCTGGTCCGCAACGGCGTCCTGCTGTCCCCGCTCTGGCTGACCTGGATGCTGCTCGACCTGGACCGCTGGGACCTCGCGAACCACCCCGAACAGCTGCTCCTGCCCCTCGCGCTGGCCGCGTCGGTGTTCGTCGTGCTGGTGTGGACCCCGCTGGCCGTGCTGCTCGACGACGAACACCGCGCACCCTACGAACGGCTGACCCGGACCGTGAACGCCGCGATCGTGCCCTCACCTGCGGGCCTGCCGCCCGAACCGGCCCCCGCACCCGCCCGGACGGAGGAGGTCCTTAAAGGACGGTGAAGGGCACTGCGCTGCCCGGGGCGGCAGGCGCTGGTAGATTCCTTGAGCGGGTTGAGCCGCCAGCCCGCCGTCAGTCGACCCCGTCCCCTCCTGGAGCACAACCCATGACCACCGACGCAACGCGGCCCCGGCAGCGCGCCTCCGGTGAAGGCTGGTCGCTGGACGAGCACGAGGCCGGGGACGTGACCGTCTTCGTCCTGCGTGGCGAGTTCGACCTGGCCGTCTCGGCGAAACTCGCGGACCTGCTGCCGACGGCGCCCGGAGCCCGCGGAGTCGTGCTGGACATGACCGGCGTCGAGTACTGCGACTCCAGCTGCCTGCAGATCCTGCTCCGCCTGGGCACCCGGCTGAAGGAGGCGGGCGGCCGCCTGGCCGTCGCGAGCGACGTCCACGCCGTCGTCCGGCCGATCGAGCTGCTGGGCCTCGGCGACGTCATGCCGCTGCACCCGACGGTCGACGCGGCGCGCGCCGCGGTGGACGGTGCGCCATGACCACCTCCAGTACCCGTGTGGGTGAGCCCGGTTCGGGGCACCCCGGAGGAGACGACATCCCCGCGGGACCCGGCACGGAGGAGGCGGACATGACCTTGCGTCCGGCCCGGCACGAACTCGGCATCACCTCCGAGCTGACCGAACTGGCCAAGGTCCGCGGCTGGGTGCGGTCCGTCCTCGGCGGCTTCCCGGCGAGCGTCGTCACCACCGCGGTCATGGTGGTCGACGAGCTGACCTCGAACGCCCTGCGCCACGGCCGCGCGCCCTACCACGTGCGCCTGCTGCCCGGCGTGGCCAAGCTGCGGATCGAGGTCGACGACGCCGGCGGCGAGGTGGCCCGGCGCCGGACGCCGTCCGACCAGGGCGGCCGCGGGCTGCTGCTGGTCGAGCGCTGCGCGGCGGCCTGGGGCCAGCTGCGCCGCCCCGGCGGCAAGACCCTGTGGGCCGAGCTGGCGACCGATCCCGGTGCCCATGGCTGAGCGCGTCGAGACCGCCCCCGCCACCCCGCTCACCGGCGACCGGGGCTGGGACGCCGCGCCCGCCGCGGCGATCGTGGCCGACGGCGCCGGCGTGATCCGCGCCCTCAACGAGGCCGCCCGCCTGCTCTTCCCGGACGCGGCCCCCGGCCGCCCGCTGGCCGGCGCGGTCGCGGACTGGCTGGCCGAGGCGGACGAGCGCCGCACGAGCGAGATCACCCGCGGTGAGGTCGGCGAGCGGTTCATCGCCGCGCACCCGGTCCCGCACGGCGACGCCGTGACGTGGTGGCTGGTCGACGAGACCGACATCCGTGCCGCCCAGGACGCCCTGGCCCACGAGCAGGAGCGGACGGCGTTCCTCAGTGAGGCCTCCGCCGCGCTGCTGGGCTCGCTCAACCTCGAACGCTGCATGGAGGTCGCCGCCCGGCTGGCCGCGGAGCACCTGGCCGACGCCGCGCTGGTGCTGGCGCCCGCGACGGGCGGGCTCTACCCCGCCGTCACCTGCGTGCGCGGCGGCGAGCCGACACGCGGCCGGCTGGAGATCGACCCGGACGAGCTGCCCGGGCTCGGCGAGGCGCTGCAGGGCTTCCCGCCCGTGCCGTCGCGCTGGCTCGACCCGGACTCCGCGCCTCGCTGGGTGCTGCCGGGCGAGTTCGGCCCGGTCGGCTCCATCGTCGTGACGCCGCTGCCCGGCCACGGCGTGCCCGCCGGTGCCCTGGTCCTGCTGCGTGGCGGCGACCGGCGCACGTTCAGCGAGCAGGAAGAGCTCTTCGCCCGCCTGTTCGCCGCCCGGGCGGGTGCGGCGATGTCGGCGGCGCGGGTGTTCGCGCTGCAGGCGTCCATCACCGACACGCTGATGCGGGAGCTGCTCCCGCCGACCCTCGAGCAGCTCGGCGGGGTCGAGTTCGCCGGCCGGTACCGCCCGGCCCTCGACGGCGAGCGGATCGGCGGCGACTTCTACGACGTGCACTCCGCGGTCGACGGTGACGGCGGGGAGTCGCTGGCCGTGCTCGGCGACGTCTGCGGCAAGGGCCTCGACGCCGCCGTGCTGACCGGCAAGATCCGCACGACGCTGCGGGCGCTGCTGCCGACGGCCGACGACCACCACCGGCTGCTCGGCCTGCTGAACCGCACCATCGCCGGCGGCCACGACACCCGGTACGTCACGCTGGTGCTGGCCTCCGCGCGCCGCGAGGGCGCCACGGTACGGCTGCGCGTCACCTGCGCGGGTCACCCGCCACCCCTCGTCGTCCGAGCGGACGGCCGGGTCGAGGAGGCCGACACCCGCGGCAGCCTGATCGGCGTGCTGCCCGAGATCGAGTCGGTCAGCGCGGACGTGACCCTTAACCCCGGCGAGACCTGCCTGATGTTCACCGACGGCATCATCGAGGCCAAGGGCGGCCCGCTCGGCGACACCATGTTCGGGGAGGACCGGCTCCGGCGGATCCTCTCCGAGTGCGCGAACATGCCGGCCGACGCCGTCGTCGAACGGGTGCAGATGGTCGCGTCGCAGTGGATCGGGCGCGGCGACCACGACGACATGGCGGTGCTGGCGATCACCGCCCCGCGCGGGCAGCACCTCGCCGCGGTCGGCGGGCACGGCCGCGGGAGGTACACCGCGTGAGCGCCTCGACCCGCACCGGCCCGGCCGGGATCGCCGAGAACGCCGGCCGGCTCTGGGACGCCGTCACCACCGGCGACGAGTACACCGCGGGCGACGTCGTGGTCCAGGCGCTGGGCCAGGGCCTGGACCCCGAGAGCGTGCTGCTCGACGTGATCGGCGCGGTGCAGCGGAAGGTCGGCCAGGAGTGGGCGGCCAACCGGCTGACCGTCGCGCAGGAGCACGCGGCGACGGCGATCAACGACCGCGTCATCGCCACCTTCGGCTACGTCCTGAAGCGACCCGAGCCGCACCTCGGCCGGGTCACCGTCGCCTGCGTCGACGGGGAGTGGCACGCGATGCCCGCCCGCCTGCTCGCCGAGGTCCTGCGGCTGCGCGGGTTCCACGTCGACTACCTGGGCGCGCAGGTCCCGGCCCCGCACCTGGTCGCCCACCTGCACCGCACCGGGCCGGACGCGGTCGCGCTGTCCAGCTCGATCGCCACCCGGCTGCCGACGGCGCACGCGACGATCACCGCGTGCCAGGCCGCGGCCACCCCGGTGATCGCCGGCGGCGCCGCGTTCGGGCCGGACGGCCGGTACGCGCGGCTGCTCGGCGCCGAGGCCTGGGCCCCGGACGCCCGCTCGGCCGCCGACCGGCTGGCCCGGCCGCTCCCCCGGCCGCAGACCGGGCACCAGCCGCTCGACGACCTGCCGCACCTGGCCGACCAGGAGTACACGCTGGTCACGCGCACGTCCGGCCAGCTCGTGAAGGCCGTCCTGGCCGGGCTGGAAGAGCGGATCCCGGCGATGCGGGCCTACACCGACCTGCAGCGCCAGCACACGGCCGAGGACATCGCGCACATCGTCGAGTTCCTCGCGACCGCCCTCTACGTCGGTGACGGCGAGCTGTTCACCGGCTTCCTGACCTGGACGGCCGACATCCTCACCGCGCGCGGTGTCCCGGCCGCGTCGCTCGTGCCCGCGCTCGACCTGCTCGAGGCGGAACTCCGCGACTTCCCGCGGGCCACCGGGCTGCTCGGCACCGCGCGCACGCACTTGGCGGACCACGCCGCCGGATCGGGGCTGTCCGCATGAGCACCGCACTGACCTGCACCTGGACGTCGCCGCAGGCCGGCACCGCCCAGGTCGTGATCGAGGGCGAGCTCGAGTACACGACGGCCGCGCAGCTGCCCCGGCTGGTCGGCGACCGGCTGGCGGACGCACCCGGCGTCGAGGACGTCCGGCTCGACTGCGACGGTCTCGAGTTCTGCGACTCCTCCGGCCTGTCCGCGCTGCTGCGGGTGCACGCCCTGGTCACCGACGCCGGCCGCCGGCTGCACCTGGACAACCGCCGGCCCGCTCTCGACCGGCTGCTGGCCCTCACCGGCACCTTCACGTACCTGACCGGCGAGGCCCCGGCCTCCCGCGCGCGGGCCGACTCCTAGGCCTGCAGCCCGGCCAGCTCCCACGGGTCGTGGGCGCTGAAGACCGTCACCTCGTCACCGTGACGCCGCACGAGTTCCCGCAGCCGTGCCTGTGTCCCCAGCCGCAGGTCGTGGTGGATTTCGGAGCGGGTCTGGACGACGTCGAGCACGGGATGCGGCTCCGGCGTGAGGTCGAGCTCCCGGTGGTAGTAGTAGGCGTCGCCGCAGTGCAGCAGCCAGCGGGCGCCGTCGTGCACCGCGACCCCGGCGTGGCCCGCGGTGTGCCCGCCGAGCGGCACCAGCCGGATCTCCGGCGGCAGGCCGGTCAGCGGCACGGACGCGAAGCCGAACCAGTCGTCCGCGCCCGGCACGTCGTAGGCCGCCCAGTCCGGGCCGTGCGCCCAGTGCGCGGGCCGGTAGCGGAAGCTCGGCGCTTCGGCGATCGCGGCGTCCAGCTCCGCGCGCAGCACGTGCACCCGGGCGCCGGGGAAGTCGGGCAGGCCACCGCAGTGGTCGACGTCGAGGTGGGTGACGACGACGTGCCGCACGTCGGCCGGGTCGAACCCGAGCCGGGCGACCTGCCGGATCGCCGTCTCGTCTTCGGCGAGCGCGGGCTGGGCCATGGTGACCCAGTCGGCGCCCAGGGTGGTCCCGGGATCACGGACGTCGTCGAGGCCGAGTCCGGTCTCGACGAGGACGAGGCCGTCGCGCTCGGTCTCCGCGAGCAGGCAGTGGTTGACGGCCGGGGCGGCCGGGAGCCCGGGGGCTTCGATCTGCCGCACGGACCCGCAGTTGAGGTGGTGGATCTTCATGGGAACAGCCTCTGACTTGAAGTACGATTCAAGTCAAGCCCCTGGGAGGTCCGGATGACCGAAGCCCTGCTCGACATCGCCGAGGTCGCCGAACGCGCCGGGCTGGCGCCCTCGGCGTTGCGGTTCTACGAGAAGCGCGGGCTGGTCGAACCGGCGGGCCGCAACGGCCTGCGGCGCACCTACCACCCGGACGTCCTGCGGCGGCTCGACCTCGTCGCCTGCGCCCGCGGGGCCGGGTTCACGATCGCCGAGATCGCCCGGTTCCTGGTGGCGACCCCGAGCGACGCGGCGCTGCGCGAGCGGATGGCGTCGAAGGCGGACGAGCTCGACGGCGCCATCGACCGCCTCACGCGGATGCGCGACAGCCTGCGGCACGCGGCGCACTGCGACCACGTGCCGCTGGTCGACTGCCCCGACTTCAAGGTGACGATCGGCTGAGCCGATTCAATAGGGACAGCGTGGGAAAGGCGTGGTCCTGCCAGATCAGGCGGGAAGCCTCCTCCGGGTAGGCGGTGACCGCCGGCGAGGTGTCGAAGAGCTGCGTGAGGCGCCGGGTGGTGTCGTACGCGGGCCAGCCGGGGTCGCCGTGGGTGGCGAACGCCGTCCACGCCGCGCGCATCCGGGCCGACAGCACTTCCGCTTCGGCGGTGTCCTGCCCGATCAGCGCAGCGGGCTGACCCCGGTCCAGGTTGCCGAAGACCAGCGGCACGTCGAGGCCGTGGCAAGCACCGAACCCGCCACCCATCCCCGGTGCGGGCCAGGTCAGCTCGTAGAAGTGGGTGCGCCCGCCGGCCGCGACGTGCGCCTCGGCGAGGTGCAGGCTCGGCATCCGGAACAGCCAGTCCGAGTGGACCAGCTCGTACAGCCGGTCCGGGCTCGCGTCCGGGAAGGCTTCCCGGTACCGGCGCGCGCCGTCCGGGCCGGGCGCGAACACCTCCAGAGCAGTCGCCGCCTGCTCCGGCGTCACCTGGCCGAGGATGCCTTCGAGCGCGGTGAACAGGCGCTGTTCGTCGCGGGTGTGGCCGGCGAGGAGTTCGACGTCCCGGCCGGCGAGAGCCTGCCAGGGCGTGCCCGGCAGGACGTCGCCGTCGACGACGGGCGCGAACGGGATCGACCGGTGCGCGGCCTGGCCCCAGTCGTCCGTCCGCCCGCCGATCCCCGCGGTGACGGCGTCCCCGGCGGCGGCCAGCAGGGCCGGGTCGACGTCGGACAGGTCGGCCACCGCAGGACGCAGCCCCAGCTCGGCGGCGCAGGCAGCGGCGATGTCGGCGGCGAGTTCCGGGGAGAAGAACGTGCCCGGCACGCTCTGCGCGATGGCCCGGCGGAAGAGCCCGGCCGCCCGTGGCATCGCCAGCAGGGCCGCGACCGAGCCGCCGCCCGCCGACTCGCCGAAGACGGTCACGCGGCTGGGGTCGCCGCCGAAGGCCTGGATGTTGTCGTGCACCCACCGCAGCGCGGCGACCTGGTCGAGCAGGCCACGGTTGGCCGGCGCCCCTTCGAGCTGTGCGAAACCCTCGATACCGACGCGGTAGTTGAAGGTGACCACGACGACCCCGCCGTCGCGCGCGAGGCGGGCGCCGTCGTACTCCGGAAGGCTGGCCGTGCCGATTCCGTAGGCACCGCCCTGGATCCACACCATGACCGGCAGCCCGGCGGCGGGACCGGGTTCGGGCGACCAGACGTTGACCGTCAGCCAGTCGTCGCCCGGTGCGTCCTGCGCGAGTTCGTCCATGCCGAACGCCCCGGCCTGCGGGGGCGGCGGGCCGTACGACACGGCCTCCCGCACGCCGTCCCAGCTCCGCACCGGTTGTGGTGCGGCGAACCGTAAGGGTCCGACCGGCGGCTCGGCGAACGGGATGCCCCGGAAGACCGCGAGACCGGCTTCCCTGCTGCCGCGCAGGGTTCCGGCCGGCGTGCGGACCTCGGGGCGGGACGTGACAGCGGTCATCGCAGGGATGGTCCTCGCTCGACCGGAACCCGCGCCAGCGATTTACCGCCGGGCCAGCTTCGACGGCCACCAGATGCGGCGGCCGACGTCCACGGTGAGGGCCGGGACCAGCAGCGAGCGCACGAGGAACGTGTCCAGCAGCACGCCGAACGCGACGATGAAGGCGATCTGGGCGAGGAACAGGATCGGGATCACCGACAGCGCCGAGAACGTCGCGGCCAGGACGACGCCGGCCGACGTGATCACCCCGCCGGTCAACGACAACCCGCGCAAGGTGCCGTCGCGGGTGCCACGGGTCAGCGCTTCTTCCCGTACGCGCGTCATCAGGAAGATGTTGTAGTCGATCCCCAGCGCCACCAGGAACACGAACCCGAACAACGGCACCACCGGGTCCGCGCCCGGGAAGCCGAAGATGTGGTTGAACACCAGCGCGGACACGCCCATGGTCGCGGCGAACGACAGCACCACCGTCGCGATCAGCAGCAGCGGCGCGAGCAGGGACCGCAGCAGCAGGGCCAGCACGAGGAAGATCACCAGCAGCACGATCGGGATGATCAGCTCCCGGTCGCGCACCGACGTCTGCTGCGTGTCCAGCTGGATCGCCGTCGGGCCGCCGACCTTCGCGGCCGCACCGGGCACCGCGTGGACGGCGTCACGCAGCCGGCCGACGGTCGCCACCGCGGCTTCGGAGTCCGCCGGATCGTTCAGCACGGACAGGATCTGCACCCGGCCGCCCACGACCTTGGGTTTCCCGTCGGGACCGGGCAACGGGAGCGACTGGGCCACACCGTCCACTTGGGACGCCGCCAGCACGGCCGGCAGCGCGCCGGCGTCGGCGATGGTGATCGCGGGCGCGCCGAGGCCGCCGGGGAAGTGCCGGCCGAGGACGTCCTGCCCGGTCCCGGACTCGACCTGGGTGAGGAAGACGTCCGACTGGGCGGTGCCGGACGCCTTGAGCTGCGGCAGGAACGCGACGCCGATGCCGAGCACGAGCGCCGTCACCACCCAGACCGCGCGCGGCCGCCGGCCGACCAGGCCGGCCACCCGGCCCCAGATCCCGGCCGTCTCCGGGTGCGGCGAGCCGAGCGCGGGCTTGAACGGCCAGAACGCGCCACGGCCGCAGAGCGCGAGCACGGCGGGCAGGAACGTGGTGGACGCGAGCAGGGCGGCGCCGATGCCGATCGCCGCGACCGGGCCGAGGCCCTTGTTCGAGTTGAGGTCGCTGAACAGCAGGCACAGCACGCCGAGCACGACGGTGCCCGCCGACGCGGCGATCGGCTCGAGCGTGGCGCGCCAGGCGATCTTCAGCGCGTCGAACCGGCTCGGCGTGTCCCTCAGCTGCTCGCGGAACCGCGCGACCGTCAGCAGGGCGTAGTCGGTTGCCGCGCCGAACACGAGGATCGAGAGGATGCCCTGGCTCTGGCCGTTGAGCGCGAGGACGTCGTTCTTGGCCAGCAGGTAGACGACGAGGCTGGCGAGCCCGAGCGCGAACACCGCCGAGAGCAGCACCAGGAACGGCAGCAGCGGGCTGCGGTAGACCACGATGAGGATCAGGGCGACCACGCCCCCGGCGACGAGCAGCAGGATGCCGTCGATCCCGCCGAACGCCTTGACCAGGTCGGCGATCTGCCCGGCCGGGCCGGTGACCAGCACCGTCAGGCCGTCCGGCGCGCCGGTGAGCCGGGCCCGGACCTCTTTGACGACGTCGGCGGGGTTGCCGTCGGCGAGGATCGGCACGGCCAGCTGCACGGCCTGGTCGTCGCGCGGGGCGTTCTGGGGCTTCCCCAGCGGCCCCACGACGCCTTGCACGGTGCCCAGCTCCTGAGCCTTGGCCTCGAGGAACCGGCGGTCTTCGCTGGTCAGGCCGCTCGTGCGCTCGGCGACGACGGTGGCGGGCAGCACCTGGCGCGGCGTGAACGCCTTCTGCTCGTCGGACACCTCGGTGGCTTCGGCCGAGGACGGCAGGAAGGCGGCGTTGTCGTTCTTCGCGACTTCGCTGAGCTTCCCGGCGAACGGCCCGCCGAACCCGCCGATCGCGAGCCAGGCGATCACCAGGAGGGCCGGGATCAGCCAGCGAAGACGGCGTGGGGCGGTCTCGTTCATGGTCGCTAAAGTCCCTTCGAGCGCGAACACGCCCAATTGTTCAGCAGGCTGAACATTCTGCACGACGGCACGGAGTGACGGTGAGCACAGCCCCCGAACCGGACCTGAGCACGTGGCCGACCGGCCGGCTCCTGGCCGTGGCCGCGCGGCTCGTCGAGCAGCGCTGGGTCGCCGTGCTCGCCGGACTGGACCTCACCCACGCGGGCCTGATCGCGCTGCACACCCTGCGCGGCGGGCCGCTCCCCCAGCGGACGCTGGCCCAGCGCTGCCAGGTGACCGACCAGACGATGAGCCGCACCCTCGGCCGGCTCACCAAGGCCGGTTTCGTCACCCGCACGCCGGACCCGGCCGACGGCCGCCGTCACGTCACGCGGATGACCGCGAGCGGCCGTGCGGTGCTCGACCGCGCGGTGCGCGCCGAACGCGAGGACCCGGGCCTGCTCGGTGGCCTCGGGGACGACGACGCCTTCCGCGCGCGGCTGCTCTCATTGATCGATGGTCTGTCGGCGGGCGGTTGAGACCGCGCGCGGCTGGGTAGCTCTTCAGGCATGTGGATCGCGGTGAGCACCCCAGTGGCCCTGTTGATCGCAACCGTGCTGATGGAGCGGTTCGAGCGACGATGCACCCTCGTGCCCACCGCGGAAACCGAACGACCACCGGCGGCCAACTGACCGTTTTCCCTTGCGGCCTGGCACTTTCCCTGCGGAAGTGCCAGGCCTTACCTGTGCGCGCCGTTCACCCTTTCGAGTGATCCACACCTCGCCGAGAACCGCGGAGCCCGCCCTCGCTGTCTTACGGGACAGATCCGGTGGACGCCGGGTCGAGGGAGGAGATCACCATGCGCACCACCACGAAGCCGCAGCGCACCCTGCCCGGCCTGGCCCTTGCGGCCGGGCTGGTCACGGCCACCAGCATCGGGATCGCCGGCGGGGCGTCGGCCGATCCGGGAACCACGGAGGGGAAATCCATGACCGAAGCACAGCAGCAGCCGCCGAAGGGGGCGCGCGCCACCGTGCAGGTGAGCCCGAACCCCACCACCCGGCGCGGCGAAGAGGTGACCATCACCGGGAACTGCGGGGGCGGCACCGGCCTGAAGTCCGTGATCGGGGGCTTCCCCGAGCACCCGGTGCTGGAGAACGTCCGGATCGTCAAGTCCGGGCCGGACGAATTCGAGGCCAAGGCCACGCTTTCCGAACGGATCGGGAACGGCGTCGGACCCGTTTTCGTCGACTGCGGCGGCGAAGCGGGAGTGACCCTGCTGGTCACCCACGTCTGAACCGGCGAAAAGCCCGCTCACCGGCACCCGGGTGCCGGTGAGCGGGCCACCCCGAATACGCCTCAGCAGTTCTTCCAGGCGAAGTGGTAAACCGTGTCGACACTCGCGTGTTCGGAGTCCATTTCGATGAAAGTGGACCCCGTGGACGTTCCGGCGTCCGCCCGCAGTTCCGCGTTGATGTTGAGGTTGCGGTCCTCACCGCACGGCGCGAACACCAGCGCGGCGACGTCGGTGGTGTCGGTCGCGTGCCACTGGCCGTGGAAGGGGCCGGGGAAGGTGTGGCGCACCCGCGCGGTCGGTGACGTCCCGGCGAAGTAGTAGTTCGCCTGCTCCAGCGCGCTCGCCCCGCTCTCGATGTGCGCGAACCCGCGGTAGTCCACCTCCGCGATCGCGTACGTGAACCCTTGCGGCACATGCACGAGCACGTTGATCTGGCAGTTCTTCCTGGCGTCGAGAGCGGAGGCGCCGCCGCCGGCCTTGGCGGTGAAGTTCGAGTACCGCACCGTGAAGGAGGTGTTGTCGGAGGCGACGTCCGCCGACGCGGTCGCCGTGCCGGCCGGGCAGCCCGAGCCGTTGATGGTCTTGATGTCGAGCGTGATCTTTTCGGTCGGCGCCGGATTCACCGACGAATCGGCGGGTGCGGCGAGCAGGGACAGAATTGTTACGGCGACGACCGACATACCGAGCATGACGCTCCTCCAAATGGGCCACGATGCCTTGTGATCACGATGATCGCTCGCGGAAGGGATCGTAGCGCGACCGCAAACTGTTCGAGGGCCACTGAACGGAGTAACACGGCCGATGACAGTACGGGAAATGGATTTCCCGTATTATCACGGAGTAATAGTTGATTATTCGAAGAATCGGTGCGTTCTACTGGACTGGACCAGTATTGCGCCGGAGCGAATACGGCGGTGTCGCGGACGCGAGCAACGTTTCGGCGTCCAGTGTCACGGCCCCGCTCCCCCGCTCCCCGAACCGCCGCGCCACCAGCGCGCCCGGCTCGTCGACGCGGTCTGCCCGCCCGGACAGGAAGGCCCACTCGTGCTCGTCGGACCCGAAGTACAGCACGGTTCCGAACACCTCGCGGAACCGCCGCCACGACGCGAGCAGCGTTTCGTTGCGCCACAACGTCGGGCAGCCCGCCTGGCAGGTCACCACCCCGCCGGGCGCCAGCAGCCGCGCGCAGCGTCCGAGGAAGTCCTTGCCGTACAGGCGGTTGTGCTGCGCCTCGGCGTCGTCGTTCTCGTCCGGCAGGTCGATCACGACGACGTCGTAGGTGTCACCGCGCTCTTCGGCGGCGGCAAGGAACGCCCAGCCGTCCTCATAGGACAGCCGGACCGGCCCGTCACCGCGCTCGGCTTCGGCGAGGGCGGCCGGCGTGTAGCCGTAGGGCAGGTGCTCGGCGCAGGCGCGCACGGCCTGTTCGTCGATGTCGACGTGGTCGACGACCTCGGCACCCGCGTCCAGGGCCAATTCGCAGACGACGCCTTCGCTCGAGCCGATCACGAGCACCCGGCGCACGTGGTCGGCGAGCAGGAGCGCCGGGACCATCAGCGCCTCGTGGTACACCAGCTGGCTCGCCTCGGTGCTCTGGCGCTCGCCGTCGCAGAACAGGGAAACGCCCTGCGCGGTGCGCCCGATCAGCACGTCCTGGTAGGCCGTGCGGGCGCGGAACAGGACGTCTTCGACCTCCCACACGCGGGTGAGGCCGGGGCCGAGCGGTTCGTGGATCGCGGTCATCAGGGTTCTCCCCGGCGCAGGACGGACAGGTGGACCGATGCGGCGTCCAGCGCCTTGGCCAGCAGCCGCACCGCGTGCTCGGGATCGGCGCGCTCGCCGCAGGTGAACACGTCGGCGAACAGCGACCCGTGCTCGGGGTACGTGTGCACCGAGGCGTGGGATTCGGCAAGCAGCGCGATCACGGTGGCGCCCTGCGGCGCGAAGCTCTTGGCCACGACGTCGACGACCGTCGCGCCCGCCTCGGTCACCGCCGCGCGCAGCAGCTCCCCCAGCTTCGGGGCGTCGTCGAGCAGGCCCGGGTCGACGCCGTGCAGCTCGGCCAGGACGTGCCGCCCGGTGAACCGGCCGATTTCAGGCATCTCCCCACCTCCCCAGGCAGTAGGTGCGCAGCGGCTCGATCCCGTTGAACTCGACCGAGGCGTAGGACGCCGTGTAGGCGCCGGTCCCGGGCAGGTCGAGCCGGTCGCCGGCGCGCAGCGACAGCGGCAGCTCGTACGGCGTCCGCTGGTAGAGCACGTCGTCGCCGTCACAGGTCGGCCCGGCGAGCACCACCGGCCCGGCAGGCCCGTCGTGCGGCTCGACCGGCTCGACCCGGTAGGTGATCGCCTCGTTCTCGGCCTCGGCGAGCCCGTTGTACCGGCCGACGTCGAGGTACACCCAGCGCCGCTCACCGCGGCGGGCGACCAGGACGACCTCGGTACGCAGCAGCCCGGCGTCGGCGACGAGCACCCGGCCCGGCTCGAGCAGCAGCTCGGGCCGCCCGTCGGGGAAGTGCGTGTCGAGAGCCGACTCGATCGTCGCCGCGTAGGCGTCCAGCGCCGGGACGTCGGTGCGGTGGGCCGTCGCAAAGCCGCCACCCAGGTTGAGCCGCGTCATCGGCACGCCCTGGGCCGCGGCCTCGGCGAACAGCTTGGCGGCCGTGGCGATCCCGATCTCCCACGCGGCGAGGTCAGGCTGCTGCGACCCGACGTGAAAGGCGATACCGGGCCGCAGCCCCACCCCGGCCGCGTGCAGCACGAGGTCGAGAGCCTCGGCCGGCTCGCAGCCGAACTTGCGGCCGAACGGCGTCACGGAGTCGGGCGCGTCGAGCACCACGCGGATCGACACCGCCGCGCCCGGCGCGTAGCGGGCCAGGTTGTCGACGTCGTCCACGGCGTCGGAGGTGAACTCGCGGACACCGCACTCGTGCGCGTAGGCGATGTCACGGGGTTTCTTGATCGGGTTGCCGTAGGCAAGGTCCACCGGGTCGGCGCCGCGCTCAAGGCACCGCGCAAGCTCGGCAGGCCCAGCGACGTCAAAGCCGATCCCGGCCGCCACGAGCGCATTAAGCACCGGCGGGGCGGGGTTGGCCTTGACCGCATACCGAATCAGCGCACCGGGAAACGCCGCACGGAACCCCGCCGCCCGCGCGGCCACAACGCCGGTGTCGACGACAAGGCACGGGGTAGGCGGATCCCGCTCATCGAGAAACCGGCGAACCCGGCTGAAGTCGGCGCACACAGCGCCAGTCTCGCAAACGACACCAGCCGAACCACCACAGGAGGCCCAGCGGTCGATCCCGCACCTCGGGCCGGCCACTTACCTCCTCGTGAACCCGCTGGGCGCGCACAGTACCTCACCGCGCCCTCAACCCAACCCCCACAGCCGGCCCAGCGATCCGTCCCCGGGCCCGGCCACTTCCTCCTCACTGACCCGCCAGCCACGCGCGCTCATCCGCACCTCCTCGCGCCCCCAAACCAACCGCCACAGGCGGCTCGGCCGTCCGCCGGACCTCGGGCCCGACCTCATCCACCCTCGGACCTGCCGGATACCCCCGCCCAACACCTCACCGCGCCCTCAAACGACCCGTCGCGGGCGGGCCCAGCGCTCGGTCACCGACCCCTCCACCTCATCGACCCGCCAGACACCTCGCCGGGGAGCGCTCGCCCGCTCAGCACCTCATCGCGCCCTCAGACGAAGCGCCACAGGTGGTCCGGGGTGCCGTTGTCGTCCCACTGGGTCACCTGTGCGCCGTCTGCGGTGGACTGCTGGTCCACCGCCATGACCTTGCCGCTGCGGACGTTGACGATCTTCGACCAGCCACCCCCCGCGTCGACGATTCGCCAGTTGTGGTCCGGGGTGCCGTTGTCCTGGTACTGCTGCACGTGCGCGCCGTTGTCGAGGCTCTGGTCGTGCACCGCGAGGATCTTGCCGCTGTTGCGGTTGACGATCCGGACCGTGCCGTCGCCGTTGTCGACCACTGCCCAGAGGTGGTCGGCGCTGCCGTTGTCCGACCACTGCGTGACCTCGGCGGTGTCGGCCAGGGACATGTTCGACACGGCGAGGACCTTGCCCGAGCGCTGGTTCTGGAGCTTGCGCCAGACCGTCGTCGACGCGGCCGGGCGGGTCAGCAGGGCCAGGTAGCCCCCGGCGACCGGGCGGGCCTGGAAGCCGCGCTGGGTGGCGTCGGCGACGACGTACCAGTCGGTGAACGGCACGCGCTGCGGCGTCGTGTTCGCGAAGCTGTAGACGCCCTCGACCAGGGTGTTCCGGATGTTCGGCTGGTCGGTGAGCCAGGCCGCCGTCCACAGCTCCCAGTCGGCCTTCGTGTAGTTGTTGCGCGGGTCGAGCAGCACGCCGTGGGCGGTCGCGCGGGCCTGGTACCAGGCCGCTTCCTGCGCCGCGACGCCGACCGGGACCAGGTCGAGGCCGAGCACGCGGTCGGCGAAGCCGTTGTACTTCAGGCTCCACGTGCCGGGCTGGTCGTAGGCGAGCTTCAGGTGCTGGTTGGACGTGTCCTGCGCGAGCGTCACCCACTGGCTGACGTAGCTGCGCGAGACCGACCGGTACCGCTGGGCGTCGGCGGTGTTGCCGGTGGCGCTCGCGATGACGCCCATCGCGCCGACGCCGATGATGCCCTTGAGCGCGAGGTTGGCGCTGTGCGCGATGAACCCGGTGAAGTCGTCGGTCTGGTTCTGGAAGCCCGGGTCGAGGGTGTTGCCGACGAGGTACTCGGCCCACTGCCGCAGGATCCGGTAGTGGGTGGTGGCGAACGCGCTCGCCTCCGCCGCCGGCAGCCGCTGCACCAGCGCGGCGGCCATGATCAGCATGTTGGCCGACTCCTCGACCGGCATGCTCTCCTCGTTGCCGTCGTTGTGCCCGGTCGCGTCCGGGTAGTGGGTGCCGACGTCGTGCTCGGCGAACTGCATCGGCCAGCCGCCGTGCTCGGGGTAGTCGAGCAGCGGCTCCAGGATGAGCCGCAGGTAGGACGGCGAAAGGTAGAGGTAGGCCGGGAACGCCGGGTACGTGACGTCCACTGTGGACATGTTGCCGCTGGAGGAGATCTCCTTGAGGAAGGCCCACGGCGAGCCGCCGCGGTCGACCAGTTCGGTGCCGCCGAACGCCTGGCGCAGGGCCAGCGCGCAGATCGCGGCGTAGTGCTCGCCGGTGGTGCCGCCACCGGCCGCGGCCACGGCGTCGTCGTGCAGGCGCTGGTCGATCGCGGTCGCGGCCGACAACGCGCTCGCGTAGTCGCCGGCGAACCACACGGCCATGTCCTGCCAGCTGCCCCAGTAGTGCGTCCACCAGGGCTTCAGCTCCGTGCCGAGGTAGCGCACCGCCGGCGTCCGGACGTGCCCGATGGACAGGGTGAACGGCGCCGACGTCCCGCCGGCGGCGATCGTCCCGAGGTTCCGGTTGAACGCCAGCACCGGCCAGCGGTCGCTGATCGCCCGCGGCTGGGCGGTGTCGCTCGTGTTGGGCAGCGTGCCCTGCCCTGCCGACGCGGCGCGCACGACGGTGTCCTGGCCGATCTGCCACGTCGTCCCGCTGGTCGGCGCCGCGACCACCAAGGAGCCCCAGCTGGCCTGTTCGCCGTTTTCCTGCAGCACGCCCGGGGTCGCCGGGGTGCAGCTCAGCAGCGTCTGGCCGCCGGACTGCTGCTGCGTCCAGGTGACCGGGGTCGCGGTGTCGCCGTGCACCCACTCGGCCGAGGTGTCGAAGTGCAGGTCGACGGCGTGCGCGCGGCCATCGGCGCTGGCGGCCTGGATGGTCACGTAGCCGAACGGCACGGACTGGCGTTGCAGGTTCGCCGGGTCGACCGGCGAGAAGAACGTGACGGTCAGGTTCACCCCGCCGCCGCTCAGGACGTAGGTCGAACGGGTGCCGGTGACCAGCAGGCTCACCTGGGTCATCGGGGTCAGGGCGGGCCCGGACGGGAGCGCGGGCGAGCCGGCGAAGACGTAGGCTGCGCCGTCGATGCGGGCCAGGCCGCACAGCGCGGTGACGTGCCCGGTCCAGAAGCTCGCCCAGGTGCCGGGCAGGTTGTCGGACGGCTGCCAGGTGGACAGGTAGGGCGAGCGGACGATCAGCGGCGTGGCGGGCGGCCGGATCGGGCTGAAGGTGCCCGCGGCCGCCGTGCCGGGCAGCCACAACGCGGCGGCGACGGCGGCGGCCGTGCCGCCGGCGAGCCGCAGGAGGTCGCGGCGGGTCAGGTGATCGCGTTCTCGGGAGGACATCGGTGGCCCCTTCCACGGCGTGCGACGAACAGCGCAGGGACACTTTTACATCGTTGATACAACGTTGTAAATCCGCCGATGGTCGGCCTGCCCGGTTGCGCCGGGTGCCGGACGGACCACGCTGCGCACCGGTCCGGTCGCCCTCACCTCGGGTGCTGACCTGGGTCGATCCGGGGTCCGGGTGCCGCGGTTCAGGCGCGGACAGCGGTCCCCGGACCCCGTGGGACAGGCCCGTGTCTGGCCGGTTCCTGTCCACTCCGGGCATGATCGGGAGCATGCCCAGCCGACCCGCCGATCTCGTCTTCACCGGCGGGCCGGTGCACACCGTCGACGCGGCCCGCAGCCGGGCCGGGTCCGTCGCGGTCACCGACGGCCGGATCAGCGCCGTCGGCGGCGATCCCCGCGGGTCGACCGGCCCGCGGACCGAGGTCGTCGACCTGCGCGGGCGGCTGCTGCTGCCCGGGTTCCAGGACGCGCACGTCCACGCCGTCGGCGCCGGGATCGAGCTCGGGCGCTGCGACCTCACCGACGTCACGACGGTCGCCGGCTGCCTCGACCGCGTCCGCTTCCACGCCGCCGCGCACCCGCGGCTCGAGTGGCTGACCGGCAGCGGCTGGTCGATGGAGACGTTCGCGGGCGGCCTCCCGGACCGCCGGCTGCTGGACTCCGTCGTCGCCGACCGGCCCGTCGTGCTCGTCAACCGCGACCACCACGGCGCCTGGCTGAACAGCCGGGCCCTCGACCGCGCCGGGATCACCGCCACCACCCCGGACCCGCCCGACGGCCGCATCGAGCGCGACGCCGGCGGCGTCCCCACCGGCGTCCTGCAGGAGGGCGCCATGGACCTGGTGACGCGGCTGCTGCCCGCGAGCACCGAAGCCGACGAGCTGACCGGGCTGCTGCGGGCGCAGCGGCTGCTGCACTCCTTCGGCGTCACCGCCTGGCAGGATCCGCTGCTCGGCGAGTACGGCGGGATGCCGGACCCGGCACGCGCGTACGCCGCGGCGACGGCGCGCGGGCTGCTGACCGCGCGCGTCACCGGCGCGCTCTGGTGGGACCGGGCCCGCGGCGCCGACCAGCTCGCCGACCTGCTGATGCGGCGGGAGTCCTTGCGCGGCAAAGGGGTTCACGCACGGAGCGTCAAGATCATGCAGGACGGCGTCGCGGAGAACCGGACGGCGGCGATGCTGCACCCGTACCTGTGCGGTGACCACAGTGGACTGAGCTTCGTGGATCCGGTCGCGCTGCGCGGGCACGTCACGATGCTCGACGCGCACGGGTTCCAGGTGCACTTCCACGCACTCGGCGACCGCGCGGTGCGGGAAGCACTCGACGCCGTCGAAGCCGCCCGCGCCGCGAACGGCTGGACCGACCACCGGCACCACCTCGCCCACCTGCAGGTCGTGCACCCCGCCGACGTCCCGCGGTTCCGGCGGCTCGGCGCAACCGCGACGATCCAGCCGCTGTGGGCGGTGCACGAGCCGCAGATGGACGAGCTGACCATCCCGTTCCTCGGCCCGGAACGGGCGGCGTGGCAGTACCCGTTCGGCGCCCTGCTGCGGTCCGGGGCCACGCTCGCCGCCGGGAGCGACTGGCCGGTGAGCAGCCCGGACCCGCTGCAGGGCATCCACGTGGCGGTCAACCGCGTCCCGTACGGCGAAGACGTGCCCGCGTTCTACCCGGACCAGCGGATCGACCTGGGCGCGGCGATCGCGGCGTACACGGCGGGCTCGGCCTACGTGAACCACCTGGACGACACCGGCACGATCCGGGTCGGCCACCACGCGGACCTGGTCGTGCTCGACCGGGACCCCTTCGACGGCCCCGTAAGCGAAATCGGGGCGGCGAAGGCGGCGATGACGTTCACCGGCGGCCGGTGCGTCCACGAGGCGTGAGGACTCAGGCCTCGACGCTCACCCGCGGGTGCAGGGGCAGGCTTTTCAGCCCCTCGACGTCGAGCACCAGGAACCAGTGCGCGTTGGCCGGGATGTGGATCTTGAACGTCGGTGCGGTGGCCACCCCGCCGTGCATCCGGTAGAACTGCCGGCGCCGGTAGGCCTCGAAGTTGACCGCCGTCAGGAGCCGGACGTTGGCCATCGCCGCCACCCGGACGGTGACCACCGCGTCTCTTCGTACCTTCCCCAGGTCGAACACCTTCACTTGCATTCCGCCCCTCTTCCCCGCCCCGGATGCGGGAGCAGATCTGGACGTACCCCTCAACGCCGCGCGCCACACCGGCGCTACGCGGCGCCGGGTGCTTCCACTCGTCCGGCCTACGCCTTTGGTGGCGGCAAACCGGCGGCGACCCGCCAGTCGGCGGAACCCGATCCGCCGCCGGTATCAGGAGTCCTGCGGGGTTCGGCGGGCCTCGGCCAGGGTGCCCAGCGCCAGAACTCCGTGCTGCAGCCCCTCGCGGAACGTCGCGCGCTGGCCCGGGCTCAGATCGGCCAGTAACTCCCGCTCCACCTCGCCCACCGCGGGCGCGCAGGCCGCGAGCAGGGCGCGGCCGGCGGCGGTCAGGCTGGCCAGCAGGACACGCTTGTTGTCCGCCTTGGGCGTGCGCTCGATCAGCCCGCGCTTCTCCAGCGCCAGCACCATCTCGTGCATGGTCTGCGGGCGCAGGAACGACCGGCGCGCCAGCTGCGCGGACGAAAGCGCGCCGCTCGCCTCCAGCACGGTGAGCGCCGTGTACTGCAGCGTCGTGAGCCCGAGCGGGCGCAGTGCGTCGTCCAGCAGCGCGCGGATGGCCAGCTCCAGCCGCTTGACCAGGTACAGGGTCAGCGGCGCGCCGGTGGCGGGCTGCTCCGCGGAGGTGCTCACGCGCCCATCATGGCACCTCGGAGCACCACCGGCCGGACGCTATGCTGCGATCATGGACCACGGTCGGCAGGCCCGCGTGCGCCAGGCGTTCGACACCTTCTTCGCACCACCCGGGCCGTCGCCCGCCGGCCAGGTCCTCGACCTGTTCCGCCGGACCGCGGAAACCGTGCCCGCGTACCGGAAGTTCCTGAGGGAACACGGGATCACGCCGGAGTCGGTCACCACGCTGGCGGACTTCCGGCGGCTGCCGCTGGTCGACAAGGCGGGCTACCACCGGAAGTACCCGCTGCCCGAGCTGTGCCGTGACGGCACGTTCGCCGGGCTCGACATGATCGCCGTCTCGTCCGGGTCGAGCGGGCACCCGACGGTCTGGCCGCGCGCGCTCGAGGACGAGCTGCACGTGGCCCGCCGGTTCGAGCAGGTCATGGTCGACGGCTTCCACGCCGGCGAGCGCGGCACGCTCGCCGTGGTCTGCTTCCCGCTCGGCACCTGGGTCGGCGGCCTCTTCACCACGGCGTGCGTGCGCCACCTCGCGGCCAAGGGCTGCCCGATCACGGTGGTGGCGCCGGGCAACAACAAGGCCGAGATCCTGCGGGTGCTGCCCGAGCTGGCGCCGCACTTCGAGCAGGTGGTGCTGCTCGGCTACCCGCCGTTCGTGAAGGACGTCGTCGACACCGGCCTGGCCGAAGGCGTCGACTGGCCCGCGTACGCGATCAAGCTGGTGCTGGCCGGCGAGGTGTTCAGCGAGCAGTGGCGTGACCTCGTCGCGCAGCGGGCCGGGATCGCCGACCCGGTCCGCGACATCGCTTCGCTCTACGGGACGGCCGACGCGGGGGTGCTCGGCACCGAAACCGCGCTGTCGGTGGGGATCCGCCGGTTCTTCGCGGCGCACCCGGACCTGGCCCGCGAGGTCTTCGGCGACTCCCGGCTGCCGACGCTGGTGCAGTACGACCCGGCGAGCCGGTTCTTCGAGGAGCACGAGGGCACGCTCGTGTTCACCGGCGACGGCGGGATCCCGCTGATCCGCTACCACATCGCCGACGACGGCGGGGTCCTGCCGCACGCCGAGCTGCTGGCATTGTGCGCCCGTCACGGGTTCACCCCGCCGGACGGGCCGGAGCTGCCGTTCGTGTACGTCTTCGGCCGCTCGCTGTTCACGGTGTCGTTCTTCGGCGCGAACGTCTACCCGGAGAACGTCACGGTCGGCCTGGAGCAGCCGGGCATCAGCGACACGGTGACCGGCAAGTTCGTCATCGAGTCGGTGGAGGACGAGGACCGCGACCGTCGGCTGCGGATCACGGTCGAGACGGCGCCGGGCGCCACCGCGGACGCGGGCCGGATCGCGGAGTCGGTGCGGGAACAGCTGCTGCGGCTCAACAGCGAGTTCGCGCACTACGTCCCGGCGGAGCGGCAGCTGCCGGACGTCGTCCTGCGCCCGGCCGGCGATCCCGGGTACTTCCCGGTCGGCGTGAAGCACCGGTACACCCGGCCGTCCTGACTCAGGTCAGGCGGAAGGTGCCCGCGCAGGGATAGCCCGGCAGGCCGGCCTTGTTCAGTTTCGCCGGCTGCGGGTAGCCCAGCGACCACAGTTGCCCGGTTGCCGTGACGTTCGCCGCCAGCGACACGTCGGCGAAGAGCCGGAACCGCGTCTGCCGCCCGTCCGGGTGCAACGCCCACCCGGTCAGCCGGGCCACTCCGCGCGTGCGCGGCACGAACGTCCCGTCGAGCGCGACCCGCAGCTCCACCCAGACGTCCTCGGTGACCGGGCGGCGGATCCGCAGGAGCCCGGCGAGCATCAGCACCCCCAGCAACACGAACACCCCGCTGCCGCCGGCGACTCCGCCCGTCGCGGCCGGGCCCACGATGAGGCTGGAGCCGACGGGCATGGTCGCCAGGGCGGCAAACCCCGCGGCGCCCAGCACCAGGCACGTCAGCCCGGACACGAGCATGCGCCGGATGAGGAACGCCCGCTGCGCGGCGAGCACCGGATCGAGGCGCGGCGGCGTCGGACGGCGCGAGACCACCTCCACCGGCGTCGCGCCCGGCAACGGCGTGTCCTCGATCCGCGCGGCCCGCACCGCCATCGCGCCGGGCAGGCGGACGAACACCCGGCGCCCGGATCCGAGCACCCACAGCCGCCGCTCGCCGGCCAGCTGCACCCGCCAGCCGCCCGAGAGCCGGACGCGCAGCCACCGCCCGTCCGGCAGCCGCGCGCACACCCGGGACCCCTTCACGAGCAACCCGCCCGGAGCGACGTCGAGCCGGTGGTACGGCTCCCCGAACAGGCTCCGGATCCGCAGGTACAGGCGCAGGACGTAGCTCCACACCGCCAGCGTGGTGCCGAAGACGACGAGGTAGACGTAGGGCAGCGCGCTCCCCCGCCGCTCGACCACCGCGACCAGGACGCCGAAGGCTACGAGCGCGCCGTTGAGCCCCATGCGGAGGATCACCGTGCTGGTCAGCTGCCGGACGTACCCGGCGAACAACGTCTCCGCCCCCGAAGGTATCCGGGGCAGGGGTTCGTAGGCGCGGACTCGGTCCGCGCCGGAAGCGATGTCCATGGTTCGTTCGTCCCCAGTCGTGCGCGTGTTCGGCCGCGGTAGCGTACCCGCCTCCGGACCTAGGGCTTGACGAGTTTCCGGAACCGCTCGCGCCGGTCGTCGGCCGAGGAGCCGTCGGCGATGTCGTCGTCGAACCAGGAACACAGCGCGCCCCACAGCTCGGCGCGGGCCGCGAAGCCGTCCTGGGCGTGCTCGATCTCGGCGACGTCGGCCACCAGCTGGTCGAGCCGCAGGTCGCAGTACCGGACGTACTCGCGGACGACGATGTTCGGGTCCATCCCCGTCCGTCCCTTGGCGCCCGCCGCGCCGCGCAGCTGGGCGTGCAGGCGTTCCTCGTTGTAGAGCGGGAAACCCGTGATGGCCCCGGGGTAGCCGCAGTCGGCCGACCACTCGCGGAACGCGCTGATCGCCTGGTAACGCGTGTACCAGTCCTGTTTCCCGGTGGCCAGGTCGGTCAACCGGCGCCAGGCGTCGCGGTCGGTGGAGCGCCAGCGGTCGAGGACCCGGCCGTCCTGGACCGGGTCGGGGTCCAGCGCCCGGAGCCGCCAGAAGTGCGCACGGCAGCTGGCGATCTCGCAGACGAGCTGGCGGACGTAGCTGACCTGCTCCCAGACGTGCGCGCGCTGCGGCCGCAACGGCGCCGCACGATCCGGGGAGAACGTGACCATCTCGAAGACGCGGAACAGCTCGTGCCCGCGCAGCGCGGCGAGGTCCGGGTCCTCCCCCATCACCCACGACCGGCGCTCGGGCAGCCGTCCACTGTGGCTGATCGTCGCGGCGTGGTAGAGCTCGCGGACGGCGCGGCGCGCCACCTCGTCGCGGGTGTCCCCGTTCAGGCGCGGGTTCCGGGCGCGGTCCCGCAGGTCGCGCTCGCCGCGCGGGCCGACTTCGAGCATCGCGACGGCGTACACGCTCGCCGCGTTGTAGCACTCTTCCCACGACCTGCGCGGTCCGGCGGCTTCGACGGTGTCGTCGAGCGCCTGCGGGTCCGGGGGCCAGCGGCGGTCCGGGCAGACGTCGGCCAGCTTCACGCGGCTGCCGGGGTAGGCGGGCCGTGGTTCGGGGACGGCGCCCGACATCGGCTCGACGTCGGCCATCGCCCGCCGCAGCACCGCCCAGACCAGCGAGAGGTCGAGCGCGCGGTTGGTGAGCTGCTCCCAGCTGCGGCGCCAGCGCCGCCCGAAGTTCCGGTAGTCCTCGACGAGCCGTTCGATCTCGTACTGCGACAGCGCGCAGAAGTACGAGCGCATCTCGGCGGCGCGCTGGTTGTACTCGGCGAGCTGCTCCGGCGTCGCGTCCTGGACGACCAGTTCCGGCACCGGCACGCGCAGCACGCGCCGGTGCAGTTCGAGGCGCTTCTCCTTCGGGATCGCGTACGGCCGGGTGCGGACGTCGAGCTCGACGTACCGGCGGAACCGCAGCTCCAGCGCCGCCCGCAGTTCCGCGCGGCGCAGCGCCCGGGCGTCGCCGGGCACCCCCGCGGTCGTCCGGCGCACCCACCACGAGCCGGCCACCGAGTCGCCGTGGCCGAGGACCAGGGCGTGCCGGTAGCGGGCGATCAGCAGGGCGACGTCCCGGCCGCGGCCCGCGCCGCGCGGCTGGCGGGCGAAGTCCTCGCCGATCCACCACCGGGCCAGCTTCGGCTTTCCCCTGCTGCACAACGTGATCACGTCGTCGTAGGTGGCGAGCGCGTCCAGGTGCAGGTCGAGCTGCTCCTGCAGCGCGGCGATCTCGAGTCTGATGTAGACGTTCGACGGGTCGTGGCTCAGCGCGCGGTAGTACTCGGCGAGGGCCTCGTCGTAGCGGCGGTAGGTGATGAAGTGGTTGGCGCGCTGGTAGGCGTCGAACAGCTCGTACGGGATCTTCGCGTCGCGCCAGGCGGCCCAGTGGATGTTCGAGCGGACGTAGGCGCTGCGCGGGATGACGAGCGCGGCGACGGCGTTGGCCGCGCGGTGCAGCACCCGCGGCCAGTTCTCGTCCTCGATCACCAGCGGGCTGGCGGCGAACCGCGGGCACCGCACGAGCTCCAGGATCAGCTGGTAGCGGCCGGTCGTGTTGCCGGGCCGGACGGTGCCGGTGACGGTGAACGCGGCGGGCGGCTGCGCGAGCCGGATCAGCTTGGTCGCGGCCTTCCACCAGCCGTCCGCGGACTCGCCGGCGTGCTCGACGATCTGGATGAAGTCGTACGACCCGCCGGCGCCCGGCACGGAGGTCGGGGTGTAGAGCCGCGAGTCGTTGAGGATCCGCTTGAAGGCGGCGGTCAGCTCGACGGCGGAGTCGATCTCGCGGTCGTGGCTCTTCGCGGGACGCTCGTCGGCGAAGAGCCGGATGTCGATCTGGTTGGCCCGGAAGGCGGCGGCTTCCAGCCGGGCCTTGCCGATGAAGTACAGCGTGAGGACGGCCGAGATGACCACCACGGACGTCTGCAGGACCGTCCAGGTGATGACGCTCGCGACCTTCGGATCGCGGATGAAGGTCAGGTCCTGGAAGAACGGGAGGTACGGCACGACCGCGAACCCGGCCGCGACGAGCCCAGACGTAACCGCCGCGAGCCACCACCGGATCCGGTGAGCCTCCGGAAGTTCCGCTTGATCGAACCCGCCGTGTTGTCGCCCGGCCACCCGTCGACCACCCCCTCGTGTCAGATTACTCGCCCAGGGGGTGGGATTCGTTACGGCCCGTGATCTGCGATTTCGGCGATGACCTGGGCGTGGCACAGTTCCGGCACGCACCAGCACCCGAGCCGCTTCCCGCGCAGCGCGGGCAGGAGGGCGAGCAGGTCGGGCCGGGCCAGCAGATGCTCGCGGTACCGAGCGACGACGTCGGCACGGGTCCCGTCCCGGCCGGGCCGGAACGGGCTGGCGAGCGGCGATCCGTCGAGGTGCCACCCGCCACGGTGCATGGCCCGCCCGACGTAGACGACATCGGCGTAGTCCGGATCGCCCCGGTGCCCCTTCAGGTTGACGACGGTGGTCGGCATGAGGTCATCGTCTCATCGGGACGGCCGCGTGGTCTGCCACCAGTGCGCCCGGCTTCCGGCGCGCCGCGATGGCAGGCCCCGCCCGCGGGTTCCGCCACCAGTGCACACAACTTCCGGCGCTCCGCGGCCACCTTTGCCCAGTCCGGATGGGCCAGCTTCACTGCCACGGCAGCTCACCGCAGTGCCGACACTTGATCCACCGCGCCGCAGCAACCCGCGCCGCGTCCGGATCAGTCAGCCCCGCTCACGGCGCATCAGCTCACCGCAGCGCCGATGCGTGGTCCGCCACCAGCTCGTCCAGCCTCCGCCGCGCCGCCGCAACGCGCGCCGGGTCCGGGTCGGACAGGTCCGCCCGTGTCGGCAGCACCGCCGTCAGGCCCCAGCCGCGGCCGCGGGCCCAGGTTGCGTCGTCGATGTCCAAGGTCTTGCGGAACTGCTCGCGTCCGTCGGCGGACAGGACCGACCACGCGGCTATCAGGTCGCATGCCGGGTCACCCACCGCCAGCGTGCCGAAGTCGATCACTGCGCTGAGGTGGCCGTTGCGGGACAACAGGTTCGCCGGGGCCGGGTCTCCGTGGATCCAGACCGGCGGGCCCTCCCACGGCGGTGCGGCACGGGCCGTTTCCCAGACCGCGGCCACCGCGTCGAGGTCGATGAGGCCGGCCAGGGCCTCGATGCGCGGCGCCAGCCGGCCGGGCGCGATCGCCGAGTCGCGTTCGTCGGTCATCGGGACGCCGCGGAAGCCGTTGCTCCACTGTGGTGGCGGGCCGCCGGTGGTGTCCACCCGGTGCAGCGCCGCGAAGAACTCCGCGAGGCCGTCCGCCAGGCCGCCGTCGCGGTCCGGGTCGACCGGGCCGCCGGGCAGCCACCGCAGCACCGACCACGGGAACGGGTAGCCCGCGCCGGGTCGTCCCTCGGCCAGCGGCACGGGCACCGGGCGCGGCAGGTGCGGCGCCAGTTTCGGCAGCCATTCCTGCTCGCGCGTCACCTGCCCGGTCCACCGGGCGAACCGCGGCAGCCGCACCGACATGTCCGGCCCCAGGCGGTAGGTCGCGTTGTCGACGCCTTGCGTCGGCGCCGGCTCCACCGGAAGGCCCGCCCACCGCGGGAACTGCGTTTCGACGAGGCGGCGGACGACGTCCACC
This sequence comes from Amycolatopsis heterodermiae, assembly GCF_034929455.1. Taxonomy (NCBI): domain Bacteria; kingdom Bacillati; phylum Actinomycetota; class Actinomycetes; order Pseudonocardiales; family Pseudonocardiaceae; genus Amycolatopsis; species Amycolatopsis heterodermiae. The sequence continues at coordinate 640,437 of NZ_JAYFSI010000003.1, forward strand.
GTGATCGTCGCTTCGTCCGAGGACAGGTCACCAGAGACCACCGTGCACATCACCCGTTCCGGCAGGCACCTGCCGGATCCGGCAGCGGGACGATCACAGCGGGTGCCGACGTCGCTGTCCACCGAATTCCGCGGCAGTGGTTCACCAAGTGCCGATGGAGTAGGCTTGGGATTCACGGTTGAGCCGTCAGCCGCTGCCGGACGTCCGCGCCCGGGAAGGCAGGCTGTGCACCGGTCTCCGCTCCTCGTCCGGCTCGTCCCCAGCCTCGAGGAAAGGTGTGCCGCGATGGTTCCCGGACCACGACACGAGCTCACCGCCGCCTGGGTGGACGCCCACGGCCACTGCACGATCCACGTTCTCCACCCCCGGCCCGGCACCGTGCTCGTGCGGGTGGCCGGCGAGATCGATCTCGGCACCGCGCGGAAGCTCGACGAGGTCCTGCAGTCCCGCGTCGGCCCCGAGGCCGACGAAGTGGTCGTCGACCTCGGCGCCGTCACGTTCTTCTCGGTCGCCGGGCTGAACTCGCTCCTGCGGGCCCGGCTGCTCGCCGACACCGCGGGCGCCCGGCTCACGATCGACGCCGAGCGCTCCCGCGCGGTCCGCCGCCTGTTCGCCCTGCTGCCGGCGGAAAGCCTCTCGCCCGCCCGGTGAGTCACTCCTCGATCGCGCCACCGACGGAACGCAGGTGCGCGCGGAAGGTGCGGGCCGGGTCCGCTTCGCGCGCGGTGAGGAAGCCGGCGAAATCGACCTGCTCCCGCAGCGTCTCGCCGGCCCGGATCCGGTCGGCCTGACGGCGTTCCGTGTCCCGGATCCCCTCGGCCAGGGTGAACAGCTCCCCCGCACGGGCCGCCGGGACGAACAGGACGCCGTCGTCGTCACCCAGCACCAGGTCCGCGGGCCCGATCCGCCACGTCCCGACGATCGCCTCGGCCAGCCCGCCGTCCACGCGGGGGCCGACGCTCAGCGGCCCGGTCGGGAGCGAGCCGAGGCTGAACACGGGCAGGCCGATCTCGCGGATGTCGGCGGTGTCGCGGTGCAGGCCCCAGATCACCACCCCGGCGAGCCCGGCCGCGCGCGCTTCGAGCACCACGAGGTCGCCGACGCAGCTCTCGTCGAGCCGTCCGCCGTTGTCGACGACCAGGACGCCGCCGGGGACGGCCTCCTCGAACGCTTCGAGGAAGACGTCGACGCTGCCGACGTGCCGGGCCGGGATCGCCGGCCCGAGCAGGCGGCTGCCCGGCACCACCGCGCCGGTCCCCGCGGGGGCGCAGCGAACGGGCAGCCCGGCGCGGACGCAGGCGTCCGCGAGGTGGGCGGTGGTCAGCGTCGCGAAACGCTGCCTGAGTTCTTCGTGCTCCATCCCCTGACTTTAGTCAGGAATGCGGGTTTCCGCGGTCAGCCAGGCCAGGTACTCCGCGCTGCCGCCCTCAATCGGCGTGGCGATCACTTCGGGCAGGTCGTAGCCGTGCAGCTGCCGGATCCGCTCGGTCAGCGCGGCCACCCGGCCGGCCGTCGTCTTGATCTCGACGCGCCACTCCTGGTCGGTCTGCACCTTCTCTTCCCAGCGGTAGACGCTGGTCACCGGGCCGACCACCTGCGCGCACGCGCCCAGGCGCGCCTCGACGGCCTGCGTGGCGAGCTCACGCGCCGCCGCTTCGGAGTCGGTCGTGGACGTCACGATCACGTGCTCGGCAGCCATGCCCGCGAGGCTACCGGCGGCTGGGCGCGGGCCGAGCACCCCCGACGGCACTCGGCCCGCGCCCGGGCTCCGGATCCCCCGCGGTCAGGGGGTGGGCTTCGCGCTCGTCGTGGACGTCCAGCTGGTGGTCGTCGTCGGGGTGGTCGTGTGCGTCGGGGTCGTCGTCTTCGGCGGGGTCTTGCGGTGCGTCGTGACCGGCGGGTTCGTGTGCGGCGCGGCGACCGTCGCGTGGGTCGTCTCGGGTGTGTCCGACGGCGACGGGATGTCGGCCAGCGTCGGCGTCTCGCTCGTCGAGACCGCCGGGGTGGGGTCGCCGCCGGACGGGGTGCCGCCGCCGGAACTGCTGACGGCCACGGCGACGCCGCCGATCGCCACCACCGCGACCGCGCACAGGCCGATGACGACCCCGCGGCGCGACGCGCGGCGTCCCGGGCTCGCGCCTTCGGACTTGCCGCGGCCGAGCGGCGGCGGGGGCGCACCCACGCCCGGTGTGGCCATCGCGCGCGTCTCCTCACGCGGAGCCGGTGCCCGCCGCGCCGGCATCCCCGTCGGCGGCGTGCGCGGGAGCGGCGGCGCCGGCACCGGCAGCTGGGCCTGCGTCGCCTGCACCAGCCCGGATCGGCCGGAGGCCAGCGCGGCGGCGCCGAGCGCGACGCCGTACTTCGGGTGGATGTCGACCGCGGTCGGGCGGCCGAGCTCGGCCGAAACCAGCTGCGACACCAGGGGAATCCGCGACGAGCCGCCGACCAGCAGCACCGCGCCGAGGTCGGCGGGCTGGAGGTTCGCCGAACGCAGGGCCCGGTGCAGCGAACCGATCGTCGCGGTGATCGACGGCCGGATCATCTCCTCGAACTCGCCGCGCGTGAGCCGCACCTCGGTCTGCACCGACGGGAGCAGCACCGGCACGACCGTCTCGGTGTCCGCGGACAGGGCTTCCTTGGCCAGCACGCACTCCTGGCGCAGCCGCACCACCGCGGCCACCGCGCCGGGGTCGTCCGGATCGATCTGCGACAGCTTCCCGTCGAGCGTGCGGTCGACGTGCCCGAACACGGCCTCGTCGAAGTCCACACCGCCGAGGCCTTCGATGCCCTCGGGGGTGCCGAGGATTTCGAAGCCGCCGCCGCGCTTGCGCAGCACGGTCGCGTCGAAGGTGCCGCCACCGAGGTCGTACACCGCGACGACCGCGCCGTCCTCCAGCCGTTCCTGCGCCGCGTAGTGCGCGGCCGCCGCCTCGGGTTCGGTGATCAGGCCGACGCGGTCGATCCCGGTCAGCCGCGGCACCTGCTCGAACAGCTCCCGCTTGTACGGGCCCCAGTTCGCCGGGTGGGTCAGCGTGATCCGGTCCGGCCGGCCGCCCTGCTGCCCGGCGACCGTCCGCACGACGTGGCCGAGCAGCTGCGCCATCAGCGACGCCACCGAGTGCGGCGCGCCGCCGAGCAGCACCGGCGTCGGGTCGCCGAGGCGCCGCTTGAACTCCCGCGCCACCCGGTCCGGCTCGACGGCCGCCCGCCGGTTCGCCGCGTCGCCGACCAGCACGCTGCCGTCCGCCCGCAGCAGCACCACCGACGGGATGGCCGCCGTGCGGTCGCCGAGCGACACCATCTCGACGTGGCCGGCACTGTCGACGGCGGCGGCCGTGAAGGTCGTGCCGAGGTCGATGCCCAGTCCGTAGCCCATTGTTGTCAGCCTCCGCCGTCCGCGTGCGCATGGTGATCATCGAAGTGGTGGTGCTCGTCCGCGTCCGGAACCGGCTGCGGTTCCTCGGGCGGTTGTTCGTGTTCCGGCGGGCCGGGTGGCTCGGGCGGAAGCGGGTCGTGCCGGTCGTGCTCCGGCGGCTCGGCGGTGGTGTCCGCCGGATCCGGTTCGTGGTGGTGGTCCTTCGGCGGCTCGAACGGGTGCTCTTCCCGGGGTTCGGGCCGCGAGCCGGTCACCTCCCCGGCGTCGTGGTGCGCCCGCTCGGGCTCGTTCGCGAAGCTCGGCTTCTCCGTCGCGAAGCCCAGCGGCTTCGACGCCGGGTGGTCGGCGAGCGCGGACGACGTCGCCAGCGTCGCCGTCTCGACCGCGACCGGCGCCGCCGCCGGAGCGTCCACTGTGGACGGCTGGCGGCTGAACGTGACGGCGGGCGCGGTCGGCGGCCCGGGCACCGACGGCGCCGGCGCGGTGACCGACGTCGTCACGGACGTGCCGCGGGCGCGGTCGCCGACCGTCTCGGTCTGGTGGATGGTCGGCCCGGCCGGCTCGCCGAACGGGTCCTCGGCGGTCGCCTTCTCGTCGGCGGTGATGCCGACCTCGATGCCCGGCGGGCCGGTCTCGGCCGCGTCGAGCACGACCGTCTCCTCCTGGAAGACCTCGATGTCGCCGTGCCCCGGCGCGTCGGGGGTCAGCGCGTAGCTCAGCGAACCCCCGTGCTCGACGCTGATCGTGCCGTCCGGGTTCTCGTGCACCACGACCTCGGCGTCCTGGAAGATGTCGATGTCCGTGTCGCCGGGGGTGCCGTCGCCGGGCACGACGAGGTGCTGGTGGTCGACGTAGACCTCGTCGTGGCCGTGGTTGTGGACGACGAAGCGTTCCGTCGCGTCGATGACGAAGTTGCCGAACGCGTCCTCGTGGACGTCGATCTGCTCGAACTCCTCGACGGTCGGCAGGTCCGCCAGCGGCGTGCCGTCGGCGGTCTCCGGGTGCCAGGTCGTGCCGGTCTGCGCCTCGACGGACCCGTCCTCGCCGCGGGTGACGGTGGTCGTCTCCACGTGCGGCACGTACTCGTGGCCTGAAGTGTCGTGCGCCGCCGTCTCGGCCGCGGCCGGTTCCGGCTGGGGCGGCGGCGCGCTCGGCGACCCCGGGGTGAGCGCGTTGCCCAGCACCTCGGAGACGGTGGCACCGGCGACGGCCGTGACCGCCTTCTTGACCTTCCCCTTCACGTGGTCGCTCACGACAGGACCTCCGCCCGGGCTTCGCTGAGCAAGATTCCTTCGCAGGTGCGGACGAGGACGCGCGCGGCGTCGCGGACGTCGCGGGGCGAGGCCGGGTGTTCGGCGCGCCGCTGCCACCTCAGCAGCTGCGCGCCGAGGACCTGCCGGATCGCCGCGCGGCCCGCGCCGGGCGGCAGGCCCAGCCGGCTCGGCACGTCCACCCCGGTCGCGCCGAGCAGCCGTTCCGCGTCCCGGGCCTCGTCCGTGGTGAACAGCACGACCCCGAGCCGGATCGAGTCGATCAGCTGGATCTCGGCGAACTCGTGCGCCCCGGCGACGATGCGCTCCCATTCGTGCAGCAGCCCGCCGGTGCGGTCCGGGTAGGCCCGCAGCACCAGCTCGACCGCCTGCAGGGCCGAGCGCGCCTTGAGGACGTCGGCGCGCGCGGCGAACTGGGTGGTCAGCAGCGACCGCAGGCGATGCAGGCCGCTGCGGGCCAGCAGCTCCCCCGACAGCGCTCGCGCGCCCGTCACCAGGCCGCCGCCGGTCAGCTCGACGGCCAGCCGGACGCCGAACAGGCCGTACCGGTTCAGCAGGTCCGCGCGCTGTGCCGCCGGGACGTCCACTTCGGACTCCGCGCGGGCGAACCGGTCCGCCGACGTCAGCAACCGCGCCAGCTCCGCCTCGGGGGCCGCGGCCAGCAGCCCGAAAGCGCGGTACTCGGCCTCCTTCAGCGACGCGGCGGAGCTGGCCAGCAGGCCGGCCACCGGGACCACCGTCTGGCAGAGCCCGCGGACCCGCGGGTCGCGGGCGTAGCGCTCGGCGACCTTCGCCGCGGAGTCCAGCGCGTCCGTGCGGGCGTGCCCGACCTCGTCGGCCCGCGACAGCACGCCGATCGTGTTGACCGGGCGCCGTTCGGCGGGGTCGTCGTGGAAGGCCTCCAGGAACCGGACGTCGTCGCCGTGCACGTGCCGCATCAGGTAGACCACGGCGTCCGCGGTGCCGACGCCGTCGCGGTCCGGCACCAGCGCGACCTCGGTGCGTTCGGAGACCGACGCCCGCGCCGAACCCAGGCCGGGGGTGTCGATCAGCGTCATGGCCCGCAGCGCGGGGGACGGCCAGTCGACGACCAGGCGGTCGACGTCGTCCGGCGCCATGCCGAGCTCGAGGCCGAGGGTGCCGCTGAGCCGGCCGAACGGCAGCTGGCGCGGCATCCCGCGGACGGGGTGCAGCATGATCCGGTAGGTCGGGCCGTTGCGGTACCAGGTGACGACCCGGGTGCACTCCCCCGCGTCCGTGGCGGCCAGCTCCTGGCCGACCAGCGCGTTGAGCAAAGTGGACTTCCCGGCCTTGACGCGGCCCGCGATGGCGACCCGCAGGGGTTCGGCCAGGCGGCCGGCGATCTGCCGGAGCATCGGTTCGGCCGGGGTGCCGGCGTACCCGGCACAGGCGCGGGCGACGAGGCCGCGGACCTGGATGTACAAGGGGGTCATCGGGTCACCGCCGGGACAGGCTTGGGCGTGCTGCGCAGGGTGAGTTCGTCGGCGCGGCGGCCCAGAACTTCGAGGGCTTCGATGTCGGCCTCCAGCCGTTTCAGCTCGCCCGTCTCCGATTCGTCTTCGACCACGGCCTTCTTCGCCGCGGCCAGCGCCTCGGTCAGGGAGCGCTGCAGTTCTTCGACGCGCGCGCTGTAGGCGTCGCGGAGTTCTCTTTGGACGGTGCGCATCGCGTCGCGGGAGTCCTTGCCCACCTGGAGGTTGAACTCGTCGACGAACCGGCGGACCGCGGTCTTGGCCAGGCTGCGGCGTTTCTCCAGCTGCCGCTTGCGCTCGTCGAGGAAGCCGGAGCGGCCCATGAGCAGGCCGGCCGCGATGCCGAACGGCGTCGGGATGGCCAGCGCGGCCATCTTCGTCAGCATGGAGAACATCAGGAAACCGCTGTAGGCCTTCTGGAACGCGGCCATCCCGGTGGTGCCTTTGGTCTTGACCCCGGTGAACGACGAGTCGATGTCGATCTCCTCGACGACGGTCACCGGCGCCTGGACCTCGCGCGGCAGCACGGCCTGCGACTCGGCGAGCTCGAAGTGCTCGGCGACCCGGCCGGCCAGGCCGCGGGCCTGCTTGACGAACGTCGCGTAGTTCTCCATCGTCTCGTTCGCCAGCCGCTGCCGCAGCCACTTCTCGAACTCGGGCCAGTTCTTGGCCGGGTCACCCTCTTCGATGGCTTCTTCGGCCTCGTGCAGCACACCGCGTGACCGGGCGCGCAGGTCGTAGTCCACATCGGACGAAATGTCGGCGAAGCCGTCGAAGAGGATCTGCTGCCACTTCGACGACTGGCTGCGCAGCGCGTCGACGCGGTCGTTCACGCGGGTCAGCTCCGCGATGAGCGCGGCGGACTGCTCGGGGTGCGCCAGCGAGGTGCGGCGCGAGCGCAGGGCGGCGTGCAGCTGGCCGACGGCGGACCCGACGTGCAGTCCGACGGCGTTGAGCGCGGAGCGTTCGGCGTCCCCGACGACCCCCTGGAGGTGCTTCACCAGCTGCGGGAAGCCGGACTCGACGTTCAGCTCTTGGTCGGCCGAGCGGGCCGCGACGGTCCGCAGTTCCGACGACACCGCGACGGTGTCGATGGTGATGCCGCAGGCGTCGAGGTGGCCGGCGTTGAGCTCGAGGATCCGGCGCCAGTGCGGGTAGAGGTCGGTTTTGGTGAGGACGAAGAACACCGACGGGCAGAGTTCCTTGACCGTGCGCAGGAACCGCAGCTCGGCGGCGGTCAGCTCCTGCGAGGCGTCCGAGAGGAACAGGACGGCGTGCGCCCGCGGCAGCGAGCTGACGGTGACGGCGTTGTGCAGCGAGCCGAGGCCGCCGACGCCGGGCGTGTCGACCAGCACCAGCCCGCCGGAGAGCAGCTGGCGGCTGATCGACGCGGTGACGGACTTGAGCTTCCGGACGTTGCCCGGGTTCCCGGCTTCGCTGACGTGGGTCGGCAGGTCGTCGAGCGAGATCCGCTCGGTCCACGGCGGCGACGACGGATCGGCCGGCTCGTAGGTCGCCAGGGCCCCGGACTCCGGCGCGAACCGGACGACCGTCGGCACCGCGGTCGCGATGTCGTCGTCGACCGGGCAGATCTTGGCGGTGAGCAGGGCATTGATGAGAGAACTCTTGCCCTGCTTGAACTCCCCCACGACGTAGACGGTGATGTCGGGCTCGGACAGCAGGCGCCGGGCGTCGGTGAGGCGCTGGACGAGGTCTTCCCGTCCGTAGGCCTTGGCACCCTTGACGGCAAGGTCGAGTGTGTCGAGGGCGATGCGCCCCCCGCCGCTCGGCTCCTGCATGACCGTTCCCTTTCCTCAAGCCGGCTCAGATGTGGTGGTCGACGTCGTGGTGGTGCTCGACGTGGTGCCCGTGCTCGGCGGCGTCGTGGTGGTGCTCGTGTTCGTGGCTGTGGTGCTCGGCCTGCTCGTTGAACTGGTTGCCGCCGTGACCGCCGGCGCCCTGCTCGTTCTGGAAGATGCTCCCGTGACCGCCCGTCGACGCCTGCTCGTTGAACTGGTTGCCACCGTGACCGCCGGCGCCCTGCTCGTTCTGGAAGATGCTCCCGTGACCGCCCGTCGACGCCTGCTCGTTGAACTGGTTCCCGCCATGGCCGCCCGAGCCCTGCTCGTTCTGGAAGATGCTGCCGTGGCCGCCGGTCGAGGCCTGCTCGTTGAACTGGTTCCCGCCATGGCCGCCGGAACCCTGCTCGTCCTGGAAGATGCTCCCGTGACCGCCCGTCGACGCCTGCTCGTTGAACTGGTTGCCACCGTGACCGCCCGAGCCCTGCTCGTTCTGGAAGATGCTGCCGTGACCGCCCGTGGAAGCTTGCTCGTTGAACTGGTTGCCACCATGCCCGCCGGAACCCTGCTCGTTCTGGAAGATGCTCCCGTGACCACCCGTGGAAGCCTGCTCGTTGAACTGGTTCCCACCGTGGCCACCGGAACCCTGCTCGTTCTGGAACACGTCGCCGCGGCCGCCGGTCGAGGCCTGCTCGTTGAACTGGTTCCCACCGTGACCACCGGAACCCTGCTCGTTCTGGAACACGTCGCCGCGACCACCCGTCGAGGCCTGCTCGTTGAACTGGTTGCCATCCCCGTGGCCCTGCTCGTTCTGGAAGATCGCGCCGCCGATGCCGCCGCCGGTGGAGGCCTGCTCGTTGAACTGGTCGCCGCCGTGACCGCTCGCGCCCTGCTCGTTCTGGAACACGTCACCGTGGTGGCCAGCCGATGCCTGCTCGTTGAACTGGCTGCCGCCGCGCCCGGAGCCCTGCTCGTTCTGGAAGATGTCCCCACGGCCGCCCGTGGAAGCCTGCTCGTTGAACTGGTCCCCACCGTGCCCACCGGAACCCTGCTGGTTCTGGAAGATGTCCCCGCCACGGCCGTCCGTCGAGGCCTGCTCGTTGAACTGGTTGCCCCCGTGCCCACCCGAGCCCTGCTCGTTCTGGAAGATGTCACCGCGACCGCCCGATGAGGCCTGCTCGTTGAACTGGTTGCCACCCCCGTGGCCCTGCTCGTTCTGGAACACGTCCCCACGACCACCCGACGAAGCCTGCTCGTTGAACTGGTCGCCCCCGGAACCGCCGGCACCCTGCTCGTTCTGGAAGATGTTTCCCGAGCCACCGGCCGAGGCCTGCTCGTTGAACTGGTTGCCGCCGCCTGCGCCCTGCTCGTTCTGGAAAACGTCGCCCGACGAAGTTGTCATTTCGTGCACTCCTGACATTCGGATCGGTGAAGCCCTCGCCCCTCCGTTGTCATCCAGTCTTGGGGCGAACCGGCCGCGGGTCATGAGTAGCGGCCTACTCGGCTTCACCGCCGCGATCCGGGCGGACTACCTATGGCGCGTCGGCGGGACTACTCCCCACCTCCGGCCGGCCCACCACCGAAGCCAGCTCGCGGCGCCCGGAGATACCCAATTTCGCGTAGACGCCGTGCAGCACGTTGTCGACCGTGCGCACCGACACCACGAGCCGGTCCGCCACCGCGCGGCTCGTCAAGCCCGTGGCAACCAAGCGCGCGATCTCCAGCTCGCGGACCGTCAGGTCCAGCGGCGTCTCCAGCAACGCCAGCGCCGGCGTCGCGGCGTCCTCACAGGACTCCAGCCACGTCCGGGCCCGCTGCGCCGACGTCGCCGCGCTGCCCAGCTTCCCTTCAGCCCGGTAAGCACGTCCTGCGGAAGCAGCGGCTTCCGCGGCCAGCAACCGGGCCCCGACGTCGGCGAAGCCGGTTGCGACTTCGTCCAAGGCCACCGGGTCCGAGGCACGCGCATGGTCCGCATACAAGCCAGGCAGCCGCCCCTCCAGATCCACCGAAGGCGCTTCGCCACCGAAGCGGACGACGTCGTGGGCCATCTCCGCCGCGATCGCCAGCCGGCCCTCCGCGACAGTCGAAGCAGCCGCCGAAGCCGCAAGCTCGGCCGCCCGCGTCAGCTCACCTCGAGCGGCGGCGACCCACGCCTGGGCCCACGTGCCGAGCGGGCCCGGGACCGCCGGAGGCTCCCCAGCCTGGCCGGTCATCGCCGTCGCCCGGGCCAGGGCCGCGACGACGGCGGGGCGGAACGCGTGCGGCTGGTCGTGGGCCTCCGCGGCGAGGGCCTCGCGCAGCCAGCGGATCGCGCCCCGGAGGTTGCCGTAGGCGAGCGCGACCGTGCCCAGTGACGCCGCCGCGCCCGCGAGCGCCGGGCCCCAGCGGTCGCGGATCGCTTCGCGGTAGCCGTCCCCCGCCAGGTCCTCGGCCTCCTCGACGCGGCCGGCCCCGCACAGCGCGACGATCCGTGCGTGGTCCAGCCGGGCCTGCGCCCCGGGTACGTCGGCGTCCGAGATCCGCGACGCGATCGCCAGCCCCTCTTCGACGACGCCGAGGCACGCCTCCACCCGCCCGCTCTCCGCCAGGGCCCCGGCCGCGACGACCAGCGCCGCGAGCCGGAGCGGGTCGCCGCGGCGGTTGCGGTCCAGCACCGGGCCGAGCAGGTCGAGCGCGGCCCGGGTCGCGCCCGCGGCCGCGCGCAGCGCCGCCCGGGCGGTCGCCAGCTCATCCCCACCGGAGGAGACGGCCGTCTCCGCCGTGTCCAGCACGGCGTGAGCCTGCTCGAAGCGGCCCAGGCCGAGGGCCAGGTTCCGGGCCCGGGTGGCGGCGACGCGGGCGTGCTGCACGTCCGAGACCGTCTCGCCCGCCAGCTCCGCGAGCAGCGCGTCGGCGTCGGCGTGCCGGCCGCCGGCGATCCGGACCTGGGCGAGCAGGAACTTCGCGGCGAAGCCGCCACCCAGCCGGACGGCCTCCGCCGCCAGCTGCTCGGCCTGCGGGAAGTCCTTGCGCAGCAACGTCTCCGCCGCCGCGCGGACCAGCTGCGGGTCGGTCGGCAGCCCGGCCGCGAGCCGCCACCGGACCAGCCTCGGCTTGTCCTCGGCGCGGCGCGCGCCGGTCATGTCCAGGGTCTGCGCGAGGATCCGGAACGTCTCCCGCTGGCGCAGCGGTGACGTCCGCCGCCGGATCACCTCGGCGTAGAGCGGGTGCGCGAGCCGGACCTCCAGCCGCCGCCCGGTGCGTTCGGACACGACCAGCCCGGCCTGCTCGGTCGACGCCAGCACGCGCGCGGCACCCAGCCGGACCAGCGGATCGCTGCCCAGGGACTCACCGAAGGCCAGCAGTTCCAGCAGCCGCCGCTCGTCGGCGTCGACGCGGTCGGTGCGGATCTCGATCAGCTCGACCAGCCGCGGCGTCGCGGTCAGCGCCCCGCTCCACCGCCACACGCCGTCCTCGGCCGACAGCGAACCGCTGTCGAGGCCACCCTGGACGAGCTCGCGCAGGAACAGCGGGTTGCCGAGGGTGAGGTGCCACAGCCGGTGCTCCGCGCCGTCGTCGAGCCGCCCGCCCATCGCCGCGGTGATCAGTTCCCGGGTTTCGTCCCGGGTGAGTTCACCGATGTCGAGCCGTTCGGCGACGCGGTCCTTCCACATCGCGAACACCGGATCGGGCACGCTCACCCCGTGCGGCGCGAGCACGATCACGAACGCGGACGCCGTCGCCGCCAATTGGTGGACCAGGGTCGCGGACAAATCGTCGAGCAGGTGCGCGTCGTCGACGCAGAGCACCAGCCGCCGGCCCTCCGCGCCACGGGTGAGGTGCGCCGCGACCTGGTTGAGCCGGTGCGCCCGGTCGGCGGTGCCGTTCGCGCTGCCGGGCAGCAGGTGGGCGAACGCCCCGAACGGGATCGTCGAGGCGGACGACATCGCGCGCACCCAGTGCGTGCGGGCGCCCCCGGCTTCGAGCTCGGCCAGCAAAGCCTTGGCCAGCCGGGTCTTCCCGGCCCCGGCCCGCCCGGTCAGCAGCAGCCCGCACACCTCGGCGTCGGCCAGCGCCCGGCGGGCGAACGCCAGCTCCCGTTCTCGGCCGACCAGCGGCCAGTCGTACCCCACGCCTGCTGCCTCCCCAACCCCTCGCGCGGCTTTCCGGCGCCGCACACACCTCTTCTTCGGATAATGACGACGCCGGGACCCGCGAAGTACCGAATTCGCGCGGCGATTTGGAAAAATTCGCTGAGCGGCCCGGCAAATGGGACATAACGGATAACCGATTCGCTATTCCGTGAGCATTTTCCGTGCATTCACCCCGCGCCGTGATCAATGGTTTCCCGGTGATTCTTTTTCGCGGCACACCATGATCCCGACGACCCGTGGCAGGACGACGGCGTTCCACCCCGCCATCCCGGCCACCAGCCCGGGCTCGCGCCCGCCCGTCCACACGCGCACCTGCCCCGCCCGCAGGTCGCTGCCGAGCACCCGGTTCCACGGCACCTTCGCGGCGAACCAGTGCCGGCCCCGCAGTCCCTCGGCGTCGGCGTCGATCCCCGGGTGCCCGCCGCCCCCGAAGCGGGCCGTGTCCCCGGCGGTGATCGCCTCGGCCATGGTCAGCGCGATCCGCGGGCAGGCCGCCGACTCCACCAGCTCGACCAGCCGCCGCCAGGTCTCGCGCGCGTCGTCCAGCTCGGTGCCGCGCGCGAACGCGTCGAACCCGAACCGGCACCGCACCGGGCCGCGGGCCAGGCCGAGCGAGTAGCTCGCCCGGTGCAGCCGGGCCGCCGCGTGGTAGGCGACCCGGTCCACCTCGCCCAGCCGGAAGACCCGGTCACCGATCGAGATCACGTCGCCCGCGGCGGCGAGCGTGCGCCCACCGCTGCGGACCCGCAGCTCGCCGGAGCCGGTGAACGAGAACTTCCCGGCCGCCATCGGGCTACTTACCGGTCTTCGCCAGGCACAGCACGACCCCGGTCTCGCCCTCCTTGCCCTCCCAGAACACCTGGTCGGCGTCGGGGTAGGCGTTGCACGCGCTGACCTGCGCCTCGGTCTGCGTCTTGTCCTCGACGCGCGCGACCACCTTCAGCGTGGCGGCGCTGTCACCGCAGTCGACGATCTTCACGTAGTTCTCGCCGCTTTCGGTGACGCAGTTGCCGACCTGCGCGTTCTCACCGTTGGAGCGGGTGGCCACCCAGACCAGGGCGAGGATCGCGGCGACCACGACCAGGAACACGGTCAGCACGATCTTCTGCCGCCGCTTCGGGTTCTTCGGCTTCTTCGACTGGCCCGGTACCGCCGGCGGGACGGGCATCCCGGCCTGCGGCGGCACCGGCCCGGTCGGCTCCGGGTACTGGGGTCCACCTGCCTGCGTCATGACGTTTTCCTCCCTCGAGAACCTGCTGTCACCTCCTGGGCGTTCCATTCCGTTCCACGACGTTCCACCCGGAGTTCGAGACAGCGCCCCCGGCGGCCCACCAGGATGGGACGGCGCCCCGTTCCCGACGTGAGGACCCGAGGATGACTCGTCTGCCCGCACTGGCCGTCTCCGTTCTGACGGCTTCCGCGCTCCTGACCGCCGGGACGGCGGAGGCCGCGAGCCCGCCGTTCACCGGCTCGGTCTTCCGGGCCACGCACAACAGCTACTCGGGCAACGTCGACGGCGCCAAGAACTCCGTGGCCTACCAGCTCGACCACGGCGTCCGGTTCGTCGAGCTCGACATCCACGACAACGGCTACGCCACTTCGCACGACTACGGCGTCGGGCACGACTCGCCCGGCAACCTCGTCGACCACAGCGGCGGCAACCCGGCGTCGAACAACCTGCGCGACTGGCTCGCGACGGTGAACACCTGGTCGGCGGCGCACCCGGCCGCCGCGCCGATCGTCGTCATGCTCGACCTGAAGGACGACCTGACCGACAACCCGAACTTCGCCGCGGGCAACCTGACCGCGCTGAACCAGGAGCTGGAGTCGGTGTTCGGCAGCCGGCTGCTGCAGGCGAAGGACTACCCGGCGGGCCAGCCGACCGTGGACGCGCTGCGCGGCCGCGTGCTGCCGCTGCTCTCCGGCGACGCCGGGACGCGCGCCGAGTACAAGCGCGACGTCGGCTACCACCCGTCCGTCGCGCTCAACGGCCGCGGCCAGGTCGTCGAGGTGCACGACTCGGGCGCCGGCACGCTCTGGTACTGGACCGGGACCTACGGCGCCGACGGGCGGATCACCTGGCTGCGCCACGGGAAGTACGACAACGGCCAGACGCCGGCCGTCGCGCTGAACGACAACGGCGACCTCGTCGAGGTCCACCAGTCGCAGAGCGCCACCACGCTCTGGTACCGCGTCGGCAAGCTCGGCGCGGACGGCGAGATCACCTGGCAGGCCAGCCACCAGTACGACAACGGCGTGCTGCCGAGCGTCACGTTCACCGGCGGGACGCAGCTGCGGGAGATCCACCGAAGCCAGGGCAACAGCCAGAACTGGACCTGGAACGGCACGCTGTCGGGCACCACGGTCGCGTGGACCGGCAACGCCAAGACGTCCGACGCGCGGTTCCCGACCGCCACGGCCACCAGCGGCAGCCGGACGGTGACGGTCCGGACCGCGGCCGACGGCCCGACCCCGGCGCAGACGCTGCGGGCCGACACCCCCGGCGTGACCGGCGACCGGATCCGCTACCGCCAGGTCGCCTTCGACGAGTTCCAGAAGGGCGACAGCGCGGAGCTGCAGGACGGCGCGCTCTTCTACGGCGCCCCCGCGACGGAGTCGGCGTTCATCACCTCGGCGCGTCAGGCGGGCAAGCTGGTGCGCGGCTGGGACTTCGACTCGGCGGGCCAGGCGACCACGCCCCTGGCGAGCTACCCGGCGTCCAACCACCCGTACGACGCCTGGTACGAGAACCTGCTCACCCAGAACGGCGCGGTCCAGTAGCGGAAGCTCAGCCGGGGCGGTAGCAGCAGCGGTTGCCGGTCTGGACGCCGTCGCGCAGGACGTCGCCGATGACGGCGTCCGCGGCGGCGATCCGGGTCAGCGCGCGGCGGATCGCCTTGCCCACCGCGATCCGCGCCTTCTCCTCCGCGCCGGCGAACTCGCGGACGCGCCCGGCCAGCCCGGCCGCGGCGGACAGTTCGCCGACCAGCCAGTCGCGCTCGGACCGGACCCGCTCGGCGCGGCCGTCGTCGTGGTTGGCCTCGTGCTCGTCGAGCTCGGCCTCCAGGGTGGCCAGCCACTTGCGGTAGTGGCTGGTCGCCGCCGGGTCGAGCACCGGCTGCCCGGACGTCGCGGCGGGCGTGACGCCGGGACCGGCGGCCAGCTCGGCCGCCGACAGCTCGTACCCCGGGTTGTCGAGCAGCGTGGCGAGGTAGCCCATGCCGACGCTGTGCTCGACCAGCACCGAACGGCCGCCCAGCGTGAACAGCCAGTGCCTGCCCTGCCGCCGGCAGGTGACCCGGGCGGCGGACCGCGGCGGCGCGGCGGGCAAGGACATCCCGAGTTCCGCCGCTTCCCGCATCGCCGTCGCCTGCTCCTGATCGGCGTCCGGCGCGCCGAGGAGCGACAACGCCTGCGCGAGCCGGGCCCGCGAGAGCGCGACGGCCGGCCAGTGCGCCAGCGCCAGGTTGTCCCGCACGGCCGCCCGGAAGTGCGTGACGGCCCGCTCGGGCTCGCCCGCGGTCAGCATCGCCACGCCGAGCGCGTGCTGTACCGAACCGAAGCAGGCGACCCCGAGGCTGGCCGTCATCGGCAGCCGCGCGAACGGCGTCAGCAGCGCGTACGCGGCCAGCGCGGATTCGACGTCCGAGACCAGGCAGGCGGACTCGACGATGCCGTACATCGACACCAGCCAGCTGCTCGACCGCGGCAGCAGCGCCAGGTCGTGCCCGCGCAGCCGGGCCAGCGCCCCGGCGGCCTCGCGTTCGTCCCCGGCCGAAGCGGCGGCGACGGCCAGGCCGGCGACGAGCGCGTTGTCGACCGCGCTGAGCGTCGGGGAATGCACCGTCTCGCGCAGCACCGGCAGCAGCTCGGCGACCCGGCCCTGGTACCAGCGGATCGCGCCGAGCTGTGCGGTGTACCAGCCGGTCGCGTCGGCGTCCCCGGCCTGCTCCCCACGCTGGGCGCAGGCCGCGGCCCGCGCCTCGGCCTCGGCGAACCGCCCGGCGCGGATGCTGAGCATGACGTCGATGGCGTCGAGCACGAACCCGACGGCGAGGTGGTCCTGCTCGGCCAGCAGGCCGCGCAGGTCGGCGAGCCCGCGCTGGGCGTGCTGGTCGCCGTCGAGGAAGAGGTCGACGGTCCGCCAGAGCAGGCCCATCAGCAGGTCGCTGCGCCGCGACGTCCGGAAGCCTTCGGTGATCAGCTCCTGCGCCAGGGCGCGGCGCTGGCCGCCGTGGTCGGGGCCGAGCAGGCAGTGGTGGGCCAGGCTGGCGGCTTCGGCCCAGGCGACCGGGTCGCCCGCGCGCTTCGCCTCCTCCAGCACGGCGAGGATCTGGTTGCTCTCCCCCGCCACGTAATCCGCTTCACCCGCCAGCCGCGCTTTCAGCCGCAGCGCCAGCGAAGAGCCCGGGTCGACGGCGGTCCGCGCGCTGCGCAGCCGGGCCTGCAGCAACGCCGCCGCGGGCGCGCTGCGGTGCTCGTGCACCCACAACCCGGCCAGCCCCAGCGCGGCGCGGGCCATCCCGACGCCGTCGCACTCCTGCTCGGCCGCGCGGTAGGCCCGGTCGAACCACTCCCGGCTCGCGCGCAGGTCGCCGTCGGCTTCGAGCGCGCGTTCCCCGTTCCGCAGCAGCTCTCCGGCGCCGGTCACGACCGGCTGCGTTTCCGTCCCCGGCACTGTCGGCCCCTCTCCCCCGCGAAGAATGGTCCCCCCGGATGCACCCCTGGTCAACAAGCGAAAACCGCCGGGCAAACCGCGTTCCCCGCCGGGAATTTTCCGCCCGGACCGTCCACTCTCGACAGTGACGCGCCGGGTGCTGACGGTGCCCGTCAGCGCTTCGCCAGCGACCGGTAAGCCCTGGTCGCGAAGCTTGCGGCATGACCGACACGATGAAGAACCTCAAGGTCCTGATCTCCGGCGCGAGCATCGCCGGCCCGGCCCTCGCCTACTGGCTGCACCGCTACGGCTGCAGCGTCACCGTCGTCGAGCGCGCCGCGTCAGTGCGGCCCGGCGGCCAGGCCGTCGACTTCAAGGGCCCCACCCACCGGACGGTGCTGGAGCGGATGGGGATCCTCGAGGAGGTCCGGCAGCGGGCGACCGGCGGGCAGGACCAGACGGTGATCGACGCCGACGGGCGGCCCCGGGCGGTGATCCCGGGCGAGTTCACCGGCGGCGAGATCGAGATCCGCCGCGGGGACCTGGCCGAACTGCTGTACGAGCGCACCGCCGCCGACTGCGAGTACGTCTTCGGCGACACCATCACGTCGCTGACCGAGACCCCGGACGGCGTCGCCGTCACCTTCGCGAACGCCGCCCCGCGCACCTTCGACCTCGTGGTCGGCGCCGACGGCATCCACTCGAACGTCCGGCGGCTGGCCTTCGGCCCGGAGCAGGACTACGTCAAGTTCCTCGGCCACTACTACGCCCTGGCCGAGCTCGGCGAGCAGGTCGACGGCGGTGAAGCCGTGATGTACAACGAGCCCGGCCGGATGGCGGCGGTCGGCGGACCGAAGGCGTCGGCGTTCTTCGTCTTCGCCTCACCGGAGCTCGACTACGACCGCACGGACGTCGAGCGGCAGCGCGAGCTGCTGATCGACGCCTACCGCGGTGTCGGCTGGCAGGTGCCCGAGCTGCTGGCGAAGGTGCCGCAGGCCCGCGAGTTCTACCTGGACTCGCTCGCCCGCGTCACCATCGACCACTACTCCCGCGGCCGGTTCGTGCTGCTCGGCGACGCCGCCTACGGCAACACGCTCGGCGGCTTCGGCACCGGCCTCGCGATCGTCGGCGCGTACGTGCTCGCCGGCGAACTGCTCGCGGCCGGCGGCGACCACCTCGCCGCCTTCGCCCGCTACGAAGAGCAGTTCCGGACCTACGCCAAGATCTCGCAGCGCGCCAGCGCGGGCCCGTTCCTCGCGCCGCCGTCCCGGCTCCGGATCAAGATGCGGGACTGGACGTTCAAGTCCCGCACCCTGCTCCGCATGATGCTGAAGGCGACCGACAACTTCGCCACGGACATCGAGCTGAAGGACTACGCCTCGGGCTCGTAGGCCAGGTTCGGCCGCAGCCACTGCTCGACCTCGCCGATCTCGACGCCCTTGCGGCGCGCGTAGTCCTCGACCTGGTCGCGGTTGAGGCGCCCGACGGTGAAGTACTTCGACTCCGGGTGGGCGAAGATCAGCCCGGACACGCTCGCCGCCGGCGTCATGGCGTACGACTCGGTCAGCGCCATGCCCAGCTCGTCGGCCTCCAGCAGCTCGAACAGCTCGCGCTTCTGGCTGTGGTCGGGGCTGGCCGGGTACCCGAGCGCCGGGCGGATGCCGCGGAAGCGCTCGGCGTGCAGGTCCTCCAGCTTCGGGTCGGCGTCCGGCTCGAACCAGCCGCGGCGCGCCTTCAGGTGGATGTACTCGGCGAAGGCCTCGGCGAGCCGGTCGGCCAGCGCCTTGACCATGATCGCGCGGTAGTCGTCCTGCTCGGCTTCGTACTTGGCCGCGAGCTTCTCGGCGCCGTGGATGGCGACCGCGAACCCGCCGAGGTGGTCACCGGCCGGCGCGATGTAGTCGGCCAGGCTGCGGTTCGCGCGGTCCTGCGGCTTCGACGTCTGCTGCCGCAGCATCGGGAACCGGACGTGCGAGAACTCGCCGTCGAGCAGGATGTCGTCGCCCTCGGTGTGCGCCGGCCAGTACGCGTACGCGCCCTTCGCGGTGAAGCTGCCCTCGGCGATGATCTGGTCGAGCAGCGTGTTCGCGTCGTCGAACAGCTCGCGGGCGACCGGCTGGTCCAGGATCGCCGGGTACTTGCCCTTGAGCTCCCAGGCCAGGAACAGGAACTGCCAGTCGACCATCTCGCGCAGCTCGGTGATGCTCGGCTCCACGACCCGGACGCCGGTGAACTCCGGGGTCGGCAGCTCGTCGAACGAGACCTTCTCCGGGTTCGCACGGGCCTGCTCGAGGGTGAGCATCGGGCGTCGCTGCTTGTTGGCGTGCTGCTCGCGCAGCACGTCCTGGTCGGCCCGGTTCTTCTCGGCCAGCACGATCGAGCGGTCCGGGTCGAGCAGGTCGGACACGACGCCGACCACGCGTGACGCGTCGAGCACGTGCACGGTCGCGTTGTCGTAGGCCGGCGCGATCTTGACCGCGGTGTGCTGCCGGGACGTCGTCGCGCCGCCGATCAGCAGCGGCATCTTCAGGCCCCGGCGCTGCATCTCGTTGGCGACGTTGACCATCTCGTCGAGCGACGGCGTGATCAGCCCGGACAGGCCGACCGCGTCGGCGCCCTCGGTGACCGCGGTGTCGAGGATCTTCGCCGCCGGCACCATCACGCCGAGGTCGATGACCTCGTAGTTGTTGCAGCCGAGCACCACGCCGACGATGTTCTTGCCGATGTCGTGGACGTCGCCCTTGACCGTGGCGAGCACGACCTTGCCCTGGCCGTTGGACACCGCGGCGCGGCCCGCCAGCCGGGCCTCCTCCTTCTCGGCCTCCATGAACGGCTCGAGGTAGGCCACCGAGCGCTTCATGACGCGCGCGCTCTTCACCACCTGCGGCAGGAACATCTTGCCGGCGCCGAACAGGTCGCCGACGATCTTCATGCCGTCCATCAGCGGGCCTTCGATCACCTCGAGGGGCCGGGCCTTGGTCTGCCGCGCCTCTTCGGTGTCCTCTTCGATGTAGTCGACGATGCCGTGCACGAGCGCGTGCGAGAGCCGCTCCTCGACCGTGCCTTCGCGCCACGTCAGGTCGACGACGCGCTTGGTGCCGCTGCCCTTGACGTTCTCGGCGAAGGTCACCAGCCGGTCGGTGGCGTCCTCGCGGCGGTCGAAGAGCACGTCCTCGACCAGTTCCAGCAGGTCCTTCGGGATGTCCTGGTAGACCGCGAGCTGGCCGGCGTTGACGATGCCCATGTCGAGGCCGACCTGCACGGCGTGGAACAGGAACGCCGAGTGCATCGCCTCGCGGACGACGTCGTTGCCGCGGAAGGAGAACGACAGGTTCGAGATGCCGCCGCTGATGTGGACGCCGGGGCAGCGCTCCTTGATCCGCGGGAGCGCCTCGATGAACGCCTTGGCGTAGCCGTTGTGCTCGCTGATGCCGGTGGCGACGGCCAGCACGTTCGGGTCGAAGATGATGTCCTCGCCCGCGAAGCCGGCCTTCTGCGTGAGCAGGTCGTAGGCGCGGCCGCAGATGTCCACCTTGCGGTCGGCGGTGTCGGCCTGGCCCTGCTCGTCGAAGGCCATCACGACGACGCCGGCGCCGTAGTTGCGGATGGTGCGGGCCTGGGCGAGGAACGGCTCCTCGCCCTCCTTCAGGCTGATCGAGTTGACGACGCCCTTGCCCTGGATGCAGCGCAGGCCGGCTTCGAGCACGGTCCACTTGGAGCTGTCGACCATCACCGGGATCCGGGCGACCTCGGGCTCGGTGGCGATGAGGTTGAGGAACGTCGTCATCGCCTCCTCGCTCTCGAGGAGGTCGGCGTCCATGTTGACGTCCAGCAGGTTCGCCCCGCCGCGGACCTGCTCGAGCGCGACGTCGACGGCGGCCTGGTGGTCACCGGACTCGATGAGCCGCCGGAACCGCTTGGAGCCGGTGACGTTGGTGCGCTCGCCGATCATCACGAACCCGGTGTCGGCGCCGATGCCGAACGGCTCGAGGCCGCTGAACCGGGTGCGTGAGGTCGGCTCGGGGACCTCCCGCGGGGTGACGCCCTTCGCGGCGGCCGCGATCTGCTTGATGTGGGCCGGGCTGGTGCCGCAGCAGCCGCCGACCAGGTTGACCAGGCCGTCACGGGCGAAGCCGCCGATCAGCCCGGCGGTCTCCTCCGGCGTCTGGTCGTACCCGCCGAACGCGTTCGGGAGCCCGGCGTTCGGGTGACAGGCGACGTAGGTGCCGGCGATCCGCGACAGCTCCTCGACGTGCGGGCGCATCTCTTCGGCGCCCAGCGAACAGTTGACGCCCACGACCAGCGGCTTCGCGTGCTCGATCGAGCTCCAGAACGCCTCGACGGTCTGGCCCGAGAGCGTCCGCCCGCTCAGGTCGACGATGGTGACCGAGATCCACAGCGGCAGCTCCGGCGCGACGTCGCGCGCGGCGGCGATCGCGGCCTTGCAGTTGAGCGTGTCGAAGATCGTCTCGATCATCAGCAGGTCGACGCCGCCCTCGACGAGACCGGCGATCTGCTCCGCGTAGGCGGCCTTGACCTGCTCGAACGTGACGGCGCGGTAGGCCGGGTCGTCGACCTTCGGCGACAGGCTGAGGGTGACGTTGAGCGGGCCGATCGACCCGGCGACGAACTTGCCGCCGAACTCGTCGGCGGCCTGGCGGGCCAGCTGCGCGCCGCGGACGTTCATCTCGTGGACCAGGCCCTGCAGGCCGTAGTCGGCCTGGCCGATGCTGGTCGCGGTGAAGGTGTTCGTCGTGGTGATGTCGGCGCCGGCCGCGAGGTACTGGCGGTGCACGTCGAGGATGACGTCGGGGCGGGTGAGGTTGAGCAGGTCGGGGTCGCCGGTGACGTCGTGGGTGTGGTCGCCGAAGCGGTCGCCGACGTAGTCGGCCGGGGTCAGCCCGGCACCCTGCAGCATCGTGCCCCAGGCACCGTCGAGGACCGCGACCCGCTGGCTGAGCAGCTCGCGCAGGCGCGCGGTGGCCTCGGATTCTTGCGGGGTGATCGGGTTCACCGGCAGCCTCCCTCGGTCGGGAGGCGCCCTTGGGTGGTCACAACCGGCCGAGCGTGGCGGACCCCCTGGCCCGTTGCAGCGCCTCTCGGCCTGGGATCCAGGGTACTGGAACCCCGGCCCGGCACACCATCCCGCCCCGAGGGACCGTCCACTGGCTGGGACACCCCCACTGATCGTCCACAATGGATCGTCGGCTCCACGCTGCCACCACCCCGTTCCGACCGGCATTCCCGGGCTCACCCACTGTGACCCGGCGAACGGCGGCACGCTGCTCCCAGCCTGCGCACCGCGGCGGCGTCCACCGGCCCTCGATCGACGCTCGACCCGCATGGTCACGCACTGTGCACACAGGTATACCGAAAGCGATCCCGCCCGCCGGCACCGGCCCCGCGGCAGCCGCTTGAAAACTGAAACACGTTCTAATACAGTCCGTCGCGTGGACTACGGAATCGTGCTGTTCACCAGCGACCGAGGCATCACTCCGGCGGCCGCGGCGCAGGCCGCGGAAGCCGCGGGGTTCGCCACCTTCTACGTACCCGAGCACACGCACATCCCGGTGAAACGCGAGTCGCCGCACCCGCGCACCGGGGACGCGTCCCTGCCCGACGACCGGTACAGCCGCACGCTCGACCCGTGGGTGGCGCTGGCGACGGCCGCCGCGGTCACCGAGCGGATCCGGCTTTCGACGGCGGTGGCCCTGCCCGTCGAAAGCGACCCGATCACGCTCGCCAAGACGATCGCCAGCCTCGACCACCTGTCGGGCGGGCGCGTCACGCTCGGCACCGGGTTCGGCTGGAACGTCGACGAGCTGACCGACCACGGCGTACCCGGCAACCGCCGCCGCACCGCCCTGCGCGAGTACCTCGAGGCGATGAGTGCACTGTGGACGGAGGAAGAAGCTTCCTACGACGGGGAGTTCGTGTCGTTCGGCCCCAGCTGGGCGTGGCCGAAACCGGTCCAGGCCCACATCCCGGTCCTGCTCGGCGCGGGCCCCACGGAGAAGACGTTCCGCTGGATCGCCCGCCACGCGGACGGCTGGATCACGACACCGGCGGACACCGACCTGGACGGCCATGTCGCACTGCTGAAGGAGATCTGGCGCGAGGAGGGCCGTTCCGGGGCCCCGGCGATCTGCGCCTTGGGCGAGCGCCCGGACCCGGAGCGGCTGGCCCACCTGGACGCGCTCGGCGTCACCGAGGTGATCTTCGGACTACCGGACCGCTCCCCCGACGAGGTGTCGGCGTGGATCGGGCGGCTGGCGGGAAAACTCGGCCTGACCACAGCTCCCGTCGCCTGACCAATCACCCCGAGGCTTGTGAACGGAAACGGCGGGGGGGGGGGGGTCCCCCCCCCCC